>NZ_CAMYFP010000001.1 GCF_947255105.1 uncultured Campylobacter sp.
GAGCACGACCTTGCCATGGTTGGGGTCGCGAGTTCGACTCTCGTTTCCCGCTCCAAAAGTTGTTAATAGGCCCGGATGGCGGAATTGGTAGACGCAAGGGACTTAAAATCCCTCGGAAATTTAACTTCCGTGCCGGTTCAATTCCGGCTCCGGGCACCATTTAGGTAGCTAAATTTGCGGCGACATGGCCAAGTGGTAAGGCAAGAGCCTGCAAAGCTTTTATCCCCGGTTCAAATCCGGGTGTCGCCTCCAACAAGGAGAAGAGATGCGAATTGGTCTTTTTTGTATATCTGTTTTGTTGATTTTGTTTTTTGGCGGTTGCTCAAATACTTGGCAAGGTATAAAAAGTGACACCAAAGAGAGTGTTGATTGGACAAAAGAGAAGGTTCACAAAAGCGCAGATTGGGTATCTGACAAAACAAAATAACTATTTCGGGAGATGGCTGAGCGGCTGAAAGCGGCGGTCTTGAAAACCGTTGAGGGTAACACCTCCGGGGGTTCAAATCCCTCTCTCCCGGCCATTACTATTTAAATTTCAACCTACAACTACAAATCCCCTAATTCTCAAATTTAACTTAAGGAAAAATGATGTTTAGAATAATACTCTTTGTGCTACTAAGCCTTATAAATCTAGCTGCCAAAGGCGAAGTGACGATATTTGCAGTAGGCGATATCATGTATCATAAAGCCCAACTAGACAGTGCAAAAAAGGGCGATGGCTTTGACTTTAGCGACAATTTTAAACATCTAGAAAAATATATCAAAAAGGCCGATATTGCACTTGCCAATCTAGAGACAACCATCGCAACTGATTTGAAATTTAGCGGCTATCCACTCTTTATGTCGCCGCCACAAGTCATTGAAAGCATAAAAAATGCTGGTTTTTCCATACTCTCTACAGCAAACAATCACTCGCTTGATGGCAAAAAAGCGGGGGTTGAAAAGACAGTTGAAACTATAAAAGAGCAAGGGCTTTTAAACATAGGAAGCTACAAAGATAAAAGAAGTTTGCCTCTTATCGTAGAAAAAGACGGCTTGAAGCTTGGATTTGTCGCCTATACTTATGGGACAAATGGCATAGCGCTCAAAAATGAGGATAGTTATATGGTAGATAGGCTAGATGAAGAGCTTATAAAAAATGATTTTGCCTACCTAAAAGAGAGAGCTGACCTTATAGTTGCCTTTATACACTGGGGCGATGAGTATCAAAAAGAGCCAAACAACTATCAAAAATCATGGGCTAAATTCCTTGCAAAAAATGGCGCTAACATTATCATCGGATCGCATCCTCACGTTGTGCAAGGCTATGAGATAGTAGATGGTGCTGTAGTTTTTTACTCGCTTGGCAACGCTTTGTCCAACCAAAGAGCAATCACTAGCAAAACAAAGGCTATAGAAGATGGTTTGGGAGTTTTTTTAACTATCAAAAAAGATGAAGATGGAGCAAAAATTGGCTTTGAATTTGTCGATTTTTGGGTCGATAAAAGAGCAAAAGAGGGCAAATTTGTCTATAGCATAATGCCAAATGAGGATGTTTTAAATGGCTCTATAATTGGCGATAAAACAGAGGCTAAAAACTCACGAGCTAGGACCTATGAGGTGCTTGGCTTGTAGCTTAAATTTGTATAAATACAAATAGCCAAATTTGAGCTTTTTATGCTGCTTATTATGCTATACTTGAAATTAAAAATTTAGGATAGAAGATGAGAAGAATTTTACTTTTGCTATCTTTTTTTAGTTTCATCTATGCAGCTCCTAGCCAACCAACAACCGAAGTTTATGCTAGTTTTGATGTGGTTGCAAAGGAGAGATCAAAGCTCTCTATCTTAGGTGTTGGAACTGTAGAGAGAATAAATGTTGAGGTTGGAGATATTGTAAAAAAGGGCGATGTGCTACTTGCTTTGGACTCTAGCGCCCAACAAATAGCCCTACAAAATGCAAACAACTCATTAAAAAAGGCAACTCTTGCCAAAGAACATCTCAAAAAAAGTCTTGATCGTTACAAAAGTGTTAAAAATACCATATCCAAGCAGAGTTTTGAAGATATAGAGTTTGAGTTTAAAAAAATATCCCTAGAGGAAGAAAATGCGAAAATAGGGGTAGAAAATGCTCAAGATAGACTAAACAAAACTCTTTTAAAAGCTCCATATGATGGCGTTATTGTCTTTAAATTTATAGAAGTTGGCGAGGGCGTTGCAGCTCCTTCACAACCACTAATTGAGATGATGAGCTATCCAATGACAAAGCTCTTGCTTAGTTTTGATAGCAAATTTATAGATGTTGTTAAGGTCGGACAGGAGTTCAGATATAGGCTAGAGGGTGGCGATAAAGAGTTTAGCTCCACAATTGACCTCATCTATCCAACTATCGACGTAAGAAACAGAAAAGTCTATGCCATCTCTTATGTAAAAGAGCTAAAAGTTGGTCTTTTTGGCGAAGGCAAAATCATCATAAAGTAGATAGCGATGTTAAGATTTGCGATAAATAGACCAGTTACTATAATGATGCTCTTTTTGTCTTTGATCATCTTTGGCTTTATGTCACTTAAAAAAATGCCTACCAACCTCTTTCCAGATGTCCAAATACCACTTATCAAAATCACCACTTACGCAAATGGCGACCTAAACTACATTGAGTCAAAAATAACCAAAAAAATTGAAGATGAGATTGTAACTATTGACAATATTGACAAGATAAGATCGATAAGTTATGACAACTTAAGCGTAGTTATAGTGCAATTTAAGCTAGAAAAAGATATAGAAGTGGCAGCCAATGACATAAGAGATCATCTCTCAAAGCTAGATTTGGCTGTAAAACCGCAGATAGAGAAGCTCTCAGCCGATAGCGGTAAGATACTAAGCCTCTTTATAACCTCCAAAAAAGACAATCAAAAAGAGTTGATGTATGGAATAAATGATAAGATAAAGCCATTTTTACAAAGAGTTGAAGGTGTTGGAAAGGTCGATAGTATCGGCTATAGCGAACCAAAGATTAAAATTTATCTAGATCCATTTTTACTTGATAAATATCATCTTGACGCAGCCAAAGTAGCCGCCATAATAAAGAGCCAAAACTTAAAATTCCCAATAGGAAAGCTCTCATCAGAAGACAAAGAGCTGTTTATAAGAGGTGAGTTTGACGCAACTTCACTCCAAGAGATAGAAAACTTAACTCTACTTCCTGGACTTTTTTTAAAGGATGTAGCGACCATAAAACAGGGCTATGACGATATAAACTCACTAGTTGTAATGGACGGCAAAGAGGGTGTTTTGCTAGATATCCTAAAGGTAAGTGGCGAAAACTCACTAAAAACCATAAAAAATATCAAAAAAAGCCTAAATACATTGATAGAGCTAAATCCAAATTTAAACATCAAAGTTGCCTACGATAAGAGCGATACCATCGAAAAACACATCTCTCAAGTTGGTTTTGATATGACCTTTGGAGTCTTTTTGACCATATTTATAGTTTTTTTCTTCTTAAGAGATGGTATTGCTACGCTAATTGCTGCCATTGCCATACCAACTTCTATTATAAGCACCTTTTTTATCATAGATATTTTGGGATATGACCTAAATCGCCTAACTCTAATAGCACTAACTCTTGGTATAGGAATTTTTATAGATGATGCCATTGTTGTTACAGAAAATATCGCTAAAAAGATGCAAAGCAACAAAGAGCCACTTTTTGCAGCGTTTGACGGAGTAAAAGAGATAGTCTTTAGCCTGCTTTCTATCAGCACAGTGCTACTTTGTGTATTTATCCCGATAGCCTTTATGGGTGGCATAGTTGGAAGATACTTTAACTCATTTGCACTAAGTGTAGCTGGTGGAGTTATCGTATCATTTTTCGTCTCTATTTTGCTAATACCGACACTTGGAGGTAGATTTACCAACTCAAAACAGAGCAATTTTTATAAAAAAACAGAGCCGTTTTTTAGAGCTGGCGAAGAGCTATATGCAAAAACTTTACACTTTATTTTGAAATTTAAAGCCATTTTTCTAACAGCTGTTGCCATTGTAATTGCACTTATAATGTCGCTTATCATCTTTGTTGGAACAGACTTTTTGCCGATGGAAGATAACAGCGAGTTTGAAGTCTATCTCGAGACCAAACCTACGACTTCTCTAAATGAGACCAAAAAAGCTGCTTTGCCTATCTTAGAAGAGATAGTCAGCGACAAAGATGTTGAAGATGCCTATTTGTTAGTTGGCTATACCGACGCCAAAGAGAGCCACAAAGCCAAAATTTATGTCAAGCTAAAAAGTCTTAAAGAGCGCACAATTAGACAACCAAAAAAGATAGAACAATACAGAGCCAAACTAAATCATCCTGAGCTAAAGATAAGAATTTTGGAGCTTCCTATTGTTGAGGCTGCGGGAGTTACTGAGCCAGTTCAAATTTCTATCATAGGAGAGAGTTTTGAAAAGCTTGATGAGCTTAGCGCAAAGGCAAGGGAGATTTTAGAAAATATCGATGGCGTTGTCGATATCAAAAGTAGCAATGAGGACTCAAAAGAAAATTTAAAAATTACTTTAGAGCGTGAGAAAATGGCGCGTATGGGGCTAAATGCCTATGAAGTAGCACAAGTTCTTTATCACTCTTTTAGCCTAAATGCAGTTGGCAATGTAGATATCGATGGCAAGCAGTATGAGATGGTGATGAGATTTGATGATAAAGATAAAAAAAGCATAGAAGACCTTATGAAATTTAAGCTCATCAATTCAAACAATGAGAGCTTTTATCTCGGCTCTATCGCTAAATTTAGCTATCAAAAAAGTAGAGCCAACATAAATAGACTAAACAGAGAGAGGGAGGTTTTGATAACCGCCAACATAAACAAAACTTCGCTTGATGTAGTCCAAAAAGCTATCGATAGCGAGCTAAAGCCGCTTTTGCCAAGTGGCTATGATTGTGTTTATTTGGGCTTTATTGAGATGATGGATGATACAAATGAGATTTTTATCTTTACAATTGCCCTAAGTGCGGCACTTATCTATCTAATACTTGCTTCACTTTATGAGAGTTTTATCTTACCATTTATCATCATGATCTCTATGCCACTTGCCTTTGCAGGAGTTGTTGCTGGACTTACTTTAAGTGGCAATAGCTTTAGCCTTTTTGTAATGATTGGTGCAATTCTTCTTTTTGGTATGGTTGGCAAAAATGCCATTTTGGTGGTTGATTTTGCAAATAGATTTGTCCATGAGGGAAAAAGCCCCGATGAAGCAGTTGTGCTTGCCGGTAGAAAAAGACTTCGCGCTGTTCTTATGACAACTTTTGCTATGATTTTTGCTATGCTTCCACTTGCCATCTCCAAAGGAAGTGGCTATGAGGGCAACTCTCCTATGGCAATCTCTATCATTGCAGGGCTTATTAGCTCTACTTTTCTAACTCTTTTAGTAGTCCCTGCTCTTTTTGGAGTTGTTTATAGAGTAGATAGTTGGTTTAGAAAATTTTATGAAAAAGATAAAATTTAAATAAAATAGCTATAATGATACCTTTTATAAAGAGGGGTGTCCGAGTGGTTGAAGGAGCACGCCTGGAACGCGTGTAAGGTGCAAGCCTTCGAGGGTTCAAATCCCTTCCCCTCTGCCACATATCTGCATAAATTTAACCTTAAAAATAGCATTTAACCACTTTTTATTTTATTTACGCTAGAATAGTCGCTTTCAAAGGAGAGAACGTGACAATACAAAAGCAACACAATATGGTGGCAAATGGATAGCATTGAACTTAACATACCAATAATAATCACCTTTATTGCCTACTCTCTTTTGATGCTTTGGATTGGCTTTTATTTTTACAAAAAAAACGAAGATACCAAAGACTATTTTTTAGGCAATCGCTCTTTAGGCCCTGTAGTATCGGCTCTTAGTGCTGGCGCTAGTGATATGAGCGGATGGCTACTTATGGGACTTCCTGGCGCTTTGTATGTAGGTGGTCTTGTAAATTCAAACATCGCCATTGGACTTACAATAGGCGCTACCCTAAACTGGCTAATTGTCGCAAAAAGACTTAGGATCTACACAGGCAAATTTAACAACTGCATAACAATACCTGACTACTTTGAGCTACGTTTTGGAGATAGTAGCCATATATTAAGAGTCATATGTGCAGCGGTCATTCTTCTGTTTTTTACATTTTATATATCAAGCGGTCTTGTTGGTGGAGCAAAACTCTTTGAAGCTACATTTGGTCTAAAATATACTCACGCGCTTTTTATAGGAACTGCTATCATAGTTATCTACACCTTTTTGGGCGGATATAAGGCAGTTTGCTGGACAGATTTGGTGCAGGGTCTTTTGATGATGGGAGCACTTTTGGTAGTTGCTATTATGATGCTTTACAAAATAGGTGGCTTTGATCAAGCACTGCACTACATCAACAAAAGCGACAACGCTAGAGTTTTGCTAGAGCAAAGACTTCAAAGCTCAAATTTAGACAAAAGCGACATTGATGAGCTCTTAAATTTACTAAACTCTACAAAAGATCTCTCCATCTACATAGACTCTAAACAATACATTCACAAAGATATCGTCTCTATTTTGAGTAGTGGCGATGAAGAAAAAATGCAAAGTGCCATAGACGCACTAAAAAAACTAGATATGCAGACCAACAGAACACATCTTTTTACTGGAGTTTCACTTCTTAGTATCATCTCTGCGATGGCTTGGGGGCTTGGATATTTTGGGCAGCCGCATATATTGATAAGATTTATGTCGATAAGATCTGTTAGGGAGATCCCAACTGCCACCTTTATAGGGATCTCTTGGATGGCAATAAGTCTTATTACATCCTGCCTTATAGGGCTACTTGGTATTGCCTACATTAATAAATTTGATCTCTCTTTGCAAGATCCTGAAAAAATCTTTATCATTATGAGTGAGCTTCACTTCAACCCTTGGATAGCAGGAGTTTTGCTAAGTGCCATACTTGCTGCTATCATGAGCACCGCTAGCTCACAACTTCTAGTTTCAAGCTCCACTATTGCTGAGGATTTTTATAGAAGAGTATTTAAAAAAGATGCTAGCGAGAGTTCTGCAATGCTTATGGGAAGGGGCGGTGTGATTTTCATCTCTTTGATAGCTTTTTTCCTCTCATATGATAAAAACTCAAGTGTTTTGGAGATTGTAGCATATGCATGGGCGGGCTTTGGCGCAAGCTTTGGAAGTGTAATGCTCTTTTCTTTGTTTTGGAAAAAGATGAGTAGAGTTGGCGCAATAGCTGGAATGGTTGCTGGTGCCTTGGTGGTAGTTGCCTATAAAAACTTTTTAGCAACCGCACTAAATTTCCCAATATATGAGATAGTTCCTGGCTTTGTAGCAGCTGCTATAGCTATCATCATATTTAGTCTTTTATATCCACCAGCACAAAAGATAGAAGAGAAATTTAACAAGGTATTTAAATAAATTAATTCAAATTTGGCTAAATTTAAAGCTTTTTGATGGTAAATTTGTGTTGATTTGTCTAGTAAGAAGTGGTATCAAGAGGGAGACTTGAACTCCCGACCTCCGGCTTATGAGACCAGCGCTCTAACCAGCTGAGCTACCTTGACACGAAAAGTGATATTTTATCTTCTCTCTACTTATAATTAACTAAATTTATCTCTTTTTTTTGAAGATATAAATTTATCAACCAACCAAAGAAGCCTTGGAAGTATGAAATTTACATCTATAAATTTAACTAAAGCAAACTTAAATTCGCCTCTGTTGATGAAAAAAAGCTCCTTTGATATGTTAAATCCAGGGTCTTTTTTCATCAAATTTAACTTAGCAAGCTCAAGTGATGTTTTGCCACGTGGCTCACTTTTGCCCTCAAGCATGGAGACTAATTTTTGGATTTTTTGCTCTTTTTTACTCTTTATCTCCATTTTAGCCTCTAATTTTAACTATTAAAAAAACTAAAAGTGCAGATAAAAATGCCGCAAATGAGCTTAAAAATAGCGCTGCTATAAGCCCTAAAAACTTTTTTGCCAAGAAAAATATCGCTACTATCAAAAAGACAAAGCCAACAAAACAAAGAAGAGCGACCAAGCCGCTCCATATGATGGCTCCAAGGCTTTTTTGAAAAGAGACTCTTATCTCATCTGCTTGAGCCTCTACAAGCTCGCAAGCCGATATTATAAACTCAGATATAGTTGCCATAAGTTATCTTTTTAAGAGCCAACCAACTATCAAACCAATCCCAAAGGTAACAGCAGCGCCTTTTAGTGGCTCTTTTTGGATAGATTTACCAATCTCTTCGCCCTTGTCTTTTAGCTTTAACATAGCACTTTCTAACTCATCTGACAAATCGCAATTATCCTTTTTTCCAAGCTCTTTTATCCTATCTAAGGCCTCTTTAAGTTCCTCTTTCAAAGAGTCTATCTCTTTTTTCAAACTCTCAACTTCACTCATAATGACTCCTTTATTTTTGAGATATTATATCTTTTTTAAAACAGAAGCGGTTAAACAAAATATTTTGCCGCCTCTTGTTTTGTAATAGTTGCTGTTTTTTTAAATTTCTCATCACGATAAATCAAATTGTAGTCTTGAAAGAGCTTAGTTTTTGCATAGGCAAGCACCAAAGAAAAGGCAAGCTCTAAGTCCGCTTTTGTCGGCTCTTTGCTAATTAGCGCATATGGTCCAATACACCCATCTAACAAAATCTCGTCAAATTTTGGATTGCAAATGGCGCTTAACTCCCTGTTTTCTACCTCATCTCTTGATATTATAAGTTTTGCGCCCTCTTCTAGTCTTAGATGTCTTCCAAATTTAAGAAGTTCTATATCTTTGGCGTTTTCTAGTTTTTCGTGATTTATCACATCTTTCATCTTTTTGCAAAAGCTATCAATAGTTAGCAAACAGCCACCCGCTGGAGCTTCAAAGCTATCAAAGCCAAACTCATCTGCAAGAAGAAGTTGCCTTTGTCTGCCTCTTCCACTGATGTCTAAGAGCTTTTCCCTATCAACTATCCCATCAAGCTCTGGTTTTGTAGGCTTTAAAAGTTTTGCACTAAGCGGTCTTAACATCAAGCCTTCGTATTTTAGATTGAGTTTTTCTACGTTTCTCAAAGCCTCTGTTCTTTGGCTCATTGGGCGTTGTCCTACAACTTCGCCAGATATTATAAATTTGGCATCAAGCTGTTCAAGCATTTCAAAAGCAACTCTAAACATATAGCCATGGCAGTCAATACAGGGATTTAGGTGCTTGCCATAGCCATATTTTGGGCTAAATAAAACATCTTTTAGATAGCGCTCTTTTATATCTACGATAGCCAACTTTGCTCCCGCTTTGTTGGCATAGTAATTAAGCTTTTCTTCATCTATCTTTTTGCCGCCAAAGCCCATATCTAAGTGAAGTGCAATGACTTCAAAACCTTGCAAACTCATAAGTTTTATGGCAAGCATACTATCAAGCCCGCCACTAAATAGTGCTAAACATCTCATAATTTCTCTTCTATTTTTTTAATCATATTTGATATCTCTTCAATTTTTGAAAGCATATCCTCTCCACCTTTGGCTCGTATCTTCTCCATCTTTGCTCTAAGATATCTTAAATTTAAATTTATGATAGATCTTTTTAGATCTTTGCTACTACAAGGATAAATTCCATCATTTAACAAAAGCTCTCTAATCTCTGGGCTATCATCGCTCTTTTTTACAATCGCCTCAAAAAGCTCTTTATGAACCAAAAAAAACTTCTCTAATTTTGGCAAAACCTGCTCTTTAAAATCTCTATTAAGCACGCTAAATTTCAAAACAGAAAGCTCCAAAGGATCATCTCTTAAGCGGCTAGTCTGTCTAACTACATAGCTCTTTTTACTTTGCTGTTCAAAAGAGGTTAGACTAAAACTCTCTTTGGGTATATTTAGTAAATTTGAGACATATTTACTATGATCTTGAGCTACAACTTTTGGAAGAGTTTTGGTGTATTCGATGATTTTAAGTAGTGCATTTTGTTTTTGTTGTGGTCTTGAGAGATCAAACTCTTCTGAGATTTTTTTTATGACAAATCTTCCGCCCTCTTGTGCGTTACTAAAGATCTTCTCAATCTTTCTTATCTCGCCTCTTAAAACCATATCAGCAGGATCAGCGCCACCTTCCAAAAGCGCCACTGAACAATCTATTTGATTGGTTGTAAGAAGTTTGGCACTTTTAAAAGCAGCACTAAAACCTGCGCCATCTCCATCAAAACTAAGAGTTACACTCAAGCCCTCTTTTTTAATAAGCGGCAAATGAGAGGCGGTTAGAGCCGTCCCAAGCACAGCAACGACATTTTTAAAACCCGCCTTATGAAGCATTATGACATCTATATAGCCTTCTGTAATGATAAGTTTTTTACTCTTAAAGGCCTCTGTTTTTGCGATGTTATATCCATAAAGAACTCTTGATTTGTCAAACAAAAAGCCCTCTGGACTATTTACATATTTTGCAGGACTCTGCCCCAAAGTCCTACCACCAAAACCGATAAGTTTGCCTGTGTGACTAAAGATTGGAAAGGTGATTCTGTTTATAAAACTAGCATAAACTCCCTGCTCGTTTCTCTTGACGGCGCCAACTTTTATCGCCTCTTCTAGCTCTATCTTCTCATTTTCTAAAAGCCTTAGAGTATTTTGTGAACTTGGCGCATAACCTATCGAAAAGCGCTCAATGCTCTCTTTATCTATCCCTCTATCGTGTAGATATCTAAGTGCTTCTGGATTTTTATAAAGCACACTTTGATAGTAGGCATTTAGTTTTTCTAAGATATATCTATCTTCTCTTTTTTCAACTCTTTTGTTTGTGTAGGTGAGTGTAAAATTGCAAAGTGAGGCAAGTTTTTCGACAGCCTCTGGATAGCTAAGTCTTTCATAATCCATTATAAATTTAATCACATCGCCGCCCGCCTTGCAGCTAAAGCAGTGAAAAAAGCCCTTATCTCTACTCACGCTCATGCTTGGATTTTTGTCATCATGAAAGGGGCAAAGTCCTATGTAGTTACTCCCCGATCTCTTTAGCGGAATATAGTGCTCTATAACATCGACAATATCACTAATTTCTAATAATTTTTGGATGCTGTTTTGATCAATCATAAGCAAAATTATACATTCTCTTTGTTATAATTAAATTAATTTCACCAAAAGAGGTAACTTGCAAGGCTTTTTTTTAGAATACAGAGATCCTATTTTTGGACTTATTATCTTTGTTTCAACTATCTTGATGATAGCCATTTTAAGCTATATTTGGGGACTTTTTAGTGCAAAAGAACAAAAAGATAGTATAGAGCGGTTTATCAAAAAGTTTAACTCAAACAAAGAGCTTGATAGTAGATATATAAAGATTTTGGAAGAGAGCGACTTGGAGTGTGGAGCTTATGAGATACTTGCAAGTATGTTTTCAAGATCGGGCGAATTTACAAAAGCTATCGATATCTACTTAGTAGCGCTAGAAAAAATCAAAGAGAAAAACGATAAGATTTTTATCCTAAATAGCTTAGCAAAGGTCTATTTTAAGGCGGGTTTTCTTAAAAAATCATCTGAGATATTTTTAGAGTCGATTAAGCTAGATCATAAAAATGGCGATGCTTTAAAGATGCTTGGAGTAATCTATGAAAAGCTCAAGCTCTACGACAAAGAGCTTGAAGTTTTAGACGCTTTGATGGAGCAAAACTACAATGTGCAAAACGCCATAAGCTATGCCAGAATAAATATGATTATCGATGATGCGACCTTGACCTTTGATGAAAAGATTAAACGCCTACTAGAAGAAAAAGAGTTTAAATTTCTTGGTAGAGTTATACTTGAGCTTTTTATCAAAAACAAAGAGCCACTCTCCAATGTGCCACTTTTTCCAAAACCGCAAGATGCGCTAGATATCATCTGGTATTTAGATGAGAGGATAAATTTAAAAGATAGTAAGTATAAAGCACTCTTTGATGCAAAAGATGGTAAAGAAACTAACAGCGATATATTTGAGATAAATGCTTTGGCTGCTATGAAAAAAAGCGGCTTTGAAGAGGCGTCGCTCTCCTTTAAATTTATCTGTCTTGAGTGCAAAAATAGCTTTCCGCTCTTTTTTTATCGTTGTCCAGTTTGCTACAGCTTGGAAAGTGCTAAAATAATAACATCGTTGGTAAAAAATAGTGAAGAAGATATCCCTTTTTTGTGATGGTTCATGCCTTGGCAATCCCGGCGTTGGCGGCTGGGCCTATATAGTGAAATTTAAAGAGCATGAAAAAAAAGAATTTGGCTCGGTTAGTAGCACAACCAACAACCAAATGGAGCTACTTGCCGCTATAAAAGGACTTAGAGTTTTGAAAGAGCCTTGCGAAGTTATGCTCTATACTGATAGCAGTTATGTTGCAAATGGACTCAATAGTTGGCTTGATAATTGGGTCAAAAAAGAGTTTAAAAAGGTCAAAAATGAAGAGTATTGGAAAGAGCTCTATAGACTTAAAAATTATCACAAAATAACGGCTATTTGGGTTAGAGGACATAGTGGTCATAAAGAAAATGAAGAGTGTGATACGATGGCTAGAAATGCCGCTTTGGCTCTTCAAAAAGAAATTTAAAGAGGTAAAATGAGAGAGTTAAAAGAGCTAGAGAAAAATCTGGATTATGAATTTAAAGATAGAGAACTTTTTAAGATAGCACTCACTCACAAAAGTGTAAAGCAGACTCAAAACAACGAGAGATTGGAGTTTTTGGGCGATGCTGTGCTAGATCTTGTAGTTGGCGAATATCTTTTTAGCAACTACAAAGATGTTGGCGAGGGAGAGCTTTCAAAACTAAGAGCAGCTCTTGTAAATGAGCAGAGTTTTTCAAAACTTGCAAGAAGTATTGGGCTTCAAAACTTCATCTACCTTTCATTTGCCGAAGAGCAAAACAACGGAAGAGGGAAAGACTCCATAGTTTGCGATGCTTTTGAGGCTTTAATGGGGGCAATCTATCTAGAATCAGGACTTAAATTTACCAAAAATTTAGCCATAAAACTTATCAAAAAAGAGTTTCCTGTCATCTCTTTGGACATATTGGAGAAGGACTACAAAACAAGACTTCAAGAGCTAACTCAGTCAAAAGTAGGCTCAACACCAAAATATGAGCTAATAAGTGCAGTTGGGCCAGATCATAAAAAAGAGTTTGATATGGCGGTTGTGTTAGATGGCAAGACAATAAGTAGTGGCAAAGGCAGAAGCAAAAAGGCTGCCGAACAAGAGGCTGCCAAAAAAGCAATAGAGATTTTAAAGAGAAAATATGAATAGTTTTGGCAAAAAACTCATCCTTACAACCTATGGAGAGAGCCACGGAGTTGGCATTGGTGGTGTGCTTGATGGACTTCCTGCGGGCATTAGGATGGATCTTGATTTTATACAAGATGAGATAGACAAAAGGAGAGCAAGAACTAGGTTTTCTACGCAAAGAAAAGAGAGCGATACTATAGAGATCTATAGCGGTCTTTTTGATGGCTTTACAACAGGGATGCCTATTGGCTTTTTCATAAAAAACAGCAACACCAAGTCAAAAGACTACGATACTATAAAAGAGCTCTATCGCCCATCACATGCTGATTTTACCTATGATGCTAAATTTGGTATTAGGGACTATAAGGGCGGCGGAAGAAGTAGCGCTAGAGAAAGTGTTGCTAGAGTTGGGGCTGGTGCTATGGCGCAACTTTTGCTAAATGAGTTTAATATAGAAATTCAAAGTGGGCTTTTTGCCATTGGAAGCAAAACAACAGCTAAATTTGACTTTGAACTTGCAAAAAACTCAGAAATCTTTGCATTAGGCTGCGAAGATGAGTTTAAAAAAGAGATACTTGATGCAAAAAATAGCCACGATAGCGTTGGTGGCGCTGTGCTTACTATAGTTAAAAATCTCCCAAAAGGCCTTGGAGAGGTGCTTTATGATAAGCTTGACGCTAGAATTGCAGCGGCAGTAGTTGGGATAAATGGCGTAAAGGCGGTTGAGATTGGAGCAGGGGCAAATTTAAGCAAAGAAAGAGCTAGCAAAGCAAACGACCAAATGGATAAAAATGGCTTTCTTAGCAACAACTCAGGCGGGATTTTGGGTGGTATTTCAAATGGCGAAGAGCTTGTTATCAAAAGCTATTTTAAGCCAACACCATCAATATTTTTGCCACTAAAAACGGTTGATAAAGATGGCAATGAAGTGATAATGAAGTTAAAAGGCAGGCACGATCCTTGCATAGCTGTTAGAGGAAGTGTTGTAGTAACAGCGATGATAAGACTCCTAATCGCCGATATGATGCTTTTAAACCTAGGCTCCAAGTTAGAGCATCTTCACAAAATCTACTCTAGCGATAAAAACTAAGACAGGTTTGACTACTTTTCATAGCCAAGACTGCACTTTTTCTTTGAGAGAGCAAAGAGTATGAAGTTCATATTCTCAACGCTTAACTCTCTAAGCTCTTCTATAAATTTAGGCTCATAAATTTTGTCTAAATCTTTGTCACTTAGTGGATAAAATGCCTCTTTTAGCTCTTTTGAAAGCCTTTGAAGCTCTTTTTTGTTGTCACACTTTAAAAAAGCTTCGTGAAATTTATTCATTATAAATTTGGTCTCATCTATGCTATATTTTGGAATCTCATAACCATAAAGAGTCAAATTTAAAATACAAAAAATGGTAAATTTTTTCATCTAAAACCAACTTAGTTGGCGAAAACCGCCAACTATTAGCTGTTATTTTGCTGTTATTTATGGTTGCAGCAGCTTTTGCCTTTGCCACCACAGCAGTGAAGCTCATGCATATAGAACTCAACTGATCCCATGCCCTCTTTTAACGCCCACTCATAAGCTTGTGAGACAAATTCCCAGTTGATATTTTCATAAAACTTATCTAGATATTTTGCTCTTGCGTTTTTTACATCTATGTAGTATGCATGCTCCCAAACATCAACTACTAGTAGCGGTACTTTGCCCTCTGTAACAGGAGTGTTTGCATTGCTTGTTTGGACTATTTCTAGTTTTTTATCTTTAGGATTATAAACTAACCAACACCAGCCAGATCCAAAAAGTGTAGTACTAGCGTTTAAAAACTCCTCTTTGAAGTTTTTAAAGTTTTTCTCCAATGCCTCTTTTAACTCGCTACTCATATCTGATTTTTTAGCTATACAGTCCCAATAAAAGTCGTGGTTATAGACTTGAGCTGCATTATTAAAAACACCCTTGCTTGACTTTGTTACTAACTCAAAAAGACTTTTGCCACTAAACTCGCCCTCTTTTGTAAGGTTGTTTAGGTTATTTACATAGGTTTGGTGATGTTTTCCGTAGTGGAACTCACAGGTCTCCTTGCTAACAACTGCATTTTTTGCAGGGTCAAATGGTAATTCTCTTAATTTAAACATATCTATTCCTTTCTTTTTTGTGATATCCTCAATGATAACATCAAATTCTAATCAAATTTTAAATATAAATTTTACAGACTAATAACTTTCCTCTTCATTTTCATCGTCATCATAATCATCATCTTCGTATTCATCCTCTTCGTCATCTAAAAGATCATCATCTACATATGAGTCTTCATCTTCATAGCTATAATCGCCATCGTCATAATAATTTTTATTCATTTTTTCTCCTTTGAAAGATAACTTTAACTATCGCTTTGTTCTAAATATACCGTTCTTGATGGGAAGGCAAACTCAACTTGATTTTTCTCCAATATATCTATAATTTTGAGATAAACATCCTCTTTTGTCTCCAAAAATTCAGCCCATACAACGCTTTTTGTAAAGCAGTAAATCATAATATTGATAGAGGACTCTGCAAACTCATCAAGGACTACAAAGAGTGTATTTTTATAACCTGCCAAGTCATCAACTGATACAATCTTTTGCCTATGTCTTGAGATGTAGTCTTGAAATTTAGATGAGGTATCGTCTGCTTGTGCGATTCCTGGGTGGTTATGAAGCATCTCTTTTATATCTTTTATGCAACTTCTAAGCTGTGCTGGTGTTGTGTCGTAGGTTAGTCCGATATAGGTTTTAATTCTTCGTCCTACCTTTCTTCTGCTCCAGTTTTTGACACTTTTACTCATAATTGTAGAGTTAGGAACAAAAACCAAAGCATTGTCAAATGTCCTAACAGTAGTCTTTCTAAGACCAATCTCGACAACAGTTCCCTCAACATCGCCACAAACTATCCAATCCCCTTGTGAAAATGAGTTGTCAAACAAAAGCATGATAGAGGCAAAAAAGTTGGCGATGATATCTTTGGTAGCAAGTGCAACAGCAAGTCCTCCAATACCTAGTGAAGCAAGTATGGTTGAGACATTAAAGCCAACATGATTTAAAAGTAGCAGAACCGCAATGATGATAATAAAAAAGTAAATTATCTTTATCATCATGTTTAAGACATCTTTTCTAGCACCCCTTGTAGCGATGTTGCCGATAAATATCATTCCATAACTTCTAATTAGACCAATAGCAAGCCAAGCATACAAAAAGATATAGACCGCTCCAAAATATCTACTAAATGTAAAAGGAACTGGAAGCGGATAGTAGTAGATAGAGGCGCAAACTCCAGTGGCGTAGGCAATTAGTAGATATCCAATTGGTCCTTTTATCTCTTCGATTATCTGAGATTTGCTCTCTTTTGCATCTTTTTTCTGTCTTAAAAAAAGACCAATAAAACCATACAAAATATTGGCAAAAAAGAGTCTTAGTGAGTAAAAAAGGACTATTGTGACTGTGATTAGAAGTATTTTTCCGCTGTTTATTTTGTTGGCATCAAATGGTAAATGTGAGTTGATAGCTTTTATGATGTTGTTTAGGTTGAAGGTCTTTAGAATAAGTCCGCTGCTTATTAAATTTATATTGTCCGATAAAAACTTAATAATCTCTTTATAGGTCTCTAAATTTTCCTTTAAAAGTTCAAATTTAGCTAAAAGTTGCTCTTTTTTGACCTCATCTGTTATGCCATCTATCTGAGAGCTATATTTTATATAATCCTTTGCTTGAAGTGCCAAAATGGTATTTTGTAGCTCTTTTTTTAACTGAGTCTGTGTTGCTCCTTCTAAATAGAGCTTTTCAAAACTAAGTATAAATTTATAAAAAATTTCCTTGTTGTCAAAAAGCATAAAGTCAAGATAGGCATCGATATATTGGAGGCTATTTTTGTTCTTTTGGTATCTTTTTACTCTATTGTTTATCTTTTTTTGCTCGTTTAGATAGGTAGAAATCTCTTTTTTATCAATTTTGTGGTTGATGATAGCATTTGGAATCTCTTTTAAAATGTTGTTTTTGTTTTCAAGTAGCAAATTTAGCTCTTTTTGGCTCTCATCTGTATCTTTTGTATTTTCTTTAAAAATTGTAATTTGACTATCTATCTGCTTTAAGTCCTCTACAATTTGATCGATAGTGGTCTCTCCATCAGCTATCTCTACATCATTTTCATCTAAAAAATCATAAAGTTCTTTTTGAATAGACTCTTTTTGAGTTGCTGGTTTTGGGCTATCTGTATTGTTTGCTTCAACCCCATCTGCCAATAGCGGAACAAAAGCAAAACTAATAATCAACAAACATTTTCTTAAAGATACTCTCATAATCAACTCCCTCTTCAATAATCTTAAAATGGTGTGTCTTTTCATCAAAAATATAGATAAGCCCCGTTTCTATGATAAAGTGCCAACCATGTATTTTGACCTTTTTACTCTCTACTGCCTCCTTAAGACCTGGATAGGTGTAGAGATTGTCTATAGAGTTGATGATATTTAACCTCTCTGTATACCACTGGATTTTTGAAGTGCTGTCTAAATTTAACTTCAAAATCTCCTCTTTTATCGGTGCTAAAAGGTTGAGCCATTTTTTTATATTTGGAACTTTTTGAAGTTTTTCATTGTCATAATAGAGCGCCGCACAGCCGCCGCAGTTGCTATGTCCGCAAACTACAATGTTTTTTACTTTTAGCTCGTTGATAGCATACTCAATAGCAGCCGTTGTTGCAACATAATCATCACTCACTCTATAGGGCGGGACGATATTTGCGACATTTCTTACTACAAAAAGCTCTCCTGGAAGTGTATTTGTTATCATATTTGGCACAACTCTTGAGTCCGAACAGCCAATAAAGAGCGTGTGAGGGGATTGGTGGTCTGCTAAATCTTTAAACAGATCTTCATTTTTTAGATAATCCTCATCCATAAATTTGATGGCGCCCTCTACGATATCCATCTTCACCTCCGTTTTGATTTGCTTATTATATACATAAAAATGTAAATAGTTGTGTAGTAATTTAATTTTTTATATAAATTTATATGGTTAAATTTAACCAATATTTACTCTATTGTGGTTAAAATAATCATTTATATTAAGAAAACGAGGAGATTTATATGAGTCTATATGATAGAGATTATCTTGCGCAATCTGGCGAAGTCGAGATAGAAAGAAGTAGAGCTACAAGTATTGTAAGAGATACCTACAAACTACTCACCGCATCACTTATTGCTGCTACTGCTGGAGCTTATGTTGGAATGGGTGCTCTTGCGGTTTATAATTGGTTGTTGTTTTTTATAGTTGAAATGGCTTTGATATTTGGCATGCACTACACAGTTGCAAAGGGCTTTAATAGTATCGCTTTGGCACTTTTGTTTGCCTTTACATTTATCACAGGTTTTGGGCTTGCTCCAATATTAAATGCATATATTGCACATGGCGCTGGACATGTCATAACTAACGCATTTTTAACAACAGCTTTGGTATTTGGAGTTTTGACTGTCTATGCTATCAACACAAAAACAGATGTTGTCTCTTGGGGCAAAAGTCTATTTTACATATTGCTAGCAGTTATAGTTGTAAGTATTTTAAATTTGCTCTTCTTTAAAAGTGGCTTGCTAGATCTTGTTATATCAGCAATTACAGCTGTTTTGTTTAGCTGCTATATAGTTTATGATACACAAAACATCTTCAAAGGAAGATATGAGTCACCTATTTTGGCGGCAGTTAGCATGTATCTAAACATTCTTAACCTATTTTTATCTTTGCTTAGACTTTTTGGTAGCAGAGATTGATGTTTTGGGGTCTCTCCCCAAAACTCAAATTTAACTTAAATTTATCTATTTTTTATATAATAACAACCTATTAAATTTATAAGGATAAAACTTGACTACCACTTTGTTAGTAATACAGTTTCTCTTAACTGTTATCATAACCATATCGGTACTTTTACAAAAAAGCTCATCTATCGGACTTGGAGCATATAGCGGAAGTAACGAAAGTCTTTTTGGCGCAAAGGGACCTGCTGGATTTTTGGCTAAATTTACAGCGATTATGGGACTTTTATTTGTTTTAAATGCACTTGCTTTGGGACATCTTTATCAAAAAAATAGCAGTAGCTCTCTGCTTGAAAACTATAAGGTGGAAACTCCTTTGCCAAGCACGCTAGATGATAGCAAGCTCCCACCAAAAGCTCCGTCACTTTAATTCATAAAAGGGTTTTAGATGCTAGAAAATATCTATAAAAATCAAAAAGAGAGCTCAGTAAAGGCTATCGAGGCACTCAAAAGAGACTTTATGACACTAAGAACAGGCAAGGTAAATATAAACATACTTGATAATGTCTTTGTTGAATACTATGGCAACCAAACTCCTCTAAATCAAGTAGCAACAGTGCTTGCAACAGATGCTATGACCATAACAATAACACCATGGGAAAAGACAATGATAAAGCCTATAGATACTGCTATAAAGGCTGCAAATATTGGTGTTACTCCAAATAGCGACGCTGAGGGCATAAAGCTCTATTTTCCACCAATGACTACTGAGCAAAGAGAGGAAAATGTAAAAAGAGCCAAAGCGATGGGCGAAAAAGCAAAGGTTAGTATAAGAAACATAAGAAAAGAGGCAAATGACGAGATTAAAAAGAGCGAAAAAGAGCTAAATTTATCAGAAGATGATGTCAAAAAAGCCTATGATGATGTTCAAAAAATAACAGACGAATTTACTTCTAAGGTAGATAGCGAAGTAAAAAACAAAGAAGTTGAGCTTTTAAAAGTATAGATGTCAAAGATAAAAGGTCAAATTTCCCCTATTTTTCCGCGCATAAAGGCCTTTTTAATAGATATGTTTATGATAGCTATACCGGAGCTCTATATTGTAACTTATGTGATACTTGGTGGAAAAGATGAGTTTTTAAAAAGTCATCTTTCTATCTTTCTTATTTGGCTCCTATATGGCATAATCATCTCACTATTTCAATCAAAAACTGCCCAAAGTCCAGGATATAGAGCTATGGATATCTACTTGATAAATTTAAAAACCGGCAAAAAACCCTCATTTTTGGACTGCTTTTTTAGATATGTTCTCTTTATAGTCTTTGGTCCTTTTGGGCTGCTATTTTGCCTTTTTAGAAAAGACCGACTAAATTTACACGACATAGCAACTAAGATAGCGCCACTCATAAAGAAAAATCAATAGCGTTAAAATAAAAAATGATTTTTAATAGTGGGCTAAATTATTTAAAGAGGGCTTAAAATGAGAGAGATAAAAACATCAATCCACTTTTTTACAAACAGACAATCTAGCCTCAAATTTAAAAATTTAAAATCAACCACTACAACTTTAGTCAAATTTAAAGTGAGCTTTTAGATGTTAAAAAACAGATATAGCTTTGGAATCATACTAACCATAATAAGTGGTATTTCATGGGGCTTTGCGGGAGCTTGCGGGCAATATCTTTTTGAGGTAAAAGAGCTAGATCCAAAGTGGCTTGCTACGGTGCGAATTTTTTACTCAGCTCTCTTTCTTGGAGTTCCTGTGATTTTCAAATTTAAAAAAGAGGCAAAGGCGCTTTTGAGTGATAAAGTTGGCATGATAGAGCTGCTTATTTTTGCTATTTTTGGATTATTTGTCTGCCACTATACTTACTACATGGCTATTGAGTTAAGCAATGCTGCAATTGCTACAGTTTTGCAATATACAGCGCCTGCAATGATACTTGTCTATGTAGCCATCAAAAATAGAGCCTTTCCTAAAAAACGAGAGTTGCTTGCTCTACTTTTTGCGATGGTTGGAGTCTTTTTGCTAGCAACTCACGGAAAACTAGATAGCTTTCAGATCCCTAAAAAAGCCCTTATTATCGGGCTTATATCGGCGGTTTGCGTTGCAATATATACCTTAAGTCCTATCAATAACAACAAAAAATATGGCACTGTAGTAACACTTGCTATGGCGCTAATTGTAGGTTCGTTTTTCTCTATTTTTGCCACAGGATACTGGGGTTTGCAAGGGGCTTATGATATTGAAAGCTTTCTTGCTGCTGCTGGCGTGGTCTTTTTTGGAACTATCGTTTCATTTACCTGCTATCTTTATGGAGTTAGTATAATTGGACCATCAAGAGCAAGCTTAATAACCGCCATTGAACCTGTTTCGGCTGCAGTTTTTGTCTATTTGTGGTTTGGTACAAAATTTGTCTTTGTGGATTATGTTGGGTTTGTTTTGATACTTGCCTGCACTGCACTTCTTGCTAGAAAATAACTAAATTTAGTGTGAAACTATCTCTTTGATGATGAGTTCTGGGCTTATCATCTTTTTAAACTCATTTTTTGTAATTGTGGCAATAATCGTGATATAGTCATTCTCTTTTGGTCTTACATCAAAGTTAAAAAATAGCGCCTCTTTTATAGTGCCGCCCTTTTTTAGGGTCATTTTAAGGTGATTTTGATCTTTTCCAATAGTTCTTATGAGAAGCACTTTTAGATCTTTTAAGATAAATGTAGGACGCGGGTTTTTTTGTCCATAAGGCTCAAAAAACTCCAAAATGTCAAGCATTTCAAGATCTAACTCATCTAAATTTAACTCTCCCAAAATCTCATCTTTGTAGTTTGTTGAAGCTATGATATCCTCTTTTGAAATTTGAGAGTTCAAAGCTTCTTTAAATTTCATTAAATTTGAAGGGTCTATTACTATGCCAGCAGCACTTCTATGCCCTCCATATCCTATCAAAAGCTCTCTGTTGTCCTCTATCGCCTTTAAAATATCAAATCTGCCGACACTTCTTGCACTTCCCTTTGCCCTGTCATCATCTATGCTAAAGACAATTGCTGGTTTTTTATACTGTTTACAAAGTCTTGAGGCAACTATGCCTATAACTCCCTCATGCCACTCTTTGCCCCAAGCAACGATGATGCTGTCATCTTCATCGACATTTAAAATGGAGTCTTCATAGAGGTTTTTCTCCTCCTCTTTTCTTGAGTTATTTATGCTTATAATCTCATCAAGATAGCCATTTGCCTTGCGAATATCGGTCGAAGACAAAAACTTATAAGAGAGCGTTGCGTCGTCCATTCTGCCTGTGGAGTTTATGAGTGGTGCTATTAGAAAACTAATATCATCAAAGCCAAATTTAGACTTGCCATAATACTCTCTTATTGCCCTAAAACAAGCTCTTTTGCTCCTATTTAGATGCTCAAGTCCCAGCCTTGTAAGAACTCTATTCATATCGCGAAGCTCCATCATATCGGCAATGATAGCAAGTAGCAAAATATCAAGAGATTTTGACATATCGTAGTTTATGCCAAAGACATCTTTGAGCGCGCCAACTAGATACCAAGCAACTTGCGCACCGCATATCTCACTATTTGGGAAATGGCACTCTTGCTGCTTTGGGTTGATGATGGCAAAGGCTATTGGCAACTTGCTTGGAGGTTGATGGTGATCTGTAATGATAAGCTCAATCCCTCTTTTTTGGCAACAAATAGCCGCTTCATCTGCGCTTATGCCATTATCAACTGTGATTATTAGGTTGGTGTTTGCTGGAAGATTGTCTATGATGGTGCTATTTAGTCCATACCCTTCCGTAAAGCGGTTGGGGATCTTGACATCAAATTTAGCTCCAACTCTTTGTAAAAAGTGGGTTAAAATGACGCTACTTACGATTCCATCGACATCATAATCGCCCACTATTATGATATTTTCTTTTTCTTCTACCGCTTTTTTTATCCGTTTGGCAGCTTTGTAGTTGTCCTTTAGCTCAGACGGTAGCGGAATATCTCCTGCTTTTTTGCAACTATCATCTTTAAAACGGTTATGTAAAATCTCTTTTAACTCTTTTTTTCCTATCATTTTTTAAGTGCCGCTTTTATAAATCCTAAAATTGCAGGATTGGGTCTTGTGAGGCGAGAGGTAAATTCTGGATGAAACTGAACACCTAGAAAAAATGGATGATTTTTTAACTCAACAGCCTCTATAAGCCCATCACTTTCACCGCTTACTATCATATTGTTTTTCTCAAAAATCTCCCTGTAGGCTGGGTTTGCCTCATATCTATGTCTGTGACGCTCTTTGATTTTATTGCTACCATAAATTTGAGAAAGAAGAGTTTCTTTTTTTATGTCACACTCATAAGCGCCAAGTCGCATAGTCCCGCCAAGTGGGCTTTTGTGAGTTCTAAGCTGCTTTTTACCATGACTATCGATAAACTCATCAATTAGATAGATAATTGGCTCTTTTGTATTTTCATCAAACTCAACCGAATTTGCCCCTTTTATCCCTAAAACATCTCTTGCAAACTCAATTAAAGCAAGTTGCATTCCAAGACAAATCCCAAGAAATGGGATATTGTGCTCTCTTGCAAATTTGATAGCTGCCATCTTGCCGTCTATCCCGCGGTTTCCAAAACCACCTGCTACCAATATGCCATTGACATTTTTAAATAGCTCTTCTACATTTGTCTTATCTATGCGCTCACTATCGCACCACTTGATATTGACTCTTACATCAAGCCCTGCGCCTGCGTGAATAAGTGCTTCAGTTAGGCTTTTGTAGCTCTCTTTAAGCTCCAAATACTTACCCACAAAGGCAATCTCTACACTATCACTTGGAGCTAACACTCTTTTTACCAAACTATCCCAATTTTGCATATTTGGCTTTAGCTCGCCAAGTCCCAAAGTCTCGGAAATTGGCACTAAGATATCTTGCTTTAAAAAAGAGAGTGGGACTTGATAGATACTTGCAAGATCTGGACTTTCTATAACTGAGTTTTTCTCAACTCCACAACTTAAAGCAATCTTATCTTTTAACTCCCTGTTTAGCGGCATTTGACTTCTACAAATTATCATATCAGGCGTTATGCCTATCCTTCTAAGCTCGCCAACGCTGTGTTGTGTTGGTTTGGTTTTAAGCTCACCTGCTACCTTTATATATGGCACAAGTGTTAGATGAACATACATTGCATTTTTTCTACCAACTTCGCTTCTAAGTGCTCTAATAGCCTCTAAAAAAGGAAGTCCCTCTATATCTCCAACAGTTCCACCAATCTCAACTATCAAGATATCATTGCCTTGACCCGCCTTTTTGATGCGATCAACTATCTCTCCAACGATGTGAGGGATCACTTGAATAGTTTTACCCAAATAATCCCCGCGGCGCTCCTTTTCTATAACTGTGCTATAGACCTTTCCTGTTGTAAAGTTGTTTTTCTGGCTTAAATTTTCATCTAAAAAACGCTCATAATGTCCCAAATCCAAGTCAGTTTCAGCGCCATCATCAGTTACAAAAACCTCGCCATGTTCAAGTGGGCTCATAGTGCCAGGATCTACATTTATGTAGGGATCTGCCTTTAGGATACTTACCTTAAAGCCTACGTTTTTTAGAAGTGTTGCGATACTTGCAGCTGCAATTCCTTTGCCAAGAGAGCTTAAAACTCCGCCTGTTACAAAGATATATTTTGTCTCTTTTAGCATATTTTTCCTTAAATTTTTTCTAGCTCAATTATACCTTTTTAACTTTTATAGTTGATAAAAATAGAGAAATTTAAGAGTTAATTAGGTTGAAATTTAAGAGAGTAAAATAGGGTTATTTAAATTTGTTTATAAGCTTTATTCTATTTTTATTTAGATAAAATTATCGCCATGGAAGCTCTAAAAAATATTTTTAATTTTTACTACACTGGCTTTAAAGATATGAAACTTGGCAAAACCCTTTGGTTGATTGTCTTTGTAAAGCTTTTTATTATGATTTTTATACTTAAATTTCTAATCTTTAACAAGACTATTTATAGCGAGTTTCAAACTGATGAAGATAGAGTTAATTTTATATATCAAAATTTAAAAAAGGATTGAAAAGATGGACGATCTTTTAACACTTGATTGGTCAAGAGCGCAATTTGCACTAACAGCCATATATCACTTTTTATTTGTTCCACTAACTTTGGGTCTCTCTTTTATGATAGCTTTTATGGAGACTATCTATGTAAAGACAGGCAATCCTGAGTGGAAAAAAATAACTAAATTTTGGCTTAGGCTTTTTGCCATAAACTTTGCCATTGGCGTTGCAACTGGACTTATAATGGAGTTTGAGTTTGGAACAAACTGGGCGAACTATTCGTGGTTTGTTGGAGATATCTTTGGAGCACCTTTGGCGATTGAGGGACTTTTTGCCTTTTTCCTAGAGGCTACATTTTTTGCTGTTATGTTTTTTGGTTGGGATAGAGTTAGTAAAAAATTTCATCTTTTCTCAACTTGGATGGTAGCACTTGGCTCAAATTTAAGTGCTTTTTGGATACTTGTTGCAAATGGCTGGATGCAACACCCAGTTGGCACAGTTTTCAACCACGAAACTCTTCGAAATGAGATGGTAAATTTCGCCCAGGTTGCACTCTCACCTGTTGCAATAAGCAAGTTTTTACACACAGTTAGTGGCGGATATATCACTTCGGCTCTCTTTGTTTTGGGAATCTCAGCCTACTTTATGCTTAAAAAAAGAGATTTTCAAATGGCTAAAAAAAGCTTTATCATAGCTGCAAGTTTTGGGCTTTTAAGCTCAATCTTTGTTCTATTTAGCGGCGATGAAAGCGCCTATCAAGTAGCACAAAAACAGCCAATGAAACTAGCTGCGATGGAGGGACTTTATAAGGGCGAAGTAAATGCCGGAGTTGTTGCTATGGGGATTTTAACACCAGGCAAAAAACCAGGCGATGATAAAGAGCCTTTTATAGTGCAGTTTCAAGCGCCCTATTTGCTAGGACTTATGGCAACAAGAGGGATAAATAACTTTACTCCAGGCATCGATGACTTAGTCTATGGCAATGAGAAGTTTGGTATCCCATCAACTAAGAGCAGAATGGAGAGCGGCGAGGCAGCGCTAAATGCACTTCAAGGTATCAAATCCACTCAAGATAGAGATGAGATTGCCTATTATAGGTCGATTTTAGATAAAAATATGCAAAACTTTGGCTATGGATATTTAGAAAAACCAGAAGATATTGTTCCGCCTGTTGCGCTTACCTTTTATAGCTTTCACCTAATGGTCGCACTTGGCTCTTATTTTATATTGCTATTTTTTGTGACACTCTATCTAACTATGGCAAACAATATCGAAAAATACAAAAAAATTCTTTGGGCATGCGTCTTTAGCATACCACTTGGATATGTTGCGTGTGAAGCAGGTTGGGTAGTGGCAGAAGTTGGGCGACAACCTTGGGCAATACAAGATCTAATGCCTGTTGGAGTTGCAGTTACAAATTTGGCAAGCTTTAATGTTTGGCTCTCTTTTTGGCTTTTTGCACTTTTATTTACAATTTTGTTTATAGCTGAGATTAAAATCATGCTTAAACAGATCAAGATAGGATTTTGAGATGTATGAGTTTTTACAAATTTATTGGTGGATTGTAGTTTCGCTAATTGGGGGGCTTTTTGTCTTTATGATGTTTGTTCAAGGCGGACAAACTTTGGTTAAAAAAGTTGCAAAAAATGAGCAAGAAAGAGATCTCTTTTTAAACTCAGTTGGACTAAAATGGGAGCTTACTTTTACAACTTTGGTTATGTTTGGCGGAGCTTGCTTTGCCGCTTTTCCACTCTTTTATGCAACTAGTTTTGGCGGAGCTTACTGGGTTTGGCTTGGAATACTTTTTTGTTTTATTGTCCAAGCAGTTGCGTATGAGTATAGAAAAAAACCAAAAAACTTTTTAGGACAAAAAACTTATGAAAATTTCCTTTATATAAATGGCTCTTTGGGAGTTATTTTGATAGGTGTTGCGGTATCTACCTTTTTTAGTGGAAGTAGCTTTGTTTTGGATGGTAGCAATTTTGTCGCTTGGCAGAGCAAGTTTAGAGGACTTGAGGCTTTGAAAGATCCATTTAACTATCTTCTTGCAATCGCTCTTTTTTTCCAAGCAAGAGTTGGTGGAGCAATCTATCTTATAAACAATATAAACGATGAAAAGATAAGATCAAATTTAAGGTCAAATTTAAAAATTGACGCCTTAATTTTCGTGCTATTTTTGGTAGCTTTTTTGGTAGCTCTTGTCCTAAAAGATGGCTATTTTGTAGACGAAAATGGCATTGTAAGTCTAGTGAAATTTAAATATGGACTAAATTACTTAAAGATGCCAATTGTTTTGATTATGCTCTTAATTGGGCTAATTCTGGCTCTCTTTGGACTTTACAAAGCTATCTTTACAACCAGCATAAAGGGAATTTTTCCATACGGAGCTGGTGTTGTTTTGGTTGTGATGAGCGTGTTTTTGGTAGCTGGACTAAACTCCACAGCCTTTTATCCATCACACTTTGACTTGCAAAGCTCACTTACCATAAAAAATGCAAGTTCAAGCCCATATACACTCAAAGTTATGGCTGTAGTTTCACTTTGGGCGCCAGTTTTACTAGGTTATATTGCCTATGTTTGGCGACTTATGGATGCTAAAAAACTCACAAAAGATGAGATAGAATAAGGAAAATAAAATGATAAAGTCAATTGTATTTATAATTTTTTGGTTTGTTTTGATCTATGCAAGTTATAAATTTGTGCTACTCAATATTAAGCAAGTTGAAAAAAACGAAGAGAGATATTTTAAAAAATAGTCAAATTTAGGGTTTAATTAGGGTTAGATGTGATAAAACTTGAAGATGTAAGGATAGAAAGCGGTTGGAAAGAGCAGCTAAAAGAGCAGTTTTTATCTCCATATTTTGACAATATCAAAAAAGAGTTACTCATAGCTCTTAGAAAAGAGGAGGTCTATCCGCCACCTAACCTCATCTTTAACGCCTTTAACCTTACACCATTTTCCAAAGTAAAAGTTGTCATACTTGGGCAAGATCCCTATCACAAAAGGGGGCAAGCTATGGGACTTAGCTTCTCTGTTCCAAGAGATGTTAAGATCCCGCCTAGCCTTAAAAATATCTATAGCGAGATTCAAAGCGACTTAAATATCAAAGAGCCAAATAGCGGCGATCTTAGCTACTGGGCAAAACAGGGAGTTTTACTTTTGAATGCCACTCTTACAGTTGGCGCAAACTGCCCAAATTCTCACTCAAACTTTGGTTGGCAAAGATTTAGCGATAGTGTGATACAAACTATAAGCCAAAAGAAAAAAAATGTTGTCTTTATGCTTTGGGGCAATTTTGCAAAACAAAAAGCGCCGCTCATCGATAAAAACTCTCATCTTATACTAACAGCCGCTCATCCAAGCCCACTTGCAAGAGGGGAGTTTTTTGGCTGTAGGCACTTTAGTAGATGTAACGACTACCTCATAAAACACAACATCACTCCAATAGATTGGGATCTTTCCAATGGCTAAGATGAATTTTGCTTTAAAATATCGACCTAAAAACTTGGATGAAATTTGCTCTCAAGATGAGATAGTGGGGATTTTTAAAAACTTCATCAAATCCAACCAAATACCGCACTCTATCTTTTTTGGCGGCGCAGGAACTGGCAAAACTAGCTTTGCAAGAGCACTTGCAAATGAGCTTGAAACACTGTTTTTTGAGTTTGATGGTGCAAATTTAAAGATAGATGAGGTTAGAAAGGTCATACCAAAAGGAGCACTCTTAAAGCCACTTATCTTTATAGATGAAATTCATCGCCTCTCAAAAACACAGCAAGAGACACTTCTTTTACCCATGGAGAACTATGACGCCATTTTTATCGGAGCAAGCACCGCCAATCCATTGTTTGCACTAACTCAAGCCATAAGAAGTAGATGTTGTGTTTTTGAGTTTAAACCTATAAAAAACTTTGAAAATATCCTAAAAAGAGTAAGAGAAGATGAGGATTTTACCATCGATGATGAGGCAAAAGAGTATCTTTTTGTAAGTAGCGGCGGCGATGCAAGAGCTATGCTAAATTTACTTGAGTTTGCCCTACTTCAAAGCAGAAATTTAACTCTTGAGATCTTAAAAAAGATAAGAGCCTATCCACTTGGGCAAGGTGTTAGCTCATCAGATACACACTACAACCTAGCAAGTGCTTTGATAAAAAGTCTAAGAGGAAGCGATGTTGATGCAGCACTTTACTATCTAGCAAGACTTATAGAGGCAGCAGAGAGCCCTGAGTTTATCGCTAGAAGATTTGTCATCTTTGCAAGTGAAGATATAGGCAATGCCAACCCAAACGCACTAAATTTAGCAGTTAGCACGATGAGTGGCGTAAAAAATATCGGCTATCCAGAAGCTAGAATTATACTTGCACAGTGCGCCGTCTATCTTGCCTCAAGTCCCAAGTCAAACAGCAGCTACAAGGCGATAAACAAAGCCTTAGAATATGTAAGATCTACACCACCTCTAGCCATACCAAGATATCTCATAAACAACGATATAAAGATAAAAGAGTATCTCTATCCGCACGATTTTGGTGGTTGGGTGGAGCAAAAATATCTAGAAAAAGAGTTAAATTTCTATAGTAGCAATGAGATTGGTTTTGAAAAAAGGCTAAGTGAGTGGCTAAAAATGATAAAACAAAAAGATGAAATTTAAAAAGGTCTATATCGAACTAAGCGATATTTGCGGGCTTGGCTGCTCGTTTTGTCCCATACTAAAAAATAAAAGAGGGATAATGAGCGTGGAGAACTTTAGAAAAACTCTCAAAGAGTTTGAAAACAGAGCCGACATCATAGCTCTTCACATCTTGGGCGATCCTTTGATACTTTCAAATTTAAAGAGCTATTTAGAGGTTGCAAAGGAGCAAAATAGCAACATTGAGATCACTACAAGTGGAGTTTTTTTAGACGCTTCGCGAGCGGATCTGTTGCTCTCATATCAAAACATCAAGCAAATTAACATCTCTCTTGCTAGTTTTTTTCATCAAAAAAAAGTTGCTTTTAAGCAATATCTCTCAAACATCTTCTATCTTTGCGACCAATTTAGCGGCGATGGCTTTATAAATTTAAGACTTTGGAACCTAGATAGCGAGCTAAAACCGCTAAATGACAACTCAAAGTTTTATGAAGCACTGGGACTGCACTTTGGTTTAAATATCGATAAAAAAGCCCAAAAAACAAGGCTAAAAAGACATATTTTACTAACTCAAGGAAAAACTTTTGAGTGGCCAACTATCAAGGGAGATGGCGAAGCTAGTGGGCGATGTTACGGGCTAGAGAAGCAAATAGGCGTGCTAAGTAGTGGCGTTGTTGTGCCTTGCTGTATGGACGCGGGTGGAGTTATAGAGCTTGGAAATATCTTTCAAAGCTCGCTTGATGAAATTTATCACTCCAAAAGAGCAACTCTCATAAGAGAGGGATTTAAGAAAAATCTTTCAGTAGAGCCACTTTGCAAAAACTGCACCTTTAAATTTGCCCGTGTGAAGCAAATTTGAGCCTTTAGTTTGCTTTTTAACTATCCAAATTTGCCCATAAATTTCTATCAAGTGCTAAGACATTAACAATACCAAAAAGTGCGTTTAAATCATCTAAAATAACTTTTGCTGGGTCTTGTTTTACAATGGGCTTGTTGATATCAGCCTCAAAACTATCAAAGCCTTTGTTTATGGCGATATAAATTTTAGTTTTTATAAAGCTAATGTTAATTTCACAATTAAAAATCTTTTGCAAATTTAAAACTCGCTCCATAAATGCGGGAGTTAAAAGATAAAATGCGTTTTGAATATCATCGCTAAAGACTTTGAATTTTTCGTTAAATTTGGGATTGTCAAGGGTTATTAGACTAAGCCCTTTTTTATCTCTTGGAGCGTGATGGGACATGATAAAGGTGTTTGACTTGATGTTTTTGTTAAAATCAGCGATAAACAAAATGCCTGTAAAAAGGTGAGTTTTATCTCTTTCATAGCGGTAAGAAAAGTAATTTATCAAAAAACGAATTGCCCAAAGACGTAAATCTATTTCATTATCAGTCTCTTTTTTATCTTCTAAAACCAAATCACTAAAACTAAAGCTAACACCATTAATCTCACCCGTTATCATATCATTGCCTCTTTGGTGGCTAAAAGGTTCAAAAAGTCCGCTTCTGATGATATCTGTAGCGTTTATATAGGCGTTCATTTTATAATTTATGCCTTTGTATTTGAGGTAGGGCAAAAGGTATTTTTCTTTATATAAATTTCTAAAAACTCTTGCTCTTTTATCAACTAAATTTAGATACTCTCTTCTAAATCCATAAATTAAAAATATTAAAAATGAGATAATTATAAACAACTTAGTTATGAAATTTAGCCTTGTAAGGTCTAAAAACTGAACTAAAACTATCAAAAATGCAAAAAATAAAACAAAAAATACCTTTAAAAATGCATAAATTTGAAGTGCCAAAAAGTTAGAAACTGCCTTTCTTCGCTCCATTTCTAACTCATGCAGAGTTATTGTTTTCACTATTTATCCTTAAAATTTCAACTATTTTTAGAATCTTTTCAATATCTTTTATGATGTTTTTGGCTGGATTTTGAGTGATTAAACTTTTTGTAATATCTGGTTCAAAGCTATTAATCCCAGTTTCAATTGCAATATAAATAGTGCCTTTTAAAAAACTGATGTTAATATCTGTTTTAAAATGGTTGTAAAGCTCTAAAACTCGCTCCATAAATGCTGGCGTTAAGATATAAAATGCATTTTGTATATCATCACTAAAAACTTTGAATTTCTCATTGAATAAAACATTATCAACTTTAATTTCTTTTAAATTTCCTTTTGGAGCTCCAAAACTCATTATAAAGGTGCTTGAATCAATAAATTTATTAAAATCAGCCTTAAAAAATATCCCTTTAAAAATAATATCAGTTCTCTTTCGACTGCGATATGCTGGAATTAAAGTTTCTGCTAAAAATGAATAGCTATCTTTCTCTTGTTTTAAATTTTTTAAAACAATATCACCAAAATAAAACTTAACGCCGTTACCATTTTTTATACTTTTTATCTCGCCGCTTACTGTATCATCGCCATTTTCATAGTCAAATTCTCTAAAAAGTCTTGAACGAATCAAATCAACAGTCTCAACTCCATAATAAGGCTTATAAACAAAGCCTTTGTTCTCTAAATATGGTTTTAAAAAATAGTTTTTAAACTCTTTATTAAAATCTTTTGATTTATCTGCTCTTAGCTCTTTTGAAGTAGAAAAAAGTAGTTTTATAGATAAAATTATTAAAATAAAAAGAAAAATTTTATCTTTATAGTTTGAATTTATAAAATATTGTCTATAAAATATCAGTATTAATACCAAAAATAAAATTATAAAAACAAATGACAAAAAAGAGTTTATAAACGAGGAATTATTTAAAAATTGGCGTTTTTTTTCCAACTCTAAAAGTGTTTTATACTTATATTCCATAGTTTTTCCAAATTTTATTATTTAAATTCAGTTCTCCAACTAAATTTAAAATTTCTAAAATATCTTTTTCATAAATTTCTAAAATTGAATTTTCACCAATTAAAGAGTTATGAAGTTTTGGCTCAAAACTATCATAATTAAACTCCAAATAAATATAAATTTTACTATCCAAAAAGGCAAAATTAAGCTCTTTTTTAAAATAATTTTTGATTTTTAAAACTCTTTCCATAAAATTTGGTGTTAAAATATATCTTGCATTTATTTGATCATTTGTAAATGTTTTAAAGCTTTTTTCGAACTCCACATCATCCATATATGCTCTATTACCAAATCTTTTTAAAAAAGCAATTTTATTTGATAAGACATAGGTTTTGGAAGTAAAAGTTTTATTAAAATCGGCTATAAAAAATATCCCTTTAAATATAGTTTCATAGCGAACTTTTTGATTTCCTTTTTCATCATAGGTTATGATCTCTTCTTGTAAAAACAGATCGCTTAATTTTATATTTACACCTTTAAATTTACCCTCTATCAAGTCATTTCCACCATAAAAATCAGCAATTTTATAAATATTTGGATAGTAAAACTCTTTTTTATCTATAAATTTATTTGGAAAATAATCTAAATTTGGGCTAATTTTTGTGATAATTTCTCTTAAGAGTTTGTTTTTAAACTCATAATTAAAATTTTTTACAGCAAAATTTCTATATGTTTGATAGATAAAAACGGCACAAAAGCTAGGAATAAAAAGTGAAGTTAAAAAATTATCTGATGAAAAATAGAGATAGACAAAAGCTAAAATAGCCAAACCACTTAAAAACAAAAGTACCATTTTAAGGTGGCTTAAAATGGCTAATCTCTTGTTTTCAAGGTTTTTTATATCATTCATTTACTATTTTTTGAAAAGCTCACTAACATTTGGACTTGCTTTTTCATCTTTTTCAATTTCAAAAAACGCATCTTTTTCAAATTTAAAGAAATTTGCAATTATATTACTTGGAAACATCTCAATTGTATTGTTATAAACCATTACACTTGAGTTGTATGCTCTTCTTGCAGCTGAAATTTGCTCTTCAATCTCAGTTAAAGTAGCTTGTAAATGCATAACATTTTCATTTGCTTTTAAATCTGGATAGGCTTCAATCGCAACTTGAATATTTCCTAAAAGTTTTGAAATTTGGGAATTTAAATCAAAAGTTTCTTTGTTGTTGTTTGAATTTATAGCCCTACTTCTAAGTTCAGTAACCTTAGTTAAGACCTCTTTTTCATGTGTTAAATACTCTTTTACAGTTGAAACTAAATTTGGAATTAAATCATATCTTTTTTTAAGCTGAGTAAATACACCTGCGCGGATATTTTTAACTTGATTTCTTTTGGCTATCAAGTCGTTATAAACACTAATTAACCAAAAAAGTAAAACAACTAAAATCGCTACAAATATCAAAGTTCCATTCATTATAAATCCTTTGTAAAATTTGGTCTATTTTACAAAAAATTCACTTTATTACATATAAAAATATAACAAACTTAGCCCACTGTTTTGGACTAAGTTTTAAAAAACTAAATTTAACCTAATTTTTTAGCCATTCTTTTTCTAATAGTTGGATCTAAATAGCGTTTTCTAACACGGATATTTTTAGGGGTTACTTCAACAAGTTCATCTTCTTCTATCCACTCCAATGCTCTTTCAAGTGTTAGAATTCTTGGAGGAACTAGTTTTATAGCATCATCACTTCCACTTGCTCTAACGTTAGTTAAATTCTTACCTTTTATAGGATTTACATCAAGGTCATTTGGGCGGCTGTGCTCGCCAATTATCATTCCTGTATAAACTTTGGCTTGAGGTTCAATAAATAAAACTCCTCTTTCTTGTAAATTCCATAAACTATAAGCTAGTGCAACACCATTTTCCATACTTACTAAAGCTCCATTTACCCGTCTTTCAACACTTCCACAAAGTGGGCGAAACTCTAAAAAGCTATGGTTCATTATACCCTCACCCTTAGTATCTGTTAAAAACTGACTTCTAAATCCAATCAATCCACGAGCTGGAATTTCAAACTCCAATCTTGTCTGTCCATCGCCTGTTGGACTCATAACTTTCATCTCAGCTCTTTTTTTACCAAGTTTTTCGATAATAATACCAGTAAATTCATCAGGACAATCAATAACTAAATTTTCAAAAGGCTCACATTTAACACCATTTATCTCTTTTACAATAACCTCAGGGCGACCTAGTAAAAACTCAAATCCCTCTCTTCTCATACTTTCAGCTAAAATTGTAATCTGTAACTCGCCTCTTCCACTAACTCTAAATTTACCCTCGCCAATGTTTTCATAACGCATAGCGATGTTGGTTTTCATCTCGTTTTGAAGTCTTTCTTCTATCTTGTTTGAAGTTACACTCTTACCCTCAGTTCCAGCAAGTGGCCCATCATTTACACTAAAAATAACACTAATTGTTGGCTCTTCAATATGAAGTTCTTCAAGTGGCATAGGGTTAGCAGGATCAACTATACTATCTCCAACTCCCAAAGCTTCAAATCCCGCAATTGCTACAATATCACCACAGCTTGCTTCATCAATATCTAGTCTATTAAGTCCTAAAAAGCCAATTAACTTTGAAATTCTACCTGTTAGTTTTGTGCCATCAGCTCTTACTTGCATAACACTTTGATTTTTGCTAATTTTACCATTAAATATTCTTGCAATACCAATTTTACCAACATAATTATCATAATCAAGAGTAAAAACTTGAAGTTGTAAAGGATTATCATTGCTTCCACTTGGTTTTGGAACATTTTGTAAAATTGTTTCAAAAAGTGGTGTCATATCTTTGTTTTCATCATCTAAATTTAACTTTGCGTAACCATCTCTTGCAGCTGCATAAACTGTAACAAACTCTAATTGTTCATCATTTGCATCAAGAGCTACAAAAAGGTCAAATATTTCATTTATTACTCTATCTGGATCAGCTGCTGGTTTATCAATTTTATTAATAACAACAATTGGTTTAAGACCAAAAGAAAGTGCCTTTTTAACAACAAATTTAGTCTGTGGCATAACACCTTCTTGTGCGTCAACTAAAAGTAAAACTCCATCAACCATCTTTAAAACTCGTTCAACTTCTCCACCAAAATCGGCATGCCCTGGAGTATCAATAATATTTATTTTTGTATCTTTATAAATAATGGCAGTATTTTTGCTTAAAATTGTAATACCTCTTTCTTTTTCAATATCACCGCTATCCATAACTCTATCGCCAACTGCTTTGTGAGCATCAAATGTGCCTGATTGTTTTAAAAGTTGATCTACCATTGTAGTTTTGCCGTGATCAACGTGTGCAATTACAGCTATATTTCTAATGTCTTTCAATATCTTTCTCCAAATTTAAATTATGAAAATTATATAAATTTAATTCTAAATTTATAAATAAATTTTAACCTCATTTACTAAAAACTCATAAATTCTTTGTTGCAAAAGAGCTTCATCTTCATCATCTTGACTAATAAGTCTTCTTAAGTGTTCAAAATCTATCTTTTTAGCATATCTTTTCACACTTCTTAACTCACTATCAATCTCTTTTAAAACAACATCAATAGTGTAATTTTTGTAAATTTTGCTCTTTTGTAAATACTCTTTTACCAAAAAAACAAGTATTTTGGCTCTCTTTTCATCATCGCTATAAATTTCTTTACCGATTTTTTCTATTGTATCAAAATCTTTTTCGCTTGGCTCTTTTTTTGCCATTAACATTGCTGAAAAAATTTTGGCTCTAAATTCAAGAGATCTATAGTGTGGTAAAAATAGCTCTCGAAATTTAGAGATGAGCCGAAGTTTTAAGTTCATAATCTATCCTAATCATTTTTTAAGTATCTTTTAGTTAGTATTCTTACTCGCCTCTTCTTAGACCTGTGCAATGTCATTTTTAGGCACCGTTTCAGGGTAGGAATACAGCAGAACATCTAAGCTTGGTATGTGCCGCAGCCATCTGAGAAGGGGTCTTTTAAATCAAAAAATCTCATAAAATCCTTACAAATTTCATAAAAATCAACTTCATCATTTAGTGGATTTTCTTTAAAAAATTTAAGACTTGACTCAAAACCACTAATTAACTCTTTACTTTTTACACCATAACTTATAGAAATTCCTGCTTCAAAAAATGCTGCTAGTTTATCGCAATACTTTAAAGCTTTTCCATCAATTGTTCTATATTCGTCTAAATTTATCTCTTTAAAATTTTTTGGCAAAGGTTTTGGAGCTGTTTTGTAAATCCTATCTTCAAACTCATCTTTTACAAATTTTTCCCCACTTTTTCTAATGCCTAAAACATAGCTAAACTCATCTTTTACAACTTCTGGCACAAAAGGCAAAATTTTATCATCAATTAGGCGCATTTCATACTCGTTTAGTATTTCATTTAGACCTTTAATGCCATATTTTACAGGGCTTATTATATCTCTTGTTAAACTTTCTGGCAGGTCATGAAACAAAGCACAAAAAAAGTTAAACTCAACTCTTTTTTTACAAGCTTTAATTTTAAGTGAATAAAAATATCCCAAAATTGCAACAACCAACATATGTCCCAAAACTGAAGTCTCAGGAATGCGCGGAGTTTGTACCCAACGCTTTTGAAATCTAAGACGCCCACTCAAATCAACAATACGAGAGAGCTTTTTATTCATTATAATTTTTCTAACACCTGTTAATTCATAATAATCCTCAAGCTCGGCATCAACTGAGTTTTTAAGCTCTTCAATATCACTTAAAAATTGGCTTGTTTGATAGACAATGTTAAATTCCCATTTTGTCGCAAGATAGGAGGCTGCTTTTAAAATAACTCGCTCTTTTTGATAAGAGCTATCTTTTTTAAGAAGATAATTTTTAAATCTTTCATAAAATTTGCCATCTTCTATAGTTTTTAACTCATTTTCATAGTTATCTATCACCCACTCATTTATCTTTTTTGATTTTGTTTTTTGGATCTGATGAAAAACATCTGGGCGGATATCTGTAACCATAACTCTAAGTAAAAAATCAAATATTCCGCCTTCAATGATATAATTCATATCTACATCATCTTCAAATTTAGCTATAAAATAGGCGATTATAAATTTATGAGCTTGTTTATCAAGTTCCACTAAATTTACCATTTTAGGATAGTCATTCCACCTTGAAATAGATGCTGCCTTAAAAATATGTTCTATTAAACTTGCTTTTATCACTGTCTATTTACCAAATTTGAATCAATTTCAATAACTGTATGAACATTTCCTCTTGGATTAAAATCTCCAACTATTTTCATCCATTTTGGCTTTAATTTTTTTTCAAGCAGATCATAAATTTCATTTATACTATCTTCATGACTTATGTTTTTATTCATAAATGAATTAATATAAAGTTTAATTGCTTTTAATTCAACAACCCACTCATTTGGAATATATTCTAAATAAATTGTTGCAAAATCTGGATAACCACTCCTTGGACAAAGGCATGTAAATTCTGGCAAAGTTATCTTTATAACATAATTTTTTTTATGTTTGTTTTCCCAAATTTCAAGATCTTTTTCTGGATCAAACTCATTTAAAATTTTTTCACCATAACGCATTTTCTTCCTTTAAATGTTTGATATCTTTTGGTTTATCCAAATAAAAACCTTGTATATAATCAACTCCAAGATTTTTAAATTTCTCATATAAATTTTTCTTATCTATAAATTTAACTATAGTTTTTATGCCAATATCTTTTAATAACTTCTCATAGCCTAGAAAAATAGTGCAAATTTTTTCATCTCCGATAGTTTTGTTTATCTCCATATCATAGATAACATAGTCCAAATTTAGATATTTTATATAGATATAACCTGCATTATCGCCGCCAAAATGGCTAAGTGCTATCTCAAAACCAAGATTTTTAAATTTGTCTATAATTTCGCCAAATCTATTCATCTCATGATATAAATTTTCCTCCCAAAACTCGAAAATTATCTTTGTTGGATCTAATTTTTTATCGCTTATTAGAAGTTCGATGCTGTTTTGAAAAAGAGTACTTCTTAAGCTAACTGGCGAAATTTCTAAAATTATCTTGCTTTTTAACTTGCTAAAGTCCAAAATATCACAAAGATAGGCAATAACTTGTATGTCATAAGTCACTTCGTAGTTGTTTGTTTTGGCAGCATATAAAATTTTGTTTTTGCTAACTAGTCCTAGTTCTTTTGAGTATAGCTTGATATTTAATTCAATCAAATCGTCATTTGCTTTTAAATTTTTTATCAAGTTATATTTTATATTAAAGTCCTTGTTACCGATACTATAATAGACTAGTTCATTAAAATAATCAGGCTTTAAAACTTTAATAATATCTTTATCGCCTTGAAGTTTTAAAAATAAAGTATTTATAATGTTTTGAAAATTTTTGTCAAAATTGCTTGAAATACCGCTATAACTAATCTTTACTTCAACTCCATCAATACCATCTCTAAAAAGCCTACTTTCAAACTCTTTTAAAAGATGAGTTACTTTGCCAATCTTTTCATTTGTAATAAACAAAAAATTTCCGCCGCTATATTTGCCAATAGGGACTCTAACAAGACCTTTTTCTTTCATAAATTTAGAAAGCTCATTTACAAATTTCAAAAGAATCAGATCTGCATTGTTATAGCCATAGCGGTTGTTTATATCTTGAATATTGTCAAAGCTAATAAGAAAGATATTAAACTCTCTGTTTTTTTTGAGTTTTTTAATGATAAGTTTAGTAATATACTCTCTATTAAATGCTTTAGTTATTGGATCTAGGACTGAGTTTTTAAATGCAAAATAGATAAGATAGACTATATAATAGACATAGCAAACTATCAATATGACAAATAAAATTTTATCTTCAAACTCAAATTCAAATTTATCTTTTTGTATAAGTAAAAAAAGCGATAAACCTATGACTAAAACAAGTGGAAAAGTAATTTTTAAAGAGAGCAAAAAACGATTTTGTCTCTCTTTTTCTTCACTAAACAGCATTATATATCCAAGTGTTTGACATCTTTTGCGTGATTTTGAATATACTCTCTTCTTGGCTCAACCTCATCACCCATGAAAAGATTAAATGTATCACTAGCACTCTGTGCATCATTTACACCAATACGAAGCAAACGTCTATTTTCTGGGTTCATTGTAGTATCCCAAAGTTGCTCTGGATCCATCTCACCTAGACCTTTATATCTTTGGATATAGGCACCTTTTTTAGCATTTGCCTCTATATCATTAAGCACTTCAATTATATCTTTTCCAAAATCTATCCCTCTTGATGCAATTTTTGAGTAAAGATAGATAGCCTCTTCAAAAAGATAATTTGTAAAAAGTGAGTCATTTATGATGAGTTCTTCCAAGCCACTATCGGTTTGGACATAAATTCTAATCTCATCTTCATTTAGATAGTAGTTTAATATATTGTGATTTTGGCTCTTTAAAAAGCTCTCAATCTCTTTAAAAAGATCTTCATATTTATAGCCGGAAAAATCTCTATTTTCTATCATATATCTAATAACCGAGATGACATTAAATCTCTTTTTAAGTTCGTTTAAGATGGCTCTATAGTTTGCAACTAGATTTAAAAAATTTATCAAATCTTTATGACCAATGCCCTCAAACTGCCCCTCTTGCACACCATTTTCTATCAAAAACTCATTTAAGGCTCTCTCATCTTTAAGATAAATTTCTCTTTTACCCTTTTCATATCTAAAAAGTGGTGGTTGAGCTAGATATACATAGCCATTTTCTACAACTTTTGGTAAAAATCTAAAGAAAAATGTCAAAAGCAGAGTTTGAATGTGACTTCCATCAACATCAGCATCAGTCATAATGATAATCTTATGATATCTCAATCTCTCTTCATCAAACTCTTCGCCAATTCCACAACCAAAAGCTGTGATCATATTTTTAATCTCTTCTGATTGTAAAATACGATCCAATCTTGCCTTTTCGACGTTTAGAATTTTACCTCGAAGTGGCAAAATAGCTTGAAAAACTCTATTTCTACCCTCTTTTGCAGATCCACCAGCGCTATCTCCCTCAACTAGGTAAATTTCACTAATGGTAGGATCTTTGCTTTGACAATCTGTAAGCTTTCCAGGTAGAGTGCCAACTGCAAAATTATCTTTTTTTCTAGTAAGATCTCTTGCCTTTCTTGCAGCTTCTCTTCCTCTTGCTGCCATCAATGTCTTTTGCATGATGGCTCTTGCTTCTATAGGATTTTCTTCAAAATACTTTGAAAGAGCATCAAAAACTACTCTTTGAACAACTGTTCTAACATAGGTATTGCCAAGCTTTCCTTTGGTTTGTCCTTCAAATTGCGGTTCAGGAACTTTGACACTTATAACTGCAATTAAACCCTCTCTTACATCATCGCCAAGTATTTTTATATCTTTTTCTCTAGCATTTGCATTTAGTGAGATGTAGTTAGTTATAACTCTTGTTAGTCCTGCTCTAAAGCCCGCTTCGTGAGTTCCGCCCTCTGGAGTTTTGATATTATTTACAAAACTAAAGAGTGTTTCTGAATAGGTGCTGTTATACATAAGAGCAAAATCTATCATAACATCTTCAGCAACATCACTAAAAGAGACAACTCTAGCAACTGCCTCTTTTTTATTAAGATGTTCTACAAAGCTTTCAAGTCCCCCCTCAAAGTGAAAAGTATCGGACTTGCCAACTCTTTGGTCTTTGAAATTTATGGTTATTTTTGGATTGAGATATGCAAGTTCTTTAAATCTCTCTTCTAAGACAGTATATTGAAAATCAGTAGTTTCAAAAATCGAATCATCAGGCCAAAACTCAACTGTTGTGCCATTGGATTTGCTATCTCCAATAACTTCTAGTTGTGTAGTTGGAATACCTTTTGAAAACTCCTGTCTGTATCTTTTGCCATCTTTATCGATAGTTAAGACAAGTTTTGTTGATAGGGCATTTACAACACTTACTCCAACGCCGTGAAGTCCACCACTTACTTTATAGGTATCTTTGTCAAATTTACCACCTGCATGAAGAACTGTCAAAACAACAGTTGCAGCTGGAATTTTTTCAGTTGGGTGAATATCAACAGGTATTCCACGACCATTATCACTTACAATTACACTTTTTTCATCTGTAATAGTTACATCTATCTCATCACAAAATCCAGCCATTGCTTCATCTATCGAGTTATCAACAACTTCATATATCATATGATGAAGACCACCAATGTTAGTATCACCTATATACATTCCAGGGCGTTTTCTAACGGCTTCAAGACCTTTTAAAACTTTTATATTACCTGCACCATAATGTTCTTGCATATATTTCCTTTATATAATAACCGGCATTACTACCGTTGTAAAATCACTACTTTTAAATACAATTGATAGTGATGAGTTTTTGTAACTCATCGTAAAAGTATCCTCTTCTAAAACATTTAGAAAATCAACTATAAATTTGTTGGTAAAATTAAAGCTAATCTCCTCTTTAACTCCAGTTTCATACTCTATTTGAGTTTTGGCTTCTGAGTTGTCACTTTCATTTATGCTTTCAAAAAGTATAGCATTTTCTTTTAAAGTAAGCTTCATTTTTTCACATACCATTGAGATTGCTCTTATTCCACTTAAAAACTTATCTCTTGGTAGAGTTATTGTGTTTTCATAATCTGTTGGTATGACCTTTTGATAATTGACATATTTTGAGTTAATAAGCTTTGTAAAAAACTCAAAGTCAGCACTTTTGCCTATAAAAAAGGTCTCATCGTAGTAAATTTCTATTTCATCAAAAAAGATCTTTTGAATCTCATTTATAGCTTTTTTAGGAAGTATAAAAGAGTCGCTTTCATCGCTTTGTATCTCCATTGTATAGACTGAGAGTCTTTTGGTATCTGTGGCTACCAAATTTACATGATTTTTATCTATATCTATAAAAGCGCCTGAGAGTGCAAAATTTTGTATATTTTGGTCAATTACTGGAGATATTTTTTTAAGATTTCTAGTAAATTTAGCAGAGTTTATTTTAAATTTCTTTTTATTTTCTAAATTTGGAAACTCTGGATAGTCATCTGTGTTATACATAGCAAGTTTATACTTGGAACCTTTTTGTCTAATATAGAGATAGTTATTCATAGTTTCAAGTGTAATCTCTTCATCTTTTAAGGCTCTTAAGATATCTAGTATTTTTTTACCATTGGCTGTAGCTCTTCCCTCTTCAAAGATTCTAACATCATTTATCTTTGAGTAAAGTCCTATTTCAAAGTCAGTCGCCTTTATCTCAAGTGAGTCATTTTTTGCTTCAAAAAGTATATGAGAGGTTATTGAACTAGCATCTCTTTTGTCGATAAAAGAGTTTGCATTTGTGACAATTGAGTCTAACTTGTTTTTGTTTATTAATATTTTCATAACTCTTCCTTTATAAATTTAATAGTAATAATAACTGGTGTGATTTAGTGAATAAGTTCATTTAGCTCCCTTATAGTTGTAGTTTTGTATGTGAATAAAATTTTGCTCTTTTTCACTTCTATTCACTCTTTTTACTTTTTATTCTATTTTCAAGTTCATCTATCTTTACCTTTAAAAGCTTGTCATTTTTGATGATTTCACTTATGCGTCTTATGTTGTGACTAATGGCGCTGTGATCTTTGAGGTCAAAGTGACTAGCGATTGCGGGCATTGAGTTTAGTGTGAGTTGTTTTGATAGATAGATGGCTATGCGCCTTGCTTCTACTATCTTTTTCTTTCTGCTTTTGCTTCTTAAGTCGCTTGGTTTGATATTTAGCTCTTTTGATACAACTTCGATAATTTTTTCTATGTTGATAGAGTCGGTTTTTTCTTTTATCTGATCTTGCATAATATCTTTTGTAAATTTCAGAGTTATCTCTGTTCGCATAAGTGTTGAAAATGCATTTAGTCTTATGATAACACTCTCTATCTCTCTTATGTTATCGCCCATATTTGTAGCAATATATTCGATAATATCTTGACTTAAATTTATCTTGTTATCTTGACTTTTTTTACGAATAATTGCTATTTTGGTATCAAGTTCTGGAGGAACAATATCTGCCAAAAGTCCTGATTCAAAGCGGCTAAGAAGCCTCTCTTCAAAGCCTTTTAGTGCCTTTGGAGGCTTGTCACTTGTCATTACTATCTGAGAGTTTTTATCGGTTAGTTCGTTAAATGTATGAAAAAAAGCATCTTGAATCTTATCGGTTTTGCCAAGAAACTGCACATCATCTATAAGTAAAACATCGCAATTTCTATATTTGTTTGTAAATCTATCCATCGTTTTTTGGTTGAGATGGAAGGTAAAATCATTGATAAACTGCTCGCTACTTGCAAGAATGACACTTTTTTTATTTTTGATGCAGTAGTTTCCTATGCTTTGAAGTAGGTGAGTTTTGCCAAGTCCGCTAGAGCCATAGATAAAAAGAGGGTTATATTGTAGACCTGGATTTTGTGCAACATGTTGTGAGCAGGTATATGCAAAGCGGTTAGAGTCACCAACTACAAAGTTTTCAAAGCTAAAAAAATTATTTAAAAGGGAGCTTTGAGGTTTATTCTCAGTTTTGCTCTTTTTTTCTGCCGTTATTTTGGTCTTTGAAGTTATGATAATAATCGGTTTTACGCCTGTTATTTGCTCATAGACCATCTCTATGATTTTTGCATATTTTGTATAGATAAAGCGCGCTATTATTTCATTTGAGACATTATAGACAACAAGATCTGGCTTGGAGTGCTTTTGGTTAAAGACCATAGGTTTTATATATCGCTCATATTCACTTGGTAAAATTTTATTTTTAAGCTCAGCTGATACTTGATCCCAGATTGGCTTCAAATAACTTCCTTATCTATAAATTTAACTTTTATTTTACTAAATTTTTCTTAAAATAGTGGTTAAGTTTAACATAATTATTTAAAAATGTGAATAGTATGTGAATAGAGGTGAAAATAAGAGATGAAAATTTTAGGAATTGACCCTGGGACGCGAAATTGTGGATATGCCGTTGTAGAAAAAGAGGGTGTGAATATAAATTTAATTGAGGCGGGAATTATAAAAATAAAGCAAGATGAATTGCAATACCAAATAGTTCAAATGTGCGAAGCTATGGATGAGATTTTTAACTCTCATAAGATAGATAGCGTGGCAATTGAGAGTATGTTTTATGCCTACAATCCGCAAAGTGTCCTAAAACTAGCGCAGTTTCGCGGTGCTTTGAGTCTAAAAATCCTACTTTTGCATGGCAATTTTGGCGAATATACACCTCTTCAGATAAAAAAGGCGATGACTGGAAAAGCAAAGGCAACTAAAGAGCAGGTTGCCTTTATGGTTAAGAGAATTTTAGGAATTAAAAAAGAGATAAAACCGCTCGATATAACAGATGCAATAGCCATAGCTCTTACTCATGCCAAAAATATCTAGATACTTATGAGTTTTTTTCATCCTTATAGATAGACTCTTCAAATATAAATTTATGTTCATCTGGAAGAGAATTATAAATTTCACATGCTAAATTTCTTATTTCCCACAAAGCTGATTTTGAAGTTCTAAGATGTAAAAAATTTTGAAGGCTTCTTGCATTTATACTCCAAGTAAGTTCAGTTTTATAACATTCTGGAAGTGCATATTTAGCGATGTCTAGTGTATTTATTTTATTTAAAATCTGACGGATATTTTCAAGAGCTTGAATGCTATAATTATCAACCATTTCATTTCCAGTTAAAACTATATAGCGAGACGCATTTTTAAAATCCCCTATTTTAAACTCATTTTCTTTTTTAAGTTCTTTTAGGGTATATCTAGTGGATTTAACACTCAAACTTGCCATTCTATGACGTGCTAATTCTTGTAAAAGTGCTCTTGAAATTCCTTTTATATAAAAATTATAATGTAGATGTTCAAGTGTTGAGGCATGTTTAAATTTATTTCCAACTCTGTTGATTAGCTCTTTGTCTATCTCGCCTCCATTATCCCCTTTATCAAAGCTTTGCCAACAAGTTCTTATAGCATTTGAGCATATCCAAAGTGGAGTGAAATTTAATAGTTTTACTTCCATTTTTTTCCTTTTTATAAAATTACAGCAAATAGTATGCCAAATAAAATCAAAGGAATATTAAAAAATATAAAAGTCGGAATACAAGTATCATAAATATGATTGTGCTGTCCGTCAAAATTTAAACCACTAGTTGGTCCAAGTGTGCTATCGCTTGCAGGACTTCCAGCATCCCCTACTGCAGCTGCAATGCCTATTAAAATAATTATAGCTGATGTGCTAAACCCAAGTTCAAGTGCGAGTGGATAGTAAATCGCCGTAATTATTGGAATAGTTCCAAAACTACTTCCAATGCCTATTGTAATAAATAGTCCAATAATTAACATTAAAGCTGCTCCGCCAAGCTTTCCACCAGCCAAAGAAGCAGCCGCATTAACAAGTTCAGGAATGCCTCCTGTTTCTCTTAAAATTGCACCATAACCTGCAGCTACAAGCATAACAAAGGCAATAAATCCCATTATATGAATACCTTTATCAAAAGTTTTATCCATATCTTTATATTTAATTCCACCAAAAACTATCATGGTAATAATTCCAAGAAGTGCACCAAGAGGAAGAGAACCAAAGAAAATTTGAATAATAAAGGCTACAACTATTCCAGCTAATGCACCCCACTCTTTTAAACCCATTTTTATCTCGTCTAGATTTTTAGGTGTATTGTTTTCAATATCTTTGTATTCTCTTGGTTTTTTAAACACAATCACAGCTAAAATAAGTCCTATAATCATTGGAATTGCTGCCATCCACATAACACTTGCGATTTGTGAAATTTCAATATTTAAGCCATTGTTTGCCATCTCTTTTTGTAAAATTGAAAAAAACAAAAGTCCAAATCCAACTGGAAGTGAAATATATGGAGTTTGAAGACCAAAAGTTAAAGCACATGCTACGGCACGTCTGTCGATTTTCATTTTATTCATTACGCTTAAAAGTGGTGGAATTAAAATAGGAATAAAAGCGATATGAACAGGAATTAAATTTTGTGAAAAACAAGCAATAAAAGCAATTGCAAATATAAAATAAAACTTACTTTTTGTTATAAATTTTGAAATTTTATTAATTAAAATCGTAGTTAAATTTGTAAAAGAGATAGCTGCAGCTAAAACTCCAAGTAATATGTATGATAGTGCAGTTTGAAGATTACCTTTCATGCCTTCTATAAAGACATCTAAAGTATAATTCATACTTTTTATAAAAGTATATGTTTCTCCACTTGGAACAATATGAGCCATAAGTCCTGCAACCATCGCTGAAATAAGGATAGAAAGCATGACATTGCATCTTAATATACATAAAATAAACATTAAAATAATGCTAGAAAATACGGGATTACTAAGCATAATTTTCCTTTAAATTTAAATAAAGATTCATTATATGATAAATGGATTTAAATTTTAATAATTTTTTTAAATTTAACCATAGTAGGGTTTATTGGATTTGGCTATTTTTGGTAGAATAAAAAATTAAATTTAGGAGAGTTTATGAGAAGTGATATAATCAAAAAAGGTTATACAAAAGCCCCTCACCGCTCGCTTTTAAGAGCAACAGGGCTTAGGGATGAAGATTTTAATAAACCATTTATCGGTGTTGCAAATAGTTTTATAGAGATAATTCCAGGACATTTTTATCTAAATAAATTTAGCCAAATTATAAAAGATGAGATAAGAAAAAATGGTTGTGTGCCTTTTGAGTTTAACTGCATAGGCGTTGATGATGGCATTGCGATGGGACATGAGGGAATGCTTTATTCTTTGCCAAGTCGTGAATTAATAGCAAATTCAGTTGAAACTGTGATGAATGCCCACAGTTTAGATGCACTTATTTGCATACCAAACTGTGATAAGATTGTTCCTGGCATGATAATGGGAGCCTTAAGAGTAAATGTTCCTACTGTGTTTATAAGTGGTGGTCCAATGGCTGCTGGAGTTGATAAAGATAGTGGGGAAGCGCTTGATTTAAATAGTGTGTTTGAAGGCGTTGGAGCTTATGAAGTTGGTAAAATCGATGAAAAAAAGTTAAAAATGCTTGAGTGTGAGTCCTGTCCAGGTGGCGGAAGCTGTAGTGGAATGTTTACAGCAAATTCTATGAACTCACTTTGTGAAGCGATGGGAATAGCTTTGGTTGGTAATGGCACAATTTTGGCGTTAACTCCCGAGCGTGAAGAGTTAGCAAGAGCTGCAGCTAGAAGGATTTGTCAAATCGCACTTGATGATAAATTTAAAATAAAAAATATCTTAAATAAAAAAGCTATTAGAAATGCTTTTGTCTGCGATATGGCAATGGGTGGAAGCTCAAATACAATTTTGCATATGCTAGCAATTAGCCGTGAAGCAGGGTGCGCACTTAATATAAAAGAGTTAAATGAGATCAGTAAAAATATAGCCCACATTGCAAAAGTGGCTCCTAGTCTTCCAAGTGTTCATATGCAAGATATCGCACGAGCTGGGGGGATAACTGCTATATTAAATGAAATTTCAAAAAGAGATAATGGCATGCTTGATCTTGATAATCTAACAGTAACTGGTGAGATGATGAGCGAGCGTGTTAAAAATCATAAAGTAGCTGATTATAGTATCATAAAAAGTGTTGATAAGCCTTATTCAAAAGTAGGTGGTTTGGGGATTTTGTTTGGAAATTTAGCAAAGCAAGGGTGTGTTATAAAAGCAGCTGGTATTGTTGGAGAGCGTAAATTTAGTGGAAAAGCAATTTGCTTTAACTCACAAGATGAAGCAATTAGTGGAATTTCAAGTGGAAAAGTTCAAAAGGGCGATGTTGTGGTGATTCGCTATGAAGGTCCAAAAGGTGGTCCTGGAATGCAAGAGATGTTAAGCCCAACAAGTCTTATAATGGGTCGTGGGCTTGGAGCTGATGTGGCACTTATAACAGATGGTAGATTTAGCGGTGCTACAAGAGGGCTTTCTATCGGTCATGTAAGCCCAGAAGCAGCAGAGGGCGGAATGATAGGACTTTTAAAAGATGGCGATATTATAGATATTGATGTTGATAGCTACTCTATAAATGTCCGTTTAAGTGATGATGAGATAAAAAGACGAAAAAAAGAGTGGAAGTATGAGGGTAAAGAAGTAAAAAGTAGGTGGCTAAGACAATATCAAAAGTTAGTTACCAATGCAAGCAATGGGGCGATTTTGGAGGCTTAAGTTTCATTGGCTAGGAGATAGTGACAAATTTAGCCAAATAGGTTGAAATTTAGAAGTTTTTAAATTTCAATCTTGCTAAATTTAGGTTATCTCACAAAATAAATGCAAAGTAGGGCAGAAATAGTTTTTAAATTTCAAACCCTACTCTATCCCGCTAAGCAAAGGGACAAAATCACACTCCCAAAGTTGCTCTTTGGTAATAATTTCTCTATTTTTTTTAAATTTGGTTATAAATTGTCTATTTTGAAATTTAATCGGTGCTATTAAAATGCCGCCATCTTTTAGTTGCGAAAAAAGCCTTTCATCGATAGAAGTTGTAGCAGCTGAGAGCAAAATCCTATCATATGGCGCATATTTTTTCCAACCATTGTTGCCATCGTCGCATCTTATATTGACATTTGTGATATTTAGTTTTTTGATATTTTCTTTTGCCTCATTACAGAGCCTTTTAATCCGCTCAATTGTAAAAACAACTCTTACAATTTTGCTTAAAATAGCCGCTTGATAGCCACTTCCACAACCTACCTCAAGCACACTATCTGCCTCATCTAGCTCAAGCGCCATAGTTATTTTTGCAACTGTAAGAGGCGAGCTTATCCACTGGTTGCCAACTATTGGCTGTGGGTTTAGAGTGAAAGCATGCGCTGTCATTGGGACAAAAACAGAGCGATCAACCTCTTTAAATGCATTATAAACCTTTGGAGAGAGGCTAACTTTATCTGCTAACTCATCTGCCATTTTTTCGCAGTTTTTCTTGATGAAAAGATTCAAAACAGCCCTTTTTATTTTTTAGAGTTTGATTATAGCTAATCTTTAAATTTATTAAAAAGAAGCTTCAAAACTGCCCTACTTACCTCTCTTCTTTTGCCCTTTGTTGGGAAGAGATGTAGCGACATCATCGGATTAAAATTTGCTTCAATAATGCCATAATTATCTTTTGTTGGAGTAGCGGTTGGATCTTGTATAATCATATCAATTCCACAAATTGTAGCGCCCAATGCCTTTGTAGCTTTGATGGCTATCTGCTTATAGCCATCATCTACCTCATCTGTCATATCTATGGAAATTCCACCTGTTGAGACGTTGCTATTGGCCCTAAGAAAAGCTACTTCTCTATCTTTTAGTATAGTTTTGAAGTCATATCCCTGCTCTTTTAGCTGGACTTTTTCTATCTCGCCTTTTTTCAAAAAGGTAAGTGGCGCTTCATAGCCATTAGCTCTTAGAGGGTTTTTGTTCTCTATCTCGATTAGCTTTTCAATGCTATTTTTGCCATCGCCAACTACCTTTGCAGCTTCTCGTTTGCAAACAGCCAAAACTCTCTTTTTTTGGACATAAAATCTAAGCTCAACGCCATTTAAAAACTCCTCTACTATGATAGAGCTATCGTTTTTAAATGCCTCTTTAATGGCTATTTTGTAGATGTTTTTCTCTGGTTTTTCTCTAAAAATAGTTATACCAATGCCATAGTTTGTGCTTTTTGGCTTGATAACAAAGGCGGCTGGCAGATCTTCATAATAGTCAAATGCCTCTTGAAATGAGCCAAATTCTTTGCCATCAGGCACTCTTATGGAGTGCTCTTTTAAAATCTTTTTTGTAGCTATCTTATTTTCCATTATAAAGTAGCTAATAAGCGAATCTTTGGAGCTCATATTGCCATTTTTTAGAAACTCCTCTTTGTTTTTATATCTCAAAGAGAGTAAATTTTCTGCTCTATCTAGAATTTTTACCTCTACACCCTTTTTAATAGCCTCTTTTATGAGATCTTGAGTTGAGAGTTCAAGGTCGCTAAAACCATGCAAAGAGTAGGGTTTTGTGCCATAAATTTCGCTATGTTTTTTTGCCAACTCCACTCCCCAGTTTAAAAACTCATTGCTATTTGGACACTCATTTATAATTTTGGCCGATAGTGTTAAAGATGGATTGTTTAGTGCCTTTTCATACTCTTTTACTCTTTTTATAAGTAGTTCATCGCCGATAAACTTAGCCATTTTATCTAGCAAGCCAAAAAGAGCCTTTCCCTCATCAAGGTAAGGGCAGGGTTTTAGTGGATGAAGTTCACAAACAACTCTGTGCATCTCATCCCACTTTGCAACCTCTTCGTCGCTTTTGCAATCTGGCAAAAATAGCATTGTAAGTAAAAAGAGCTTAATAAATAAAAAATCCTCTTTTTCTATGCCGTAGGGCGCAAAGGGATTTAGATCTATGTTTCTTATCTCAAGATAGACGATACAGGTCTCAACAAGGCACTTTCCATCTTTTTTGGTTCTAAGTCTAGCATCGCTATAAAGTTCCTTTTCGACAAGCAACTCTTTGTTTTCTACAAGTCCTTTTAGGCTTTTTTGAAAGCTAGATAGACTCTCATAAGAGACCTTTATATTTTGACTATTTTTATATCCCCAACGACTCTGTCTTAGGGATCTCATAGCTCTTTTTGGTGGAGAGCCGTAGAGCTTTGTTGTGTAGTTTGAATCAACATAGGGTGTTGCGCCTAAAAGATAGCTAAGAAGCCATCTATATCGAAAATAATTCCTTATAAGATGTAGATAGAGATTATTTTTTGCCATTTGCAAGCAAGAGGGATTTAGCTCTTTTAGTTTTTTGTCCAAAAACTCGCTATTTATCTCAAAGTTATAGTGTATGCCGCTAAGTAACTGGACATCTTTGCCATATTTGTCTGCTAAATACTCTCTATAAGCTCTCTCATCTTCATCTTTTAGTTTTGCAACTTTTATATCGTCTCTGTTTTTTGGGATAAAGGCTGGAGTGCTTATCGCCCAAAAAAGCTCATCTCTTTTTTGATTTGAAGTTCCTACTATTTGGTGAAGTGCCTTGAGCCAAGCAAAAACCTCATCTACATCTTCAAATGGCGGAGTTATAAGCTCTATTTGACTCTCTGCAAAATCAGTTTGTATGTAGGGTTGATGTTCTCTTTTTCCAAAGCTTTTTGGATGATTTTTTAAAGAGATTTTGCCATCTAAATTTACTCTAAGTCCCTCTTTTTCTATCCCAACTTTACTTTTGTAAAGCTCTTTTAACTCATCAAACTCAAATTTAATACTATCTTGCATATCTTTTAAAAATCATCAAAGCTAAGACTTCCCTTGCTGTAGTTGGTGACTTTGCTTTCAAAAAAGTTACTTCTTTGGTCGTTAAATTTAGAGAAGTCATCAACCCACTTTATCGGATGAGATGCACTGTAGAGCTTTTTTAGACCGATTGCGCTTAGGCGTTGATCTATAAGATAGTGGATATACTCCTCTATAATATCATCTGTAAAGCCCATAATTTGGTTTTGAGTGATGTATTTTCCCCATTTTATCTCAAGCTCGCCCGCTCTTTTAAACATCTCATAAATTTTGTTGATATTTGTCTCATTGAAAAGATCATCTCTCTCTTTGCGAAGCGAGTTTATCATATTTTGAAAAAGAAGCAGGTGAGTTATCTCATCTCTTTGGATAAATCTTATCATCTGAGCAGAACCTAACATCTTTCCAGCACGTGCAAGTGCATAAATGGCAGTAAAGCCGCTATAAAAATAGACGCCCTCTAAAATTTGGTTTGCAACCATAGCAAGTAGTAGCTTATCATCAGTAACCTCTCCAGCTAGCTCTTCATAAAGACTTGAGATATAGTCATTTTTCTCTCTAAGCACGCTATCGTGTTTTTCCATCTCATAGATAAGGTCGGTGTTTTCACAGATTGCCTCAACCATCACAGCATAACTTTTTGAGTGGTTTGCCTCTTCATAAGCCTGTCTTGCTAAGATCGCATTGATCTCAGGTGCGGTTATGTAAGGATTGATGTTGTCGGCTAAGTTGTTTGTCTGAAAGCTATCCATTGAGATAAGTTGGCTCCAAACTAGGTCATACATTCTTTTTTCAGCCTGTGTTAAGTTGAAGTTGTAGTCTCTTACATCATCGGTTGTATCAACCTCTTTTGGAAACCAGGTGTTTGCCTCCATCAAATCCCAAAGCTTCAGTGCCCATTGATATTTAGCCTTTGTGAAATTTAAAATTCCGTGTGGATTGCCACCAAAAATTCGTCTGTCATTTAGGGATTCATTTGAACTTGGGTTATAGATCCTCTTTCTTTCTACACTATTTTTTTGCATAACTCCTCCATAAAACTATTTATTTTCATATAGATATTGTAGCAGGTTTAACTCTCATATCGTTACAAAAAAAGTAAAAAAAGGCTCAAATTTAGCTCTGATTTTAGAAAAAATAGCTCTGCTTTTAGGAGAAATTTCTTAACTCTATCTTTAAATTTGAGTTGATTTTTTTGGTATCAAATTTAGTAATTGGACTACTTAAACAGCCAAAATTATCGCCCGTATTTAGGAAATTTTGTAGATAATAAACTCCCTTATATCCAAGCTCTTCTAGCATTTTACTCATTTTGCTTACCATTTTTTCATCTATAAAGTCACTATGTATCGTTGTCCTAACCTCAAAAGGAAAATTTATAGAGATGAGGTAGAGCAGGGTGGCTTTAAATTTCTCATAGAGATTTGAGTTGGTGATGAGTTTGAAGTTTTTTTTATCGGACTTGAAATCAAGCGCTATATAGTCGATGAGCCTCTCCTCTATCGCCTCTTTTAAAAGCTCCAAATTTGAGCCATTTGTATCAACTTTTGTTAAAAATCCAAGTTTTTTTGCAACTTTTAAAAGCGGCATAAAACTATCTGAAAGTGTGCATTCTCCGCCACTAAACACAACTGCTTGAAGTTTTCCAGCTCTACTTTTTAAAAACTCCTCACACTCTTTTTGAGTAATTTTATTGGTCGATGTTACAACGTGAGTGTTGTAGCAGTAAATACAGCGCATATTGCACCCCGCAAACCAAACAATAGCCGATAGTTTGTCTGGATAATCTGTCATTGTAAAAGGTGTAATATCATAGATCATTTTATTCTGCGCTAAATTTCAAGAGTTTCGCCTCTTTTGAAATTTAGGGCAAAACTCTTAAATTTTGGTCTTAGATAAGCTTGTCGCAATTTGACGAGATTTTTTCTTTGAACTGAATTCTCTCTTTATGTTCGCCAATTTTGCCAAGGTTGAAGCTCTCAACTGGTCTGTGATAGCCCATAACTCTAGTATAGACTACACATCTTGTTCTTTTTTGTTCTAACTCTTTTGGAAATTCTTTCATCTTATGCTCCTTTTTTATTGTTTTTAAATTTCTCTTCTTCTTGTTGTGCTAAAAGTTCCTCATCACATTTTGGACAAAACTCATGTTCGCCTAAGATGTAGCCATGCTTTTTACAAACGCTAAAAATAGGTGTTATTGTGATATATGGCAATTTATAGTTTGTTATGATATTTTTTACCAAGCTCTTGCAAGCCTCTTTGCTACTAATCTTTTCTTTCATATAGAGATGAAAAACTGTTCCGCCTGTATAGCTGTTTTGGAGGTCGTCTTGATAGTCAAGCGCTTCAAATGGATCATCTCCAAAGTTTGCAGGAAGTTGAGTTGAGTTTGTATAGTAGATATTTTCACCGCTTCCTGCTTGAATGATATCTGGATATCTTTTGATATCCTCTTTTGCAAAGCGGTATGTTGTGCCTTCGGCTGGCGTTGCTTCTAGGTTGTAAAGATTGCCAGTTTGCTCCTGAAATAGCTGTATTTTTTCTCTCAAATGACCAACTAGCTCTAGTGCAAATTTTCTTCCAAAGGCGGTGGTGATGTTCTCTTTATCATCTGTAAAGTTTCGTATCATCTCATTTGCACCATTTATGCCAATAGTTGAGAAGTGATTTCTAAAGTGCTTTAGATATCTTGCAGTATATGGATAGAGCCCTCGGTCATACATCTTTTGTATAAATTTACGCTTTTTTTCCAATGTTTGACTAGCAAGTTGCAAAAGTTCATCAAGTCTTTTGTAGAGTGCCTTTTTATTGCCCTTATAAAGATATCCAAGTCGCGCTAAATTTAGAGTAACTACGCCGATACTTCCAGTCATCTCAGCACTTCCAAAAAGCCCGCCGCCACGCTTTAGAAGCTCTCTTAAGTCAAGTTGAAGTCTGCAACACATTGAGCGGACATTACCAGGTTTGTAGGCATTTTCATTTGGTATTTTGTTGCCATTTTCATCTGTTGTGTATTGGCTGCCTATGAAGTTTTGAAAGTAACTTGAGCCCATTTTTGCTGTATTTTCAAAGATAACATCGGCAACTTTACTGTCCCAATCAAAATCCTGCGTGATGTTTAGTGTGGGTATTGGGAAAGTAAATGGCTGTGAGCATTTATCGCCCTTTGTCATAACCTCATAAAAGGCAATATTTATTCTATCCATCTCATCTTTGAAGTCGCCATAGACCATATCGGTAAGTTTTGCTCTACCGCGCTCATTTGCCATCTTTAAAAGCTCATCATCATCTAAATCTTTAAAAATATGTTCATCATTTCTAGTAGGAATTTGCTCTTTTAGATCTTGCGGGCAGGTAATATCGATGGTGATATTTGTAAATGGACTCTGTCCCCAACGAGCTGGCACATTTAGGTTATAGACGAAATTTGTAATGGCTTTTTTTATCTCATTGTCGCTTAATTTGTCTCTAAAAACATATGGCGCAAGATAGGTATCAAAGCTTGAAAATGCCTGTGCGCCAGCCCATTCACTCTGAAGTATTCCTAAAAAATTTGCCATTTGATAAAGAGCCTCTCTAAAGTGTTTTGGTGCTTTGCTCTCAACTCTTCCTCTAACTCCGTTAAAGCCCTCATTTAAAAGTGCTCTTAGACTCCAACCAGCGCAATATCCAGTTAGACAGTCAAGGTCGTGTATATGATAAAATCCATCTCTATGCGCAAAACCCTCTTCTTTGCTATAAATTGTGTCAAGCCAGTAGTTTGCTATGATTTTGCCGGCGGTGTTGTTTATAAGTCCAGCATTTGAGTAGCTTGTGTTTGAGTTGGCGCTTATTCGCCAGTCGGACTTGCCTATGTATTCGTTTATGGTCTGTGTGCAGTTGATATAGGTGCTATCTTTTTGGAGCTCCAAAACTTGCTCTCTTTGGAGTTTGTGCGTGTGTCTATAGAGCATAAAAGATTTCAACACCTTAAAATACCCAGCGTCAAATAGCTCTTTTTCTATCATATCTTGGATATATTCAACTTCAAGAGAGCGTTTAAAAGTAAGCTTGCTTAGGATGTTTTGATAGATTTTTTCATCGTAGAGTTCGCTTTCGCTTTCAAAAGCTTTTTTTATGGCATCTTCTATCTTATATGGTTTAAATTTGTCGGTTGTTCCATCTCTTTTTAAAATATTTTGCATCTACTTCCCTTTTCTAAATGAAAATTATCATATCTTATGGTTGGTTAAATTCAGTTAAATTTATTTTATTAATTTCTTGATAAGACGATAACAGATATCATTTAATCACTTTTTAATATATTATTTTAAGCTTTATATGTTCTATTAAAATTACTTATTTGTGGTAATATTGCAATAAATATGTTGGATATTTAAATTTATTTAATTAAAATAAATAATTAATAATATTATTTAAGCTAACTTCCATTTTCTCCGATATCTCTGCCTAAAATTCTTAAATTTCACTCTTTAAAATGCTTTGTTGCGATAGTTGGTATCATTTACTGATTGTTTATAAATTGCTAATATGATTTGCGAAAGTTTTGATAAATGGAATATAAATTTATTAATTCTTTTAATTTAAACCAAAAGGAGGACAAAATGAAGTGTCATGCTCACCATCAACACAACTATAGTTGCGAACATGAGAGTAAACCAATGACTAAAAACTCAACCACTACTTCACAAGACAATGACTCTTTGACTTGTGATAACAATGCAAACTCACCAGACGACGATGATGACGATCGGTGTTGTTGCTCTTCACAAAACCAAAATTTTTACAATAGAAATTTAAAACTCAAAAAAGGCTACAAAGCTTCTAAATTTTTCATAAACGAGATGGATTGCCCTACTGAAGAGGCGCTGATAAGAGAGTCTCTTGGCAAAAGCAGCGATGTTGAAACTCTATATTTTGATCTTATTAATAGAACTTTGATAGTTATTCACAAGATTGATGGCAAGTTAGATATAGAAAAAGAGATTGCTGCTCTTGGAATGAAAGCTGTTACAAAGAGCGAAACTACCAAGAAAAAAGATACAAAACTCATTAGAATTGTTATAGCTTTGATCTTTGCAGGAGTTGCGGAGTTTTTGAGCTTTAGAGAGCCAACTTTTATACTTTCTTTGATAATTGGCGCTTTGTCATTGATAGCTATTGCAATTTGTGGAATAAAAATCTATAAAAAAGGGCTTATATTTATAAAAAATAGAAATTTAAATATGAATGCTCTAATGACAATCGCAGTAACTGGAGCGCTTATACTTGGCGAGTTTAGTGAAGCTGCTATGGTTATCTCTTTGTTTGCACTTGCGCAGTGGCTAGAGAGCAGATCTCTGTCTAAGGCAAAAGATGCCATCTCTTCACTTTTGGAGCTAACTCCTACGATAGTAAGAGTGAAATTTGGCGATAGCTGGATCGATAAAGAGGCGAAAGATGTTGAAGTTGGTGCAGTTGTCAGAGTAAAGCCTGGTGAAAAAATAGCACTTGATGGAGTTTTGGAAAGTCTAGAGTGTGAGGTAGATCAATCTCCAATAACAGGAGAGAGTGAGCCTATCTTAAAAAGAAGTGGCGATAAAATATTTGCCGGTAGTATCAATCAAAACAGACTTTTTGACTACAAAACAACTGCTATTTTGGACGACTCTACAATCTCTCGTATAATTCGCTCTGTAAAGGAGGCAAGCGCTAAAAGAGCGCCTATGCAAAGATGGATAGATAAATTTGCCTCTATCTACACCCCTTTAACAGTTTTGTTTGCTCTGCTAGTTGCTATAATACCGCCTCTATTTGGGCTATCTTGGGCTGTTTGGATAGAGCGCGGACTAATTATACTTATCATTGCTTGTCCTTGCGCCCTTGTTATCTCAACACCTTTTACTATAGTAAGCGCCTTAACAGCGGCTCTTAGAAGTGGAGTTGTGGTTAAAGGCGGTCTTTTTCTTGAGATAGCAAAAAAGATAAAGATAGTGGCGCTAGACAAAACTGGCACCATAACAAAGGCAAAGCCAACTATTGTAAATTCCTATTATTTTGATAAAGACAAAGAGCAGATAAATGCCATTTCTTGCGCTCTTGCCTCTCTTTCGCACCATCCTGTTTCAAAAGCCATTGCAAGTGAGCTAGGCTGCAAGACAAAACTAGAGGTTAGTGAGTTTAAGGAACATCTTGGTATGGGAAGCAGCGCGGTTATAGATGGCAAAAAATATGCTCTTGGAAATATCAAAATGATGAGTAAAATCGGAGTTGCTGATATCTCTAAAATGCAATCCATCGCTGATAGTGGCTCTATCGTGGCTATTGCCAAAGAGAGCGCCATAATGGCAATTTTTGTCATAAGTGACGAGATAAAAGAAAATAGCGCAAACTCCATAGAGAGCTTAAAAAAACTAGGTATTACTCCAGTAATGCTAACAGGCGATAGAAAGGCTGTAGCAGAGCAAATTGCCAAAGAGGTTGGTATAGAAAGGGTAGAGGCAGAACTTTTGCCAGAAGATAAGTTGAGGATGATAGCTAGGCTCAAAGAGGAGGGCGGCATAGTTGCTATGGTGGGGGATGGTATCAACGACACACCAGCTCTTGCAAGGGCGGATATAAGTTTTGCAATGGGAAAACTTGGAAGCGATAGCGCTATTGAGAGTGCTGATGTTACTTTGATGGATGATGATCTTGATAAAATTGTCGGTTTTGTAAAACTTTCACAAAAAACTATCAAAGTGCTATGGCAAAATATCATCTTTGCGCTTGGTGTTAAACTTGTCTTTGTGTTTATCACTCTTGCTGGTTTTGGTGCTATGTGGATGGCAGTAATTGCGGACGTTGGAACAACTCTTATTGTCATTGCAAACAGTGCCAAAATGTTAAAAAGCAAACTTTAATGATGATTTGTATTATAAATTTATGAAAAAACTGATAAAATAAAGCAAATAGTTTCAAATCAACATTAAAAGGACTGACAATGAGAAAAGCTACACCTATAAATGAAGAGATAGAGCTAGATCCAAAGAGATATATAGTCTCAAGAACCAACGAAAAAGGTATCATAACCTTTGCAAATCCATATTTCTGTAAGATTAGTGGATATACTGAAAGCGAGCTTTTGGGACAGCCGCACAACATCGTAAGACATCCCGATATGCCACGCATTATCTTTAAAATAATGTGGGAGAGGATAAAAGAGGGCAAAAACTTCATCGCTGTTGTGAAAAATATGGCTAAAGATGGAAGATATTATTGGATTATGACTGACTTTGAGCCAAAGATAAGCCCACTTACCAACTCCATCACTGGCTATACTGCCTACAGAAAAGCTGCTCCTAGAAAGGCTATCGAAATCATCACTCCTATTTACGATAAACTTCTAAATATCGAAGCTAACGATGGTATGAAAGGTAGCGAAGAGGCACTTTTGGATATTTTGGCAAAAAAGAAAATGAATTATGATGAGTTTGTTGATGATATCACAGAAAACAGAGGCGTTATCAAATCTTTCTTTGCTGCTATGAAAAAGGCTTTTGAGTAGCAAATTATTTACCACTTCTTCCAAGAAGTGGTAAATTTCTTTAATTCTATCGCTTATTGGATAGTGGATAGTTGTGATTTTACGATAGATAAAAGTTCTATTTATCTATTGCTTGGAGTTTTGTCTATATTTATCTTTAAAATGCAAAAGAGCCTATAAAAGTTATGTAAAAGTGCCAAATTTAAGCATCAAATTTAAATACCAAATTTAAGCGCTAAATTTATACAATCCAATAAATTTAAAAATATCTTTTGCAACAGAGTATAAATTTAAAGTCCAATAAAAAGGCTAGGGCGTTAAGGTTGTTATGTGAAAAACAGACTCCAAAATATATGAAAGCATTTGACTTGGCTGTAAGTGCAAGTTTAGAAAGAACAAATATCTATAAATTTGAAATAATCTCTATGAGTGCAAAAGCAAAAATTTTAAAGAAAATTTAAAAAATAGGGCAGTAAATTTAGTCCTTTTTTAATTTTGTATTAAATAAAATTTCGTTTAAATTTTCATCGTTTATTAGATTTGCAAAATTTGTGATTATATTTACAAATCTTTCATTAAAGCTATTTAATTCTCTTTTTTCTAAGATGAGTTTTAAATAAAAAAGTTCTTGTTTTAAAATTTCTTGATATTTTTTGCTTTTTAAAATCTCTTTATCATGGTCGCCAAGTTTTCCAGCTTTTAAAAAATGAACTTCCCCATCTCTATCAAAAGGCGAAGCTAATTTGCGAATAACACTAAAAAGCAAAACATCATCTATATTTGCATCATTTTCTATTAAAAATTTAAAACTTTGTTTTTTATCAAAATCTTTTGCCTGTCTTAAAAGAATAGGTGAGTTTAAATCAATCTTTGGAAGTATATTTTTAAGAATTTCTACTAAAATTTCATCTTTCGTGTAGTAAATTGTAAATTCCATCACATTTATAGTGTCAATTTTTTTGTTAAAATCAAAGCCATTTTTTGCAAGAAGTCCATAATATTTTGGTAAATCACTGTCTTTTATAAGATTGTATTCTTCATTTGTACCAAATAAAGCTAAAAAAATATCTAAATTTTCATTTAAAAACTTTACAAATTCTTCGTTACGAAGTGCTTTTTCAAACAAATTCTCACCTAAGTTTATGCCACTATTTTCGTATAAATCTAAAAGCCTGTTTTGAGCAAGTATCGCATAAGGGATTTGATACGTTTCTTCAAAAGCCGGAAGCAGTAAAACACAAGCTTTAATGCTTCCTTTATCACAAAAAGCAGAAAACATATCTAAAATTCCAGTATCATATTTGCTACAAAAGAAACCAGCTTCATCCTTGCAGACTTTTTCTTTTAAGATTTTAGCTTTTTCTTCATCTTTTTTAACAAAAATTCCATATTTTTGCATTATGCTTAGATATTCACAGCTTTTGTAGCCATTTTGGCAAGAATTTATGATATTTTCAAAATTTTGATTATCTAGCAAGTCTATTAAATGTATATTCTCGCTTTTTAAAGCAAATTCTTTTGCATCATCTAAACTTTTGTCACTATAAAATGCCATTCCAAGTGATAAAAATATACATATACCTTTGTCGCCATTTTCGCAAAGCTTAATAGTATCTTTATTTATAAGAAATTCTGCTATTTTTTGCGGACTTATATTAGCTTCATCTACATCTTCACTATCGTTATTGTTTGTCATTATAGCTATTAAATCACAAATTTCATCATCGCCATTTTTGCATTTTTCTAAATTTGTATTTGTTATTTTTTTAATAGCTTCTTCACCAAACTCTTCAAAGATACTTGAAAAAGCCAAATTTATGGCTAAAATCAAAAATATAAAAATTTTTTTCAAAATAAATTCCTTAAATTTAAGCTTTTAAAAACGCATATTTTTACTGACAACCTTCACACTCTATGCTTCTATCCATCGTATCTGGCTTGGTGTTTAGATATTCGCTTGCAGGACTTTCACTTCGTAGATAGTAGGTGGATTTAAGCCCAAGTTTCCAAGCAAGAGAGTAAATTTCATTTAGATAGCCGCCACTTGCTCTATCTAGGCTCATAAAAATATTTAGGCTCTGCCCTTGATCTATCCATTTTTGGCGAATTGCCGCAGCCTTTACAAGAACTCTTTGGTCTAGCTCATAAGCTGGCGTGTAGTAGTTCCACGTATCTGGGCTTAGATTTGGTACAACAACTGGAATCATTCCGCTTAAGTTTTGTTCAAACCATTTTCTTTTATAGACCGGCTCGATAGTCTGAGTGGTGCCTACCAAAATACTTATACTTGAAGTTGGCGCTATTGCCATAAGATAGCCATTTCTCATGCCATCTTTTTTGACCTTTTCTCTCAAACTCTCCCAGTCGCAAGCATCTTCATCAAAAAGTCCGCCGCGATTTGTAAGCTTCTTTGTCTCATCTTTTGCTAGATCTATTGGAAAAATTCCTTTACTCCACTTTGAACCCTCAAATTTAGGATACTTTCCCTTTTCAACGGCTAAGTTGCTTGATGCATAGATGGCGTTGTAGCTGATGTTTTCCATGATGGCATCTATCTTGTCAAAATGCTCATAACTTCCCCATTTTATGCCATGTTCAGCAAGCATTTGTGACTCGCCCATAACTCCAAGGCCTATGGCTCTAGTTGATAGGTTGGTGTGTTTGACCTTGATGTGCGGATAGAAATTTAGCTCAATTACATTATCAAGCATTCTTATTGCAAGTGGAACTACTCTTTGAATATCTTCTTTGGTGTTTATTTTGCTTAAATTTATACTTGCAAGGTTGCAAACTGCGGTTTTTCCCTCTTTGAGACCCTTTTCAACTATGAGGATTTTTTTATCTTTTATCGTATCTAGAGCGGTAATTTTTTTGGCTTTTTTTCTGTATCCGCCATCTACAACAACATCGTCTTCTTCTTCAAAATAGCTAATCTTTCCATCTTCAAAAACTACCTTTATAGTGTAGTGGTTTGGCTCTGTATTTTGAAAGATCTCAGTGCATAAATTTGAACTTCTGATGATACCGTCATGGTCATTTGGGTTTATGCGGTTGGCATTGTCCTTAAAGCACAAAAATGGCATTCCCGACTCAAAGTAACTTGTCAAAATCTTTTTCCAAAGCTCTTTGGCTTGGACTATATACTTTGGTTTTTTGGGATCGTTTTCATACTCTATATACTTTTTTTCAAACTCATCACCATAAAGATCACAAAGATCTGGCGTATCATAAGGGTCAAAAAGTGTCCATCTCTCATCTTTTGCTATTCGCTTCATAAAAAGATCATTTATCCAAAGTGCAGGAAAAAGCTCATGTGTTCGGCGTCTCTCTTCGCCTGAGTTTTTGCGAAGATCCAAAAAGTCATTTATATCCATATGCCAAGGCTCGATATAAGGGGCAATCGCTCCCTTTCTTGTGCCTAGCTGATCAACTGCAACGGCGATATCATTTGTAACTTTTAAAAATGGTATTATTCCGCCAGCTGCGTTTTTGTGTCCGTCGATACTGCCACCCATAGCTCTTACTTTGCTCCAGTCCCAGCCAATCCCGCCGCCAAATTTAGAAAGTAGCGCCATCTCTTTATAGCTATCAAAAATTCCTTCGATATTGTCAGGTGTTGAGCCAATGTAGCAGCTTGAGAGTTGGTGGCGAGTAGTGCGCGCATTAGACAAAGTAGGAGTTGCAAGCATAACTTCAAATTTGGAGATAAGATCATAAAACTTTTTTGCCCAACTCTGTCTATCTAACTCATGTTGTGCTAAAAACATAGCTATTGCCATAAACATATGTTGTGGAAGTTCGATTGGATTGGCATTTTTATCTTTTAACAGATATCTATCATAAAGTGTTTTTATGCCAAGATAGGTAAATTGTAGGTCGCGTTTTGGATCAATATAGCTATTTAAGTCATCTAAATCATATTTTTCTTTGAGTCCAAGTAAAATTCGCCCAACCTCTTCGCCTCTTTCAAAATATTCACGTAAATGTGGATATCCAGTATATCCTGTAACTTTGTGATAAAGGTCATATAAAAATAGTCTCGCCGCTACAAAAGTCCAATTTGGGCGATCAATATCTATCTTATCAACAGCTGTTTTTATAAGAGTTTGTTGAATTTCTTCTGTTGTTATCATATCTCTAAATTGAATTTTTGCATCAACTTCAAGCTCGCTTAAATTTACATTTTCAAGCCCCTCAACAGACTCTTTTGTATATTTTTTGATTTTGCTTATATCAAGTTCTTCGGTTCTGCCGTTTCTTTTTATTACTTTCATCTGCTCTATTTTACCTTTCGCGTTTTCACTTTTAATTTAACAATTTAATTTTAAATATATTTTAAAAATATTATTTACTCACCAAAGACTCTTTTAAAAATTCTATCTACATTTTTTGTGTAATATGAATAGTCAAAACACTGTTTTATCTCTTCATCGCTTAAATTTGCTTTTAGGTCTTCATCTTTTAATAAGTTTTGTAAAAATAGACTGTGATTGTTTTCATCGATTGCTTTTTTGCCATTTTGCAAGTCAGCCCAAACTTTCATTGCATTTCTTTGAACTATCTTATAAGCATCTTCTCTTGAAATTCCTTTTTTTGGAAGTTCAAGTAAAATTCTTTGTGAAAAGACAAGTCCGCCTGTTAAATTTAGGTTTTTCATCATATTTTCAGGATAAACAACTAAATTTTTAATTAAATTTGTAAGGCGGTTTAGCATAAAATCAGCTGTTATAAAGGCATCTGGAAGTATAAATCTCTCAACTGAACTATGGCTTATATCTCTTTCGTGCCACAAAGCGACATTTTCCATTGCAGGAATTGTATAGCTTCGTAAAACTCTGCAAAGCCCTGTTACATTTTCACTCAAAACAGGGTTTCTTTTATGAGGCATTGCAGAACTTCCTTTTTGCCCAGGACTAAAATATTCCTCGCACTCATAAACCTCTGTTCTTTGGTAGTGGCGAACAGCAACGGCTATTTTTTCACAACTTGAAGCCAGAATAGCAATAGCTGAAATAACTTGTGCGTAGCGATCTCTTTGTATTACTTGGTTGCTAGCTGGCGCTGGACTTAAGCCTAAATGCTCACAAACTAACTCCTCAAGCTCAAGTGGGGCGTGAGCAAAGTTTCCCATAGCGCCACTTATTTTTCCAACGCTAATTACTTTTTTAGCGTGATTTAAAAGCTCTAAGCTTCTATTTATCTCATCATACCAAATCGCCAAAACAAGTCCAAAAGTTATTGGCTCGCCATGAATTCCATGACTTCTGCCAACCATTAGTGTATTTTTATGCTCAAATGCACGGGTTTTTATAGCTTCTTTTAAGTTTTTAACATCTTCTATGATTAGTTCTAAACTTTCTTTTATCTGAAGTGCAACAGCTGTATCTATGCAGTCACTTGAAGTCATGCCATAGTGTAAAAATCTACTCTCACTTCCTAAATTTTCACTAACGCTTGTTAAAAATGCTATAACATCATGCTTTGTGACTTTTTCTATTTCATTTATTCTATCTATGTCAAATTTTGCATTTTCGCAAATCTTTTTGCATGACTCATCATCTATAAGCCCAAGTTTGTTCCAAGCCTTCACAGCTGCTAACTCAACCTTTAACCAAGCATCGTATTTTGCTTTTATCGTCCATTTGTCGCTCATCTGTTTTCTAGCATATCTTTCTACCATTTTGCCATCCTTTTATGATATAATTAAGCTTTTTAAAAACTATGATTTTATCCAAAAATGAGTAAAAGTTGCCTTATATAAAGAGATTTTTAAAAACTGCCAACAATGAAAAAGCCGCTATTTTCTTGCAAAATTTAGGTATGAGCTCTGCCAAAGCACAAAGAGCTATTGATAAGATGAGAATTTATGAAGAGGATAGCGTTGTTAGGCAAAAAAATCAGCTCTTAAATGGCAAAATTTATATGGTTGATTATGAGTGTCATCCAAAGGGGTTAAGACCACTTTTTGAAGATGAAAATATTGCTATATTTGACAAACCAAGTGGAGTTTTGGCTCATCCAAATGGACGTGATTGTCTTTATAGTCTGTATGATGAAATTTGGCATCTTTATGGAAAAGAGGCTGCTGTTGCTCATAGGCTAGATAGAGAAACTAGCGGTTTGATAGCTGTTGCTAAAAATAAAAAATATCAAAATATCTTAAAGAGTCTATTTGAGAGTAGGGCGGTTTGTAAATCTTATCTAGCTCTTGTTTTTGGCAGAGTTAAAGAGGACTTTGTTATAAATTGTCCTATAACAAAGGGTGATCAAAATAGTTTCATATCGATAAAGATGTCGGTTTCTAGTGATGGCAAAGAGGCGATAACCAAAATAGAACCTATTGGCTACTTTAACAACAACGATATGACGCTTATTAGAGCTACCCCACTAACTGGAAGACAGCACCAAATAAGAGTCCATTTGTTTCACGTGAAACATCCAATAGTTGGAGATCCGCTTTATGGAGTGAGTGACGAGCTGGCAGATAGATATCTACTTGGTAGTTTGGATATGGATGAGAGGTTAAAAGCAACTGGTGCAACTAGACTCTGTCTTCATGCTAACTGGCTTAAATTTGAATGCAACAATAAAATATATGAGATTGAAAGTAAGATTGACGCAAGTGATGAGTTCATAAGAGCTTTGCCTATCTAAAGCTCTGTAAATAGCTTCATTGCACTCAATTTTGCTAAAGCCAGAAACAGTAGCACAACTAGCTCAAATGTAGACTGAATTTAGTTTTAAAGTAGGGCGAAAAACTACCTAAATTTAGAGATCTTTGTTTTTTCTATCTTCTAAAATAACATAGATAAAAAGACCGATAGTCAAAAAAAAGACAATTGCAATGATGATATATTCTATCAGGTCAAGTGTTTGCATTTTTGCTCCTTTCTCGTAGTTGTCCACAAGCTGCACTTATGTCAATTCCTTTCGATTCTCTTATAGTACAAGTTACACTTTTACTTTGTAAAAAATCACGGAATTTTTCCATATTTTCTTTTAACGGACGTTTATAAATGCTGCCTTCGTGCGGGTTAAAATAGATTAAATTTACCTTTGCCTTTATACCATGAAGCAGTTTTACTAAAGTTTTTGCATCTTTTAGGCTATCATTTACGCCGTGCATCATTAGATATTCAAACATTACTCTTTTTCTCATGTCAATAGGAAACTCTCTCACGGCATCCATTATAGAAGCTATATTATAAGCTTTGTTTATTGGCATAAGTTCTTGTCTTAACTCATCATTTACTGCATGAAGTGATATTGCCAATAAAACTCCCAAATTCATCTCTCCAAGCTTTTTTATTTGTGAGCTAAGTCCACTTGTGCTTACTGTCTGTCTTCTTGGTGAAATGGCAAGTCCGTCATTGTCGGTAAAAATTTTAATAGCTTTTGCAACATTTTCAAGATTATTAAGAGGTTCGCCCATTCCCATATAGACAACATTTACTCGTCTTTCATATGGAATGTTATTTATCTTTTTAAGAAGCCAAACTTGCGCAATAATTTCTCCAGCGCTTAAATTTCTAACAAACCCACCTTTGGCTGTTAGGCAAAAACTACAACCCATTTTACATCCGACTTGTGAGCTAACACAGACAGTGTATCTAGCATGACTTACAATTTTGCCATCATCAGCTCTTTTCTCATCTTTCATTGGAAGCAAAACGCTTTCTATAGTTTTTCCATCTTTCAGTGCAAAAAGATATTTAATACTTCCATCTCTGCTCTCTTCGCTTTTTACTATCTTTAGAGGATCTAGATAAAAATTTTCAGCGAGATTTGCACGTAACTCTTTTGGCAGATTGTTCATAGAGTTAAAATCATCTAAATGCTTTTTATAAACCCACTCATAAAGCTGCTTAGCTCTAAATTTAGGCTCTATAAATTGCTCTAACTCTAACTTTGTATAATTAAAGAAATTTTTCATCATACAACCTCTCTTTAACATAGAGCTCAATCTTTTCTTTAGCTGCTTTGTGATTTTTTATAAATGTTTTATGAGCCTCTTTGTTGCAAAAGTTGGTAGCACAAAATAGTCCAAATGCTGGTATAGAAAATGAGTTTGCTACTTTCAATACAGAATAAAACTCCATATTTTCCATAAAGTAGCCTAAATTTGAGAATTTGTTGGCTGCTCTTTCATCTGTTGTGATGTAGTTTGATGAATTTACTTTCATTGTTTCACGTGAAACAATAGAGCTCTCAACCATTGAAATAGGGCTGTAAGAGAGCCCCAAAATTTCTGATATTTCATGATTGTAGGCTTTGGAGCTTTCATAAATTTCTAAAATCTCTCCATCTTTATAAAGTCCAGCAGTTCCTACAAAAAGTAGATTTTCTACTCTTTTAGTCAACAAAAGCTTAGTTAAATTCATCGCACTTTCAACAAGTCCGACACCGATTGGAGTTGCAAAGCTAAAAAACTCATTTCTACCAGCACAAACTATCAAAGCATAACCTTAATTCCATTTTCTTTTAGATATTTTTTGAGCTCTGGTATCTTTATCTCACCAAAGTGAAAGACAGAAGCACCAAGTGCAGCACTCGCGCCAAGTTCTAAGGCGGCTCTCATATCTTCCATGGTTCCAGCGCCACCACTTGCAATAACAGGGATTTTTACACTATCCAAAACTAATTTAAGGCTCTCCAAATCATATCCCTCTTTGGTTCCGTCCCTATCCAAAGATGTCAAAAGTATAGAGCCAGCACCTCTTTTTTCCACCTCTTTAGCCCAAGCGCTAAGCTCAACTTTGCTATCAGTTTTGCCACCATTTATAAGAACGTGAAATTTATCGCCGACCTTTGTAATGTCTATTGCGACAACTACTCGCTCTTTGCCCAAATTTGATGAGAGCTCATCTATAAGAGATGGATTTTTTACAGCTGCTGAGTTTATACTAACCTTTGCAACTCCGGCATTTATGAGTTTTTTTGCATCTTGAAGAGTTGCAATTCCGCCGCCAACAGTAAGAGGTATATTTACCGCTTTTGCTACTTTTGCGGCAAGCTCTAGCATGGTTTTTCTACCCTCAGTTGTCGCTGCGATATCCAAAAAGCAGAGCTCATCGGCTCCGTTTTTTTCATAAGCCTTTGCTATCTCTACAGGATCGCCCGCATCTTTTAAATCTGTAAATTTGATTCCCTTTACAACTCTTGCATTAAACATATCCAAACAAGGAATTATTTTTTTGTAATTGTTCTTCATTTTCAAACCTTTTTTGTAAGATAGATATAATTTTATATCAGTTTTTTGAAAAATAGGTAAATTTCATATAAATTTATCAAAGCTTCTTAAATTTCATGTTATCAATGGCTAAAAGCCAACTATAAGTAAAATTAAGATAAAATCCAAAAATGATAGTTGCAAAAAAAGAGTTCGGACAAAATTTTTTAAAAGATGAGGTTGTATTAAATAAGATCATCCAAGCGATTCCCAAAGATGACAAAGCTATAGTTGAGATTGGGGCTGGCTTAGGTGATTTGACGCAAAAATTACTCGACTTTTCTAAAAATAGGGTCATAAGCTATGAGATAGATAGCGACCTTATACCAAATTTGGAATCCAAATTTAAAAAGTATCAAATGTCGGGTAAATTTGAGCTCATAAATTGTGATGTAGCAAAAGTTTGGCAAAATAGCTCGCTTTATAGCCAGGATTACTATTTAGTTGCCAATCTTCCCTACTACATAGCGACAAATTTGATTTTAAAAGCTATAGATGACCCAAATTGCAGGGTTATTATCGTGATGGTTCAAAAGGAAGTTGCCAAAAAGTTTGTAGCCAAAAGCAGAGATAAAGAGTTTGGATCGCTCTCCATACTTGCAAACATAGCAGCCAAAAGTAGCTTGCTTTTTGATGTACCCAAAGAGTCATTTGTGCCAGAGCCAAAGGTAACTTCATCGGTCATAAAGATAGTAAAGAGCAGCGATTATAGAGGTGCTATTGATCTTTTTAAAGATGATAGAGAGTATCTTGATTTTAAGAATTTTTTGGCTCTTGCATTTGTTGCACCAAGAAAGAGAGTTTTAAAAAACTTAGCTACTAGATTTGATAAAAAGTTGCTAGAAGAGCTGTTTGTGGAGCTAAATTTAAAAGATAATTTACGAGCTCATGAGTTAGAAATCACCTCGTTTTTAGAAATTTATAGAAGAATAAAGGTGAAGAGATGAGTAAAGAAAACAACATAGATGAAAAAAAGATAAATGAAGAAGAAAAAGTTGCTCCAAGAGCAAAAAAGTTAAATAGACATAAAGCTAGAAGAAGCAATCTTAAAAAACAGTCATCTATCGGCACTGATAGCTCAAAAGATGACGCTGTTAATGCCACTCAAAACCAAACTAAAGCCAAAAAAAGACGAAAACGAAACAATATGCCAAAAGATTTAGTTGGTAATGAGCCGTGGCAAAAGGCGATGACAGCCGTCATTGAGGCAAATAAACTTATGCACGAAAAAAGACTAAATCCACTTAAATTTCAAAAACAAAGCAGCGGTAAGATCCGCATAACCCCACTTGGTGGTCTTGGTGAAATAGGTGGAAATATAACTGTTTTTGAGACAAATACAAGTGCGATTATAGTTGATGTCGGTATGAGTTTTCCAAATGAAAGCATGCTTGGAGTTGATATTTTAATACCTGATTTTGACTACATAAGAAAGATAAAAGACAAAATTAAGGCTGTAATTATAACTCACGCACATGAGGATCATATCGGTGCGATGCCATATTTTTATAAAGAGTTTGATTATCCAATTTATGCTACGCCACTTTGTCTTGGAATGATATCAAATAAATTTGAAGAGCATGGCTTAAAGGCAAAAAGAGCACTTTTCAGACCAGTAGAAAAAAGAAAAGTCTATAAAATAGGTGATTTTGATGTCGAATGGATACATATAACTCACTCCATAATTGATGCTTCAGCCCTTGCTATAAAAACAGAAGCTGGCACAATTATTCACACGGGTGATTTTAAGATAGATCACACGCCAATAGATGGCTATCCGACTGATTTAGGACGCTTAGCAGAATATGGAGAAAAAGGGGTGCTCCTTTTAATGAGCGATAGCACAAATTCTCATAGAGAAGGCATTACAAAAAGTGAAAAAACGGTTGGAAAGACCTTTGATGAAATATTTTCCAAATCAAAAGGAAGAGTTATTATGAGTACATTTAGCTCAAATGTTCATAGAATTTATCAAGCTATTGAACATGGATTAAAACACAATAGAAAAATTTGTGTTATCGGAAGATCAATGGAGAGAAATTTATTTACTGCTATGGAGCTTGGATATATTGATCTTTCAAAGGAAATTTTTATAGATGCTAACGAGGTTGGAAAATACCCTGATAACGAAGTTTTGATAGTAACAACAGGAAGTCAGGGTGAGACAATGAGTGCACTATATAGAATGGCAACGGATGAGCATAAATATATCAAGATAAAGCCAAGCGATCAAATTATTATCTCAGCTAAAGCAATCCCTGGAAATGAGGCGAGTGTTTCAAATATCTTAAACTATCTTTTAAAAAGTGGTGCAAGTGTTGCGTATCAAGACTTTAGTGAGATTCATGTCTCTGGTCACGCTGCACAAGAAGAGCAAAAGCTCATGCTTCGTCTTACAAAACCTAAGTTTTTCTTGCCTGTTCATGGGGAGTATAACCATATAGAAAAGCACTCTAAAACAGCCATTGATTGTGGTGTCGATCCAAGAAATATCTATTTGATGAGTGATGGTGATCAAGTTGAAGTTACAAGTGGATATATAAAAAGAGTAAAAACTGTAAAAACTGGCAAAATCTTTGTCGATAATCAGATAAACAAAGAAATCTCAGATGATATGGTAAAACATCGTCAAAATTTAGCGGATGCTGGTGTTGTAATGGTTATTGCTCAAGTTGATCAGGCAAATAAAAAACTTGTAAAAACAAGAGTTATAACTTATGGAGTTGTTAATGCAAAAGAGCAAAGAGCCTTTGCAAAAGATATGGAGCTTGTTTTAACACAGTTTCTAAGTAATTTAAAAAATGAGCTTTTAGGAGATCAAAGGGCTTTAGAAAATCAAATAAGACAAGCCATAAGAAAGCATATCTTTAGACGTCTTAAAAAGTATCCTACAATTGTTCCTGTAATTTACCTAGTGTGAGGCATAAAATGAGTGAAATTTTAGAAATTGGAAAAAGAGTTTTAGAGCTTGAGGGAAATGAGCTTTTAAGACACTCAAATTTACTTGATGATAAATTTGAAAATGCTTTAAATTTGCTCTATTCTTGTAAAGGAAAAGTTATCGTAACAGGAGTTGGAAAAAGTGGCCATATAGGCGCAAAAATAGCAGCTACAATGGCTAGTACTGGCACTCCTAGTTTTTTTTTACATCCAACTGAAGCTTTGCACGGAGATCTTGGAATGGTGCAAAAAAGCGATGTGATACTAGCTATAAGTTTTAGTGGCGAAAGTGATGAGCTTATAAAAATAATGCCTCACCTTAAAAGATTTGGTGTTCAAATTATATCAATGACTGCTAAATTCAGCAGTTCCTTAGCTAAATTTAGCGATGAAATAATAAGTCTTGATATAATAAAAGAGGCTTGTCCATTAGGTGCTGCGCCAACAGTTTCTACTACGTTAACTTTAGCTTTGGGCGATGCCTTGGCAATTTGTCTTATGAAGATGAGAAATTTCAAAGTTGAAGATTTTGCAAATTTTCATCCAGGTGGCAGTCTTGGAAAAAGACTGTTTTTAAAAGTAAAAGACGTTATGAAAACTAATGAATTGCCAGTTGTTAGTTATGATGTTAGTCTTAAAGTCGCTATAGATACGATGACCCATGGAAAACTTGGAGCCGTTTTACTAACAGATAAAAATGGTAAGTTAGTGGCCATCTTAAGTGATGGGGATTTAAGAAGAGCACTACAAAGAGACGATTTTGATATAAATGATAAAGCCTTAAACTATGCAACAAAAGAGCCAAAAATTATAGATGATGATGAAATTTTAGCATCAACTGCCCTCAAAATAATAGAAAAATATAAAATTCAATTGCTTGTAATTGTCAATGATAAAAAAATTCCAATTGGAATTTTACACATTCATGATTTGACAAATTTAGGATTGTAAATGGAAAAAATGAGAATTAATAAATTTATTTCACATAACACTAACTATTCACGTCGTGAAGCAGATGAACTTATAAAAAGTGGAAAAGTTAGTGTAAATGGAAGAGTTGTTAGCGATTTTGTAGAAGTTAGTTATGATGATAAAATCAAGATAAATGGGCGTTTAGTTAAGAAAAAAACTGAGTTTTCAGTTATTGTTTATAACAAACAAAAAGGTGAGTTAGTTACAAAGCGTGATGATAGGGGTAGAAAAACAATATTCGATACCTTGCCGAAAGGTTTTAGTAAGTTTATAAGTGTTGGAAGACTTGATTTTGCTAGTGAAGGACTTTTACTGCTTACTGATGCACCTGCTATAGCTGAGGCTTTAATGAGAAGCGATATTGAAAGAATGTATTATTTAAAGGTAAAAGGTGAGATAACTGATGATGTTATAGCAGCGATGAGAGAAGGATTTTTCGCTAAAGACGCCACAAAGGGAGCACATGAAAAAACGCAGATTAAATCCATGGAATTTAAGCCTTTCTTAGCCTATTCAGTACTTGGATCAAGTGGTGGTTATACAAAACTTAAAGTTATCATAAATGAGGGCCAAAATAGAGAGCTAAGACGCTTTTTTGGGTGCTTTGATCTAGAAGTTATGGAACTAAAAAGAGTTAGTTTTGGAAGGGTTGATTTGGGAATGTTAAAGCCTGGGAAATGGAGATATCTAACAAGTTCAGAATATGATGATTTAAGAGATTTTCTAAAACAAAATGGTGTTAGATATTGAGCTTAAATTTAAGATTTTTTATATAAATTTATAAAAAATCATATAGCTATTAAGAGCAAAATTTATAAATCTTTGATAGTTATTTTATGATAATGTGTAACTTTAATATTTCTAGTTGGCAAATTTTAATATTGTAAATTTCTTATAAAATGAGTATAATTCCGCCAAAACAGGTTCATGTTAGTTTTAGTTGGATTAGTAAATAATCTATTTATAATTAGTGTCTATTTAATATTGACATAAGGAAGAGAAGTTATGAGAAAGCTGGTATTTTTATTTTTGGTTATGGCGGTGTCTATTTTTGCTAATAGTTTGAGTGAAATTAATAAAAACGGTGAGATAAAAATTGGTGTTTGGACCAATCAGCCGCCTTATTCAAGTCTAGATAATGGCGAGTTTGAGGGCTTTGAGGTCGATATGGCAAAGGCTATTGGTTCGCACATTGTTGGAAATAGCGGAAAGGTTACTTTAGTTGGTATTGAGAGCGGTAGTCAAAGAATTGAGTTTTTACAAAACAATCAAGTTGATGTCATCATAGCAAGTTTTACAGAGACTGATGAGAGAAGAAAAAAGGTTGATTTTTCGCTTCCATATTTTGCTGTTGCAATGGGAGCGATAAGTAGTAAAGAAAAGCCTTTAAATTTTGAAAAAGATTTGGATTATAAAACCATCGTCATTCAAGAGGGAACTACAATGGAGGACTATGTTAAGACAATTCCAGGTGCAAAAGTGATAAAAACAAAGGGTTCCATTGAGGCATTTAGGGCGTTAAAAGAGAAAAAAGCGGATGTTTATATAGATGATAATTTGGTTGTTATGGCCTATGGTATAGTTGATAGAAGTTATATTGTCCCAAAAAATATGAGAAATTTAGGATTTAATAGCTTTTTGGGTGTTGGTGTTAAAAAGGGCAATCAAGCTCTTTTAAATGCAATTAACGAAGAGATGGTACAGCTTAGCAAACAGGGCTTTTTTAGAAAGGTATTTAACGATACTTTTGTGCCATTTTACAAAAATGAGGTTCAAGCGAAGTACTTTCTACTAGAGGATATTTATAGAGTTTTTGGATAGATTTAGTTGCCACCATTAAAGGCGAAGAAATTTCGCCTTTAGCTTCCAGCGACGATAGAGTAAAGTCCTATGCAAAATATTATAATGCCAATCGCACCTAAAATTCTTTCGCCACCATTTTTAGCAAGAGCTTCATCACTTTCTTTATCAAGTGTTTTTGCAAATTTTAAGATGATATTGTGTTTTATAGCACTTGCAAGATATAAATTTATAAATGTAACAAATGAGGCCAATATCCCAGCAGTTGCAGTCATATAGCACTTTCTATATGCATAAAATATAGGTCAAATCCAGCCCAAGACCAAGTAAGGCAAAATTTAATATCCTCTCCATCAAAAAACTTCTTAGCAGCTTTTGCATATATTTCTATACTATCATCACTAACATCATCGCAATTAAGAAAAATCACAAGTTTTTCTCTAAACTTGGTTGGGTTTGAATATCTCTTTAGAATACTGTGTCATTTAATAAAATAAGTGATATTTTTATCCCTCATAAAAATTGGCTTAAATTTAAAGCTATATCTTTTTTAGAAATTTACTAACTAACACAATCCTAACACCATTAACTCTGCCCTCAATCTGTGTATTATCAGAATTTAGTGTTATGTTTTTTACAACTGTTCCTCTTTTGGCAGTAAAGCCAGCGCCCTTTACTTCAAGATCTTTGATGATAGTTACGCTATCGCCATATTTAAGCTCTGTTAGGTTGCTATCAAGTGTTGGCTCTTTTTTTATCGGCGACTTTTTGGCGTAGGACTTTAATTCATCTTCAATATACAAAATCTCAAGCAGCTCTTTTGCAAAACTCTCATTTTTAAGTGCAGTTAGAATTTGATATGAGAGTATCTTTATTGCTGGAATTTCACTCCACATTGCAGTTTCTAGGCAGTGAAAATGGCTAGAATCTTCTATCTTAAATGAAGCGCCATCACGGCAAACTTTACATAAATTTGCTCCCATTTTGGAGTTTTCTATAAAGTAGGGCTTGACATCATCGCTACTGCCACACATTTCACATAGATTATTTGATCTTTTTGCTATCTCTTCTATCATTTTGACTCCTTTTTATCTTCTGATTGGAATGTTTTCCATTGAGTAATTTACATATCTAATATCTTCTATAGAGTAGAGTGCCCATGGATTGTGCTTTTTGATAATTGGGATTATCTTTGAGGCTTCATCTCTTTTTATAGCAGTAAAGACTACATTCACAGGACCGTTATTACCAGTCGCATCGATAATGGTCACGCTATATCCAAGCTCTTTTAACTCATTTGCTAGTTTATGAGCATCGATTTTTGTAATGATACGAACAATTACATTGCCTAGAGCCAATTTATCTTCGATATAGATACCGATATAATTGCCAATGGCAAAACCAAGCGCATAAGCTATGTAGTTTTGCCAATGATCTAGATGTTGCATGATTTGAGTTATTGCAACAAGCCAGACCATTATCTCTACAAAGCCAAGAATTGGAGCGATAAGGCGCTGTCCTTTGGCAACAAAGATGATTCTAATAGTTCCAATTGTAACATCCAAAACTCTTGCTAGGCAGATTAGCAAAGGAATTCCAAAGGTCGCAAAAAAAGAACTCTCAACTATTGCCAATATCATCTCCTTTTTAAATTTGAGGTTAGCAGTTTGTTAGTTACTAAACTAGCAAAACACCAGCTCTATTCGTAACTTCACCTATAACATAACCACCTGTTAGCTCCATAACTTTGTTAGCATTTTCTTTACTAGCAACAGCTATCATTCCAACGCCGCAGTTAAAGGTCCTATCCATCTCAGCTACTGAGACTTTTTTGGCGATGATATCAAAAATAACGGCTCTTTTTATAGCAGCTCTTTCTATCTTCGCACCAAGTCCATTTGGAAAGACTCTAGGCAAGTTTTCTACGATACCGCCACCTGTTATGTGAGATAGGGCATTGATGTAGTTTTTTGCTCTCAAAAACTCATCTACATAAATTTTTGTAGGCTCTAAAAGAAGCTCTATGATTTTTTTGCCATCTATTTTTTCATCTAAATTTATATTTAGCTCTTTTATAACAGCTCTAGCCAAAGAGTAGCCATTGCTATGCAGACCGCTACTTTGTAGTCCGATAAGAATATCACCCTTTTTTACAAATTTAGTCCTATCAATCTCCTCTTCTTCTGCAATACCTACAGCAAAGCCAGCAAGGTCAAAATCTCCCTTTTCATACATGCTTGGCATCTCAGCAGTTTCACCACCAATAAGTGCGCATTTTGCCATTTTGCAGCCATTTGCTATGCTACGAACCACCTCTTTTGCAACGCTAAGTTCAAGTTTGGCAGTAGCGTAATAGTCCAGAAAAAAGAGCGGTTTTGCAAAGTTGCATATAAGGTCGTTAACGCACATAGCAACCAAATCCTGTCCTATGCCATCATACATTTTGTGATCGATTGCAAGTCTAAGTTTGGTTCCAACTCCGTCAGTTGATGCCAAAAGCACAGGGTGATTGTAGCCTGTGGGAAGTTTGAAAGCACCACTAAAAGAGCCAATACCACCTAAGACATTTGGTGTTTTGGTAGATTTTACAAAAGGCTTTATAGCCTCTACAAACTCATTGCCCGCATCGATATCAACTCCAGCATCTTTATAACTAATCAAATTTATATCCTTAATTGAAATTTATTTGATTTTAGCAAAGTTTGGATAAAATCGCATTAAATGGAAGAGATAAAAACAAAATTTAAAAATGCAGTTGTGCTTACCGGCTCTATTGCTACAGGCAAAAGTAGTGTGGCAAAGATAGTAAAGTCGCTTGGATATGAGATTGTAGATGCTGATATGATATCACACGGCGTGCTAGATGGAAAAATTAGAGCGATAATAGATCTTTTTGGAGAAAGGTTCGTAAAAGAGAATAAAGTGGATAGAAAGGCGCTTGGAGAGCTTGTATTTAATGACAAAGATAAGTTGTCGCTTTTAGAAGAGCTTTTACATCCAGCCATAAAAGAGCAAATTTATAAAAAAGCAGAAGAGTTAGACAAAAAGGGAGAGCTTTTTTTTGTAGAGATACCACTATTTTTTGAAAGTGGGGATTATTTTGATTTGGGCATGGTTGCTGTAGTTTATGTGTCAGAAGAGATTCAACTACAAAGGCTTATGAAGCGCAATAATTTAGACTTAGAAACAGCAAAAAAAAGAGCAAATTTACAACTTAGTATAGAGAAAAAAAAGTCTCTTGCAGACTACATCATTGACAATAGTGGCAGTTTAGAGGCCCTAAAAGATGAGGTTTTGGGTTTGATAGAGAGGTTAAATTTCAAATGCTAAATTTACGAGTTGTTTTTGTTGTAGTTAGGTGAATTTATGGCCCAAATTTGAGCCATAAGTTTATAAAGCTTTTTTTGCCAAATTTACTATATCAGCAAATGCTTTTGCATCATTCATAGCCATATCGGCAAGTATTTTTCTATCAAGTTTAATTCCAGCTTTGTCAAGTCCGTGAATAAATCTTGAGTAGCTTATGTCATTTAGTCTGCAAGCTGCGTTGATTCTTATAATCCAAAGTTTTCTAAACTCTCTTTTCTTAGCTCTTCTATCTCTATATGCATAACATAAACTTCTTTCAACTTGCTCTTTTGCTTTTCTAAAGTGCTTTCTTCTACCGCTATAAAAGCCTTTAGCTAAATTTAAAATCTTTTTGTGTCGTCTTCTTCTTACAACACCTGTTTTTACTCTTGCCATGTTTATTTCCTTTCACAAAATGGCGCCCAAAGGGTCTTGCCCACGCAAGTGGGGAGTTTAAATGACTTTTGTCAAAAACTTATCTTATGCAAAGCATTTTTCTAACAGATTTTACATCTGACTCGTGGATAAAATGCTCTTGTCTAGCGTTTCTTTTTCTTTTGCTAGATTTTTTAGTAAGAATGTGGCTTCTAAAAGCAGAACCTCTTTTTATCTTACTTTTACCAGCTTTAAAACGCTTAGCAGCACCACGAATACTCTTCATTTTTGGCATACTAATCCTTTTAAATTGAGTTAAATAAGCTATCATTTTAGCTTATTAAAACTTTATGCAATATTAAACAAGGTCTCTTTTTTATTTTTTTGGAGTTACTAGCATATTAACATAGCGACCTTCAAAGTTAGGAGTCTTCTCTCTTTCGCAAATATCTTGCATTTCTTCCCAAATTCTCTCCAATAGTTCGACGCCAACTTCAGGATTGTTCATCTCGCGACCTCTTAAAAAGACTCTAAATCTAACATGCTTTCCATCTTCAATAAAAGCTCTAGCCTGTCTTAGTTTAAATTTAATATCATTTGGAGCGATTTTAGCAGAAAATTTAACCTCTTTTATGTCTATTACTTTCTGCTTTTTTCTAGCCTCTTTTTGTCTTCTTTCTTGTTGATAGCGATATTTACCATAATCCATAACCTTGCAAACTGGTGGTTTTGCATCTGGTGCAATTAATACAAGATCAACTCCTTGGCTTTGCGCTATTTTTAAAGCCTCATCTCTTGAGATGATACCATATACTTCGCCATCATCTCCAACGCATCGAACCTCTTTTGCTTTGATATCTTCGTTTAGATAAACATCTTTTTCTTTATTCAAAAAAATACCTCATTTAGTTTTTCCTTTAAAAAAGTCAAATACTCATCCAAAGTCATTTGGGACTGAGCTCTAGCTCTTCTATCTCTAAGAGCAACATTTTTGTTACTTACCTCTTCATCTCCGACTACTAAAATCATTGGTACATGAGCTTTTTCAGCTACTCTTATGCGCTTGTTTAAAGTTTCTGTTGGTTTTAAAATCTCCACATCAACTTCAAGCTCTTTTATTTTAGACTCAATCTCTTTGGCATATTCCATATGCTCGTCTCTAATAGGGATAATACTAACACCAACAGGAGCGATAAATAGTGGCAATTCGCCTGCAGTATGCTCTATAAGTATTCCTATAAATCTCTCAAAGCTTCCAAGAATTGCTCTATGTAGCATAACAGGTCGTTGTTTTTGGTTGTGTTCATCAATGTAGCTAAGATCAAATCTCTCAGGCAAGTTAAAATCAACTTGCACAGTTCCGCACTGCCATTTTCTACCTATTGCATCGGTTATTTTTATATCTATCTTTGGTCCATAAAAAGCTCCGCCACCTTCATCTATGCCATATTTTAGGTGATTTTCATCAAGAGCTTCTTTTAGAGCAGCTGTAGCAGTCTGCCAAATAGCGTCATCACCCATTGCTTTTTTTGGTTTAGTTGAAATCTCTAGCTCATACTTGAAGTCAAACATATTCATAAGCTCTTTTACAAAATCAAGTATCTCTATGATATTTTCTTTAATTTGTGATGGCATGCAAAATAGATGAGCATCATCTTGAGTAAATTCGCGCACTCTAAAAAGTCCATGCATAACACCGCTTTTTTCATGCCTATGAACTACTCCATACTCAAAAAATTTAAGCGGTAAATCGCGGTAGCTACGAACATCACTTTGATAGACTTTGATATGTCCAATACAGTTCATAGGCTTTATACCATACTCTTGCTCATCAATATGTGTAAAATACATATTTTCTTTGTAGTTTGCATAGTGGCCACTTTTTTTCCAAGTATCTGACTTGAGAATCTCTGGCCCTCTAACTGGCTCATAGCCTCTTTTTCTATGTATTTTAAACAAAACTTTTTCAAGCTTGCTTCTAAGTCTTGCGCCATTTGGAAGCCATATAGGAAGTCCAGCGCCTAGCTCATCATCAAAGGTAAAAAGCTTCATCTCATTGCCAAGTTTTCTATGATCTCTTTTTTTTGCCTCTTCTATCATTCTAACGTAGCTATCTAAGCTCTTTTTATCTGCAAAAACAACACCATAGATACGTGTTAGCATCTCTTTTGTCTCATCTCCACCAAGATATGCACCAGCAACTCTAATGAGTTTAAAGTATTTTAAAAAGCTAGTATCAGGAAGATGAGGTCCGCGACAAATATCTTCAAAATCATCTTGTGAATAGGTTGAGATGGTATTGTCTTCTATGTGACTTAAAACCTCTTGTTTTAGGTCATCATCTTTGTAAATTTGAGCTATTTTTGCTTTGTCAAAGTAGCTTTTTACTAGTGAGATTTTTTTGGCAGCAATCTCTTTCATCCTATCTTCTATTTTGATAAGATCTTCATCATTTAGCTTTGTTCCATCTTCTTTAGTAACTCTAAAATCATAGTAAAAGCCATCTTCGATAGCAGGTCCTACAAAAAATTTAGCTTTGGGATAGAGCTGTTTTATAGCGTGAGCCATTAGGTGGGCACAGGAGTGTCTAAGAATGAAAAGCGCCTCTTTTGAGTTGCTAAAATAAATTGGAGAAGCTTCATTTTTCCTATCACCAATACTTTGTGTATCGATGATCTCATCATTAAATTTATATGCGATAATATCGCTCATTTTTTCTCTGTTTTCCTTACTTTATTAAAGATATATTTACAAGAATGTAACTCAATATTTTATCTTCTTAAACTTTAATATAAACTTAATACCAAATTTAGGAGTTTGGACTATAAATTTAAAGAAAGTTATTAATTTATAATCTATATTTAATATAATAGACAAAAAGGTAGTAGGTGGGCGATTTTAAACTTTCAATAATTTTTCTTTGCTGGTTGCTATTTGCCATATTTTCTCTAGGTGCTGGACAGTATCATCTAAATATAGTTGGTGTTTTAGAGGTAATGATGGGTGGCGGAGACAATGTGGCGCGAGATATTGTCTATAGGATACGACTTCCAAGAGTCTTAATGTCAAGTTTATGTGGCGGTATTTTGGCACTTTGCGGAGTTAGCTTGCAAGGACTTTTTAAAAACCCACTTGTTGATTCTAAGATAATTGGAGTAAGCACAGGAGCCTCTTTTGGCGGGGCTTTGGCGATACTTCTTGGCTTTGGTGGTTTCCATTTGGTTGGTTTTGCCTTTATTTTTGGCGTAGTTGCGCTTTTGTTTTTATACTACATAGCTAGCTTCGTAAAGGGTTTTAGTATCTTTACGCTTATACTTTCTGGTATCGTTGTAAATGGTTTTTTTGCGGCACTTATTAGCCTTATTCAATATATCGCTGACTCTGAAGAGGTACTTCCGACCATTGTTTTTTGGCTACTTGGAAGTTTTGTAAACGCAAACTATCATAAATTAATGCTTTTAGCTCTGGTTGCTCTTCCTTGTATAGTGGCGCTTTTTTTGATGAGGTGGCGATTTGATCTTTTGAGTCTTGATGATGTTGATGCTAGAATTTTAGGGCTAAATTTATTTTATTTAAGAATTTTTATACTTGGAGTTTCTACACTTTTGATAGCCACTCAAGTAAGTATTAGTGGAAGTATTGGTTGGATTGGTCTTATAGTTCCTCACATTGCAAGAGCGATATGCGGCAACTCTCACATCAAAAGCCTGCCTTATAGTTTTGCCATCGGAATGATTTTTATGCTTCTTATAGACAATCTTTCTCGCACATTGACTGTGGCTGAAATCCCACTTGGAGTGCTTTGTGCCCTTGTTGGAACGCCTATTTTTGCCTATCTTTTGAAAAAGAGCAGTAAAAATGTTGCTTAGTGCGAAAAATTTAAGCTTTTGGTATAACAAAGAGAGCTGTTGCTTTAAAAATGTTAGTTTTGACTTAAAAGATAGAGAGAGTATTGCAATACTTGGGCTAAATGGACAGGGAAAAAGCACACTTTTATACTGTCTTATGGGTATTTTAGAGCCAAAAGAGGGAAGTGTGATAGTAAATGAAGAGTTTGCATATCTTCCTCAGCTTTTTGTATTGCCATTTAGTTATAACGTTCTTGAGGTTATTTTGATGGGGCGAGCCTCTAAGATTGGCACCTTTAAAAGACCATCGAAAAAAGATATAGATATCGCCAAAAATGCAGCTTCTTTGCTTAAGTGTGAAGCCCTTTTAGATAGAGATTTTAACAGCTTATCAGGCGGACAAAAACAGCTTGTGCTTTTTGCAAGAGCACTTTGTAAAGAGAGTAAGGTTTTGATACTTGATGAGCCAGCAAGTGCGCTAGATTTAAAAAATCAAGATAGAGTTTTGCTACTTATTGATAGGCTTAAAAAGGAGTTTGGGCTTAGCATAATCTTTACAACTCATCAACCAAACCACGCTTTGGCAGTAGCAGATAGGGCTTTGATTTTGCACAGTGATCTTAGCTTTAAATTTGGCGCAACTAGAGAGATTGTTACTGAAAAAGAGCAAGAGAAACTTTATGATATAAAGATAAAAAATATCCCACTTGAGTTAGAAAAAAAGCAGATAATAACAAGTGTTCCCATTTATACTGTAGAGCTTAAGTAGTAAAATGGTGGCTCCGATTGGACTTGAACCAACGACCCCCACCATGTCAAGGTGGTGCTCTACCAGCTGAGCTACGGAACCTAAAGTTCGGATTATATCTTAAATAAAATGAAAAATAGATTAAATCAAAGGTCTAGAGTTAGACCTTTGAAATTTTAAGCTCATCGTCTTTTTTTCTACTTGCAAATTTAGCGACAAAGTAACCAACAAAACCTGATATAAGTGAACCAATCAATATGGCAAGTTTGTCTGTGTGATGGAAAACATCACTGTTATTGTAGGCTAGTGCATTTACAAAAAGACTCATAGTAAAGCCGATACCGCAAATTATAGCCACAGCATAGAGTTGAAGCCATGTTGCTTTTTCTGGCATATAGGCAAACTTAAATTTAATGGCAATGTAACTAAACAAAAATATACCTATCTGTTTTCCAAAAAATAGTGCACAGATAATTCCTAGCGGAACTGGTCCAAAAAGATACTCTAAGTTCATTCCTTTAAGGCTAACTCCTGCGTTTACAAAGGCAAAAAGTGGCAATATGATATAACTTACAAAGTTGCCAAGTAAGTTTTCAAATTCCCTTGTCATAGAGCCACCACTTTTTGTGTGAAGTGGAATGGTAAAGGCAGTTGCAACTCCTGCGATACTTGCATGGATGCCAGAGTGTAGCACAAATATCCAGACTAATATTATGATGATGACAAAAAAGAGCTTCTTTTCAACTCCAAATTTATTCATCATAGATAGCACAAATAGCCCCAAAGCAGCAAGCCCTAAAAAGACAAAATTAAGTGTTGTTGAGTAGAAAAGTGCAATTATAACTATTGCTGCTAAATCATCCATAATGGCAAGAGTTAGGATAAAGAGCTTCAAGCTTATAGGTATTCTTCTTCCAAGTAGTGCCAATACTCCAACAGCAAAAGCGATATCTGTAGCAGTAGGGATAGCCCAGCCTCTAATTGCAAATGGGTCGTTATGGTTAAATAGATAAAAAATAATAGCCGGTAGCACTACTCCACCCAAAGCAGCAAATGTTGGAAGCAAAACTTGAGAGATATGCCTTAGTTGTCCTTCAATCATCTCTCTTTTTAGCTCCAAGCCAACGCTAAAGAAAAATATAGCCATCAAAGCATCATTTACCCAAAAGTGAAGCGGCTCATCAAGTTTTAGACTACCAACGCCTATTGTTATCTGTAGATGAATAAAATTATCATATAGATGAGTTAAAAAACCTAAATTTTCAAAAATAAGTGCAAGCAAGGCAGCTAACAAAAGAAGTATTCCAGAGCCACTCTCTCCACTAAATAGCATTTTAAATTTTCTTAACAAAATTCCTCCTTTTTTAGCAAGTCGTTTATTTTATTGAAATATTGTATAAAATTCAATAAAACCACGAAGCCAACTAGCAATAAATCCATTAAGCAAATGGCATGATAAGCATAGCATAGAGTATAATAAACATCAGTATTGTAGGCACTTCGTTAAGCGCTCTGAAATATTTGCCAGACCTAAAACAGGAATTTTTCTCAAATTTGATGAGATAGTACCAAAGCCAAAAATGATATGCCACCATCAATGCCCCTGCAAGAAGCTTTAGATGAAAATAGCCTAAACGCATTAAGTCGGGCTTGCTACCGATGATTATGACAACAGCACTTAAAATAGTAAGAACCATAGCTATCCAGCCAATTGCATGAAATAACATTTTTTCCATATATTTTAGTTGCTCTGAGATAACTTTGTTATCTCTGTTTTCAGCATGATAGACATAGAGTCGTGGTAGATAAAACAAAACTGCCATCCAAGAGATAAAGGCTGCAAAGTGTAAAAACTTCATCCATAGATAGGCGTTGTGGCTTATTTGCGGGAGGTTAGAAAAATCCATGTAAAGACTCCTTAAATTTAAATAGAGTTATTCTACATTAAATTTATTAATTGATACTAAAAAATTTAAGATTACATTTAGCTTATTTTTTAAAGTATAACCGCAAGTTAAACTAGGAAAATGTAGTTATGGGCGGTTCGGATATGGTTAAGATGATTTTTTAAAAAATAGCTCATTTAAAATAATAAGTGCCACTCCGATATTTATAATTACATCAGCTAGGTTAAAGATAGGGAAGCTAAACCACCTATGCCAATAGAGATAATCAACCACTCCACCATGCACAAATCTATCAAGCAAGTTTGAAATACCTGCTCCAAATATCAATCCAAGTGCTATAAAGTGGTGCTGCAAAAATTTTTTCTCATATGCCAAATAGAGAGCTATTAAGATTATTAGTCCAAGTTGTATAAACTTGAGCGTCCAGCCAAGCTTTGCAAAAAGGGAGAAGGCAACTCCATCGTTATAGGCCAAAACCAAAGAAAAGTAGTCGCCTCTCCATCTAAAACCATCTATAAAAAGTTGTTTAACGAGTTGATCTGCTATCAGCACAGCAACTAAAATAAGTCCAAATTTAACTAAAATTCTAGCCATTTAACGCTTTTTGAAAAAAGCTCTCCACTTCATCCATTGCACCTTCTATCTTGTTGCTATCTTTGCCCTCTAAAAGTAGTCTAATGACATTTTCTGTGCCTGAATATCTAAAAAGAGAGCGATAACCTTGCAAATTTAACTTCTCTTCAAGCTCTTTAAAACCTGCTAACTCTTCGATAGGTGGCTTATTTTTTATCTTTATGTTGCGTAGCAGCTGAGGATAGGGCTTAAATACCTGGCCAAGCTCGCTTGAAGTTTTTTTGCTTTTTAGTATGCAGGCACTAAACTGCAATGCACTTGCTATACCATCGCCTGTTTTTGCATAGTCACTAAAGATAAGGTGACCGCTCTGCTCGCCACCAAAGCTAAGATCATGCTCTCTTAAAAGCTCCAAAACAAACTTATCTCCAACATTGCCTCTTAGGGTTTTTATACCGAATTTGTTTAAAAAATCATCTAGTGCTTTGTTACTCATGATGGTAGTTGCAATTTTGTTGTTTTTGAGCTTTCCTTCGTTTTTTAGGAAGAGTGCAAGGACACCCATAAGCACATCGCCATCTATCACATCGCCAAAATTATCAACAACTACAAGTCTATCGGCATCTCCATCAAATGCAAAACCAACATCAGCTCTTAAATTTCTAACCTCTTGCCCAAGCGCTTGAGGATGAAGAGCACCACAATTATCGTTGATATTTTTTCCATTTGGTTCGTTGTTTAAGATAAAAACTTCAGCACCAAGCTCACTAAATATAGTAGGTGCCACTTTGTAACTAGCGCCATTTGCAACATCAAGCACAACTCTTAATCCGTGAAGTGTCATTGATTTGGGAAATGAATTTTTTATATGAACTATATATCTTCCTATGACATCATCAACTCTTTTTGCTGCACCTATCTCCATATTTATGCACTTTGCGCTATTTATCAACTCATCGTTGTAAAAAATCTTCTCTATCTTTTCCTCTTCGCTCTCATCAAGCTTAAAGCCAAATTTATCAAAAAATTTAACTCCATTATCATAATATGGATTGTGTGAAGCGCTTATCATAATGCCTCCATCGCACCGCATATCTTCAGTCAAAAATGCAATAGCAGGAGTTGGCATAGGACCAATCTGTCTTACATTAAAGCCAATAGAAGTAAGACCTGATACAATCGCTGTTTCTATCATATAGCCACTTCTTCTTGTATCTTTTCCAACCAAGATGAGGTTGGTAACTGAGCTTTTTCTAAAGTAAATCCCAGCAGCCATGGCAAGTCTCATAGTAAGTTCTGCGCTAAGCAGCTCCCCAGCCTTGCCTCTAACTCCATCTGTTCCAAAGAGTTTTTTCATGACCTTTCCTTAAAGTGATTTTTGTGATTTTATCTAAATTTGATAAATACGAAGCTATTTGATACTCTCTTTTAAAGAGTGCTTAAATTAAGCAATAATTAAAAATTACTTTTGTATAATCAATCCCTTAATATTATATTTTTAAAAGGTGAAAAATGGCAAATCACAAATCTGCTGAAAAGAGAGCAAGACAGACCATAAAAAGGACTGAGAGAAATAGATTTTATAGAACTAGACTTAAAAATCTAACTAAAGGTGTAAGAGAGGCTGTAGAGGCAAATGAGCTTGAAAAAGCACAAGATGCACTTAAGAAAGCTAACAAAGAGATTCATAGTTTTGTTAGTAAAAATTTCTTAAAAAAACAGACCGCAGCAAGAAAAGTTGGCCGCTTGGCAAAACTTGTAAATACAATCACAAAATAACAGATGTTAGCTTCAAAACTTCAACCTTTTTTGGATCGCTATGAGGAGCTAACAAAAGAACTTAGCGATCCAACCATTGCAAATGATATTGCCTATATGACAAAGCTAACAAAGGAGCAAAGTTCGCTCTTGCCGATAAAAGAGAAAGCAACTCTCTATCTAAAGACCTTAGAACAAATAGACGAAAACAAAGAGTTGCTTCTTGATGATGAGTTTGGCGAGCTTGCAAAAGAGGAGCTAAAGGAGCTTGAAGCAAAAGAGCTTAAGCTTGAAGAGGAAATTAAAATTCTTCTTCTTCCAAAAGATCCAAATGATGAGCGAAATATCTTTTTGGAGCTTAGAGCTGGCACTGGCGGCGATGAAGCGGCACTTTTTGTTGGTGATCTTTTTAATGCCTATGTAAGATATGCAGAGTTAAGAGGCTATAAGGTTGAGATAGTCTCACAAAGTATAGGTGCAGTTGGTGGATTTAAAGAGATAATTCTTCTTGTTAAAGGAGCTGGAGCCTATTCAAGGCTCAAATTTGAGGGCGGGACTCATAGGGTTCAAAGGGTGCCTGAAACAGAATCCCAAGGAAGAGTGCATACAAGTGCTATAACAGTTGCTGTTATGCCTGAGGTTGAAGATGAGGATATAGAGCTAAATCCAAACGATCTAAAGATAGATGTTATGAGAAGCTCTGGACATGGCGGACAGTCGGTAAATACTACAGATAGCGCTGTAAGAGTTACTCATATACCAACAGGAATAGTTGTAACCAATCAAGATGGAAAAAGTCAGCACAAAAACAAAGAGGCAGCTTTGAAAGTCCTAAAAGCAAGACTTTATGAGATGAAAGAAAAAGAGCGTCTTGAAAAAGAGAGAGCAACAAGACAAGATCAAGTTGGCACAGGCGATAGAAGTGGGCGTATAAGAACATACAACTTTCCTCAAAATCGCATAAGTGACCATAGGATAAATTTAACTCTCTACAGACTTGATGCCATACTTGAGGGTGGGCTTTTTGATGAGATAATTGACCCACTAATAACACACTACCAATCTGTTGCAATGAGCAATGCAGGGCTTAATGAAGATCAATAAAGAGCTTGAAGATAGAGTATTAGAAAAGATAATTGGTCACAAAAAACTTCAAATCATCTACCACCTTTGTAGCGTGGCAAACAAAGATGGATTTATCTTTATAACTATAGATCAAATTTGTGAGATGTTGGATGTTAGTAAGCCAACTGTTATAAAAACTCTCTCCCTTCTTTCAAAAAGAGGTGCGATAAAGCGCGTCAAAAACGGGCTTTATCAAATATCTCTTTAATTTATACTATCGCTTTTGAAATTTAAATGGTAGCATTGTTGCAAAAAAGACAAATGATGCAACAAGTATAATGCTAGCGCCACTGGTTAGATTTAGATAATAGCTAAGAATTAGCCCGCTAAAACAAAAAAAGATAGAAAGTATCACTGAGCAAATCATCATAGAAAAGAGTGAGTTTGTAAATCTCTGCGCTATAAATGGCGGTATGGTGATAAGTGCGATTACTAACAAAAGTCCAACTACCTGTATAGTTGCAACTACACAAAATGCCATCATCATGATGATAAGATAGTAAAAAAAGGTTGTATTTACGCCCTTGATTTTTGCAAACTCCATATCAAAACTAACAGCGCAAATTTTATAGTAAAAAAGGGCAACTATGCCTATAAAAAGCAGATCGCTAACGGCGATAAACCAAAGAGTTTGGCTACTTATAGTAAGGATTGATCCAAAAAGATAGCTCATAAGATCGCCCCTATATCCTGGCGTTAGATCTATAAGTACTATTCCAACTGCCATTCCAAAGGCCCAAATAGCGCCTATTATCGCATCAAAGCCCTCTTTGTCTTTTAGTGTGATGTAGCCTATGAGAAGTGCTAAAAATACCGAAAACAGAGTAACTCCGACAAGCGGTGCAAATCCAAAAAATAGTGCCACCCCAATACCGCCATATGCACCATGTGCCACGCCACCTGCTATAAAACTCATGCGATTGATGACGATTAGGGTTCCAACGATACCACAAGCAATGCTTACAAAAAAGGCGCCTAAAAAGGCATTTTGCATAAAAGATAGTGCCATTATTTCTTGCATGAGCAGCTCCTTAAGGCGAGTTCAACATCGCAAAAATGCCCTTTGTGAGTGGCAAGATGATCTAAAAAATCATCTCTCTTTTCTATGCTGATGTTGTGCATTGTGATTGTTTTGTTGATGTAGGCTATCTTTGTGGCATAACTTAGGGCTATGTTTATGTCGTGGCTTATGATGATAACGCCCATACCTTTGAAATTTAACTCCTTTAAAAGTGAGTAAATTTCATTTTGACCTCTTAAGTCTATACTTGAAGTTGGCTCATCAAGTAGCAATATATCGGGCTTTCCAAGCAAAGCTCTTGCTATATAGACTCTCTGTCTCTGTCCGCCACTTAACTCTGAAATCTTTTTTTTGGCAAAATCTTTCATCCCAACTATTTCTAAAAGCTCTAAAGCCCTTTGTCTTATCTCTTTGTCGTATCTTAAAAAAGAGCTCTTTGTTAAAGCGCCCATCAAGACAACATCTTTTACACTTATTGGGAAATTTTTATTAATAGGGATAAATTGTGGAACATAGCTTAAATTTAGCCCCTTTTCTACTTCTATTTTGCCATTTGTGGGTAGGAGTAGTCCTAATATTAGTTTTAACAAAGTGCTTTTTCCACCGCCATTTGGGCCGACAATTGCCAAAAAATCTTCTCTTTTGTAGGTTAAATTTATCCCACTTAGAACAGGGCTGCCATCATAATCAAAGCAGAGATTTTCTATCTTTATCACTCTACAAAACTCCAATCCTATCTGATATGAGATATAAAAAGAAGCCTATGGCAAACATAAGTGTTGCACCAAAAAGCTCAACATATATTTTATAATTTTGAAGCCACTTTAGTCCATTTATCTTTGAGCCAAACAGAGCGCTAACAAAGATAACCACGCTCATTCCAAGGCTCATAAAAAGAGCACTAACAATAGCTATAACATAGTTAGTCATACCAAAAGCAAAGACAAAGACCAATATTGTGCCAGGGCATGGGATGATAGCCGAACTAACTGCCACTAACCAGTCACTTTTGTTATGGTTAGCTTCACAACAGTGGCAGCTGCAGCTATCTTCTTTTTTAAGCCCACTAAGCTTTTTAAATATGATAAAAAGAGCTATAAAGATGATAGTAAGACTTGAGATTTTTGTTATTAAAACAGCTCTATCCATCTTAAGTGATTCTGAGATTGAGGCTAGGGCAAAATAACTAACACTAACCATAAAAAAGGCTGCAATTGTATGTATAAAACCAACTTTAAGTGCGAAAAATAGAGCTTTTTTATATCCTGCTGCGTTAGTTAGAAAGTAAGAACTTGTTAGTACTTTGGCATGTCCTGGTCCTGCTGCGTGGAAAAAGCCATAACCAAATGAAACAGCGATGACTAAAATGATATTTAGAAAAGTTGGTGAGTTATCGCTATCAAGTAGTGTTGATTTTAGCTTTTCAACCCAGATAAAAGTATCAAAAAGTGACTCTTTTTCATTTGTGATCTGATCTAGCTGCTCACTTATTGGCTTTACAATTTTGTTATGTGGGGCTTTGTTAAATGAAATAAAATTTGTGCTTAAATTTGGATTTTGTATAATAAATAGTCCATCTTTTATCTTTTTATCTAGGCTACTAAGATAGAAAAAATTAAAAAACTCTCCAGGGTCATAAGAGGAGCTAACAATAACTAACGACTCATCAACTTTTAGCTCTTTTTCTAACACTTTTTTGAAGCTAAATACCAGCCTATCATCCACTATATAACTTTTAAAATCGCTATATTTGCCAACTAACTTCTTTTCGTTTTCTATGTTGTTAGTATAGAAGTAGTCAAAACTCATAAGCATATCCAAGCTAGTAGCATACTCTTCTATCGCTAAAGTAACCTCTTCTAGCTCCTCTTTGCTAAATTTGCCATCAGCATTAATATCATAGCTACTAAGAACGGTGTTGGTAAATTTAGTTGAAAAATACCACTCAATATCAATCTCTTTTAACTGTTCATCTTTTATGTCAAAGTTAAGATTGATGTGTGCAGTTGGCACCATAAGGGCGCACAACGCACAACTATAGACTAAATTTAGACTAAATAATAGTGTAAGAAATATTCTCATAAATTTGATTTAAGGATATCTACGCTTTTTTTCATCTCATCCATCCACGAAAGTGGAAGTTGATCTACCTCTACAACCTTAGCACCACTCTGTTTTCCAATCTCAATAGCTGCTTTTTTAGAAAACTGAGGTGCGACAAAGATGATTTTTATATCATGCTCTTTTGCCTCTTCGATAAGCTCTTTTAGCTCCTTTGGTTTTGGCTCTTTACCCTCTAACTCTATAGGAATTTGAACTAAATTATATCTTTTTGCAAAATATCCCCATGATGGATGATAGACTATAAAAGCTCTATTTTTAACATCTTTTAAACTCTCTTTTATCCAACTATCAAGAGTATCTAGCTCTTTTATAAAATTTTGGTAATTTTTTTCATAAAGCTCTTTGTTTTGTGGAAATTGACTAGTTAGAGCCTCTTTTATAGTTGTAGCTTGAGTTTTTACTAAGATTGGATCTAGCCAGATGTGAGGGTCATTTCCTTCGTGATGATGATGGTGATGATGCTCTTCATCGTGGCATTCATGCTCCTCATCTTCATCATCATGATGATGAGCTACCATAGCTATCTTTTTAATACCTTCGTCTGTTTTTATAACTTTTAAGTTAGGTTGTTGCTTTGTAATCCTATCTAGCCAAACATCATCAAATTCTATACCTACAGAAAAGTAGAGTTGGCTTTTTTCTAACTCTTTCATTTGAGCAGGACGCGGCTCATATGTGTGAGGATCGGCACCTTTTCCAACCATAACATTTACCTCTAAACTATCACCCGCAATTTGCTCTATAAAATATTTAGTAGGCAAAATAGTTGCAGTGACTACTGGTTTTGCAAATAAAAATGTAGTTAAAGCTAAAAAGACTAAACTCATTTTTTTCATCTTGACTCCTTGAAAATAAATCCTAGGATTGTAACCAAAGAAATCTTATATGCAACTTAGTTGCATTCAAATTTAAATTTTTATCTTCTAATATAGTAAAATTTGCTATCATTAGACAAAAAGGACGGGCATTATGAGGTCAGATATGGACGAAAAAGCTTTGCTAACTAAATACGGTGTTGCTCCAACGCCTTTGAGAATTTCCATCATTAGACTTTTAAACAACTCATCTGTGCCACTTAGTTATGAGGATTTGATAAAAGAGCTTGATGTTCATAAAACTACAATCTATAGAAATTTAACTACTCTAGAAGAGTCAGATATCATCATCAAGACAGAAAACGACAAAAGAGCCTACTGGGCACTTCATGAAGAAGCAAAGGCCTATTTTGTCTGTGAGAGGTGCCATAAGATAGAAGAAGTTAGTATGCCAAAACTAGACTTCAAAGATGTAAAAAGTATCACTATAAAAGGGATTTGTGATGAGTGCAAGAAGTAATCTTTGGGATATCAAGTCAAAAACTTATCCCAAATTTAGTGGAAAACTAAGCCCTTTTCAAGAGAATTTCTTTAAAGTTTTAGAAGAGTTTCATATCGATTTTTCTTCAAAAACTCTCATAGATATAGGTTGTGGAACGGGATTTTATACTCTTTATTTAGCAAGATTTTGCAAAGAGATATTGGCGATTGATAGTTCAAAAGGTATGCTTGATGAGTTAAATGCAAAGGCAAAAGAGTTTAGCAACATAAAAACTCTAAATTGCAGTTTTGATGAGCTAAATTTCAATGATAAATTTGACATTGCCTTTCTTACAATGAGTCCTGCCATCAAAACAGAGCTAGACTTTAAGAAATTTATAGCTATTGCAAAAACCAAAATCTATCTAAACTGGTCAAAGCCAAGATATTCAACTCTTATAGAGCCATTTTTTAAAGAACATAATGTAAAAAAAGAGATTATTATCGATGAGCTTGCTAAATTTCTAAAGCAAAACAAAATCGAGTATAAAAGCAGAGATTTTTTAGAAAAAAGAGAGATAACAAAAACGCTTGATGAGGCGGTTGATTCTGTTTTGTGGCACTTGGAGATGAGCGGAGTAAAGTTGGCGGCTAGTGATGTAAGAGTAGTTTTGCAAGATAGAGTAAAAGATGGCTTTATAACAGATCATATAGAGTCAAATATGAGACTTTTGGTATTTTAAGTGAGAAAATTAGCTCTTTTTTTACTACTTTTTTCAGCTCTTTTTGCAAAGGGTTTTATCGATGAGATTCCCTACGATAAAGAGAAGGCTCTGCTTGGCAAGGAGCTATTTTTTGATGTTAGGCTAAGTGGGGATATGTCCAAGTCTTGCCAAAGTTGCCACGATCTTATCTTTAGAAAAGATGGCATTAGCAATAGTAGTTTCATAAAGTCAAAAAGCGTCTTAAACGTCGGGCATAAGGCGCTTTTTTACTATGATGGAGATGAATATTTGATAAGAGATCAAGTTGCTAGATCTCTGTTTAGTTACAACGAAAGCGGCGCAGTTAGGAGTGAGTTGCTAACTTTGATTGAAAAAAGTAGCTTTTATAGTGAGAAATTTAAACAGCTCTACAAAGATGGCGCAACTATAGACAATCTCATAGACGCACTTGTAAATTTTGAAAAAAGCATACTTTTGGTGGATTCTAAATTTGATAAGTTTATAAAAAATGAAGCCAAGCTTTCAAAAGATGAGTTAGATGGAATGGAGCTTTTTTATACTATTGGCTGCGATATCTGTCACAATGGTCTGCTTTTTGGGGAAAATCTCATTCAAAATTCCATAAAAGATCGCCCAACAAAGGTACCAACTCTTAGAGGAATCTCAAAAAAAAGAGAGTATTTTATAGATGAGGGTGTTGGTAGTTTGGAGCAGGCTTTGTCGGTTATGGCGCAAAAACAGCTAAAAAAGAGTTTGAAAAAAGATGAGATAAAAAAGCTCAAAGCCTTTATAGAGAGTCTTGATGGGGAGGTTGTCTATGTTAAATAATAAATTTCTGTTTGGCACAATCGCACTTGTTTTCGTTCTGTTTTTTTACAACCTTTTTGAGCTTTTTGAGATCTATAAACAAAGAGAGTTTATAAAAAAGGTTGATAACAACATCGCTCAAATTATAAAAAGCGAAGATGAGCTAAACAAAGAGATAGATTATAGGCTGCTTTTTGCAGGATATGATAGAGTGCTTTTAGAGATAAAACAATACAAAGAGCAGATAGAAAAGCTATCAAAACTACTAAATGGCGACAAAAAACTTAGCAACTCTTTGCTTGAGCTTGAAAATAAATTTAAAAAAAAGGTAAATTTGATTGAGCGATATAACAGGGAGAGATCTAGCTTGATTTTGGAGCTTCATAGTCTAAATAATAGCTCTTTTTCAGATGAACCTATGATATATAAATTTGAAAATGAACTTTTTTATAAAGGTTTTTATGACAATGGGGCAAGGGAAGTTATAAAATCGCAGATAGAAAACTCGCCAAATTTAAGCGATGAGATCAAAGATAAATTTAAAAACTCCTTTTATATGCTTAAAAGTGCCAGGGAGCTTAGTATTGAGGCTAGAAGTGCCACAAATAGCGCTTTGTCGCTTTTGCAAGAGTCTTGGAGAGAAACTGTAGAAAAGCTAAACTCACAAAGCAAAAATAGAGCTATAACTATGGCTCTATTTATCTTTGTTGTGCTTATCTCCTCTTTGTATGCATTTTTTAACTACATCAAAATTCAAACACTTTTAAAGGTTTTCAAAGAGAGTTTAGATAGGGATTTTTCTACCATTATCATAACTAACAGCAAATTTAAAGCTATCTTTGCCAACAAAAAGCCCTATCAAAAAGGCGGCAAAACAGCGCAAAGAAAACATCTTTTTGAACTTTTAAATTTCAAAGATGGTAAGCAATTTTTAGAAACTGTCATTAACAGTCTCTCCAAAAATAGGGAACTCTCTTTGAGTGCACTCTCCATCATAGAAGAAAACAAAGAGAGCTATGTTGATTTGTATGCATTCCCGATTGCTGTTGGAGCTATTAGATTTTATGGCTTTATCCTTGTTGATAGAACAGATAAAAAAGAGATTGAAGATAGACTTGTTACAAAAGAAGATGAGCTTTACAATATCGCTTTTATAGACTCTTTAACAGGTGTTAAAAATAGATCGGCACTTGTAAATTTGATGAAAAAAGAGCCAAGTGGTGCGATGATAGTTTTGATCTATTTAGAGAGTTTTTCCAACCTTCGCTTTTTTTATAAGAGAGATTTTGTCAATGAAAACTTTACTCAAATTTGTGGCACCATAAAACTTGCTATAAAAACTCACAATATAGATGCAGAGCTTTTTGTCTTGAGTATAGATGAGTTTGGGCTTTGGTATAAAGGAAGTGATATTTTGAGAGATATCGAGCTAATCAACCGATATTTTGAGGCAAGACCAAAAAACCTTTTGTATCAAGGATATTATCAAGCTATTGCGCAAACTACGCTTATTTATGGCATTAGCTCAAAGAGTGATGGCAAGATAGATAGACTAAATCAAGCAGATATTGCTAAATTTGAAGCACTCAAATATAAGAAAAAAATCTCTCTGTATAGAGATAACAACGATGTTGAACAGCTCTTTTACAAAAACCAGCAGATCATCGACTTTTTACAAAATGCCATTGCCAAAAAGAGAGTCTTTTTTGAATATCAAGCTATCTTTGATCTAAATGATATCGATGAAAATCTCAAATTTAGACCCTACTCTTATGAGGTGCTTTTAAGAGCTATTGATGAAAATGGCAAGATTGTCTACCCAAACAGCTTTCTTGATGTTGCCAAAAGGACATTTTTATACAACTATTTAACAAGAGATATGATAGATACTGTTTTTAAGATTATGACTAGATTTAAAAATATGAAATTTAACATCAACATCTCAAGTCAAGACTTGCTAAATCTAGAGATTAGAGAGCTGCTACTTGATAAGGTTTCAAACTCAAAAGAGGCTAGAAATTTAACCATTGAGATATTAGAATCAGACAAAATAGACGACTATGACTTTATAACTCCATTTTTACAACAGCTTAAAGGCTATGGCTGCAAAATAGCCATCGATGACTTTGGAAGTGGATATTCTAACTACTACCGCATGCTAACACTTGATATTGATATGATAAAGATAGATGGGGATATTATTAAAAACATTACCAAAGATTCCGCCGCAAAAGAGCTTGTCCAAACTATAGTATATTTTGCCAAAAGACAGGGATATGGCGTAGTTGCTGAGTATGTCTCAACGCCTGAAATACTTCAAGAGGTTAGACAAATGGGGATAAATTATGCTCAAGGATTTTTATTACAACGACCAGTTTCTTTAAATTATATAGAGACTTATTGATATTTTTGTTGTATGATGAGTGATGGTGACCCCTACGAGAATCGAACTCGTGTTACCGCCGTGAAAGGGCGATGTCCTAACCGCTAGACGAAGGGGCCAAAAATAAAAGAGAGATTATACTATATAGAGTATTAAATTTGACTTAAAGGAATATTATGAAAAAGAGCTTTGCCCTCTTAACAGCGATGACTTTTCTATTTATCGGCTGTGCGAGTAGGACGCCAGTAACTTCAAAGGCTTTAAATTTCAAAATTATCTCGCCTTTGGTAAAGATAAGCGATGCAGGGTTTATCTACCGATATCCAAACAGGACAAATTTGCAAATTTATAGCAGCGGCGTGGCTATTTTGAGTCTAAATATAAAAGATGAGAAGGTCTGTATGAATGGAGCTTGTGATGACGAGCTAAGTTTTAATAGCAGATTTTTCAAAAAAGAGCATTATAAGGGCTTTTTAAATGCCATTTTGTTAAAAAAACCTCTTTATAATGGAAGCAATTTAGTTAAAAATGAGTGCGGCTTTACTCAAGAGATTGAGACTATTAGCTACAGTGTTTGCAACAACGAGGTCTCTTTTAGCGATAGGGCTAGCAGAGTTAAAATAGATTATAAGGAGTTAGATTGAGAAGTATTGGGGCGCATGTAAGTGCAGCTGGCGGCGTGCAAAATGCAGTTATAAATGCCAACGAGATTGGAGCGAATGCATTTGCACTTTTTGTTAAAAACCAAAGGCAGTGGAGTGCAAAACCGCTAGAGCAAAGCGAGATTGATGAGTTTAAAAGAAATTTAGATAAATTTAAGATAGATCCAGCTCATGTTTTGCCACATAGTAGCTATCTCATAAATTTGGGTCATCCGCAAGAAGAGCAGAGAATTAAGAGTAAAAATGCATTGATAGATGAGATAGAGCGAGTAGATGCACTTGGACTAGAGCTTATTAACTTTCATCCGGGCTCTCATCTAAGAGAAATTAGTGAAGAGGAGTGTTTGGAGCGTATAGCACTTTCTATAAATGAGATTTTAGAAGAGAGTAAAAATGTCAAACTTGTCATAGAAAACACAGCGGGGCAAGGTTCAAATATGGGATACAAATTTGAACATCTTGCCTATCTTATAAAAAACTGCAAAGACAAAAGTCGTGTTGGAGTCTGCATAGATACCTGTCATCTTTTTGCTGGTGGTTATGATATAAGAACCAAAGAGAGCTATGACAAAACTATGAGTGAGTTTGATAGGATTGTAGGTTATCGCTATCTTTTGGGAATGCATATAAATGATTCTAAAAACGAACTTGGAGTTAAGAAGGATAGGCATGAGAGTTTGGGCAAGGGAACTATTGGCTGGGAGGCCTTTAAGTTTATTATGAGAGATAAAAATATAGGCGATATTCCATTTATACTTGAGACAGTAGATCCTACTATTTGGGCAGATGAGATAAAGAACTTAAGAGAATTCTCATAAGAGGGCAGTGTTGAAAAGACTTATAGATTATCTTAACAAAACTATCACAGATGAGAAGTTTTTTGAACCGCTTGAGTGTAGCGATGATGAGATAGCGATACTTCGTTTTTTGATAGAGAGTTTTATCTCATCTAAAAATCCAATAAGTGTAAATTTACTGCTTGAGTCTATTTTTGGTGGCAATGGATATGGCTATCTTGCTCACTTAAAAGAGATTAGAAATTTACATGAACTTGGTTATATAGAGCTAAGTTATGGCGCTATTATAGAGAGATTGCCACAAAATGGCACTATGTCAAATTTGGAGTTTTTGCATGCAAATATTGACCTTAGTCAGCAGTTTTTATATTTTATAGAGAGCAATTTTGTAAAAAAAGATTTTCCAACAATAAAAGAGTATAAAGATCATTTTGACTATCTAAAAGATAGTTTTGAGCTGCTTTTTTACTATCAAAGACGCTCTTTTGTGAGTGATTGTAAGAAGGCTAAATTTGACCAAACAATAGCAAAATTAGAAGAGATCATCGAAAAAAAGATCTCACTTACCAAAGTTTTGCTTCCGCTAGAGGCGCTTTTTAAAGAGTATAAACTAAATAAAAATGAGAAAATCATCTTCCTTGCGCTTTTAAAAGAGGAGTATTCCGAGCAAGATCAAAGTTTTAGAGAGCAAAATTCGCTACTTAGTCTAATAAGCAAAGATGAGCTTGAGCGCATAGAAAATAGGGCACTTTTAAGAGATGATGGCAACCTCATCTCAAGCGGACTTATTGACTATGATGAGTTTTTTAGCGGCATTGGCAATATCAAAAAGAGCTTTTTTATCAATGAAGAGATTGTAGATAGCCTAACTACTCATCCCAAAAAAGGCACCAAGCAAAACAAAAAGATTCTTTTGGAAAATAGCGTAAAAGAGAGCGAGATTTTTGAGCTTCTTACTCCTACTACAACTATTGATGATGTTGTGCTTCCAAATGAGATAAAAGAGCTTTTAAAAAATGTCTTAAAACAGCTTGATAAAGATGTCATTAAAAAGCTAAATAGCTGGGGTATAAAGGCAAGAAGAGGGATTGATGCAAAGATATTGTTTTATGGACCAGCAGGTACTGGCAAGACAATGAGCGCTCTTTCTTTGGCAAAAAGTCTAAAAAAACCAGTTTTAAGCTTTGATTGTTCAAGAATTCTCTCAAAATATGTAGGAGAGAGTGAGCAAAATGTTAGAAAGATTTTTGATGACTATAAGATGATTTGTCAAAAAACAGCGACCGAACCACTACTTTTGTTAAATGAGGCAGATCAGTTTCTCTCAGCTCGTCTTGAAATGGGAAGTTCAAGCAGCGATAAGATGCACAATCAGATGCAAAATATATTCCTAGAGCAGATAGAAAACTTCAGTGGTGTTTTGGTTGCAACTACAAATTTATTAAAAAGCTTGGATAGTGCCTTTTCTAGGAGATTTGACTACAAGATAGAGTTTAAAAAGCCAGATTTTAAAGAGCGTCTTGCAATATGGCAAAATATGATAAATGAAAATATGAGCTTTGAAGAGGATTTTAATCTAGAAGAGCTTGCCAGATTTGAATTAACGGGCGCGCAAATTGCACTTTGTCTTAAAAATACAGCTATAAATGTAGCTATTAGAGGAGACGATGTATTTAGGTTAAGCGACTTTAAAGCAGAGATAAAAAGAGAGCTAAGAAGCTCTTTTGAAGATGAAGAGAAGAAAGTTGGGCTACTTTAAGGCGCTACTATTTTGCCAAAGATGGCGCTTTTTCCTCTTCTTGCATAATTTTTAAGATTTTACTACTTTTAACCTTGGCATCATTTCTAAATACCGCTCTTACCCTATCCATACCAGCATAAAAATCTTTCATAAGCAGAGCGCAAAGATAGTTTCCAAAAGAGGTTGGAGTTATAAATCCACTCTCTTCTTTGATAGCATTTGAAAATTTTAAAAGCGAAAGCTCAACAAAAAGAGCTTTTTTTAGATTGACATTGTGTCTTTGATTAAATTTGGCAATGTCGATTTTGCCATCAAAAAGTTCAGTTAAAAATTTGTATTTTATCTTTTCAGACTCTGTAAAATCGCAAGTTGCAATTACAGGACTTTTTTTATTGTCAATTGCTTGCATATAGTCATTTAGGTTAAAGGCATTGACAAGCAATCGTCCCTCCAAAAAGCTAAATGCGCCACTTCCTGCACCAACATATTCGTGGTTGGAACCAACATATTCATCTCTTAAACCCTCTTTTTCTTTTGAAAATGCCCAAGCGTTGTTTTGATGATAGTCGCTAAATTGCTCTTTGATGATATTGTAAAACTCTTTTTCATTGTCTTTGTTGCTAATGCCTAGTGTCTTTGCGATTGCCTCTTTTGTGACCTCTGATTTCATCAATGGATAGAAAGTTATCTGCTGTGGATTTAGCTCTTTTGCTATCTTGATATCGGCTAGTAGCGCCTCTTTTGTTTGGAATGGAAAGTTAAAAATGAGATCTAGGCTCAAAGTTGGAAGTATGCCGATAGCATTCTTAATCTTTTCTTTAAGCACTTCACCAGAGCCAAATTTATAGTATCTTGCAACTTTTTTTAGTATCTCATCATCAAAGCTTTGAACTCCAACGCTAAGTCTATCTACCAAGCCTTTAAATTTCACCAGTTCTTTTGGATCTAGATGATTTGGATCTGTTTCACAAGAGATAAGCTCAATAGAGAAAAGCTTTTTTGCAAGCTCCAATGTCTTTAAAAGCTCATCTTCATCTATAAGCGTAGTTCCACCGCCAACATACATAGAGCTAAAGTCATAGCCAACCTCTTTTAGATGTGTTAGCTCCTTTCTTAGTCTTATGAAGTATTCTTTGCAAATTTTATCATCATATGCATATTTATGAAATGAGCAGTAGGGGCAAAACGTATGGCAAAATGGAATGTGAGCATAGAGCATATACTCTTTATTGCTATTTGGAACTTTTAATATCTCTTTGTCTGTAATGTCCATATTTAGGCTTCTATAGAGAGATTGCTGCATAGTTTTGTGTGCATATGAGGCAGCAAATTTTTCTATCAATTCTTTAAACATCTATATAATTGCCTTTCTTTGAATAATTCTTAAAGTTGTTAGTCTAGCATAAATTTAATAAACAATTATCAATAAAAAAGAGATAAATTTAAGCCCCAAAACTCTCTTTTATGTTTTTTGCAACAATCTCTATAAGCCGCTTTCTAGCCTCAATACTAGCCCAAGCAACATGTGGAGTTATTAGTAAATTTTGTCTATTTTTGACCTTTAAAAATGGGTGATCGGCTCTCATTGGCTCACTTTCTAAAACATCGGTTATAAATTTAAGGTCACTACTATCTATCTGTTTTGCAACCTCTTTTTCATCAACTATACCGCCACGACCAAAATTCATCAAAATAGCACCCTTTTTTAGCTTTACAAGTTCATTTTTTGATATTAAATTTTTAGTATTTTCATTTAAAGGGGCATGAATTGAGATGATATCGCAACTTCTCAAAAGTTCATCAAGCTCCACTTTTTTGTAGTTTTTATTGCTATTTTTACCACTTGTTGAATAGTAAATCACTTCACAACCAAAAGATTTAGCTACATTTGCAACACTTTTTCCTATATCGCCAAGCCCAATAATGCCAAAGGTCTTGCCATTTAACTCAAAAAATGGTTTTTCTAAGTGAGTAAAGGTCTTGCTTTTTGTCCATTTGCCATCCAAGCAGTAGCTGTTATAGTAACAAACTTTGTTAGTTAGAGTTAGTAGGCTTGCAAAGGTTTGTTGAGTAACACTGTTAGTTGAATATCCAGCGACATTCTTAACTTCAATTACTCGCTCCTTTGCGGCTTTTAAGTCTATGTTATTAACTCCCGTTGCACTAACGCAAATCAGTTTTAGGTTAGTGTTAGCTATAATATCTTCTGTTATTAAAACTTTGTTTGTTATAACAACATCCACATCTTTCAACCTCTCAATTGTCTGCTCTGGCGCTGTTAGCTTATACTCTTTAAAGTCACCAAGTTTATTAAATATAGATAAATCCACATCGCCAAGTGTGGCACTATCAAGCATTGCTATCTTTATCATTTGTTGTCACTATCTAGTTGGTCTAACAATATTCCGCCATGTATGGAATCTATCTTTTCGTTATATTTTTTCTCCATCTTCTCTTTGTAAGTTGGGGTTTCATCGCTTTGCTCGTGATTGTCATTAAGAAAGATTAGTAGGGCAACGCTCCCTAAAATAAGCGCCACGATAACAAAAGTCGATAAGATCTCTAAGAGATGTTTTTTGATATTTTCCATAAATCTTCCTATTTTGCCACCAGCTCTAAATTTGAGTTTTGATCTACATAGAACTTGCCATCTTCTATCTTAATCTCTTTGAGCGAGTGGATATTTTCCAAAATGTAGCTTTTAATCTGCTTTCTTCGTTTTTTATCGCTGTTAAACTTATCCAAAAATTCCGATAACTCGACCCAAAAAGGTTCATTTGTGTCTTCAATGGTATATGCAGTTTCAATACTTTTATCTTCTATAGCCCCATTTAGTGGCTTACCTAAAAGCTCTATAAAATATTGAAGTTTTTTATCTCTTTGTAGATAAAGCTCTTTTATCTCTTTTTTGCCTTCTAAGAGTATCTGTTCTTTTTCTTCATATAACCGCTCTTTGTCATTTTGTAAGAGTCGATTTTTCTCTTTTAGCTCTGCAATCTCTTTTTTTAGATACTCTATAAACTCACTACTATCTTTGGCTTTGTTAGTTGCAGGTTTGGGCGTAATAGCTACATTTTTGTCTATCTCATCACTAACAATAACATAACGAACACCTTTTTCAATAACACTATCTATGGTGTTACGCCTTATTCTATTGTAAATAGCCTCTTTTGAAACATCAAAAAATTTCGCTGCATCAGCCACTGTTAGCTTTTGCATAAAAACCTCCAAGTTTGTTTGTTAGTGATATATTAGCATAAATTTCAAAGATGAGAGTTTAAAGGCTAACTAACAAGTTGTTAGCTAGCCATATGGTTTTAGAGTCTTGACTCATATCGTCGAAGCATATAGAGTCTTTTAAGCATTTTTTTGCGAGCGGAAATCTTTTGTTTCTTTCTCTTTTCAGTGTTAGGCTCAAAAAATCTTCTAGCTCTAGCCTCAGTTACGATGAGGTTTCTATCGGTTTGCTTTTTAAATTTTCTATAGGCTTCATCGAAAGACTCATTTGGATATACCCTTATTCCTGGCACTATCCTCACCACCTTTCAATAAAAATAGAGTGGTATTGTATCCAAAAATATCATAAAACACAAATTTAACTTATTAATAATAAATTAATTTTCTTGATGATACAATGACCTTAAGCTATTATTTAGTTTTATCTTAAATTTGAGCTAAAACAAGGAGATCCCATGGAAAAGGCTAGTCCATCCTGTAGCAAAAAACCGGTGGTTTATAGCAAAAGAAGATATATAATCTTTGGGCTTATAACGCTACTTGCTCTTATTGCGCCATTCATAACTTCAAGTAGTGGAAATCACATTTTTTTACTTAGTTTTGACAAAAAGGTAGTTCATATACTTTTTAACTCTTTTTCAACTCAAGAGCTTTATCTACTTCCTTTTATGTTGATATCATTTTTCCTATTTATATTTTTTATAACTACGTTAGGTGGTAGAGTTTGGTGCGGTTGGAGCTGTCCTCAAACTATCTTTAGGGTTTTTTATAGAGATTTTTTAGAAACTAAAGTATTTGGACTAAGAAGAAGCATTGCCAATAAACAAAAAGAGCCAAAAAAAGGTGATATTTTAAAAAAGATAGCTGCAAGACTTATATGGTTAGCTCTTGCTTTTTTGATTGCTTCTAACTTTATTTGGTTTTTTATACCGCCTGAGGACTACATAGTATATATACAAAATCCAGCTGAACATAAACTATTTATTGGTATTGTTGTTGGAGTTGCGCTATTTTTGTTTTTTGATGTAACTGCTTTAAGAGAGAATTTTTGTATCTATATCTGCCCTTATGCAAGGGTGCAATCTGTTATGTTTGACAATGACACTGTTCAAGTTATTTATGATGAAAAAAGAGGTGGTGTTATCTACGATAAAAACGGTGTTAAGATAGCCAACAAGCCAACTGGCGAGGGTGATCTTTGTATCGGTTGTAATGCATGTGTAAATGTCTGTCCAACTCACATCGACATAAGAAAGGGAATGCAACTTGAGTGTATAAACTGTTTGGAATGTGCCGATGCCTGTGAGAAAGTTATGCATAAATTTAATGAAAAATCACTCATAGAGTGGACAAGCCAAAATGCTATAGATACAAGTTCAAAGATAAATTTCTTTAGATTTAGAACTATTGGTTATCTTGTTGTGATTGCAGTTGCACTCTCTGTTTTGTTCTATATGGGTAGCAAAAAAGAAAATATGCTCCTAAACATAAATAGGAGTAGCGAGCTGTATACCATAGATAGAGATCGCACTAATGGTGATATAGTTATCTCAAATGACTATATTTTTATGATTGAAAATACCGACAACAGCCCGCATGAGTATTATTTTGAGATTTTAAATGATGGTATTGAAATTGCTAGACCTACAGAAGCTATAAAAGTTAGTCCAAAACAAAAACGTAGAGTGATAGTTATATTAAATGCTAAAAATACTTTGGGCGACAACAGCAGTGCCGATGTAATGATGCCAATAACTATAAAAGCCTTTGCAGTTGATAAAAAAGAGATTGTTGTTGAGAGAAAGAGTGTCTTTGTCTATCCAAAGCAAAGTAGCATAGATAGCACAAAATAATTAAATTTAGAGATAAAAGGGGCTAGTTAGTCCCTTTTATCATATAAATTCAATGAAATTTAAACCCCACATAAATAGCTAAAAAATCCTAAAAGTAAATGAGTTTTTATAAATTTCTCTAATAAGTCCCAATATAGCGATATTTAAATTGGATAAACATATTAAAAAAAGAGTGCTAAAATCTCTTCTTAGTATGTTTAATCAAGGTTAAATTTATACCTAAAAAGGGAATTGTATGAAAAGATTAGTTATTTTTATTTTACCAGCGATGCTATTTTTAATTGCCTGCGATAAGGAGAAAAAGGGCACTATGCCGCATTTTCCAACGCCAAATGTTGAGGTTATTGTGGCAAATCCAGAGCTTGTTCCAATAGACTTAGAGTTTGGTGGTAGGTTTGAAAGTAGCCAAGATGTTGTTTTGGTGGCTGAAGTGGCAGGCACACTAAAGGAGCGCTTTTTCAAAGAGGGGCAAAGTGTCAAAGAGGGTGAGAAGCTTTTTTTGATAGATCAAAGAAAGTATCAAGCAGCTTATGATATCGCCAAAGCAAATGTTGATATAGCCAATGCCGCTTTGTATAAGTCTGAGCTTGACTATCAAAGGGCTGAAAATCTTAAAAATTCAAACTCAATTAGCAAACGAGAGTATGACTCATTTTTGCTTGCTTATAAAACTGCTACGGCAAATGCAAGTAGTGCAAAAGCGCTTTTATCAAATGCCAAGATAGATCTAGACAATACAGTTGTCAAAGCGCCATTTTCTGGTGTAGTTGGAAGTGCTCTTAAAGATGTTGGCACATATATTACTCCTGCAAATCCTACTCTTGTAAGGCTTACAAAACTTGATGATATAGAGGTTAGCTTCTCTATAGCAGATAGAGAATTTTTAAATATAGCAGGTAGGATAAATGACAGTAGTTGGGTTAAAAATAACTTAGTTGCATCGGTAGTTATAGATGGAAAAGAGCATAAAGGTAAAATTTCATTTATAGATAAGACTATCGATAGTAAAACAGGAGCCATTAGAGCAAAGGCACTTTTTAAAAATGACGGAACAATGGTGCCAGGCGCTTTTACTAGGATTAAAGTTAGCGGGTTGGAGCAAAAAGATGGTTACGCTCTTCCTGCAAAGGTCTTGCAACAAGGAGTTGATGGAAGTTATCTCTATCTACTAGATACCAACTCAACTGTTGTAAAGCAAAAGGTAGAAGTTGGTTATGAAAAGCCTAATTATGTAGTGATTTCGCGTGGTCTAAAGCCCGGCGACCAAGTTATAGCTGACAATTTTTTAAAGATAAGAGTTGGTGGTAAGGCACAAAAGGTGGAGAGATAAGAGATGTTTTCAAGATTTTTTATACATAGACCTGTCTTTGCTACAGTAATTTCTATCATCATAGTTATTGCAGGCTCTATCTGTCTTTATCTATCGCCAGTTGAAGAGTATCCACAGCTCTCACCTCCCCAAGTTGTAGTAACTGCGACCTATCAAGGAGCGGATGCACAAACTGTAGCAAATAGCGTTGCAACTGTGCTTGAAGATGCTATAAATGGCGTTGAAGATATGATCTATATGCAATCAACTTCAAGTTCATCGGGCATGATGTTTTTGAGTGTCTATTTTGATGTTGGAACAGATCCACAAACTGCTATGGTAAATGTTAGCAACAGAGTAAAAGCAGTTGAGGCGCTATTGCCTATAGAGGTTCAAAGACTTGGCGTAAATGTTTCTCAAAGAAGCTCTACCATACTTGAAGTTCTTGCTTTTTATGATCCAACGGGCAATATGGATCCTTTGGAGTTAAGCAACTATGTTGGTATAAATGTAGTTGATGAGCTTCAAAGAGTGCCAGGTGTTGGCTCAGCGATGGCAATAGGTCAGAAAGAGTACTCTATGAGAATTTGGCTAAAACCAGATCTTCTTAACCACTATGGCATAACTTCTGCTGAGGTTATTGGCGCTATTAGAGAGCAAAACTCACAATACTCTGCTGGAAAGCTTGGCGAAGAGCCTACAAAAAGTGAAAATGCCTTTGTTTTAACGCTTCGTCCAGAGGGGCGACTTACATCGGCAAAAGAGTTTCAACAAATCATCTTAAGATCTCTGCCTGATGGTTCATCGCTTAGACTAAAAGATGTAGCAGATGTAGAGCTTGGATCGGCAATTGACTCATTTAAAGGAAAGATTGATGGCTATGAGATGACTCCTGTTTTGATATTTTTACAAAACAATGCCAATGCTCTTTCAACTGCAAGAGCGGTTTCAAGTAAGCTAGAAGAGCTTTCAAAGAGCTTTCCAGATGGGCTAGCTTATAGTGTTCCATACAATACAACTGACTTTGTGAAGATAGCGGTAAAAGAGGTTGTAAAGACTCTTATAGAGGCGATTTTATTAGTTTTGTTGGTTATGTATCTATTTTTGGGCAACATAAGAGCTACAACCATTCCGATGCTTGCAGTTCCAGTCTCATTGATAGGCTCTTTTATAGGACTTCATCTACTTGGCTTTTCTATCAATCTCATTACGCTTTTTGCGATGATTTTGGCTATTGGTATAGTTGTTGATGATGCCATTATTGTTATAGAAAATGTTGAGAGAATCTTAGAAGAAGATAGCAAAATCTCTGTTAAAGAGGCCACTATCAAAGCTATGAGTGAGATATTTTCACCAATTATCTCTATAGTTTTGGTTTTAAGTGCTGTTTTTATACCGGTCTCTTTTATGGAGGGCTTTGTTGGGACCATTCAAAGACAATTTGCACTTACTTTAGTTGTAGCAGTTTCAATCTCTGGTTTTGTTGCACTCACTTTAACACCTGCACTTTGTGCAACTATATTAAAAAGGGAGCGAAAAGAGAATTGGCTTATAGTTCGCAAATTTAATGAATTTTTTGACTTTAGCACAAAAGTTTTTACAGCAGGAGTGGCCAATGTAATAAGGCATACTTTTATCTCTCTTGGGGTAGTTGCACTGCTACTTCTTTTGACATTTTTATTTTTTACAAGAGTTCCTGGCGGTTTGGTGCCACCTGAAGATAAAGGCTCACTTATAGCAATAACAACTCTTCCCTCTTCAGCAACTCTAAACCGAACAGAGGAGAATATCGACAAGATTGCAGCTATTGTAAAAAGTGACAAAAATATACAAAATGTCTCATCGATGATTGGCTTTGATATGTTTTCAAACTCTCTTAAAGAAAATGCAGTAATTAGCTTTATCAAGACTACACCATGGGATGAGAGAGTGACAAAAGAGAGTTCAAGTTTTGCACTTGCCAACAAATTTAACGCTATCTTATATGGAGATAGAGATTCTCAAAGTTTTGTGATGAATCCACCGCCTATAATGGGTCTTTCTTTGACAGGTGGTTTTGAGTTATTTGCCCAATCTTTAACCGGTAAAAGCTATGAAGAGATGCAGGCCGATATGGCACGTATTGCTATGGTTGCCAACCAACGAAAAGAGCTTACCATGGTAAGAACTACTCTAAATACTACCTTTCCGCAATATGATATGAAAGTAGATAGGCAAAAGGCTAAGGCGCTTGGTGTTAGAGTTGATGATATCTACACAACTATTGGAACCAACGTAGGAACTGTCTATGTTAATGACTTCAATATGATTGGCAAGACTTTTAAAGTCTATGTTAGAGCAAAAGATGGCTATAGAAACAGCCCTGATAATCTTAAGAATATCTATGTAAGAAGCAGAAGTGGAGAGCTTATTTCTATAGATAGCTTTGTAACGCTTACTAGAGATATTGGACCTGATAGCGTGGATAGATTTAACGGCTTTAGGGCGGCAAAAATTATGGGAGAGCCACGCCCTGGCTATACATCCGCAGAGGCAATCGCTGCAATTAGTGACGTTATAAAAAGTGAGTTTAAAGATGAGTATGGCATAGGTTGGCTAGGTTCTGCTTATCAAGAGGTCCATTCTCAAGGAACTGGAACGATAGCCTTTATATTTGGGTTGGTGTTTGCATACTTGATATTGGCAGCACAATATGAACGCTGGCTTATGCCTTTGGTTATCTTGACGGCGGTGCCATTTTCAGTTCTTGGCGCGATATTTTTTGTTTGGGCGAGAGGGCTTAACAACGATATCTATTTTCAAATAGGTCTTATACTTCTTATAGGACTTGCAGCCAAAAACGCTATACTTATAGTTGAGTTTGCAATGAACGAAAAGGCAAAAGGTGAATCTCCTGCAAGAGCGGCACTAAAGGCTTCAAAACTTAGATTTAGACCTATAGTTATGACCTCATTGGCTTTTGCACTTGGAGTTTTGCCGATGGTTTTAAGCACGGGAGCGGGTGCTGCTAGTAGGCATGCATTAGGAACTGGAGTGGTTGGTGGAATGATTTTTGCTTCAACTATCGCTATATTTTTCATACCGCTCTTTTACTTCCTTATGGAAAATTTTAATACTTGGTTAGATAAAAAAAGGAGAAAGGTATGATAAGAACCTTTATTGTTGCGATATCTACTCTTTTGCTATTTAGCGGTTGCTCGTTTAAGCCAAATATGGCAAAAATAGATACCAAATTTAAAAGTAGCGAACAAAATGCAACTATCAAAGATAGATGGTGGCAAGACTTTAACGATGTAAGACTCAATGCCTTTGTAAATGATGTTTTAAAAAACAACTCAGACCTAAAGATAGCTCTTAATAGAGTAGATATAGCAAGAGCAGCTCTTGGGCTAAGCTCGCTTGAAGAGTTGCCAACTATTGGCTACAAAGTAGATGCCACTAGAAAAAACAACTTTCCTATAGCACCAAATTCTCACTCAAGTGCTATTTATAGTGCAAGTTTTGTATTTAACTATGAGTTAGATTTTTGGGGAAGAGTTGCAAATAGCACAGACGCAGCAGTTGCAAGGCTAAATCAAAGCATATATGGCTATGAAAGTGCTAGACTAACTCTTGTAAGTAGCGCTATTTCGCTCTATTTTCAGTTGCAAAATCTCTATGAAAAAGAGGAGATCTTAAAAGATACTATTAAAAACTACGAAGCAAATTTAGCTCTTAGACAAAAGCAACATAACGCCGGCATTGTTGATAGTATGGTTATCTATCAGTTGAGCGCTCAAGTAGATGGTGCAAAAGCAAAGCTCGTATCACTTATGGAGGCAAAAGCCAAGGTCAATTCAGCCATAATTGCTATGAGTTCCAAAAACTATGATGAGCTACTTTATGGCTCTTTTGAAACTTTGGATATTGTAAAAAATATACCATCAATTCCAAGTGGCATTCCATCAGATCTTTTACTAAGAAGACCCGATGTTGCAGTCGCACTAGAAAAGCTAAAAGAGAGCAACTTCAATGTTGGCGCTGCCAAAGCAGAGTATTTTCCAAAGCTCTCTTTAACAGGAATTTTAGGCTTTGCTAGCACAGACTTGGACAATCTCTTTAGGGAAAATAGCAGTTCGTGGAGTGTTGCTGGCTCGCTTGCTGGTCCGCTTTTTAGCTTTGGCAGAGTAAGCAAGGGTGTAGAGATAGCAAACCTAAAACAAAGAGAGGCATTTTTAAACTATGATAAAAGCCTAAAAGAGGCATTTAGCGATGTAAGGTATGCACTTGCATCAAGAGAGGCGGCAAATGCACAGATGCAAAGCCTTGCTAATTTAACTGCTTCATTACAAAAAGTAGTTGAGATGGCAGATAGGCGATATAAAGAGGGTTATAGTGACTATTCAGAGCTTTTGGATGCAGAAAAAAACCTGCTTAATGCAAAGCTAAACTTATCAAGCGCAAAACTCTCTGTCTTAAACAGCACTGTGGGTCTTTACAAATCTTTGGGTGGCGGCTTTAAGTTAGAAGATGAAGAGATGATTAAAGAACTCTCTTCAACAAAAAATAAAGAGCCAAGTAGTTCCAAAAATCCATTTAGCAAAAATTAAAAGCGATATTTTTGCTAAATTTCAACAATTAGTGACAGCCTAAATTTAAGATATATTTTTGTTTTAAATTTAAGTAAAAGTATTTAAATTTAGGTTTTGTCACTTTTTAATAACTCCAAATTTAGAAAGTTTTATTTGCAACAGTCTATTTTAAGGGTATTAAAATTTAAAGCTATAGCTTTTCTTCAAATTTAAAAATTAATGCTTCAATTTATCTATTATATGTATAATTTAACTGATTTTTTTGTAAAGGAACTAAGATGAAAAAGATATTATTGGTTTTAACGATTGTGTCATCTTTTTTGTGTGGCGCCACTTTGGAGCAGATATTGGCTAAAAAAACTATTAGGATAGCAGTTGATCCTGATATGCCTCCATTTAGCAGCTGTAGTGCAACTGGTTGTGAGGGTTTTGAGGCTGATTTTGCTAAAAAGCTTGGCAAAGGGATTGTTGGAAGTGATGGAAAAGTTGAGATTCATCACTATAAAATGGCAGATGTTTTTAATGCTTTGCAAAGTGATAAGATAGATGTCATTATCCAAACTGTAAGTAAGACAAAAGAGAGGGAGAAGATAGTTGATTTTGCGATGCCATACTTCTCTATTGCAGGCGGTCTTTTGGTGAAGAAAAACTCACCTATCAAAGATCCTGCAGATCTCAAAGATATAACAATAGCCGTTGAGAAAGGCACCACTGAAGAAGAATACTTTAAACTCAAAGGCAATGTAAAGCTTGTCTATGCAACAAGTTCAAGCGATGCCTATAAAATGGTAAAAAATGGCGAAGTTGATGGTTATGCAAGTGATAACTTGATAGTTTTGGCCTATCCGATATTTGATGATAGTGTTGAAGTGCCAAAGGGCTTGAGAAATATAGGTGCAGTTGAATATCTAGCTCCAGTTGTCTCAAAAGGCAACAATGAGCTTAAAGATGCGGTAAATAAGGTGATGATTAAGTTTAGTAAAGAGAAGCTCTTTAGACATATGTATGAAGACAATATTGGAATTTTTTATAGAAACACCTTAAATCCAAATCAATTCCTACTTGAAGAACTCTATAGGATGTATGGCTAAATTTAAAAGTCTGTAGGTTAAAAGCCTACAGACAAATTTATTTATATAGGTAAAACTCTTATCTTTATAAATTTTGTCCTATCAAAAGTGTTCATTTTTTATCCTTTTAATAGTTAAAATTAAATAGAGCTATTATGTCAACTATTGCTGATTTACCGTTGCTTGAGTTTTTATCTATATAGATAACTTTTGTATCATCATTCCTATACTTTGTTAAAAATTTATCAATAGCCCAATTCTTATTACTTGTATTTTTCCAAACAATATAAGTCTTTATTGTGAAAGTAGAATTTTTAACATTACAATTTTTAGAATAATACTCTAAAGTTCTTTTTAAATCTGAAATTTCATAATCTTTTAACTGCAATTCTCCTTTGTTATAGTCTGATTGTGTATTTAAAAAAATTCTATACTCATCATAACACTCCCCATACTCACTTTTTAAAAACTCATCATCAATAGGCATTGATATATTGTTATCTAAAAGGATGTTTAGGGGTTTTTTATAGTCTGGTGCAGTTGTAAGATAGTAGTAATAACTACATCTAAACTTATCTCTAAATGATTTGGCACAATTTTTATCTATGGGAGACTTTATCTTGTAGCCACTATCAAATAGAGTTTGTAAAATCTCAACCAACCTTAAATCAACCATATAAGTAATAGCAGACGCTGGGTCAGATCCTTTGCCTTGTTTAGTGCCATACTCACTTCTATACTCTACCTTAATATCATCACCATCAATTATAATCTTTTTAATCCATATATAACTTGGTCCATTTAAATAGTTTTGCACTATCATATCTTCATCAAATATAGCACCATTATCAAGTAAAAGTTTAAATGTTTTAGTAGAGTTATTTTCTATGGCATAAGCTAATGGACTTAGGCTATAGCTATCTTTTAAATTTGGGTTAGCACCTAAGTTTAAAAGTTCTTCCATAGTTTTTTCATCATCATAAAAACTAGCATACATTAAAGGTGTAAGATTATACATCATTCTTGTATCAACGCTTAGGTTATTATCTTTGATGAAATTTAAAAGACTATTTGTATCCTTAGCTTTTAGATAACTTCTAAGAGTTTTTTGAGTAATGTTTTCATCTATATTGTCATTAGAATACTTAGCATCTTCATCTATATCCCAATATCTTAGTGCAAAGCTATCAACTTCTTCTTGAGTTACATACTTTGAAATTTCAGAACCTGGTTTTATAACAGTATCAGCTGTGACTGTGAAGTGAGAATTTTGAGAGAGTTTAAATTTATCATAAACTACAAAAGTAACTAAAAAATTATAAATGAATTTAAAAATTTGTTTTCAAATAATTAAATCTCAGCCCAAATTTAAAATTAAGAAGGCTGAGAATTTTAAAATTTGACTTAAATTATTTAAATTTATATCGGCATAACCCTTATCTTTGGGCTAAGTTCTTTTTGCAAAACTGACTCTATAGCCATAAGAGTGCCAGCGCTTCCAGCAGAACAGCCACTGCAAGCTCCAAGATATCTTATGTAGATATCTATACTATCTTGCGTTGTTTTGATATCCAAAATCTCCATATCGCCACCGTCCATTATAAGCATCGGACGAATATCTTTATCGATAAGCTCTTCAACAGCTTTAAACTGACCAATGACATTTAGCTCTTCAAATTTAGTCTCACCACTTTCTATCTTTTGTTTTGACATGTTTTCAAGCTTCTCTCTCTCCATCTGCTCTCTAGTATCTCTTAAAATATCCTCTAAATAATACTCTCTTTTTTCATGTCCACCAGGTCTTATACAGCTTTTACAAAATGCACCTGCTTTAGTGTATTGAGTTATCTCTTCAACGGTTTTTAAGTCATTTAGCCTAATAACTTCTTTTATTGTTCCAAGGCTTACTCTTGCACACTCGCATACTATTATCTCATCTTCGAAATGCTCAGGATCTATTCCTTTATACTGCGCTGCAGCGGCTTTTATAACATCGTATGCCATAACTGAGCAGTGCATTTTTTGAGGTGGAACGGCTGGAGTATTTGGATCATCACGCATCGCTTTTTCTACATCTATGTTTGTTATTTTTACAGCTTCATCAACTGTTTTGCCAACACAAAGCTCAGCCATAGTATCACTACTCGCAATTGCTGTTCCGCAGCCAAAACTCTTAAATTTAGCCTCTTTTATAATATTTGTCTTCTCATCTACAAGCCAATAAAGTCTAACCGCATCACCACAGCTCTCAGCTCCAAAATCAGCAACTATAAGTTTATAGCCCTTTTTCTTTGCCTCATCTTCTGTTATTTCACCCATAAATTTAGGATTATTCATCCTATCTTGGACTTTTTGAGAATACTCATCCCAAATTGAACCACCTATTAAATTCTCTTTTGCCATCTTTTATCCTTTTTATAATCCACTTTTATGATTTGTTGGTGCATATGCAAAACTACTTGAGATAGCTCTTAATCTAACTACTGCTTTGTTTATCTGCTCTATTGCATAGTCTATCTCTTCTTCGGTGTTAAATCTACTAAGAGATAGTCTAAGTGCTGTGTGGGCAAGCTCTTTATCGGCTCCAATTGCTTCCATTATTGGATTACTTTCAAGTGTTTCACTTGCACATGCAGATCCAGTTGAAGCTGCAATGCCTGCTTTATTTAAATCCCAAAGCATCGCCTCGCCTTCAACTCCCTTGATACTTGCAAGGATAGTATTTGGAACTCTAAACTCTCTTTTTCCAACAACGCTAACATCATCTATCTTTAAAATCGCATCTTCAAGTTTGTCTCTAAGTTTCTTTACATGCCAATCTTCCATAAATAGATATTTGTTTGCAAGCTCCATTGCTTTACCCATTCCAACAATTCCTGCTACATTTAGCGTTCCACTTCTTCGTCCGCCCATATGTTCGCCGCCGTGAAAAAGTGGAGTTAGTTTTCTTGAGTCTTTTATATAAAGCCCGCCAACTCCTTTTGGAGCGTGAAATTTATGACCTGAGAAATTTAAAAAGTCTGCATTGACATCTCTAACATCAACTTTTACTTTACCAACTGCTTGAACTGCGTCTGTATGAAAAAGCGCACCATGTTCATGAGCGATTTCGCAAAGCTCTTTTACTGGAAAAATAGCACCTGTTTCGTTATTTGCCCACATAGTGCTAACAAGAGCAGTTTTATCATCTATCTTCTCTCTTAGCTCATCAACACAAACTTGTCCATTGCTATCTACGCCAAGATACTCTATCTTTGCACCTAAAGTTGCCAAAAACTCACAGGTAGCCCTAACAGCTGGATGTTCAACTTTGGTAGTTATGATTTTATCTCTTTCGCCATTTCTGATAATATCAACATAGACGCCTTTAAGCACCCAATTGATACTCTCTGTAGCGCATGATGTAACTACCAAATCATCGCTATCTTTGGCATTGATTCCTGCATAGAGTTGATCCATTGCCTCTCTAAGTGCTGGATGAGTTTGGCTTCCAAAGTAGTGAAGTGAGTTTGGATTGCCATATTTTTCTTTTAAAAAAGGCAACATTACTTCAAGAACTTCAGGATCTACCATCGTCGTTGCATTGTTGTCTAAATAAACTCTTTTCATTTGATTCCTTTTATTATCTTTTAATTAGGATAATTTTTATCTTCTTTAATCATAATACAATACAGTAAATTTAAATTAAAAATTTGCCTGTTTTGGTGAGTTGATAAGTGAGAAAAACTCTTTTCTAGTATTTGGATCAGTTAAAAAAGTCCCTCTAAGTGCCGAAGTTGTCGTGGTTGAGTTGATTTTTTTAACGCCTCTCATCTCAAGGCACATATGTCTTGCCTCCAAAACTACTCCAACGCCCAAAGGCCTTACAACATTTTGAATGGCTGCAGCGATCTGTTCGGTAAGCTGTTCTTGAATTTGAAGCCTTTTTGCAAATATATCCACCATGCGCGGTATTTTAGAAAGCCCAACAACTTTTCCATTTGGTATGTAGGCAACGTGCGCTCGTCCGATGATTGGCAAGAGATGATGTTCGCAAAGGCTATAAAACTCAATGTCTTTTATTAGCACCATTTCGCTGTTGGAGCTGCTAAAAAGTGCATCGTTTAAAACCTCTTTTGGATTTTGTTCATAGCCACTTGTTAGGTATTGATATGCTTTCATAACTCTTTCTGGAGTTTTTATAAGCCCCTCTCTTTTGGGATCTTCGCCTATAAGTTTAAGTATAGTTTTGACGGCATTTTGAAAATCTTCGCTTTTTTCTACCATATATTTCCTTTTTTTGCTTGATTTTACTCTTTTTAGACTTTTATACTCTTTAAATTTGTGTAAATAAAAATAAAGGTAATTTTTGCTATATTGACAGATAAAAAATTTTAAATTTACAAAACAAAAAGGAATAATATGGAGATTAGTTCACAACTCTTAGACTCTGCAAATGCAGTTATAAAGGCAAAGATAGATCAAGAAAGTATCGATAAAAAGATAAAAGAGCTTGCTACAAAATGGTCAAAACAGGTAAAGATAGATGGCTTTAGAAAGGGAAAAGTTCCACTAAATGTAGTGTTAAATCGATACAAAAAAGAGCTAGACAGAGATGCCAAACAAGAGCTTTTTAAAGAGATCGTAGATAGCGGTTTAGAAAAGATTGGCAAAAAGGCAGATGAGATTTTAGGTGATCCTATATTTTCTAAATTTGAAGAAAAAGAGGGACTAGATCTTGAGATGGAGGTTGCTTTTAGACCTAAAGTAGATATCACAGGATACGAAGAGGCAATTCCTACCTATCAAACTCCACGAGTTACAAAAAAAGAGATAGAGGCAAAAGTAGATGAGTTTTTGAAGATGATTGCACCGATTAAGCCATCAGAAAAAGAGGTATTAGAAAAAGGCGATTTTGCTAAATTTGACTTTGAGGGCTTTGTAGATGGAGTTGCGTTTGAGGGCGGTGCAGCAAAAGATTATCTTTTGGAGATTGGATCTGGTCAGTTTATCCCAGGCTTTGAAGATGGAATGATAGGCATGAAGGTAAAAGAGAGTAAAGAGATAAAAGTTACCTTCCCAAAAGAGTATCAAGCAAAAAATTTAGCTGGAGAAGATGCTGTTTTTAAAGTAGTTTTAAATGGTATTGAAGTTAAAGATGTTCAAAAAACTATCACAGATGAGACCTTGAAAAAATACTTTCCAAATGACAAAGAGATCAGTGTTGAGAAGTTTGAGGAGCGCATAAAAGAGCAGCTAAGAGATGGCAAGATGAAAAAACTTATAGAAGATGAGTTAAAACCAGCCTTTGCTAAAAGTATAGTTGAAAAGATTGAGTTTGATCTTCCTAAAAATATAGTAGAGCAAGAGATTGATATGAGATTTAGAGGAAAATGGACTGAGTTTAGCAAAGAGCAGTTGGATAAATTTAAAGAGGATAAAGAGGCTATCAATCAAGAGCGTGAAAAGCTAAGACCAGAAGCTGTAGAGAGTGTAAAACTAACATTTATAGTTGATGAGTTAGCTAAAGAAAAAAAGATAGAAGTAAGCGACAATGAGTTAGTTCAAGCAGTCTATCTAGAGGCTTATAACTATGGAGCAGATCCAAAAGAGCATTTTAAAAGATATCAAGAGCAAGGAGTTTTGCCAGCGTTAAAGATGGCAATGGTAGAGAATAAACTCTTTGATGAGCTTTTTGTAAAAAGTAAAAAGAAAGACAAAGAGGATGAGCAATGAGCTACTATATCCCTTATGTAGTAGAAAAAACTGCAAGAGGAGAGCGAAGCTACGATATCTACTCAAGACTTTTAAAAGACCGCATTATTATGCTTGGCGGAGAGATAGATGACGCTGTGGCAAGCTCTGTTGTAGCGCAACTTCTCTTTTTGGAAGCTGAAGATCCTACTAAAGATATCTATCTATATATCAACAGCCCAGGTGGCGTTGTGACAAGTGGGCTTAGTATATATGACACTATGAACTACATCAAATGCGATATATCAACTATCTGCATAGGACAAGCTGCCTCTATGGGGGCATTTTTGTTAAGTTGTGGAAGTAAAGGCAAAAGATATGCATTGCCAAATTCGCGCATCATGATACATCAACCACTTGGCGGAGCACAAGGTCAAGCAACAGATATCGAAATACAGGCCAAAGAGATACTTCGTATAAAAGAGGCACTTAACCAAATTTTAGCCAACAACACAGGGCAGAAACTTGAAAAAATCATAAAAGATAGCGATAGAGACTTTTTTATGAGCGCTGCTGAGGCGGTTGAGTATGGGCTTATTGACAAAGTTTTAAAGAAGAGTAACAAAGAATGATTCTTCCGGTTTTGACATATCCCAATCCAAAGCTCTATGAAAAATCAAAAAAGATAGATAAATTTGACGAAGAGCTTCACTCTTTTTTAGAGGATATGTATGAAACCATGATAGAAAAAAAGGGCATTGGACTTGCAGCCATTCAAGTTGGGCAGGCAGTGAGAGCACTTATTGTAAATCTTCCCAATGAAGAGGGAGAGCAAGAGCCTTCTAAGAGATTGGAGCTTATAAATCCAGTCATTACCAAAAGAAATGGCGAGATTTTATATCAAGAGGGTTGCTTGTCTGTGCCTGGATTTTATGAAGATGTAAAAAGAGCAAAAGAGATAGTAGTTGAGTTTCAAGATAGGCATGGCAAAAAGCAAAGCATTGAGGCTAGCGAACTACTTGCTGTTTGCATTCAACATGAGATCGATCACCTAGATGGACATCTTTTTATAGAGCATATTGGTTATAACAAAAGAAAAAAGTTTGATAGAGAGTTTAAGAAAAGATTGAAAAAATGAGATCGCTTAGATGTGCTACATTTAATGATGAACTAAACATTGTTGATGTAGAGTCTACTTTTATAAGGGGCTTGCCAAGCTTCAATATAGTTGGGCTTCCAAGTCAGTCTATAAAAGAGAGCGAAAACCGCATAAAAGCGGCTCTTCTAAATAGAGGTTTTTCATTTCCACCCAAAAAAATCATCATCAATCTCTCTCCATCAGATCTTCCCAAAAAGGGAAGTCACTTTGACTTAAGCATTGCTCTGCTTATTTTTTTACAACAAGAAGAGATAGATAGTGAGTTTTTTGTCTTTGGAGAGCTAGGACTTGATGGCTTAGTAAAATCAACAGCAACTCTTTTTTCACACCTACTTTTTCTAAGTAGCAAGGTAAAAAGTGCTAAAGTTTTAGTTCCAAATGAGATAGCCAATAGAGCGGCAAGCATTCCAAATTTAGAAATTTACACCGTTTCAAATTTGGACGATGCGATACAATTTTTTAGAGATGAAGAGTTTAAAAAGAGCTGTTATTTTGCAAAAAAACACAAAATATTTGAAAACGTTATAGAGATAGATGGTGAAATTTACGTGCCAAACTACAACTATCCGCTTGATTTTATCTCTGTAAGAGGGCAAAAAAGAGCCAAAAGAGCCTCGCTTATCGCAGCTAGTGGTATGCACAACTTACTATTTGAGGGAAGTCCTGGAAGTGGCAAAAGTATGTGTGCCAAAAGGATAAGATATATCTTGCCACCACAAAGCTTGGATGAGATACTGTTAGCATCGGCTTATGAGTCACTAGATAACAAAGATAGTGATTTTAGTGCCTTTCGTCCCTTTAGAAGTCCTCATCACACCTCTACTAGAGGTTCTATTTTTGGAGGAGGCTCACAAAATGCAAGAGTTGGCGAAGTTGCATTGGCAAATGGTGGAGAGCTTTTTTTTGATGAGTTGCCACACTTTCCAAAAAAGATTTTAGAGAGTTTAAGAGAGCCTTTGGAGGATAATAGAATTCTCATCTCAAGAGTAAATTCCAAAATTTGTTATGAGACGAAATTTATCTTTGTAGCGGCAATGAATCCTTGTCCTTGCGGCTTTTTATATAGCAAAAATAGCGATTGTATCTGTAGTGCAAATGAGATCAAAAGATATAAAAATGCCATCTCAGGACCACTTTTGGACAGAATCGATCTTTATGTTGCAATGGATGAGATAGACAAAAACGACACTTCAGATGTCAGTAGTAAAGAGCTATATAAGCTAGTTTTGAAAGCTTTTTATGCACAAAAACAAAGGGGGCAAAAAGAGCTAAATGCAAAACTAAGCGATGATGATGTGGAGAGATTTTGCAAAACTTCAGCCTTGGCAAAAGAGCTTTTAAATAGCGCTATATCAAGATTTGCTCTTACACAAAGAGGGATAAATAAGAGTTTAAAAGTTGCAAGAACTATAAGTGATCTAAGAGGCGAAAAAGAGATCTCAAAAGAGGCGATGATTGAAGCGCTTAGCTTTAGAGTGCGGGAGTAGATGTGTTAAATTTATATGAAGAGACAGAGTTTTTAGACAGGATTGCCATAGATGAGCTTGGGCTTAACAGTGAGATATTGATGGAAAATGCCGCCTTTGCTATCGCAAAAAGAGTTAGAAAAGAGCTTAAAAAAGGCTCTAAAGTATTGCTTTTTTGTGGAAGTGGCAACAATGGTGCCGATGGAGTGGCTGCACTTAGAATGCTTAGCAAAGAGTATAAAACTTATTGCTACCTTTGCTTTGATAAACTCTCGCCAATGCTTCAAAAACAACTTCTTATCGCACAAAAAGCTGGAGTTGTAGTAACAAAAGAAAAGATAGAGGCAAAGTGCTATTTAGATGGGATTTTTGGCAGTGGGCTAAATAGAGATATTGGGCAAAATATAGTAGAGATCATAGATTGGATAAATGACAAAAAAGGGCTTAGGATTGCTATAGATCTACCTAGCGGACTTGGGCGAAATACCACTATAAAGGCAGATTTTACCATAGCGATGGGTGGTATTAAATTGCTCTGCTTGAGTGATTTTGCCAAAGATTTTGTAGGTAAGATAGAGGTTGCAAATTTGGGAGTAGATAAAAGCCTCTATCAAAAAGAGAGCGACTATAAACTAGTTAGAAAAAAAGATCTAGAGCTTGTAAAAAGAGAACAAAATACTAACAAATCAGACTTTGGAAGAGTAAATGTTGTTATGGGCAGGATGAGTGGAGCAGCGATACTTTCAGCACTTGCAGCGCAAACAATGGGTGCTGGGCTTGTTAGCATTGTTAGTAAAGAGAGAGTATCTGTGCCGCCAACTATAATGACTAAAGAAAATATAGAAGATGACGCTGTTATTGTAGTGGGACCTGGATTTGTAGATGAGTTTAAAGAGTTTGATAAACTAACAAAAAAATCAGTCGTTATAGATGCTGGTTTGTGCTACAATAGCGCTACTATAGAGTTTTTAAAAAACAATACTAACACAGTTATAACACCTCATCCAAAGGAGTTTGTTAGCCTACTTTCTCTTTCAAGGTTAGCGCACATCGATGTGGCAACTCTTCAAAAGGAGAGATTTAAATTTGCAAAGATGTGGAGTTTGGAGTTTGGCGGAGTTTTGGTTCTTAAGGGTGCCAATACAATAGTTGCAAAAGAGGGCAAACTCTTTGTTGTTAGCTGCGGAACGCCAAAGCTTGCAAAGGGCGGAAGTGGCGATGTACTAACAGGAGTTATTGCAGCACTTATTGCACAGAAACAAAATCTATTGAAAGCTTCTATAAATGGAGTTTTGGCACATGCCTTGAGTGCCAAAAAAAGCAAGGTAAATGACTATGCATTTGATAGCATGGAGCTTATAAAAGGTTTAAAATGGTTATAAAAAAAATTGCAATTTTATTTAGTGGCAGCGGCTCAAATTTGGAGGCTATTTTACAAAAGGTTCATAACAAGACATTTGGCAATACAAAAATAGTCTGTTCGCTTCTCATCTGTAACAACAGCAAAGCTTATGGTATAGAAAGAGCTAACAAATATCAACTAACAACACAAATTATCGATCACAGAAAATTTAACAGTAGAGAAGAGTTCGATAGAGCGCTAGTTGATAGGATAAAAAAGGAGAATATTTCACTAACAGTTTTGGCAGGATTTATGAGAATACTAACACCTGTTTTTACAGATAACATCAAAGCTATAAATTTACATCCATCGATTTTGCCGCTATTTAAAGGGGCTAATGCTATAAAAGAGAGCTTTGAGAGCGATATGATGTTGGGCGGTGTTAGTATTCATTATGTTAGTAGTGAGCTAGATGGTGGCAAGCTTATAGTACAAAGGGCATTTGAGCGAACTAACAATATGAGTTTTGAAGAGTGGGAAGAAAAAATCCACTCCATAGAGCATGAGCTTTTGCCAGAGACTATTATAAAACTTCTTACTAAAAAGGTTGGCAATGCTTGATTGGATTTTTCTACCAGAGGCGTGGCTTAGCCTCTTTACACTTGCAAGTTTGGAGATAGTTTTAGGTATAGACAATATCATCTTTATCGCCATTATGTGTAATAAACTTCCGCTGCATCAAAGAGATAAGGCAAGATATCTAGGACTTGGCTTTGCTATGATAACAAGAATTTTGCTTCTACTTACGCTCTTTGTCATAATGAAACTAACAAAACCGCTTTTTTATCTCTTTGGACTTGGGATTTCGGGGAGAGATCTCATCCTTATAGTTGGTGGCGCCTTTCTTATCATTAAGTCTGTGATGGAGATTTTGCATAGCGTTAAACAAAGTGGAGAGAGCGCTCATCAAAGCTCTATAGGTAAAGGTGCAAGTTTTTTTGTCATTGTTTTTCAGATAGGGATTTTAGACATCGTTTTTTCACTTGATAGTGTAATTACAGCTGTAGGTATGGCAAATCATCTAGAGATCATGATACTTGCAGTTATCATAGCTGTTATTGTTATGCTTTTTGCAAGTGGAGCTATCAGCAAATTTATAGACAAAAACCCAACTATAAAAATTCTAGCTCTCGCATTTTTAGTGCTTATCGGCGTCTTTTTGATAATAGATGGTTTTGGCATACATCTATCAAAGAGCTATCTATACTTTGCTATGGGCTTTTCTTTATCAGTAGAGCTTATCAACATCTACATCAAAAAAAGGTCGGGTGGTTGAACTTACTAAAGGACGATATTCCAAAGCTTGTAAAAGATATCGCTCTGCCTGCAAGTACTGGCATGATATTTAGCACTTTATACAATGTCAGTGCTCTGTTTTTTGCTGGAATGATTTCAAGTAGTGCGGTTGCTGGGATTTCGGTCTGCTTTTTTCTCTACTTTCTAATCATTGCAGTAGGCTTTGGTTTTGGTGCGGCAATCACTGCTATTATTGGCAACTGTTTGGGCGATAGAAAAGTTCAAAGGGCAAAAATTTATGCTCATAAAGGGCTAGTTTTTATGATGCTTTTTGGCTGTTTTATGGCGGTTGTTGGCTTTTTGTCTGCCCCATTTATCATAAGAGTTCTTGGTGGTATTGAGGGTGGATTTTATCATCTAGCACTTTCATATATCCAAATCATCTTTTTATCAGCACCATTTTTTCTAGCAACAAATGCGCTAAATGGCATACTTATGAGTTTGGGGGATTCTAAAACCTATAGAAACTGGCTCATAGTTGGGCTTTTTATAAATATAGCACTTAGCTATCTTTTTGTTAAGGGCTATCTTTTTTTACCACCACTTTGTATGGAGGGAATTGCATTAGCTACTGCAATAGCTCAAATTTGCGGAGTTTTTTATCTGCTTTTGAAGGTCAAAAAGAGCGGCATGCTTACCTTTGTATCGCTTAAAAGATATCTTCCAAATTACCAAATTTATCGTCATATCATAGCTCAGGGCATTCCAAGTTGCCTAAACTACAGCTCTATTGCCATTGGAAGTTTTATTACGATGTATTTTGTCTCCACCTACGGAGTTGAAGCTTTGGCAGGAACTGGTGTAGGACTTAGAATTGAGCAGATGATTTTGCTTCCAGCTCTTGGGATTAGTAGTGCAACTCTTGCCATAGTTTCTAGGAACTATGGAGCCAAAAACTTTCAAAGGGTGAAATTTACACTTCAATATGTGCTTAAAATCATGATGATTTACTGCTTTTTTGCAGGCCTTTTGTGTATATTTTTTGGACCAAAACTTATAGCTTTTTTTGATAAAAGTTTGCCTGTCATAGAGTATGGATCTATCTATCTTTATGTAGATAGCTTGGGATTTATCGGCTATGCTACTATGTTTGTCTGTGCTGCATTTTTGCAAGCTGTAAAAAAACCTATGATGATTTTTATCTTAAATTTCTTAAGACAAGTTGTCTTTTTGCTAATCTCTTTTTATCTCATCGTTACTGTTTTTGGACTAGAGATTGTCTATATGTGGTTTGGAGTCCTTTTTACAGTCTATTTGGTAACTTCTATTTTTCTCATCTATAGCTTTTATCTACTAAAAAAAGAGGCTTGATATAAGCAGATATAAAACTTTTATTTAGTAGCATAGCTCATAGTTGGCTTGATTTTGATATTAATTATCTAAAATATCAAGATTTAGTGATTTTATTTGGAGATGGCATGAGTTTAGATGAGATGAAATGAGATGAAAAGTGGACAACGCTGTAGGATTCTGCTATAAACGCAAAATGGAAGTTGTTTAAAAAGCTTCTTGATATGAGATTTATCGTGGGATCTATAGTTGAAGTAGTTAGAACTGCACCTTTACTAGATCCAATAGAGTTAAAAATTCACAACTATTTAGTAGCTTTGAGAAATAGCGAAGCAAGGCTTATAGAGGTTGAAAAGATAGATGAGTAAGAAGATAAAGCTAGTCTTAGCAGGTCAGCCAAACTGCGGCAAATCAACACTTTTCAACATGGTAAGCGGGATTAAACAGCATATTGCAAACTATCCTGGTGTAACTATTGATAAGAATTCAGGTTATTTTAGCTATGACGATTATGATACCTAGTTTATAGACTTACCAGGCACCTACCTTTTAGCTCCTACTTAACTAAAGAGCGTATTACAAAAGAGGTTATTTTATATGAAGATCCAGATATAATTGTAAATATAGTAGATGCTTCAAATTTAAAGAGAAATTTATACCTTACATTCCAACTTCTTGAGATCTCAAAACCTACAATAATTGTCTTAAATATGATTGATGTTGCAAAAAGAAGTAGATATAAATCTCAAAAAGATATCCAAAGGGCTAGGATGCCCTGTTGTTGCGACAAATAGTGCCAAGGGAGTAGGCAAAGAAGAGGTTATGGAGGCTATATTGTCACTCTTTATGAGAAGCGCGACAAATACAACAATTTTTAAGATAAATTATGAAGAGCTTGAGCCTTTTATTGAAGAGCTAGAGCCCAAATTTAGAGATGAAAAGCTAAATATCTCTTCAAGATGGCTTACTATCAAAGCTTTGGAGAGCGATAATATAGTTTTTGATCTCTTTAAAGATGAGAAGCCAAAAAAGCTAGTTTTGGAAAAGTCAGAGCTCTTTAAACAAAAATACAATAAAGAGATTAGTTTTTTAGCAGCATATAGACATGATTCAGCCGACATCATCTAACACAACGTCATAACAGAGCAAAAAAGGGGAGAGCAGACTGCTACAGATATAGTTGATAAAATAGTTTTAAATAGATGGTTGGTCTTTCCTGTCTTGCTTTTGGTTATATTTTTGGTCTATTAGTTGGACATAGTTTTTGGCTACAAACTTACAGACTGCACTTGGCATATCCTTGCAGGCTTTAAGAGCTTTTTCATCTCTATATTGCCAGAGCCATATCTTGCGCAAGTCCCTATGATAACGGACTTTGGAGAGTGGATGGTAAATAGTGCAAACACACTCTTAAACTATATACTGATTTTTATAATTCTCTTTGCAATCATTGCAATTATTGAAGATGTCGGCTATATGCCACGAATCGCCTTTATACTTGATAGGATATTTAAAAAATATGGTCTTCACGGACAATCCACACTACCTTTAGTTTTGGGTGGAGCGGTTTTGATTGCAGCTTTGTATCTTTATAAAACTTACTTTAAAGGCAACAAAGGATGTGGTTGTGGCGATAAATCATGCGCCAAAGGCAAAAAAAGAAGAGGTCTAAAGAGTAGTTGCCCGCTTATAAAATAGCGGGCTTTTTTATTTGACTATTAAAGCAAGAGAAGATTTGTATTGATAGACTTTGCAATCTTTATTGCCCTAGCTCATCTTTGTTGCAGCTCTTGGGTATCATAAGCTATCGGTCTAACTAAACTCAAAAGCTGCAAAATTCATACCACTGCTGCTATAGTCTTTAAAACTTCCAAAAATTTACTCTTGTTGCAAAGCTTTGTATTTTTAAATTTCAATAATTTCTCTTTTTAAATTGAAGTGGGGTTATTTAAACATCTTTGTAGTAAATTTGTAGAAAAATTTAGCAAACACTGAGCCAGCGATACAATTACTATCTCTTTTTTAGTTTTATTTATCTCCCGCTTACCACCTTTTAATCCAGAGGGTTGCCTTATAGTAAGGTGCAACTATTTAAGGCTTCATTGATGGTTTTTTTTATTGCTCTTGCCAATAAGCGCTTCCCCCTTTAAAATAAGAGTAAAGGTCACTCGAAATTTAGCTTTGGTCTTGGGTGAGATTTTAACTTTGCAAGTTAATATGTATTATTTAAATTTAAGTGGCTAGCTTAATAGTTTTTAGTTTGAAATTTAAGAGTAAATTTATAATGAATGCGGCTGCTTGGAGAGTTTTTAAAAGTTTAGTTTTTTTGCTTGACAATAAATTTAAAATAAGCTACAATTATCCTTTGTTATTAAAAGAGCGACCAAATTACAACGACGGGGCGTAGCGCAGTCTGGTAGCGCATCTGGTTTGGGACCAGAGGGCCGAAGGTTCGAATCCTTTCGCCCCGACCATGTGGTGAGTTTAGCTCAGTTGGTAGAGCATCAGATTGTGGTCCTGAGGGTCACGGGTTCGATCCCCGTAACTCACCCCACTATATTGGCGCTCGTAGCTCAACTGGATAGAGCAACAGACTTCGGATCTGTAGGTTGAAGGTTCGATTCCTTTCGAGCGTACCATGGTTTTGATATTGATGCGTCCTTAGCTCAGCTGGATAGAGCAACGCCCTTCTAAGGCGTAGGCCAAAGGTTCGAATCCTTTAGGGCGTACCACTTTGTTATACACGTGCGGACGTGGTGAAATTGGCAGACACGCTAGACTTAGGATCTAGTGCTTTACGGCGTGAAGGTTCAAGTCCTTTCGTCCGCACCATCTTTTTAAAGTTTAAATTTACTTCTCATTTATACTGTCATAAAGTTCTGGCATTGAGGTAAAGATATGATTCTTGCCTATAAAGCTGGTAATATTTTTTATATTTTTCTTTTCTAACTGCTCTTTATTAAATATAAAATAGAGTGGCAAGTTCTTATTTTTCTGAGTTATAAAGAGATCTTTTAGTCCATAAGTTGCAGAGAGATCTATAAATTTAACACCTCTAAGATCGATCACCAAAGGCTCATCAAGATGAGATTCTATCTTTTGCATTGTGCTTGAGAGATTTGCAAAGAAAAAGCTATTTTTGATACTTATTAGGTTAAATTTCTCATATTTTATAACTTGTAGATCTCTTGACTCAACTACTATCTCCCAGAGCGAGAAAAGTGCTGAAAGAATCGATCCAATGGCAACTGCAACTATCAAATCAACAAAAACTGTTAGAAAAAAGACCACGCCTGCAACAACTAGCTCACTCTTTGGGACAGCTTTGTAGTTTTTCAAAAGTCTATAGTCAATTATGTCAAAGCCAACTTTTATAAGTATAGCGCTTAGTGCTGCTATTGGGATTTGTGCTACTAAAGAGCCAATAAACAAAAAGACAATCAACAAAAATAGCGCGCTAATTACGCCAGATAGCCTGCTGTTGCCGCCTGTTTTTATGTTGATGACTGTTCTCATGGTTGCTCCAGCACCAACAAGTCCGCCTATAAAACCTGCTGCCATATTGCCAAGACCTTGACCGATTAGCTCTTTGTTTGAGTTGTGCTTTGTGTTTGTTATGGAGTCTGCAACTACTGAAGTAAGCAAAGAGTCAATAGAGCCTAAAGCAGCCAAGATAAAGGCATAAGTTGCTATTTTTATAAGATGATCTGACTCTAAATTTGGGATTATAAAAGAGGGCAAAGAAGTTGGCATGGCACCTATTTTTGCTACATCTATATCAAACAGCACCACAATTGCTGTAATTGCTATGAGTGATATGAGCGGTGTTGGAAGCAGTGTAGCTATCTTTTTTGGCGTTAGATACAAAATTGCAAGTCCAAAAAATGTAATAAGCACTGTATTTATGTGGATATCTTTTAACATAAAGGGTATTTTTAAAAGATCTTTTGTAATGCTACCAGTTGAGTTATATCCTAGCATTGGGGCGATTTGAAGTAGGATGATGATAACTCCAACACCGCTCATAAAGCCAGAGACCACAGGATAGGGTATAAATTTGACAAAATCTCCTATTTTCAAAAATCCAAAGAGCATCTGCAATATTCCTGTTAAGATAAAGATAGCAGCCACAAGCCCAATATTTCCATCAAAAGCTAAAACTATCGTTGCAACTACAACAGTCATAGGTCCTGTTGGTCCAGAGATTTGTGTTTTGGTACCACCAAAGATGGAGGCAAAAAAGCAAAGCGCTATAGCGCCCCACAGTCCAGCACTTGCTCCAAGTCCGCTTGCTATACCAAAGGCTAGGCACAGAGGAAGTGCTACAATTCCCGCTGTTAGGCCGCCCGTTACATCACCAACTATTCTCATTAACTATCCTTAAATTTCTATTGCAATAACTCTAAATTTATCCATAAGATTGTAACATTTTACTTGTTTTATTTGAAATTTAGTATAATTGCATTTATTTGGAGGTATTTGATGAAAGAGGGATACAATTTTTTTAAAAACTCAAAATATGCATTTGAAGGAGTGCTTTATGCTTTTAAAAATGAGATGGCTTTTGTAATAGAGCTCTGTTTTGTCCTTATTTTCTCGGTATTGCTCATCTTTTTAAATTTAGAACTTCTTTTTAAGGCGCTACTTTTTAGTTCAATGTTTTTAGTTTTGATAGTTGAGCTTTTAAATAGCGGCATTGAAAAGACTGTTGATTTGGTAACTTTGGAGTTTCATCCTCTTGCAAAGGCTGCAAAAGACCTAGCATCAGCTGCTGTATTTTTCTCTATCTCAAACTCAGTAATTCTTTGGTTGGTAGCCTTTTACTATATTTTAAAATAATTTTTTTAGTGTATAATTTGGATTAAATTTACAAAAAGGGAAGTTATGAGAAATTCGTATCTCAATGTTTTTTTTGGTGGATTACTCATAGGGTTTATTATCTATTTTCTTATATGGGGCTTTGGTTTTATAGGCGATGGGAATAAAACTATTTTTGTGCTATCTTCTCTTTTTGGTATCTTTATGGCATTTAATATCGGCGGAAATGATGTTGCAAATGCCTTTGGCACGAGTGTAGGTTCTGGAACACTTACTCTTACTCAAGCACTTTGTATAGCTGCTATTTTTGAAGTAGGTGGTGCTGTTCTTGCTGGCTCAAACGTAACAAATACTATTAAAACTGGACTTGTAAAGCTTGATGATATGGGGCTAGATCCTCATGATTTTATCTTTATAATGATGAGTGCGCTAATTGCTGCTGCACTTTGGCTACTTATTGCTACATTTAAAGGTTGGCCAGTCTCTACAACTCATGCCATAGTTGGAGCAATAGTTGGCTCTAGCCTTACTTTTGGATTTATAATAGAAGATCCAAACATTCACATACTCTCTTTGGTAAAGTGGGGCAATCTCTCTAAGATAGTCATCTCGTGGTTTTTATCGCCTCTGCTTGGAGGGGTGGTTTCATATCTAGTTTATAAGGCGATTAAGTATTATATACTTGACTATAATGTCATAGCGCAAGCAAAGATTGACAATCTCAAAAGAAAAAGAAGGCAGCTAAAAAAGGAGCATAAAGAGTATTTTGACTCTTTGAGCGATAGGGAGAAGGTTATAGTTGCTGAGGCGATGAATAGAGATGCCCTTGCGATGAAAAGTCCCTTTTTTGAGCCAAGTGATCTTGACTCAACTTACTATAAAAAAATGTATGCAATAGATAGTAAAAAAGAGAATTTAAAGAGTCACAAAGCTTTGGAGATTGGCGTTCCTATAGTTGCAGCACTTGGAACCTTTGTCATTGGTAGTATGGTCATCTTTAAAGGTTTTAAGAATTTAGATCTTGGGCTTTCGTTGCTACAAAACTTTTTAATTCTTATTATGATTAGCTCTGCTGTTTGGATGTCGATGTTTATCTTGGCAAAGACACTTAGAAAGTCAAATTTATCCAAATCAACATTTCTTATATTTTCATGGCTTCAAGTCTTTACCGCCTCTGGTTTTGCCTTTTCTCATGGTTCAAATGATATTGCCAATGCTGTTGGGCCATTTGCTGCCATTTTTGATACTTTGCGAAATGGCGAGATTGCACTTACTTCAAATACTCAGCCAATAGTGCTTCTTACCTTTGGAGTTGCACTTGTTGTGGGGCTTTGGTTTATAGGAAAAGAGGTGATAGCAACAGTTGGTACACATCTTACCAAAATCCACCCCGCCTCTGGGCTAAGTGCTGAGCTCTCAGCTGCTGGAGTTGTGATGGGAGCTTCAGTTCTTGGGCTTCCTGTCTCTTCTACTCACATTTTGATAGGTGCAATTATTGGAATTGGACTTGTAAATAGAGAGGCCAACTGGCGCCTTATGAAAAAAATAGGGCTAGCGTGGGTTGTAACTTTGCCTGCTGCAGCACTACTTAGCTCAGTTGGATTTATATTAATTAGATCTCTTTTTTGATTTTTTAGTCAAATCGTTGCTAAGCAATATGGCAATGAGTTTTGTTTTTGGGTTGGAAGCTAGAGCAATTTGCATAGTCATAGTAAGTGGAATTGCCAAAAATAGCCCCGCAATGCCAAATATATAGCCCCAAAGAAGCAAACTAACCAAAACTAAAATGGTGGAGATACCAAGTCCTTCTCCCATGAAACGAGGTTCAATTATATTGCCAATCAAAATATTTACAAAGAGATAGACACTAGTAACCCAAAAAGCAGTTGTTATATCGCTAGTTGCAAGTGTGATAAAAAGCGTTGGAATGGCAGCTACAATTGATCCAATAGTTGGTATGTAGTTTAATAAAAAGGCAAGAACGCCCCAAAGTGCTGCATAAGGCACAGATAGCACCCAAAGTAGCAATGCTATAATCGCACCTGTTGCTCCAGAGGCGATAGTTTTTATAAGAAGATATTTTTTAAGATTGTAGATAAAAGTTGCTATAAAAACCTTTGCTCTTGGGTTGCTTCTATCTAAAAAATCAATCTTTTTTCTAAGTGAATCAACCTCAAATAGCATAAATGAGACCATCAAAAAGATAAAAAACGACATTGACAAAAACGATCCTGCACCTTTGATAAATTTCTTTGATGTTGCAAGCACGACATTTGTATCAAATCCAATTAGTTTGGTGTCTATATAGACTATACCATAGGAGTTTATTTTATCGATGCTTTCTTGCATGAGAAGTTGAAATTTATGCTGAAGTTCTGGAAATTGTGTTGTAAAATCAGCCAGTGTTGTAAAGATAATCTTTCCAACTATTGTGATGATTCCAAAAAAGAAGGCGCAGGTTATAAAAAAGGCGATAATACGCGGTATTTTAAATTTCTGTAATAAATTTAGAGCAGATGAGGCAATAACTGCCAAAAAAAGAGCCAATAAAAATGGCACTACCACGCTTGAGGCCGCTTTTAAGCCTGCCAATATGATGACTATACAACTAACTGAGATTAATGCTATTAAATTTTTCAACACAACTGCCTTGATTTGAAGTGTTAGAATTATATCATTAAAATAGACAACCAAAGCTATTTTTTAAAATGTGTAAAAAAAGAACTCACTATCTACTTTAGCTAAGAACAAAAAATATTTTAAAGATAAATCAAAGATTATTAAAGTAGAATTATCTAATATAACGATAAGGAGTTACTTAAATGTCACATATGGCTTATAGCTCTTATTTTGGCGCATTTGTGATGCTAATTCTTACCTTTTGTATATTTTGGCTTATAACTACACTTTCAGCTATGGTTGGCAATCGCTTGGCAGATAAAAAAGATGAGCGACTAAAAACAGAGACCTATGAGAGTGGTCCAGTATCAATCCGTCAGCCAAATAAGATAAATTCACATTTTTTTCTAATAGGAATGCTCTTTATCCTTTTTGATGTTGAGATAATTTTTATGTTTCCATGGGCGGTAAATTTCAAAATACTTGGCATGTTTGGTCTTATTGAGATGATTTTATTTATTACAATTCTTGTTATTGGACTAATTTATGCATGGAGTAAAGGGGCGTTGGATTGGCAGAGAGTAAAATAGACTATAGAAAAAATAACTCAAGTCCAGTTGTATTGACCACTATAGATAAGCTCATACAATGGGGAAGAAGTAACTCACTTTGGGCGGCCAATTATGGACTTGCATGCTGTGCTATAGAGATGATGGCAAGTGGAGCAGGAAGATATGATTTTGATCGCTTTGGAACTATTTTTAGAGGAAGTATAAAGCACTCTGAAGTTATGATAATTGCAGGGACGCTAACCAAAAAACATGCTGAGTTTACAAGAAGACTTTATGATCAGATGCCAGAGCCAAAATGGGTCATAAGTATGGGAAGTTGTGCAAATACAGGTGGAATGTTTAATACCTATGCAACAGTGCAAGGAGTCGATAGGGTAATTCCTGTAGATATCTATCTTCCAGGCTGTGCCCCACGTCCTGAGACTCTTCAATATGCACTTATGATACTTCAAAAAAAGATAAGAAAAGAGAGCCCAAAAAGAGCTAGAGCGCCAAAGAGGTTGATATGATGAGAGGCTATAAAGATAGATTTTACGTTCCTTTAAAAACTAAGAAAAAAGAACCAAAAGATACTAAGTTTGCTAGTGATTATGAGAGATTGAAGGGCTTTGTAGATGTTGGCTATGTTGAGTTTGAGCAACTTATACTAAAGGCAGATAGAGAGCTAAATTTAACCATCTTAAAAGAGATGAAAGAGCTTGGTTATACTATTTTGTGCGATATTTTTGGTGTTGATGAGATAGAGCAAAGGGGTGGTATTGAGGTTTCTTATCAGCTACTAGATATAAAAAGAGCCTTTAGGGCAAGAGTTGTTGTGTTTGTCAAAGAAAAGGAGTTTTTAAAGAGTGTAACTTCGCTTTACAAAAGCGCAAATTGGGCGGAGCGAGAGCTTTACGATATGATGGGAGTTTGGATAAAGGATCATCCAAATTTAAGCAGACTTATAATGCCAGATGATTGGCACGGACATCCACTTTTAAAATCCTATCCTTTACAGGGCGATGAAGCGGCAAAGTGGTATGAGGTAGATAAGATTTTTGGAAAAGAGTATAGAGCTATTATAGGCGAAGAAAATAGAGATCCAAGTTTTATCGATAGCAAAGATAGCTTCAACTTTGCAAGACTTTATCATGATAGCGAGTATGGTGGAGAGATTCCAGAAAAGCCATCTTTGACTGAGTATCAAGAAGAAGAGGGTGTAGCTTTTGTTAAAAAAGTAAAAAGAGATAAATTTAAAGAGATTAAAAAGAGAAAATAATGCAGCAACCTAACAGACTCAAAGCCTTTTTTGAAAATATAGAGTATGAAAAACTTGACTCAAAGATGATATTAAATTTCGGCCCACAGCACCCATCAGCGCATGGTCAGCTTCGTTTGGTGCTTGATATTGATGGTGAGCTTGTAACTAGAGCAAGGCCAGGAGTTGGTTATATGCATAGAGGCATTGAAAAGATGGCAGAAAACATGTTTTACAATGAGTTTATGCCGGTGACTGATAGGGTTGATTATGTAGCTTCTGGTTCCAACAACTACGGACTTTGTGCAGCAGTTGAAAAGCTTTGTGGTATAGAGGTGCCAAGACGAGCGCAGATTATCCGCACAATACTTTTGGAGTTAAATCGTATCTCATCACATCTTCTTTTTTTGGCAACTCATGCGCTTGATATTGGGGCGATGACTGTTTTTTTATACTGTTTTAGAGAGCGTGAGTATATACTCGACATGATAGAAAAGTATTCAGGTGCAAGACTTACACATCACAACATCAAGATAGGTGGAGTTTTTTTAGATCTTCCAGATGGTTGGTTTGATGAGCAAGATGAGCTTTGCAATAAAATTTTAGCCGGTGTGAAAGACTATGAAGATCTACTTGATAACAACAGAATTTGGCAAATGCGTACCAAAGGTGTTGGAGTAGTTACTAAAGAGATGGCGCTTTCTTGGGGCTGTAGCGGCGTTATGTTAAGAGGAAGTGGCTATAAATGGGATATAAGAAAAGAGGAGCCCTATCTTATCTATGATGAGCTTGACTTTGATGTCCCTTATGCGACAGAGGGCGATTGTTATGCAAGATATAAGTGCTATATGCAAGAGATTAGAGAGAGTGTGAAGATTCTTTTTCAAACAAGAGCTCTATACAACAGCTCAGATAGTCAAATCATTGCTAACAATCCAAAATATGTAAGTCCATCTAAAGAGCAGATAATGACTCAAAACTACTCTGTTATGCAGCATTTTGTGCTTATAACACAAGGGCTAAAACCGCCAGTTGGCGAGATATATCATGCTACAGAGACACCAAAGGGCGAGCTTGGCTATTTTATTTGTTCAAAGGGCGAGAGCAGCCCTTATAGACTAAAGATTAGAACACCTAGTTTTTGGCACTGTGCTATCTATGAAGAGCTTATGGTTGGGCAGTATATTGCCGATATCGCCGCTATAATTGGCAGCACAAACATTATCTTAGGCGAGGTAGATAGATGAAAAGATATGACTTAAGACATCTAAAGGGGAGTTTTTTGGTCCGTATGGGCGAGATTTTAAAGGACTCTAAAAGCGGCGAGGTTATGATTTTTTTGTTTGAGATTGGCGATTATAGCTCTGTTAAAAAGAGTGTTGAACTTGTATCGGCGCTAAATTTAACACTGCTTAACTCTTTGAAATTTAATCAAGTTGATTGGACTATAGTTGTAAAAAGGGGAATTATATGAGAATATTAAATTTAACTTCACTTTTGAAATTTGAAGATGAGGAGCTTTTTTCAAAGTATCAAGATGAAAATGTTTTAACGATAAGTCCGTTTGATGATCAAGGCTTTAAAAATGGCGAAGAAATAAAGTGTGAAATAGGGGCGATAAGCTATGTTTTGGCGCTAGTTTGCTCTAAATTTCAAAAGAGCGACTATTTTGCAAATTTAGACCATTGTTATTTGAGTGCTGAGTGCAGTGTTGGTGAAGATGAGATAGAGCATATTGAAGAGTTTTTAAAAAAGGGCTGTTGCTCTATCATCATCGAAAAAGATCAAATTTCTCATCACAAAGATAGCAATAACATAAAGGCTTTTTTATCCATCATCTCCCAAAAAACGGGAGCCAAGATAGTAGGACTTGATGGAAAAGAGTATAAGTTCAAGCAAGAGCTAGAAGAGTTAAAAGAGCTTGATGAGTATGATGGAGCTGTAGTTTTTAAACACAACAAAGATGAGCTTTTTAGAGGTGGCAAGTTTTTTGCACTTGCTGCCAAGATCAAAAATGGACAAAAAGTAAAGATTGAATTAAAAGATGGCATGATAGAAAAAGAGTTTGTTTTAGATGAGAGCTTAAAGGGGACAATAGCCTTACTTGGGCTTAAGAATGTCGATAATTATGCTTTTGAAGTGGCAAAAATAGCTAAAGTATAAAAATGGCACAAATTACAATAGACAATCAACTTATCGAGTGCAATGAGGGCGAATATATCCTTAATATCGCAAGAGCAAATGGGATTTTTATTCCAGCGCTCTGTTATTTGAGTGGTTGCACACCAACTCTTGCCTGCAGACTTTGCGTTGTAGAAGCAGACGGAAAGAGAGTCTATAGTTGCAATGCAAAGGCAAAAGATGGAATGAACATCACAACAGATAGCGAAGAATTAAACAAAGAGCGCAAAGCGATAATGCAAACCTACTGCATCAACCACCCCATAGAATGCGGAGTTTGTGATAAGAGTGGAGAGTGCGAGTTGCAAAACTATGTCCATCTTCTTGAGGTCGATGAGGTAAAATATGGCGTAGAAAACATCTTTAAACCTACGCAAAATTGGGGTATGTTAAGATATGAGCCAACACTTTGCATACTTTGTGAGAGATGTGTTAAGGTTTGCAAAGACAAAATCGGCGAATCAGCGCTAAAAGTTGCTCCAAGTGGCGCCATGCCTCTTGATAAGAGTCTAAAAGAGAGTATGCAAAAAGAGGCTTATGCAGTGCTTAACAGAGTTCAAAAAGGCACGATCTCCATAGAGGGCGACAAAGAGAGTCTTTTGTGTGGTATGTGCGGCGAATGTAGTGCAGTTTGTCCAACAGGTGCCATCATAACAACTCATTTTCAATACTCTTCTAACTCGTGGGAACTTACAAAAATACCAGCCTCCAATCCCCACTCAAGCGACTGCGAACTTATCTACTATGAGGTCAAAGAAAAGGGCATTGAAGAGAGAGAAAAAAAGATCTATAGAGTAAGCAATGACTTTTGCTTTGGGCATATAAGCGGCGCTGCTAGATTTGGTTTTGATTTTCACAAAGAAAAAAGTAGCAAAAATAGCATTGTTTTTGAAAGAATTGCCACCAAAATCCAAAATGGCACCATCAAAACTATCAAATTTAACAGCTTCATAACCAACGAAGAGGCCTATATGTTGGAGCTGCTAAGAGAGAAATTTAACCTAAATTTGATAAACGAAGAGGCTAAAAAATATCAAGACTTTTTAACTGAGTTTTCTAAATTTAGCGGTTCAAATTTATATAGCGGCAGCAGCAGCGATATTGCAAAAAGCGATTTTTTGGTCATAGCTGGAAGTTTTTTAAGATATGACGCGCCAAATTTAAGCTATAAGTTAAATAACGCCCTTAAGCTAAACAAATATGCTAGGGCGCTATATTTTCATCCACTGTCAGATAGTGTTTTGATGAATTACTCCAAAAAGATAGAGTCTGTTAAGCATAGTCCAAATTTAGATATTGAGATTTTACTTTGGATAGCGCAAAATTTTTGTCAAAATCTCCCTGCTTGGCTAGATGAAAAGCTCAAAAATGAATTTAGCAGCGAAAAAAAAGTAGTAAGTGGCGATGAAGAGCCTAGCAAAGATGAGGTTATAAAGATTTCAAATTATGCAAAAGTGCTTGGCATAACTCACCTAAATATTGATGAGATGAAAGAGAGTAGCTCGCCTCTTTTGATAGTTGGCGAGGACTTTATCTATAGTAAAAATAGCTTAGCGATAGCTAGAGTTTTGGGACTTATTCAGAAATTTAGCAAATTTAAGGTGATGATTATACCAACAAAGACCAATACTTTGGGAGTTTCTCTTATCTGTAAGCTATCATCTAAGCCAAGCGAAAAGATACTTGGTTATAACGAAGATGGCGATGTTAAGTTTGATGTTTATGATGGTGATTTGGACGCACCAGCGCTAAACCAACAAGATGGCAGCTTTACAAACTATGATAAAATGGTAGTTCCAACAAGAGCAGCACTTAGATACGATGGATATAGACTTAGTGATATTTTAAAAAGAGTTGGTCTAAATTTGGGAGAGCTTGCAAAAAGTCCCTATCAAAAAATAGAGTTTGAAACTCTTCAAAACTACTATGACAACGCAGGAGTTGCACATAGAGGATATGAGCTTGATTATATAAAAAGCAGTGGCAGCAACGAAGAGTTTAGCATAGAAAACCACAATAGCAAGCCAAAAGATATCACTATCTACAGAGCAAATCCTATCAATCAATTTAGCCGCTACACCAACAAAAGCACAAATCTAAATAGCGCAGGCGGGCTCTATGTTGGTGAGCAGTTTTTAAAAGAAAATAGTTTAAGCTTGGAAGATAGCGTTGTTATAAAAAGGGGCGAGAAGCAACTAACAGTAAAACTCATAAAAGATGACAATATCGACGCAGCTTATATTGGCGACTTTGATGAAAAAATAGATATTGATGGCTTTTTTGAGAGTAGATATGCAGAGTTTGAGGTAGAGAAAAATGGGTGATTTTGCATTTTTTGTCATTGTAACTGTGATAAAAGCTTTGGTTATATTGGCGATAATTTCGCTACTTGCAGGACTTGGAACTTATGCTGAGCGAAAGGTGCTTGCATATATGCAGCGCCGTGTTGGTCCGTGGATGGTAGGTCCGTTTGGTTTAATCCAAATTGTTGCCGATATGATAAAGCTTTTTACCAAAGAGGATAGCGTTCCAGCCAACTCAAACCAAATCATTTTCAAAATAGCACCACTTATCTCAGTTTGCGGCGCCTTTGTTGCACTTAGCGTTGTGCCATTTTTGCCCGAATTTACACTTTTTGGGCGAACTATTCATCCGATATTAAGTGATGTAAACATCGCTTTGCTTTTTTTACTTGGAGTTAGTGCAACTTCTGTTTATGGACTTCTTGCGGGTGGCTTTGCAAGCTATAACAAATGGGGTCTTATTGGCTCTATGAGAACTGTGCTGCAACTTTTAAGCTTTGAGATTGTAAATGGGTTAAGTCTTATACCGATAGTTATGATGGTTGGCTCACTCTCTCTTATAGATATTGTCAATTATCAAAAAGATGGGATTGGCAACTGGCTCATTTGGTATCAGCCACTTTGCTTTATTTTGTTTTTGACGGCAAGTTTTATAGAGTGCAACAGAACGCCGCTTTGTCTTACCGAAAATGAAACAGAGCTTGTGGCAGGTTGCACAACTGCCTATTCTGGTATGCGTTTTGGAACATTTTTTATAGCCGAATATGCAAACATGATTACCTACTCCATAGTGATATCGCTTCTATTTTTTGGCGGCTTTAACTCTATGTGGTTTATACCAGGTGGCATTATGATGATATTAAAGTCAAGCTTCTTTTTCTTTTTGTTTCTATGGGCAAGAGGAGCGTGGCCTCATCTTAGACCAGATCAGCTTATGTGGCTTTGTTGGAAGGTGCTTTTGCCACTTGCTTTGCTTTGCGTATTTGTAACAGCTATTGTTTTGATTTAGGAGTTTGGTTATGGGTGATTATATAAGAGTAGATGAGCGCATAGAGCCAAAAAACTCTTTTGAGAAATTTAAAAGATTTGTGAAAAATAGCTTTGGAGCCGATCTTTTGATAGGACTTTGGGTTGTCTTTAGAGAGATGGTTAAAAAGGGAAACTCACACACTCTTTTATATCCAAGAGAAAAACTCATCTTAAATGACAGGTATCGTGGCGTGCATAGACTTTTGAGATTGTTAGAAAGTGGTAATGAGCGCTGCATTGGATGTGGGCTTTGTGAGAAAATTTGTGTTAGTAACTGCATAGCTATGCAAACTAGCTTAGATGAAAATGGCAGAAAAAAGGTGGAAAACTACTCTATAAATTTGGGTAGATGTGTCTATTGTGGGCTTTGTGCCGATGTCTGCCCAGAGTTGGCTATTGTTCATGGAGGCGAGTATGAGATTGCAACTGAACAAAGAGCTAGCTTTGGCTTTAAGGAGGATTTTTTAACTCCAGCTTCAAAGTTGCGAAGTCAAAAGGAGTTTGGAGGATATGGCTCACTACCAAAAGATGCAGATGAAGCTGTGAAATTTACACCTTTTTGGATGCAAATTGATGAGAGCGGGGAGAGCAAAGATGTTTGAGACTATAGCTTTTTATTTTTTTAGCGCTACTGCAATTATCTTTTTTGCAATAAGTGTTATCTCTAAAAATGTCCTAAATGCCATGACCTCTCTTGCTGCTGCTATGATATTTGTCTCAGGACTTTTTTTTCTTTTAAATGCAGACTTCTTAGGAGTTGTGCAAATCATCATCTACACAGGCGCTGTTATGGTGCTTTATGCTTTTGCGATGATGTTTTTTGATGCCAATAAGGAGATAAAAGAGCAAAAAAACTCAGCCGCTTGGATACTTAGCATCTCTATAGCGATTTTACTTATCTTTATAACGCTATTTGTCACCACCAAAACAAATTTGCAGATAAGATATCCAGTTGTAGAAAACCTCGATAACATAAAATATATCGGTATTTTGATTTTTACACACTATTTGGTGGTATTTGAGTTGGTTGCCATTATGCTTTTGGTTGCTATGATAGGTGGTATTGTGCTTGTTCACAGACAGATGGACAACTCCATAACTACAAAGGAGGAGAGATGAGCATAGGACTTATGCACTACTTAGTAGTTGCTTTTATAATGTTTGCCATTGGACTAATAGGCGTTTTAAAAAGGCAAAATATCCTTATGTTGCTTTTTTCTACAGAGATATTGCTAAACTCAGCAAATGTTGCACTTGTTGCTATTGGGCACTATTATAGCGATTTTGCAGGTGAGATTTTTGCACTTTTTATCATAGCCATAGCTGCTAGTGAAGTTGTTGTTGGACTTGGACTTTTGATACTTTGGTATAAGAAAAGTGGCTCAATCGAACTTAATAGTTTAGAAAATATGAGGTGGTAGAGAATGCTTTTTTATATCTATGTTGCATTTTTTGCTCCGCTTGTCTCATTTATCTTTGCTGGACTCTTTTTTAACTCAAAAAAGTCGCTCTTTGTTGCTATTATCTCAACATTTTTGATTGTTGCAAGCACAATTTGCTCTTTTATGCTCTTTGAAGTTGTTGTAAGATCTGGCCATATGACTATAAATTTGGGAGATTTTATAACTATAGGGGGGCTAAATTTCACCTATTCGCTACTTTTAGATCAGTTAAGTGTAGTTATGATGAGTATAGTTGGCATTGTTGCAAGTGTGGTTCATATCTACTCTATCGGCTATATGGAAGATGATAGAGGCTTTAACAAATTTTTTAGCTATTTGGGACTTTTTGTCTTTTCTATGCTTTTTTTAATCACTAGTGACAACTTTATTGGACTTTTTATCGGCTGGGAGGGAGTTGGACTCTCATCTTGGTTGCTTATTGGTTTTTGGTATGAGCGCAAAAATGTAAGCTGGTGTGCAAATGAGGCTTTTATCATGAATAGAGTTGCAGATCTTGGACTTTTGGTCGGTATATTTGCCATCTATGTCTATTGTGGGACAATTAAATTTAGCGACTTTTTCTTCATGTTAGATACTCTTAGCAGTGGCACACTACTTTTTATCGCTATAGCTCTGTTTATCGGTGCTATGGGCAAGTCAGCGCAGTTTCCATTTCATACATGGCTAGCCGATGCAATGGCAGGACCAACGCCTGTTTCTGCACTCATTCACGCAGCTACAATGGTAACAGCTGGAGTCTATCTTGTAGTAAGAGTCTATCCACTTTATATGATGGTGCCAGAAGTTTCGGCATTTATCGCCTATCTTGGCACCTTTGTTGCACTTTTTGGCGCCTCTTTGGCTTTGGTTTGTAGAGATTTGAAAAAGATTATTGCCTACTCAACGCTTTCACAACTTGGTTATATGTTTGTTGCAGCGGGCATTGGGGCATATGGCATTGCGATATTCCATCTAGCAACTCACGCTTTTTTTAAGTCGCTTCTGTTTTTGGGAGCTGGCAATATCATGCACTCTACAAAAGATGAGCTAAATATCTTTAAGATGGGCGCTTTTTATAGCTATTTAAGACCAACAGCACTGCTTATGATGATTGCCTCTTTGGCACTTGTTGGTATCTATCCATTTGCAGGATTTTTCTCAAAAGATCAAATTTTGGAGGCGGCATTTGGGTCAAATTTATACTATATTTGGGCGGCTCTTTTGGTTGGCGCTATCTTTACAGCCTTTTATAGCACTAGACTTATAATGGTCGTTTTTTTTGGAGAGAGAAAGCTTAGTTTTGAGCCAAAAGAGGTGAAAAACTTTATGTTAATCTCACTTACACCGCTTGCACTACTCTCCATAATCGCTGGTTGGTTTGGTGATAGTTTTTTAGAGATTATGGCTATTTTCCTACCGGAGCTTAAGTTAGAGCTAACTCACAAAGCCCACTATAGCCTTATAGCTTTGACACTTTTTCTTGTCATTGCGACTATATTTTTTGCCATTTATGCCTATAAAAAAGAGCTATTTGGGGCGAAATTTAAAGATAATTTCATCTACAGAGTTCTTATCAACCAATACTACATTCCGCACTTTTATGATAAATTTGTTGTAAAACCATATTACGCGCTTTCTAGGTTTTGTGCGGCGGTTGATAGTAGAGTTATAGATAAGTTTGTAGATGGCTTGGCGAAATTTATAATGGAGATAGGAACGGTTGCTACTAGACTTCAAAGTGGCAATCTCTCATCTATGATTCGCCTTATGGTGATAGGCTTTTTTATATTTTTGCTCTATATTTTGGTTGTTTAAAGGAAGTTTATGGACTATATTTTGACGCTTATTCTGTTTTTTCCAGCAATTGCTGCACTTTTTGCATTTTTTATAGATGAGAAAAGCATTAGAGTTTATTCTATCTTTGCCGCTTTTTTGGAGCTTGCCTTTACTATCATTTTGTGGATAAATTTCTCTTTATTACAAACCAAAGCACCATTTATAGCAGATCCTACGATAAAAATAGTCTCTGAGCTTGGATTTAATTACCAGCTAAAGGTCGATGGAATTTCTCTGTTTTTGGTAATTCTTAGCTCATTTATAACACTTTTAACGCTAATTAGTCTAAATTTAAAAAAGCGAGTAAAACAGAGTATCATCGCAATCTTACTGCTTGAAATGACAATGATGGGAGTTTTTTTAAGCAACGATGCCATACTTTTTTATCTCTTTTGGGAGCTCTCACTCTTACCAATGCTTTACATCATAGGATATTGGGGCGGAGAAAACAAAATTTATGCTGCGGTTAAGTTTTTTATCTATACCTTTTTTGGCTCAATGTTTCTACTAATAGGCATAATAACTCTTTCATATCTACACTATAAGCAGTTTGGAGCCTATAGCTTCTCACTAGATGACTGGAAGAATTTAACCTTGCCATTTAAGACTCAAGTGTGGCTACTTCTTGCACTCTCTTTCTCATTTGCTATAAAAACGCCACTCTTTCCATTCCATACATGGCTTCCATATGCTCATGGCAAAGCACCAACAGTTGGCTCTATACTACTAGCGGCTGTGCTTTTAAAGATGGGAACTTATGGTTTTGTTAGATTTGACCTTCTATTTTTTCCAGATGCGTCACTTTATTTTGCACCATTTTTCTGTATAGTTGCCATTATTATGGTTATTTATGCCTCTTTTATAGCCTTTTTTCAAGAAGATATTAAGCAGGTTATTGCCTATAGCTCTATCGCTCATATGGGAATAGTCATGCTTGGTATCTTTTCTATGAGTGTTGAGGGAGTTGGTGGGGCGCTATTTTTGATGATAAGTCATGGCCTAGTTAGTGGTGGGCTTTTCATGCTTGTTGGCTTTATCTATGATAGAAGAGAAACAAAGCTAATGAGTGAGTTTGGAGGAGTTGCAAAGGTCATGCCTCTTTACTCATTTTTGTTTGCAATAGTAATGTTAGGCTCTATTGGTCTTCCGCTAACTATTGGTTTTGTTGGTGAGTTTTTGAGTTTGCTTGGTGTCTTTAGACTATCGCCATTTTATGCTATATTTGGTGGGCTTGGTATCATAATGGGTGCGATATATAGTTTAAATTTATACAAAAGAACCTTTTTTGGTGAGCTTTCCAACCCTAAAAACAAAGCACTGGAGGATCTAAATTTCAAAGAGCTCTTTTCAATAGTTCCAATCGCTATTTTGGTCTTTGTTTTGGGAGTCTTTCCAAACATTATCCTAAAAGATATTGATAGCGCTGTTAAGGATCAAATGACTCAAATTTATGAGAAGTCATCACCACAAACTAAAGCAAAGCTTGACAATACCATCTATTTTGAGGAGTTTTAATGGGAAGTAGTTTTATTTTGGATTTTGGCACCTTAAACATCTCAACCATAGCTCCGATGATGACACTTTGTTTTTTTGCACTATTTTTGCTTACCATTGCAATAGTAAAAAAGGAGCTTTCAAACAACTTTTATGCACTAACTTCTGCTATGGCTATCATTTTATCAATGGGGCTGATTTTTGGTGCAAAAGAGCTAAGAAGTGGCTTTGGAGGGCTTATAATACTAGACAATATTGCACTTATAGCAATAGTGCTTATATTGCTTTTTGCTCTCTTTTTTCTCTTTATGAGCTTTTCTAGGCTTAAATTTCACGAGTATAGTTTGCATGAGTATTTTGTGCTCTATCTTTTTATGTTGGCGGCATATTGCTTTATGGTAAGCTCCAACAACATAATTCTTATCTTTATCTCTTTAGAAACTGCCTCTCTTGCACTTTATACTTTGATAGCACTGCACAACAAAAAAAGAGCGATAGAGGCGGCAATTAAGTATTTTGTAATGGGAGCGGTAAGTGCTGGCTTCTTTGCCTTTGGTGCGGCACTTTTATACTATGCTAGTGGAAGTGTTGATATTGGCGATATTATCTTTGTTAGCTCAAGACTTGGAGAGGGCGAGGCAAAGATAGTGCTTTTGGGCTCTATATTTATACTACTTTCTGTTGGTTTTAAGATCTCAGTAGTTCCTTTTCATACTTGGCTTGCCGATGTTTATGAGGGCTCTAGTGAAGTAATGGCTGGATTTATCTCAATAGTTCCTAAAATAGCAGCTTTTGTCATCGCTATAAGGCTTTTTGAGCCATTTTTGTTGGGGAACTTTTATGAGTTTAAGTTGCTTCTTTTGGTTGTATCACTTATCACTATGACCTTTGGAAACTTGGCCGCCCTTAGACAGGTAGATATAAAAAGAATGCTTGCTTTTAGCTCCATTGCTCATGCTGGATATATTCTCTCTGTTTTGGTTATTGCTACAGATGTGGCAATAGCTTCAATTTTTGTCTATTGGGTGATGTTTGGTTTCATAAATGTTGGGGCATTTGCCATACTTTGGATCTATGCAGACAAACAAAACAACAGATTTGACCATCCGCTAACAAAATATTGCGGCATGGTTAAAAATGCGCCACTACTTGCTTTAAGTCTTGCTATTTTTATGTTTGGGCTTACAGGAATTCCACCTTTCGGAGTCTTTTGGGGAAAGATGTTTTTGCTAAATACTCTTATCTCAAGTGGCTTTAATTTAGTTGCGTTGGTTGTTGTGATAAATAGTGCAATAGGAGCCTATTATTACTTAAGAGTTATAGTTTTTGTCTTTTTAAAAGAGCCTAAAACAGAGCCTTTTATTGAGAGAAATGGCACAAATGCACTCTATACAATAGTTGGCTTAATGACAGCTTTTGCAATACTATCTGTTTTTGTTATGAAGTATGTAACATGGCTATTTATGGGCGTTTAAATATAAATTTAAAGAGATTGTAGATGGGTAAATTTAAAAAGATTATATTAGATATTGGTGAGCTTATAGTTTTTAAACACTCTGTTTTTGCACTTCCATTTATCTTTGTTGCAATGATTGTTGCTTCAAAGATAGCAAATGGCTCTGCATGGTTTGGATATAGGCTTTTGATTCTTGGGCTTTTGTGTGCAGTAAGTGCTAGAAATTATGCTATGGCATTTAATAGACTTATGGATGAAGATATTGATAGACCCAATCCTAGATGTGCCAACAGACCAAGTGTTGATGGCAGAATCGGACGGGGCAATATGATAATATTTATCTTAGCAAACGCAGCTGTTTTTGTAGTAGTTGCCTACTTCATAAACTCTCTTGCCTTTGGGCTTTCCATTCCGATACTTCTAATTCTTGGCGGATACTCTATCTTTAAACGATTTTCGCCTTTGGCTCACATTGTGCTTGGCTTTAGTTTGGGACTTGCACCAATTGCAGGAAGTGTTGCTGTTATGGAGGCGATACCACTTTGGGTACTTTTGCTCTGCATGGGAGTTGTCTTTTGGGTTGGTGGGTTTGATATACTCTACTCTTTGCAAGATATGGAGTTTGATAGAGCAAATAAACTTTATAGCATTCCCTCTATTTATGGCAAAGAGGCCGCTATGTTTATCTCTAAGATTTTTCATTTTTTAACTGTTCTGTTTTGGCTCTTTTTTGCAATGGCAGCAGGACTTGGCGCGGTAGCCTATGTTGGGGTTGTGGTTTGTGCGGTTATACTTTTTTTCGAGCATAGAATAGTTGCTAGAGATTTTACAAAGATAGATAAAGCTTTTTTTACTCTAAATGGCTATCTTGGAATACTCTTTTTTATATTTATTCTTGCTGATATTGCAGTTTTTAGTTAATTTTGAAAAATGTATAGTATAATAATCTATCTTAAAAAGGGGAGTTGTGATGGTCGATAGTGCAATTTTACTAGGTCTTTGCATAATTATCTTTATACTTATTGTCTATATCTACATAAAAGATAAAAATATGGAGCAAAAATTTACACGTTTTGATACCATCATAACAGAGCATATCAATGAGTTTTTTCTCATCAAAAAAGAGAGTGCACAGCTAAAAGAGATGATAGAAGAGACAGCAAAAAACAAAGATGAGGCGCTAGAGGAGCTAGTAGAAAACAAACTTGAGCCCATCTTAAACTCTTTAAAAAATATCAATGAGATGGTTAAAAACAACATCTCAACTACAAGCGATGAAGAGGCCATTATAAGAGAGTATAGAAGCGGGCTTAGTATAGAGCAAATTGCAGCTTCTAGAGGAATGAGTAGCTCAAGGGTTGAGTTTATCCTCAAATTTAACAAAGTTATATAATTAGTTTTTCATACTTTCGTTTTCCATATAAATTTATAAGTGCTATCAAAATGGCTAATCATTAGAAGTTAGCTATTGCACTATCAATATAAAAAAATCATTTTGAAATTTAGAAAAACTATTTTAAAATAGAGTTAAATTCACTCAAGGAAAAAGTATGCTAGTAGATGGATATAACAGAAAGATCAACTATCTTAGGATCTCAGTTACACAAAGATGCAACTTTAGATGTAGATACTGCATGCCAAATACTCCCTTTAGCTGGACGCCAAAAGAAAATTTATTAAGCTTTGAAGAGCTATTTTTGTTTGTAAAGGCTGCCATTGATGAGGGAATCAACAAGATAAGGATAACTGGAGGCGAGCCACTTATTAGAAAAGATATCGATAAGTTTATAGAGATGATTGCCTCTTATGATAACTCAGTCGATCTAGCTCTTACAACAAATGGATATTTTTTACAAAACTACGCAGCACTACTTAAAGAAAAAGGGCTTAAGAGAGTAAATATCTCACTTGATACACTAGTTGCACAAAAAGCGGAGTTTATCACCCAAAAACAGGGATTTTATAAGGTGCTAGATGGGATAGATAGCGCCATCAAATCAGGACTTAAAGTGAAGTTAAATACAGTTGCGCTAAAGGGCTTTAATGACGATGAGCTTTGCTATCTACTTGATTTTGCAAGAGATAAAAATGTGATGATAAGATTTATCGAATATATGGAAAACAGACATGCCAATAATGGTCTTTTGGGACTAAAAGAGGATGAAATTCTAAAGATACTATCACAACAGACAAAAATAACAAAAATAGAGTCAGAAAAAAACTCCCCATCATCTCTTTATCAAACAGAAGATGGTTATAAATTTGGCATTATAAACCCGCATAATCACAGCTTTTGTAACAGCTGCAACCGCATAAGACTAACAGCTGAGGGCAACCTCATACCATGCCTTTATTTTGATGAGGCGATGAGTATCAAAGAGGCATTAAGAAACAAAGATATTAATAGTGCTTTGGATATCTTAAGAGCTGTCATAAAGCAGAAGCCAGAGCAAAACAGATGGTGCATAGATGAAAAAAGCCAAATTTCAAAAAGGGCATTTTATCAAACAGGTGGCTAAATTAGGAGTTGTAGAGCACTTTTACTCTTTGCAAGGTGAGGGCAAATATAGCGGAAGAGCGGCTCTGTTTTTTAGATTGGCGGGGTGCAACCTAAGATGTAGAGGCTTTGGAGTAGAGTTAGCTATAAACTCAGAAAAAATAGTTGGTTGTGATACCATAAGAGCAGTCTATACAAATCACTTCAAACCACGTCAAATATCCACTCTATCGGAGCTAATAGCTATCTTAGATGGGTATAAATTTCAAAAAAAGCCTATAGTTGTAATCACTGGTGGAGAGCCGCTATTGTGGTATAAGAACGAACTTTTTTACTCTTTTATAAACTATATTTTAGACAGTGGCTACTCTTTGCACTTTGAGACAAATGGGACTATAAATTTGGATTTTGAAAGCTATCCACGCTATAAAGAGGCTGTTTTTTGCATTAGTCCAAAGCTTTCAAATAGTGGCGAGAGCAAAGAAAAGAGGCTAAATCCAAAGGCTTTGAGCTCAATAAAACAAAATGCAAAAGAGTTTTTTTATAAATTTGTGATAGACAAAAGCATAGATAGCGCTGAGATTGATGAGATTGTTGATATAGCAGAGGGAGATGTTTATTGTATGCCACTTGGAAGCAACAAAAAAGAGCTAGATGCAAATACCAAATTTTGCTTTGAGTTTTGCATGAAAAAGGGCTATAATTACAGCGACAGGCTTCATATAAGAGCATTTGATGATAAAGAGGGAGTATAAATGCGTATAAGAAAAATTTATGATTTTGAAAACGCACACATTGTTCGGCTTTGCTCATCAAAAAGGTGCAAAACAAGCCTACACGGACACTCTTACAGATGTGAAGTGATATTGGAGTCAAACTACTTAGATAGAGCCGGTATGGTTTATGACTTTGGGCTTATGGGGCTTGGCGTAAGAACTATAATAGATAGTTTCGATCACGCTACAACTATCTTTAAAGATGACGACAAAGACTACATCAACGATATTAAAAAACATTCACAAAGGTGGATTAGCATACCATTTAACCCAAGTGCAGAGCAGTTTAGCAGGATTTTTTTTGTCCTTATTGATAGACTTTTTGAGCTATCCAAGTTTAAAAATGGCGAGCGAGAGATAAAGCTATATAGTATCATAGTGCATGAGACAAAAAGTGGCTATGCACAATGTTTTAGAGAGGATGCTTATAGCCATTTGATGGGCAATATAAATTTATGCGACATTGAGTTTAGCAAAGCTATTGTTGATGAGTGGAGCGACAAAGAGTTTTTTAATAAGCTAAAAGAGGGAAGTGAGTTTGAGTTTCCAGATGAGTGCTAGATGGCTTGGTGCTATTGTATTGCTTTTTATGGTTGGCTGTAGTGATACTTCTAACAAAAATAAAGAGCTAGAGAGACCAACTATTGATGAGAGCGAGGCAAAAGAGCTTCCAATTAGCAAAAGTGAGTCAAACCTTTCTATAAATTTAGAACTCCCGCCAGAACCTGTGAGCGAGTGATGGACTATCTCTATCAAAGCGCACTTAGTTTTCACAAGGTATTTGTGGCTATATTTTTGCTGCTAAATATCTTTTATTTTTGGCTTTCACAAAGAAAATATCAGAGCAATTACATAAGAGATATTAGACTTTTTTTGCCACTTTACTACACTTTTTTGGCATTTATTTTTACTACAGGTTCAGTTATCTTGCCAATATTTAAGTTTAAGATGAGTTTTGGTGTAGTTTTGATGATTGTAGTTTTTATCTATTTTATCGCCATAAACATAGTCTGTTATAAGAAATTTAAAGCCTCCTTTAAAGACAAAAAATTTTTAGGCTACAAAAAACTTATGCAAAAGGCAACTTTTTTCAATGTTTTTTTTATTTTGATCTTTTATTTTTAGGAATGATATGGTTTTTTTATATAGCAAAGAGGCAGGAAAAGAGGAGATTTGCCTCTCTTTGGAACAGTTTTTACACTTAAGAGCTAGAAGAGTTGAGGTTGGAGATAGGATAGATGTAAGAAATTTAAACGATAGCTATAACTACATCTATGAGATAAGAGAGATTGCTAGAAAAAAAATCTCATTAGAGCTAGTTTTAAAACACAGCATAAAACAGCTCAAAAAAGAGCTAATTATCGCATGGAGCGTTGTTGAAGCGCAAGTTATCGAAAAAACATTGCCAATGTTAAATGAGATGGGAGTTTTAAAACTAATCCTAGTCTATAGTGACTTTTCACAAAAAAACATCAAGCTTGACTTGCAAAGATTTGAGCGAATTCTTATCCAGTCATCACAACAGTGCGGTAGAGAAGACCTTTTGCAAATAGAGGTAGTTGATAGTAGTGATGAGTTTTTTAGTAGATACAAAGGGATAGTAAGAGTTGATTTTGATGGCAAAATGGAAAGAGTTTTTTTAAAAGATTTTATCTATTTTATAGGGGCGGAGGGCGGTTTTTCGCAAAGAGAGCGAGAGATGTTTAAAGATAGCATAGCGCTAAACTCGCCCTATATTTTACGTTCCAATAGTGCAATTTTAGCTGTAACATCAAAAATAATTTTTTAAATTTGATTTTTAACTATATTTTTAATATAATCATTAGTTTATTAAAAAGAGTAAGGAAAAGCAATGAAAAAAGAGATTCATCCAGACTATGTAAAATGCACCGTAACTTGTGCTTGTGGCAATACATTTGAGACAAGATCAAACAAACCAGAGCTAAGAGTTGATATCTGTTCAGAGTGCCACCCATTTTTTACAGGTAGCGAAAAGATAGTAGATTCAGCAGGAAGAGTTGATAAATTTAAGAAAAAATATGGAATGAAATAGCAAAATTGTTCTATTTTATTCCTACGCCGATAGGAAATTTAGGCGATATCTCACAAAGAGCCTTAAAAACCCTTGAAAAGTGCGAGGTAATTTTTTGTGAAGATAGTAGGGTTACTAAAAAGCTCTTGGCTCTGCTATCAAAAGAGTATGAGTTAGAGTTTGGCGATAAGCAATTTTACTCCATGCACTCTCACAACGAACAAGAGCTTTTAAAGCAGATTGACAAAGAGATTTTTAAAAAAGAGTGCTGCTATCTAAGCGATGCAGGGATGCCTTGCATTAGCGATCCTGGGATTTATTTAGTAAATTATCTTCAGAAAAACTCCATTTGCTATGAAGTTTTAAGTGGTTCAAATGCCGCTTTAGTTGGCGCTGTTGCAAGTGGAATGATAGAAAAAGAGTTTATCTTTTTAGGTTTTTTGCCAAATACAGGCTCAAAAAGAGATGCAGCCATTTTAAAACTTACCACCAACAACTATCCTACGATTGTCTATGAGTCGCCAAAAAGAATTCTGTCTTTGTTAAGTGAGATTGCCAAGATAGACAAAGAGCGCGAGATTTTTATCATAAAAGAGGCAACTAAGAAGTTTGAAACCAAATTTAAAGCAAGTGCTAAAGAGCTTTTAGAGATTGCAAAAGAGCTGAATTTAAAGGGCGAATGGACTGTTGTAGTTGCACCAAGCAGTAGTGCGGCACCAGAGCATTCAATAACTCTAAAAGACATTGAAGAGCTTGTTATCCCTCCAAAACAAAAAGCAAAACTCATCTCTAAGCTAACTGGCGAAAATATAAAAGATATTTATAATAAACTCAGCAAATAAGTTAAATTTCAAAAGATTTTAGATATTATTTTGGAATGATAATTTACGGAAAACAACTATTTTTACATCTGTTAGAGAGAAGAAAAGAGCTTATAAAAGAGATCTATCTTTCAAAAGAGTGCGACAAAAAACTATTTTCTAAAATTGCTGCACTAGCTCTTCCCATAGTTAGAGTCGATAACAAAAAGGCGCAAGCTATGGCAAGAGGTGGCAACCACCAAGGTTTTTTAGCTTTGGTTGAGGACTTTGTCTTTTTTGATGTTGAGGCGATGAAGCGCTTTAACAACATTGCCCTGCTTTATGAACTTGAAGATGTCGGCAATATCGGAGCTATCATTAGAACCGCTTACGGGCTTGGGCTAGATGGAGTGATAGTAGTTGCTAAAAATTTAGCGATAGAGGGCGTTGTTAGAGCTAGTAGTGGAGCTGCTTTTGAAATCCCGTTAGCACTTTGTAGCGATGGACTCACTCTTTTAAATGAGCTTAAACAGAGCGGATTTTGTCTATATGCTACAAAAAAGGGTGGCAAGCCGCACAATAAGATTGTTTTCGGTAATAAAAATGTTTTGATTATGGGAAATGAGGGCGGCGGTATGCCAAAAAGAGCTTTTCAAAAATGTGATGAAAGCATTGGCATAAAGATGAGAAAGGACTGGAACTCGCTAAATGTGAGTGCCGCGTTTGCTATTATTTGTGATAGGATGATGGATGAAAGATAAAAACAGCAAATTTGACGAGATAGAAAAACTTCAAAATATACCTTTAATAGAGATATCTGAGAAAACACATCTTGAAAAAGAGTATATTGAGGCTCTTTTAAAAAGAGATTTTGAGAAATTTAAAGACAAAAATTTAAAAGCCTATATCAAGATTTTGGAGCGTGAGTTTGATCTAAATTTGGACTCAATCTTAAAAGAGTATGAGGCCTTTGTTGGCGAGCCAAAAGAAGATGTTAGCCCTACTATAAAACCAGCGATAATAAAGTCACTTAATCTTATTCCTGCAAAAAAAAGTAGGCTTTATTGGATAGTTGTAGCGCTAATAACAGTCATTTTGCTATGGATGATCTTTTATTTTAAGCTTTATGAGAGAGTTGGATTTGCAGATAAGCTCTTTAACAAAAGCGAAGAGCCGACTACTTATAGCACTCAAGAGGTTGTAGAAAGAGTTGAAAACAAGCTTGAAGATGTTGGTATTGTGGTGCCTAAAGTAGAAGAAGAGTTAGAAGATGAAAATGAGAGCAACATCACCGCAGCTGCACTTAGCGATGAGCTTGATGGCCTAAACGCGCTAGATAGAGCCATTGTTATGGAGCAAAACAAAAGTATAGATAATATTGATGAAAATGAGAGCAAAGAGGAGGAGATGGCCAATGAAGAGGAGCCAGCCGCAACTTTTTTGGAAGCAACAATAATTCCAAAAGAGGATCTTTGGATTGGGATAATAGAGCTTAGAAGTGGCAAAAAAACAACCAAAATTACAGATGAGCCATTTAAATTTGACCTTACCAAAGAGCAGCTTGTCTTAACAGGACATGGCAATTATGACTTGGAGATAGGCGATGAGAAGATTAGCTCACAAAGCAAGTCATCAACTAGGTTTCTTATACATAACTCAACAATGAAAAAGATAAGTTATAGCGAGTTTTTAAAGCTAAATAGTGGAAAGGCTTGGTAATGTTTGACGAGTTCAAATTTAACACCATAGAGCGGCTTCCAAAATATCTCTTTGCGCAGGTAAATGAGCTAAAAATGGCAGCTAGAAGAGATGGCAAGGATATCATAGACTTTTCTATGGGCAATCCAGATGGCAAAACTCCATCTCACATAGTAGAGAAGCTTTGCGAAAGTGTGCATAAGGACAAAACTCACGGATACTCTGTATCGCAAGGTATCTATAAGTTGCGTTTGGCATGTGCAAATTGGTATAAAAGAACATATGATGTTGATTTGGATCCTGCAAGCGAAGTTGTTGTTACAATGGGAAGCAAGGAGGGCTTTGTCCATTTAGCGATAGCTACTATCAATCTAGGCGATGTTTCTATAGTGCCAGATCCAGCCTATCCGATACATACTCAAGCATTTTTGATAGCCGGTGGAAATGTGGCAAAAATCAGATTAAAATACAACGAAGAGTTTGTTCTTGATGAGGATGATTTTTTTATCCAGCTAAACAAAGCCTTTGATGATAGCATTCCAAAGCCAAAATATGTAGTTGTAAATTTCCCTCACAATCCAACAACAACCGTTGTAAATAAGAGCTTTTATGAGAGATTGGTTGGGCTTGCCAAAGAGAAGAGATTTTATATCATAAGCGATATTGCTTACGCAGAGCTAGTTTTTGATGGCTATAAAACTCCATCTATTTTTGAGGTAGAGGGTGCCAAAGATGTAGCGGTTGAGACATATACTCTTTCTAAAAGTTACAATATGGCAGGTTGGCGAATCGGTTTTGTCTGTGGCAATAAAAGATTAGTTGATGCACTAAAAAAGATAAAGTCATGGTTTGACTATGGAACCTTTACTCCGCTGCAAGTTGCTGCAACTATAGCACTAGATGGACCGCAAGAGTGCGTAGAGCAAAACAGAGAAATTTACCAAAAAAGACGAGATGTTTTGATAGAGTCCTTTAGCAACGCTGGTTGGCAAATAGCTATTCCAAAAGCCTCTATGTTTGTCTGGGCAAAGATCCCACAGTGGCTAAATTTAAAGAGCTTGGACTTTTCAAAAGAGCTTTTACAAAAGGCAAATGTAGCTGTAAGCCCGGGTATTGGGTTTGGTGTTGCTGGCGATGACTATGTAAGAATTGCCCTTATAGAAAACGAAAACCGCATAAGACAGGCAGCAAGAAATATAAAAAAATACTTAAAAGAGGCTAGATGAGAGTAGCGATACTTGGAGTTGGAACTGTAGGAGAAGCGGTTGTAAATATCCTAAGAAAAAACGCTGCTTTGATAGAGGCTAGATCTGGTGAGAAGATTGAGCCTGTAGTTGGCGTTGTAAGGGATTTGACAAAGAGAAGAAATTGCGATTTAGAGCTTTGCACCGATATGGATAGTGTGCTAAAAAGAGATGATATAGATGTCTATGTTGAGTTAATGGGTGGCGTTGAATACCCTTACGAGATAATTAAAAAAATCCTAACTCGAAAAAAGGCTGTAGTTACAGCAAACAAGGCGCTACTTGCCTATCATCGCTATGCTCTTGAAAAGCTCTCAAATGGCATACCTTTTGGATATGAGGCAAGTGTTGCAGGTGGCATTCCTATCATCAAAGCTCTAAGAGAGGGACTTAGTGCCAACCGTATAGAGAAAATAGCCGCTATTTTAAATGGCACTAGCAACTACATACTAACAAGTATGATGCAAGATGGCAAAGAGTTTGACGCTGTTTTAAAAGAGGCTCAAGAGTTGGGATTTGCCGAAGCAGATCCAACTTTTGATGTAGATGGCTTTGATGCAGCACATAAACTACTCATTCTTTCAAGCATTGCTTATGGTGTTCATGGCAACCCTGAAGATATTTTGATAGAGGGCATAAGAGGCATTGGCAAAGAGGATATCTATTTTGCCAAAGAGTTTGGCTATGTCATCAAGCTACTTGCAATATCCAAGATAAAAGATGACAAAGTTGAGTTAAGAGTCCATCCAACACTTATTGCAAACAACAATATCTTAGCCAAAGTTGATGGCGTGATGAATGGCGTAAGTATCTATGCAGACGCAGTTGGCGAGACGATGTATTATGGAGCAGGAGCTGGCGGGAAGGCAACTGCAAGTGCTGTTATAAGTGATCTTATAGATGTTGCAAGAGGCAATAAAAATCCAATTTTAGGCTACAAAAGCACCAATCAAAAGGTCTTTCTTCTTCCAAAAGATGAGATACAGACAAAATACTACATAAAAGTCAGAGTCAAAGATAGAGTTGGAGTTTTAGCAAAGATTACAAACTTGATGAGCAAAAACAACCTCTCAATAGATAGTTTCTTACAAAAGTCAAAGTTTTCAAACGACGATAGCACAACACTTTTCTTTACAACTCATCAGAGTTTTGAAAGAGATATCAACGCACTTTTCCTAGAGCTATCCAAAGAGGACTACATCACAGAGAAGCCATATATGATAAGGATAGAAGAGTAGTTGGGACTTAAAGAGTATCTTTTTGGCAAAAAAAGCGAAGATTTGGCGACTAATTACCTGCTAAATTTGGGCTATGTTATTGTTGAGCGAAACTTTAGTTCCAAATTTGGCGAGATAGATATAGTTGCCAAAAAAGCGGAAGTCTATCACTTTGTTGAGGTTAAAGCTACTATGAGCGAGTATGAGATTGAGTATAGAATCGATGCACAAAAAATGGAAAAACTTCTAAAAACTATTCAAATTTACCTTTCAAAACACTCTATTGACGCCCCTTATCAGCTAGATGGACTCTTTGTAAAAGATGATAAATTTAAGCTTATCGAGAATATAACACTTTAGTTTTTGTCTTTAAATTTATTAACTAAATGTATAATAGCAGATAACTATTTTTAAGGAGATAATATGTCAAAATATATAGAGCTTACTTCAGAGAACTTCAACCTAGCAAAAGATGGCGTTGCCTTAGTTGATTTTTGGGCACCATGGTGCGGACCTTGCAGAATGCTTGGACCAGTTATTGAAGAGCTTGCAGTTGATTTTGAGGGCAAAGCTAGAATTTGCAAAGTAAATACCGATGAGGCGCAAGATTTGGCAGCTGAGTATGGTATAAGATCTATTCCAACACTTCTATTTTTTAAAGATGGCGAAGTTGTTGATCAGATGATTGGCGCGCAGTCAAAACAGGCAATTGCCGACAAAATAAATTCACTTTTATAAAATGGAGCCGCGAAAGCGGCTCTTTATTGTTTTATAAAGTCTATTTGAGTAGTTTTTATCAAATGATAAATTAGGAGAGATAGATGTTAGATTTGGCTATTATTGGTGGCGGACCAGCAGGACTTTCAGCAGGACTTTATGCCACTAGAGGCGGATTAAAAAATGTAGTTATGTATGAAAAGGCTGTTTTTGGCGGACAAATAACTACAAGTAGCGAGCTTGAAAACTATCCAGGTGTTGCAACGCCGATGGACGGGCTCTCTTTTATGGAGCCGTGGATTGAGCAGAGCAAGAGATTTGGACTAAAGCATGAAGTTGCAGCGGTTAAGAGAGTTAGCAAAGATAGTGATGGCTTTTTTACAGTTTGGTTTGAATATGGCGACCCAGTGCGAGCCAAAACTATCATCGCAGCAACAGGAGCATCGCCTAGAAAAGCAGGTTTTAAAGGCGAGAGTGAGTTTTTTGGCAAAGGGATAGGCACTTGTGCTACTTGCGATGGATTTTTCTATAAAAATAAAGAAGTTGGTGTTCTTGGTGGCGGCGATACAGCTTTGGAAGAGGCGCTTTATTTGGCAAATATCTGCTCAAAAGTCTATCTAATCCACAGACGTGAAGGCTTTAGAGCAGCGCCAGTTACCGTAGAAAAGGTAAAAAACAATCCAAAAATAGAGCTAGTGCTTAATGCAACTATCGATGAGGTTGTTGGTGATAAGAGCGGTGTTACTGCTGTAAAGCTAAATTTCAAAGATGGTAGCAAAAGGACGTTGGATGTTCCAGGGCTTTTTGTCTTTGTTGGTCTTGATGTTAGAAATGAGATTTTAAAAGATGAAAATGGCGAGTTTATCTGCAATGTCAACTCCATCACAGGACAAGCGATAGTTGATCTTAGGATGAATACCAGCGTAGCTGGGCTCTTTGCTGCGGGCGATCTTAGGATAGATTCTCCAAAACAGGTTGTTTGTTCGGCAAGCGATGGCGCAATTGCAGCACTTGAGGCTTTACATTATATAGAAAATTTAAAATAGGATAAAAGATGATTCAGATTGGAATTTATGGTGCTAGTGGCAAAATGGGGCAGATGATTGCAAGTTGCCTAAAGGAGAGCAAGCTTGCAAAGCTTAGTGTTGTTTATGATAAAAAAGTTGAGAGCTTGACAGGTTGTAGTGCAAAGGTTGCAAAAAATTTAGATGAGCTTTTTAACTCTTGTGATGTTGTCATTGACTTTACTATAAATGACGGGACAAAAGCTCTTTTAAACTTTGCCAAAAATCACCAAAAACCACTCTGTATAGGAACTACTGGACTTGATGATGAGGCAAAAAAACTTCTAAACGAATGTGCAAAAACTGCTCCAATTTTATATGCTACCAATATGAGTTTGGGAGCTGCAATTGCAAATAAACTTGTTGCCATCGCCGCTAAGGCTTTGAGGGATTTTGACATTGAGATAGTTGAGATGCATCACAAACATAAAAAAGACGCCCCTAGTGGAACAGCTCTTACTCTTGCAACAACTGCTGCAAATGCTAGAGGCTTAAATTTAAAAGATGTTATAAATACGGGTAGAGATGGTCTTGTTGGAGAGAGAAAAAAAGATGAGATAGCTGTGCTTGCTAAAAGAGGTGGCGATATAGTTGGCGAGCATGATGTTGGGTTTTATGGCGAGGGAGAGTATTTGCAAGTATTGCATACTGCGACCTCAAGAGCAACATTTGCAAATGGTGCGATAAAAGCAGCTCTTTGGCTAGTTGGCAAAAAGCCGGGGCTTTATAGTATAGATGATTGTTTAGGTATATAAGATGTGTGCAGTTGTAGGAGTTATTAACTCAAAAAATGCCTCCAAAATCGCCTATTATGCTCTTTTTTCTATGCAGCATAGAGGTCAAGAGGCAAGTGGGATAAGTGTAAGTTGCAATCACAACATCACAACCAAAAAGGGTGTTGGTTTGGTAACTGATGTTTTTAGTGATAGAGAGTTGCAAGAGCTAAAGGGCGATATTGCTATAGGGCATAACCGCTATGCAACATCTGGTAATTGTAGTGAGTTTGATACGCAGCCGATTTGGGCCAACTACTCTTTGGGGCAGATTGCTATTGTTCATAATGGCAATTTAGTAAATAGAGATGAAGTTAGAGAGGAGCTTGTAAGAGAGGGCGCTATCTTTCAGTCTAGTATGGATACTGAAAATATTCTTCATCTTATTGCAAAAAGCCAAAAAAGAAAGCTAGAAGATCGCATAGTCGAGGCACTTTCAAAAACAGTTGGAGCATATTGCTTCATCATAATGAGCCGCTCAAAAATCTTTGTCATAAGAGATAAATACGGCATAAGACCTCTTAGTATCGGACGCCTTGAAGATGGCGGTTATATCATCGCTAGTGAGAGCTGTGCATTTGACTTGGTTGGAGCTAAATTTATAAGAGATGTAAGACCAGGCGAGATGCTAGTCTTTAAAGAGGGCGATGATGAGTATATCTCAAAGCAGCTTTTTGAAGATGTTGATCCTAGATTTTGTGCATTTGAATATGTCTATTTGGCAAGACCAGATAGCATAGTTGAGGGCAAAAATGTCTATGAAGTAAGAAAAAAGCTTGGCGAGACTTTGGCAAGTAGGTATGATGTGCCAAAGGCTGACTTTGTAGTGCCAGTGCCAGATAGCGGAGTGCCAGCTGCTATGGGATATGCTGCCAAGAGTAAGATTCCATTTGAGATGGCAATAGTTAGAAATCACTATGTTGGAAGAACTTTTATAGAGCCAACGCAAGAGATTAGAAATTTAAAGGTAAAGCTTAAGCTAAATCCAATGGCTCATCTTTTTAAGGGTAAAAGTGTCATAGTTATAGACGATAGTATAGTTAGAGGAACAACCTCTAAAAAGATAGTTGAGCTTTTAAGGGGCGTTGGAGTTAAAGAGGTTCATTTTAGAGTTGCCTGTCCAGAGATAAAATATCCTTGCAAATATGGCATAGATACACCAAGCTACAAAGAGCTTATAAGCGCCAATAGAACCAAAGATGAGGTTTGCAGATATATAGGAGCCGATAGTTTGGAGTTTTTAAATTTGAATGACTTCATAGAAAGTCTAGGAAGTGAGCGAAAATACTCACTTGATAGTTTTGATGGAGATTATTTTGTAAAGTAAATTTAGCCTCTAAAAAGGGGCTAAATTTAAGACTTTCTCTGCCTTTTTTCCTCTATTCCGCTAACTCCCTCTCTTCTTTTGAGCTCATCATAAATTTGAGATGGATGGATATTGTGTCCAGCAAGAGTAACCAATATATGAAATATCAAATCACTAGCCTCATAGACAACATCATATTCCGGATCGCCAGCTCTATGTTCGCCAAATTGTTTAGAATCAAGCTCTTTTGATAGGCTAAGATCTTTAGATGCCAAAGCAAACTCTGCCGCTTCTTCAGAGAGCTTTTTAAGTAGAGCGTTTTGCCCGCTAGCAAAGAGCTTTGCAACATATGAGCTTTTAGGATCGCCATTTAACTTTCTATCGATAATCGTATGATAGAGTTCGTCTATTATGTGATAGTTTGGCTTTGGTGGCTTTGTGTTTTGCGCTGGAATTGTATTTAGTGACCTAAAAAAGCAGCTTTTTTCACCTGTGTGACAAGCCACACCTTTTTGAGTGACCTTTAAAAGGAGAGTGTCATTATCACAATCCCAAAAAATCTCATCTACCTTTTGAGTGTTGCCACTCTCTTCGCCCTTTTTCCAAATGCGATTTTTGCTTCTTGAGAAGTAGTGTGCATAGCCACTTTCAAGTGTAAGTTTCAAAGCTTCTTTGTTCATATAGGCAAGCATCAAAACTTCGCTACTTTGGCTATCTTGGGCGATGGTTGGGATTAGCCCTCCCATCTTTTCCCAATCAAGCTCTTCTAAGATAGTTTTACTGTCCATTTATGGCGCTCTGTCTTGCTTTGTCTTTTGTATCAACCCAGATATTTGGCACTGCACCACCTGGAGTTAAGAAGATTTTAGCATCTTTGTTTTCTCTAAGCGCTTCGTTAAATTTGGCTTGAGTCTCTATTTGTTTTAGGTGCAATAGGTTATTGTCAAGACTTTTTGCTATCTCTTTGTTTGCATAAGCTGCGGCATCTGCCTCTATCTTTACAGCATCGGCTCTACCTTTTGCCTCTATCTTTATCGCCTTGGCTGTTCCTTCAGCAAGAGCAGCTTTTTTTAACGCCTCTTGATTTGCTCTTTCGACCTCATATTTTGTTCTTTCAGCCTCTTGTTTTGCTATTTGAACTCTTTCTATCTGCTCTTTTATCTTATCAGGCAAGATTATCTCTCTAAGTTGCACTGCCAAAAGCTCAACTGGTAAATTTGGTTGAGACTCTATCTGCTCTCTAATACCATGATCTATCGATCTTGCGATCTCATTTCTCTTTACAGGCAACTCTTCTGCAGTATATTGTCCAATTACACTTCTTACGATATCTTTTACATATGGATCAATTATCTTATTTTCCCAGCTAAGTCCCCATTCTGCGATGGTTGTTGGAGCTGTTTTTTGATTTAGGCGATATTGAATTGTGATGTCTATACTAACAGGCAAGTTTCTTGCATCAAGCACAGAGATTGGATTTTTGCTTATAATTCCGCCATGAGTTGCCTTACTTACGATTTCGCCTCTATCTTCTCCAGAGGTGTAGTTTATAATACGAACCCTAGTATCTACAACCAAAACATCCTGTATAAATGGTATAAAGATGTGAAAACCAGGTAAAAGTGGGTTGCTCTCATACTCTCCAAAGTGAGATTTGATACCAACTTCTCCTGAGTGAATGACGACAAATGGTCTAGTAAGAACTATTATCAAAGCGATGATCAAAACAGCATAGATAACTCCGCTAAATTTGCCAAAGCCACCGAAGTTGTTTAAATTTAGGTTGAAATTTCTGTTGTTTGAGCTACTATTTTTTCTATTGTTAAAATAATCATTTAAATCTGCTGGCATTTTTATCCTTTTATATAAGTTAGATATTTTTCATATTTTTTGTTGTTACCAATGACTACATCAAAATAGGCCTTTTGGAGTTTTTGTGTCACTTCGCCACAATATCCATCTCCTATAATCCTGCCATCTACATTGCTTATTGGAGTTACTTCGGCTGCAGTTCCAGTAAAAAACGCCTCATCTGCTATATAGACCTCATCTCTTGTGATTCTCTCTCTTTTTACCTCATATCCCAAGTCTTTAGCTATCTCAATAACTGTATTTTGAGTAATACTCTCCAAGCTTGTATCGTTTGGCGGAGTGATGATAACGCCATCTCTTACTATGAAAAAGCACTCGCCACTTCCTTCAGCTACAAAGCCATCATAATCCAAAAGTAACGCCTCATCATAACCTGCATCAAGTGCTTCAAAATTTGCCATCTGTGAGTTGAAGTAGTTTGCACTTGCCTTTGCTTTGCTCATCATAGAGGTTGGCGGGTTTTTGATCCATGAGCTTATCTTTACTTTCACACCTTTTTTAAGTGCCTCATCGCCCATATAAGCGCCCCATTCCCAAGCAATAAGTGCAACTTGAGTTGGTGAGCCTTTGTGTGAAACTCCCATTGAGCCATATCCTAAGAAAACTAGCGGTCTAAGATAGGTTGTGTTTGTAAATTTGTTTGCCTCCATAAGCTCAATTTGTGCCCTTTGTAACTCATCTTGTGAGTAAGGGACCTCTATAAGGCATGCTTTTGCTGAGTTTAAAAGTCTTTTTGTATGCTCTTGCAACCTAAATATCGCCATACCTTTTTTAGTTTTGTAGGCTCTAACTCCTTCAAAAACAGCATTGCCATAGTGTAAAGAGTGAGTTAAAACATGAATTTTCGCATCAGCCCAAGGTATTATTTTGCCATCAAGCCAAATAAATTTAGCCTCTTTTATCTGTGCCATTTTCGCTCCTTTTAGTTTTAAATTTCAATAAATTTTTTCATTATAGCCAAATTTAAATCTCAAATTTATTCTTGTGGCGCCAAGATATTATAAACATCATCTAGCAAAAAATACTTCTTATCGGCAGTTCCCTTGTAGAACGGATCAAAAGTATTTTGATAACTCGTCTTAAACCATCCAGAGTGGCTAAGATCTATAAGTCTTTTATTGACTATTTTTATAAGCTCTTTGTTGGCCTTTGTTGCTCCAACAGAGACAAATGTATAAGAGCTTATATTTTTTTGGATAACTTCAACATTTGAGTCAATTACAGGATAACCAAGCATCGCAACATTGTCTCCAACTACAGCATCAACTTGCTTATTGATAAGTAGTCTATAGCCATCTTTGTACCATTTTATGTAGCTTAATTGCTCTTTGTTAATGCCCTTTGATAGGATATATTTTTCAGCTAAGGTGTTTGTCTGAAGAGCTATTCTTTTGTCTTTGATATCTTTAAAGGTCTTTAGATGATCTTCTGTTCTTGTAAGAATTCCCGTATTTAGACTAAGATATGGCATAGAAAACTCCACAATCTCTTTTGCTTCATCTGTTTGAGGAAATAGCGCGATAACTAAATCAACTTTATTGCTTTGCAAAAATGGGATTCTCTCTATAAATCTTGTAGCTATAAAATCAACTTTATATCCAGCAATGCCATTGAAAATCTCATCTGCCAAAGCCTGTGCAAGTTCTATTTCAAAGCCTCTAAAAGAACCATCTTCCTCTTTTTTGCTAAATGGAAGGTAGTTTTCCAAAACTCCAACAACTAAGACTTTAGAATTTCTTATCTCGCTTAAGTCTCTAGCCACACTTAAACTAATACAGCAGCATAAAGTGGCTAAATAACAAATAAATTTTCTAAGCATTTGAAATTCCTTATTGCTAAAGTTAATTTTGATATTATAATATCTTTTAATTAACTTTATATATAGGAGTAAAAAATGAGTGATTTTTTAAAAGAAGATAAAGAGAGAAAAGTAACTTTACAAAAAGGAGATAGGGCTCCAAATTTTAGCCTTAAAAATCAAGATGGTGTTGAGATAAATTTAAATGATTTTATAGGTAAAAATGTGATTTTATATTTTTATCCAAAAGACAACACTCCAGGTTGCACAACAGAAGCTTGCGAGTTTAGTCAAAATTATGATGATTTTATAGCAAATGATAGTGTAATCATTGGCATTAGTCCAGATTCTGTAAAAAGCCACGAAAACTTTATAAAAAAACATGACTTAAAACACATTTTACTAAGTGATGAAGATAAAAATGTTAGCAAGCTTTATGGTGTTTGGCAAGTTAGAAAAAACTATGGTAGAGAGTATTTAGGTATAGTTAGAACAACTTTTGTAATTGATAAAAAAGGCAACATTTTAAAGGTTTATAAAAGCGTAAAAGCAAAAGATCACGCAGCAAAAGTTTTAGCTGATTTAACTTCAAATTTAGAGTAGAGTTTTGCAAGACAAATTAGAGCAAAAGATAAAATTTTTTGATTTATTATCGTTTATAGCTTTGCAGCCGGTTTTTATCGTTATTTTTTGGTATATAATCTCATATATTGTCTGGGCTGCACTTCTTGCGATATATATTGTTATTTCGTCTATTTGCGCTTATTTGTTTGATATTCATGACATTTTGCTTAAGTATATGAATGATTGGAGTTTTAGTATGACTATTGCCCGTGCTATAGCGCTTGTTCTCTATCTAAATTTTTTATATGAAAGGTTTGAAAAAATTAAAGATATTAAAGTGATTGTTTCAAATAGCTCTTTGAAATTTAGTATTTTTACTGCTGCTGTTTGTGTTGTTTTTACGATATTTGCTTTTTTATCTTTTCGTGCATCAAAATACAATATGGAGTATTTTATAGTTACCACAATTAGTTTTATAATTTTTGCATATTGTTTTAAAAAAAGAGGACTTGATTGTTAGTTCAAATTTGCTGTAGTGTTGATAGCCACTATTTTTTAAGAAAATTAAAGGAGATTTATCCAGATGAGAGGATAATTGGCTATTTTTATGACCCAAATATCCATCCATATAGTGAGTTTTTACTCCGCTACGAGGATGTTAAAAAAAGTGCAAAAGCTCTTGGGATTGAAGTTATTTTGGGTGATTATGAGCTTGATGAGTGGTTTAGGTTTATAAAAGGGCTTGAAAATGAGCCTGAAAAAGGTGAGCGTTGTCAAAAATGCTTTGATTTTAGGATGGAAAAAACAGCCATTTTAGCTAAAAAATTGGGTGAAAGCTCAATAACCACAACGCTTTTAATGAGTCCTAAAAAATCCCACGCCCAACTGCAAAAGTCTTTATCAAAAATTTGCGCTAAATTTAACCTTGATTTTGTAGCGCCTGATTTTAGGAAAAATGGCGGAAGCAAAGCTCAGTTTGATTTAGCAAAAAAAGATAACTTATATCATCAAAATTATTGTGGCTGCATCTATGCTATGAAAATGCAAAATAGAGCTAGTTTGGAATTTGAGCTAATGAGTTCTATAAACCACCAAATTCAGCCAAACTCCCCAGAAGATAGAGTTAAATTTTATAGAAATTTAAGAGCCTTGGAGGAGCAAAAGGTCAAATTTAGGCTTCAAAAAGATAGTTTTATAAATTATAGGCTTTTAAGAGGGTTAGTTAAATTTGATGAAAAAGTTATAAAAAGTTATTTTTTATTTAACTCTTATTTTGAGAGAAATTTAGTTAAATTTAGTATAAATTATGAGTGTGATGAGTTTGTAAAAAACAATATAATAATTTTTAGCTTTGATAAATTTAAAGAGATTTTAGGGGTGAAATTTAAGAGTTTTGATGAGTTTTTAAAAAAACCTTTAAGTGTTGATGAAGAGTTAAATTTAAGAGAAAAAATTTGTGAAAAAGGTAGCTTTTCACCAATTATCGTAATTGAAAAATTAGTTCCAGCAAAGGTGGAAATTGTAGCTTTTTCAAAAATATATTTAGATGTTAGGGAAATTTTAGTAACTTTTTGATATTATTGTCGATTGGAATAAACAAAAAAAAGAGAGAGAAAATGTTAAATGTAAATGAAATTATGCAAATTCTTCCACATAGATATCCGTTTTTACTTATAGATAGAGTTTTAGAGCTAAATCCTGGCAAAAATATCGTTGCTTACAAAAATGTCTCCATTAGCGAACAGGTTTTCCAAGGGCATTTTCCAGGGCATCCTATCTATCCAGGAGTTATGATTATTGAAGGAATGGCACAAGCTGGCGGCGTGCTAGCTTTTAAGAGCATGGATGAGAGCGAGCTTAAGGACAAGGTTGTCTATTTTATGAGTATTGATAAGGCGAAATTTAGAAAGCCTGTCCGTCCGGGCGATAGACTTGAGTATCATATCGAAGCTATCAAACATAGAGGTAGAATTTGGGTCCTTGATGGCAAAGCTTGCATAGATGGTGCAGTTGTTGCAGAGGCAGTTCTTCAAGCGATGATAATGGATAAATAATGCAAACATCACTCATACATCCAACAGCCATAGTTGAAGATGGCGCTATTTTAGGAGATGGCGTTAGAGTAGAGGCTTATGCCTTTATCTCAAAAAATGCCAAGATAGGTGCTGGTTCAGTTATAAAACATGGTGCTAGAATTATTGGCGATACAACAATTGGCGAGAATTCAAGAGTTTTTAGCTATGCCATAGTTGGCGAGATACCGCAAGATATAAGCTTTAAAGAGGGCGAAAAAACCTCTCTTATAATAGGCAAAAACGCAACCATAAGAGAGTTTTGCACAGTAAATTCAGGCACAAGCAAGGGCGATGGAGTTACTAGGATTGGCGATAATGTGCTTTTAATGGCATATGTTCATGTTGCACATGATTGCAAGCTTGGGGACAATATTATTTTAGCCAACAATGCAACTCTAGCAGGGCATGTTGAGCTTGGCGATTACGCTGTTGTTGGAGGACTTACTCCAATACATCAGTTTGTAAAGGTTGGCGAGAGCTGTATGATAGCAGGTGCAAGTGCGCTTTCTCAAGATATAGTTCCATTTTGTTTGGCTGAGGGAAATAGGGCCTATATTAGAGGGTTAAATTTGGTAGGCATTAGAAGACGTTTTGATAAAGAGATGGTAGAAGAGATAAATAGAGCTTACAAATTTATATTTAACAAAGGAACCAACATAAAAGAGCAGGCAAAAGAGCTACTTGCCAAGACCAAAAATCTAAATATAGTAAAAATGTGTGAGTTTATAATGAATACAAAAAGAGGCATTCCTTTGAAAAAGAGGGCACTAAATGGTATATAAGTGCAGTTTTTGCGGCGAGAGTTCGGCTGATGGAAGAAGAATCTTACCAAATGAGAGAAAAGATGGCTTTATTTGTGAGTATTGCGTAGATGCAGCATATGAGATAATACATGGCGGAGAAGATGTTCAAAAAGAGCAAAAACAAGAAGAGATCAACTTCAAAGAATTTACGCCAAAACATCTAAAAGGGGTGCTTGATGACTATGTTATAGGACAAGATAGAGCCAAAAAGACCTTTAGTGTTGGAGTTTATAACCACTACAAAAGGATTTTTAAGCAGAGCTTGATAGATGATGATACCGAAATCTCAAAGTCAAATATACTACTCATTGGGCCAACAGGAAGTGGCAAAACACTCATGGCGCAAACTTTGGCTAGGTTTTTAGATGTGCCAATTGCAATATGCGATGCGACAAGTCTTACAGAGGCGGGCTATGTTGGCGAAGATGTTGAAAATATCCTAACTAAGCTTTTACAAGCGGCAAATGGCGATGTTAAAAGAGCGCAGCAAGGCATTGTCTTTGTTGATGAGATAGATAAAATCGCTAGAATGGGCGAAAATAGAAGTATTACAAGAGATGTAAGTGGCGAGGGCGTGCAACAAGCTTTGCTTAAGATAATTGAAGGAAGTGTTGTAAATATCCCACCAAAAGGCGGCAGAAAACACCCAAATCAAGACTTTATCCAGATAGATACTTCAAATATACTCTTTGTTTGTGGTGGCGCCTTTGATGGAATTACAGATATCATCAGAGCTAGAGTTGGCAAAAATGTCTTAGGGTTTGCGCAGGATAAAAGGGTTAAATTTGACAATAGTAATGATCTTTTTGAACTAATTGAGTCTGATGATTTAGTAAAATATGGTCTTATACCAGAGCTTATAGGCAGACTTCACGTAGTTGCCACTCTAAATGAGATTACCAAAGAGGATATGGTTCAAATCTTAACAGCTCCTAAAAATGCTATCTTAAAACAGTATCAAAAACTTTTTGCTATAGATGGTGCAAACTTAAAATTTGAAAAAGATGCACTTTTGCAGGTTGCAAATTTGGCCATTGCAAGGCAGACGGGTGCCAGAGGGCTTAGGGGAATTATGGAAGAGACGATGCTAGATATTATGTATGAGTTGCCAGAGCTTAACGGCTATGACGTTATAATTACAAAAGATGTTGTGGATAAAAAAGAGAAGGCTATTTTAGTTAAAAATGATACAAACAAAAATAAGGAAGAAAAATGATTGATGCAATTCTTGGGCTATTTTCAAGTGATATGGCGATTGATTTAGGCACTGCAAATACCTTAGTTTTAGTGAAAAAAAGAGGCATTGTTATTGATGAGCCAAGTGTGGTTGCTGTGCAAACTGAAAAATATGGCAAGCAAAAGATACTTGCTGTTGGACATGAGGCAAAAGAGATGGTTGGTAAGACTCCAGGCGGAATTGAGGCTATTAGACCGATGAAAGATGGAGTTATCGCTGATTTTGATATGACAGAGAAGATGATAAGACACTTTATCGAAAAGACTCATAGAAGAAAAAGCTTCATCCGCCCTCGCATTATCATCTCAGTCCCTTATGGCTTAACTCAAGTTGAAAGAAAGGCTGTAAGAGAGAGTGCCTTAATGGCAGGAGCAAGAGAGGTCTTTTTGATAGAAGAGCCTATGGCAGCAGCTATTGGAGCAAATTTACCGATAAAAGAGCCAAAGGGAAGCTTGGTTGTTGATATTGGTGGCGGAACTACTGAGATAGGAGTTATCTCTCTTGGCGGGCTAGTAATTAGCAAGTCTGTAAGAACAGCAGGAGATAAGATAGATAGCAGCATAGTAAGCTACGTAAAAGAAAAATACAATCTTTTAATAGGTGAAAGAGCGGGAGAAGAGATTAAGATTAAGGTTGGAACGGCAGTTCAGCTTCCAAAAGAGCTTATAACTACAGTTAAGGGCAAAGATCAAGTAAGTAGGCTTTTAAGTAGAGTTGAGCTAACAAGCGAAGATGTAAGAGAGGCGATGAGAGAGCCATTAAAAGAGATAGCCGACGCACTTAAAAATGTTTTAGAGGCTATGCCTGAAAACTTAGCAGCCGATATTGTAGAAAATGGTATTGTTTTAACAGGTGGTGGTGCGCTTATTAGAGGCATTGATAAGTATCTAAGTGACATTGTAAAACTTCCTGTTTATGTTGCCGATGAGCCACTCTTGGCAGTTGCAAGAGGAACAGAAAAGGCTTTGGAAGAGATAGAGATTTTAAAACAAATTTCAAATAACTAAAAAAATGGATAGCGCTAAACCTCTACTTTTTATAATGTTGCTTATCGCTACATCATTGATTCTTGGATCACAGATAAAAGCGGGGATTTTAGACCTATCTTCAGTTGTTTTAAGAGGATATTTCAATACAAAAACCTATATAATTAACGCCATAGATAACCACTTCAATCAAGTAGATGAGATAAAAAAACTAAGAGCAGAAAATAGAGAGCTTAAAAGATCGGCCGCTCTACTCTCAACATTTGCTAGCCAACTAGATCAAATCCTAATAGACAGAAACTCAAGTCGTTACAATCCAAACATAGAGTTAGTAAAGACACTTTCTTATGTGCAAATTGGCGATTTTAATAGCTTTTGGGTAGATTTCAAAGGCTTTGATAGCTCTAAAGTTTATGGCGCTATTTATGAGGGCAATACTATCGGAGTGGTTGCAAAAAAGGACAATAGACCACTTGCAATATTACAAAACGATCCAAGAGTGGCTTTTTCAGTCTATATAGGCATAGATCGTATTCCTGGACTTTTAAATGGAGATGGAAAAGATGCGGTAGTTAAATATATTCCACAGTGGTTAGAACCAAAGGTTGGCGATAAAGTATATACAAGCGGGCTTGATGGTATATTTTTTGCAGGAGTGCCAGTTGGAGAGGTGGTTAGAGTTGTTGATGAAGAGCTTTACAAAAGCGCTGTTTTGAAAAGTTACTCTAAGCCAAATATCCCATCATATATCTATGTGATTACAAAGGAGAATTGATGAAAAAAGAGTTTAATACAGTTTTGGTTATAGGCAGCGGACCAATTGTTATAGGTCAAGCATGTGAGTTTGATTATAGTGGCACTCAAGCAACAAAGGCATTGAAAAAAGAGGGCTATAGAGTTGTGCTTATCAACTCCAATCCAGCCACCATTATGACAGATCCTGATTTTGCTGACGCGTCATATCTTGAGCCAATAACTAAAGAGAGTATTTTAAAAATTATCAAAAAAGAAAAAGTTGAAGCTATACTTCCTACTATGGGCGGACAGGTTGCGCTAAATGTTGCTATGGAGGTCTATGATAGCAAAGAGGCAAAGGGCGTGAAATTTATAGGCATAAGTCCAGAAGCTATAAAAAAAGGCGAAGATAGAATTGCCTTTAAAGAGGCGATGTTAAGGATAGGTATGGATTTACCGCGCTCTGCTTATGCTTACAATCTAACTGAAGCACTAAAGGCAGCCGAGGAGATAGGCTTTCCTTTGATTATAAGGGCAAGTTACACTCTTGGTGGAGCAGGAAGTGGTGTGGCATATAATATTGATGAGTTTAAAGAGCTTGCAAGTAATGGCATAAGTATTAGCCCGATAAATGAGATCTTGATAGAAGAGAGCCTGCTTGGTTGGAAAGAGTTTGAAATGGAGGCCATAAGAGATAAAAAAGGCAACGCTATCATAGTCTGTTCCATAGAAAATATCGATCCTATGGGTATCCACACAGGAGATAGTATAACTATTGCTCCATCTTTAACTCTTACAAAAGAGCAGTATGAAAAGATGAGAGTTGCCACTTTTGAAATTTTAAAAGAGGTTGGAGTAGATTGTGGTGGAAGCAATGTGCAGTTTGCTATCAATCCAAAAGATGGCAGAATGGTAGTAATTGAGATGAATCCGCGTGTTTCTAGAAGCTCAGCACTTGCAAGCAAGGCAACAGGTTATCCAATAGCCAAGGTATCGACTCTTTTAGCTTTGGGATATACACTTGATGAGATAGAAAATGACATCACCAAAACCAACTCAAATTTCGAGCCAAAGGTTGATTATATAGTCACCAAAATACCGCGCTTTACCTTTGAAAAGTTTCCAGGCACCAACCCACATCTTGGCACAGCTATGAAAAGTGTGGGTGAAGTGATGGCAATAGGTGCTACTTTCAAAGAGAGTCTTTTAAAGGCGATTAGTTCACTTGAGAGAGATTATTTTGGCTTCAATGAGCTAAAACTTAGCAAAGATGAGCTTATTTATGGACTTAGAAATGCAACACAAGATAGACTCTTTTATGTGGCACAAGCCTTTAGAGATGGGCTTAGTTTAGAAGAGATAGCACAATATTGCAAAATAGATCCATTCTTTTTAAATGAGATAGAGGAGATAGTTAAATTTGAAGAGAAGATCGATATGGATATTGTAAATGATAAAGAGCTTCTATTAAAGGCAAAGAAAATGGGCTTTTGCGATAAGATGATTGCTCACCTCATAAACAAAAAAGACAATATAGAGCTCACTCAAAACGATATCTACTTTGCTAGAAAAAAACAAAATATCACTCTTGATTATCGTCAAGTTGATAGCACAGCAGGAGAGATTAAGACAGATGTTTTATATCTTTACTCTACAACAGTTTTAGGTGAAGCCCCAAAAACTTTTAAAAAAGATAGTAGAAAAAAAGTTCTCATTATAGGTGGCGGTCCAAATAGGATTGGTCAAGGTATTGAGTTTGACTACTGTTGTGTCCATGCAAGTTATGCACTCAAAGATTTAGGCATAAAGACCATTATGTATAACTGCAACCCAGAAACTGTAAGCACTGACTATGATACAAGCGACGTGTTATATTTTGAACCAATAGACTTTGAACATGTAAGAAGTGTCATAGAAAAAGAGGAGCCAGATGGTGTAATAGTCCATTTTGGCGGACAAACTCCACTTAAATTTGCCAAAAAACTCACTATAAATGGCGCCAAGATCATAGGAACAAAGGCAAGAGTTATAGATATAGCTGAAGATAGAAAGAAATTTAGCGAGTTTATAAAAAGTATAGATGTAAAACAGCCTCACAATGATACAGCAACTAGCGTAGAAGAGGCAGTTAAAAAGGCGGCAAATATCGGCTATCCAGTTTTAGTTCGTCCAAGTTATGTGCTTGGCGGAAGAGCTATGAAAAGAGTGCAAAACGAAACGGAGTTAAGAGCCTATATGAGTGAGGCTGTAAGTGTAAGTCACCACTCACCTGTTTTGATTGATAAGTTTTTGCAAGATGCAACTGAGCTAGATGTTGATGCCATAAGCGATGGAAAAGAGGTCTTTATCGGCGCTATAATGGAGCACGTAGAAGAGGCAGGTATTCATAGTGGCGATAGCTTGTCTGTTTTGCCACCATTTACACTCAAAAAAGAGATGATTGACAAAATCAACAAAACTACAAAAGATATTGCGCTAAAGCTTGGAGTTGTTGGCTTGATGAATGTCCAATACGCTATTTATGAAGATGAGCTCTACATCATCGAGGTTAATCCTCGAGCTAGCCGAACTGTGCCATTTGTTAGCAAAGCAATCGGTCTTGCCATGGCAAAAGTTGCAACTAGAGTTATGTGGCAAGGAGACTTAAAAGAGGCTTTGAAATTTTACGATAACTATGGCGTTGTCAAAAAAGAGGGCGAGCTTTATGTTGCAAAGATCAAAAATCATGTCTGCGTAAAAGAGAGCGTCTTTCCATTTAACAAACTAAGTGGCGCCGATCTTATCCTTGGCCCTGAGATGAAATCAACAGGCGAAGTTATGGGCATAAGTGATAGTTTTGCCAAAAGCTTTGTAAAGAGCCAAATAGCTGCGTCAAACATCTTGCCAAGTAGCGGAAAGGTCTTTTTGACTTTGATGGATAGCGATAAAAAAGAGGCACCAACTTTGGCAAAAGATTTTATAAAGCTAGGCTTTGAGATAGTTGCTACAAGTGGCACATACAAAACTCTACTAGAACATGGTGTAAAGGCTGAGTTAGTCTATAAGATAAGCGAGGGCGGCAGACCAAACATTGAAGACCTTCTAAAAAATGGCGATATCGCTCTTGTGATAAATACAAGCGATAACAAGTCAAACACAACAGATGCAGCCAAAATCCGCCAAGAGGTCTTAAGGTTTAAGTTGCCATATTTTACAACAATGCGCTCAGCCTTAGTAGCTGCTAAATCCATCCATGCGATAAAAGATGGAAGTGCCTTTGAAGTTGAGTCTATCCAAAACTATTTGAGTAAAAATAGCTAAATTTCAAAGCTAAGATGAAAAGCTCTTTAGTCTATCTTTGCCAAACAGATACAACCGCTGGCTTTCTTAGCCAAAATTTAGAGGCACTAAATGCCCTAAAAAACAGAGATCGCTTACAAAAATGTCTTATAACTATAAGCGATCTAGCCACTTTAAAAGAGTTTGTAAGAGTGCCAAAGCTCTTTAAAAACCAAGTTAGGAAGGCTAGCAAAACTACCTTTATCTATCCAAATGGCAAGGCTTTGCGACTTATAAAAGATGAGAGGCATTTGAAGTTTTTACGCACTATCAAATGGGCATACTCAACAAGTGCCAACAGACACAACCAAAACTTTGATTTGGAGTTTGCAAAACAGAGTGTTGATGTTATTGTAGATGAAAATTTTTTTCAAAGTGCGCCGTCAAGGATAGTTAAGATTTCAAAAAAAAGAGCCAAAAAGATAAGATAGCTCAAATTTAAATAGTCTAAATTTAGCTAAATTTCAAATTAGCTTTTTTAAAACAAGCCAAGCAAGAGTTAGTCCAAAACTAGCAGTAACGCCCATAAAACTACCCATATTTTTGCAAAGCGGTTTTTCTGTTGAAAAGACCACCTCAAAGTCCCCATTAAAGCCACTTTTTTTAAGCTCATAACGAAATTTTCTAGCAAATGGATCATCGCTACTTTTCCAAACACTTGCTGTTTTGATGGCTGTTGGATCTATCCTCTTTGCCCCACCCATAGAGCTACATAGCTTCTCCCAAGTAGCATGTGCTAAGGCGATTTTAGCTGGCATATCATCAATAGCATCAACTACAACATCATACTTTGTAAAATCCATCTGTGAGATTATCTCTGGTGTGAGTTTTAAATTTAGCGCTGTTATACTAGGATAAATTTGTTTAAAAACATCGACCTTATAAGCGCCAAGATTTTGTGAGTAGAGCTGTCTGTTTTGGTTGGTAAGTTCAAATTTATCAAAGTCAATGATAGTCAAATTTAGCGCCCCACTTCTTAAGAGCGTATCTATACAGACTCCGCCAACTCCACCGCATCCACAAACTAAAATTTTTGCCTCTTGAAGAGTTTGAAATTTATCTTCCAAAAGCCATCTAACTCTTGTAAATTGATCTAATCTATCCACTCTTTTAAGCCTTTCAAGCTATGATGAGATGTCATATCAAGCATTATTGGAGTAAGTGAGGCATAGCCATTAAAGACAGCCTCTAGATCGCTTCCTTTGTTGATTTTGGGATCGTAATTCATAGTTGATTTTCCAAGCCAATAATACTCATTGCCGCGTGGATCTTTGTTTATCATCGCCTCATTGGGATAAAATTTAGTTCCTGCTGGAGCAACCTTTAGACCTCTATATTGCGCTTTTGAAACTGCGGGCAAATTTAAGTTTAAAAACTCTCTTTTTTGTAGTGGAAAGCCACCATTTAAGATCTTTTCTATCAAAGGAAGTGCCACTTCACAAGCTAAATCAAAGCCATATTTTTCAAGACTATCAGCTATATAAAGTTGCGATATACTAAGCGAGGCAACGCCTTGCAAAGTCCCCTCCATCGCGCCACCACAAGTCCCTGAGTAGGTTATATCTTCGGCTAAATTTGCCCCGTGATTTATGCCACTAATGACTAGATCTGGAAGAGTCTCTTTAAAAAGTGCGTGAATACCAAGATAGATACAGTCGCTTGGTGTTGCGTCGTCTAGTTTATAAAAGTCATCATCAACTCTTACAAATTTAAGCGGTTTTGTTATGGTTATGGAGTGAGAGGCGCCCGATTTGTGAGTAGCAGGTGCTACAACTGTTACCTTTGCTATCTTTTTTAGAGCTTTTATAAGTTCTAAAAGTCCCTCTGCTTCGTATCCATCATCATTTGTCACAAGAATTTCTTTCATCTATAGCCCCACTTTTTGACAAAGCTCTTCAAATGCGCGTAGCCTAAAAAGCTCCTCTTTGTTATAAAAATACCTTTTTTCAATTATCACCCCTTTTTCCAAAAGCAACCTAGTGCTTTTTTTGTTACAACTTTTGTTTAAAAAAGTGCTGTAATACTCATAATATAGTCTGTTTTTATAAATATTATCAATACGTTGCAAAAACTCAAAAGTTAGCACAACTTGATTTTTCTCACTTTTTATCTCTTCTAAAACAAGCAAAGGCGAAACCTGCTTTGGAAGAGAGTTAAATTTATTGCTTAACTCCTCTTTATAGATAAGTGCTAGCTCATTTGGAGTTTTGTTAAGTTGCGCCGCTCTTTTTAGTAGCACTTTTTTTGGCTCATAAATGACTTTTTTCTCTATTTTTGGCGCAGTTAGACAACCTGTAAAGAGTAGCGCCAAAGAGCAAAGTAACACTCTTTTCATATCCATCCTTTTTGTAGGGAGATTTTAACACATTTGATATAATAGAGAAATTTTTTACAAAGAAGAGTTATGAAAAAATATCTTATATCATCTCTTGAGTCCTCTGCAAATTTGCACCTTAGCTATGTTTTAGAAGAGCTTAAGAAATTTGGCGATTATGAAATTCTAGGGATTTTTGATAGTGCTTTTGCAAAGCCCTATCTTGATAGCAAAGAGTTCAACGCAATGGGCTTTATAGAGGTTTTGCCGCTAATCTTTAAAGCCAAAATAGCTATAAAAAAGATGGTAGAGCTAAGCAAAGAGTGCGACGCTATTTTGCTAATCGACTCGCCAGCCTTTAACTTGCCTCTTGCAAAGGCGATAAAAAAAGCAGGAGTTAAAGCGCCCATTACCTACTACATACTTCCGCAAGTTTGGGCATGGAAAAGCGGTAGGGTAAAGGTTGTTGAGAGATATTGTGACAACCTTGCCTCAATACTCCCTTTTGATAAGGAGTTTTATAACAAAAGCAGCTATGTTGGACATCCATTGCTTGATGAGATAGTGGTAAAAAACAGCCCAAACGATAAAACTATCGCCTTTTTACCGGGTTCTAGGAGGTCTGAGATAGAGCGACTAATGCCAATCTTTAGAGATGTTGCAAAGGAGTTTGTTGGATATAGAAAAATTCTTGCCATTCCACCAACACTAAAAGATAGGATAGATGAGTATTATGGTGATGTTTTGGACTTTGAGCTTAGTTTTGACTCAGTAGAGAGTTTAAGAGTTAGCCAGTTTGCATTTATATGTTCAGGAACTGCAACTTTGCAAGCAGCGCTCATTGCAACTCCTTTTGTGCTTTGTTTTAAGGCAAGAAGTTTGGATATCTTTTTGGCAAGAAAATTTGTAAAACTAAAGCATGTTGGACTTGCCAATATCATCTTTGATTTTATGAAAAAAGAGCCACTTCACAAAGAGTTTATACAAAACGAAGTGACAAAAGCCAATCTCTTGCAAGCCTACCACGAATGCGATAGAGATAAATTTAAAAAGGCTTGTGATAGTTTGAGAGAGTATCTGCTTTATGGAAGCGCTAAAAATGTAGCTAAATTGCTTTTTGAAGAGAGTTAAATTTTATATTAGAAGAGTATAATTGCCACTGAAAGGAATAAAATGACCGAACCAATGACTATTTATGGATATGAAAAAATAACAGAAGAGTTAAGAGATCTTAGACAAAACCAAAGACCAGCCATTGTTAAAGAGATTGATATTGCAAGAGGACATGGCGATTTGAAAGAGAATGCCGAATACCACGCAGCTAGAGAAAAACAGGCCTTTATAGACAATAGGATAGCCGAACTTAGCGATATGATAAGCCGCGCAAAGGTGATTGACCCATCAGAGTATGAGCATGACAAGGTGAGATTTGGCTCAACAGTGACTATTATGGACGTTGAAACCGAAATAGAACACTCTTATACCATTGTTGGAGCTAGTGAAAGCGATGTATCAAAAGGGCTAATAAGTGTCAATACTCCGCTTGCAAAGGGGCTTTTAGGCAAAGAAGAGGGCGATGAGATAACTTTAAATTTACCAAAGGGCGTTAGCGATATTGAGATTGTCAAAATTTGTTACAAAGAGATAAATTTCAAAGGATAGGAGATAGAAACTATAGCTTGCCAAAAGATAGGCGATGAGAGTTGAGCTTAAAAATGGAGCTTGGCTGATTGGCGATGCGCATGATGGGCTTAGTAGGGGCTCTCTCTTTGCTCTTTTAAAGGTGCTAGATAGCAAAAAACAGCTACCATCACAGCTCTTTTTTTTGGGAGATATGTTTGATTTTTTGACAGACACGCCATATTTGCTAGATTTTTATAAAAAAGAGATTGAGTTAATAAACTCACTATCGCAAAAAACAGAGCTTTTTTATCTTGAGGGCAATCATGACTTTGGGATAAGGAGAGTTTTTTTACATGCAAAAGTCTTTGCAAACAAAGAGCAGCCGCTTTATCTAAACGCTGGTAAAAAGGTAGTTGCTATGTCGCATGGCGATATTTTTTTGCCATTTATAACACAAAAAAGTCTACTTTTTCTAAGAGGCAAGCACTTTTTAAAGATGGCAACTTTTTTGGATGGCGCCTTAAATTTCAAACTCTCAAAAGCCATTTTAAACTCTCAAAAAGACAAATCGCTCTATTATAAAATCCCAAATTTCAAAGAGCTAATATCAAAAAAGATAGAAAACTACAGAGCCGATATCGTCATAGAGGGGCACTATCATCAAGATAGTTTTTTGAAATTTAGGGATAGGGAGTATTGGAACTTAAACTCCTACGCAGTTTCTCAAAAAATCTATGAAGTAGAGTTTAAAAATGGCTCGCTATCTCTTAACTCTTTAAGTTTTTCAAGTATAATGTCGCAAAAGGAGTAACAAGTGATAAAATTAGCAATATTTGACTTTGACTCAACGTTGATGGATGGCGAAACTATCACCATCTTTGCAAAAGAGGTAGGAAAGAGCGATGAGGTCGCAAAGATAACTCACAGAGCAATGAGTGGAGAGCTTGATTTTTACCACTCACTTAAAGAAAGAGTTGCACTTTTAAAGGGAGTTGATATCCAAAAAATCGAGCTTATCGCTCGAAATTTACCCTTTATAAATGGCGCAAAAGAGATCATTAGCTATCTCAAAGAAAAAAACATAAAGGTAGTTGTCTTTAGCGGTGGCTTTCACATAGCAACAGATCACGCCAAGCAGATTTTAGGCTTTGATGCAAGTTTTGCCAACTATTTAGATGTCAAAGATGGCAAGTTAAGTGGCGAAGTCTATGGCGAGATGATGTTTGATAGAGCAAAAGGTGCTGTTTTAAAAGAGCTAAAAGAGCTTTTTGCACTCAAAAAAGAGGAGGTGCTCGCTGTTGGAGATGGCGCCAATGATATAAGTATGTTCAAAGAAGCTGGTGTTTCTATAGCATTTTGTGCCAAAGAGGTTTTGAAGGCACATGCAACACATTGTGTAGATATAAAAGATTTAAGGGAGATAAAAAAATATGTATAAAAAGTTTAGTTTATGGTGTGACTTTATAGAGAGAGATTTTATTGAAAATGAGTTTGCTAGGCTGATAGATAGTGGCATTGTCAATGCAGCTACCTCCAATCCAGCGATATTTAAAGAGTCCATACTAAACTCACCAGCCTACAAAGAGCAACTAAGCAAGCTTAAAGGCAGGGATAAAAAAGAGATTTATGAAACATTGGCTATAACTGACATTAGAAATGCTGCCAAAAAGCTACTTAAAAACTACGAAAAGGGCGATGATGGTTTTATAAGTATTGAGGTAGATCCTAGACTTTGCGATGATGAAGTTTTGACTATAGATGAGGGAGTTAGGCTATTTAAGAGTATAAATATGCCAAATGTTATGATAAAAATACCAGCTACAAAGGCGGGATATGGCGCTATGAGAGAGCTTTTGTCAAGAGGAATCAACATAAATGCAACTTTGATTTTTTCGCCAACTCAAACAACCAAGTGCCTAGAAGTTATAAAAGATGGCATGGATAGTTGCAAACAAGAGAGCTTGCCGCACGCTGTTATAAGTATCTTTGTAAGCCGTTTTGATAGAGCGGCGGATGAGAAACTAGATGATAAGTTTAGATTAGGTATTTTAAATGCTACAAAGTGCTATCATCTCATAGAAAATGCAGCCGTTAAAAATACAAGAGCCCTTTTTGCAAGCACAGGAACAAAAAGCGATAAGTTGCCAAAGGACTACTATATAAAAGAACTTATGTATAAAAACAGCATAAACACAGCACCACTTGAGGCCATCAAGAGTTTTATCAAAAATAACAACAAGATAAAAGAGCCGCTCTGCATGGAAGAGGTGGAAAAAGAGCTGTCAATGATACAAAAGAAGATAAATTTAGACAAGCTTTATGAAAAGCTCTTAAATGATGGCTTAGAGCAGTTTAAAAAAGCCTTTGATGAAATCCTAAAGTCCATATAAGGAGAGAAGTGATGGATAAAATTGACACTCAAACCATAAGGCTAAATAGGCTTTTGGAGTTTTTGATAAAACATAACGGAAGTGACCTTCACATCAAATCCAACGCACTAATCTCTGCAAGGGTAAATGGTGATATTGTAAAGATTACCAAAGATAAATTTACTATGGAAGATGGCGACGCACTTGCCAAAGAGCTACTTGGCATAAGATATGCTGAGTTTCTAAAAGAAAAAAATATCGACTTTAACTACACTCTTAACAACGAATACCGCTTTAGAGTAAATATGTTTTTACAAATTGATGGTGTAAGCGCTGTTTTTAGAGCCATTCCTATGACAATACCAACGATTGATGAGCTAAATCTTCCTAAAATTCTAAAAAAAATCGCCCTTGAGACCTCAAGAGGTATTATTTTGGTTACTGGACCAACAGGATGCGGAAAGACTACTACCATTGCAAGTATGATAAATTTGATAAATGAAAACAAACCAAAACATATCATAAGCATAGAAGATCCTGTTGAGTTTATCTATAAAGATGCCAAAAGTGTAGTCAATCAAAGAGCTTTGGGGCAAGACTGTTCGGACTTTTATGACGCCTTAAGAGCAGCTCTTAGAGAAGATCCTGATGTTATATTTGTGGGTGAGATAAGAGATACAATTACCATGGAAACTGCCATAAGAGCGGCAGAAACTGGACACTTAGTCTTTTCAACGCTTCACACAATGGATGCAAAAGATACTCTAAACAGAGTTTTAGGTATGTTTGATGGAAGTGAGCAAAACCGCATTAGAATGGCATTTGCCTCTGTTCTTGGAGCTGTTATTTGTCAAAGACTTGTAAGAACAGTAGGTAACAAAAGAAGAGCTGCAGTTGAGATTATGATAAAAAATGCAAGAATCGAAGATATGATTTTGACTGGAAGAGAGCATGAGCTAGATGATGCCATAAAAGATGGTAAAAATACCTATGGAATGCAGACTTTTGGGCAACATCTTTTGGAGCTTTATGTTAATGGAGTCATTACGATGGACGAAGCGCTAGAAAAGAGTAGCAATAGAGCAGACTTGGAGATGGAGATAAGAAATCAACACCTAAAAACTGAAGATGCAAAAAGATATCAAGAGCAAGAAGAGGTAGGCGAGATAGCTCTTCAAGATATTTAAGTTAGCTAAAGGATTGTAAGATAGAAATTCAGGGTAGTTTCTATCTTTTTTCTATTTGGTGGTCAAATTTATTTTTTCTTTTAAATCGCCCAAATTTGGTTTAATAAATTTCACTATAACTTTATCATTTGTATTTTTTTCATCATCTTAAATTTACAATTTAAATAGAGAAAGAGCTCCAAGATAGCACCTTTTCATCATATGAAATTTAGACTAAATTTATATCAAATTTATATTAAATTTAAGCAAAAATTTATTTTCTCATTTTGTGACTTTTGATAAAATATTTTTCCAAAGAAACCACTTGGAGAAATATCATGAAAAACTTATCACTGTCAATAAGTTTTGCCTGTTGCATTGCAAGCGCCCAAAATATCGATATAAGCAACTTTTATTATAGAGATTTTTTGGACTTTGGACAAAACAAAGGCATATTTAAAAATGGCGGATTAGAACTAACTGGCAAAGACGGCACAAAGTTAAAGTTCCCAAACGCACCTAGTTTTAGCGCCTCTAGCAATTATGGCTCATTAACTCATGTTGGACGCGGATTTGTAGCAACAGCCAATCACGTAAGTAGCCCGATAGATATAGCCGAGCTTCGCAAATTTGGGCTTAGTGACTACAACATAGCAAACCAAAATGTTGGCAATATAAATGGCATTTCAAAGCCCTATGGAAGAGATAGTAAGTTTCTTCGCTTAAACAAATATATTGTTGAGGGCGAAGTGGATATGCTAGATACTACAAATACCACAACTTCATCCAGCCAGCAAAATGAAGCGACAAATTTAGAGAAGTTTAAAAGCGAGCTTGATAAGTTAAAAGATAGTGATGGCAACCTCTATCTATATCAAGCAGGTAGCGGAGTTATTAAGCTACGAAATGCCCAAAAAAGCCTTATGCAAACAAACAGCTCACAAAGTGGGCAATCAAAAGGTGGCGGCTTTGGAACGCTTAACTACGAAGCGATAAAATATGGCGACCTTGTAACTTGCGACGATTGCCAAACAGGCGATAGTCGTGGAATTGTCTTTAACTATGCACCAGATGAAAAGTTTAATAACCGTATCACTAACGGCGATAGTGGAAGTGGCATTTATGCATATGATAGCAATAACAAAAAATGGCTTTTGCTAGGCGTTGTTTCACAAAGCTTAGAGCATTTAGGATTAAATGAAGCAAAAATTTCTTATGTATCACAAAAAGACTTGGATGATTACCGCAAAAACTTTGAGCAAAATATCGCATTAAACCAAAGCCAAAACTACACAATGAACAATAGTGGCTTGATAGATGATGAGAGTTTTACTCAAAACAAAGATATAGTTTTTAGTGGTGGTGGAACTATTGAGGTTAAAGGAAACATTTACCGAAATATAAGCGGCTATGCTGGTGGCTTTGTCTTTTCTGACGCAAATTCGTCTACTACATATAAATTTATAAATGAAAACGGCTATCTTTTCGATGGCTCTGGACTTGATATTGGTAAAAATGTCACTGTTGAGTGGGCTTTGAGAAATAAAAGCGGCGAGAGTTTGCATAAGGTCGGTGCTGGAACGCTTATCGTAAAAACTGCCTACACACCAACAGCAAAAGAAAATCTTGGTTATCTTAAAGTTGGCGAGGGCAAAGTAGAGCTTGATAGCGATAAAAAGGCATTTGAGGGCATTTATATCACAAGCGGGCGAGCTAGTGTGGTGCTAAAAGAGGGCAGAGGTGAGGCAATTGGCGCTACAAAAAATAGCACGAACTCCTACACTTTGTCACAAAACTCCGCCAAAGAAATGGGCTTTTATTTTGGTAAAAATGGCGGTAAATTTGATCTAAATGGCAACTCTTTGCACTTAAATACAATTGCTGCAAACGATAATAGAGCCATTGTTACAAACTCAAATATAAATTTAGCAAACTTAGAGATTGATGGCTTTGGCTACAGCGCAGACAACGAAAAAACTACCAAAAAAGCCGATACTATCATTCATGCATCTATTGGCGAAAACCTAAATCTTATCACCAAAAGTGACACCAAAACGGATAAAAGCCTTATTTTTGATGGCGATATCAACATCAAAGGCAAGTTAGAAGCCAACAATTCAAACATCGTTTTGCAAGGCCACCCAACAGCCCATGCAACGCTTAGTAATGATGAGACTGTTGCTAAAATCAAAACCGCCGAAAGTGCCACAAAAAAAGCAATGGCTGATTATATGGATCTAAGAAAGCCATCAAATTTACACCAGCCTGATTGGGATGAGCGAAATTTCAGCATAAATGGTGGCATAAAACTTACAAACTCAACTCTTACACTTGGCAAAGCAGCCAAGCTAAAAGCCGATATTAACGCAACCAACAACTCACAAATCAACTTTGGCGCAAAGCACTTTATCGATGAGAGCGACACCAAAAACATCTGGGGCGGTGGATTTGGCTACTCTCAAGTTGTAAAAAGTGGCGATTTAAAGGATGATGAGAGTTATGAAAACAGCTCATATAGTGGCACAATTGTTGCAGATGGTGGCAAAATAGACTCGCAATTTAGCAACTTTGCGCCAAATTTAGAGCTTTTGGGCGGCGCAACTTTAAGTGCAAAATATCTTACTTTAAATAGAGAAAACCATCTCAATTTTCAAGGCTCAACTGCACAAATAGAAAATTTAGTGATAAGAGAGCTTTCAGATTTAAACGGAAAGGTTACACTTGATGGAGCCTCTAAACTTGAAGTGCAAAAGGGGCTTGTTTTTGACAGCTCAACTTTTAATTTAGGCTCACTCCAAAATTTAGGCTCAAACTCAATCACTTTAGCGCCCAACCACAACTTAACTCTTTTAAATGGCTCAAATGTAGATGTCAACGACTACTCAAACAGCGGCGAAAATGGCGAAATTGTGGTGCGTAACTCGGCTCTAAAAGCCACAAAAATGAGTTTTGAAAAGAGCGCCAAGGTGTTTTTAGATAGTGGCGAGTTAAAATCAGATGGCGATTTTGTGGCAAAAGATTTAAATTTCACTCTTACAAACTCAAGCAATTTTAAGGCAAATTCACTTCAAAGCACAAACAAAAGCGATATTGTCATTGACAAAGGCTCAGCTCTAAAGACAGCTGGCGATATAGAGTTAGCAAAAGCAAAGATTAGTTTAAATGGCGAAAACTCAAGCCTAGAAGCTAGAAATTTAACTTTAACTGATAGTTCAAATATCGTTTTAAAAGATAGAGCCGAAGTAGCAGTGCAAGAGCTAAAAGCTAAGAATTTAAACCTAACTCTTGCAAACTCAACCAAATTTAGTGCTAAAACACTTAACATAAGCGATGGGCTAAATTTAAATGTCGATGAAAACTCAAGTATTGTTGCTACCACGCTTGAACTAAACAACATCAACAATGCAAATATTGGCAGAAATGTTGCATTTTCTAGCTTAAATTTAAACCAAAGCAACGCCCAAATAGCTGCACTTTCAAATAGCCAAAATGTTGCCTTAAAAAACAGCTCCACTCTACAAATTGATGAGCTAAATTTCAACCAAAGTGCCACTCTATCAAGCGATGAGAGTTCAAAGGCAGAGGTTAAAAGAGCTAAATTTGACGCAAACGAGGGCTTAAATTTGACTCAAAGCAACCTTATTGTGAGTGAGAATTTTACACTAAAAAATGTCGGCAAAAATCTTGGCACTACCACCAACAAAGATGAAGCCCTAAAAAAGGATATGCTAGCCTTTAATTTTGCAAAAGATCTAACACTTCAAAATGGCGCCAAAGTCAATGTGGATTTTGCAAACATCGTAAAGCGGGATAACGCAAACTTGCAGTTTGATAAGTTTTATGAGATTTTTCAAGCCCGCAATCTAAATGGCGCAAATTCTCAAGTAAAACTCAATTTAAATGGCACAAACAACAACTTTTATGCGCAAGGCAAGTTTGAAAATAACAGATATTTAGTTTTGTTTAGAAAGCAAGATCCAAGGAACTTTGAAGAGTTAAATCCACATCTAAAAAACAGAGCCAACTCGCCGCTACTTGAACTTTTGTTGCAACATAACAAAAACGATGAGAGCATTGAAAAGGCGGTAAATGAGAGCAGTTATGACAAACTTAATGAAAGATTGGAAAGGATAAATAGAGATTTTGAAACTCTAGCAAAGAGCGATGAGTTGGTGTTTAAGATATTGCCGCTTTTACAAAAACAGCAAATTTCTCTTCGCATAGATGAAAACCGCTTTGGCAGAGCAAAAGGTGGCGAGCAAAATAGCTCAGCCCAAAGCAATGAGCCACAAAATAGAGTCTTTACAAATGCCGCAAGTAGCCACTTCACAGACAAAGAGGCGAAATTTAACCTTCAGACTATAAGCATTGGCTATGATAAAAATATCTTTGATGACTTTTTGCTTGGTATCATTGCAAGTGCTTCAACTGCCACGCTTTCATCAGACGAGATGAAATTTAAACCCCAAATTTACTCCGTTTCGCTCTACTCAAATGCTATTTTAAGTGATGGAGAGTTGCAAAATGAGCTTAGTTTTTCATCACTTAGTGGTGATAAAACGATAGCAGAGGTAACAGGCAGACAAAAAGGCAAGACTCTATTTTTTGAGACGCTTTATAAATTTGGTCACAAGAGTTTCAAGCCGCTAGTTTTAGCAAGGATAAATGCCAATAAGATGGATGAATTTTGTGCTGGAGAGTATAGGCAAAAAGGGGCAAATGATCTAAGTCTTGACTTTGGAGTTGGCGGGCAGATGATTTGGCAAAAGGAAAGTGGCTTTTATAGTGCTACTTTAACAGCCCAAAGAGCTGTTTTTCACACTCAAAAAGATGTTGATTTGACCTTAACAAACGCTCAAAAGCTCATCTCATACAAAACAAATGAGCCAAGTTTTAGCTTCAATCTCTACGCAAGCGGGATTGAAAACTTCACAAATGGTCTCTTTTTGCGATATGGCATAACTGCATTTATCGATACGAACTCATATAAGGGTATCAAGGGCGATTTGCAAGTGGGATATAGATTTTAGTCTATTTTTGGCGTGAAGTTTTTCTTTGCGCCAAACTTAAACTCTTTTATGACAATCAACAACCTTTCAAAGAGAAAAGAATTCAAATTTAAAGATAAAAGTTTAAATTTATCACATTTCTAAAACTTTAAATTTATAGATAAAAACAAAAAATTTCTCAAATTTCATCAAAATTTGAAAACAATCCATCCAACTTTGACTCAAAAAAGGTGTATAATCCAAAAATTATCCATTTAAATTTTAGTTCAAAAAGGATTTTTATGTTTGGAATTGTAATCGCAACAGTGGTTTTGTTTCTCGTTGGTTGGGCGATACTTAAGGGAAAATACGCTCCGCTAACTCTGTTTTTAGCTGGTGTTTTTATGCTGGTATGTTCAGTTTTGTTGGAAACTGGCTCATTTATGCCAAAAAAAGCGTTGCCAACAGGAAATGACTACCTAAACATCATCGAATTTATTAGGTATATGTTCTCAAATCGCTTGGCAAATCTTGGTTTAATCATCATGCTTATGGTTGGTTTTGCCTCATATATGACACATATTGGCGCAAACAACGCATTTGTCGCCATTGTCACAAAGCGATTGAAGGCGTTAAAAAATCCATATATTATGATTTTTATAGCATTTCTTATAGCAAAATTAATTAGCATGGTTATTACTAGTGCGGCTGGGCTTGGTGTGCTTTGTTTGGCACTTCTTGGTCCAATTTTGGCATCTCTTGGACTAAACAAACTAACAATTGGCTCAATTTGTGCTATGTCAGGTGCTGCGTCAATGGTGCTAATTGGCGGTTCAACTGCGGCTTCTGCAAAAGCAACAGGGCTATCGATACTTGATTATGTATTTTTGTATAAAATCCCAGCTGCAATTCCTACAATTATCGTTATGGGTATAGCGCTTGTCTTTTGGAATATGTATCTTGATAAAAAAGAGGGCTGGGTCTGTAAAAATCACGTCGGAGAGAGTTTGGAATTTGATGGCGAGGTTGAGACACCAAAAGAGGTAGCACCTAAAATTTATGCTATTTTGCCATTTTTGCCAATGATTTTGGTTGTTGTTTTTTCAAAATATTGCATTAGCTCAATCAAGCTTGACATCTCAGCTATTATAATTTTATCGGTCGTTATTGCTATGATTTGCGATACTTTTAGACATAAATTTAGCTTTGCTCCAATAGCAGATGGCTTGAAGCTCTTTTTCCAATCCATGGGACGTGCTTTAAGTGGCGTTGTCGTGCTAATCATAGCAGCTGGCGTGTTTGCTGAGGGATTTAAGGCACTTGGAATGATAGATGCTATTGTAAATTTAGCCAACACGCTTGGATTTGGCGGATTTGGAATGTCAGTGCTTTTTGTTGTCATTACAACGCTTGTTACTATTGTTGCTGGCTCAAATGGCGCTAGTTTTTATCCACTTGTAGAGATGGTTCCAAGTATCGCAGGAAAATTAGGTGTTAGCTCGGTAATGCTTGTGCTTCCAATGCATCAAGCCTCTACAATCGCTCGTCCGCTTTCGCCTATTGCTGGGGTTGTTGTGGCAATTGCTGGAATGCTTAAAGTAAATCCTTTTGCACTTGTAAAAAGGTGCAGCGTGCCTGCGATTTTGGGCTTGATAAGTCATCATATATTTGTATTTTTACTAGCTTTATAAAGGAAAAAATATGCAAAATTTACCACGTTGGCAATTTGACGATAGCTATGTCGATTTTGATAACGAAAAATTTAAGCTCTCTTTGGAAAAGTTAAAAAGTATAGTTAATGAAATTGCAGCTGCAAAAAACTTAAATTTGTGCGAACTTATTGCACTTTATGAAGGTGGTTTTGACATCGCAAGTTCGCTTCTTTCATTTTGTCGTTGCAAGTCAAGCGACAATACATTAGATGAAAGAGCGCTCATTTTTGAGGCAGAAATTTCAGCAAATTTATCAAAACTTAGCCAAATTAAAGAGATGATATTTAAGAAAATGGACGCTTTGTCAAAAGATGATGAAATTTGGCAAAAAGATGAGGTAAAGAGGTGGGAATTTTTCTACAAAGAGTATAAAAATAGCTGGATAAATCAGCTTCCAAGCAGCGAAAAATCTCTATACGAAAAGTTATCTAGTAGCAATTTTGTGCCATTATATGGGCTTTTTAGACATTTAAACAATTTTTTACTTATAAAAACTAGCGATAAAAGTGGCGCTACTAACTCATACAATCTTTCAAAATGCGTTGGCATCTTAAAAGGTAGCAGCGATGAGGTTTTGCGAAAAAATATTTTTGATGAGCTAAAAAAACATTATGAAAAATTTGCTCCACTTTATACAGATTTGCTAAATTTGCTTCACGCTTTTAGGTTAAATCAGTTTCAAAGTGCTGGAATTGATTTGTATCGTGCAAGTTTTGAGCAAAATAGAGTTAGTCAAATGGCGGTAAATGCGATGTTTGAAGCTCTTAAAGATAGACTTGATGGCATTAGAGAGTGTGTAGGGCTTAGAGCAAAATATTTGGGTGGCAATAAGATGAGAGCTTGTGATTTGCTTGCTCCATCGCCATTTAGCGAGAAAAGCTCCATTCCTTATGATGAGGCAATTAAACTTATTTGTGATGCTCTTGGCGAAGTTGGCAAGGAAATCCCGCAGTTTATTCATACAATGCTAGAAAAACGTTGGATAGAAGCCGATGTTCGTGAAAACAAAGCAGGCGGGGCATTTTATATAAGATTTAATGAGTTTAAACAGCCACGAATCTTTTCTTCGTATTTAGGTACTTTTGCCCACTTTATCCAACAAGCCCACGAGCTAGGTCATGCGTGGCACTATTGGATTATGCGCGATATGCCGACATTGCAAACGGAGTTTCCAATGAGCTTGGCAGAGAGTGCTAGCACATTTAATGAGGCAGTTTTGCGAAACTATCTTCTAAAAAATAGTAAAGATAGCGCCTTGAAATTTGATATTTTGTGGCAAGAGTTAAAAGCAGCGGCAAATTTTATGCTTCACATCTCTGTGCGATATGATTTTGAAATTTCTTTTATCGAGGCTAGAAAAAATGGCATTGTAACGCCACAGCAAATAGGTGAGATGTTAAAAAGTGCGTGGGAAAAATGGTATGGCGATTGCACTAGCGATTATGAGAGCTTTTTGCCATATTTTAAACTACATTTTTATAAAACAGATCAATATATTTACAACTATCCTTATACTATCGGCTATCTTATATCACAATTTCTAATCGCCAAATTTAGGCAAAACTCTAGTGGTTTTATCGATATTTATAAGGCATTTTTGAGGGATTGCGGTTCAAATAGTGTTGATTTTGTGATAGAGAAACATTTTAAGAAAGACATAAAACAAAAGGAGTTTTGGCTTGAATGTATCGACAATGCCTTACAATATGCAGATGAGTTTAAGAGGCTAAATTTTAGTGATTTAAATTTGGTTAAAAAAGCTTAAATTTAAGCGATTTTGTCTGAATTTGAGCCTTAAATTTCTAAATTTCACTTTATGGTGGCTCTCTTAAAGCTAAATTTATTTAAACTTATATATAATGACAGATTATTTTATTGTAAAGGAAAGAGATGTTAGAAGGAATTGTTAGAGAGAGTATCGGCAAAAAAGCTGCAAAAGCTTTGAAAAGAGATGGTTATCTAATAGCTAATATCTATGCAAAGGGAGTTGATAACGTCTATGCAGCTTTTAAAACAAATGAGTTTATCAAAGCTGTAAGAGCTAAAGAGACTCTTGCATTTGATGTAAAGGTTGGAGATAGCGTTTATAAAGTGGTTGTTGAAGAGTATCAAAAGCACCCTGTCACAAACGAGCTAACTCACGTTGATTTACGTGTTGTTCATGATGATGTTTTGGCAAGATATTTTGTGCCAATTACTATAACAGGAAGCGCTATCGGACTAAAAAATAGAGGAATTTTAGTTCAATCCAAAAGAAGACTACCAGTTCAATGCAAAGGAAAAGATCTTCCAAATGAGTTTGTGCTAGATGTAACAAATCTTGATGTTGCAGACTCTTTGTTGGTTAGAGATGTAGAGGTTCCAAAAGGTGTAAAACTACTTGACAAACCAGATGTTGCCTTAGTCGGGGTTCTTACAGCCAAATAGGAATTTTTGATGATATTAGTTGCAGGTCTTGGCAATCCAGGACCTAACTATATAAACACAAGGCACAACATTGGCTTTATGCTAATTGATGAGCTCTTAAAAGAGGGCGATTTTGCCTTCGTTGGCTCATCTAAATTTAAAGGAGAGCTCTACAAAAAGGGCACGACCTTGCTTTTAAAACCACTTACTTTTATGAATCTAAGCGGACTTTCACTCTATGAGGCAGTTAAGTTTTACAAACCAGAGAGAGTTGTTGTAGTGCATGATGACCTAGATCTTAACTTTGGCGCTATAAGATTTAAATTTGGCGGAAGCAACGCAGGACACAACGGGCTCAAATCAATAGATGAGATGATAGGAGCTGATTATGAAAGAGTGCGACTTGGCATCTCAAAACCACTTTTAAAACAGTCAGTTTCAAACTATGTCTTGGGTACTTTTAACGAGCAAGAGAGAGGTCACTTAGGGGAGTTTTTGACTGCTGCAAAAAATGGAGTAAAGGAGCTTATTAAAAGCGATTTAAAGAGTGCTTCTAACAAATGGACTATAAAAAAAGGCTTTAGCAGTGAGACTTTATGCTAGATATATAGCCTATCTCTACATTAAATTTTTTTTTATAGTTTTTTTATCATTGGAGTTTTTTTACGTAGGAATTGATCTTTTAACCAACCTAAACAAGCTTCCACAAGGCGCCAACACAAAGGTGCTATACATCATTTTTACAGCGCTTGATGCGATAAACTATACCTTGACTATCAGCCTTATTTTGGCCTTGATAATAGTCAAATTTAATATGATTAGAAATAACGAATTGGTAAGCTTCTATGCGCTTGGAGTTGATAAAAATAGCGTAATATTGCCCCCTTTTTTAACGGCACTTGTTATCACGCTTTTTTACATAGCTCTCAATCAGACAAATTTCGCCTATGCTAGAGAATATCAAAAAAATGTTACAAACCTAAATATATTCTCAAAGCCATCAAGCTCTTTGCTTTTGAAATATCAAGATGACTACATCTACATAGGTAGGCTAGATCCTAGCAAGAAACATGTCTCAAATATAAAGATTTTTAGCAAACTAGATGGAAATATAAGCTCTCTTAAGGAGGCAAAAGCTGGCTTTTATGATGGAGAAAAGTGGCATTTAAAAGAGTTAAAAGAGATTAGTTTTAACAAAAATTTAGAGCTTGGCAAAGATGGATATGAGGTGATAAAGCAAGAGCAAGCAGCCACGCTAAGTGATTTTGATCCAAAGATAATCGGACAATTTGCTAGATCTGTAAATAACTACTCAATAAAAGACGCTCTAAAAGTAATTGCCACTTTTGACAAAGAGGGAGTAAATGTAAGGTCAATAAAAGCAGTGCTTTATAACCTCATATTTTTTCCATTATTTGCCCCATTTATGGTGCTAATCCTCTACTATTTTTTGCCAGTAACGGGCCGCTTTTTTAACTTGGCAATTGTTAGTTTTCTCTTTGTTTTGGTTGCCTTGCTACTTTGGGGAGTACTTTTCTTGCTTGCTAGATTTGCCTTTAATGGAGTGATCTATCCAGAAGTTGGCATAATAGCTCCTATTGTCTTGCTTGGTGGATATGGAGGATATCTTTATGTTAAAAATATTTAAATTTATTAAGGACAAAAATGGATTATAAAAAACTTGCTTCAAAGTATGAAACACCGCTCTATATCTATGATATAGATGAGATAAAGAGTAGATATCTAAAGATAAAAGAGCAGTTTTTTGCAAGAAAATCGCTTATCTGTTTTGCGCTTAAAGCAAACTCAAATTTAACCGTTTTAAAAGAGCTTGCAATGAGTGGCGCAGGTTTTGACTGTGTTAGTTTAAATGAGATAAAAAGGGCGCTTTTGGTTGGTGCAAAACCTTATAAGATCATCTTTTCAGGCGTTGGAAAGAGCGATTTTGAGATAAAAGAGGCGCTTAAGGCTAAGATACTTATGATAAATGTAGAGAGTTTTGCAGAGCTTAAAAGAGTTGAAGTGGTTGCAAAAGAGCTTGGAGTTGTTGCAAATATGAGTGTTAGAGTCAATCCAAACATAGATGCCAAAACTCATCCCTACATCACAACCGGACTTAGCAAGGATAAATTTGGAGTCTCTATAGAGAGCGCAAAAGAACTCTATATCTATGCTAAAAAGAGCGATTATCTAAACCCAATTGGTATCCATTTTCATATAGGTAGCCAAATCCTAGATACTACACCGATAATAGATGCTGCAAAAGTTGTCTCAAATTTGGTAAGTAGTCTAAAAAGTATCGATATAGAGCTTAAGTTTTTTGATGTTGGTGGTGGGCTTGGAGTTAGATATAAAGATGAGGTTGAGCCAGATCTCTACTCTTATGCGCAAGGAATTTTAGCAGCGCTTAATGGCAAGGATATTACAATTGTTGCAGAGATTGGTCGCTATATCTGCGCAAATGCGGGAGTTTTTCTTACAAAGGTTTTGTATGAGAAACAAAACGAACAGAAGAGGTTTGTCATAGTTGATGGAGCGATGAATGACCTTATCCGCCCTAGTCTTTATGGTGCATATCACAAGATTGAGTCACTAAAAGGCGGCGATAGCTCTTTGTGCGATGTTGTTGGTCCAATTTGTGAAAGTGGCGATTTTTTGGGCAAAGATATAGAGTTGTCACATCTTAATGGCGGCGACTTGCTTTTGGTAAAGGGTGCGGGCGCTTATGGATTTACAATGAGTAGCAACTACAACTCAAGAGCTAGAGTGGCTGAAGTTGGTATAAAAGACGGCAAAGACTTTTTGATTAGGAAAAGAGAGAGTTTTGATGACCTGATTAAAAATGAGCTTTGTTGTTTGGAGGGAGGCTGTTTTGAAAAACATTGACGACTTAAGAGGCGGAATTGATAAGATTGATGCTGATATTTTGCAACTCTTAAAGGAGCGTATGGTCTATGTAAAGAGCATTGGCGAGCTAAAGCAGTCAAGCAACAGCACCATTTATAGACCAGAAAGAGAGAGGGCCATTATCAACCGCTTGGTTGAGCTTGGACTTGGAGATCTCAACAAAAAGGCTATTGAGGCGATTTTTTTTGAGATATTTTCAGTCTCTAGAAATTTAGAAAAGCCACAAAAAGTAGCGTTTCTAGGACCTCTTGGAACATATACTCATCAGGCTGCAAGAGCTAGATTTGGCGCTATTAGCTCATATAGTCCGCTAGCAACTATTGAAGCTGTTTTTAAAGAGATTGAAAATGGCGAGGCAAAATATGGCGTAGTCCCCATAGAAAACAATACCGAAGGTGCCGTTGGCGCGACACTTGACTCACTTGGCAAATATGACAATGTAAAGATAGTGGCTGAAATTTATATGGATATTCACCACTCATTTGTTAGCAGATATGAAAATATCAACGATATAAAAAAGATCTACTCTCATCCGCAAGGCTACAACCAGTGCTTGAATTTTTTAGAAGATCACGGACTTAGTGAGATTGAGTTTATCCCTACCAAATCAACTGCACTTGCAGCCAAAATGGCGGCTAAGATAGACAATAGCGCTGCAATTTGCTCTCAAATAGCAGCCAAGCTTTACAATGTTCCTATAATGTTTGAGACTATTGAGGACAACAGTGCAAATAAAACGCGCTTTTTTGTGCTAAGTGACTTTAAAAATAGCCTAAGTCAAAATAGCAAAACAACCATACTTGCCAAAACAGACCATAGGCCAGGCGGTTTGGTGGAGCTTCTTTTGATGTTTAGAAATGAGAATATAAACTTAACCAAACTTGAGAGCAGGCCGATAAAAAATAGGGAATTTAAGACAAATTTTTATATAGATTTTGAGGGACATATTGATGATGAGCATGTAAAAAGAGTGCTTGATCTTGCCCAAAGAAGTGGCCATGATATAAAGTGGCTTGGAAGCTATCTAAATGGAGAGAAGTGATGAAATTTAATGAGACATTAGACAAAATAAAGACATATGAAGCGGGCAAACCAATAGAACTAGTAGTAAAAGAGTTTGGCATAAAAAAAGATGAGATAATAAAACTTGCAAGTAACGAAAACCCTTATGGTGCCGGTAAAAAAGCGATAAAAGCCATCAAAAAAGGGGCCAAATTTGCAAGTCTTTATCCAGATGATAGTATGAGCGAGTTAAAAGCGGCATTGGCTAAAAAGTATGAGCTCGAATTAAAAAACATCATCATAGGACAGGGAAGCGATGAGATTATTGAGTTTTGTGTCCATGCAAAGGCGAACAGGCACAAAGGTATTTTAACCGCTGGTGTAACTTTTGCGATGTATGAAATTTACGCCAAGCAAATAGGTGCAAAAGTCTTTAAAACAGAGTCAAAAGAGCATGACTTAGATGAGTTTTTACAAATTTACAAAGAGAAAAAAGAGGAGATTGCAATTATCTTTTTATGCATTCCAAACAACCCGCTTGGCGAATGCGTCCGCACAAAAGAGCTTTATGATTTTTTGGATAAGATAGATGATGAGACCTTGGTTGTCATAGATGGCGCTTATAATGAGTTTGCAAGCTACAAAGACAAAAACAGAGCGCTCTGTCCAAAAGAGCTCATTAGCAAATATCCAAACACCATCTATCTTGGAACATTTTCCAAGCTTTATGGACTTGGTGGCATGAGGATAGGTTACGCGCTTAGCAAAGAGGAGATTATCTCAACTCTTATGAAAGTAAGAGCGCCATTTAATGTGACAACTCTTAGTCTAATCGCAGCAACAGCGGCGCTACAAGACAAAAAGCAGAGCAAAAAGACTCTTAAAAATAATCTCAAAGAGATGAAAAGATATGAAGAGTTTGCCATAAAAAAGGGGCTTAAATTTACAGATAGCTACACCAACTTTATAACTTTTTATCACAAAAACTCAAGCAACATTTGCAACGAGCTTTTAAAAAGTGGAGTGATATTAAGAGATCTAAAGAGTTATGGGCTTGATGCTTTTAGGATAACGATAGGGACAAAGAGCCAAAATGATAGAGTTTTGGGACTTTTAGATGAGCTACTTTAGGTTTAAATTTATATTAGTTTGATAGTATTTAGATTATTTAAAAAGAGTAGAAAGTGGATATAAAAGGCAAAAACATAGAAGAGCTAAAAGAGCTTTGTCAAGAGATTAGAGAGCGTATTTTAGAAGTTGTTAGCAAAAACGGCGGTCATCTTAGTTCAAATATAGGAGCTGTCGAGTTAATAGTTGCTATGCACTATGTTTTTGATGTAAAAAAAGATCCATTTATCTTTGATGTAAGTCACCAAAGTTATGCACACAAGCTCTTAAGCGGTCGTTGGGATAGCTTTAGCTCACTTAGAAAATTTGGCGGAATTAGTGGCTATACCAAACCAAGCGAGAGCGAGTATGATTACTTTATAGCTGGACATAGCTCAACTTCCATCTCTTTGGCAGTTGGAGCTGCAAAAGCCATCAAGCTAAAAAACGAAGATAGGCTTCCAGTAGTTTTGATAGGCGATGGTTCGATGAGTGCAGGTCTTGCATATGAGGCGTTAAATGAGCTAGGCGATAGAAAATATCCCTGTGTTATCATCCTAAATGACAATGAAATGTCCATCTCAAAGCCAATAGGCGCACTTAGCAAGTATCTTTCCAAAGCGATGGCAAGTAAAGGCTATCAGAGCTTTAAAAAAGGTGTTAGTGGCTTTTTGGAAAAGCTACCAGCAAGTGCTAGCTATATGGCTAAAAGAGTTGAAGGGAGTTTTAAGCTCATAATTCCAGGGATGCTTTTTGAAGAGTTAGGACTTGAGTATATAGGTCCTGTCAATGGTCACAATATCAAAGAGCTTATAGAGACCTTCCAGATAGCAAAGCAGATAAAAAAGCCAGTTTTGATACATGCTCAAACTCTCAAAGGCAAAGGCTATGAAAAGGCGGAGGGCTATCTTGCCAATTGGCATGGAGTTGGACCATTTGATTTGCAAAGTGGCAAATTTGTTAAAAAGTCAGACAAACCAAGTGCGACAGCGATATTTTCTACAAAGCTTTTGGAGCTAGCGCAAAGATATGACAATATCGTAGGCGTTACAGCAGCTATGCCAACGGGAACGGGACTTGACAAGCTTATAGAGAAATTTCCAGATAGATTTTGGGATGTTGCCATTGCAGAGCAACACGCAGTAACTTCAATGGCTGCTATGGCAAAAGAGGGCTTTAAGCCCTATATTGCGATTTACTCTACATTTTTGCAAAGAGCCTATGACCAAGTTATTCATGATTGTGCCATTATGAGTTTGCCAGTTGTCTTTTGTATGGATAGAGGCGGAATTGTTGGCGAGGATGGCGAGACACATGAGGGAGTTTTTGATATAAGCTTTCTAAATGCCATACCAAATTTAACTCTTATTGCACCAAGAGATAGGAAAACTTTTGAGGCGATGTTGGAGCTTGCTTATAAATTTGACAAACCTTTGGCTATTAGATATCCAAGAGGTAGCTTTGTGCTTGAAAATGAGTTTAGTAAAGTAGAGTTAAAAACTACCATGCTTGAAGATAACAGCTCAGATATCACTTTTATAGGCTATGGCAACAGCGTAGGCGAGGCATATCTTGTAAAAGAGCTTTTAAAAGCTGACAATATAGTTCCAAATTTGGTAGATTTGGTCTTTGCAAAGCCGCTAGATAAAGAGTTTCTTATAAATTTAGCCAAAAAAAGCAAAAGATGGTTTATCTTTAGTGAGTCGGTTAAAAAGGGCGGTATAGGCGAGATTCTTAGTGGATTTTTGCAAGAGAGTAACATAATTGACGTTTCTATTGTAAGTTTTGAGATAGAGGATATTTTTATACCGCATGGCGATACAAAAGAGGTCAAAAAATATCTAAATATCGATATCCAAAGTATGAAAGAAAGAGTTAAGCAATGCTTACAAAGCTCCTAAAACAAAGCGGTCTTAAGGCGACAAAGCAACGACTTTTTATACTTGAAGAGTTGCTGCTTCACACTCATCCTACTATTGATGATCTCTATGCCAAAATCAAACAAAAAGAGCCAAAACTCTCACTTGCAACGCTTTATAAAAATTTAAATCTTCTTATAGAAAAAGATATTGTAACAAAGATAGAGATTAAAAATGAAAAGTCCAGATTTGATATATTTGATAAGCCGCATATCCACTCAGTTTGTAGCAATTGCAAAGAGATTGTAGATCTAGACGATGAGCTTTTGGATTTGTGCAAAGAAAAGATTGAAGAGAGACTAAACGAAAAGGTAGAGAGGTTGCATGTAGTTTTATCTACAGCTTCTTGTAAAAAGTGTAAAGAGGGCTAAAATGGATAAATTTATAGTAGATGAAGAGAGTTTAAAAGAGCTGATTTGCAATGCCAGATGGCTAACCTCTGATGAGATAAAGCTCTATTCTATAGCAGATGAGTGCTACATCAAAAAAAATGATGACTATTTTTTAGAAAAAGAGGGTAAAAAAGAGCACATTTTAAAAGAGCAGTTCGAACCCAAAAAAAGAGTTGGCTCATTGGTAATAAAGACAACCCATCTTATAAATTTAGATGGTCATGTTTTTAGTGTTGATATCTATAAAAAACCACAAAGAAATTTAACCATTATAAGCTCAAAAGAGGAGAATGATTACCTAAAAGAGCACTTTAGCAAGTTAGAGGATTTTAGCGACAAAGAGCTTTGCAAGTTTGCAAGAGTAGATAAAGAGGGCGGATTTGTAGCAAGTAGTTCGTATGATTATTTTAGAGAAGTTTTAAAGAGAAGTTGTGAAGATATCGATTTTGCTCTTTTTCAAAGAGTGCTTTTTAAATTTGGCTTTTTTTTGCAAGAGAGTATGCGAGAGTTTTTAGAAGATATCGACAAAGAGAGCTTTATCTTGGCTAAAGATAAAGATACTATCGATGTTGTGATAAAAGATAAGAGCCATTTTTATGCAAAAAATGATCTCTCACTTAAGTATTTTATCTCTGAAGAGATAGCAAAAAAGAGTTATAATCTCTCTGAAAATTTAAAAGAGAATGATTTGGATAACTTTTTGATAGGGTTGGCGCCACTTTGCGAGATTTTTGATGAGTTTGGCGGTATCTATTATGAAAAAAGAGAGCAAAGGCTTATAGAAAAGCTAAATAGAGCTTTTAAGAAGTTTTTAGAGATTAAAAATAGCGATGTCGAGCAACTTGTTAAGGAATTTGATATAAAAGATAGGATAAAACAGCAGCAAATCGAGCATAAACTAGACAGCCTCTACTTGTTGCTTAGAAATTATAAATAAGGAAAATTGTGGAAAAAGAGGAAAAGATAGTCTCAATGTTTAACCAGATTGCTCCAACTTATGATAGAGCAAATAGGGCTATGAGTTTGGGTGTGGATTTGGCTTGGAGAAGAAGTGCTTGCAAAATTGTCTATAAAAAGACTGCACAAAAAGAGATAAGTATAGCAGACATAGCTTGCGGAACGGGCGATATGATGGGGGTTTGGCAAGAGATGGCGGCTAAATTTGATAAAGAGATTGTAAGTTTAGTTGGGGTCGATCCAAGTAGCGGAATGCTTGAAGTTGCAAAAAAGAAGTTTCCGCAGTTTAAATTTATAGAGGCTTTGGCAGATAATACAACGCTTGGTAGTGGGATTGCCGATATATTAAGCATTAGTTATGGCATAAGAAATATTCCAAAGCGAAAAGAGTCATTAAGAGAGTTTAATAGAGTTTTAAAAAATGGCGGTCATCTTGTAGTTTTAGAGTTTGCCAAAAATGATAAAAAGAGCTTTATCTCTAAATTTAGAGAGTTTTATCTAAAAAATATTGTCCCAAGAGTAGGTGCTTTTATCTCTAAAAATAGAGCTGCATATGAGTATCTTCCAAACTCAATAGATAATTTTCTAGATAAAGATAGCTTTTGTGATGAGCTAAAGGAGTGCGGTTTTGAGCTTGAGTTGGTAAAGGGCTATAGCTTTGATATCTCAACTCTATTTCTTGCAAAAAAGGTAAAAAATATATGATTTTGTCTGTTGGAGAGCTAAACGAACAGGCAAAAGCTCTACTAAATAGCACTTTTTCACTTGTCGAAGTAAGAGGCGAGGTGAGCAAATTTACAAAGCATTCAAGCAAACATTGGTATTTTACTCTTGTTGATGAGGAGCAAAATAGCATAGATGCTGTGATGTTTTATTTTCTAAATAAAAATGTTGCCAAGATACCAGAGATAGGCGATAGTGTGATAGTTGGTGCAACAGTTGATCTATATGCCAAAACGGGGCGATATCAACTAAATGTAAAGTCTATGCGAGCAGATGGTGAGGGCGAGATAGAAAGAGAGTTTAGAGAGCTTAAGAAAAAGCTAGAAGATGAGGGACTTTTTGAAAATAAAAAGCCAATTCCCAAGTTTCCAAACCGCATAGCTATCATCACTAGCACAACCTCTTCAGCCTATGAGGATTTGAAAAAAACAGCATCCAAGAGATGGCAACTTTGCAAAATCGATGTTTATAACTCTTTGATGCAGGGAAATGAGGCGCCAAGCTCTATTATGGCTATTCTTTCAAAGATCGATTTAGCTGGTTATGATGTCATCATCATAGCAAGGGGCGGCGGTAGCAAAGAGGATCTGAGAGCTTTTAATGATGAGTCTTTGGCAAGAGCAATAGCCTTTGCTAAAACTCCGATAGTTACTGGAGTTGGGCATGAAGATGACTGGACGATAGTTGATTTTGTAAGTGACCACAGAAGCTCCACTCCAACAGCCTCAATAGTCGATATTTTGCCACATTTTGAGACAATTATGCAAGATTTAGACACAAAAGAGAGTGCGCTTAAAAGCTATATCTTAGCTATCCTAACAAACAACAAAAATACTCTAGCACTTCTAAAAGAGCGGCTAAACAGACATGATCCAACCTCTACAATAGAGCTATTTAACCAAAAAATAGTAGCAAGAAAAGAGAGCCTGAAGCGAGATTTGGAGCTTAAATTTATGAAATTTAGCGAACTTTTAAAGAGAAAAGAGCTAGTTTTAAATGAAAAAAAACATCAATTAGATAGTGTTTCAAATTTAGTAAATGTCCTAAAAGGTGGTAAAATTTGCGATATATCGATGCTAAGTAGTGGCGATAGCATAGAGTTAGTTTCAAAAACAGCAGTAAAAAAAGCAATCATAGAGTAAGGAGAGATAATGAGAGTTAGAAATTTCAACGCAGGACCTGGCGCAATACCTTTGGAGGTTTTGCAAAAAGCAAGAGATGAGTTTTTGGATTTTAATGGCAATGGCTGCTCAATAATCGAGCTTTCACACCGTTCAAAAGCCTTTGATGAGGTGATAAATAGCGTTAAGATGAGAGTAAAAAGGCTCTACTCATTGACAGATGAGTTTGAGATTTTGTTTTTGCAAGGTGGTGCTAGCTTGCAGTTTGCACAAATTCCTATGAATATGACAAATGGCGGAGTTGCACAATATGTAGATACTGGTGCTTGGACTAAAAAAGCGATAAAAGAGGCTGAGATTTTAGGTATAAAGCACGAAGTAATCGCAAGTAGCAAAGAGGATGGTTATAGTTACATTCCTAAGTTTAAATTTAGCGATGATGCAGACTATGGATATATCTGTTCTAACAACACAATTTACGGCACACAATACAGGGAGCTTCCAAAGACAAAGTGCCCTCTTATAGTAGATAGCTCAAGCGATCTTTTTTCAAGACCTATTGATTTTGGCAATATTGGACTTTTTTATGGTGGTATCCAAAAAAACGGCGGTCCATCGGGAGTTGTGCTAGTTATCATAAGAAAAGAGCTAGCAGAGCAAAGAGACAAGAGCAACCTACCAACTATGCTTAGATATATGCCACAAATTCAGGCAAATTCTATGGTAAATACTCCAAATACCTTTGGTATCTATATGCTTGGACTTACACTTGAGTGGATAGAGAAATTTGGCGGATTGAAAGAGATAGAGAGATACAACGACAAAAAATCAAAACTTCTTTATAAGAGCATTGATGAGATGAGTGAGTTTTATATAGGTCATGCAAGGGCTGATTCTAGATCAAAGATGAATGTTGTCTTCAATCTCGCCAACAAAGAGCTTGAGGCTAAATTTATAGAAGAGTCGCTTAAAAATAATATGATAGGCTTAAAAGGACATAGATCGGTTGGCGGCATAAGAGCCTCTATCTACAACGCTGTTACATATGAAGATGTAGAGGCACTCACCTCATTTATGAGTGATTTTGCAAAGAAAAATGGCTAAATAGCCACAAATTTGTCAAATTTACGCAAAAAAAGGCGTAAATTTGGCTTTTATAAAGGCTTTATTAGACAAAAGAGATGATGTAGTCTTGCGGCTTTGAGATTTTTCTTAATGACTCTTTTATATATGTATGTTGTTTGATACCATCTACTAAAAGAGTTGCGTCTTGTAGTTTAAATTTGATATTTTTTTCATTACACATATCAAGCACCTTTGCCACCTCTAGCAGGTGACTTAGCCAAACGATAGTCTCTTTGCTAGGTAGCAGAGTGCCAAACATCTTATACCTCTCTTCATTGATAGCTTTTTTGCCATGTAGCTCTACTATCATTGCAATTAGTGCTTTTTGTTCATGAGTAAAGCCGTAGTTAAGAGCATTTAAGATGATATAAGCGGTGTGATTGTGAGTGGCATAGTAGCCAATTTTATTGCCGATGTGACAAAGTCTAGCAGCAACTCCAAGCTCAAAAGAGTAGGCGCTATCTAGCTTATGGATAGGTAGAAGTTCTTTAAAAAGGGCTCTTGTAATCTTGCTAAGATTTGCCGTTTCGTCTATACCAAATCTATCAAGCAAACTTTTTAAACTAGGGCTAAAACCCTTTGGAAATTTGGGATTGCGAGGCATTAGACTACAGAGAAAAAGCCCCTCTCTAACGCCAACGCCACTAGTATAAATCTCCTTTGCACCAACTAAAGAGGCTGTTTTATTAAAGATCATTGCCCCCTCTCTTATGGTATCAAAACGCTCTTTTTTGATACAGAAGTTGGCTAGATCTTTTATTTTGGCATTTGATAGAGCAGTTATAAACTCTCTGTTTTTCTCAAAGTCATATTTAAAGCCATGCAGGATTTTGATGGGGTAGTTGCTCTTTTCTACTATGGCATTTGAGATGGCTCTAAGACTTCCACCGATGGCAATGACAGTTTGACCTTTGAAGTGTAATGGGACTTTTGCAAGTTCGCTATCGATAAATTTATCAACTTTTTTAAACTCATTTTTATCAAAAAATAGCTCTTTTATCCTAACAGTTCCTAAATTTAAGGAGCAAACCTCCTCTATCTTGCCATCTTTGATATGGACTAACTCAGTAGAGCCACCGCCAATATCAACACAGATAGCATCTTGCAAAGGTGGCAAAAGATTGAGTGTGGCAACACCATCATAATAGGCCTCTTTGTTACCATCAATCACCCTAAGACCGATACCCAAAGTCCTTATGCGTTTCAAAAACTCATCTTTGTTTGGTGCATCTCTAAGAGCCGATGTTCCAACTGCCATGACCTTTCTTACTTGATATCTCTTTATAAGTTTTTTAAACTCCAAAAAGGCCTCATAGCTATTTTGCATAGCACTTTCTTGCAAAAGACCGCCATTTTCGTAGGCACCCTCGCCAAGCTTAACATTTATCTTAAACTCACCAACTGTAAAAAATCCTAGTCTGCTAGTTCTTTCGAAAATCGCCATTCTTACGGAATTTGAGCCAAGGTCGATAATCGCTACTCTTTTACTCATTATGAACCTTAAATATTGTCTTTCTTTTTGTTTTTGCTAATAGGCAATTTAAGAGTTGCAACAACTCCTCTTACCTCTCTATTTTCAACTAAGATAGTTGCATTCATCGCTTGAGCTGCCCCTTTTGCCAAAAAAAGCCCTAGCCCAACGCCACCGCTTCCAAGATCCTTTTTAAAAGGCGCATAGATGTCGATATTCTCTTTTAGCCCGCACCCTTCATCTAAAACTTCAATTATAAACTCGCTATTTTTTATGTAGGATTTGATGGTAATTGATGAGCCTTTTGGTGAAAATTTAATAGCGTTTTGAACGAAGTTTTGTATGATATGCAAAAAAAGAGTAGGTTGGATTGTTAGATAAATTTTGCTAGGACTTAGCTTTGTGATGATAAATTTATCCTCATTTTTGGCCAAAATTGCAAAGTTTTGAACCAGCTCTTCTATGTAGCTAACCATCTCTTTTTTGATTGCTTTTTCAAATTGTGCGCTCTCTTGCCTGCCTACTTTTAGGATTGAGGTTATGGCTTTATTCATCTCATCAATAGTTTCTATATTTTTTTCTAGCGCTTCGATATATTTTTGTGTATCTCGTCTTTTTAGAAGTGTAACTTCGTTTTTTGTCTTCATCACAGCCAAAGGAGTTTTTAGCTCATGCGCGATGCCAATAAAGAGCTCTTTTTGATACATAATAAAGGTTTTTATCCTATCAATAAGCCTATTTATACCGATAGCAAGTGGCCTAAACTCAAGCTCAATATCCTTTTCATCAATGTTTAGAAGAACTTTTTCATTTAGACTAGCAAGTTTGTTGCTCAGTGTTTTTATAGGTATGAGAAGAGTGCGTGATAGTAGCATTGCATAAAAAAGTATCAAAAATATCATCGTTACATTCATGATGATGATATCAGCAAGAATTTGTTTAACAATGTTGGTATAAATGGTAGTTTCGGTCTTTAGAATAAGAATTTTGCTGCTGTCTTCTAATGGATATTTAAGAGTTAGAAAACTTCTTTCATCTAGTTGCTCTTTTGTATATTTTGGCTTTTTTATGCCGTCTAAATTTGGCTCTATTTTTATGATAAATTCACTGTTGTTATTGCTATTTTGGTAGATATCAACTCCATTTTGAATGCTCTTTGCGATATGACTCGCCTCTATAAGTAGAGTTTGTGATGAAGTTTCAAATACTGTGATTTTTATATAGCGATAAAGCATCACAGAAAAAATTAAAATTAGCATCGCAGATGCAGATGCTAATTGTATAACAAATTTAACTCTTAAGCTTTTTTGGGAAAACAAAATCTATATCCGCGTCTTCTTACTGTCTCTATAGTAGAAATTCCTAGCGGTTTATCCATCTTTTGGCGGATTTGATTGATAGCAACTTCGATAACATTTGGAGTTACAAGCTCAGGCTCTTCCCATATGGCATCTAAAAGCTGCTCTTTGCTAACTATTTGATCACTATGTCTTGCAAGATGAGTAAGAACTTCAAATGGTTTTCCCTTAAGCTCTACCTCTTTGCCTTTATAGGTAATCTTTTCCTCATCTGGATCTATAATCAAATCATCTATTTTTATGACATTTGTCCCGCCAAATCTAAGTCTAGCTTCTATTCTTGCGATAAGTATCTCAAAGTCAAATGGTTTTCTGATGTAGTCATCAGCACCCGCTTTTAAGGCTTTGATTTCACTCTCTTTATCATCTTTTGCAGAGACTATAACAACAGCTGTTCTTGGTAATTTATCTTTCACTATATTTATAAGATCTAGTCCGCTACCATCAGGCAACATCCAATCTGCCAAAACTAAATCATAATTTCTAATATCTATATAATATTGAGCATCTGCAAAGCTTTCTGAACTATCTGTTTGATATCCAAACTCTGTAAGCCCCTCTGTTATAGTCTTGTTTAGAGTTACTTCATCCTCTACTATCAAAATCCTCATCTTACACTTCCTTGTAAATTTATATTAAAAACGGACATATTTTAACATAATTTAAGAATGATTACAAACATTTCAGTAGTGCCATTTTAAAATCGCCCCAACTTTGGCATCGGCAACTATCTTTTCTTTGGTGATTTTCATCTTAAGAAATTTAAGAGTTTTAAATCTTTTTTTGAAAAATACCTTAAAGAAATTTAGGGCATCTTCAACATAAAAAAACTCTTCGCTCTCAAAAAGTGCCTTAGTTTCATAGATAACTTGAGTGTAGTCTATAAACTCATCGGCTCTTAGCTTGATATCTAAAGAAATCTCTTGTTTATTCTGTCTTTCATGCTCTAAAATGCCTATAATCGTTTGAAATTTAAGCTCTTTTATAAAGATAGTTGTCATATAACTTTGCTCTCTTTGCCCTTAAAAAGCCTGATAATATTTGGAGTGTGTTTATAGACTATTATAAAGGTTATTATGCAAACTGGCGCCTTTATAGAGAGGTTATCGGGATTGAGTAAAAACATCGAGATAAGCAGAGCGGCAACTGCCAAAAGCGAGGCAAGACTTGAGATTTTAAGGACTTTTCCCACGATAAACCAAACAGCTAGAGCTATTGCAAGCTCTATTGGCAAAAATAGCAGCAACGCTCCAGCGCCCGTTGCAACGCCTTTGCCACCATGAAATTTAAGATAGGGACTAAAGCAGTGACCAACAACTGCAAAGAGAGCAACGCTTAGTTGAGTATCAAATGAAAAGCCCATAAGCTTTGTAATTAGCACAGGAAGAAAACCTTTTAGTCCATCAAGCGCTATGGTGGCGATTGCTAGTTTTTTTGCCATTTTGTTGTTTTGCTGTTTTAGCACTCTTAAAACATTTGTCGCACCGATACTTTTGCTACCCTCTTGTCTGATATCTATCTTTGCAAACTGCTTAACTAAAAGCAGTCCAAAAGGGATAGCGCCAATAAGATAGGCTAAAATGCAAGCAAGAACATTTGGATTTAAAAATATCTCTTTCATCTTATCTCCTTAATTTTTCCAAAGAAGTGCAATATCTTCATCAAATATATCGCTTTTTTTAGGAGCAATAGAGTCTATTTTTATCTCAATATTTTTCAAGTCATAACTCTTTTTTAACTCTTTTATCTTTTCGTCATACTCATCTACTAAATTTTGAAGATCGGTTGAGATTTTATCTACATCGTATTGTGCCATCTCTAGGTTTTTACGTTGATTAAGCGCCCTTGTTGCACTTCTTGCGCCAGAGGCTGCTTTGGCAACATTTGTTCTTGATAGGACTTTGTTGCCCAAAAATCCACCTATGATGGATGAGCCAACATTTACAACAACATCTAAAATTTTAGAGGTGACATTTGCCTTCTCTTTTGAGAGTTTTTGTTCTGCTTTAAAAAGTCTATCTTGAAGCTTTGACTGCTCTGTTTTAAATTTGGCGCTAAAACTTTCAGTCTCTTTTTCCAATACCTCGTTGCACCTATCATGAAGTCTAAGCATAAACTCCTCTTTACTTTCTTGTGGCTCTGATCTTAGCCCAAGGGCGTTAAATAGCTCTAGTTTGGCGTTTCTATAAAGATAGTCTTTGAGTTTGCGCTCTTCATCTTTAAAGTCTTTTAGCGATGAGATATAGGATGGCAACTCTTCGTAAGATAAATTTAAATCTTCTTTTGCTTTTGATGGCTTAAAGTCTGGATTTATGCTTGCTTGATCCCAATCAACACTTTTTGTATCATCAAGCGCATAAGCATAAGAGAACTCTTTTGTATAATCAAGTCCCTTATCATAAAATCTCACCTTTGCAGTTGCATAGAGATAGGCTCTTAATGTATCGCCGCCGCCATAGCTATAGCACTCTTTTATGTTTGGAGAAAGAAGTGGTTTTTTACCCTTTTTTACCTGCGTAAATAGTGGCTGCTCTTTTTTAAATTTAGCCATTAGACTATCTATTTGCATAGAGCTTAGCGGACCTTTTAGGTAGCTTAGTGCAAACCTAGTCCCAATTATCTGTAATCCATCTTCGTGAACATTTTTTACTAAAAACTCTCTTTTGTTTAGGTTGGAGATCTTTTCTAAAAGTTCGGATTTATCCATATCGCTACCACTAACACCTGTGATACCGCTAATTATACGCTCTTTGTCTTGAGCAGTTTGAAGACGACCTATAAACCAAGTTCCCATATTTGAAAGACCTTTGTAGTCAAGATCTACTGGATTTTGCATAGATAACACAACTCCAACGCCATGTGCTCTTGCCTGTTTTAAAAGTGTAAGCATTGGCTTTTTAGTTGGTGGATTGCCATTTGGTGGGAAAAAGCCAAAAATCTCATCCATATAAACTACCATTCTAAGGCTATCTGTTCCCTCTGTAGTTCTCATCCATCTAACTATCTCATTTAAAAGTAGTGCTACAAAAAAGACCCTTTCATCATCGCTTAAATGAGAGATAGTAAAGATATTGCAGCGCGCCTTGCCATCTTTGGTAAAGAGCATTTTAGAGATATCCAAACTATCGCCCATGCACCACTGCGAAAAGCTAGGACTTGCAAAAAAGCCATTTAGCTTCATTGCCAATGCCATTCTTTTGTCTGATGGATAAAAGCTCTCTAAGTCACTAACTCCAACTTTGTCAAATGGTGGGTTGGCTATTTGGTGGATTAGATCAACGATGTTTAGGTCCTTGTTCTCTTTGAAATTTGCTAAAAATATATTTTGAAGCAGCACAATTTCTGGCGAAGTTACGCTTTGGTTTTTGATACCTATTAGCAAAAGTAGTGAGCTAGAGAGTGCAAGAACATAGTCATCAAGTTCCTCTTTGGAGCTGTTTTTCGGTGCTACAAAGTCCCTTAATAGACTCACACTTAACCCGCTGCTACTTTTTGGAGTATAGATCCTAAACTCAGCACTCTCTTTAAAAAGCCTAATTCTATCTTTATCTTGATAGCTCGCTTCTAGTCCGCTTTGCCAAGTAGAGGCTAGTTTTTGTGCCATCTCATCTTTGGTTTTGTTGCTGTTTTTTGCCTCATCTTCATCGATATATGGCAAAAAATCCTCTTTTGCAAGATTTGGAAATGAGAGGCAAAGGTTAGTCATATCGCCTTTTGGATCTATTATAATTGAAGGTATATTGTCAATGCAAGCCTCTTCAAGTAGAGTTATTCCAAGCCCAGTTTTACCGCTTCCAGTCATACCAACTATAGTTGCATGAGTTGTTAGATCTTTGTTTTTATAAAGATATGGTTCTTTATTCTCTTTTAATCCAAGAAAAAAGAGCTTTAAATCTTCTTGTAAAGTTTTCATAAAATACCTCTAAGCTAAAAATTTAGAGCTATTATACTAAAATTTAGTTATGTAATTTATAAGTGAAGTAGTTAAGGATAGTAAAGGGTTAAATTTCAAAAGGTTAGTGGAGGCAAGTGGCATAAAAGCCACTTGTGATTAGAGTTTAGAAGCGTTATCTTTAAGATAGCTTGCGACACCTTCTGTTGATGCTTTCATCGCTTTATCGCCTTTGTGCCATCCAGCTGGGCAAACTTCTCCATGCTCATTTGTAAATAGCATAGTATCGACCATTCTAATCATCTCATCTATGTTTCTTCCAAGTGGAAAATCATTTACAACTGAGTGTCTTACTGTGCCATCTTTGTCTAGCAAAAATGATCCTCTAAGAGCAACTGCTTCACCAAAAAGCACATCAAAATCTCTAGAAATTTGTTTTGTCAAATCGGCTACTAATGGGAATTGTACTTTGCCTATGCCACCTTTATCAACCGGAGTTTCTCTCCAAGCAAAATGGCTGTATTCATTATCACAACTTATTCCGATAACATTTATGCCACGCTCTTGAAAATCTTTAAATCTATGATCAAAAGCGATTATTTCGCTAGGGCAGACAAATGTAAAGTCTTTTGGATAGAAAAATACAACTGCTCCATTTTTACCTATATTTTTATAAAGATTAAAATCTTCAACTATTTGTCCATTACCTAAAACAGCTGGAGCTGTAAAATCAGTAGCTTTTTTTGTTACAATCATCATTTCTCCTTTAATTAATAAATTTTATTGATTAGGCAGTTAGTATAGAAGAATTTAGTTAATATTTGATTAATCTATCAAAAAATAAAAGCTCTATAGAGAAATGAGCTTAAATTTATATATATCTATGGCAAATTTTAAACAACTGTTTATAAAATTTTGATAAACTACACTGTTTTACATTAGAGTTAAAAGGAGAAAAAATGGCTGTAAAGATACTAGATATCTGTATAAGTTGTGGTTCTTGCATCGATGAATGCCCAGTTGAGGCTATTGTTGATGAGTCAGATAACCCAAATGGAGATGATTTTTACTATGTATATGCCGACAAATGTGTTGAGTGTGTAGGATATAATGATGAGCCAGCTTGCGCAGATGCCTGTCCTACTGATGGTTGCATAGTTTGGAGTGATGTTGTTGGAAGTCAACCAAGTAGAGAAAACATCACAAAAGAGCAGCGAGCAAATCAAGAGCCAGTCAATAATTAGTCGGATAAATTTAAAAAATTTGTGAGTTTGATTTGATGGTTGATTTTTGATTGTGTTTTCAGTATAATGCCATCTTTTATCAAATTTAAAGAGTAAATTTATAGTTAAATTTCAAGGATAGAAACAATGGAAAGAACTTTATCGATTTTGAAGCCAGATGCCGTAAAAAAGGGCGTTATAGGCAAGATTGTAGATAGATTTGAGAGCAATGGTTTAAGAGTTGCAGCTATGAAGAAGATAAGACTTAGCAAATGCGACGCAAAAGAGTTTTATGCAATTCATAAAGAGAGACCATTTTTCAATGATTTAGTTGAGTTTATGACAAGCGGACCAGTTGTTGTTATGGTGCTTGAAGGAAAAGACGCTGTTGCAAAAAACAGAGAGCTTATGGGCGCAACCAATCCAAAAGAGGCAAAAAAAGGAACAATTAGAGCTGATTTTGCTGAAAATATCGATGCAAATGCCGTTCATGGAAGTGATAGTTTGGAAAATGCAAAAACAGAGATTGAGTTCTTTTTTGCAAAGAGAGAAATTTGTTAGATAACAAAGATACAAAGATAGCTTTTGTTAAGATCTCAAACGATCCAATGGAGTTTGAGATAACTAAAGATGATCTTAAATTTATAGGCACTCTTAGCAAAAAAAGCGACGATTTGGTTTTGTGTGTAGCCAAAATTGTTGGCTTTATGGAGCATGTTTGTGATCGTTGTGGCAAAGAGATGGTATTAAAGATTGATGAGAGTTTGACTCTATTGCTAAGTGATGGATTATACAAAGATAAAGAGCATAAAGTCGAGGATGTTGTGGAGTTTTTTGATGGCTTTATCAACCTTGATGAGCTTTTTATAAGTGAGATAGAGTCTTATAAGAGTGACTATATCTATTGTGATAGTTGTAAAAATTTATAAAGGAGAGTATTATGGCAGTTCCAAAGAGAAGAGTTAGTAAGACTCGTGCGGCAAAAAGAAGAACGCACTACAAAGTAACACTACCAATGCCAGTTAGAGATAAAGATGGCAGCTGGAAGTTACCACATAGAACCAATCCTACTACAGGACAGTATTAAAAGATGTTAAAGATAGCAATAGATGCTATGGGCGGGGATTTTGGACCAAGCCCCATCCTTGATGGCGTATTTAGTGCGTTAGATGAGAAAGAGTTTTTACCCTACTTAGTTGGGGATGAAAAAGTTTTAAAAGAGATAATTCCACAAAATTATCTAAGTAGAGTCAAGATAGTCCATGCAAATGAGACCTTTCCTATGTCGCTTGGTGCAACAGATGCACTAAAGCGAAAGGAGTGTAGCATCTATAAAGCGGTTGAACTTGTTAGAGATGGCGAGTGCGTGGCTGTCGTTTCTGCTGGACATAGTGGCGCTACTATGAGTCTTGCAACACTTATGTTAGGCAGGATCAAGGGCATTTCAAGACCTGCTATTGCTACAATGATGCCTAGTAAAAATCCCGGTGGCACCTTAGTTTTGGATGTTGGGGCCAATGTTGATTGCAAAGCTATGCATCTTTTTGAGTTTGCTATCATGGCAGAAATTTATGCCCAAAAAATCATGAATATACCAAAACCAAGAATTGGCTTATTATCCAACGGCGAAGAGGATTGCAAAGGCAATGAGATCACAAAAGAGACCTTTGCTATGCTAAAAGAGTTAGATAGTTTTGTTGGTAATGCAGAGGGCGGTCAGATTTTTGATGGCTCTATTGATGTTATGGTTTGTGATGGTTTTATGGGAAATATACTTCTAAAGACTAGCGAGGGCGTTGCAACGGCGATTAGTGAGCTTGTCAAAAAAGGGATAAAAAGCTCACCAGTTGCACTACTTGGTGCGTTGCTTATGCGAGGAGTCTTTAAGACTATTAAGAAAAATACCGACTATGATGAATATGGTGGCGCGCCACTTCTTGGTGTGAAAAATTGCGTTATCATAAGTCATGGTAAAAGTAGCTCAAAAGCCATTAAAAATGCAGTTTTTGCAGCACTTAAATTTAGCAATTCCGATATTTCATCGGCTATAGAGTCAAGAGTTGCAACCTTAAAAAACGGTGGGTTACAAAGTGAGAAAAAAGTCAAAGAAAATCCAGAGATAAAAAAGAGAAATTTAAAAGAAAAAGATGAAGTGAGCAAAGCATGATAAAAGCAACAATACGCTCAATAGCGGCCTATATACCGCCTGATATCATCACAAATACTGACCTTGAAAAGATGGTTGATACTTCAAATGAGTGGATTGTCCAAAGAACAGGCATTTTAAAAAGACACATTGCCAAAGATGAGGTAACGAGCGATTTAGGATATAGAGCGGGAGTTATGGCTATTGAGCGAGCTGGTATCAAAAAGTCTGATATCGATGCTATCATTTGTGCTACAATAACACCCGATCACTTCTGTATGCCATCAACTGCTTGTAAAATTGCAGATAAATTGGCTCTTTATGATGTTATGGCTTTTGATATAAGTGCGGCTTGCACAGGCTTTATCTATCTTATAGAGATAGCAAAATCCCTTATAGAGAGTGGTGCTAAAAAAAATATCCTAATAATTGGTGCTGAAAAACTTAGCTCTATTGTTGATTGGAGCGATAGGCGTACCTGTGTTCTTTTTGGAGATGGCGCAGGTGCTGCTGTTGTCTCAAGAGCAGATGATGAGGACTACATTTATGATGTTCATACATCAAGTGATGGAAGTAAGGGCGATTTATTGATGACTCCAGGTTGTGGGAGCGCATATCCAGCTTCTAACTATCTACTTGAAAACAAACTTAACTTTATCCATATGTCAGGCAATGAGGTCTTTAAAATAGCTGTCAATACGCTCACAAAAGATGTTATAAAGATGCTAGAGAAAAACAACATTAACAGCAGTCAAATAGATCTTTTTATTCCTCATCAGGCAAATTTAAGGATAATCGACGCTGTTAAAAACAGATTGAAATTTAGTGATGAGCAGTGTGTTGTAACTGTTGGCGAGTATGGCAATACAAGTTCAGCCTCTATCCCTATGGCGATGAATAGGGCTTTTGAAGATGGCAGGTTGAAAAAGGGCTCATTAATTTTGCTTGATGCTTTTGGTGGCGGCTTTACATGGGGTTCAGCGCTACTTAAATTTGGCGGTGCTTTTAAATAATAGGCTTAAATTTAGCACTCAAAAAGAGCATTTTAAAAGTCAAATTTCTACCTATTGCTTAAATTTATTCCATTCCAAACTCTTTTGCAAGAAACTCTCCTGTATAAGAAGCTGTTTTTTTATAATTTTTAGCAACCTCTTTTGGTTTGCCTGCAGCTATGACTTTGCCGCCACCTGCACCACCTTCAGGCCCCATATCTATGATATAGTCGCAGTTTTTGATAACGTCCATATTGTGCTCGATGACAAAAACGCTGTTGCCAAGATCTACAAGATTACAAAGCACACCGATGAGTTTATCTACATCGCCAAAATGTAGTCCAGTTGTAGGTTCATCAAGTATATAGAGAGTTTTGCCCGTATCGCTTCTACTAAGTTCTTTAGCAAGCTTTACTCTTTGTGCCTCTCCGCCACTTAGTGTAGTTGCTGGTTGTCCAAGAGTTAGATATCCAAGCCCTACATCTTGCATTGTTTTTAGCTTTTGATAGACTTTAGGCACAGCTTTGAAAAAATCCAACGCCTCTTCGATACTCATAGCCAAAACCTCAGCTATATTTTTGCCGCGATACTCTATTTCTAGGGTTTGTGCGTTGTATCTAGTGCCGTTGCAAGCATCGCAAACTACATTTATATCGGGCAAAAAGTGCATCTCTATCGTTATCTCGCCCTCGCCTTGACACTTTTCACATCTTCCACCCTTTACGTTGAAGCTAAATCGCCCAATCTTATAATCCCTAATTTTTGCCTCTTTTGTCTGTGCAAAAAGAGCTCTTATATCGTCCATGGCACCTGTATAGGTTGCAGGGTTGCTTCTTGGAGTTCTTCCTATTGGACTTTGATCAAGGTAGATAACCTTATCTAAATTCTCAAGTCCCTCAATAACAGCGCCCTCTACACTATCTACCTTTTTTGCGCGATTTAGTGTGGAGAGTGCGGTTGGAAGCAGTGTTTGGATAAGTAGTGAGCTTTTGCCGCTTCCACTAACTCCAGTTAGACCAACTAAATTTGAAAGTGGAAATTTGGCGGTTAAATTTTTGATGTTGTTTATGGTGACATTTTTTAGAGTTAGCCAATTTTTCTGCTCTCTTTGTTTAAAATACTCTATTTTTTTGATTCCTTTTAGATAGAGTGCTGTTTGTGTATCGCTATTTAAAAGCCCCTTGATATCGCCACTATATACAACCTCTCCACCAAATTTACCAGCTCCTGGACCAATATCTATGATAAAATCTGCCGCTTCTATAGTTTTTTTGTCATGCTCTACAACCATGACGCTATTGCCCTTTTCTTGCAGACTTCGTAATGTTTTAATGAGCTTTAATGTATCTCTTTCGTGCAGTCCAATGCTAGGCTCATCAAGCACATACATAACGCCACTTAACCCACTTCCAATCTGTGAAGCTATGCGGATTCTTTGCGCCTCGCCGCCACTTATTGTCCTTGCATCTCTACCCAAGGTAAGATATCCAAGTCCAACCTCATATAGAAATTTAAGCCTCTCTGCTATCTCTTTTAATATCGGTGTTGCAATGCTTTTGTCAGTTTGGCCTAGCTCTTTAAAGTTGTTTTCATCTAAGAAAAAGTGATAGCACTCTTTTATGCTCATATCCAAAATATCGCCTATCTCAAGCCCTCCAACTCTAACTGCTAAGCTCTCTTTTTTGAGTCTATGCCCGTGGCAGGTCTCGCAAACTTTCTCTCTCATATAGTTTTCAAGATCTTTTTCATCTTTTAAAAGATCATAGGCTATCTTTATAACTCCTTCAAAAACTCTACTTATGCGGTGCCTTTTCCAAAGAAACTCTATCGGACTTACATTGCCATATAGGACAAGTCTTCTTTTGTCGCTACTTAGGTTGGCAAATGGTATTTTGATATCAATGCCATTTTTCTCACAAAAGGCTGTTAGAAATTTAAAATAATAGCTTTTGTTAAAGCCATACATCGTTTTTATAGCACCATTTTCAATACTTTGAGTCTCATCGATGATTTTGTCCATATCTAGGCTAAATCTTATCCCAAGCCCATCACAATCAGGGCAAGCGCCCTTTGGAGAGTTGAAGCTAAAGGAGAGTGGCTCAAGCGGTGTGTATGAGATCTTGCAGTCAAAACATGCCAAATGTTGGCTATAGTGGATAGTTTTTGACTCATCAACAAGTTGAACTTCCATCTGTCCATAGCTAAGCTCTAAGGCCTTTTCAACGCTTTGTGCAATTCGGCTTTCATTTTCTTTGCTAACTGTTGTTCTATCGACCACCGCTTTTATTGTATGTTTTTTGGTCTTGCTAAGCTCTATTGGTTCATCAAGTCTTACGATATTGCCATCAATCATCGCCCTTACATAGCCCTTTAGGCGCAAGTTTTCTATCAAATCTACAAAGGTGCCCTTTTTTTCATCTATAAGTGGAGCAAAGATGATGATTTTTGAGTTTTCTTGCAGTTTCATCACCTCATCTATGATATCACTTGCATTCATCTTTGAGATAGGCTTTTTACATTTGTAGCAGTACTGCACTCCAACTCTTGCATAAAGAAGCCTAATATAGTCGTAAATTTCAGTTATCGTTCCAACAGTAGAGCGCGGATTTTTGGAAGTTGTCTTTTGATCTATCGCAATAGCAGGAGTAAGTCCCTCTATCTTATCGACATCTGGCTTTGCAACTCTATCCAAAAACTGCCTTGCATATGAGCTAAGGCTTTCGATATATCTTCTTTGACCCTCGCTATAGAGAGTTTTAAAGGCAAAGGTTGATTTACCACTTCCGCTAAGTCCAGTAAAGACAACTAGCTTGTTTTTAGGTATAGAGATATTTATATTTTTTAAATTTTGCTCTCTAGCGCCAGTAACTACTATATAATCATTCATCTAAGTATCACCTCTTTTAAAGTTAATAAAAACATAGCTATATAAAGTCCAAGAAGCCACTTTTTTTGGCTATTTTTGTCTATTTTGTAGCTTAAATTTGTTCCAATATAGACCCCAAAAAGACTTGCAACGCCAAGTATAATGCCGGCTTGATAGTTTATAAGTCCATTATAAGCAAGCGAGATAAAGCCACTTATTGCGCTAAACATCACAAAAAACAGCCCCATCGAAACTGCTTTTTTTATATCAACTCCCAAAAATCCAACCAATATAGGAGTTAAAAAAAGAGCGCCGCCTATCCCCATGCTTATGGCAAATGCCCCAACAACAAAGCCCAAAACAAATAAAAGCCAGTTTGCAACTTCATTGTCCAAAGAGGTCACATCAGTTTTAAAAAATTTAATAATTGCTATAAGAAGAGCTATCAAAAGTCCATATTTTAGGAGCTCTCCAGGCACAGCACTTACTATAAAACCGCTAAAAAGTCCGCCACAAAAACCGCCAACACCAAGATAGATTCCGCTATTTAGCTTTAAATTTTTGTTTTTGAAATTTACAAAAGAGCCAAAGGCAGAGCTAAAGAGCATTTGAAGTATAGAGATGCCGACTGCCTCTTTTATATCTATTCCAAAATTAAGCATAATTGGCACGATAACTGTTCCACCACCTATGCCAAAAAAGCCTCCACAAAATCCAGCAAAAACTCCAAAGATTAAAAATATTAAAATATCTAATAAGCTTTCCACAAATTTCTCAAAATTATAATTTTAAAAATTGTATCAAAAATAAGTTAAATGCAAATAATAGACACTTCAAAATAAAAAATAGATAAATATGAGAGTTTGATATGAAATTTAAGCTGTCAATTTCCATGTTTTTTGATTAACAAAAGCATTCGTTGATTTTTATTTAATACTGCAAGGGCAAGGTGTTGTAAAGACTAGGCATTAATCAAAAATATCAGTTTAAATTATTACATTTTATAATTCTTATAATCTATATCAAATTATATTTTTTTAGCAAATTTTTAGTGGCATTATTGTACCATATGCAAATTTTTTTAAGGAGATTGCAATGGAATTTTTGCAACTTTTATTGGTCTTAGTGGCGGTTATTCTTATCATCTGCAAACCTAAATTTGAAAAACTTGCATTTGGTTTAGTAGCTTTTTCTTGGCTTTTCATGATCTATTTTTATATAGGGCACAAATCAGCCAGTTTGCTCACAATAATGAATTTATAGGAGTTTAAAATGAATGAGATAAAAAAAGCAAAATTATTTTACGCTCTTATGTGTTTAGCCGGATTTTTGATAATTCTTTTGCCTGTTGGCATAGCAAATTTTTATTTCGGTTATGTTTTGAAAGATAGTCCTTGCACACTTTGTTGGGGACAAAGAGAGGCGATGATATTTATAGGAGCAATAGCTCTTTTTATAGTTAGATATGGAATGAAAGCTAAATACCTAGCTTCGCTTCTTGTAGTTACGGCTTTTGGACTTTGGCAAAGTTTTGCACATTTTGGAAATCACGCGCATAGAGATTTAGATCAAGGTTTTGGTCTAGCTGTTTTTGGAATTCATACTTATTTTTGGGCAGAAGTTGTATTTTGGGCTGTTATTTTACTGCTAGGAATTATGCTATTTTTTGCTCCAAAATTTAGTGCATTTGATAAGGAGATGGAAGGAAAGACCTACAGAGGTTTAAGCAAACCTGTGTTTGTAGTGTTTGCAATATCTGCATTTATAATAGCTTCAAATGTTTTTCAAGCCTTTGTAAGCACTGGAATTCCGCCATATTATGGACAAGGAGATCCAGTTAGATTTTCGCTCAATCCCAAATATATTATCTGGGATAAAAATGGATATAAAAATCACTTTAAAACTATCTCTTTTTTAGGAAAAAGAGATGTTAAGGCGCCTGATTATGCCTTTTCACCGGCTACAAAGCTTGGTATAAATTTTGACAATAATCCACAAAATTCACCAATTATTCCTAATGAGAGCCTAGATATCAAATCAAAGCAAGTCATTAAATTTGATAAACCAATTAATACGATTGATTTTATAGATAATGAGTTTGTTATAAGTTCTAAATGGGACGCTTATTTTATGGATGAAAATTTCAAAATAAAAAGTTCATTTGAACTAGATCCACTCTTTTCAGCTACGATTGATCCAATTGTTTCTATAAATAAAATAGATGCAAAAAGATTTGTTTTAATGGGCTCAAATAAAACATTTTTAAAATTTACAAAAAATGAAAAAGCAGACGAAGTTGTGCAATATGCTGATTTTATAAAAGGAAATGATAAATTTGAAGGTCAAGGCGATGGTCTTGGACGTGGTAGAATCGATACAGTTAGAGCTAAATTTCATCATATCGCAAGCATGACAAACGATGGAAAATATCTCTATATCGCAACAGTTCCAAACAATAAAGACAAAAAGAAATTTATCATTTCAAAAATTTTGATGAAAGATATGACATTAAGTGGCGAATTTACTCCGATTGCAAATTTGAAAGAAAATGCTAGTTTAGGGGATTTATATATAACTTCAATGATGTATTTTGAAGGTAAAATTTATGCACTTAGCAAAAATCATAATGTAATAATACAAATCGATCCGTTAAATGAAGAAGTTCAAAAAACTATTTCATATCCGAGTGAAATAAAAAATGCAAGAAGTATTTTTGTAAAAGATGGTGAAATTTTTATACTTTCTTATCAAGACAATCAAAATATATTATTTAATATGAGTGGTATGTAACCTATGTATAATCTAGCGGATGGGTTGATTGTGAAAGTGTTGGCTTTATCAAAAGCTCTAGCTAGTCTAAGATAGTTTGTAAGTATTTTATACGTAGATTTTATCTATTTTATGAGACAGATTAGTAAAGAGGATTTTGGAGCTAAACTTAAGAGTCAGTGGTTTGATAGGTCAAATCATTGACTCAAATATTACTTTGGGCAACTTACTTTAAAATAAAACCATTCATACTTGGGATTTAAATTTGGCTTTGTAGTTGTTAAATTTATCAAATTTAAAAGAGCAAAATTAGATAAAATGGATATTTGGTTTTAAATTTGCAAAATAGTTAAGATTTTTTTATAATTCTAGCTATTGGCTACTTTTGTAGATATCAAAGTCAAATTTAACAGCAGGAGTGACTATGCAAGATTTTGCACCATATATGATAAAACTTCAAAATGGTTATCCGCTTGATAGCACTGATTATGAGGCGATTTGCAAAGCACTTTATGAGAAAGATTATGATCTAGTTCAACTTGCAGGGCTTTTGGTGCTTATTAGTGAAAAAAGTCTCTATCCTGATAGTCTTGCAGCTTTTGTTAAAAATATCTTAAAATACTCCATTACCTACAGCAATCCAAACGGCTACTTTGACATTGTAGGGACGGGCGGCGATAGACTAAAGACCATCAATGTCTCAACAACTTGTGCATTTATATTGGCAGGGCTTGGTGTAAAGGTTGCAAAACATGGCAATATGGCAGTTACAAGCAAATCAGGCAGCAGCGATACCCTAAAGGCGCTCAACATTCCATTAGCAGCAAATATCAAAGAGAGTGAACGACTAATAACAGAGAGAAATTTAGCCTTTTTTCACGCACCGCTTTTTCACAAAATAACAGCAGAGGTAAAAGAGGTTAGAGATAGACTTCACATTGGAACTGTTTTTAATATCTTGGGACCACTTCTAAATCCAAATTTATCCTTAAGTTATCAAATGGCTGGCAACTATCTAGCAGAGGTAAATGAGCTTATAGCAAAAACTCTTCTTTTGCTTGGCAGAAAGAGGGCTTTGGTTGTGCATGGACTTGATGGAATGGATGAGATAACGATATGCGATGAGACACTAATCCACGAAGTAAGAGATGGTGCTATTTTGGAGTATAAGATAACTCCTGAGCAGTTTGGTTTTAAAAGGGCATTTCACAAAGATATCGAGGGTGGAAGTGCTATAGACAATGCCAAGACTTTGGAAGCGACACTAAGAGGCGAGATAGATGGTGCTAAATTTGATATAGTTGTTTTAAATGCAATGTTTGGGCTATATTGTGCTAAAAGGTGCAAAACTCCTATGGAGGCAAAAAAGCTTATTATTAATGCCATTATGAGTGGTGCTATTTGGAAGTTTTATTGTGATTATAAAGGAATGTTTTGAAAATAAAGATATGTGGAATAAAAAGTGCTTATGAAGCGATGGAAGTAGCAAAGCTTGATGTTGATTTTTTGGGAGTTATCTTTGCACCCTCTACTAGGCAAGTGACTCTTCAAACAGCAGCTATCATCTCTCAGATAGCTCACCAACATGGCAAAAAGTGCGTGGGAGTTTTTGGGGATTTAAACGATCAAGAGATTGCATCTAAGTGCAAAAATGCCAATCTTGACATAGCTCAAATTTATGGTGACTATTCGCTAGAGTTAAAAGCTCATTTGATGGCCAAGTTTGTAGAAGTTTGGAAAGTATATAGAGTTGATAAGACATTGCCAAAGATAGAAAAAGGGCTATGTAGTATGCCGCTATTTGACTACAAAGGGGAGAAGCTTGGTGGCAATAGCAAGAGTTTTGATTGGGAGCTTTTGAGAGGATTGGAGCCAAATAGTTTTGTTTTGGCGGGTGGTATTGGCAAAGACAACGCAAAAGAGGCGGCTAGTTATCGTCCTTATGCTATCGATATCAATAGCAAAGTTGAGGGAAGCGACGGACTTAAGGATACTAGGCTAATTAAAGAGATTATAGATATTGTAAAGGATGAAAGATGAAAAAGAGCTATTTTGGAGAATTTGGCGGTCAGTTTATACCAGAGACTGCTATGTTTGTCTTAAAAGAGTTAAATGAGGCATATGAAAAAATTGCAAAAAGCGATGAGTTTCAAAAGGAGCTTAACTGTTTGTTGAAAGACTATGTTGGTCGTCCAACACCGCTTTATCATGCCAAAAATTTAAGTAGCTACTATGGACATGAAATTTACCTAAAAAGAGAGGATCTAAACCACACAGGAGCGCATAAGATAAACAACGCTTTAGCACAAACTTTGCTTGCCAAAAAGATGGGCAAAAAGAAGGTTATTGCCGAAACGGGCGCTGGACAACACGGCGTAGCAACAGCTACAGCAGCGGCACTTTTAGGACTTGAGTGTGATATCTATATGGGCGAGGTTGATGCCAAAAGGCAAGAGCTTAATAAATTTAGAATGAAGCTTTTAGGTGCAAATGTTGTTGAGATAAAAGAGGGGCTAAAGACCCTAAAAGAGGCCACAACTGCCGCCATTCAAGCTTGGGTAAATGAGATAGAGAGCACCTACTATGTAATAGGCTCAGCTGTTGGCCCACATCCCTATCCCACTATGGTTAGGGAGTTTCAAAAGATAATTGGAAAAGAGGCAAAGCAGAGTTTAGAAGAGCTTGGCATAAAGGCGGACTATGTTGTTGCTTGTGTTGGAGGCGGGAGTAATGCTATAGGAATTTTTAGCGCCTTTTTAGATGATAAAGAGACTAAGCTTATAGGCGTTGAAGCTGGAGGACTTGGAGTTGATACGCCATATCACGCAGCAACTATAACAAAGGGAAGCAAAGGCATAATCCATGGTATGAAAACCATAGTGCTTCAAGATAGATATGGCAAAATAAGTCCGGTGCATAGTATCTCAGCAGGACTTGACTATCCAGGCGTTGGACCACAACATGCAGATTTAGCGGCAACTAAAAGAGCACAATATTTTGCAGTAACTGATGATGAGTGTATAAACGCCCTAAAGCTTTTGGCACAAAAAGAGGGAATTATAGCAGCGATTGAGAGTTCGCACGCACTTGCTTATTTGGAACATCTTTGCAAAAACCAAGACAAAAAGTTAAATATAGTTGTAAATTTATCAGGAAGAGGCGATAAAGATATGGCAAATATTATGAACTATCAAAAAGGAAAAATTTATGGATAAGATAAAGAGAGCATTTGAGGGCAAAAAGGCAAATATAGCCTATGTAGTTGCAGGCTATCCAGATCTTGAAAAGAGTAGAGAGTTACTTTCAAATTTGAATAGAAGTAGTATTGATCTTATTGAGATAGGCATACCATACTCTGACCCGATAGCCGATGGAAAGATCATCTTTGACGCAAGTTTTAAAGCTTGTCATGATGGCGTTAATACCGATGTTGTATTTGACCTTTTAGAAGAGGTAAAGATAGAGATTCCAGTTGTTTTGCTAGTTTATTACAATCTTATCTATGCTTATGGAGTTGATAATTTTGTAAAAAGAGCCAAAGAGTGCGGTGTGAGTGGCTTTATAGTGGCAGATCTTCCATATGAAGAAAACGAGGAGTTTTATAAAATTTGCACTAGCTATAAACTTGCCCTTATACCGCTAATTAGCGTTACTTCAGTAGATAGAATTAAGATGATTTTAACTAGAGCTAGCGGCTTTATCTATGCACTTGGTGCCATTGGAGTTAGCGGAACAAAGCAAACTCCACACGAAAGAGTTGCTTGGCTTGTAGATACTATCAAGAAAAATAGCACTCTTCCTGTTGGCGTTGGCTTTGGCATAAGGGACAATAGTGATGTAAAGCGGATAAAAGCGATTGCAGATGGTGCTATAGTTGGAACTTCTATTGTAAAACTTACTTCAAAATATAGCGGCGATGAGTTGATTGAAAAGATAAATGAGCTCTTTAAAGAGTAAATTTAGAGCTTAAATTTCAAAAGATGGCTTTCTAGCCATCTTTACTCTTAGTATATTATATCTTTTACAGGGTAGTCTTTGCCATCAATAGTTATGATTCCATCACTCTTTTTAAAATGAACCTCAGCCCCGTCTCCTACCATTCTCATACCACTTGCTGTGACTGCATTTTTGACTTTGTAACTTTTGCCATCTGGAGCAAATAGAGTTCCGTCTTCAAAATCTTTAGAGTCAGCCTTTAGTACATATGAGCCTTGCTCTGTCATAAAGGTTATTACGCGATCTTCTTTTTGTGATGAGGTTATCGCACAACCTGACAATAGAAAAAGCCCAGCAATAGTGAGCGCTACTAATTTTTTCATCTTCTCTCCTTTTATAAAATGTTTAATTATATAACTATTTTTTCAATCTACAAATTTAAGAGTTAATTTTTGCTATTATAGTCTAAATTTATAGCAAGGTGTAAAATGAAGACTTTAACGATTATAGATACTTTTGGATTTTTTTTCCGACTTTACTATGCTATGCCCTATCTTCAAAACAAAGAGGGCAAGCCAAGTGGTATGGTAAATGGTTTTGCAAATTTTATTATGAACTTAGAGCGAGATTTTAAGAGTGATTATATTATATTTGCTCTTGATAGCAAGGGCGAGACCTTTAGAAGCAAAATCGATCCAAACTATAAAAAAAATAGAAAAGAGCCGCCAGCCGCACTTCTAAAACAACTTCCAGTCTGCATTGAGATGATAGAAAAGATGGGACTTTGCTCTTATGCAAAAGATGGTTATGAGGCCGATGATATCATCGCTAGTATGGTTGAGTCACTAAAAGACAAAGAGATAGAGATATCCATTGTTTCGCATGATAAAGATCTCTATCAGCTAATTGATAAAAATGTCAAAATATTTTCGCCATCAAAAAGTATCACTTATGACAGAGTTGGTTGCTATGAGAGATATGGCGTCTATCCAGAGCAGATAAGGGATTTTTTGGCAATAACAGGCGATAGTTCAGACAACATTCCAGGAGTAAAAGGCATAGGCGACAAAGGGGCAAAAAAGCTTCTTGATGAGTTTGGAACTCTTGAAAATATCTATGCAAACATTGAGCAAATTTCAAATGAAAAAGTAAAAAACAATCTCATCGCCGGCAAAGAAGAAGCCTATCTAAGCAAAAAACTTGCCTCACTTTATAGCTCTTTAGAGTCGATAGATTTGCAACAAGCAACCTTTCCTAGCTCCAATCCACTCTTAAAAATAACAGATATTTTAGAAGAGTATTCGCTAAATAGAGTTCTTTCGGAGCTAAAGATAAAAAAGAGCCAAAGCCAAAGTACCAAATTTAACGCCTATTTACTAACCAAAAAAGATGAGCTTTTTGAGCTTTTAGATGGACTTACAAAAGAGAGTAAAGTTGCATTTGACACCGAAACTACAGGACTTGATAGCAGAAATGACAAAATAGTTGGTTTTTCTTTTTGTATAGATGGCATAAATAGTTACTATGTGCCTTTGTCTCATCGCTATTTGGGCGTTGGCGAGCAGATAGATATGCAAAATGCCAAAGTGGCGCTAGAAAAGCTTTTTCAAAGTCATATCATCGGTCACAATCTCAAATTTGACTTTGAGGTCATATATCAAAACTTTGGGATAGAAAAGACTCAAAACTACAGCGATACCATGCTTCTAGCGTGGCTTATAGATCCGCAAAGTCCAGTTGGAATGGATCCTTTGGCACTTAGATATCTAGGTTATGAGACGATTAAATTTGAAAGTATGGTAAAAAGAGGCGAAAACTTCTCATCAGTAGAGCTTAACAAAGCTTGCAACTATGCAGCCCAGGATGCTTGGGTGACTTTGAAGTTTTATGATAAGTTTATGAGCTTATTGAGCGATGAGTTAAAAGAGGTAGCAAGCAAGATTGAGTTTCCATTTATCAATGTTTTAAGGGCAATGGAGCAAGAGGGTATCAAGATAGATACTAAAAAGATAAGAGCTTTGATTGAAAAAAACAATGGGCAGTTAAAGAGCTTGAGTGATGAAATTTACCAGTTAGCAGAAGAGAAATTTAACATAAACTCCACTCAGCAACTTAGCACTATACTTTTTGAAAAGCTAAATCTCCCACCTCAAAAAAAGACAAAAACCGGCTATAGCACAGATGAGAGTGTTTTAATTGCACTTAGAGATCTTCACCCAATAGTTGATCTTTTGCTTGATTACAGAGAAATTTACAAGCTTCAAAGTACCTACACGCAGCCACTTCTAAAACTTTCAGAGGATGATAAAAACAGCAGAATTTATACTACATTTTTACAGACAGGCACAAGCACAGGAAGACTTTCTAGTAGAAATCCAAATTTACAAAACATTCCAGCAAGAGGAAGTATGGCAAAGGAGATGAGAGAGTGCTTTATAGCAAAAGAGGGCTATAGTTTTGTTGGGCTTGACTACTCACAGATAGAGCTTAGACTGTTGGCGCACTTTAGCAAAGATGAGGCACTTTTAAAGGCTTTTGCAAGTGGCGAAGATATACATGCAAGAACAGCTATCTCTATATTTGGTGTAAGTGACGATGAGAAAAGAGCCATAGCAAAGAGTATAAATTTTGGATTAATTTATGGCATGGGCGCTAACAAACTATCTCGTGAGTTAGGGATAAAAAGAGCAGAGGCCTTGGAGTATATCGAGCGATATTTTGCAGCCTTTGGCACGATAAAGAAGTTTTTAGACTCTCTTAAAGAGGAGGCAAAACAAAATGGCTACATCACAACGCTACTTGGCAGAAGGAGAAGCTTTGACTTTAGCAAAGCCAACCCAATGCAAGTTGCCATGTATGAAAGGGAGGCTACCAACACTAAATTTCAAGGAAGTGCGGCCGATATTATAAAAATGGCAATGCTAAAGTTGCAACCAACATTAAATAGTGATAAAAAACTGCTTTTACAAATTCACGATGAGCTTATTTTTGAGGTAAAAGATGAGATGGCAAATGAGTTTGGCGAGTTTGCAAAGAGCGTGATGGAGAACATTTATAAGTTAAATGTTCCGCTTCTTACAAGTCTAAATATAGCCAAAAATTGGGCGCAGCTAAAGTAAATTGATGTTTGAAATTTAGCACTTAAATTTCATCAAATTAGCCAAAATAAGAGCATTTGTTAGTTAGTTAAAATGTTTAAATTTTTGTATAATTAGCAACTAAGATAAATTTATAGGGATAACATGAGAAATATTAGGAATTTTAGCATAATAGCTCACATAGATCATGGCAAAAGCACCTTAGCAGATAGGCTTATAACTGAGTGCAACGCTGTTAGTAAAAGACAGATGAGCTCCCAAGTTATGGACACTATGGATATCGAAAAAGAGCGTGGTATCACCATAAAAGCCCAAAGTGTAAGACTTGATTATAAGCACAATGGAGAAGATTATATTTTAAATCTTATAGACACTCCAGGGCATGTTGATTTTAGTTATGAAGTTAGTAGAAGCCTTGCAAGTTGCGAGGGAGCTATCCTTGTAGTTGATGCAAGCCAGGGTGTGCAGGCTCAAACTATTGCAAATGTTTATATAGCGCTTGAACACAACCTTGAGATAATTCCGGTTTTAAACAAAATTGATCTTCCAGCAGCAAACCCTGAGCGTGTAAAAGAGGAGATTGAGCATGTTATTGGGCTTGATTGCAGCGATGCTATAGAGGTGAGTGCAAAAACAGGCGTTGGCATAAAAGAGCTACTTGAGGCCATCATCAAGCGTATTCCAGCACCAAAAACAGATGACAAAAAGCCACTAAAAGCACTTATTTATGATAGTTGGTTTGATAACTACTTGGGTGCTTTGGCTCTTATTAGAGTCTATGATGGCAAACTTTGTAAAAATGATGAAGTTTTAGTTATGGGGACTGGCAAAAAGCATTTAGTGCTTGACCTTTTATATCCAAATCCAGTATCTCCAACTAAAACAGAAGAGATAAGAAGTGGCGAAGTTGGCATTGTGGTGATGGGCTTAAAAGATGTTAGCGATGTTGCAGTTGGCGATACTATAACTCTTCTTAAAAACAGAGCCACCGAGCCAGTAGCTGGCTTTGAAAAGGCAAAATCATTTGTTTTTGCAGGAATTTATCCGATAGAAACTGATAAATTTGAAGACTTAAGAGACGCATTAGAAAAGTTGCAGTTAAATGACAGTTCTATAAGTTATGAGCCTGAAACCTCCGCAGCACTTGGTTTTGGGTTTAGAGTTGGGTTTTTGGGATTACTTCATATGGAAGTTGTAAAAGAGCGGCTAGAAAGGGAGTTTGATCTTGATTTAATCGCTACAGCGCCAACTGTAACTTATGAAGTTTATAAAACAGATGGAAATATGCTTAAAATTCAAAATCCAAGCGAGCTTCCACCTGTAAATGAGATAGAGCTTATAAAAGAGCCTTATGTAAAGGCAACTATGATAACGCCAACTGAGTTTCTTGGCAACCTTTTGACACTTTTGAATATAAGGCGCGGAATTCAAAAAAAGATGGACTATATAACTACCGATAGAGTGCTTTTAGAATACGACATACCGATGAATGAGATTGTGATGGATTTTTATGATAAACTAAAATCCTGCACAAAAGGATATGCTAGTTTTGACTATGAGATGACCGACTATAGACAGGGCGATTTGGTTAAACTAGATATAAGAGTTGCTGGTGAGACCGTGGATGCACTCTCTATAATAGTGCCACAAGATAAGGCTGAGTCAAAGGGCAGAGACTTGGTAAAGGCTATGAAAGATATCGTTCCAAGACAGCTTTTTGAAGTAGCTATCCAAGCAAGTATCGGCAATAAAATAATAGCACGTGAAAATGTCCGCTCAATGGGCAAAAACGTAACAGCAAAGTGCTATGGTGGCGATATCTCACGAAAAAGAAAGCTGCTTGAAAAGCAAAAAGAGGGCAAAAAAAGAATGAAAGCCATCGGCAAGGTAAGTTTGCCAAGCGAGGCATTTTTAAGCGTTTTAAAGATTGATTAAATTAAAGGTTTTGGGATGAAATTTATCTATATTTTTGCAGCGCTGTTTTTGGTGGGATGTAGCACGAACACTATAGAACTAAAAGATTATGGCGCAGCACCAAAGTCAAATTTGGCAGTTAGTGACAATAGAGCCGATAAAAGTTATGTAGTAAAGATGCTCTCATCAGATGGACAGCCCACAAAAAAGATTGCAACCAATATAAATTTAGACGAGTGGTTTAGCAAAGCTCTCTCATCAAAGCTTGACTCCATTGGCGTAGATACCGAGAAAAACTTCAAGTATATTGCTGTTTTTATAGACAAAGCAGAGCTCTCTTTTTCTAAATTTCGAACTAAAAATCTCATCACAGATGGCTCTGTTAGGATTATGATAAAGAAAAAAGATAGGATTATCAAAAGAAAGATCTCCCACTCAAAGAGAGAGTGTTCCTCTTTTTCAGACCTAGATACTCTTAAAGCCAACGTTGATGAGCTTTTGCTCTATCTTGTAGATGAAAGTGCCAAAGAGATAAAAGAGAGTCTGTGAGATGCCTAAATTGCGCTAAATTTAGCTTTAGATTTATCTGTAAAAGCTGCACCTCTCATCTACAAAGGGGTAGTTTTTTAAAAAGGCAGATAGATGATCTTGTTATTTATAGTGCCTTTTACTATAGCGAAGTAAAACCTTTGCTCTATTCAAAACATCACATTTATGGCGCTTTTGTCTATAAATCTTTGGGCAAGATAGCAAAAAGTAAGATAAACTTAGATCTTTTAGAGGGCAAATTTAACCTAATTCCAATAGATGATCACGTAGAAAATGGCTACTCACATACCGCAATCATTGCAAAAGAGCTTTCATCTTCCAAATTAAAGCCACTTTATAACTCTTTAAAAGCTACAAATAAGGTCCATTACAGTGGCAAACCACTCTCATTTAGGAAAGCAAACAAAAGAGGGTTTAAGGTGCTAAAGAGGGCAAATTTTCCTATCATTTTAGTTGATGATATTGTAACTACTGGCGAGACTTTGCTTCAAGCAAAAAAGGCGCTACAAAAAGAGGGCTTGGAGGTGATTTGCGCTATAGTTTTGGCAGATGCAGGGACATAATTAAGCACAAAACAAACAAAATTTAGATAATATAAGAGCTTTTAAGTAAGGTTGATAAGGGAGAATATGCAAAACAATATAATAGATGAAGATATCGAGCTACTTGATGTTGAAGACTCTATAAAAGAGAGTTATCTTGACTACTCGATGAGTGTTATTGTAGGAAGAGCATTGCCAGATGCTAGAGATGGACTAAAGCCAGTTCATAGGCGCATTTTATATGCTATGAATGTTCTTGGTGTAAGCAGTAAAGATCGTTATAAAAAATCAGCAAGAATTGTTGGAGATGTCATAGGTAAATACCATCCACACGGCGATACAGCAGTTTATGATGCTCTTGTTAGAATGGCACAAACTTTTTCTATGAGAATACCTACAGTTGATGGACAGGGAAACTTTGGCTCAATAGATGGCGATAGCGCGGCTGCTATGCGATATACTGAAGCTAGAATGACTCCTTTAGCAGAAGAGCTTTTAAAAGATATAGACAAAGAGACTGTTGATTTTGTTCCAAACTACGATGAAAGCGAGATGGAGCCAGATGTCCTGCCATCAAGAGTGCCAAATTTACTCTTAAATGGCTCAAGCGGTATAGCAGTAGGTATGGCTACAAACATTCCGCCACACAGCCTTGATGAGCTAATTGACGGACTTTTATTGCTAATTGAAAACAAAAATGCAACTTTAGATGAGATTATGGAGTGCATAAAGGGACCAGACTTTCCAACAGGTGGGATAATATATGGCAAAAAAGGGATAGTTGATGCCTACTCTACAGGTAGAGGTAGAGTTAAGATGAGAGCCAAAACTCACATTGAGACTCAAGGTAGCAAAGAGATTATTGTCATAGATGAACTTCCATATCAAACCAATAAAGCAAGGCTTATAGAGCAAATTGCCGATCTTGTCAAAGAAAAGCAGATAGATGGTATCTCTGAAGTAAGAGATGAGAGTGATAGAGATGGCATTAGAGTTGTGATTGAACTAAAGCGTGATGCGATGAGCGAGATTGTTTTAAATAATCTTTTCAAATCAACCACTATGGAGGCAACTTTTGGTGTCATAATGCTTGCTATTGCTAACAAAGAGCCAAAGGTATTTACTCTTTTAGAGCTTTTAGATCTCTTTTTAAATCACAGAAAAACTATTGTCATTAGAAAGACAATTTTTGAACTTCAAAAGTCACGTGCAAGAGCTCACATCTTAGAGGGTCTTAAAATCGCCCTTGACAATATCGATGAGGTTATCGAAACTATTAGAAATAGCCAAAATACAGCCATTGCAAGGGATAGCTTGATTGCTAAATTTAGCTTAAGTGAACTTCAGGCAAATGCAATACTAGATATGAGATTGGCACGTTTAACTGGGTTAGAGAGAGAAAAAATTGAAGCCGAGTTAAAAGAAGTTTTAGAGCGTATCCAAAAGCTTGAGGCGATGTTAAAGAGCGAAGAGCTTATAGAGGCGGCTATAAAAGAGGAGTTGTTGGATATCAAGTCCAAATTTAAATGCCCACGCAAAACAGAGATAGTTGATGACTACGATGAGATAGAGATAGAAGATCTCATTCCAAATGAAAATATGGTAGTAACTATTACTCATAGAGGCTACATCAAGCGAGTGCCAACCAAAACTTACGAAAGACAAAGAAGAGGTGGTAAAGGCAAAGTTGCAGTAACTACCTATGATGATGATTTTATAGAGAATTTCTTCATCTGCGATACTCACGATACTCTTATGTTTGTGACAGACCACGGACAGCTTTATTGGCTAAAGGTCTATAAGATTCCAGAGGGAAGCAGAACCGCCAAAGGCAAGGCAGTAGTCAATCTAATCAACCTTGCACAAGATGAAAAGATTATGGCTATTATTCCTACGACAGACTTTAGCGACAGCAAGTCTTTGGTCTTTTTCACCAAAAAAGGCGTTGTAAAGAGATCAAATTTGAGCGAATATGCAAACATAAGAAATGTTGGTATAAGAGCTATAAATTTAGATGATGATGACGAAGTTGTAACAGCTTTGATTGTAGATAGCACACTAAATAGAACAGAAAATGAGCCAACTATGCTCTTTGTAGTGACCAAAAAGGGAATGTGTATCAAATTTGACATAGAAAATGTAAGAGAGATAGGGCGAGTTGCAAGAGGCGTGCAAGCTATTAGATTTAAAGAAGATGGCGATCAAGTTGTAGGTGCTGCTGTTATCTATAGTGATTTGCAAGAGATTTTAAGTGTTGCAAGCAATGGTATAGGTAAGCGAACTACAGCTGATGAATATAGACTTCAAAACAGAGGCGGAAGCGGTGTAATTTGCATGAAGTTAACCACCAAAACAGGATATTTAGTAGGCATTGTCATAGTTGATAATGAGATGGATCTAATGGCGCTTACTACAAATGGTAAGATGATAAGAGTTGATATGCAAAGCATACGCAAAGCAGGCAGAAACACAAGCGGAGTAAAGGTTGTTGATGTTGATGGTGAAGAGGTTGTAAATATCGCAATTTGTCCAAAAACAGAAGATGAGATTGACTTAGCAGATATTAGTGAGATTGGCGAGGTATAGAGATGAGAAGATACAACATAGCAGTAGTTGGCGCAACAGGAGCCGTTGGAGAGGAGCTTTTGTTAGTTTTGCAAGAGATGAACTTTCCGGTTGGAGAGCTTTTGCTGCTTGCAAGTGCTAGAAGTGCAGGAGAGATGATAGAGTTTGGCGAAAAGGAGTATAAGGTCCAAGAGTTAACCACAAGCAGCTTTGATGAAAATGAAATAGATATAGCATTTTTTTGTGCAGGTGGAGGAGTATCAGCTAAATTTGTCCCTTATGCAGTGGAGAGTGGCGCTTTGGTTATTGACAACACAAGCCACTTTAGAATGCAAGAAAATGTTCCTTTAGTGGTGCCAGAGTGCAACTATGAAGATATCAATAGTTGGCAAGCAAGCGGTATCATCGCCAATCCAAACTGCTCAACTATCCAAATGGTTCAAGTCTTAAAGCCATTGGATGATGCTTTTGATATAGAAAGAGTTGATGTTAGCACCTATCAAGCAGTAAGCGGTGCTGGCAAAGAGGGCATGAATGAGCTAGTAGAACAGATGCAGGCGTTTTTTGCCTTTAAGTTAGATGAGAGCAAGGCCGATGTTTTTCCTCATCAAATAGCACTCAATCTCTTCCCTCACATCGATGTTTTTATGGAAAATGACTATACAAAAGAGGAGATGAAGATGATTGATGAGAGTGCCAAGATTTTGCACAAACGCATTCCCATCTCTGCAACTTGTGTTAGAGTTCCAGTTCTTAGAAGTCATAGCGAGGCGATAACTATTAAATTTAAAAAAGATTTTTCAGTTGAAAATGTAAAAGAGATTTTGAAAAATGCGCCAAGTGTAAAAGTTGTAGATGACAATAAAAACAACCTCTATCCTATGCCAATTATTGCCACCAACACGGACTATACCTTTGTTGGGCGTATAAGAAGAGATCTTTTTGATGATAAGATTCTTCATCTTTGGTGCAGTGCCGATCAGATACGAACAGGAGCTGCAACCAACGCAGTAAGGATAGCTTTGAAGTGGATTGAAAATAACTAGTCTATGAAATATCAGCTCTTTATCCCCTCTGGCAATCCAACTGCGCTTGTAGAAGATGAGGGTTTTTTGGTTAAAGAGCGACTTTTTATAAACGAAAAGATTATGAAAAGTGATAGCTCCATAGAGCAAGTTGGCTTTGTGGATAGCGACTTTAGGCTTGTTATGGCAGGCGGTGAGCGCTGTATCAACGCCATAAGGTGCGCTGGACTTTTTTATATGGATAAGTTTAATCTTGATGAGGTCAATGTTAGAAATTTAGATGAGGTTTTTAAGTGTGGCAAGGATAAATTTGGCATATTTGTAGCGTCCAAATTTAGCAATAAATTTAGCGTAAAAAAGCTTAGTAAATTTGAGTATTTGGTGAGTTTGGACGGCATTACCCACTTAGTAAATTTAGAAAAATTAGAGTTTAAAAGCGACGATGAGTATAAGAAATTTGGCTTTGAAAAGATAAAAAGTCTAAATTTAAATACTCTTAGGGCAAGCGGTTTTATAAATATTTTTGAGGATTTTTTAAAGCCCGTTGTTTTTGTTAGAGATATCAATACTTTATTTTATGAAAGTGCTTGTGCGAGCGGAAGTTTGGCAGCTTGTGTTGTTTTAAATTTGATTGGTAAAAAAAGCGAGTTTAGGCTAACTCAGCCAAGCAACAAAGAGCTTTTTGTTGAAATTTACAAAGAGTTTGAGAGGTTTATTGGCTTTAGGATAAGTGGAGAGATTTTAAAAGTATGATTGAGAGAATTTTTGAAAAAGTTCTTTGGAGTTCGAGATTTGTTACAATTTTGCCTGTAATTTTTGGCTTAATTGGCGCCATTATCTGTTTTGTCATCGCAAGTTATGATATCTTAAATGTTATGTTTGGTGCTTGGGAGTACCTTATCAATGGCAACAAAAGCCTAGATTTGCACTCAGATGCCGTTGGCATAATAGTCGGCGCTATCGATCTTTATTTGATGGCTTTGGTTTTGTTTATCTTTAGTTTTGGGATTTATGAGCTTTTTATCTCCGAAATTGAGCCTATGAAGAGTTCAAAACACTCAAAAGTTTTGGAGATAAAGAGCTTAGATCAACTAAAAGATAAGATTGGCAAAGTTATAGTTATGGTGCTTATTGTAAATTTCTTTCAAAGAGTGCTTCACGCCAAATTTGAAACACCACTTGAGATGGGCTACTTAGCGCTATCTATACTAGCACTTTGCATTGGACTTTATTTTCTTCATAAGGGAAGTGAAAATTAAATTTAAGGAGAAGAGATGATATTTGTAGATGCGTGTTTTAAAAAAGATGTTGCCTATACGCCTGTTTGGATGATGAGGCAAGCGGGACGATATCTGCCTGAGTATATGGCAGTAAGGCAAAGCGTTGGTGGCTTTTTAAATTTATGCAAAGATTATAAAAAAGCAAGTGAAGTTACCATTCAACCAGTTGATATTCTTGGTGTTGATGCGGCGATTTTGTTTAGTGATATTTTGGTTATTCCGCTTGAGATGGGAATGAACTTGGAGTTTATCAAGGGCGAGGGACCTGTTTTTAACTCACCTATCAAAACTAAAGCCGATTTAGACAGACTAGATATTGACAAAGCTGTAGATAGGCTAACTTATGTCTATGATACTATCAAGCTAACTAGAGAAAAGCTAGGCAAAGATAAGGCGCTTATTGGTTTTAGTGGCTCACCTTGGACTGTTGCAACCTATATGATTGAGGGAAGTGGCACTAAAAATTATGCAAAGTGCAAGAAGATTTTATATCAAGATCCAGAGTTTTTACATCAAATTTTGGCCAAAGTGACTCAGACAACAAAGCTCTATCTTGAAAGACAGATCAAAAGTGGAGTAAATGCTATCCAGATCTTTGATAGTTGGGCAGCAGCACTTGAAAAAGAGATGTTTTTTGAGTTTTCGTGGAGATATATTATAGAGATAGTCGATTATTTAAAAGAGCGCTATCCAGAGATTCCTATCATAGTTTTTCCGAAAGGAATTGGCTCTTATCTAGATAAGATAGATGGCAATTTTGATGTTTTTGGAGTTGATTGGGGCACACCTATTGAGCTTACAAGAGATATTTTAGGAGATAGATATACACTACAGGGCAACATGGAGCCTTGCAGACTTTATAGCAAAGAGGCTACAAAAGAGGCAGTTGAGAGGATTTTAAAGAGTATGAAGGGGCATCATCATATATTCAATTTAGGTCACGGCATACTTCCAGATGTTCCAGTTGCCAATGCTAAATACTTTATAAAGCTAGTTCAAGAGAGTTCAAAAAGATAATTTAAAAAGATAGATGGAGAGCAAAGACCATCTATCTTTCAAATTTAATTTATCTTGCATTTAACATAAAAAATGAGACTATTTTACTTGAGATATTTTTACTAAGTAGCCCAACCAAGCGGTCAATCATTGGCTCTTTTTGCCATATTGGGCTCTCTACGCCACTTAACTCTTCAACTCTGCTTTTAACATCACTATAAGTTGCAACGCCGTCTATTAGCTTAAGAGTTTTGGCGTCATCTGCCAAAAAGACCCGTGCATTTGCCCATTCATCCTTTTTGTTGATATCTAAATTTCTAGCCTCTGCCACCTCATTTGTAAAGAGCTCATAGCTTTTATCTGTAAGCTCTTGCACACTTTGTCTCTCCTCTTTTGTCCATTCTCGCATAAAGGTTCCTGCCTGTTTATACTCGCCAGCAGAGACGATTTGCTCTTTTATACCTATCTTGTCTGCTAGCCCTTGTATATTAAAGCCCTGCATAATAACGCCAATAGAGCCGATAAACGCCCCTTTGTTTGCATAAATCTCTTTCGCCCAAACACCACCAAGATAGCTGCCACTTGCCATTGTTCCACTTGCATATGCAACTACAGGCTTTTTTTCATTTAGTCTTTTTATCGCCATAGCAATCTCAAAACTAGGCGAAAGTCCGCCACCAGGACTATCGATAAAAAGTAGCACCCCTTTTATATTGTCATTTTTGTAGAGAGTTTCAGCCGCTTGCAAAAACTCTTCACTATCCAGTATCGCATCTTTTAAATCTAGCCTTGCAAGGTTTGCGGTACTTTGCTCATCTTTTGGAGCTATTATGACGCTAACAGCGATGGCGATTATACAAACAATCAAAAAAAACTTGATAATAGACTTTAGGATATCTGCAAAAAACTTAATTATACTTTTCATTATTTTCCTTTTTATATATAAGCTCTCCACCAACAAAGACCGCTTTTGCCTCTTTGTTTTGGAGTATTAATTGTAGCGGAATTTGCTCTTTGTTGTATGGTTTAAAGCCCTTAAAGATAGCAAAATCAGCTAAATTTCGCTCTTTTATCTCACCATTTTTTATTCCTAGCGCCTTTGCTGCGTTTTTGGTTGAGGCAAGTATTAGCAGTTTTGCAAGCCAAACTACATCAAACTCCTTAAATATCAAAAGATTTGCTCTAAGTTCATCTAGCAAGTTTAAGCTTATATTTGAACTAAGCCCATCAGTACCGATTGTGAAATTTAGCTTGGCTTTTAAGAGCTTTTTTAAAGAGAGTGATTTTTGACTAAGAAGTCTATTTGAAAAAGCGCAGTGAGTTACCGAGTGGCTGTCTTTATCAAAAATCCCAAAGTTATCTACCCAGACGCAGTGGGTAAAAAGAGTCTTAACACCATAAAAAAGCTCTACAAACTCATCTTTTGTAAAGTCGCTTTTTGGCTCTTTTGTGAAATTTAAGAGCCATTTTTTAAAGCCACCATCTCCTTTTTGGAGCCATATTTTTTCATCTTTGCTCTCAAGATAGTGTGCGGATAAAACTAAGTTGTTTTCTTTGGCAAAGCTAACTGCCCTTTTTACCAACTCTTTGCTAGTTGAGTAGGGCGCATGAATTGCAATTGATGGCATAAAAGTCTTGCTTTGATGTGCTGCTGCCATCTCATATCGCCTCATTCCATCATCCCAGCTCTTTTCTACACTATTTTTATTGGCACCTAAAATCTCATTAAAATAGACAACTCTTGCTAAGCTCTCTTTGCAAGGTTTAAGGTCAAGGCCTGCGCTTGAGATGGCGCCAATTGTCCCAACTCCGCTTTTTATAATGTTTTTTATGGCATTTTGAACTATCGCTTCATTTGAGTTTGCAAAAAGAGTCTCTCTGTTTTCAATGACACTTTTTACCCACGGCAAAAAACTACCATAGTTTAGAGTTGTTGAGTTGGCACTAAACTCAAGATGAGTGTGAAGGTTGCTAAGTGCGGGCATAGCGATATCATTTTCAAACTCATAAATTTCACTCTTTGGAAATTTCTCTTTTAACTTTTCAAAATCCCCAACCTCTTTTATCTCTTCGTCAAAGGCAACAGCGCTGTTTTCTAATATGCTAAATTTATCATCACAAAGTAGCAAATAACGGGCTTTTAATATCTTCATTTTCGCTCCTAATTTCAAATTGTAGCAAAAATTTAGTTAAATTAAAGTATAATAAAAGTTTAAATTTATTACAAGAGGTGCAAGATGAAGATAATGGTAATTCAAGGTCCAAATTTAAATATGTTGGGTCATAGAGAGCCAAATTTATATGGCAATATGACGCTTGAAGAGATTCATGCGCAGATGAAAAATGCAGCAGAGCAAAACAATGTAGAGATTGAGTTTTTTCAAAGCAACTATGAGGGCGAAATTGTAGATAAAATTCAAGAGTGTTTAGGAACAGCAGATGGCATCATCATCAATCCAGCCGCCTATGCACACAGCTCTATTGCCATAAGAGATGCAGTGCTTGCAGTTGGAATCCCAACTATTGAGATACATATTACAAACATTGCAAGAAGAGATGAGTTTAGACAAAAAAGTCTTATCGCGCCAGTTACAGCAGGACAAATCAGCGGTTTTGGGCCAGTTGGATATCATTTAGCACTCATTGGAATGTTTCAAATTTTTGAGCAGATCAAAATAATCAAGGCTAGAAGCCAAGAGCAAAAAGCAGCAGATGAATAACTACATAGTGCAAGATGAGGGCGCACTTTACTATGAGTGTGGCTATAGTTGTGATAATGGACTTTTTCTAAAGTTAGATGGCAAAAAGTTTTTTATCACAGATAAAAGATATAGCATAGAAGCTAGGAGTTTTTTTAAAGATATAGAAGTTGTAGAGATAAAAAACAGTCTTATTGATGAGGCCGCTACTCTTCTTAAAAAAACAGCTGTAGATAAAATCATCTTTGATCCATATGACTTTAGTTATGGTGACTTTTCCAAGCTAAAAGAGCTAAATTTAGAGTTTATCTCAAAGCCGCACTACTCAAAACAAAAGCGCATTATAAAGAGAAAAGATGAGATTGCTCTTTTGAAAAAGGCGGCTAAATTTGGCGCCGATGCATTTGATGAGTTTGCCGCATTTATAAAAAATGGCAACTCTTTTAGCGAAGAGGAACTATTTTTTAACGCCGAGATTATCTTAAAGCAAAGAGGTGCTTTGGGACTTTCATTTAGTCCAATAGTTGCTATCAACGAAAACGCAGCCAAAGCTCACGCACTACCAACTAAAAAGTCTCTTAAATTTGGCGACCTACTTTTGTTTGATGCTGGAGTTAAGTATAAAAGATACTGTTCAGATAGAACAAGAACTGCCTTTTGTGATGAGAATTTAAACTTTTCTAAAGAGCAGAAATTTAAAAGTGCCAAAAAACAAGAAATTTATGAGATAGTAAAAGAGGCGCAAATTGCCGCGATAAAGAGCATTAAGCCAGGAGTTTTGGCCTTGGATGTAGATAGGGTGGCAAGAGAGTTTATCAAAAAAGCAGGTTATGAAAAGGAGTTTTTTCATAGCACAGGACATGGCGTTGGCATAGATATACATGAGTTTCCATTTATTTCGCCAAGTAGCAAAACTATCCTAAAAGAGGGAATGGTCTTTAGTGTGGAGCCAGGGATTTATTTGGAGGGTGAGTTTGGAGTGCGCATAGAAGATGTGGTTGTTGTGACAAAAGAGGGTTGTGAGGTTTTTAGTTAAGTTTGTATGAATACTAAGTTTTTAAAAAATGATTTTATTTTTTTGCAAGATGCTATAAAACTTATCAAAAGTAGCTTTTTTCCGCGTAAATTTAGAGATGACAAGGGCTTTTATAGAGAGTTTTTTTTGGTTGGAGTTGGCGGAAATTTAAATAATGTAAAAAAAAATTTTGAAAAGTTAGTTTTTGAGTTGAACAAAGATAGAAGATTTGGACTTATCGCCTCATCGCCAATACTCTTAAACAAGCCATTTGGCTACACAAATCAGCCAAATTTCTATAATGCGGTTTTATTGCTAGTAACATCAAAAAGCCCAAAAGAGACTTTGAAGATAATGCAGCACTATGAGAAGAAATTTAAAAGAAAAAGAGAATTTCCAAATGCACCACGCACTCTAGACTTGGATATTTTGTATTTTGATAATCTAAATTTAGATGATGAGCGGTTAGTTTTGCCACATCCTGGAGTAGAAAAGAGAGTAAGCACAATAGTTCCAATAGGTTTGATGAAGGAGAGAGGATGGATCTAAAACAAATTTTAAAAGAGATTAGAAACACAAAAATAGCGATGAACTTGCCAAAAAAGTCTGTGACTATTTTTGGTTCAGCTAGGCTAAAAGAGGATAGTCCTTACTTTGAGAAAGCCTACCTGCTTGCAAAAAGATTGGCAGATGCGGGCTATACTATAGTTACTGGCGGGGGTGGCGGCATAATGCTTGCTAGCAACAAAGGGGCCTTTAGCTCCAACAAAGAGCAAAGTGTTGGCTTTAATATCATCTTGCCAAGAGAGCAAAAGGTCAATGACTACGTAACTACTTCGCTACTTTTTTCAAGACTTGAGATAAGAAAGGTAGCACTTATTGAAAAATCTAGCCATTTTGTCGTCTTTCCTGGCGGTTATGGGACATTGGATGAGCTTTTTGAGATATTGGTTTTGGTACAGACCAAGTTAAAAAAGGCCGATATTTATCTCTATGGAACTGCATTTTTTAGCCCTTTGGTGGATTTTATAAAAAACTCACTTCTAGAAGAGAGGGTCATCTCCAAAGAGGATCTCAATCTTTTTTGCCTAACAGATGAGATTGATGAGATTTTTAATGGCATTGTAAATGGGAGCCAAAAGAGTTGAAAGTGTTAGTAGCAATGAGCGGCGGTATCGACTCAACAGTCTGTGTAAAACTCCTAAAAGAGGCGGGACACGAGGTCGTTGGCTGCTATATGAAGCTTCATCAAAAAGAGGGCTATCATGAAAAAAATATAAAAAACGTCGAGCTTGTAGGAAAGTTTTTTGGGATAAAAACTACTGTTTTGGACTTGGAAGATGAGTTTAAAAAGTTTGTTTATGACCCTTTTGTAAATATCTACAAAGAGGGCAAGACACCAAATCCCTGTGTTTATTGTAACAAAAAGATAAAGCTTGGAGCACTTTTGAACTATGCTTTGGAAAATGGCTTTGAGCGCCTTGCAACAGGGCATTATGCAAGAGTAGAAAATGGACTTATAAAGGCTGCCAAAGATGAGAGTAAAGATCAGAGCTATTTTTTGGCAAACATCGATAAAAGCGCTATTTCACATATGATTTTTCCACTTGGCAATCTATATAAAAAAGAGATAAGAGAGATGATTGGTGGGTATTGTGAGCTTTTGGATATCACTAGTCAAAAGGAGAGCAGCGAGATCTGTTTTGTTGAAAATAGCTATATTGAGATATTAAACAGGCACTTTAATACCCAAAAACCAGGTCTTGTCAAAGACACAAATGGCAACATCATAGGCACTCACAAAGGTTATATGCACTACACCATAGGCAAAAGACGGGGCTTTACTCTAAATTGTGCGCATGAGCCACACTACATATTGGAGATAAATGCGCAAAATAACGAGCTAATAGTTGGCACAAAAGAGGAGCTTCGTGTGAGTGAGTTTCATATCTCAAATTTAAACACTTTTACTAAACTTAGTAGCAAATTTAACGCCTTTGTAAAGATAAGGTATAAAAGTCCTATGCTTATGGCAACAGTTGATAAAGAGGAGCTAAAGGTTAGTTTAAAAGAGCCAGTATATGGAGTTGCTAAAGGTCAGCTTGCAGTATTTTATGATGAAGAAAAGAGAGTTTTAGCAAGTGGTTTTATAGCCTAAATTTCATCTGTTTTGATGAAAAGGTGGCTAAATTTCATTAAGTTTTTGGTGCTTGCTAACTCATTTTAAACTTATGTTGAAATTTAATAATACTAAGAATTTAAATAGTGCTTAAATATAAATTTGCTACCATACTACTAGAAATTATTTTAAAAGGTTATCTATGCGTGGTTATAAGATATTTTCAGGTAGCGCCAATGTCGAGTTTTCAAAGAAAATCTCAAAATATCTCTCACTTCCTTTAAGTGACTGTTCTATAAGACGTTTTAGCGATGGTGAGATAAGCTTTCAAATAGGCGAAAGTGTAAGAGGCAAAGATGTTTTTGTCATCCAGCCAACCTGCGCTCCGACCGATAGCAATCTTATGGAGCTTCTTATTATGAGTGACGCTCTAAAAAGAAGTTCAGCCAACTCAATTACAGCTATAATTCCCTATTTTGGTTATGCAAGACAGGATAGAAAAGCGGCTCCAAGAGTGCCAATTACTGCAAAACTTGTTGCAAATATGATTCAAACTGCCGGTGTTGATAGAGTTGTGACGATGGATCTACATGCAGGGCAAATTCAGGGCTTTTTTGATGTTCCTGTTGATAACCTTTATGGCTCCATCATCTTTACAGACTATTTTAAAGCCAAAAATTTAACCAACCCAATAATAGCAAGTCCCGATGTAGGCGGAGTTGCAAGAGCTAGAAGTTTTGCAAAAAAACTTGGTCTTGATATGGTCATAGTTGATAAGCGCCGAGAAGAGGCAAATAAGAGCGAAGTTATGAATGTAATAGGCGATGTAAAAGGCAAAGATGTCATTCTTATAGATGATATGATAGACACAGCAGGCACCATTGTAAAGGCAGCCGCTGCATTTAAAGAGAGAGGCGCTACAAGCGTTATGGCCTACTGCACTCACGCAGTTCTTAGTGGAAAGGCTTATGAAAACATTCAAAATGAGGCGTTAGATGAGCTTATAGTGACCGATACAATTCCACTAAAAAGCCCAAATGATAAGATAAAGGTCATAAGCGTGGCTCCGCTTTTTGGTGAAGTGATACGCAGAGTTTATCACGATGAGAGTGTAAATAGTCTTTTTGTTTAAAATCGACTATTTAGACTTGGAACTCAAATTTAAGGTCTAAATTTGACTCTTAAATTTGACTATTCAGCCTAAAAGTTTAAATTTGACACTCCAAACGACTCTTAAATTTGAAGATTAAATTTGGCTATTAATAACTGCTTTTTTAAATTTGAGCCTTAAGTTTAATTTAGGTGGCTTTTTTGCCACCATAAGTTAAACTCTCTTTTTGTTAGTTAAACCTGCAAATATACAAAACGCAAAGCCCGCAATCAAAGCATACGGCGCAAAAGAGCTTGCTCCTGCTCCTGAACTTGCAAGGCTAAAGTTGTGTGCGATACTGCCGCCTGCCATCATTCCTATTATGAAGATGGATGAGCCAAGGTTGCCACTTCCCATATTTACAAGATGTTTGCCAGGGCAGCCTTGAGAGAGCGAAAAGCAAAATCCAGCAAGCATCATTCCAAGAAAATTCCAGACAAACTCATTGTGAGCTATCGGCTGATTGGTAAATCCCAAGTGATATTGTGAAAGTGCCAAATTTGCGATAGTTGCTCCAACTATGATGGCGATAACTCCACCAAACATCGCATACTCCCTATCGGCTATTTTTGCAAAGGCACCAACACTGCAAAACTTAGATTTTCTCATGACAATACCAATCAAAACTCCGCCCGCCAAAGCTATCCAAATCGGCGCATGTTGTGAGCCCGGACCTTTTATGGAGCTAAATAAAGCGCCATTTTCTCCAACCTTTAGCCCAAAAACCAAAGCAAGCAGCAAAAGCAAAGAGATGGCTATCGGGATGGCTGACATCGCTTTGTTTGACTCAGTCTCATCGGCAAGTGTATATCCAAATCTCTTTTTACAAAACCTGCCACAATAGACACCGCATACCAGTCCCACAACTCCCGCAATTGCACTCATATCGCCGCCACCCAAACGAAGAAATGCTCTCCAAGGGCATCCAAGGAAGATAAGGCAGCCAATCATCGCAAAAACTCCCAAGAAAAAGAGCAAAAATGGACTTGAGGTGTTTTGGCTTTTATAATCTTTTGTCCAAAAAAGCGAGCACAAAAGCCCACCAACTATAAGCCCAATAATCTCTGGGCGAAGATATTGCACAACAGCTGCTCTGTGAAAACCAAGCGCACCAGCACTATCTCTTAAAAAGCAAGCGGCGCAAACTCCCATGTTTCCAGGATTGCCAAAATGGACCAAAAAGGCTGCTACCACTCCTAAAGTAACGCCTGAAACTATGTTTGAAGTAAATTTATTCATTTTTTACCTTTTAAATGTGTAAGTCAAACTGACTTCTAAAGATATTAATATCGTTGAAATTTAAACTAGTTGCACTCCTCTATCGCTGTGCTTAAGTTTTTAACATAACCGCCATTGTCAGTCTTTAGAACTCTATCGCAGCACTTAGTTAGCGGTATCGTTCTGCAACTTGAGGCATCGCACTCCTCTTTATACTCTCCTGTAGCTTTGCAACTCTTCCAAACATACTCATTTGGACCTTTTGAGTTTGGCTCGCCCCAAGCTTCGATGATGGCTGTTATGTGATATAGCCCATTTTTTGGTGGAAGTACAACTCTCTTTGCAGGCTTGGTAGGATTTTGCAACTCTTTATAGAGTCTATCTACCTCTTTGCTTTGGTTACTCTCACTGTTTTGGCTCTCTTCATCGTTTATAGATATCTCATCATCAAGGATTAGAGTTATCTCATCGCTTTGAGGTGGCGGTGTAGGTGAGATTTTTTGTGTAGTTTTTTGAGAGGTCATATTTGGTGCCTCGTTGCCAAGATTCCAGTTAGAAACTCCACAACCGCTAAAAAGCACAATAGTTGCTCCTAAAAGCAGAAATTTAAGCTCTTTCATCTACTCCTCCACTATCTTTATCGAATAATCAATCCAAGTTGCTTTGTAGATGCTACTTCCCGTGCTTATGGCATCAACTCCGCTTAGCCCATACTCTCTAGCAGTTTTTACTGTAATGTTGCCAGTGCCCTCTATAAGGATCTCTTTATGATGAGCATCTCTATATGCAACTACCTCTTTTAACTCTTTTGGACTCATATGGTCGCACATTACGATATCTGCTCCACTTTTCATAAATTTTTTAGCATCTTCTATATTGTCGCACTCAATCTCGATATTTGCAGTAAATGGCATCTTTTTTCTTATATTTTTTATGAAAAGCTCCAAGTCATCTATCCCTTTTAGGTGCGATTCTTGGATTAGCAAACAGTCGTCAAGTCCCATTCTGTGGTTGGTTCCACCACCACATCTTACAGCGTATTTATCTATCTCTCTAAGGCCAGGATGAGTTTTTCTAGTATCCAAAAGCACCACATCAAGCCCATCTAATTCATCTATAAATTCCCTTGTTTTGGTTGCTATACCACTTATATGTTGTATGAAATTTACCAGTGTTCTTTCAACTCTAAGAAGTTTTAAAAGAGTAGTTTGCAAATGGCAGATAACTTCGCCCTCTTTTACTCTATCGCCATCTTTTACATAGAGTTTTAGCTTGATATTTTTATATTTGCAAAGTTTTTTTACTACTTTTTCTCCGCCAAAAACAGAGTCTTGTTTGCAGATGATAGCGGCTTTTACCTTTTTGTTTTTTGCTTCCAAAGCAAACAAATCGCCTCTTCTGATATCTTCATGCAATGCTCTTTTGATTGTTGATTTCAAAAACATTAAAATCCTCCATAAATTTATTGTCAATTTTACATCAAATAAATTAATAAAACTTTAAATTTCATATGGAGCTTTTATCAACTTTTGGCAAATTGATGTTAAGATATAGTTATATCATTTTAAGGAGAAAAAATTTATTTTGCTCTTTTGACTTCTGTGCTTTGTAGTGCAGTTTTAAGTGCCCAGAGTGCCAAAGAGCTTATAAGTACAGCTAAAGACTTTGGCTTGGTTGCAATCCCTAGCGACACAGCAAAGCTAGAGCAGCTCATCAAAGAGCACTCACCTGACTACGACGCCTTTCCTACAGCAAAGGAGAGAGTAGAGTTTAAAAAGTTTTAGCTCTTATAAATTTAAGAGCTAAAACAGTTTTTAAATTTAGCTCACTTTAAAATATATTAGTTATAATTACAGCTTATCACGGGCCAAAATAGCTTTTAAATCCCTAAGTATCTAGGTATCTAGCTTTGGGTGCTTTTTGGTTACTACCAAAATAAAGGAAAGTTTGATGTATGCAGTTATCAAACATGGCGGCAAACAATATAGAGTAAGTAAGGGAGACTCTCTTAGACTTGATAGATTTGATGCCAAAGTTGGAGATAGTATCGACATTGATGAGGTTTTGGCCTTAAGTGGAGATAGTATAAAGGTAGGTGCGCCATATGTTAAGGGTGCAAAAGTTGTCTTAAAAGTCGTTGAGATTGGCAGAGATAAAAAGGTTATCATCTTTAAAAAACGAAGAAGAAAAGACTCAAAGTTAAAACGTGGCTTTAGAAGAGCATTTACACGTGTTATAGTAGAAGATATTGTAGGTTAAAGGAGAATTTATGGCACACAAAAAAGGTCAAGGTTCAACCCAAAATAATCGCGATAGTATTGGTCGTAGGTTAGGTGTTAAGAAATTTGGTGGTGAGTTTGTAAGAGCAGGAAATATCATTGTTCGTCAAAGAGGCAGCGCAACTCATGCAGGAGAGAATGTTGGTATGGGTAGAGATCACACTATTTTTGCTCTGATAGATGGCTTTGTTAAATTTGAAAGGTTTGACAAAACAAGAAAAAAAGTATCCGTATATCCAGCACAATAACTTCAATTAGTTGCCATATTTTGGCAACTTCACTCCTTGGCTAAGCTTTTAGCTATTAAAGGGAAAATATGTTTATAGATAGTGTAAAATTTAGTGTCAAAGCAGGCAAAGGCGGAGCTGGTTGCTCAAGCTTTAGAAGAGAGAAGTATGTTCCACTTGGCGGACCTGATGGTGGCGATGGAGGGGACGGTGGCGATGTCTATATAAAGGCTTGCAACAATACTCACACACTCTCTTTTTATAAAGGAAAAAGAGTTTTAAGTGCCAAAAATGGCGATGGTGGAAAAGGTAAAAAGATGAATGGTAAAAGAGGCGAAGACCTCTATCTTATAGTTCCACCAGGCACAGCAGTTTATGATGAAGAAAAGGGCGAGTTTTTATTTGATCTTTTGGAAGATGGAGAGTGCAAACTTTTTTTAAAAGGTGGCAAAGGCGGACTTGGAAATGTTCATTTTAAAAGCTCTACCAACCAACGTCCAGACTATGCTCAAAAAGGGCTTGAGGGCGAGAAAAAAAAGATAAGATTAGAGCTCAAGCTGATTGCAGATGTTGGGCTAGCAGGTTTTCCAAATGTTGGTAAATCGACTCTTATATCAACCATATCCAATGCAAAACCAGAAGTTGCAAACTACGAATTTACAACGCTTGCTCCGCATTTGGGATATGTTGAAGTTGATGAGTATAGTAGTTTTGTGATGGCCGATATTCCAGGGATTATTAAGGGCGCAAGTAGCGGTCGTGGGCTTGGACTTAAGTTTTTAAAGCATATTGAAAGAACCAAGCTGATACTTTTTGTTTTGGATTTGGCGGGTCATAGGGATCTAAAAGAGCAGTTTAAGGTGCTAAGAGATGAGTTGAGCTCATATTTTAATAACACAGAAAATAACAAAAATAGAGCCTTTGCCATAGTTTTTAGCAGGGTTGATGCAACCAATAAAGATCTAAATTTGGAGCTTGAGGAGTTTTGCAAAGAATTTGACTTTGAAAAAAAGCAAGAGATTGCAACTTATGACAAAAGTAAGCCGTTTTTTGTCCTTCCAATCTCATCTGCTACAAACTACAACATAAAAGAGCTCAAATTTATGATTTTAGAGCTTTTAAGAGTGTTAAAATGAGAGAGATAAAAAAAGTTGTCATCAAGGTCGGCTCTCACGTCATTAGTGATGAGGATAAGATTTGCAGGCAAAGAGTTGAAAATCTTTGTCAATTTGTGGCCGATCTATTGAAGCTCTATGAGGTAATTTTTGTAAGCTCAGGTGCGATAAACTCAGGAAGTATCAAAAGTCACATACCAAAAAACAGCATAACCAACCGCCAAATTTTAGCCTCTATTGGACAGCCATATCTTATGGGAATTTACAACGAAATCTTATCACGTCATAACATCATCTCAGGGCAGATTTTACTAACTGCGGCAGATTTTGACTCAAGAAAAAGAACAAATTATGCTAAAAATGTCATAGAGGGACTTTGCTCTTATGGAGTTTTGCCTATCATCAACGAAAATGACGCAACGGGCGTAGAAGAGATAGTTTTTGGTGACAATGATAGGCTAAGCGCAAGTGTAGCGCACTATTGTAATGCCGATATATTGGTTATTTTAAGCGATATTGATGGATATTATGATGATGATCCACGCCTTAATAAAGATGCCAAACTCAAATTATATGTAGATAAGATTGATGAGTCTGAGTTAGAGGCAACACCAAAAGCTGGGACCAAATTTGGCACTGGCGGGATAGTTACCAAGCTAAAGGCGGCAAATTTTTTACTACAAAACAATCAAGCTATGTTTTTAACTAATGGTTTTGATCTAACTGTTGCAAGAGAATTTTTGCTAAATGGCAGACAGATTGGCGGCACACTTTTTAGCAAAAATAGCTTTTTTTAGGATGAGAAATGAAGATAGTTTTTATGGGGACGCCACATTACGCAACTGTTATTCTTGATAGAATTTTGCAAGAAAATATTGAAGTAATGGCACTTTTTACGCAGCCAGATAGAGCTGTTGGCAGAAGACAAACTCTAACTCCACCAGATGTTAAAAAATATATCCTAGAAAAAGAGCTTGATATTGAAATTTACCAGCCAACCACTCTAAGGGATGAGAAAATTTATAGAAATTTAACCAACCTAAATCCCGATTTTATCGTTGTTGCAGCCTATGGACAGATTTTGCCAAAGGAGATTTTGGATATTTGTCCATGTATAAATTTACACGCCTCTATTTTGCCAAAATACAGAGGTGCAAGCCCTATACAAAGTGCTATTTTAAATGGCGATAAAATTGGCGGTGTTACAGCTATGAAGATGGATATTGGTCTTGATGATGGCGATATGCTAGCCTTTAGTTTTGATGATATAGAGGGACTAAACTCAAGTGAGCTGTTTGTGAAATTTAGCCAAATGGCGGCCTCTCTTATCATAGAAGTTTTGAAAAACTACGACAAAATAGCTCCTTTGAAACAACTTGACGCCTTGAGTTCAAAATGTCCAAAAATTAAAAAAGAGGATGGACTTGTCAAATTTAGCGATGATGTAGATGAGGTTATGGCGAAATTTAGAGCCTTTTATCCGTGGCCTGGAGTATTTTTAGAAAACAATACAAAATTATTGCAGATTGCAAAGGCTGCAAACAAAAGTAGCAGCAGCTATGGAAAGATAACCAAAATATCAAAAGAGAGCTTTAGTGTTGGCTTTAGCAGCGGAGATATAGAGATTTTTAAGCTTCAAGAGAGTGGCAAAAAACCACTTTTGGCAAGAGATTTTATAAATGGAAAGCGACTCAAAGAGGGCGATCGTTTTGATGAAAATATTTTATCTAAATGAGTGCAGTTCAACTCAAGATGTTACAAAAGAGTATCTAAAAAACAGAAAACCACCATTTGGTATAGTTGCAAAAAAACAAAGCAGAGGTGTTGGAAGTAGAGGAAATAGTTGGCAAAGCGATGAGGGCAATCTTTACTTTTCATTTTGTATCGAGCAAAGCGCACTTGCCAAAGATATACCACTTGCCTCTACAAGTATCTATTTTGCCTATTTGTTAAAGGAGTTTTTATCAGAAAGAGGCTCTCAAATTTGGCTTAAGTGGCCAAATGATCTTTTTATCGGTGATAAAAAAATTGGTGGAGTTATAACTTCTAAGATGAAAGATATTTTGATTTGTGGAGTTGGTATAAATTTATTAAACCCGCCACTAAATGCCCAAAAATTGGATATAAAAATTACTATAGAAGAGATTGTTGATGGTTTTTGCAAAAAATTGAAATTTAAACCTTTATGGAAAGAGATTTTAAGTAAATTTTTGCTAGACTTTGAGAAGTCAAAAAAATTTAGCTCGCACATAGATGGAAATTTATCAAGCCTTCAAGAGGCGACTTTATGTGACGATGGAGCTATTTTGATAAATAATAAAAAGGTGTATAGTTTAAGATGAGCGAGATTATTACCATTGCAAACCAAAAAGGTGGAGTTGGCAAGACTACAACAGCTATAAATTTAGCTGCATCTTTATCGATGATGGGCAAAAATGTCCTTATAATAGATCTAGATCCACAGGCAAATGCAACTACTGGACTTGGATTTAACAGAAGCGATTATGAGTTTAATGTCTATCATGTTTTTACAGGTAGAAAAAGATTTTCTGAAATTATTTTAAAATCAGAGCTTGAAAATCTCTCTATAGCGCCATCAAACATCGCTCTAGTTGGGATTGAGCAAGAATTCTCCAATCAAGCCAAAGATTTTAAACTTATCCTAAAAAGCAAACTTGCCGAGATAGAAGGCAAATATGATTTTATCATCATAGACTCGCCACCAGCACTTGGAAATATCACTGTAAATGCACTTGCAGCAAGCCATAGCGTGATAGTTCCTATCCAATGCGAGTTTTTTGCACTTGAGGGAATGGCACTTATCTTAAATACTATAAAGATTATTAAGCAAACTATCAATCCAAAGCTCACGATAAAGGGCTTTTTACCTACTATGTATAGCGCGCAAAACAATCTTTCAAAAGAGACAGTTCTAAATTTGAAGCAGCATTTTGAAAACAAGCTTTTTAAGAGCGACGATATGGAATATGGCTTTGTTGTGATTCCTAGAAATGTCAAGTTAGCCGAGTCACCAAGTTTTGGCAAACCTATAAATTTGTATGATTCAAAGTCTATCGGTTGTCAAGCATATCAAAGTCTAGCTAACTCAATAATGGAGTGATGTTGTGGCAAAAGTTAAAAAAGCAAGACTAGGAAGAGGGCTTGATGCGATACTTGGAGATGTTGAGAGTGCCTATGCAAGGGAGTTAGAGAGTGGAAATGAAGATTTGGTTTTGGAGATTCCAGTAGAAAAAGTCAAACCCAATCCCTATCAGCCAAGAGCTGTCTTTGACAAAGAGGCGCTAGAGGAGTTAGCACAATCCATCAAGCGACACGGACTTATACAGCCTATCATCGTAATAAAAAAAGATGATGATTTTCAACTAATTGCGGGCGAGAGAAGACTGAGAGCTACAAAGCTTTTGGAACAGCCTACTATTAAAGCTATCGTTGCTGATATTGAGTCAAGCAGCTTAAGAGAGTTGGCTTTGATTGAAAATATCCAAAGAGAAGACCTTAATCCATTAGAGCTTGCAAAGTCCTATAAAGAGCTGATAGATGAGTATAAGATCACTCAAGAAGAGCTATCAAATATCATCAAAAAGTCAAGATCGCAGATTACAAATACCCTAAGAATCCTACTTCTAACAGAGGAGAGCAAAAAAGCACTACTTGAAAACAAAATCTCACAGGGCCATGCAAAGGTCATGGTTGGTCTTGATAGCGAAGATGAGATAAAGATTTTAAATACAATTATAGGTCAAAAGTTAAATGTTAGGCAGACTGAAGAGTTAATACAAAAAATCAAGTCAAAAAATAGTGAGAAATTTAAAAGTCCGAAAAAAGATGATAAAAACAGAGATGAGTTTGCAAAAGAGCTTGGCGAGTTTAGAGATGTTTTAAATAAATTTGGAAAGATAAAAATCAATCAAAATCGATTAACTATTGAATTTAAAGATCTTTCTACTATAAAAGATTTTAAAGAGCTCTTTTGTTAATGTTTAAATTTATAAAATTTAAATAAAAATTAGATAGAATGACGAATTAATCAAAATAAAAGGAGGGTTGATGCTTGATATAAGTTTTCCAATATTTGTAGTGACTATAATTGTATTTTTACTCTTGATAGCCTACCTAAACGCAAAACTATATAAGCCACTTATCGCATTTATGGATAAAAGAGAAGCGGCTATAGCAAGCGACGAAAAGGCTGCTGATGAAAATTTAGCTCAAATTGGCGAAAACAAAGAGCAGATTGCCGCCATCATTGCAAAAGCAAGAGATGAGGCAGGAAAGTTGAAAGCCAATGCTATTGAAGAGATAAATAGCCAGAGTCAAAAAGAGATCTCAGAGAAAAAAGAGAGATTAGAGAGCGAAATGGCACTCTTTAGAAAAGAGCTAGAAGATGAAAAAGAGGAGCTTAAGAAAAATTTAATGGCTAGAGTTCCAGAGTTTAAAAATAGCCTAAAAGACTCACTTTCAAAAAGTGTTGGGAGATAATTATGTTTAAAAGAATTTTACTGTTATTGACATTTTTACCAATATTTATCCTAGCTGACACTCCAGAGATGAGTGGCAATTTTGATATCGTTCCGCGAACTGTGAATTTTTTGATATTTTTTGGAATTTTATTTTACTTTTTAAAGAATATCGCTAAAAAGGCATATAATGATAGAATTAATGGAATAATCTCAAGACTTGAGACCATTGAAACAAAGTTAGAAGACTCTAAAGAGAAGAAAAAACAGTCAATAAAAGATCTAGAGCTTGCAAAAAGCAGAGCGGTTGAGTTGGTTGAGATTGCTAAAAAAGAGATAGAGCTCTTAAAACAAAAATCACTACAAGATATCAAATATGAGATAGGATCGTTAGAAAAAAGCTTTGAAGAGCAAAAAGAGTTTTCTAAAAAACGTATCACCAAAGATGTTGTAAAAGATGTCTTAAATGAAGTTTTTGAAGACAAAAGTATCCAGCTTGAACAAAAAGAGCTTATTGATATTGTAGAAAAAAGGGTTAGCTAATGTCTATTTTAGTATCTAAACGCTATGTAAAAGCTATTTTAGAGAGCTTTGAGGGAAAAGATTTTGATGAGTTGGTGGGTCTTTTGGACTTCATAACAGAGGCATTTAAAGATAAAGAGTTTAAAAGTCTTCTATCTTCGCCACTTATAAGCAGTAGCCAAAAGAATAAGCTTTTTTTATCACTTTATAGTGGAAAAAACAAAAAGATTTTAAATTTCTTAAATTTATTGCTTGAAAATGGCAGAATCTTAATAATACCTGATATCTTAAATGGACTAAAAACATCTATATTATCAAAGTCCAACGAATATAGTGGCATAGTCTATTCTAGCAAAGAGCTAACTGAGAGCGAGCTTAAAAGCTTAGAGAAAAAGTTTTCAAAGAAATTTAACTCTAAGATAGATTTTGCTTACAAAAAAAGCGATATTGATGGTATAAAAGTTGATATAGAAGAGCTTGGTATAGAGGTAAATTTTTCTCTAGATAAGCTTAAGACAAAAATGAGTGATTATATATTAAAAGCAATTTAAAAGGAGAGTAATAGTGAGTGCTAAAATAAAAGCAGATGAGATAAGCAGCATAATCAAACAAAAGATTGAAGAGTTTGATATAGGTGTTGAGATCGAAGAGACTGGCAAGATTGTCTCAGTTGCAGATGGAGTTGCTGGTGTTTATGGTCTTAAAAATGTCATGGCAAATGAGATGGTTGAGTTTGAAAATGGCACACAAGGCATCGCTTTAAACCTAGAAGAAAATAGTGTTGGTGTCGTAATCTTGGGCGAGACTTCAGGCATTGTTGAAGGCGGTAGTGTAAAAAGACTTTCAAAACTCTTTAGAGTTCCAGTTGGAGATGCAATGATAGGTAGAGTTGTCAATGCTTTGGGTGAACCAATAGATGGCAAAGGTGCAGTTGAGACAACAAAAACCGCCTTTGTAGAGGAGAAAGCCAAAGGTATCATGGCTAGAAAATCAGTTCATGAGCCACTACAGACTGGTCTTAAAGCTATCGATGCACTAGTTCCGATTGGAAGGGGACAAAGAGAGCTTATCATTGGAGATAGACAGACTGGTAAAACTACAGTTGCTGTAGATACTATCATCAACCAAAAAGGTCAAGATGTTATCTGCATCTATGTAGCTATTGGACAAAAGCAATCCACCGTTGCTCAAACTGTTAAAAAACTTGAAGAGTATGGAGCGATGGATTATACCATAGTAGTTAGCGCAGGAGCTAGCGAAGCGGCCGCACTTCAATATCTTGCACCATATTCTGGATGTACAATGGGTGAGTATTTTAGAGACAATGGCAGACACGCACTTATCATCTATGATGACTTGAGTAAGCACGCAGTTGCATATCGTGAGATGTCTTTGATTCTTCGCCGACCACCAGGACGTGAAGCCTATCCAGGAGATGTTTTCTATCTTCATTCAAGACTACTTGAAAGAGCAAGTAAGCTAAATGATGAGTTAGGTGGCGGTAGCCTTACAGCACTTCCTATCATCGAAACTCAAGCGGGTGACGTTTCAGCCTATATTCCAACAAACGTCATTTCTATTACAGATGGTCAAATTTTCCTTGAGTCAAATTTATTTAACTCAGGTATTCGTCCAGCTATTAATGTTGGATTGTCAGTTTCAAGAGTTGGTGGATCAGCTCAAATAAAAGCTATCAAAAAAGTTTCAGGTACCCTAAGACTAGATCTTGCGCAATATCGCGAACTTCAAGCTTTTGCACAATTTGCAAGTGATTTGGACGAGAGCAGTAGAAAACAACTAGATCGTGGTCAAAGAATGGTTGAGATCTTAAAACAACCACCATATAGCCCACTTCCAGTTGAAAAACAGATAGTAATAATCTTTGCTGGATCCAAAGGATTTTTAGACGATATTCCAGTTGAAGCTATTGGTAAATTTGAATCAGAGTTATATCCATATGTAGAGGCTAAATATCCTGAGATTTTTGAAGAGATAAGAGATAAGAAAAATATAGAAAAAGAGCTTGAAGAGAAGCTAGTAAAAGCTTTAAATGAATTTAAGGCAACATTTTCTGTATAGTTTAAGAAAGTAGAAGAGATGGCAAATTTAAAAGAGATTAAAGCAAAGATTAAAAGTGTTCAAAATACCGAAAAAACAACACGAGCTATGAAGCTTGTCTCTAATGTAAAGCTAAAAAGAGCCAAAGATGCAGCCTATCAATCAAGTGCATACGCCAAAAAGATAGAAGAGGTTATGTCTGAGATTGCAGCAAAATTAAGTGATTCTGATGCATCAAAAGAGACAAATAGCTTTTTTGATATTGATAGAAAGGTAAAGACTGTTGATATCGTCTTTATTACTGCAGATAAGGGATTAGCGGGCGGCTTTAATATAGCCACCATACATACAGTAAGAGAGATGATTGAGAGCTACAAAAATCAAAAGATCAAAGTCAGACTTCGAGCTATTGGCAAGAAAGGCATCGAGTATTTTAGCTTCCAAGGTGTTGAAATTTTTGAAAAATACATCGGAGTTAGCTCATCGCCAAACTATGAAAAGGCCAAAGAGATTATAGATGAGGCGATAGAGGACTATTTATCAGGACTTACAGATAAGATTGTTTTGGTGCATAATGGTTATAAAAATATGATAACTCAAGAGATTCGTGTGCTAAATATGGTTCCTGTAAAAAAACCAGAGGCCATTAGCGATAAAAATGAGTCACTTATGGAGTTTGAGCCATTAAATAGCGCTCATGAAATTTTGGATAAGTTGATAGAAAAATATTTTGAATACAGTATGTATTATGCATTGATTGATAGTTTGGCAGCTGAGCATAGCGCTAGAATGAACGCTATGGAAAATGCCACCAATAATGCACAAGAGAGAGTTAAAGAGCTTAGTTTAGCTTATAACAAAGCAAGACAAAGTTCAATTACCACCGAACTTATTGAGATAATAAGCGGTGTTGAGAGTATGAAATAAATTTAGAAGGAGAGTTGATGAAAGGGGTAATTAGTCAGGTAATGGGGCCAGTCGTTGATGTTGATTTTGCCGATTACCTACCAAAGATTAATGAAGCCATAGAGGTAAATTATGAAGTTGAGGGTCAAAAGCTAAGACTTATCTTAGAGGTAGCTGCCCATTTGGGAGACAACCGCATAAGAGCTATTGCTATGGATATGACAGATGGTTTAAAACGCGGACTTGAGGCTGTAGCATTGGGAGCTCCTATAACAGTTCCAGTTGGCGAGAAAGTTTTGGGAAGAATCTTCAACGTAGTTGGTGATCTTATAGATGAGGGCGAGAGTGAAGACTTTGATAAAAAGTGGTCAATTCATAGAGATCCACCAAATTTTGAAGATCAAAGCACCAAAAGTGAGATTTTTGAGACAGGTATAAAGGTAGTTGATCTTTTGGCTCCTTATGCAAAGGGTGGAAAAGTAGGACTGTTTGGCGGTGCTGGAGTTGGTAAGACTGTTATTATTATGGAGCTTATACACAACGTTGCCTTTAAACATAGTGGATACTCTGTATTTGCAGGAGTTGGCGAGAGAACTAGAGAGGGTAACGACCTTTACAACGAGATGAAAGAGAGCGGTGTTTTAGATAAAGTTGCTCTATGCTATGGTCAGATGAATGAGCCACCAGGAGCAAGAAACAGAATAGCTCTTACAGGTCTTACAATGGCTGAGTATTTTAGAGATGAGATGGGACTTGATGTTTTGATGTTTATTGACAATATCTTTAGATTTTCACAGTCAGGTTCAGAGATGTCAGCACTTCTTGGAAGAATTCCATCAGCTGTTGGATATCAACCAACGCTAGCAAGTGAGATGGGAAAACTTCAAGAGAGAATTACCTCTACTAAAAAAGGCTCAATTACATCAGTTCAAGCTGTTTATGTACCAGCCGATGACCTAACCGACCCAGCTCCTGCAACTGTTTTTGCACACCTTGATGCAACTACAGTTTTGAGCCGTGCAATTGCCGAGAAGGGAATTTATCCAGCTGTTGATCCGCTTGATTCAACATCAAGAATGCTAGACCCTCAAATATTGGGCGAAGAGCATTACAAAGTTGCACGTGGCGTTCAAGCTGTTCTTCAAAAATATAAAGATCTTCAAGATATCATTGCAATTTTGGGTATGGATGAACTTAGTGAAGAGGACAAAGTTGTAGTTGATAGAGCTAGAAAGATAGAGAGATATCTATCTCAACCATTCTTTGTTGCAGAGGTCTTTACTGGAAGTCCGGGCAAATATATAACTCTTGAAGAGACTATCAATGGCTTTAAGGGAATTTTGGAAGGAAAATATGACGATCTTCCAGAAAATGCCTTCTATATGGTTGGAAATATAGACGAAGTTTTGGAAAAAGCAGAAAAATTAAGATCTGCTAAATAAGGATTTGATAATGGACAAAACATTTAAGCTAGAGATTGTAACACCGATTGGTATGATATTTTCAGGCAATGTCAAATCAGCACAATTTCCAGGAAGCGAGGGCGAGCTTGGAGTACTTCCAGGCCACGCCTCTTTAATAACTCTATTAAGCACTGGAACTATCGATATAACTGATGATAAAGACAATCAAGAGGTTGTAGCAATTAACTGGGGCTATCTTAAGATTGAAGAGAAGAAGACCACAGTCTTAGCAGATGGCGCTGTCTATGTAGGTGGAAATAGCGATAGCGTTATTGAAGAGTCGCTAAAAAAGGCAAAAGAGTTAGTATCCTCTATGGGAAGCGAAAGTGCCGCTTATGTTGCTACTATAGCCAAAATAGATAGTGCGGCAAGGTCAAAATAGTGGGATTTTTTGATCCTTTTATAGCTTGGTTTATAAATAGCATATTTATAACCAAGCTTGTTATTTTTTGGCTTTTAGTCTATTTTATTGTAACTTTCACTATCTTTTTCTCAAGAAATTTGGGACTATCCATTTGGATACAGAGAGAGCAAAAGGCACTACGCTCCTATCTTATGGGGACAAATTTAGAATCAGTTAGCTCATCACTACAAAAATGTATCAAAGCAGATGTCAAAAAAGAGCAACTTCAAATTTGTGCAAGTATTGCTCAAAAAGAGGCCACTAGAGGACTTACATGGCTTTCTATCATAGCCTCCACTTCGCCGTTTATCGGTCTTTTTGGAACAGTTATCTCTATACTTGTTACATTTAGCAAACTTGGAAGTGGCAACTCAAGCCTTGCAGTTATTGCTCCAGCTATCTCAGAGGCACTTATTGCTACTGGTGTTGGTATCTTTGTTGCAATACCTGCCTACACATTTCATCTTCTTATAAAAAGAAAAGCACACGAGCTTGTTGATATTATAGATAGAGAGGTTGATATCGTAGTTTTAAGCAGCTCTTTTAAAAAAGCAGATAGCGCTGATGTATGATTTTGATGAAAAACCAGAGTTAAACATCACGCCACTTGTCGATGTTATGTTGGTTTTGCTTGCTATCTTAATGGTTGCAATGCCTACAATTATCTATGATGAGCTTATAAATTTACCAGATGGCTCCAAAACAGTGGTTAGCCAAACAAAAGACCAAAGAACTATAAGGATAGATATCAACAAAAGAATCTATCTTGATGGCGCTTCAATGAGCTTTGAAGAGTTTAAAGACAACTTCATACAAAAAAACATCAACAAAAATGACCCTATCTATATCAAAGCGGATAAAAAGTTGCTTTATGAAGATGTTATGAAACTCATTGCAATGATTAAAGAGTTAGGATATCTAAAAATTTCACTCCAAACTGCAGGGTAGTTATGAAAAGCATTCGTTTTTTTGAGATTCCTGCCTTTTTTATCTCACTTTTTTTAACATTTTTAATTGTTTTATCTATTGGCTATTGTGTCAAAGAGATTGGTAAGGTGTTGCAAAATGTCCAATATACAGATGATAAAAATGCCTACATAACAATTTATTCAGATGAAGATGATGATACCAATTCTAAAACAAAGGGCAAAGAGCAGACAAAGAAAAGCAGAGGTGAAAAAACGGAGAAAAAAATTACCTCTAGAAAGGCAAGTTCTAAGAGCAACAACAATCAAAAAGCTCAAAGTTTTGCCACAGAAGTTACGAAAAATGAGCCAGAAGATGAAGAGATAAATTTAAATAAACTCTACAAAGATGCTTTGCAAAGCAATAGACAAAGTGATAAAGAAAATGTTCAAAAGGGTGATAACATAGATGATGAGAGTAGCGATATTGGAGATAATATTCCAGATGATAAAAAAGGAAAAACTCAAAGAACGGGTGTATATAACAAATTTATAGGTGGAGTTAATGGAAAGCTAACGAGGCTTTGGGAAAGAAGTGGAGTTAGTGGCAAAGATTTTGCTCTTGTAGAGATTATGATAGATCAAAATGGCAATCTTAAAGTTACAGTTATAGAGCCATCATACAATAGATACTTCAATCAGAAATTTAGAGCATATATAGAGATAATAGAAAATCAAAAATTCCCTATCCCTCCATATAAAGAGTTTATCGGTACAAATGGTCTATATATCCATAAGTATCGATTTGAGGGTGGCGGAAAAATTACAATGGAGAATTAAATGAGAAGAATTTTACTTTTTTTAATGGTTTTTAGTTTTGCTTTTTCAGAAGATATCACAACTATAAAAAGTATTGGTGAAGTTGTTTTACCAAAGATAGCAGTTGTTGACCAGTCAAATTTAACAGACAAAAGATTACAAAACAAGATAAATAAAATCGTCATTGGAGATCTAAGAGTTACGGCGGTTTTTGATGTAGTTGATAAGATAGAAGATGAGCTAGGGTTTATCTTTAAATATAGTGTGCAAGAAGATGGGCTAGAGCTTTCAATGCAGGTAGATGTCTATAGTATACAAGAGAATAAAAACATCCTCTCTCAAGCTTTTTTACTGCAAGATAGAAGCCGCTTTCCATTTTTGGTGCATGAAGCAGTTGCCTTTGTCTCAAAAGAGCTTGTCTATACAGATGTTGATTGGATGAAGGATATGATTATCTTTTCAAGATATGTAAGCCAAAAAGAGAGCGAGATATTGGTCTGTGACTATACTTTGAGTTATCAAAAGGTAGTTATTAGAGGTGGTTTAAATATCTTTCCAAAATGGAGCGATCACACCAAAAAAGAGTTTTACTATACATCCTATTTAGGCATTCATCCAACGCTTATAAGATATGACATGCAAAGTGGCAAGGCCTATAAGATTTTGGAAGGAAGAGGGATGTTAATTGCTTCAGATGTTAGTAAAGATGGCAAAAAAGTTCTTTTAACCAACGCACCAAATGATCAGCCAGATATCTATCTATACGACCTTACAACAAAATCTATCAAAAAAATCACAGACTATTTGGGCATAGATGTAAGTGGCAATTTTATTGACGATGAAAAGAGAGTGGCCTTTGTAAGCGATAGATTGGGATATCCAAATATTTTTGCCGTAGATAGTGATGGGAGTGGAGCTGTAGCACAACTTGTCTATCATGGCAGAAGAAACAAATCAATCACCACGCACAAAAACTTCATGGCATATGCCAGTAGAGATGGAGTTGGAGAGTTTAATATCTACATAATGTCAACAAAAAGCGATTATATCAGACAGCTAACAGCGGGTGGCAAAAATGACTTTCCTAGATTTTCACATGATGGCGGAACAATTCTCTATATAAAAGAGGCGGCAGGACAGAGCGCAATAGGAGTTATTCGCATAAATGAGAACAGAAGTTTTCACTTTCCGTTAAATTTAGGAAAAATCCAGTCATTGGATTGGTAAATTTGTGGTATAATCAAAATACATTTTAATTAAAGAGGTGAAAAATGAAAAAATTACTTTTAACATCAGTTGCTGTTGCAGCATTAGTTTTCTCAGGATGTAGCAAAAAAACTCCTGAAGTAGATAGAACAATGTCAGAAGGCATGACAACAGCTGAGCAAATTCAAAAAAGTGTTCAAACAGTTTATTTTGACTTTGATAAATTTAGCATTAGAGCAGACCAAAAGGGTGCTATAGTTGCTAATGCAGCTTTGTTAAAGAAAGATGCAGCTTCAGCATTGACTCTAAAAGTTGAGGGAAACTGCGACGAGTGGGGAACAGACGAGTATAACTATGCACTTGGTCTAAAAAGAGCAAAAGCTGTTAAAGATGCACTTGTAAAAGAGGGTGTTAAAGCTGATAGAATTTCAGTTGTAAGCTATGGCGAGAGCAACAAAGTTTGCACAGATAGAACTGAAGCTTGCGATGCTAACAACAGACGCGCTGAGCTAAAAATCGACTAAATTTCAAATTGATTAAATTTAGATTTGTAGCGACATTTTTTGTCGCTACCTTTTTAACAGCTGGTGAGATATCAGTTTTTGATGCAGGAGATACCTCTAGCAGTGAGCCTTATGGACTTACAGCCAACGAAGAGGTTATTTTGCAAAACAAAAGAGATATTGACTCTCTTGCATCAAAAGTTGAGATGCAGCAAGAGGCAATTGATGGCTTAAGAAGCGTCATCGAGAGTCAAAACGAAACTATACTAACTCTTAAAGGCAAAATTGCCGATATTGAGCTGATACTTAAATCAAAACAATTTAGCAAAAAAACTACAAAGTTGGACTTTTCTACTAAAAAACCATCAGTTATCTTAAAAGAGTCTATGGAGCTTTTCAACCAAAAAAAATACAGCGATGCAAAAAAAGGCTATCTTGAGCTTATAAAAAGAGGTCAAGAGAGAGATAAGGCATATTTTATGTTGGGTCAGATAGATTTTGTAAATAGAGCCTATAGCAACGCTTTAGCCAATTACAAAGAGAGCGCAGCACTAAACGACAATGCCTATCATATGCCAGCACTGCTACTAAATTCTGCAAAGAGTCTTGAAGCACTTAACGACAAGAAAAATGCAGATAAATTTTATTCAATCTTAAAAAAACGCTTTCCAGAGAGTAACGAAGCAAAATCCATTAAAAATAGGTAAGAAATAATTTATACTTTTTAGATACAATTATGCTCTTATATCAAATTTAATGGGAGAAAATCATGTCTAAAAATAGAGTAATCTCAATGTATTATGAGCTTAAGGACAAGGATAGTGGCGAGCTTTTGGAGAGTAACTTCAATGTTGAGCCTATCAAATTTATAACCGGTCTTGGTCATGTTTTGCAAAAACTTGAAGATGAGGTTGCAGGTTTGAAAGATGGCGAAGAGAGAGTTATTTACATAACTCCTAGTGAAGGCGTTGGTGAATATGATCCAAATGCAGTTAAAATTATTGAAAAAGAGCAGTTTGCAGGCATTGACTTAACAGAGGGCATGGAGCTTTTGGGCGAGGGCGAAGATGGCAGCACTGCAAGAGTGATAGTAAAAGAGATTAGAGATAATGATGTAGTTATCGACTTTAATCCACCATTTGCAGGTGTCAATATGGAATTTAAAGTAAAAGTTGTAGAAAATAGAGCAGCAACTAAAGATGAGATTGAAAGTGGAGTTGTTGAGGGCGCACATAGTTGTTGTTGTGGCGATCACGAAGCAGATGATTGTTGCCAGCACGACAAACATGAGCATGAGCACAAATGTTGCGGAGGTCATCACTAATGTTAAAAATTGCCTTTTTGTTTCCAGGGCAAGGTTCTCAAAAGATTGGAATGGGCGAGGAATTTTATCTAAATTTCAATAGTTCAAAAAAGTTGTTAGATGATGCCAAAAAAGAGCTTGATATCGACTTTAACGAGCTTTTGTTTCGCCCAAACGAAAAGTTATCCCAGTCAGAATTTACTCAACCAGCAATTGTTTTAAACTCACTTATGAGCTACAAAGCGCTTATGGAGGAGTTGGAGTTTGATCCGCTTTTTTGCATAGGCCACTCACTTGGCGAGTTTAGTGCACTTTGTGTTAGTGGAGCATTTAGCTACATTGACGCGCTAAAGATTGTAAATTTAAGAGGCAAATTTATGCAAGAAGAGTGCGATGGCAAGGACTACGGCATGATGGTTGTTTTGGGACTAGATGACCTTGCAATTAAAGATATTATAAAAGAGAGAGAGTTTGTCTATGCTGCAAATTTCAACTGCGACGGACAGATTGTTTTGGCGGGCAAAAAGAGCAACCTTGATCTTCTTTTGCCACTCTTAAAAGAGGCGGGTGCAAAAAAGGCGATGATGCTTGATATGAGTGTTATTAGTCACTGCCCACTGCTAAAAGATGCCGCACTTAAACTTTATGATGCGCTACTTAAATTTAAGATAGCCCAAAGTTTTAATCCAGTCATTTCCAATGTCACAGCCAAACCTTATGATAACAAAAAAGAGGCGCTAGAGCTTTTAAAAAAACAATTAACTAGCCCAGTTTTATATGCAAAGTCCATAGAGGATAACGAAGATAGAGTTGATGCCTTTGTAGAGTTTGGAAGTGGAGTTTTGAAGGGGATAAACAGAAGAGTTACCAAAAAACCAACATTTAGTATAGTTGATTTAAAAAGTCTAGAACAGACAGTTAGCGAGTTGAAAAAATTATGAAAATAGCAATCTTAAGTGCGATGCAAGAAGAGCTTACTCCTATACTTGCTACGCTCAAAAACTACACAAAAGAGGAGTTTGCCAAAAACAATTTCTATTTTGCAAACTATTGTGGCAAAGAGTTGGTGCTTGCCTATTCAAAGATTGGCAAGGTCAATGCCGCTTTAACTGCAACTTTACTTATAGAAAAATTTGGATGCCAAAAACTTCTTTTTACAGGAGTTGCGGGAGCTATCAAAAAAGAGCTAAAGATAAAAGATCTTATCTATGCATCATCGCTAGTTCAGCACGATCTTGATATCACTGCTTTTGGTCATCCTTTGGGCTTTGTTCCAGGTGGAGCTGTTTTTGTAAAAAGCTCAAATGAGCTAAACAAAATTGCAAAAAATGTTGCAAAAGATTTAGATATCAAGCTAGATAGCGGCATAGTTGCTACAGGCGATCAATTTATCTGCAACAAAGATCACAAAGAGAAGCTTTCAAAGATGTTTGGTGCAAGTGCAGTTGAGATGGAGGGAGCAAGTGTTGCTGTAGTTTGTGACGCACTAAAGATTCCATTTTTTGTCTTGCGAAGCATAAGTGATAGCTCAGGAGATAATGCACATATTGATTTTGATGCATTTTTGGAAGAATCAGCAAGGATAAGCGCTAAATTTATACTCAACATGGTCGAACATCTGTGATAAGCAAGAAAATATTGCGTAAAGTTGGCCAAACAAATGCCAAATATAAGATGTTTAAAGAGGGCGATAGGATTTTGCTAGGTTTGAGTGGCGGAAAAGATAGCTTGTTACTAGCACATATTCTAAAGCATTTTCAAAGTGTTAGTCCATATAAGTGGAGTTTTAAGGCGGTAACTCTTAGTTATGGCATTGGTGAGGACTTTAGTTTTTTGATAGAGCATTGCAAAGAGCATGGTATCGCTCATGAGATAATTGAAAGCAAAATTTACGAGATATCCAAAGAAAAAGCTAGAGAAAACTCATCTGTTTGTAGTCTTTGCTCACGCCTTAGAAGAGGCTTTCTTTATAGTTATGCTCTAGAGAATGGATTTAATAAACTAGCCATTGGCCATCATTTAGATGATGCAGCTGAGAGTTTTTTTATGAACTTTATCTACAATGGCGCACTTAGAACACTTGCACCAACTTATCTTTCAAGTAGAGATGTAGAGATTATTAGACCGCTTATTTTGGTTAGAGAAAGACAGATAATTGAGTGGGCTAAAAAAAACAACCTAAAACTAATGAGCGAGGAGTTTTGTCCTGCCAAAAAACTTCCCAACAAAAATCCACACGCAAGAAACAGCGCCAAAGAGCTGTTAAAGTCTTTAGAGACCAACAACCCAAATCTCTTTAAAAGCCTAGAAGCCGCCTTTAACAATATCCACTTAGATACCTTTTTTAAAGTCCCTGAAGCATAGTTAGATAGAGTGACTCTATCTCTTCATCTTCTAAATTTATGCTAGATTTGTTCTCATAAAGATAGAGCAGATCTTGTCTTTTGAGGCCCTTTTTATCTATACAGCTCTCATGTGCTGGCAAGTAGGCTCTAGCAAGAGCAATAGCGCCCTCTATCTCTCTATCACAGATAAAGCAAATTGGTTTTTTATGAAGTCGCCCCTCAAGCTCTAGGAGTTTGACATAAGACTCAACCATCACTCTTTTTGGATTTTGTTTAAATAGTTTTTTTGTAGCCTCTTCTAAGATGATAAAATAGCCCTCATCAAGACTTTCAACATCTTTTAAGTGGCTATACAGAAGTTTTATGAAGTCCTGCCATATAAGCTCTCTTTGTCTATCTAGTAGCCAAGCAAATCCAAGATGCATAACACCTCTTAATCTAGGTAGAAAATTTGGATTTTGCTCCAGCTCAAAGTCGATTTTATGCCCCAACAAAATACTTGAGTGCCTCGCCCCATAAAATCTATAGCTATCTATTAGCCTATTTTGCGTAAGTATCGAGACTATACAGTCCTCATCTCTTACCTTTGTAACTCTTAAAATATATCCTTGCATTTAAAAATTATACTATTTTTGTTTTTAATCTACCTTTTTAGCTAGAAAAATGGAGTTGAAATTTAACAACTGCTTATAATATTAGAAAATATTAGCTATAATTTCATAATTTTTGTTTGGGGGAGAGGATGAATTTCGGTAACATTTTTTCAAAGATTAGAAGAAAACAAGCAGATCCAAGCGAAGCTCCAAAACATTGGGTTAAGTGTCCAAAATGTAGCTCACTTATCTATCACAAAGAGGTTGAGGCATGTTTTAATGTCTGTCCAAAGTGCGGTTATCACATAAGATTGAGCGCTGATAATAGAATTAAACTTATATGCGATGAGGGGACTTTTGTAGAGTGTGACACCAATCTTGAGCCAGTAGATCCACTCAAATTTGTCGATAAAAAGTCATATAAGAAAAGAATTCAAGAGGGTTTTGAAAAGACAGGAAGACAGAGCTCAGTTATTAGTGGTGAAGGGGAACTTGACGGTAGGAAAATACAGCTTGTTGTCTTTGACTTTGCCTTTATGGGTGGCTCACTTGCCTCTGTAGAGGGAGAAAAAATAGTAAGAGCCATAAAACGAGCAATAGATAAAAAAGAGCCACTCATCATAGTAAGTGCAAGCGGTGGCGCTAGAATGCAGGAAAGCACCTACTCTTTGATGCAGATGAGCAAGACTTCAGCAGCTCTTAAAGAGCTTTCAAATGCCAAAATACCATATATTTCTATCTTAACAGATCCAACTATGGGCGGAGTAAGTGCCTCTTTTGCATGGCTTGGAGATATCATCATAGCAGAGCCAGGTGCGCTTATTGGTTTTGCGGGACAAAGAGTGATAAAGCAAACTATCGGCGCTGATTTGCCAGAGGGCTTTCAAAGGTCTGAGTTTTTGTTGGAGCATGGCTTGATAGATAGCATTGTAGAGAGATCAAAGCAAAGAAAGTTTCTAATAGACATTTTAAATTTGCTTTGTGATAATAAAAAAGAGCCGGTAGAAGAGCGCGAAGATATAGTAGAAAATGCAAATTAAGGTCTATTGTATTGAGAAAAAAGAGAGTGAGTTTAAAGAGGAGATAGAGAGGTATATCCAGATGTCTAGACGTTTTGCTACTCTTTTTGACTTTACTCTTTATAATAACAAGATTGAAAAAGCCAACTCAAAAGATAGCGCACAGTCAATGTATGACGAGCTTTATTTAGATAAGCTCGATGGATACAATATAGCTCTTGATGAAAAGGGTAAATTATTGGATAGCTTTGAGTTTGCAAAGCTTTTTGACTCAAGACAGAGAGTAAATTTTTTTATAGGTGGAGCTTATGGGCTTAGCGACAAATTTAAACAAAAGGTAGATAGCATAATAAGTCTAACTCCATTAACAATGGCGCACAAAGTTGCCAAACTTGTTCTTTATGAGCAAATTTATAGAGCTCTTACCATAAGAGCTAACCATCCATATCACAAATAGAAGGATAATATTTGACAAAGCAAGAATTAAAAGAGTTAAAAATCACACTTACAAAGAGAAGAGAGCAGATAATCAAAAATTTAGATGGCATTAGCAAAGATCTTATTGATCTTCAAGGTCTTACTTCAAGTGATGAGTTTGATGTGGCAAGTATCAATACAGATTCAAATTTAGAATACTCACTCTCTGCAAAACAAAAATCAGAATTAAAAGCGATAGATGAGGCACTCTCAAGGATAGATGACGGGCGATATGGGGTGTGTGAGATGTGCGAAGATGAGATAACCTTAGCAAGACTTAAGGTCAATCCAAGCACTAAACTTTGCATAACTTGCAAAGAGATAGTTGAAAAAAACAACAAATAAAGGAAATATTTTGAAAATAAAACAGTTCATTGCCTATTCGATTATATATATAGGAGTTATTGGAGTTTTGGTCTTTATGAATGTAAGTGGCAATTTTGAAATGAAGCTTTTTGGGCTTAGTTTAAATTTGCCTATTGCTATCTGGTTTATTGCACCGCTTTTCATATATGCAGTTGTAAGTATCATACATATCTCATACTATAGTTTTGGGCTATATCTTCAAAGAAGAGCTATAAGAAGGGACTCTTCTTTGTATGATGAGTTTGCAAGAGAGATATTGTTGGGCTTTGAGAGCAATAAAGATTTTAAAAGCGATCTTTTTGAAAATCCAAGCAAGATTACCAAATTTCTATCACCATGGACTACTAACTATGAGCCAAATATTGATGAGACGCCATTAAAAGAGGCTGTTGAGATTGTAAAAGCGATAAAAAATGGCGAATATGTTGATCTTAAAAAACTTAAAATCTCAAAAGAGAGCAAAATTTATATAACAAATGAGCTAAATAGACTAAAGAGCGATGAGAACTATTACAAAGAGCTTTTAAATGACAAAAAGTTACAAAATGCTCTCTTAAAAGAGAAGGCATGTAGGCAACTTTTACAAAAAGGCAGCTTTTTGGAGATAAAAAAAGAGCTAAATTTGACAAATGATGAGGATATTTTGTTTGTAATAAGAAGATATTTAGACGAAAAAGAGTTTGAAGTCTCAAGAGAAGATCTCTATCTGTTGATGTTACAAGGCAAATTTGAAGCTAAGCAGTATATCGAGCTTGCAAAAGAGCTATCAAAAAAGATAGAGCCAGACAACCTAATAACAATATTTGATAGACTCAAAGCAGAAAAAGAGCTTGCAAAAGAGGCCTATATGTATCTTTTATATGAGTTTGGAATGATAGACAAATTAAGAGAGATAGTAAATTTCAGCGATAGTGAGTGCGATAAATTTAAAACACTTCTCTTTTTAAGAGATAGCGGCAAAAGCATTCCGATTTCTTATTTTTATTAATGATTGACTTTAACGCCAACCCTCTTTTTCTAGCCCCTCTTGCAGGATATTCTGATATTGCTTTAAGAGGTGTTGTGAAAAAGTTTTGTTGCGATGTAACAACTAGCGAAATGATAAGTGCAAATGCTCTTGCTCTTGGCAACAAAAAAACCTTAAAAATGCTAGAGAAAAATAGTAGCGAAACCCCTTATATCGTCCAGATTATGGGCGGGGATGAAGAGATGATTAAAAGGGCAGTTTTGCTTCTAAATGAGATTGATGGTATCGATGGTATTGATCTAAATTGCGGCTGTCCCGTGCCAAAGGTAGTTAAACAGGGCGCTGGTTCAGCACTCCTTCTAAACTATGACAAGTTAAAAAAAGTGGTAGAAACCATCAAAAGATACTCCAACAAAAGATATACAAGCGTAAAAGTTAGGCTAGGTTTTGACAAAAAAGAGCCAGATAAAATCATAGAAGCGCTCAATGAGTTTGAGCTAAGTTACATCTGTATGCATGCACGTACAAGAAGTGGCGGATATAGCTCTAAAGTGGATTATGAGTGCATAAAAATAGCAAAAGAGCTTTGCAAGACAAAACTCATAGCAAATGGCGACATAGACAAAAGTAATGCCGCTTATGTCAAAGAGTACACAAAAGCCGATGGACTTATGATTGGGCGGGCATCTATTGGTCAACCGTGGATTTTCTATGAGATAAAAAATGGTAAAAATGTTAGCAAAGAGCTAAAAAATAAAATCATCTTATATCACTATGATGAGATGTTAAAATACTATGGCAAAAGCGCCGTTGCTATCTTTAGAAAACACCTACATCGCTACTCCAAAGGGCTTGAGGGCGCTGCTTTGTTTAGAGATGAGATAAACAAAATCCAAGATGAAAAGAGTTTGAGAGAGGCAATTAACTCCTTTTTTAGCAGTGCAAATTTAGCCACTCAAGCTCTCAATGAGCCACCTGCTTCTGAAATTAAGACTTTAACCTAACTGCTCAAATTTAGCTCTTTATAAGCATTTAAATTTCAACCGAACTATTTTTAATTGAAATTTAAATTATGAATCGGACATTTAACTCTCAATGAGTCACTTATGAAATTTAAGACTTTGAATTAGATATTTAAATTTCTAATTGAAATTTAGACTATGAATTAGTTACTCAAATTTAGCTTTTTAAATTTCAAATGAGCCACTTGTTTCTGAAATTTAAAACCTTAAACTAATCACCCAAATTTCAGATGAGTTATTTTTTACTTGAAATTTAAATTCTCAATGAGTCACTTATGAAATTTAAGACTTTGAATTAGACATTTAAATTTCAAATTTAAGACTTTAAATTAGCTCTTTAAACTCTCAATGAGCTATTCTTTAATTGAAATTTAAGAATTAAAACTAGCCACTCAAACTCTCAATGAGCCACTCACTTCTGAAATTTAAGACCTTAAACTACTGCTTTTAGGGCCCATTAAAAGGTCTGTCCTATAGTAAATTCAAATCTATTAATATCATCATACTCTTTATAATTAAGCGGTTTAGACCAGTAGAACTTTAGCATTCCAACAGGAGTTATCCATTCTATGCCAGCTCCAAGGCTAGATCTTTTCTCTTCTGTGAATGACTTCTCGCCTATCATTCCATAGTCGTAGTAGGCTATTCCTCTTAATTTTATCCTATCTATTATAGGAATGCTAAGTTCAAAAGAGTTGTTGAAGCTCTGTTTGCCACCAACATCTACATATTTACAACCTGCACGTCCTAGGCAGTAGAGTTTTTTTGGTACGCTTCTGCCCTCATATCCTCTAATTGTGTCAAGTCCACCCAAAAAGAGCTTTTCGTTTGTAGGAAGTTTGCTACTATCTTCGTTGAAAATATAGCCAAAATCAGCTCTATATCTAAAGATAAAATCCCAATCTATATACTCTCTCAAGCCAAAAAACCACTTAAAGCCAAGATCTGCTTGTGAGTATTGTATGCTTCCCCCAAGCCCATTGTAGGTAAAGGAGCCATCTACTATCATTCCACTACGCGGCATTAGATAGTCATCTGTAGTGTTATAGACTATTCGTGGTACTATGGAGTGTTTGGTGTTTTTGCCATTTCTATATCCTGCTGCCTTATAAAACGCATCAACGCCCTTTACATCGGACTTTTCATAAAGATAGCTAATATAGCCGTTAGTAACTCTTCCAAGTTTTCGCCCAACTGTCACTCGCCCACCATAAGAGTTGACCTCATAATCCCTCCAGTCATATTTTTGAGCATAAACTCTTCCGCTTAGACTATATTCTGAGTCAAATACTCTAGGATTTGTAAGACCAATACTTCCATTTAGCCTCTGTTTGCTTCTATCGACTGTAAGATCGCCTATCATTCCACTACCAAAAATATTTCTCTCACTAACTCCAGCACTTATCAAAAATCCATCCGAACTGCCATATCCTATACCGCCAGTTATACTTCCAGTTGGCGCCTCTTTGATCCTTGCTATGAGATCCATCTGTGTGTTTGAGACCGGCTTTTCCTCCACCTCAACATCTTCAAAATAGCCAGTTCTTTTTAGTGCATTTATGGAGTCTGTGAGGTTTGTTTTGTTATAAAGCTCGCCCTCTGTTAGGTAAAACTCTCTTCTTACAACTCTATCTTTGGTTTTTTCATTGCCAATTACAGTGATATCTCTTATATAGATTTTCTCTCCAGGTTCTACTTCATAGAGTATCTCTACTCTGTTTTTACCAGCAACAGGGCTGATGTGTGGAGTGATTTGTGCATAAGCATAGCCTTTATCAGCCACAATAAAACTAAGTGTATTGATATCTTGTCTTAAGCGCTGTATGTTTGCCCAATTGCCCTTTTTTAGTCTAAATTTGGAGATGATTTTCTTTTTGTCTAGCTCCAAAAAGGCAGGCGCTTTTATATCGATACTCTCTACTTTGTATCTAGCGCCCTCATCTATGTAGTAGGTAAGTTCTGCTGTATAGTTATCTCTATAGACATTTAGGTATGGAGTTGAGACATTTACATCAAGATAGCCCTTTTTTCTATACTCCTCTTTGATAGCTTCAATATCTTTTGCAAGTTCAAATGGCTTTAGTTTTCCATCGTGAAAGCCTATCATCCAGCCAAATAACTCTCTTTGTTTGTTTGCTAAATTTGACTCAAGTCTGCTAAAAGAAAAGACCTTTCTTCCTAAGAAATTTAACTTTTTGATAAGGACATTTTCGCCTCTATTGACAATTACATTTACTCTTATGGAGCTATTTTTATCATCTAGGGCTGTTGTTTTAAACTCAGAAGTTGTGTCAAAGTAGCTTTTTTGTTGATAGTAGTTTTTGATACTATCTCTTGCCAAAGAGACAGCAAAATCATCATAAAATTGACCTTGGTTGATACCTACTATCTTTTCCATATGATCTCTATCATTTGAGGCAACACCGTCAATATCAAGCTTTGCAATAATTGGTTTTTCGCTTAGATGGATAGTTAAGTGCCCACTGTTTTCTTCAACATAGGCGTTATTAAAGTAACCTTGTGCAAAGAGCTTTAAGATGGCTCTATTAATTCTTTCGTCGTCTATCTCATCGCCAACCTTTAAATTTGCTATCTCCATAGCACTAAGTGGCGATAGTTGGTTTAGACCTGTAAAATTTATTGATTTGATCTTTGTTGCAAAAAGCATTGAAGAAAGTATTGTTAAAAATAGAAATAATCTACCCATTCCCTTACCTAAAATAAAAATAATTGTCTATAATATCATAAAAAATTAACAAATTATAAAAATTACAAAGGTTAAAAGAGAAAATGAAGATAGCAATTATTGGTCTTGGATTGATTGGTGGCTCACTTGGACTTTCACTAAAAAGCATGAAGTTGGTAGATAATATAGTTGGCTATGATATAAGCAAACAAAACGAAGAGTTGGCTCTCTCGCTTGGGCTTGTTGAAGAGATTGTCACTTTCCAAGAGGCAAAAAAGTGCGACATTATCTTTTTGGCAATTCCTGTTGATGCTATCATAGAGACACTACAAAAACTAACCGATATCGACAAAAACAGCACTATCATAGATCTTGGAAGCACAAAAGAGGAGATATTAAAAAGTTGCCCAGCTTGTATTAGACCAAATTTAGTAGCAGCACACCCAATGGCAGGAACTGAAAACTCAGGTCCTAAAGCTGCCTTTAAAGAGCTACTTAAAAACGCCGTAGTTGTTATCTGCGAAGATGAAAAAACTGATAAATATCATCTAAAAAGAGCTATTGAAATCTTTTCAAATGCGGGCATGAAGATAGTCTTTATGAATGCACAAAATCACGATCATCACGCAGCTTTCATCTCCCACCTTCCACACGTTATTAGCTTTTCTTTGGTAAATAGTGTCCTAAAAGAGGAAGATACCAAAAACATCATAAATTTAGCCGGAGGAAGCTTTTCTGATATGAGTAGAATTTCCAAATCATCTCCTGTTATGTGGAGTGAGATTTTTAAACAAAACAGACAAAATGTTTTAAGCTCTATTGCAATTTTTAAAAATGAGCTAGAGTTTTGCGAAAAGCTCATAAAAGAGGAGAGGTGGCAAGAGCTTAATGATTGGATTGTAGAGGCTAGAAAGATACGTGAGATTCTTTGATTTATAGCCTGTTTATTAAGAGTGCCTATAATCTAAAAAATTACAAAAAAGAGGGAATATGAGAAGAGATGAGAGATCTGGTTTGAAAATTTTTGCTGTTTTGGCTCTACTTGGTGCTATTTGCGTTGGCATTTTCTATCTTTATAACTCGCCTTATTTAGAGCAAAATCCACCAAAAATAGGGCTTGAAGAGCAGGTTTATTGGAATTTACAAGATCCATTTGAAGTTGAGATAAGCGATGATAGCGGTATAAAAGAGATTGCTATCTACTTAGAAACAGAGGGCAAAAAAGAGCTGCTTTCACAGATACGACCTACAACTTCTACAACTCATCAAATTCTAAAGATAGCTCTACCAAAAAGTATGATTTTAAACAAAAATTTAGACTACAAAATAACCTTTGAGGTAAGAGATATTAGTTTTTGGAACTTTTTTATGGGCAATAAAACAAAGGATTCTTTTAAGATAGTTATAGATGATGAAAGACCAAAGATACAGTTTCTTACCAACTCATACTCCATCAAAAGAGGCGGCTCGGCAGCTGTTGTCTTTAGTGTTAGTGATGAGCATTTAAAAGAGCTTTATATACAGACAGATAGCGGCGATAAATTTGAAGTAAAACCATTTGTAAAAGAGGGATATTATGCTGCCATAGTTGCATGGCCAGCCAACAAAAATAGCTACGCAGCCTATGTAGTTGCCAAAGACAAGGCACTCAATGAGTCAAAAAGACGGATAAGATACTATGTAGATAATAGAAAGTTTAAAGACTCAACTATAGCTTTGAATGACCGCTTCATAAATGGCAAGATAAGCGACTTGGTTGAAATTTATGCAAAAGAGCCATCTTCGTTAGTTGGAACAGAGCGCTTTAAATTTGTAAATGAGACTTTAAGAGCTAAAAACGAAGAGCTTATAAGAGAAAAAAGTGGCTTTATAAAAGAGAGTTCTTTAGATCCAAATTTCAAACTCTCGCCATTTATGCCTTTGAGAGGTTCGCGCGTAGTGGCTGGTTTTGGTGATCATCGTTACTACACATATAACAAAAAACCAGTAAGCGAGTCTTGGCATCTAGGGCTTGATGTTGCAAGTTTTGTAAATGCAGATATTGCCATAAGTAACGACGGCGAAGTGCTATTTGTAGGAGATAATGGCATCTATGGAAATACCATTTTAGTCTATCATGGCTTTGGTATATCAAGTCTATATGCACACTGTAGCGCCATTGGAGTAAGCAGTGGAGATAATGTTAAAGATGGCGATATTATTGGCAAGACAGGCAACAGCGGACTTGCTTTTGGAGATCATCTACACTTTGGAGTTATTGTGCAAGGTTATGAGGTAAATCCTTTTGAGTGGATGGATAAAAAATGGATGGAAGAGAACATCTATAAGGTCTTTAAAAGAGGCAAAGAGATTATTGATGTAACAAAATAATTTTTATCTACTATAAAGTTATAAAGAGATAAAATTACAAACTTAAAAGCTTTAAGGAAATAGTTTTGAATCAAACCACAATAGCAAAATCAGTTCAAGGAGTTGGCATAGGTCTTCACAAAGGCGAGCCTATAAATTTGACTTTAGAGCCACTTGATGCTGACCTTGGAATAGTTTTTTATAGAAAAGATCTAGATTTAACTATCAAAGCCGACACAAATAGCGTCATAAACACTCAGATGGCAACAGTTATTGGCGATACAAATGGCAATTACATATCTACAATAGAACATCTCTTAAGCGCCATTAGTAGTTATGGTATCGACAATATCCGCATAGTTTTAGACGCCAATGAAGTTCCTGTTATGGACGGAAGTGCCATTGGATTTTGTATGATGCTTGATGAGGCGGGTATTAATTTTCTTGATGCAACTAAAAAAGCCATAGTTATAAAAAACAGAGTTGAGGTAAGAGAGGGCAATAAATTTGCAAGAGTTGAGCCTAGCAATAACCCCAAATTTAACTTCACGATAGAGTTTGATAACCCCATTATTGGCAGACAGAGCTACAACTTTGAGTTTGGCAAACAAAACTACCTCAAAGAGATAGCAAGAGCTAGAACTTTTGGATTTTTGAAAGATGTTCAGATGTTAAGAGCAAAAAACTTAGCTCTTGGCGGAAGCTTGGAAAATGCAGTTATCCTTGATGATAGCAAGATTTTAAATCCCGAAGGGCTAAGATTTGAGAATGAATTTGTTAGACATAAAATTTTAGATGCTATTGGGGATTTGGCACTTATGGGTGCGCCGCTACTTTGCAACTACACCTCATTTGCTGGAAGTCATCATCTAAACCATCTCCTAACAAAGGCGATTTTAAGCGATTCTAAAAATTATGAGATTGTAAAACTTGATAGCAAAGAGATAGCAAGAGAGTTTGCTAAAGTTTTTGCATAAAGAGGCTGCCATTAAAACAGTTAAACTACTCTTCATACCTCAGTCAAAGCCCATATTAGTAGGCGTTTATGAGAACTCATCGCTTATTGAAGAGATAAAAGGTGATGATATTGCTAGCGACTTTATCCCAAAAACTCTAAAACTTCTTAGTGACAAATACAAAATTTCATCCATCATCTATGCAAATGGACCTGGCAGTTTTACAGGGATAAAGGTGGCCTATATCGCTCTTAGAGTCTTTGCTTTGGCAAGAGATATTGAGATGTTTGCAGTAAGTGGATTTGAGCTAAATTCGCACCAACCAATAAGGGCCAATAACAAATTTAGCTTTGTTCAAAAAGATGGTGAGATCATTTTGGCAAAAGCTACACCTGGAGTTTTTAAATTGCCTCCAAATTTATCAACTCTAAAACTAAATGATGATATACTACCAAATTACATTATTGATGCTGTTTAGGAGAGAGATTGAAGATAAAGATCCCCGCAACAAGTGCAAATTTAGGTCCTGGATTTGACTCTTTAGGAGTTGCTTTAAAACTATATAATGAGGTAAATATAAAAAAACAGAAATTTACCTCTATCACAATAAAAGGCGAAAATATCCCACGCTATTTTTACTCAAAAAGAAACTATTTTATAAAGGTTTTTGACGAGACCTACAAGAAGCTAACAGGGACAAAAGAGAACTTTAAATTTGAGTTTATCAACAACATTCCATTTTCAAGAGGGCTAGGAAGTAGCTCGGCTGTTATTGTAGGCGCCATTGCCTCAGCTTATGAGATGGCAGGATTTTATCCCAAAAAAGAGACGATACTAAATGAGGCTTTAGTCTATGAAAGCCACCCAGACAACATTTCACCTGCTGTTTATGGAGGCTTTGTTACAAGTGTAGTTGAAAAAAATAGTGTAATCTCAAATAAAAGTTTTATAAAAGATGATATAAAAGCAGTCGTTGTCATACCAAATGTCACAATGCAGACCAAAAAGTCAAGAGCAGCGCTTTCAAAGCTTCACAAAACAAGCGATGTTGTCTCAAATTTAAGCGGAGCAGCGTTTATCACCTCTTGCTTTTTTAGCTATGACTATGAAAGACTTAAATTTGGATCCAAAGATAGGCTTCACGAAGAGATTAGGATGAAAAACCTACCTGAACTTTTTAAAGTAAGAGAGCTTGCCTACAAAAATGGTGCGCTTCTTAGCACACTTTCTGGAAGCGGCTCCTCTTTTTTAAATATTGTCTATAAAAACGATGCAAAATCGCTACAAAAGATACTTAGAGATAATTTTGGGGAATTTAGAGTTGAGATTTTTGACTTTGATAATGAAGGTTTTGATATAATAGAGGCTAATTAAAAGAGAATTGGCATAGATGAGTTATAAAAATAGTAAGATACCAAGTAGAATGTGTGTCATTTGTAAAAAAAGAGAGCCTCAAAAAGAGCTAAATAGATATCAAGCTACTAATGGCGCCATTACGAAAGAGATAAAAGATGGTAGAAGTTTTTACATCTGCAATCTCTGTCTTAACAATTTTGATGAAAAGAAATTTAGAAAAATATTGAGTAAATTTATATTTAAAGAAACTACCACTAAAGAACTAAAGGAGATGTTAATAGATGGCTAATGTCCGTATTTATGAGATAGCAACAGAGCTAGGCTACAGCAGTAAAGAGATTATACAAAAGGCTCAAGAGATGGGACTTAAAAAGATTAAATCGGCTAGTAATGCTGTAAGTAACGAGGAGGCTGCTGCTATATATGACTATGTGCAAACGGGAGCTGCTCCTAAAAAATCCAAATCAAAAACTACCAAAAAAGAAAAACCTGAGAAAATCATCAAAAAGACAGATGTTGAGGCAAAAGAGGAAAAGGTGGAGAAGATTATCGATGAGATAAGTGGCAAGACTAGCAAAAAAGAGGCAAAGGTTGAGAATAAAAAAGTGATAGAAGAAAAAACTACTGCAAAAATTAGCGAGCCAAAACCACAACCAAAGATGGTAGAAAAGATAAAAGAAAAACCAGTAGAAATGGCAAAAGAAAAAGATATCCGGCCAAAAGAGAGCCAAACAACTCCTCCATTTGCACAAAAAAGGCGTGGTATTGTCATCGTAAAAAGAAGAGATGAGCAAGAGCCACAACCTCAAGCCAAAAGCCAGAGCAAAAAAACACAAAGTGAGCCAACTACCATAAAAAATATTGGACTTGAGACTATCTTTTCTAACGCTGAGGCAAATTTAAAACGCAAGAAAAAAGAGAAAAAACAGCCACCTGTTACAAAACGAGAGAACGCTACTAAGATGGAGATACTCTCTGATAGAGAGATATCAGATAGAGATTTGGAAGATGATGATATTGTAGTTTTACCTGATTTTACCGATACTAAAATCAAAGTAGAGAAAAAAGAGCCTAAAAAACAGCTAAATATATTGAAAGGCTCACAAAGCAAAGCCTTTAGTAACATAGATGGCGGCATTAGTAGAACTGTTAGAAAAAGACCAAAGAGAGTTCAAAAAGAGCAGCCAAAAGAGCAGCCAGTCTCTATAGAGATACCAAAAGATATAAGAGTTTATGAGTTTGCACAAAAGCTAAATAAGCAGTCAAGCGAGATTATCCAAAAGCTCTTTTTACTAGGAATGCTTACCACCAAAAATGACTTTTTGGATGAAGATGCTATAGAGATTTTGGCCGATGAGTTTAAGGTGGATATAAAGATAGTTGATGAGACCAAAGAGTTTGACTATGTAACAATGTATGATGAGACAAAGGAAGATCCAAAAGATCTTGTTGTAAAGGCCCCTGTAATTACCATTATGGGACACGTAGATCATGGAAAGACAAGTTTGCTTGACTATATAAGAAATTCACGTGTAGCAACAGGCGAAGCGGGCGGCATTACGCAACATGTTGGCGCCTACATGGTAAATAAAAATGGACGAAATATAACTTTTATTGACACTCCTGGACACGAAGCCTTTACCTCAATGAGAGCAAGAGGCGCTGGAGTTACTGATATAGTTATCATAATTGTAGCAGCTGATGATGGTGTAAAACCTCAGACCAAAGAGGCAGTTGCTCATGCCAAAGCAGCCGGTGTTCCTATAATAATTGCAATCAACAAAATGGACAAAGAAAACGCCAATCCAGATCTAGTAAAAACTGGGCTTAGCGAGTTGGATATTATGCCTGTTGAATGGGGTGGAAACTATGAATTTGTGCCAATATCTGCCAAAACTGGACAAGGTATTGATGAGCTTCTTGAAATAGTTCTTTTGCAAGCTGATATTTTGGAGCTAAAAGCCAACCCAAAAAGAGCGGCAAAAGCAACTGTTATTGAAGGCTCACTTCAAAAAGGACGAGGCCCTGTAGCAACTGTCATAGTAGAAAATGGAACTTTAAGAGTTGGAGATACAGTAGTTGCAGGTGTCGCATATGGAAAGATAAGAGCAATTACTGACGATAAGCAAAGTCCTATGCAAAAAATTGCACCGGGCGAGTGTGGCGTTGTTGTGGGACTTAGCGATGTACCAGAGGCAGGCGATACTCTTATTGCAGTAAATAGCGATAAAGAGGCAAGAGAGTATGCCAAAAAAAGACATGATTATTTAAGGCAGATAGAGCTATCAAAGAGCACAAAGGTAACCATTGACGAACTTAGCCAAAAGATAAAAGAGGGCGAGTTAAAAAGCCTTAGTGTTGTCTTGAAAGCCGATGTACAAGGAACTCTTGAGGCACTTAAAACTAGCTTAGAAAAGCTCAAAAACGAAGAGATAAAGGTAGATATCATTCATAGCGGCGTTGGTGGCATTACGCAAAATGACGTAGATCTTGCAAGTGCTAGCCAAAACTGCATGATACTAGGCTTTAATGTAAGACCAATAGGCGAAGTTAGAGAGAGAGCCAAAGAGAGAGGCGTTGAGATTAAGACCTATAGCGTTATTTACTCTTTGATTGATGATGTTAAAAACATTTTAAGCGGACTTATGAGCCCTATAATCCATCAAGAAGAGCTTGGACAAGCCGAGATTAGAGAGGTTATCAACGTCCCAAGGATAGGTCAAATAGCTGGATGTATGGTAACTGATGGCGTTATTTTAAGAGGGGCAAAGATAAGAGTTATTAGAGGTGGAGTTGTAGTTTTTGAAGGCAATATAAGCTCACTAAAACGCTTTAAAGATGATGTAAAAGAGGTCGCAAAGGGCTATGAGTGCGGAGTTGGCATAGAGGGTTATAACGATATGCAAGTTGGAGACTACATAGAGAGCTTTAGAGAAAAAGAGGAGAGGGCTCAAATTTGAAAAACCAAGCTGAACTAAGACGTCTTAGAACTTCAAGCATTTTAAAACAACTCATACCTGAAGCGCTCTCAACTCTTGATGATCCAACGCTTTGTGGGCTTTGCATAACAGATGTTGAGTGCAAAAGGGGAAGATATGATGCCTTTATCTATCTTGATAAGATGTTTTTTACAAAAGAGGAACAAGATGAGGTGCTAAGAAAGCTCTCAAAGGTAAAATATTATCTTCAAACATATTGCATGGAGGCTGAAGGTTGGTTTAGAAGTCCTATTTTTCACTTTAAATTTGATGAGTCACTTGAACATCAAAACAAAATGGATGAGCTTTTTTCAAAGGCGCAAAAAGAGCTTGAGCGAGCAAAAGGGGAAGAGTGATGGATTTGGAAGCTTTGTTAAAAGAGTGCGGTGTAGCGCTTTATGATGATGAGGTTGTAGGTGAGCATGGCAGAACTATCTATAGAATTTACATAATGAAGCCAGGTGGGGTAAATTTAGACGACTGTGAAAGGGTAAGTAAACTACTTTCGCCAATCTTTGATGTAAAGCCACCAGTAGATGGCGAATGGGTGTTAGAGGTTAGCAGCCCCGGGCTTGAGCGAAAACTAACCAAAGAGAGCCACTTTCAAAACAGCATAGATGAGCTTGTCAAGATAGAGCTAGAGGAGAAAACAAAGATAAAAGGCAAGATTGTTGGCTTGGTAGATGGCGTGCTTGAACTTTTGGTAGATGAAAAGCCTGTAAAAGTAGAGTTTGACACTATCAAAAAGGCAAAGACATATATAGAGTGGTAGAACAATTTAAGCTACTGTAATGAGTGATGAATTTTATATGAAGCTTGCACTAGATGTAGCTTGGAGATATCAGATACTCACCTATCCAAACCCAGCTGTTGGTGCAGTTGTAGTTGATAAAAATGGCGCTATTTTATCCGTCGCCTCTCATAAAAAGGCAGGATTTTTACATGCTGAACCTAGCGCTATACTAGAGGCGCTTTGTAAGATATCGGCTAAATTTCAAAGCTCTTTTTTAACTTCATACAACGCAAAATTTGGCACAAATTATAGTGATTTCTCTACTAAAAGCTCTCTTTTTAATCCAAATTTCACCTACAAATTTATAGAGCAAAATCACAACAATCTTTTAAAAGATGCAACTATATATGTCACATTGGAGCCTTGCAACCACGTTGGCAAAACCAGCCCTTGTAGCGTTTTGATAAAAAATCTAGGCTTTAAAAGAGTTGTTGTTGGTGTGCTTGACGAAAGTAGCGCAGGTGGCGGTGCTAAATTTCTAAAAGAGAGCAAAATAGAGGTTGATGTTGGCATTTTGCAACAAGAGTGCAGGCTACTTTTGGAGCCATTTTTAAAATGGAGCAGCGGTAATTTTTCATTTTTTAAGCTAGGAGTTAGCCTAAATGGCGTAATTAGCGGCGGAATTATTACTAGCAAAGACTCAAGAGTTTTGGTTCATAAATTTAGAGATGTTATAGAGCTTTTGGCAATTAGTGGCAAAACTGTAAGAGTTGATAGGCCTTTGCTTGATGCAAGGCTAGTTTGCGGTAAAGCTCCCGATGTGCTTATCATCTCAAGGCAACAAAACTTTGATAAAAGCATTCCACTTTTTAATGTTTTGGATAGAAAAGTTAAGATATCAAGCGATCTCTCCTCTATAAAAAGCTCAAATTTAACTATGATAGAGGGTGGTGCAGAGCTTTTGGAGAGTTTAAAAGCGAGCATTGATTTTGTAGTGATTTTTGTATCACCCAAATTTATAAACCACATAAATTTAGCCATAAATTTGGAGTTTGAGCTGCTTTGTTGCTATCAAATTGGAGCTGACCTGTGCCTTTGGCTAAAGATTTTAAGATAATTACTGCATATAAAAATAGTTTAAATTTCAACATCATCAAATAAAAAAAGATTACCATTTGTAATATAGTTGTAAAAATTTAAAGGCAGATATTACAAAAAAGCAACTAAAAAAAGAGATTTTAGTATACTTAAACTATCTTAAATTAAAGGAGAGATATGGCTACTAACTCTGATATTGCACCTAAAGTCACTAGCACTTTTAGCAAAGATGTTAAAAAATCATGGATCATCATCGTATGTGCGGCTCTGCTTGCTTTTGCACTATATGCCATCATGCCTTATGAGCCAAATGTCAAAAAGGGCTTGGCGTTGCTTGTTTTTGCCGCTGTGCTTTGGTTTACGGAGGCTATTCACATAACCATAACAGCTCTGCTTATACCTGCAGTTGCCGTTATCATCGGAATCCATAAGATTGTCGATAAGAAATTCGATCTTATAAATGGCACACTTGTCAATACGGATAGTTTAGAGAGTGTAAAGCTCACCGCTCTTACCATAAAAGACGGGCTTGCTAACTTCTCAAATCCAACCATCTATCTATTTTTTGGTGGATTTGCTTTGGCTACCGCGCTTCACATTCAAAAGCTTGATAGAAAAATTGCTATGAAGCTTATATCGCTTTCTGGCAACCATCTTGGATATGCTGTGCTTTCTATATGTGTAGTTACCGCGCTTCTTTCTATGTGGATTTCCAACACAGCAACAGCTGCTATGATGCTTCCATTAGCTATTGGAATACTTAGTCAGTTGGATCTTGGAAAAGATAGATCAACTTTTGTCTTCGTGCTTTTGTCAATCGCATATAGCGCAAGTATTGGAGGACTTGGTACAATGGTAGGTTCACCACCAAACGCTATAGCTTCAGCTGCATTAAAGCTCGATTTTATCGGTTGGATGAAGATAGGATTGCCTATAATGCTTATCTTGTTTCCTCTAATGTTAATAACACTTTATATCACATTTAGACCAAAACTAAATATGAAGATAAACTTAAATTTAGAAGAAGATGTGCCTTGGACAGGACCTAGAATAGCCACTTTGATAGTATTTTTACTAACTGCCTTTTTGTGGATATTTTCTAAAAAAATCTCAGCCATTATTGGCGTAACTTTAAGTGACGCTCTTATTGCGCTAATGGCTGCTTGCGCCGTTGCCATACTTGGACTTGCCAGCTGGAAAGATATTGCAAAAGGGACTGATTGGGGAGTTTTGTTACTTTTTGGAGGTGGACTTGCTCTTAGTGGGATTTTGCAAGGCTCAGGCGCTTCACTGGTGCTTGGCAAAGAGGTAGCAAGGATTTTTGGAAATACTCCACAATTAGTGATAATTGCTGTGGTTACTATATTTATCATAATTCTTACAGAATTTACTAGCAACACAGCTTCAGCTGCACTTTTGGTGCCTGTTTTTGCAACTATTGCAACAGAGATGGGTATGCCAAAAGAGACTTTGGTTATGGTCATAGGAATTGGTGCATCTTGCGCATTTATGTTACCAGTCGCAACACCTCCAAATGCTATTGTCTTTGGTACGGGCTACATAAGACAAAGAGATATGATGAAGGCTGGATTTTTCCTAGGACTTGTTTGTGTAGCTGTAATTACACTATACGCTCACTTTATATTAGGCTAATATAAACCCCGCTTAGTCGGGGTTTGCCTTAAATTTAAGATAATTTAACCAAATTTAGATCATTTAAAGGATATTAGATGACCTTAAATGTTTTTGACCTAGACAAAACTTTGATAGATGGCGATAGTTACGACCTTTGGCATGAGTATTTGTTAGAAAATGGGATATTGGATGAGAGCTTTATTGCAGAAAATAACAAAATGATAGAGCTATACAACAAAGGCAAGCTCGATATGATAGAGTATCTCAAGTTTTCTCTTACATCTTTAAAGTCTCTCAATCAAAACGAGATTGAAAAGCTCTTGCCACGCTACTTAAAAGAAAAAATCGCCCCAATAATCTATAAAGAGAGCAAGAAATGGATAGATGAGTTAAAGCCAAATTTAATCATCTCAGCAACACCCCAATACATAGTCGCGCCAGTTGCTAAACTACTTGGCGTAAAAGAGTTTATAGGCGTTAGACTAAAGTGCAAAGATGGCTTTTATACAGATGAGTTTATCCCGCCTCTTAGCTACAAAGAGGGCAAAGTTGTCGTTTTGCAAAACTACATAAAAAAGCACAATCTAAAACCAGATAAAATACGCTTCTTTACAGACTCCATAAATGACATCGCACTTTGTAAATTTGTAGATGAGGCAATTTGTGTAAATCCTGATGAAAAATTAAGAAAAGAGGCTTTGCAAAATGGTTGGCAAATCTTAAATTTAACCCTTTCTTAAGAGCTAAATTTCAAGATATTCCTAACCTCTAAATTTAAGTAAAAGCTATCAAATATGCTTCATAGCTTTTTTTGATTGTGATTTGATTTTGGATTTGATGTAAAAAATGAGAATATTTATATGCGAAATTTAGCCTATTTTATTTTTATCAAGAACTTATTTACCCAAAAAATTTTAAATGAAATATCATCACCATTTACATCAAGATCTTGCATTTAAACCTCATTTTTTAAAATAGCGAATACTTTGATATTTTTTTACTTTCTAGGATTTTTACAAATTCTTTAATATCATTTGGTTTAAACATATATTCATTAATGGCTACTGTAAGTCTATATTTTTTAAATCTAAGTCCTAATATTTTAGCTCTAACTGTTCTCATAAAGCAATAATATTTTAGATGATTATAAAAAATTTTTTTAGTAAAAAATTTTCTTTTGACTAGTAAATAATCCTCATAACAAACAACTTCTTTTATATCAAACATACAAAAAACTGGTATGGTATAAAAACTAAAATCAAAAATCCCATTATATTTGGAATGATATTATCTAAAGTCATAAAGATTATGCAGATAAACGCTGTAGCTAAATCCCAAAGAATAGCAAATATGTAGTATAAAATAATTATAAAAGATTTTTTTCTTTGCATTACAAAAATTGGTTTTTCAATGGTATCTTTTTCCACTTTTAATTTCTTTCTATCACAAATTTATAACTTAAAAAATTATAAATATTTTTTGTTACTATTTGATTAAGCTTTATTATCTTTTTTAAATTTCATATGAATATATCTTTTTCATAGTATCAACTTTTAAGTCTATATCAATTACTAATGAAGCAGTGTAAATATAGAAAACGCTATGCCCCTTGGCATTGGAGCCATCTTTTTTAGTGGTAAATAGAATGATATTTAGTATCTAGATAATAAGTGCTTTTTAAGTTAAATATGTTTTTAGATAATAAAGAGAGATGGTTATAATATGTCAAACAATACAAATACAACGATTACAAACATGGAAGAAAAATATAGAAAAAATAAAGAGATTAACGACTTTGGAAATGATACTACAATAAACCATAACCTTACTTTAAAAGATAAAAATTATTACAAAAATGAGAAATATTATAAATATAACTAAAATATCATTTTAAATTAATGTTAAAAAATGTATAATTTTTGTAAAATGAGTCTATGGTGATGTGTTATGGTTAAAAAGATAAGCTTATTTTTTATATTAATACTGGCTGTGTCATTGATTATTATTGTTTGGGTGTATTTCTTGGAATGTAATAGACCAACATCTTTTGTTAAAATGGGTAAGAAATACACTTATTAAGAATAACTTGTGCGCAAATGAACAAGATTGCACGCAGAAAGAATATGTTTTTTATGAAGCTACTAAGGATACCATTTATCTAAACTTTTATACCATTGTAGATAAAAATATTATAGATATAATTTGTCTACATTTTAAAAATAAAAAAAATAATATTGTTTATCATTTTATGAGCTTCCCCATGAATCATATGTAGAGATAATAGGTAGTGGTGTAAAACCAATTAAGAAAAAAGCTTTTTTAAAGATTAATATAAAATGATAAAAAATAAGTAATAATTTTTCAAAGTATAAAGTTTATGCATTGTTATCTAGTGATGCATAAATGAGAATTGCAAAATAGTTACAAAATATTATTGCAAAAAATGGTTTTTACTTCTACGATGAGATGATAAGTTAAAGGTGCCATTGAAAATACTGTTATAGAATTTTAAGTGACTCAGTAGTCAATATAGCAAAAAAGATTATAAATTAAATATCAAATTTAAAAGCTACTCTCATAATTTTTAAGGGAGATAGTTATATTTTAGGTCTGAAATTTATCCTTAAATTTCAGACCTATCTTTTAAATTTGGCTTTAAACTAATTAAAATTTATAGTTATATCCAGCAAAGAACCAGATATTGTCCTCTTCCATTGAACTTGTATCTGAATTTTGGTTATTTTTTACAGTTGATAAAACTGCCTCGCCTTTTGCGCCAAGCTCAAATGAATGATGTTCGCCCACATCATATTTGGCACCAACTTTTGCACCAATGATAAATCCTGGTCCATCTATAGTAAAAACAGTAGGATCGGTATCAACATCGATGTATGAAAGACCTAAATATCCACCAAGAATGGCTTTTAAACCTCCAGTTATGCGTGGTGTATATTCGCCATTTGCCAAAAATTGATGACTTGTCCATGTTACGTCATGATCATAACCGGCGATTTTGATTGTATCTTTGGCTTCTCCAGCATTGATATAACTAAAATAAAATCTAGATGTTTTTAAATCTGCACCTATCTTTAAGCCAAGTGCATTTCTATTTCCCTTTACTTTATCTTCGCTACCAAGATAGAGATTGCTTGGTAGGTCAATAGTTGATTTGCCTCCGCTTGCCTCAACTCCTATGAAAACTCTAGCCATAGCAAATGAGCCAACTAGCATTAGACCAACTAAGACTTTGATAACATTTTGCATAACTGCTCCTTAATTTGATTTAAATTTGACTTGACATTTTATTTACTTTCCATTTAAAAATATCTTAAAAATATCCTAGTTGTTTCTTTTTTATAATAAAATGAATAAATTTAAAAATAACAAAAACAAAAGATTAAGTATCAATAAAATATTAAAACTATTTTATTTTAAAGTTAAAGTTGCTATAATTTCGTGTTAAACATTTTATCACAAAGGAAGGATATGAGCGAACAACAAAAAAGACGTGATTTTATTGGCATGGCTTTTGGCGCAGTTGCTGCTGTTGGCGGTGTCTTTGCACTTGTTGGTATAAAAAGAGGTTGGGATCCTCTTCCAAGTGTTAGGGCAGCCGGCATTACAACTGTAGATCTAACTCCAATAAAACCAGGTCAACTTTACCAAACAGAGTGGAGAAAAAAACCTATCTTTATACTTAAAAAATCAGCCGATATGAAACCATCTGAGAGCAGAGATGCAGTTATAGGCGGCGAGCGATATATCATCTCTGTAGGACTTTGCACACACCTTGGATGTATACCAAGCTATAAAGCTTCTACGCAGGAGTTTATCTGTGCCTGTCATGGTGGCATTTTTGACATTAATGGTATAAATGTCTTTGGACCACCTCCAGCACCACTTGAAATCCCACCATTTAGAGTAGTAGATAATACGACATTAATACTTGGCGAAACTGGTCCAGAGTATGAAAAACTAATGTCTAAAGCGTAAGGAGGTATAGATGTCACAGATTAAAAAATCAAGCAGTCTTGGTGAATGGTTTGAGCAAAGACTTGCAGTTAGCAAGTTTTGGAGAGTGATGGTAAGCGAGTATTGGATACCAAAAAAGATTAACTTCTTATGGGCTATGGGCGTTATTTTGCTTACTCTTTTTATCTTGCTTTTTGTAAGTGGATTGATGCTTGTGATGTATTATAAACCAGACGCAAAACTTGCCTTTGATAGTGTCAATTATACGATTATGCAAGAGGTTGAGTATGGTTGGCTTTGGCGACATATGCATGCTATTGCAGCGTCAGTAACATTTCTTATCATCTATATTCACACATTTACAGCAATTTACTATCGCTCTTATAAAAATGGAAGAGAGATTATATGGGTGAGTGGAATTTTGCTATTTGTTCTCTATTCTGCAGAGGCTTTTAGTGGCTATATGCTTCCTTGGGGACAGATGAGCTACTGGGCAGCGCAAGTTATTACTCAGCTTTTTGGTGGCATTCCTGTTGTTGGAGAGTCTGTTGTTGAGTGGATAAGAGGCGATTATGCGGTTACTGACCCAACTCTTACTAGATTTTTTATGCTACATGTTTGTCTGCTACCTATGGTTTTGATAGCTGTTATTGCACTTCACTTCTATGCACTTAGATTTCCTCATGTAAATAACTTTGATGGTGAAGAGATTGACTTTGAGTTAGAGGGCGAAAAATACCTAGACGGCAAGACAAAAGAGTCAAAAGTTGTTCCATTTTTCCCAGGATTTTTGGCAAAAGACTTTATGTATGTTGCGTTCTTTATGATATTTTTCTTCTATTTGGTAGGCTTTCAATTTAACTTTGCTATAGATCCTATCAACTTTGAGCCGGCAAATCACCTAAAAACACCGCCGCACATCTATCCTGAGTGGTATTTTTTATGGGAGTATGAGATTTTAAGAGGCTTTTTCTTTGATATTGGACCTATCAAAGCATCAGATATTGGACTTGTTGCTTTCGCATTTTCAGCCATTTCATTAGGATTTATTCCTTGGCTTGATAGAAGTGATGTTGTAGCACCTGCGCATGAAAACAGAGCATTTTTTATCTGGTTTTGGGTGTTAATAATCGATATGATAGCTTTAAGTATCTTTGGAAAACTTCCTGCCGATGGTTCAACAATGGGCATGTTAAATACTCACATAGGATTTGTTTTATCGATAGGCTATATACTACTTCTACTAGTAGCACTTCCTGTTATAACAATAGCTGAAAGAAAGAGGAGAGGATAATGAGAGAGCTTAAAATATTTGCGATAGTTGTTTTTTTTATAGCTATTACCTATTGGGGAATTGAACCATATGCACACAGTAAGCTTAACCCTCCTGTTAGCAAACCAAATTATGATTTTGCAGTTGAGGACTTGGATTTTGCTAAGTCAAATTTACAAAAGGCTCAAAAAGAGTTAGAAAAAGCCCAAAAAGGCAAAGATGAGAAGATAATTAGCGGTAAAAAAACAGAGCTAGAGATGGCTAAAAACTCACTTGAGAAGTATGAAGCTTTTTGGAATGAGATAAATAAAGTCGATCTATCAAGTGGAGATGCAGCTGCTGGTGCCGAACTTTTTGATATGGCTGGATGTTCGGGCTGTCACGGCCTTGAAGTAGCTGGTAGACCAGCTATGGTAGATGCATTGACTGCTAGTCAGATGTATGGCGTAAATCCACCTGACCTAAGCAATAGTGGTGCTATATATGATGACAAATATCTTGCAGCTTTGATAAAAGATCCAGTTATGGCTATGAAACTAGACCATAAATTTGATGGAGTTGAAACTTTCCACCCAATGACAGCATTTTTTGGTGCAGGCGGAGACTACAATCAAGAGTTAGCAGATCTAGTTGCCTACTTTAAGAGTATTGCACCTAAAAAGTTAGAAGATAGAGAGGTCTTTATAGAGGCATGCAGCAGATGTCACGATATGAAGTATGATGGCATCAATATGGGTGTTGAACCAAACAATTGGGATGGCAATGAGATGGGACTTAAAGAGTATAAGATCAATCTTGCAAAGTATCAAGGCTTACTACCGCCTGATCTTTCGATAATCATTCGTGCAAAAAGCAAAGATTATCTACACAAGTTTATGAACAATACTCAAAAGATGTTGCCAGGCACTGCAATGCCGCGTGTTGGACTTACTGAAAATTCCGAAAAGCAGATTATAAACTACCTCGAAAGTATTGGAGATAGCAAAAAAGCAGAACGCGAGAGCCTATCTATCAAGATAATGATCTATTTTGCTATACTTGCCGTCTTTGCTACACTTTGGAAGAGAAAAATTTGGTCAGTTTTAGAATAGAGGGATGGCTCACTTTGAGCCATCAACCTTTTGGCTATGGAAAATATACTACAACTAGATAGCTTCCACCTAGAAGATATTGTAAGCAAAAAGCATGGAAGTGCCTTTATAAAAGCAAAAGCTTACGAACTTTTGATAGTGCGACTTTTTAACAAAGTTGGCAAAAAAATCACACCTTTTAACCTAAATTTCGTCATAAAAAATAGAGAATTTTGGCATTTTGCAGAGGATAAATTTACAAAAATAAGCAAAGATGAGCTTTTTGAGATATTGGATAGGCCGATAAATGACATTATGGATAACACCTATACCATATTTGAAAAGGTTGAAAAACTAGAAAATAGATTTTACTCAAAACAAAATCTCATCGGTTTTAACCAAACATGGTTTCTTTATAAAAGTTTGCTAGTCAAAATCCAAAGAATAGCCTCCAAAGCCACCACAGCACTTAGTGATTTTTATAACAGCTCTTGCAAAGATGACGATGCTTTTGCCATAAAAATTGCAGATCTTATAGAACACCTTCAAAGAGTTGCCTCAAATTGTTCCTCTCTACTTGAAAACTTAGACACACTTTACAGTGTCTATTCAACCTATAGCGAAGAGAAACTCCAAAGCAACATTTATCTTTTGACACTCATCTCTGGAATATTTTTGCCACTAAATTTACTCGTTGGCTTTTTTGGAATGAATGTAAGCTCACTCCCATTTACCAATCAAGGCGATGGGCCGGGGGTCTATGTAGTTGTTTTTATAATGACGATAATAGTTTTAATTCTTGCGCTTCTTATCAAAAAAATCAACAAAAACAGTAGCTGGAGATAGAGATGAGAGTTGGCATAGATATTGTAAAAATAGAGCGTATCGCTAAAATATATGAGAAATATGGCGATAAATTTAAGACTAAATTTCTATCCAAAAAAGAGATAAAAGAGATAAAAAGCGTAGATAGCTTGGCTGGTTATTTTGCAGTCAAAGAGGCAACTTCCAAAGCTCTTGGAGTTGGAATTGGCGCTAGCTTTGGATTTTTAGATGTAAAAATTGTAAAAAATACCCTAAATGCGCCAAAGCTTAAATTTAAAAAAGCCATAAAAAAGAAATTTAAGATAAAAAAATCAACTATAAGTATAAGTCACGACGGCGGATTTGTCGTTGCCGTCGTAGTTATCGAGTGACTATTTTGGAAGGTCAAGAGCTATTATTCGCTTCTTATCAACAACACTAAATTGGTTTATATACTCATATGCCTCTTCGTAGTCATCGTCCATATAACTTGCAACTTCTATCATAAACTCATAAAGCTCTTCATCATCCATATTTTCAAATTCGCCATACTCTTCCAAAACCTCGTGTATATAGGCCTCAAGTTCAAGCTCATCAAATGTCATCACACATCCTTTTTTAAAATCCCAAAACTATATCAAAAAAAATATTTTTTTGCAACTTTTTTAGCAAGTTGCTAGAAATGCGACTCTTAGTTTGAAATTTAGCAATTCTTTCAATGAAAAAAGGCTTTTTGTTAAACTAAAATTTAAAGTAAAAGCCATATAATTTTAAAAAAGGAGAAGAGATGAGAAAGATTAGTGTAGCAATAGTTGGATATGGCAATCTTGGCAAAGGTGTCAAAGAGGCGCTCAAAAACAGTCCTGACATGGAGCTTTTTGCCATATTTTCAAGAAGAGAGTTGGATAGCCAAAGTATTGGCGCGCCTTGTTATTTACTAAAAGACATCTATGAGTTTAAGGCAAAAATTGACATTTTGATACTTTGTGGAGGTAGCGCTACAGATCTTCCAAATCAAACCAAAGAGTTGGCAAAGTTTTTTAACACAGTAGATAGTTTTGACACACACGCCAAGATAGAGGAGTATTATAAAGCTGTTGATGAGAGTGCAAAAAGCGGCAACAATATCTCAATCATCTCTGTTGGTTGGGATCCAGGACTTTTTTCTATCAATCGTCTTTTTGGCGAGGCGATACTTCCAAAAGGCACAACCTATACATTTTGGGGTAGGGGACTTAGTCAAGGGCACTCTGATGCCATAAGAAGGATTGATGGCGTCCTAAAAGCAGCTCAATACACAGTGCCAAACAAAGAGGCGATAGAAGAGGTTTTGAGCGGAAAAGAGCCAGAGCTTACTATGTTTGATTCGCACAAAAGAGAGTGCTATGTTGTTATAAAAGATGGCTACGATAAAGAGAAGATAGAAAACGAGATAAAAAATATGCCAAATTATTTTAAAGGCTATGAGACAAGCGTTAAATTTATAGATGAAGATGAGTTTAATAAAAATCACAGCGGTATGGCGCATGGTGGGCTTGTTATAAGGAGCGCAACAGATAGCGACGGCATACATCAAACTATGAAATATACTCTAAATTTACAGAGCAATCCTAAATTTACAGCGGCTGTTTTGGTGGCCTATGCAAGAGCTGCTTATCATATGAAAAGTCTTGGTATGAGTGGCGCAAAGAGCGTTTTTGATGTGGCACCCGCTTGGCTTAGTCCAAAAAAACCAGATGAGCTTAGAAAGAGCATTTTGTAGGGCATAATTGGCTAGTTTGTGATGATAGCTAGCCAAAACTTAGCATTTTAAAAATATTTATTTTGTTTTTTGCTTGACAAAGTTTATATTTTTTATTATAATACGACTTTATTTTTACTACTTCGTTCCGGATTAGCTCAGCGGTAGAGTAGGCGGCTGTTAACCGCTTGGTCGCTGGTTCGAATCCAGCATCCGGAGCCATTCACGTTTGTTTTATCAATTGTTTTATTGCTTTAACTCCTTAAAATAGCCTTTAAAGCCTATTTATATAAATTATTAATTCTTTAAATTTGTATAACTAATTGTATAACTAAAATAGAAAATATATAAATGAAAGATAATGAGCAGTTACATAAAAATTAATGAAGTAGTTAGCTGAAATAGATAAAATAGCACTTCAAGTTTTAAAAGACTAGAATAAATAGTTTTTATAAAAACAACAAAAGGCTAAAATTTGGATGATGATAAAAGAGAAAAACTTAGAGAATATCTGAGAAACAATAGATCTAAAAATAGAGTGAATTTAGGCAATAACTCTGATAATAAAGAGAATTCTAATAAAAATTTAGAAGATGATTTAAATTTAGATAATTCTCAAATTTCACACAATAAAACAAATTCACACAAAAGAGATTACGATAAAAAACCGATTATTATAAAAGATTATGGGAATTTCTATCAACTTTTTATATACCTATCTTTTTGGTTTATTGTGGTAATTATATGTGGCAAAGATGCTTGGAATAGAGATGGAATTTATCAAGGAAAGGCGCAAGTGATTATTGGAGTTGTCGCTATATCCATATCTGCATATTTATTGATAAGAAATACTTTTAAATATTTTAAAGATAACAAACAAAAATTTATCTTTACAAAAGATACTTTATCTTATATAGCTTATGAGCAAAACACAACTCAAAATATAAATAATATAAATAGCGTTTGCCGTCTATTTATAGGCGGAAATCATACTTATGGCAAAAATGCTTATCAAAACAAAACACTGTTTCAACTCTTTTTTAAAACAGATATTTTAGAGTTATTTTATTATCTTTTTATAGTAATTTACACAACTATTTTATATTTAATTTTTATATTACCGTATAGAATTATTTTTCAAAAAGCATTTTTTATATTAAATAAAAATTTTTTAATACTTTTTAATGACGGAAGTTTTATGAATATCACAATAAACAGTAAAAACGAATATGATGAGATTATAAAATATTTTAAATTTCAAAATATTGAAGTAAAAAAGAAAGTTAAATTTATACAGATTAGCTATAAAGAGTTTTAAATGAAGTCAAAAGACTTTATCAAAATGTTGCTTAAAGACACTATTTTTAAGAAGTTTCATCAAGATAACAATAAAAGGCTAAAATTTGAGTGATGATAAAAGAGAAAAACTTAGAGAGTATCTTAGAAATAATAGACCTAAAAATAGAGTAAATATATAAGGGTAACGGATGGATTTATTTATTGCTTTATCATTTATTTTGGTTACTTTTTTCATTGCACTAATAAAACCTAAAAAAATCAAAAATAAATTCATTTGGCTTTTTATTTGGTTTTTGTTTTGTTTTGGGGATATGTTGATAACTAGTAGAATAAATCATTACTACGCTAAAAAATATGCTGGAATAACTATCTATGATAAATCAAGAGATAGTTGCCTATATATAGGCTCTGGGCATATTTTTAAACATAGAGATAAATATAATTCACTATATGAATCTATCGAACATTCATATATAAATTTAATTTACGATCATACACTGAAATTTATTGATTTCAAAGAAAAAAGCAGTAAAACAAACACTAATGATAAAATTTTTAGAATTTATTTAGACAAAAACAGTTCTAATAATTGTATAGATTCTCCGGAGATATTCAAAAAAAGATATCTTTGTGGTGAAAAAATTCCATGTGATAAAATATATCCGTTATATATTAAGTATCATTCAGATCCTACTACATATAAGGTTATAAATTATGCAAGTTATGATACTTTACAAAATGTTCCAAAAACACAAAAAGATGTAATAAAACAAATCATAGAATTAGTAAAAGTTTATTATCCTAAAAAAGATGAATATTATGAGCAATGTGACTGGGATGATTATGTAGTTGCTAGAATAATTGAAAATTTTCAAAATTTTAGTGAAAAAATGAAAGACAAACAAAAATTGTATGATAACAAATGTTTAGCAATTAGTCAAATAAAAGAATTTTGCGGTTTAGAATATTATGAAAATTTACAAGATATTGATGTAAAAATAGGATATTTTGGAAGTTTGATAGGAGTAAAAGCATATTATTTTGGGATGATAAAAGATAGAAATAGCGGTAAGATAGTTGCTGATGGCGTAGTTATTAAGAGCCATTATGCAGGTTGGATTTTAGAAAAATTTATCAAATATTTCGGTGAAGAATCTCGTAATGATAATGGGATATGCAATCCAAATAAAAAGAGTGAACATATTTCTAAGTGCTCTGATAATTTAATAAAACAATATTTTAAAGGAAAGGATTTATAATGAGTATATCCTTTGAAAATGGCAGACAAATCAAATCTGCAAAACTATTATATGATGTTTTAAAACTGGATTTGTTAAAATGACCAGATAAATTTAAAGAGAATATTTTTATGAGAGACAGTGGCAAAATTTAATATAATAGCTAAAAGCTGCAAAACTTTAAGGAGTATGAGTATTGGCTATTTTGAAATTTAACTTACAAAAATTTGTAAAAAACATATCTTTTTTTCTATTTATAATATTTGTTTTTTTAGCTATTTTTGACACTTTTATAGATTATTCTTTAAAGAAAGAGCACTTGAAAATATTTCAAAAAAAGACAATCTTACTATAAACAATAGAGAAGAAAAACTAAAAAAGATGCAAAAAATCTACGCGAAAAAGAAAATAGTCTTAAAAATAAAATTAAAGAATATAATGACACATATGGAAAAATTGGGTATAAGCCGATTTAAACGATAATTGAGCATCAGATGATATAGAAGGCAGTTTTAATCCAGATGCAAATCCACCAAAAAGGATTGATGACCAACACATTCTTTAAACCTGATTTGGGCGGTGTATGTAGTATAAGTGAGCCCCTTTTAAAAAAATTGTAGATATGGGATATATAAGTAATTAAATATTTACTTTTAAGCTGTAAAGATAAATCTTTTTATTCTATGTTGTTATATTAATTTTAAAAATTTCATTTAATATCTTTTTTAAATTAAATAAACTATAATTCTATTTTTATTTTAATACTCATATTCAATATTAAAAGGAGAGAGATGAAAAGTTTAACAAGGCTAAGTTTCATAGCTGTTTGTTTTGGTTGTTTAAATGCTACTGAGACTATAACTTTGGACACTATAGTTGTCGAAGATAAAGAGCTTAAAGCAGATAAGGAGGTTTATCAAAAGGCTAAGGCAGTAAGCGCTAGGGAAGATATCGCAACTTCTACGCAAAATTTAGATACAATTTTAAGAACCATTCCAGGAACTTTTACTAATCAAGATAAATCTACAGGAACAATAGCCCCAAATATTCGCGGTTCACAAGGTCTTGGCAGAGTAAATACCATGATTGATGGTGTTACTCAGACATTTTATTCATCAGGAGCTGATGATGGTAGAAGTGGTTCAACTTCGCAATTTGGCGCCACGATAGATCCAAGTTTTATAGCAGGAGTTGACGTAGAAAGAGGAACCTTTGGCGGTAGAAGTGGAGTAAACTCTTTAATGGGCTCTGCAAATTTCAGAACTCTTGGAGTAAATGACATTATAAAAGATGATAAAAATTTTGGCTTTTTAGGAAAGTATCAAGTAGGCGATAATGCTTATAAGAGTAATTATATGGGAACTTTTGCTGGAAGATCGAACTATGATAATGGCATTTATGTAGGAGTTTTGATAGGGCATAGCCATAGAGATATTTCTCAAGATTATAAGGTAGGTGGCGGTATAAAAATAAAAGATATTAATAAAATAGAATTTGAAAATCTCCATAAAAAATTTATGGATTATGGTCTTAAATATTTTTATATACCAAGTGCAAAAAAAGGTGATATTGTAGGATATAAAGATGATTGGTTTCCTGATCCTACTTGTATGCCCTGGGATGATCCTTGCCCAAAAGTTAAAATGAAAATTCCTATTTTTGGTGATGGCCCAAAAGATGAATATTTAAAAGAAAGAGAAAAACAATGGAAACAAACCTCAGAACAATACGATCAAACCCCATATGATCCAAAAAAACTAAAGCAAGAGATAAGTAGTTATATGGCTAAATTTGAATTTGGAGATGAGTATAATTTCTTAACACTTTCTTTTAGAAATTTAGAAAATAAAATTTGGTCAAGAAAAATAGATGCAAACAACTATCAACTTAACTATAATTTTAATAATGATAAAAATATAGACCTAAATGTTCTTTTTGCTTACAATGTAATTAAGCAAAAATACAATGATATGACGCAAATTTCAGGCAAACAACTAATAGCTGATCTTGAGACTAAAAACAAATCAACTACTTTTGATATAAGTAATACTTTTAAAGGTGATTTTAGCGATACTACATCTTTAACTACCACAATAGGCTTAAACAACCTTAAGAGTTCATATTCAAAAAACCGTCATCCTTATGAGCTTGTTTGGTTTAATGACTATAGGCAAATTTTAGATGGAAAAGCTGATAATTACCGGGATATGACACCTGAAAAAAGACAAAAATTACTTAAAGAAATGTTAAATGGTGGATTCTTTACAGCTCCAAGTAATATGGGAGCATATGGTGGAGTTTATGACTTTTCAAGCTTAGATACCCCAAGTCTTTATGGCTATAGAGCAAATACATTTCAACCTTCAGGAAAACAAGAATTCTTTACTATTTATGCAGACAATAGCTTAGATTTTGGAATTTTTAACTTAAATATTGGCACAAATTTAGTTAAATATAATTATAGTGGTAAATACTTTGATTTGGTTGATAAAAAAAGAGGATATGGGGAGCATAATGGCAAGCCAAATGAGATAATGTTTGATGACTATGGTCAAAGAAGAGCATTTAATTACTCTGCTACTTTATCAGCTTTTGTAGATGAGCTTTTTACACCTTTTATATCTTACTCAAAAAGTTCAAGATTTCCTACTTTGCAAGAGATGTATTTTACGCAACGAACATCAAATGGATTTGCTAATGATCTAGATAATGAGTATGCAAAAACTTGGCAAATAGGCTTAAATAGTTTTAAAGAAAATTTGATATTTGATAAAGATATATTTGGCTTTAAAGCTCTATATTATCATACAAAAATAGATAACTATATTCATAATGTTTTGATACCTAGATATAATATCCAAGGATACAGTAAGCACTCTAATAGGCTAGATCCAAAATATAAATTATATAATAATGATGATCCATATATTAAGTTTATGAATTACGGCAAGGATGTTGTAAAAAAAGGTTTTGAAATGGAAATGAGCTATGATACTGGGTTGTTTTATATAAATTTAGCCTATGCGAGACAAGAAACAGATCAGCCAACTTCAGCATCTGATGCAAGCCCTGCTATATATCCAGCACCTACAAGAATTGATTTTTACTCTTTAGGGCATGGTATAAGTAAAGTTACAATGCTTCCAAAAGATTATGGTAGCTTAGATACCGGTGTTAGACTTATACATGAAAGACTTACAATAGGAACAAGGGCAAAATATTTTGGAGAAAGCAAAAGAGCCATTTATGAAAGCAATACTTTTGAAAATAAACCTCTTCATAGACCAGAATGTACTGATTCAACAAAATGCGGAAATGAGCAAAAATATGTAAGATGGACTGAGGTTATAGAAAAACAACCATTTATATTTGATTTTTATTTAAGTTATGAGCCAATCAAAAATTTAACTATAAAAGCTGAGGTTCAAAATGCATTTGATAAACAATATATTGATCCACTTGATACTAATAACGATGCGGCTTCTATGAGAAGTTACAGCTTTTTAAATGGTGAAAATAACTCATTAAGCAATTATGCAAAAGGTAGAACTACGGTTTTAAGTTTTGAGTATAGATATTAAAATTTAGCTTTGGTTAGCAACCAAAGCTTCTAATCTATAAATTTCTTACAGTCAAGCTTTTTGGAAGATTAAATTTATTTATAATTTTTTCTTCCATTTTTCTCATTTCTCCATTGTCTATTTCGTGATCATATCCTAAAATATGAAGCAATCCATGTGTAAAAAGTAGGGCGATTTCATCATCTAAGTTGTGTTTAAGCTCCTTTGATATAAGACTGCAAGATTAAACAAATCTTTTAAGATGTAAATTTAAAAATTAATATGTTTCAATATAGACAATATTTTAAATCCAAATTTGATACAATATCCCAAAATTTAAAATTTAGGTTTTACTTGCAAAAAGGTTCTAAATTTGAGTGATGATAAAAGAGAAAAACTTAGAGAGTATTTAAGAAATAATAGACCTAAAAATAGTGTAAATTTAGGCAATAGCTCTAATAATAAAAAAATACTAATAAAAATTTAAAAAATGATTTAAATTCAGATAATTCAAATTTAAACAATTATCAAAATTTATCCAATAAAACAAAACCTAATAAAAGAGATTATGATAAAGAACCGTTGATTATAAGAGATTACAATATGCACGAAACAGCCTTTTTTGCAGTTATTCTTTTGTTATTCTTTTTATTTGATTTTATTTTTAATGACACAAGCGAGTTTTTCACTCCAAAAAGAGTTGTTTTTATATTTATTCTTTTGGAAATTATTTTAGAATTATTTAAATGTTTTCATAAAACTATTATTTTTTATAATTCAAAAATTGTCTATAAAAAAGGAAGCGATACAGCACTTGAAATAAATTTAAACGACATAGTTGGAGTTTATAAAACTGCTATTTGTAATGAAAATTTTCAAACTCAAAAATTTATTTCTAAAAAACTTTTTATTTTTGCTGTAGTTTTGGTCGGACTTGTTATGATTATTTTTGATTTTAATACATTTATATTCTTTTTTGGATGGATTTTTGCTACATTTTTTGGTGGCAAATTTATATTCTTTGTTCTTTTAAATAAAAAAATTGGTTTTAAAATTTATACTAGTTATTTAATAAAAACAGAGAAAAACATCATAAATTTTTTGCCAAAAGAAAGTTATTATATAGAAATAAAAAGATATTTCTTTGATAAATTAAAATATATAAAATTTGATAAACAATTGCTTATTAGCTAAACAAGGAGAAAACAATGTCAAATACAAATGCAAGAATTAATACTGCTCTTAAAGAGCTATCCAAGGTACAACAAGAATTAGGCTACTATTATATGACATTTTAAAGCTGGTTTTGTTAAAATGATGAGAAATAAATTTAAAGAGAATTTTCTTATGAGAGACAGTGGAAAATTTAATATAATAGCTAAAAGTTGCAAAACCTTAAGGAGTATAAATATTGGCTATTTTGAAATTTAATTTACAAAAATTTGTAAAAAACATATCTTTTTTTCTATTTATAATATTTGGTTTTTTAGCTATTTTTGACACTTTTATAGATTACTCTTTTTTAAATTATTTTTTATATACACTACTCTTTTTATTTATCTATCTATTGTCGTCTGTAAAAACAAAATCATATAAAATATCATATTTTGGATTAACAGTTACAATTCTATTGTTGCTCATTTATTTTTCTTATAATGTCTATCATATCTATTATAAAAAACCGAGCAAATTTATAAGTTATTTGATATATAGCAATACAAATAAAACAGACAATAACATTACAAAGGATTTTTTAGATTATCTAAGGAAAAATAACCTTAATTTAGATATTTTAGAAAAAGAAAATTTCAAAAAACATAATAAAAGATATATTTATAAAAATTATATTTATGGCAAAAGATATAATATTGTCATTCATTGTGATGACAATACTACAACTGCGTATTTATGGACTGGATATAATGCAGTTATGTAATGGTTGCGGTTGTAAAAAATTAAATTACAATAAAATAGAATGCTTTTAATATAAACATTTAGTTTTGATTTATTAAAAGGCTAAATTTATAAAGTATAAAAATAAGGATTTTGTTTTGATAAGAACAGTGTTTAATGCCTTTTTTACTGAAATACATTCTAATAAGAAAGAATTTGTTTGTTTGAAATTTTCACAAATCTCAAAGCATAGTATGATTTATTATTGTTTTTTATTTGGATATATTTACCTATTTTTAAATATAGACATTTTAAAATCTCCTTATATTTTTAGTAGTGATGAGGCTTTTTTGCTATTTGGTCTTTGGATTTTAATTACTTATTATGCTTTTTTCCCAATTTTGATTTTTTGGACCTTCGTTGATAAAAGTAAAATCGAACTTGATATATCAATGTTATCAAGCAATATAAAAATTAATCGCCATTTATTTTATGTGCTATTTGGTTGTTTTATTATATTTATTAAGCTTAAATTTATTGATTTTTTATATATAAATGTTTTGATTTTCATCGTTGCTATGATGATTTTTTTCATATTTTTATTTTTAAAAGTTTCTAGTATAAATTATTTTTTATTCATAATGCCTTTGGTTTTTTATTTTTATGCAAATTTTATATGTTTTGAATATGATTTTTTATATTTGGTAATGTATTTTTTGTGTTTTAGTTCTATTTTTATTTATAATAAAATTTTAATTTACATAAAAATTGATAGAGCTAAAATTAAAATCCAAACTTAAAGTCTGAATAAAAATAAAAAAGGCTAAAATTTGGATGATGATAAAAGAGAAAAAGATTTAAATTTAGATGCACTCTTGCTTGCTAACTTAAGTCTATTGAGTTATGAATTTTTATAAAATATTCAAATGCCTTTATTAGTCCTCTTTCTAAGGAGTTTTTGTCCGGTCTGTGTGTGCCTGGAATTCTTGCATAGTTTAAAACGCCATAAAACTCTGCTGAAAAATTGTCTTTAAAACAGTCATAAAAGTCAAATAACTCATCTTGCTTGGCAAACATTCCAAAAGTAAGTTGTCTATTGAGCCCTCTTAAGGGTTTTAAAGGTTTTAAATTTAAATTAATATAGACGGGTCTAAACAAGGATTTACAACTATTTTAAAAATTTCTAGTCTTTCTAAACTCATTGTGTAATATCCACCCAAACTATGACCTATTACAATATCTACATTTTTTGATAATTCGTCTATTTTTGCGATAGTTTCATCATAATTTAAAAGATTAAAACTTGGTGCGATTATTTTGGTTATTCCAAAGTCATTCAAAACTGATTTTAGGTTATTTGCAGTTGTTCTGTTGCCTGAACTATTGAACCCATGAACGATAAGAGCTCTTTTTGATTTTAACTCATCTAAGCACTCTTTAAAACTTTGCATTTTTATCTTTACCCTTTAAACTCTCAATGATATAGCTTCTTATTATATCTAAACTTACATCTTTTTACTTGCAATATGTATGGAGATATTCTAAGCTTTAAACAGTTATTTTTATCAATTTGAAATTTAAAACATTAAAATTTAAAATAGTAAAAACTCAGATCCTTTTTTGGTCTTTTTGTTTTTAATCTCTTCTAAAATGTCGGCTACATTATTCAAGTTAATTATCCTAGCGCCATCTTTGATAATCTCTCTATTTAGGTTAAACATCCCATCTTTAAAAATCTCATCATCGCCATACATCGCAGCTCTTGCAATCCCCCATTTTAAAGCCTTTTCAAGAGCATGTCTAGCGCCAGAGTCTTTGTTGGTTTTTTTACCATTTTCAAAGCTATCATCTTTGCTATAACTTGCAGCCAAGCAGACCATATCGCTAAACAAAGCTTGAAGCCTATCTCTTTTTATATAGCGATCGGAAAGTGCATTTAGGCTAAATTTATTTGTAACTTCCACATCTTCGTAGTATTCACTTATCAAAAGTCCGCCATTTACCACTATCTCTTTAGCTAATTCCAAGTTTTCTTTTGGCAAGATATTTTTTAAGGTGCTTGGTAAAAATGCAACCGTTGCACCGCTTCTGTTTAGAGTTGCTTTGTGAGCCACACTATCGCAGCCATTTGCTAGCCCACTTAAGACAATAGCACTATTATCAACCATTTTTGATACGATTTTACTCTCTAAATTTTCTATATCAGAAGTTGGATTTAAAAGGCCTATCACAGTTACTTTGAGATATTTTTTATCTAACAGATCCAAATCCCCTTTATAAGTCAAAAAGACAGGCCTTTCACCATTTTTTATGTTTTGGACATCATATTTTGGAAACTTCTCGTCAAACAACCCCACACAACCATCAATAAAGTCGCCCAAACTATCTAGCTTTTGTGCAACTTCATACTTTTTGTTTTGAAACTCTTGCAATGTAAGAGTTTTGTTTTTGGTTGTGCTTTTTATCAAATTTAGCATCTCTTCATCGCTCTCATTGCCTTTTAAGTTTTTGACTATCCAAGCGTTTCCAACAGAACTGCAAGTTAGAGCCGCGGCTATGTTTAAGGCGCTATCTGTATATTTCATCTATCACTCTCCAAATTTCGTGCTTGGTGTGTTAGCATTTTTTACAGTTCTGCCAACCGCATAAAAAAAGACTCTGCTAGCACCAAGATTATATAAAGTCTGTATAAAGTCCTCATCAACATTGCAACCGATAGTGTAAATATCATCTATAAGTAAGATTTGCTTACCTTGATTATATAAAGTCTGTATAAAGTCCTCATCAACATTGCAACCGATAGTGTAAAT
>NZ_CAMYFP010000002.1 GCF_947255105.1 uncultured Campylobacter sp.
GATATGTTTCCATCTACGAGCGTGGATATGTTCCCCATAACCATAGGGGTTGAGAGTATAGTTATACTTAAAAAATATAAAGGATAAAAAATGAAAAATTTAAATGAAGAAAAATTCGCTCATATAACTGTGTTTGAGAAAAATTTAGAGTTTCAAATAGATACTTTAGAGAAATTAAACAAGCTTTTAAAAACCTTAAAAAAATCTTTAAAAGAGTATCAAAAGCTTATGGATTATTACTACGGCAAGCAAAGAAACGATGACCTAGAAGCCGATAGAAAAGGGGAGATTCCAGTTGATCTAAAAAGAGCAGTTTTAAGCGAAGATGAAATTTACAATATGATGATTGACTATAGAGAGAGCGCCATTGAGATGATAGAGATAGCAACAAAAATGTTAAGAGCCTAGAAACTTGAAGTTTAAATTTCGCTACAATAAAGTTTTAAATTTACAAAAGGAAACTCATGGTCGACCTTAACAAAATCATCCAAGCCAAAAGGACTATAGCCAACTTTGTCGTCAAAACTACATTTGCAAGATCTACAAGATTAAGTCTTAAATTTGGCGCAAATATCTACTTAAAGAGTGAAAATTTACAAAAAACAGGCGCTTATAAGATTCGCGGTGCTTACAACAAGCTTGCTAACTTAACCAAAGAAGAGCAAGAAAGAGGAGTAGTTGCAGCAAGTGCTGGTAATCACGCCCAAGGCGTTGCCATAAGTGCGGCTCATTTTGGGATAAGAGCTGTTATTGTTATGCCAGAGGCAACGCCACTTTTGAAGGTTAGTGGCACCAAAGCTTTGGGCGCGGAAGTTATCCTAAAGGGCGATAACTTTGATGAAGCATATGCTTATGCACTAGAATATACCAAAGAGCATAATATGGTTTTTGTCCATCCTTTTGATGATGAGTTTGTGCAAGCAGGGCAGGGAACTATTGTCCTTGAGATGTTGGAAGAGGTGCCAGATCTTGACTATATAGTTGTGCCTGTTGGCGGCGGTGGGCTAATAAGCGGCATTGCAAGCTGTGCCAAACAGATAAATCCCGCCATCAAGATCATAGGAGTTGGTGCAAAAGGTGCGCCGGCTATGTTTGAGAGCTTCAACGCCAAAAAACAGATAAACTCAAAAAGCGTTCGCACTATAGCAGATGGTATCTCTGTGCGAGACACAAGCCCTATAACTTTGGGTCATATCTTGGAAAATGTAGATGAGTTTGTGCAGGTTGATGACGAAGAGATAGCCAACGCCATACTCTATCTTTTGGAAGAGCAAAAGATCATAGTTGAGGGCGCTGGTGCGGTTGGAGTTGCAGCACTTATGAGTGGCAAGCTAAACCACAACAAAGACTCAAATGTAGGAATTGTCCTAAGTGGCGGCAATATCGATGTTCAAATGCTTAATATCATCATCGAAAAGGGCCTTATAAAGTCTTATCGCAAAATGACTATAAATGTGACTTTGGTCGATAAACCTGGCGCTTTGATGGGGCTAACTGATGTTTTAAGAAGTGTCAATGCCAACATAGTAAAGATAGACTATGATCGCTTCTCTACAGAGCTTGAGTATGGGGACGCGGCTATTACTATCACGCTTGAGACAAAGGGCAGAAGTCATCAAGAAGAGATTGCTTGGGCGCTTAAGAAAAATGGCTATGAGTTTAGAGAGATTTTGTAGTTGAGAGCTTTTGTTTTATTTGTCCTTTTGCAAGGCTTACTTTTTGGGGCTGATGAGCCTAAAAAAGATGAGTTTGTAGGCTATGGCATACCGCTTTATACTATCGGATATGAGCTTTTGATGCAAAAGGATATCAACAAAAGTAAGTTAGATCCATTTTTGCTTCAAAAACAAAGCCAGATCGCAACGCCAAACGACATCAACATTCCAGCGTCTGAGCTTAGACAAAAAGACGTAAATGAGCCTCTTTTTAATCCGCATGAGATAGATATGCTTTATGGCGCTTCATATCTTCACAAGCAATATGGACTAGGGAGCGCTTTTTTGCCCTATAGTCTCTATCTGTTTGAGAGCTATAACAAAGAGAATAAGGACAATGTTTTGTTGATTAGCCCATTTTTGACTATCTTTTTAAATGAGGCATTAAAAGATCCAAATTTGACACTTCATCAGACAAAAGAGGGAAGTTTTTATCTAGAGTATAGAGGCAAGTTTTAGTAAAAAACCTCTCTTAGATAGAGACCGTTTGGAGCTATCGGGATCTTTGTAAGTGTTTTGCCCTCTTTAAAAAGCTCTTTAAAAAGCTTGATTTTGTCATCGTTTAGTGCCTTTAAAACATTGGCTACCATAAAACGAATTTGAGCTCTTAAAAATCCATTTGCTTTTATGCTTATGATGGTGTAGTTTTTATATCTATATGCCTTTGCAAAGTAGATGGTGCGAATGGTGGAGCTGTTTGGTGTGCCATTTTTTTTGTAGGCGCTAAAGTCATGCTCACCTTTAAATACCGATAAACAATCATTTAATCTCAACATATCAACCTTAGGATGAAAAAGGACAAAATCCGCCAAAAAAGGGCTAAATTTATCGTGACTCAAAATATAGCTATAAAGTCTAGCCTTTGCGTCAAATCGCACTTGAAAACTCTCATCTACCTGTTTTATCTCTCTTATGTAGATGTTTGGCGTGGCGTGGCGATTTAACATATTTTTTAATTTGTCTAAATCCCAAAACTCACCGCAATGAGTGGTGCTTTTTTGTCTAAGTGCATGAACGCCTTTATCGGTTCTTGAGCTAGAGATAACGCTCTCATAGATACCAACATGACCAAGTGCTAAATTTAAAGCATCTTCAACTGTATTTTTGTGAGGTTGGGTTTGCAGCCCGTTAAATTTGGCGCCGTTATAGGCATATGTTAGAACTATCTTCATCAAAACTTTTTAACAATTCTAAAGTGATAAAAGAGCATTGAAAGTAGCCCAAATCCAAAAAATATGGTAGGCAGCGCGATAAATGGCTTGTTTGCTAAGAGCATCAAGATAGCATAGTAGCTAAACAGCACTGCAAAAAGTCCAAGATAAATTCCATTTTGTTGATATCTATAGACAACAATTCCAAGCCCTATAGCAAACAAAGTCCCAGCTAGCGGGAATAAAGAGGCCAAAACATAGATGGTAAATTCCTGCTTGCCATTTTTGGAGTTAAGTACATTTTGCCAATACTCTTTGATACTAAGTGGGTTTTTTATCTCTACATTTGAAGTGGAACTAATGCTTAGCTTGCTAAATTTCGTTATATGCCATGAGTTTTTTTGATTGGTGTAAATTTTACCACTTTTTAGCTCAAGGACAAAATATCCAGCCCTGTTCGTAACGCTTCCCTCTCTAGCGGTAATTATTCGCTCATCTTTGTTGCTATCTTTTGGGGAATACATAAAGATATCTTTGTAAATATCATCTTTTTCGCTCTCGATATAGACTAGCCAGTTTGCAAATTTTTGCCCAAATTCGCCAGTTTTTATGTTGATGACAGCCTTTGTTTTTTTGTAGTCAAAGAAGTTTTCTTTGAGGTTTTGGGCGATTGGTACTATTATCATTCCACAAAATAGCAGGAATAAAGAGATAAAAAAGGCGATAGACAAAAAGAGATTTTTTATCTTACTTGGGTTGTAACCAAGTGTAAAAAGCACAATAATCTCGCTCTCTTTTGAGAGTTTAAACAAAGAAATTCCAACAGCTATAAAAAACGAAATTGGCATAGTAAAGATAAAAACTCGCGGCATATAAAAAAGATAGAGTTGCAAAAGCTCATAAAAATCTATCTCGATAAAGGCCGTAACTCTAGCTATCAGCATGAAAAAGATTATAGAAACGATAAGAAAAAGGGTGCCAAAAAGCGGTATGAAACTATATAAAAAATTGCTTAAGAGATATCTATTTATGCTAGCCATACAACTTCTCAAAAAGTAGTAAAATCTCACTGCTAAATAGATAACTAAGAAGAAGTCCAGCGGCTAAAAATGGCACAAAAGGCAGCTCATAGCCTCTTTTTCTAACTATCAAATAGGCAGGAAGAGTTAAGAGTGCTGCTAGATATATAGCAAAAAAGCCAAGTTTTATGCCTAAAATTGCACCGATTATCGCAGCTATGTCGATATCTGCACTTCCCATGGCCTCTTGTTTTATGACAAAACTAACAACTACTCTAAGCGAGAAAAACAGTGCTGCAAAAAGAGCAGCCGATAGGATTAAGTCTATGCTCCAGCCATAAAGTAGGGCAATGGCTAAATTTAGATAAAGTAGCGACGATGGAACAGCTTTGTATCTTAGGTCAATTATGCTAAGGCTGAGTAAATTTATAAAGCAAATTCCAAGTAAAAGTCCCTTGATAATGGAGTTTTCATAAAAATAGGCGCAAAACATCAATAGGCCGCCTATTAACTCAACTAAAGGATATTGAAAGCTTATATGGCATTTGCAGTAAGCACATCTTCCACGAAGTGCTATCCAAGAAAAGAGCGGGATATTGTGATACCACTTAAGTCTTTTTTTGCAATTCATACAAGAAGAGGGCGGGAAATTTATACTTTTGCCCTCAGGAAGTCTGTAGATGAGAACATTGCTAAAAGAGCCAAAACAAAGCCCAAATAGTATAAAAAATAACCAATATAAATGCTGCTCGCTCAAATTATCTCCTTTACTCTTCTCTATCGCCCAAATCTACGGCTCTTTTTCTCATAAACTTTTACCAACCTATCAAGCTCCTCATAGCCAAAATCTGGCCAAAGAGTGGGAGTAAATTCAAACTCAGCGTAGCTTGATTGCCAAAGTAAGAAGTTGGAAATTCTTTGTTCACCACCAGTTCTAACAAGCAGATCCACATCTCCAAACTCCGCAGTATCAAGGTGCGAAGAGATATTTTGCTCATTTATAGCAAGTCCTTTTTGTAGCACTTTGTTGCAAGCTCTTACTATCTCATTTTTGGCGCTGTAGTTTATGGCTAAGTTGAAATTTAACTTTGAGTTGTTTTTTGTAGAGCTTTGCAAGTCATAAAGCTTCTCTTTTAGCTTTTCATCAAGCTCTTCTATATCGCCAATTGGCTTAAATTTGATATTTTCTTTTAAAAATAGCTCTTTTTTGGTATCCAGAAATTTATTAAGTAGTAAAAGTAAAGTTTTGACCTCTTGCTTTGGGCGGTTCCAATTTTCTATGCTAAAGGCATAAAGTGTTAGAGTCTCTACCTTTTTATCTAGACAAAATCTCACAACATCTTCTACAACATTTGCTCCCATCTCATGCCCTTTTGACTGGATAAAGCCCTTTTGTTTTGCCCAGCGTCTATTGCCGTCCATGATGATAGCAAGATGTTTTAACTCATTCATCTACAAACTCTTTATAAGCTCAGCGATTTTAAAGGCGATATTTGCCTTGCTATCAAGAGCTAGCTCCTCTTCTTTGTTATTTGCAATAAAGACTACTCTAGTTTGACTGCTTCCAAATTGCACAATCTCATCAAGCACATTTAGACAGACTGCGTCAAGGTTTTTATCTTTTAGCATATTTTTAGCTCTTTTTAGTCCCTCTTTTTTGTCAGTTTCTAGCTTGAAACCTATCTTTTTTACACCATCAAATTTAAGTGTTGAGATGATATCTTTGTTTTGTTTGAAATTTAAAGAGATAAGAGAACCTACTTCATCTTTGCTTATTTTGCCTCTTACTCTTACAGGTATAAAGTCGCTAACCGCCGCTGCCATTACTATGATATCGCCCTTTTTTAGTTTTTGGTTTGTTAGGGCTGACTCTAGTCCGACTGAGCTTTCAAATTTGACTATCTTATAGGGTGCTTCTGTAGTTACGCTGCTTATGAGTGTGACATCTGCACCAAGTAGATAGAAAGCGTCTGCCAAAGCTCTTCCCATTTTGCCACTTGAGAGGTTGGTTATCGCTCTTACATCATCTAGCTTTTCTATAGTTGGACCAGCGGTTACTACAACCTTTTTATCATGATAAAATTCATCTCGCTTTATAGCTCTGCAAGCTGCCAAAAAGATATTTTCAACACTAGCCAAAGCGCCATTGCCAAAGTCACCACATGCAAGGCGTTTGCTTACAGGCTTTACTATATAGGCGCCATCTTCTCTTAACTGCTCCAAAGCCCTTTTGGTTGCGGGATTGTCTAGCATATTTGTGTTGGCAGCAGGAGCGATAACTAGTGGAGCCTTTGAGGCGATTAGAGTTTCCATAAAGACACTGTCACAAATTCCATTTGCAAGTTTGTTTATGGTATTGACGCTAGCTGGCGCTATGACTACCAAATCCACCTTTGAATAATCTATGTGATTAAGACCGCTAGTCCAATCCTTGGTCTTTTCGCAAAGAACTTTATTCCCGCTAAGTGCCTCAAAGCCAACAGGACTACAAAACTCAAGCACGCCGTTGCTAAGTGCTACATAAACTTTGGCTTCCGCCTTTTTAAAGAGTGATAAAAGCTCATAAGCTTTGTAAAAACTGATACTTCCTGAAACGGCCAATAGTATTTTTTTGTTTTTTAACATTCTTTTGCCTTGAAAAATTTATAGAAAAAGTCCTCTTTGTTGGTCTGTTTGACACGGCTAATAGCTAAAGAGCCTTTTGTGATATCTGAAGTTATGGTGCTTCCTGCTGCTATGATGACATCATCTTCTACAGTAACAGGAGCTATTAGTTGAGAGTCGCTTCCTATAAAGACATTTTTACCAACTTTTGTTTGGTATTTGGCTTTGCCATCATAGTTACAAGTAATGACTCCACATCCGACATTTGTCCCCTCATCTATAAAACAATCGCCAAGATAGCTTAAATGACCGGCTTTGACGCCATTTAGCTTTGCATTTTTTAGCTCTACAAAGTTGCCAATGGCACTATTTTTGATATCGCAATTTGGGCGAATGTGAGCAAGCGGACCAATTTTTGAGTTTGAAATTTTAGAGTTTTCGATGATAGTTCCTGACTTGATAGTTACATTGTCTAACTCGCACTCACCGATGATAGTAACATTTTCTTCAACTACGCACTCACCGCTAAATTTAGCTCTTACGTCAATATAAGTAGTAGCAGGTAGTCTAAATTTCACGCCATTTAGCATAAGCTCTTTTTTTATGCGGTTACCTAAAATCTCCTCTGCAACACTAAGGCTAAATTTGTCATTTATCCCCATAAAATTTAACTCATCAACAATCACAGCTTTGCAGACTAGACCATTTTTTGTGGCTAACTCTATCGTATCTGTTAGATAATACTCTTTTTGGTTGTTGTTGTTTGAGATAAGTGGTAAAAGTCTTTTTAAAACATCTGTTTTAAAGGCATAGCAGCCGCCATTTACAAGCTCTATCTTTCTCTCTTCATCGCTTGCATCTTTTTGTTCAACTATCTTTTTGATAGCAGACCCGCTCATCACAACTCTTCCATAGTTTGATGGCTCCTTTGCCTTAAAGACACTAAGTGCGATATCGCCATCCTCTTTTGCCAAAGAGCTTATCTCTTTAGCGGTGATAAGAGGCATATCGCCACAAATTACCAAAGTTTTTTTGCCACTAAACTCAATATCTCGAAGCGCGCCCGCTGTGCCAGGATAGTTTGTGATATCTTGTCTGTAAATTTTGGTTTTTGGATAGAGTTTTTTTATAACAGCGCTTATCTCTTCAAGTTGATGAGACAAAACTACGGCTACATCATCGCTTACTTCATAAGCACTCTTTAGGATATGGACTATCATTGGGATTCCGCAAAGTTCATGCAAGACCTTTGCTTTGCTAGACTTCATTCTCGTGCCAAAACCGGCAGCTAAGATTATTATAGAGGTATCTTTGCTCACTGCTTTTCCTTAAAATTAATTTGACATTTTAACATAGTTAAGTTTAATCTATACAAAATAACAGCGGCTATTTTTTGCTATAAATTGTATAAAAGAGTATTGAAATGATTATAATTAGACCGCCGATGATGGTGTTGGTGGTAAGAGGTTCTTTTAAAAAAAGAACTCCCCAGATTGGCGCTAAGATACTTTCAAGAATGACCAAAAGTCCAACTTCAGCACTTAAGATAAACTTAGAGCCATTTCCTATGAGAAGTCTTGATACTGGCATGATGAAAAATCCCATAAGAAAGATAGGATAAAGTGTTGATAGTTTAAAATCATAATCCACAAACCAAAGACTAATAAAAGTTATTAGAAGTGCCGAAAGTGCTATTTGACTCTCTCTTTGTATACGTGGATAGTTTGAAAGTATTACATACATAAGCGCAAAAAAGAAAACTACCAAAAATGCCAAAACTACACCAACTAAATTTATCTCCTTTTGGCTATCTTTTAAGATGATAAAAAGTCCTATAAAGACAAAAATACTTGCTACAAAAAGTAAATTTGGAGTTCGTTTTTTTGTGATTGCAAGATCTAAAAGAGCCGATATTATTGGTGCTGTTGCTAGAATTAGGACTGTTGTTGAGATACCTGTTAATTTTACAGCAAAGACAAAGCAGATGTTACTTAATGCCATAGAAAGTGAAGAGGCAAAAAGTGCTTTTGGGTGGGTAAATGTTATTTTTTTGGAACTAATTGCTATCATAAAAAGCGAAGAGATAAAGAGTGTAATTCCAAGCCAAAACAAAAACTCCCAGCCGCCAATTGTGCTAAATTTGATAACGCTTGATTCAAAGCTCATAATCAAAACGCCAACAAAGACAAGCAAAAGTCCAAGTTTTCTAAATCTTTTTCTATAACTCAAAGCTACCGCCTCATTAAAAGTTGGATAATTTTATCAAATTTTTACTTCAAAGCAACAATCCTAAAAATGGTGCGGTTTTGGTGAGATAAACTCTCTTTTTTTCTTTTCTGTTATCTTTGCAAATATTGTAAGTTTAGTCTTGGTTTTTTTGGCAATTTTTTTGACTTTTTTTAGATTTTTTGGGCAAAAACTAAATAGCAACTCATACTCTTCAGCGCTTAAAAACTGCTCTTTTGTTGGCTTTTTTAGAAATTTAACTCCAACTTTACTCTTTTTTAACAATATCTTTAAATCGCTTCCCAAAGAGTCGCTTATATCCATGGCAGAGTTTAGAAAAGGTGCTGCTTTTTGCATAAATTTAGCTCTAATTTTTGGTCTTATAAACTTAGAAGTAGGCGATATCTTTTTGTTCTTTTGGAGTGATTGGAGATCTTTTTTAACGCTGCCCAAATCCCCACTAAAGGCCACCAAGTCACCAACCTTTGCGCCGCTTCTAAAGAGTGGTTTTTTGGACTTTGAGATAAGAGTTATGCTTATTGCAATCCTATCGCCGCTAACTGTATCGCCGCCAATAATTGAGATTCCCCATTTTTTGGCCTCTTTTTTAAAAGCCAAAGTAAGCTCTTTTATCTCTTTGTTAGTTATATCTTTGGGAAGTTCTAGTCCAAGAAGTGCAAATTTGGGCTTTGCATTCATAGAGATGGCATCTGAGATATTAACTAGCAGGCTTTTTTGTACGATTTGTTTTAGGTTAAGCCACTCTCTTTTAAAATGTATCTTTTCAACAAAGAGATCTTTACAATAGACATAGCCTTTATAATATGCACCATCATCGCCATTTAGGCTATTTGCAAACGAAGAGTAGATCTTTTTTTCTCTGTTCATTTTACAAAAAGGGGAATCTCACCCCTTAAATTATTGCTCATAAAATCCACTAGTTTTGCCTGTTAGATCTATCATAATATTTTTTAACTGAGTGTAGTGCTCAAGTATGATTTTGTGAGTTTCACGTCCAAGACCTGAGTTTTTATAGCCACCAAAAGGAGAGCCAGCAGGAATTTGGTTGTAGGTATTTATCCAAACTCTTCCAGTCTCCATAGCTCTTGCTGTGCGAAGTGCCTTTGTGATATCTTTGGTAAATACTCCACCTCCTAGTCCATATTCGCTATCATTTACCATCTTTATAAGCTCATCTTCGTTTTTAAACTTAATAACAACACCAACTGGACCAAAAATCTCCTCTTGTGCAACTCTCATATCATTTGTTACATCGCTTAGTAAAGTTGGCTCTATAAAGCTCTCGCCACAACTTGCTCTTTTGCCACCAACTGCCACTTTTGCTCCCTCTTTTTTGCCAATCTCTACATATTCTAAGATCTTGTCTGCCTGTTTTTTGTTGATTTGGGCACCCATTTGAGTTGTTGGATCTAGCGGATCGCCAACTTTGATCTTTTGAAATTTAGCTACAATTTTCTCCATAAATTTATCATAAATGCTCTCCTCTACAAAGATTCTGCTTCCTGCGCAACAAACTTGCCCTTGATTGAACAAAATGCCAAGCTGAACGCCATCTATAGCCTTATCTAGGCATGCATCAGCATAGATGATATTTGCACTCTTTCCGCCTAGCTCCAACGTTGATGGAATGATTCTTTTGGCTGCTGCAATACCAACATCTCGCCCAATCTCAGTAGAGCCTGTAAATGCAAGCTTGTCAATGCCATCGTGGTTGATTATCCACTCTCCTGCCTTGCTTCCTCTGCCTGTTACGACATTGATAATTCCCTTTGGAAGAAAGTCTTTTATAAGACGCATAAGCTCTAACACGCTTAAACTAGTCTCGCTTGATGGCTTAAAAACAGTTGTATCACCTGCTGCAATAACTGGCGCTAGTTTCCAAGCTGCCATCAAAAATGGAAAGTTCCAAGGGACAATTTGTCCTACAACACCTATTGGCTCTTTTAAAACTATGCTAAGTTGTGCTTCATTTAAGACATTTGCGCTTCCCTCTTCAGCTTGAATAACGCCTGCAAAATACCTAAAATGTTCCACTGCATAGGGAATATCTATGTTTAGAGTCTCTCTTATTGGTTTGCCATTGTCCATTGTCTCTACCTTGGCAAGGTGTTTGCTGTTTTGCTCTATAACATCTGCTATTTTTAAAAGTAGTTGTGAGCGAGTAGAGACTGTTGAGTGCCTGAATTTGTTAAATGCAACTCTTGCGGCTTTTACAGCTCTATCAACATCTTCTTTTGTAGCGTCGGCTATGGTTGAGAGCTTTTTGCCAGTTGCTGGGTTAAAGACATCTATCGTTGCGCCATCGCTAGAGTCTATAAACTCCCCATCTATGAAAAGACGGTATTTTTCTTTTAACATATATTCTCCTTTAGTTTAAAATGATTCTCAAATTTTACAGAACAATTTTAAACATTTAAAAACATCTCTTATTGATCCACATTAACACTACATTTGCAAATTTACTATACAATCTCGACCATTATGCCCACAAAAAGAGAGTAGATGAAGAAAAAAAGAGTGATTATAGTTCTGTCCATTTTGGTTATTTTGGTTTTGGCCTGTTGTATTTTTTACTTTTTTAACAAAGATCAAAAGGATATTTACATAACAGCAAAGCCAATAAATGGTGATTTGAGTGTTACAGTTATTGCATCAGGCGAGGTTATGGCACAAGACTTAGTTACTGTTGGAGCTGAAGTTAGCGGACAGATAGAAAAGCTCTATGTCTCTTTGGGAGATAGTGTCAAAAAGGGCGATTTGATAGCAAAAATTGACTCAGAAAAACAGCAAAATGAGCTAGATAAAGTTTTGATGCAACTTAAAATTTACAGAGCAAATTTAGAGCAAAAAAAGATAGCTTTTGAGATAGCAAAAAAAAGATTTGAACGTGAAGAGAAGCTCTATAAGGCAAAGGCAACATCACTTCAAAGTTTGGAAGATAGCAAAAATGCACTTAGTTTAAGTATGGCAAATTTAACTGAGATTGAGGCTAGGATTGAGCAGGCAAACATTGATTTAGATATCGCTAAGAAAAATTTAAGCTATACAAATATTGTCTCTCCGCTTGATGGTGTCATAGTTTCACTTCCAGTAAAAGAGGGACAGACTCTAAATGCAATGCAGATAGCGCCAAAGATTGCAGAAGTTGCAGATCTCTCGAAAATGGAGATAAATTTGGAGATCTCAGAGGCAGATATTCCAAAGATAGCACTTGGAATGGAGGTTGTCTATAAGATATTGGCATTTAATGATGAGAGCAAAAAAAGCTCTATTTCAAGTATCGATCCAGCACTTTCTACACTTAGCAATGGAGTCTATTCAAGTCAAAATAGAGGCTCAAATAGTGCAGTTTATTACTATGCAAAGGCCAAAGTTGATAATAGCGATGGGCTTTTAAAGATTGGTATGACAACTGAAAATAGTATCATCATCAATCAATCCAAAAACACACTCTACATCCCAACTAGCGCTATTTTTAAGGAGGGCAACTCTACTTTTGTAAAGGTTTTGAAAAATGGAAAAGCCACCAAAAAAGAGGTCAAAGTTGGCATTGCAAATTCGATAAATAGTGAGATATTGCAGGGATTAAGTAGTGATGATGAGGTCATAATCACTAGCAGTTCTCCATCAAAATTGATAATAAGTGATATCTGATGGCACTACTTGAGCTAAGAGATATCAACAAGAAATTTAACATCTCTTCAAATGAGATTCATGTTTTAAAAGATATAAATTTAACCATACAAAAAGGCGAGTTTGTAGCAATTATCGGGCAGTCTGGCTCTGGCAAATCAACACTTATGAATATCATTGGCTCACTAGATAGCCCAAGTAGTGGAGAGTATTTTATAGATGGCAAGGAGGTTGGCACCTATGATAGCGATAAAAAGGCTGAGCTTAGAAACAAAACATTTGGCTTTGTTTTTCAACGCTACAATCTCATATCATCACTCAACATCTTACAAAATGTAACATTAGCCTCCATTTACAAAGGCGATGACAGAGAGACTCGCCAAAAAAATGCTACCAAAATCCTAACAAATTTGGGACTAAAAGATAAGTTACTAAACTACCCAAACACACTAAGTGGTGGACAGCAACAACGTGTAAGTATCGCAAGAGCTTTGATAAATGGTGCCAAGATAATTTTAGCAGATGAGCCAACAGGAGCGCTTGATAGTGCAAGCGGAGAGATGGTTATGGAGATTTTAAAAGAGCTACACTCTTTGGGTCGCACAATCATCTTAGTAACGCACGATCCCAAAATTGCCTCCTATGCAGAAAGAATTGTTGAGATAAAGGATGGAGAAATACTTAAAGATAGCCCAAATACCAAGCCCTTTACAAAAAGAGAGATAACAAAGAGCAATGAGATAGAAGTTACTAGAGAGCCTAAAAGATCGTCACTTCTAAAAGACCGCTTTATGGAGTCTTTTAAGATGTCTATTAGCTCAATTATCTCGCACAAACTTCGCTCTGCCTTAACTATGCTTGGTATCATCATAGGAATTGCCTCAGTTATCTGTGTCGTTGCTATTGGCAAGGGGGCGCAAGAGGAAATTATCTCTTCTATTAGAGCAATTGGCAGCAACACCATCACTATCTTTCCAGGGCGTGGTTTTGGCGATATGAGATCTGGTAGAGTAAATTCACTTAGACTTGATGATGCACTTTTTCTATCGACTCAAAGCTATCTTGACTACTCTACGCCCAACACCCAAACAAGCGGCACTATAACCTATGCCAACAAAACTTTAAATGCCTATTTAAGAGGTGGCGGGATACATAGCTTAAAGATTAATGGAGAAGAGATAGCGGTGGGGCGAAGCTTTAATGAAGATGATATCAAAAACTCAAGCTCAGTTGTAGTTATCGACGACAACACAAAAAACGAGCTTTTTAAAGAGCAAGATCCAATCGGCAAGATAGTCTTTTTTAATAAACGAGCGATGGTTGTAGTTGGAGTTTTGAAAAAAAGTGAGTTTGGCGGTTTTGGTGCAGAGCTTTTAAATTTATATGCTCCCTACTCAACAGTTATCAACAAAATTACAGGCGATAGGCAGATACGCTCAATTACTGTAAAGGTCAAAGATGAGGTCAATGCCCAACTTGCAGAGATCAAACTAACAGAGCAACTAACGGCACTTCATGGCAAAAAAGACTTTTTTACTAGAAATAGCGACACCATAAAACAGGCTGTTGAAAGCACCATAGGCACTATGCAGCTCTTTATCTCATCAATTGCTATCATCTCACTTTTGGTTGGTGGAATTGGCGTTATGAATATTATGCTTGTAACTGTTACTGAAAGAACCAAAGAGATAGGCATTAGAATGGCAATTGGCGCCAAAAAAAGAGATATTTTATTGCAATTTTTGTTAGAGGCGATACTTTTATGTCTAATAGGCTGTATTTTTGGGCTTTTGGTCAGTTTTATAATCTTTTTTATCTTTAATTCAATAAGCAGCGATTTTTCGATGATACTTACCATTCCACCGATGATTTTGGCACTTTTTGCCTCTAGTTTTATAGGTATAATTTTTGGTTTTCTGCCTGCAAGAAATGCAAGCAACCTAAACCCAATAGAAGCGCTTATTCAGGAGTGACGATGAAAAAAATAGCTCTTTTTTTAACTCTGATTTTCTTAATTGGATGTGCCAACAAAGGCGATGTTGATAGCTACAAACCGCTTTCTACCAAAGAGAGCAGCTCAAAGATAACGTGGTATGAAAAGCTAGGCAGTAGCGAGCTTAATAGCTTAGTAGAAAAGGCACTTCTTAACAATAATGAGATAAAAAAGGCCCTTTTCAATATAGAGAGCTCCTATGCAAAAGTTGGCATTGAGAGTGCAAACAAACTTCCAACTCTAAGTGCAAATTATAGTGCGCAAACTAGTAGAGATATTACTAAAAGTGGCAACTTTAAGGAAAATTACTCTTTTAGCTTAAATTTGAGCTACGAGATAGATCTCTTTGCAAAGATAAAAAACCAAACCGCCTCCGCTTCAAGTGAGCTAAAAGCTACCATTTTTGATCTGCAAGATTTAAGAGCTTTTATAGTTTCAAAAGTTACGCAAAGTTACTTAAGCCTTGTTTTTTTAAACTACAAAGATAAAGTGCTTAGACAAAACTTACAAAACTATGAGAAGATAGAGAGAATTCAAACTCTTAAGTTTAGCGAGGGCAATATAGACAACTTAGCGCTACTTGCAAGCCATCAAAAGCTTTTGGCACTACAAAATGAGCTACTTGCCAACAAAAACGAGATTGCCAAAAGCAAAGAGGCACTTTTTAAGCTAATTGGCGAAGAGGTGGAGTTGGATTTGAGTTTAAATTTGGAAAGTGTCCATTTTTTGGAGCCAAATTTATCTATAAATTTATCATCTTTGCAAAATAGAGCCGACATCAAAGCCGTCATTGAGCGTCTAAACTCAAGCTTTTATGGATATAGGGCATCTAAGGGTGAGTTTTTTCCAAATATCACCATAATGGGCGCACTTAATTCAAATAGCGATGAGTTTAAAGATAGTTTTGGGTTGGATTTTTTAAGTGGAGTTTTTAGGCTAAATTTGCCATTTCTTGACTACAAAAGGGTAAAAAATAGAGTAAAAGTTGGCGAAGTTGCCTTTAAGCAGGCAAAAAATGGGTATGAAAAGGCACTTTTTGAAGCCTTAATTGAGATGAAGTTTTTAAAATCTCAAGATGAAGTTGGTAAAAAACTCTATAAAAACTCTCTTATATCTTTGCAAAACAGCAACAAAGAGCTCAATGGGTACAAAAGAAGACATGAGAGTGGAAAGTCCCAGCCAGTGGAGTATTTGGAGGCACTAAATAAAAACTCTTTAGACAAATTATCAACTCTTAGTGCCAAGATGAATGCTTTGGGATATGAGATTTTGCTTATAAAAGCTAGCGGTAAGTTGGATTAGAGCTCCACTCTTATATAGACTCTTTTTGGCGCTGGATAGCCCTCAATTGTCTTTGTGCTATCATTTGGATCTAAAAAATCCCCCAAGCTCTCCCCCTCTATCCACTCAGTTTTTCTCTGCTCACTGCTCTTTGTTTTATTTGTAGCAAGGACTTCAAACTCTCTAAATTTCGCCCGCTCACACCAATTTTGCAAAGCTTTGATAGTTGGGATAAAATAGACATTTGACATTTTTGCATAGCTGTTTTTGGGAGTTAGTGCAAACTCGCCCTCCATATCCAAATAGATACTATCTAAAAAAAGCTCACCACCGGGAGCTAGCGAGCTTTTAAGCTCTTTTAGCATTGCTACAGGATCACCTCTATGATAGATCACACCAAGGCAAAAAAGAGTGTCAAATTTAAGCTTCATATCAGGCAGTTGTGAAACTCCAAGTAGCCTAAAATCAATGCCACTTTTTATAAATTTATCCAAAAACAAAAATTGCAAATAGGGTCTTATACAAGGGTCAAAGCCAACCACTCTCTTTGGTTTTTGCTCTAGCATTCTAAAGAGATAGTAGCCATTATTGCAGCCAATATCACCAACAATTTTATCTTTCAAATTTAAGTGTGGCTGTAAAATGTTATATTTTATAAAACTTTGCCACTCACTATCTATAAATAGTGAATTCAGCTCAAATGGACCTTTTCGCCAAGGTTTGAGAGCCTTTGCGATTGATAAAACCTCTTTTTCATCGCCACTATATTTAAGTCTGATAACATCTCCAAGCTCTACATTTTTAGCTTCAACTTTCAAATTTAAAATCATCTCATAAATATTTTTGTAGAGATTTAACTCTAAGGCTTTTAAATTTCTATTTTCTATCTCTTTTATATCCATAGATTTATCCATTTTTTTAATTTTTCGATACACTATAACACAAAAACAAAAGGATTGAAATGCAAAATCAAAATGTAATTAAAACATTTAAGCAGATTTGTCAAATTCCGCATTGTAGCTATCATACAGAGAAGTTGGGAGACTTTTTGATAGCTCTTCTAAAAGAGCTTGGTTGTGAGGTAAGTGTCGATGAAGAGAGAAATATCTACGCCTATAAAGGCAGGCCAAAACTCTGTTTGCAAGCACATTATGATATGGTTTGTGTTGGCGATGCACCAAAGATAGATGTTGTAGAAAAAGATGGCTTTCTCTTTGCCAAAAACTCAACTCTAGGGGCTGATGATGGCATAGGCGTTGCGATTGCTTTGGAGATGTTAAGAGAGTTTGGTGACTTGGAGGTTATTTTTACAAACAACGAAGAGGTTGGTTTGATGGGCGCTAGTAATTGCAACTTCAAAACTAAGAGCAAAAAACTTTTAAATTTGGATAGTGAGAGCGATGATAGTGTCATTGTTGGGTGCGCTGGTGGCGTTGATATAATGCTTCATGCAAATTTCAAAAGCAAAAAAGAAAAGCTATTTTTCTATGAAATTTCGCTAAGTGGCTTGCCTGGTGGTCATAGCGGACTAGATATCACCAAAAACAGACCAAATGCCATAAAAGAGTTGGCTAAATTTATCTATCAAAATAGAGGTTATGTTGCCAAATTTAGCGGTGGTGAGCGCAGAAATTCCATTCCAGTAGGAGCTGTTGCGATAGTTGGTTTTGAAAAAGAGTTGAAAGAAAATAGCAAATATCAAATCAAAGCTTTGGGATTAAAAGATGATGAAGTTTTGGATGATGATTTTAGACTTTTGAAATTTATCTGCACCTTTGCACAGGGCGTTAGAAGCTATGATGAAAGTGTTGGAAGTGCGCAAGATAGTATAAATTTATCTGTTCTAAATGCAACTACCAAAGAGGTTTCAATACAACTTTTTCCAAGATCTATGAGCAAAGAGGGGTTAGAAAATACCAAATTTGAAACAGAGCTTTTGGCAGAAACTTTTGGCTTTAAGACTACATTTGCCAACCAGACTCCGCCTTGGCAACCTATTTTAAACGACTTTAGCCATATTGTTTTAGATGAGTTTGCAAAGATAAAAAAAGATGTCAAATTTGAGGCGGTTCATGCAGGGCTTGAGTGTGGGATTTTGATGGAAAAAGATAAAGAACTTCACTCTTGCTCCATTGGACCAAATATCTATGGACCGCACAGTATCAACGAAAAGGTAGAGTTAGCCTCTGTTGCCCTTATAACCGATGTTGTAAGAGCAATTATTAAGAGAGTTTAACTTTGTCTTTTGAGTTGCAAAGATTGTATAAAAAGCACTCTTTGCAATTTGGCTTAACTGCTTTACAAGTATATCTTCCAAATAACACCATTGCTTGATGAAGGTAGTTAAGCTCAGTTTTAAAAGCTTTTACTAGGTCGATTTCAGTAAGCTCTGGAGTTTTTGCTTTGCTTAAATCAAGCCTATGCGAAACTCTAAAGACATGAGTATCTACAGCCATTAAGTTGGCATTTGCATACTCTATAAGCACGACATTTGCCGTCTTTTGACCGACACCGGCAAGGCTCATTAGCTCTTTTTGAGTAAGTGGGATTTTGCCACCAAAATCATCTCTAACTTTTTTTGCCATTTCTATCAAATTTATGGCTTTATTGTTATAAAAACTACAGGAGTTTATGATAAGTTTTAGCGAGTTTAACTTAGCTTTTGAAAGAGTTTCTATATCTGGATAAGCGCTAAATAGCGACGGAGTGATTAGATTTACTCTTTTGTCAGTGCATTGTGCTGAGAGCATCACACTTACTAAAAGCTCATATAAATTCTTAAAATTTAACTCAGTAGCCGGTTTGTCATAGTGGCTTAAAAAAAGCTCTTTGATTTTTTCTATCTCTTTTTTAGTTCTCATAAAAACAATTTTACTATAGATTTATGAATTTATAAATTTAAGATATAATCAACGAATATTTATTACAAAGGGTTATAAAATGAACAAATTTTTGTTAGGCACAATGAGTTTAGTAGTTGCAGCATCACTTCAAGCTGCTACAGTTTATGCGACAGTAAATGGCAAAGAGATTACTCAAAAAGAGCTAGCTCCTATGCTTCAAGGGCTTCCAGCAGGAGTTAATCTAGATCAACTTCCACCTCAAACCATAAAAGACATTGTAGATAGAGCTATAGAGATAGAACTTCTTACTGATGTTGCCAAAAAAAGCGGTATTGAGAAAGATAAGGCCTATATTGATGAGTTAAATTCCATCAAAGATACATTGGCATTCCGCACCTGGCAGTTAAGAGAGTTTGAGAAGATTAAGGTAAATGATGTTGAGATTGCAGAGTTTTATGAGAGAAATAAAGATAAATTTGTAGAGCCAGAGAAATTTGGCGCAAAACATATCCTTGTAAAGGATGAAAAAGAGGCAAAAAACATCATTGCAGAACTTAAAAAAGCAAAAGCAGCAGATCTTGCAAAGAGTTTTGAAAAGATTGCAAAAGAGAAATCAATAGATCCATCTGCAAAACAAAATGGCGGAGATCTTGGACTTTTTGTTGCCGATACAATGGTAAAAGAGTTTAGTGATGCGGTTGCGGGACTCAAGGTCAATGAACTTACAAAAGATCCTGTAAAAACACAGTTTGGCTACCATGTCATACTAAAGACCAACTACATTCCTAAAAAACAGATAACTCTTAAAGATGAGGGTGTAAGAGACTATATTTCAGCACTTCTAAAAGAGGATAAATATAGAGTTAAATTACAAAATATGGCAAAAGATCTTACTAGCAAAGCAAAAATTGAGTATAAGATAGATCTTAAAAAAGAGCCAACTACTAAATAGATAAGAGGATAGTGCAATGGGTGTATTGGATCTAGTAAAAACAGGCGTTTTAAGCGGTGATGAGTTAAATACTCTTTATAAATTTGCAAAAGAAAACAACTTTGCAATTCCTGCAGTCAATGTTGTGGGCAGTCACTCATTAAATGCGGCACTAGAGAGTGCAAAAAAGGCTAATTCACCTATAATCATACAGTTTTCAAATGGTGGGGCGAGCTTTTATGCAGGTAAAACTTGCCCAAATGCTGCTGTTATGGGTGCAATTGCTGGTGCAAAGCATGTTCATACTTTGGCAAAAGAGTATGGTGTGGCAGTTATTCTTCATACTGACCATGCAAATAGAGCCTTGCTTCCTTGGATTGATAGTTTGATAGAGGCAAGCAAAGAGTTTAAGGCAAAAAATGGCATACCACTTTTTAGCTCTCATATGATTGATTTAAGCGTTGAGTCACTAAATGACAACATCTCAACTTGCGAGAAATATCTAAAAAGCATGAGTGAACTTGGTATAAATTTGGAGATAGAGCTAGGAGTAACGGGTGGCGAAGAGGATGGAATCGACAATACCAATGTTGATAATGCTCTTTTATATACTCAACCTAAAGATGTGGCATATGCCTATGAAAGACTCAAGAAAATCAGTGATAAATTTAGCATAGCTGCAAGTTTTGGCAATGTGCATGGAGTTTATAAACCAGGCAATGTAGTCTTAAGACCAGAGATATTAAAAAATTCTCAACAATATATTAAAGATAAATTTGATCTAAAAGATGATCGTCCAATAAACTTTGTCTTTCATGGTGGAAGTGGAAGTAGCTTAAAAGATATAAGAGATGCTGTGAGCTATGGAGTTATTAAGATGAATATTGACACAGATACTCAGTGGGCATTTTGGGACGGCGTAAGAGAGTATGAAGCGAAATTTAGAGAGTATATGCAAGGGCAAATAGGCAATCCAACTGGCGAACATAGCCCAAATAAGCAATATTACGATCCTCGTAAATGGCTAAGAAAGGGTGAAGAGAGTATGAGAGATAGATTGCTTCAAGCTTTTAAAGACCTAAATTGCATAGATAGAAACTAAAGGAGCAAAGATGGAGAGAGAAAATAAAAGTGATGTGATACTAGATATTCCGCTACCTGAACAGAGCGGCGGCTCTTTGATAGGAGTTTATCTAAAGATTATTTTTGCACCGGTTGTCTTTTTCTTGGTATTTTTACTTGGATTTTTAGATGTTCTTTCCTTTAAGGTTGGGCTTCACACCATCATTATGATGAGTTTTTTGTTAATAATTGCACTTATTTTTGCAAGACACAATGCTGATTATGGTTGCAGGCTTTTTGAAGATAGAATTGATCTTTTCAAAAAAGAGCTTAAAGACTACATAATGTCACATCTTGTCATCATTGGCAACCGCAAGAAGTCAAATGCAAGTTTTGAAGACTTTACCGATGATTTTGTTAGAGATGTAAGAAATGAAAACTACTCAAGCGTTGCATCCGGTATCTTTCCAATGCTTGGAATTTTGGGAACTTTCATAAGTATTGCCATCTCAATGCCAGCTTTTTCATCCACCAACATAAATGCCCTAGAAGGCGAGATTGCTCAGCTTTTAGGCGGTGTTGGAACAGCTTTTTATGTCTCAATATATGGTATATTTTTGGCACTTTGGTGGATATATTTTGAAAAAAGAGGGCTTAGTAGATTTCAAAGAGTTATCTTTAAGTATCAAAATGCCACTAGAAATTTCTTTTGGCAACAGCAAGAGATTACTCAAGGCTACATTCAAGAGCTTATCTTTAAAAATGAGAGACTAAACCAAATAATGGCAAATGCTACAAGCGATGACTTTAGCAAAAACTTAACCAAATCTCTTAGAGAAAAACAGGCAAGATTTGATGAAATTTTGTCTTTGGAAGAGGAAAGTATAGCTACTTTAAAAGAGCAATTAAACAGAGCCAAAGAGCAGATAGACGAAACTATTGCTATACAAAGCGCTATTTTTGAGGGCTATGATAAGACGATTTTAAGTGTTGAAAATCTCTCAAAAAATATTTTAAAGCTTCAAAATGATATTGCAAAAGAGTTTAAATTTATCATGAGCTTCAACTCACAAAAAACACAAAATTTAGAAGATGCCGTTAGCTCTTTGGAGGATAAATTTAGAGAACTTATTGATATTATCGAAAAAAATAAAGATGACCTTTCAGCTATCTATTCGAAAGGTGCAATAGAGATAAAAGATGAGTTAGATGAATTTAAAGATGAGTTAAAACAGAGTGTTATTACCTTTGACAATAGCGATGTTATTGAGGATCTAAAAAGATCTTTAGCAAGTGTTGAAGAAGAAAAGAGGGATAGTTAAAATGAAATTTAGAAAAGAAGAAAACGATAATTTTTGGATAGCCTATGCCGACCTTATGGCTGGGCTTTTGTTTGTATTTATACTACTTGTTGGTGGAGTAATTGTGAAGTATTTTTTAACTCAAAGCTCCCTTCATCAAAAAGAGAGTGACTACCTATCAACTATGGCACTTTTACAAAATGAAAAGGATAAAAACTCTGAGTTAGAAGCGATAAATAAGATATTTAGCGATAAGTTAAATCAGCTAAATATCGAAGTTAAAAATTTAAAAAGCTCAAATTCAGTCTATGTTATCCAAATAGAAGAGCTTAAAAAACTAGCAAGTGATTTGGAGAGTAAAAATGTAGATCTTGATAGCTACATAAAAAATTTACTTGAGCAAAACAAGCAAAAAGATGAAAAGATTTCTGAAAATGAAGTTAAAATTGCCTACTTTTTGGAGCAAATAACTCAAAAAGATAGAGATTTGAACCGCATATTAAACGACTTAAATATTACTAAAAATCGCATTAAAAATCTAACCGGTATTCAGGTAAATTTGATATCTGAAATAAAAGAAAAGCTTGGCAATCAAGTTGAGATAGACCAGCAAACTGGTGCACTTACTCTCTCTTCTGCCATTCTTTTTGATAAAGGTTCATATAAACTAAGGGATGATATAAAAGAGAGTTTAAAACAGACTCTCGAGAACTATTTTGCTATCTTAATGCAAAGTGATTACATTAGAAAAAACCTTGATGCTATCATAATTGAGGGTCACACCGATAGTGATGGCGAGTATATGTTTAACCTTGAGCTTTCACAACAAAGAGCTTTTGCTGTGATGGAGTTTATTAACTCATGGAATAAAGATGAGCGACTAAAACAATATCTAACCGCAAGTGGAAGAAGCTATATGGAGCCAATTGTTGTAAATGGAGTTGAAGATAAGGGTGCTAGTAGGCGTATCGAGATAAAGTTTCTCATCTCAAATAGACAGAGTATAGAGGAGATTAAAAAGTTTCTTCAATAATGATGAAAATCGCACCAATTGAGAAAAAAAGCTTTAGAGGAGTTGAGTTTTATCTACTAAGAGATGATCTTATAGGCAAGATTAACGGCAACAAAGCACGAAAACTTGCCTATTTTTTAAACTCAAATTTAGATAATTATAACAAGATTGTAAGTTATGGCTCATCGCAGTCAAATGCAATGTATGCGCTCTCTCTTTTTGCTAAAGAGAACTCTTTGGAGTTTTCGTATGTTGTATCACATCTAAACAAAACTCTAAAAACTGATCCCATTGGCAATCTCAAATTTAGCCTAGAAAATGGCATGAAGCTCTTTGTAGCACAAAACAGAGAGCTTTTTGCAAGAAGTTTGGTAGATAGCAAAACTCTTTTTATAAAAGAGGGTGTTGCACAAAGTGAGGCTGCCTTTGGTTTTGAAAAACAGGCTAGAGAGATTGAGCTTCATGCACGAAATTTAAATCTCTGTTTTGATATATTTTTGCCAAGTGGAACTGGAGCAAGTGCTGCCTATCTATCTAAATTTAGCAAATTCAAAGTCTTTACAACACCTTGCGTTGGCGATGAAGAGTATCTTAAAAAAGAGATTTTATCTCTTGATAAAAACTCAGCCGTAACTATCTTGCCACCGCCTAAAAAATACCATTTTGCCAAGCCATGTACCGAGCTATATAGCCTCTACAAAGAGCTTTTGGAAGAGTGTGGGGTTGAGTTTGAGCTTATATATGATATGGTTGGTTTTTTGACGCTTTTAAAACATCAAGACAGATTTAAAAATCCAATTCTCTATATTCATCAAGGTGGAATTTTGGGTAATATTAGCCAGATAGAAAGATATAGATACAAATTTAAGGAGCAAATATGAAGATTTTAGAAAGTAGTAATGCAAATTTTAAAGTTGAGTTTGACAAATTGATAAATAGATCAAATTTAGATGTAGATAGCGTTACACCGTCTGTTATGAGTATCATAAAAGATGTAAAGCAAAGAGGCGATATAGCTTTAAAAGAGCAAATTTCAAAGTTTGATCACTGGGATGCAAAAGAGGGTTTTTTGATATCGAAAGAGGAGATGAAAAAGGCCTATGATAGATGCGACAAAAAGCTACTTGACGCTATAAATTTAGCAGCCTCAAGGATAGAGGCATTTCACCAAAAACAGCTTGAGAAAAGTTGGATTGAGTTTGAGTCAAATGGCAACATCTTAGGACAAAAAATAACTCCACTTTCTAGTGCTGGACTTTATGTGCCAGGTGGCAAGGCAGCCTACCCAAGCTCACTTTTGATGAACTACATACCAGCAAAAGTTGCCGGCGTAAAAGAGATAACAGTTTGCACGCCTGCTGTAAATGGCGAGATAAACTCACTCCTTCTTGCAGCACTCCATCTTTTGGGTGTTAAGAAAGCTTATAAAGTAGGCGGTGCAAGTGCAATTGCAGCTATGGCTTATGGCACTAAGACCATCTCAAAGGTAGATGTCATAACAGGACCTGGCAACATCTTTGTAGCAACAGCAAAAAAACTTGTTTTTGGCGATGTAAATATTGATATGATTGCAGGACCTAGCGAGATAGGTATCTTAGCCGATAGTAGCATGGATCCTAAAATAACCGCTATTGACCTACTTTCTCAAGCAGAGCATGACGAGATGGCAAGTAGCTTTTTAATAACAGACGACAAAACATTTGCAAACTCAGTAAAAGAGATGATCTATAAAGAGCTAGAGACTTTAAAACGAGAGCCAATAGCTAGAAAAAGCATAGAAAATAGAGGCGCCATAGTAGTTGCAAAGGATAAATTTGAAGCAATAGAGCTCATGAATAAGCTTGCAGTTGAACATCTTGAAATTTGTTTTGATGATGCTATGAGCTATCTACCACTTATCAAAAATGCCGGAGCTATCTTTCTTGGCAAAAACACACCAGAGGCGATGGGAGACTATGTTGCAGGACCAAATCACACTTTGCCAACAGGTGGAAGTGCTAAGTTTTTCTCACCGCTTGGAGTTTATAACTTTATAAAAAGAAGCTCAATTATTCATATTAGCGATAGAGGTTTTGATGAGTTGTCAGCTGCGTGCATGAGCTTGGCAGACATTGAGGGGCTAGAGGCACACAAACTTTCAGTTAAAAAAAGAAAAAAATAAATTTGAGCCTCTTTGTAGGCTCTCTTATCTTTTTTAAAATATATTATTTAAATTTAGAAAAATTTAGTTAGATTTATGAATTGGCATTAAGCTATTTGGTAATTTTATCTAGCTATTTTTAACACTACTTAAAGAATATCTCTGTATAATTTTGCAAGGTTGTCATTTAGGTGACAGTGTCAGGTTGGTTTTTTTGTTAGCAGCAGCTGTGGTTAGTATATTTTATTAATTTAAGGTTATTTATGAAAAGTAACAGACTTTTATATATCTTTTTAATATTTTTTATCTCAAATTTTTCTCTTTATGCAAATACACTAAGTGAAATTAAGGCTAAAAATGAGATAAGAATTGGTGTTAGAAATGCTTTTCCTCCATTTAGTGAGCTTAAGGATGACAGTTTTCATGGCTTTGAGGTTGAACTTGCAAAAGAGATAGGCAAGAGTATTTTAGGACCAACTGGAAAAGTTACTCTTGTAGGTGTTGATGTAAAAGATAGGATTCCTAAGTTAAATGACAATATTGTTGATTTGATTGTTGCAAACTTCTCAGTAACCGAAGAGAGGAAAAAGTATGTCGATGTCTCTATTCCATATTTTTCTGACAATATGGCGATAGTTACACCTAAAAAACTTGGCGTAAAAAAACTCTCAGATATGAATTTTAAAAAGATTGGTTATCTTGTTGGAACTACTTCGCAAGAGTATATAGAAGACAATCCAAAAGATTTTGCCAATATAGAAACCGTTGCTTGTGAAAACTCATATCAGTGTTTTCAACTTTTAAAAAATGGTGAGATAGATGGCTATTTTCACACAATTTTTGCTTTGGGAGTAATCCCAATTTTGGATAATGACTTTATCATCTCAATACCAGCTATTGGAAAACCAAGTTTTATGAGTGTAGCAGTTGCCAAAGACAACAAAAAGCTACTAAAGCAGGTAGATAGAGCGATATTAGAGCTTAGTAGAGATGGCTTTTTTAAAAGAGCGTATGATGAAACATTTAACACCTATTATAAAGGCACACTAGATAGAAAGTATTTTTTACTAGATGATATATACAATATTTTTACAATGACAAATAAATAAATTTCAATATATTTTTAAAAGGAGTAGTGATGAGAAGATTATTTCTAATCTTATCTATTTTTTCTGTGATCTCATTTGCTAACACATTTGATCAGATTAAATCCAAAAATGAGATAAGAATAGGCGTAAGAAAGGCTTTTGCGCCACTTGGTAGTTATGATGGTAGCAATTTTGTAGGTTTTGAGGTAGAACTTGCCAAAAGCATATCAAAGAAAGTATTTGGCGATAATATTAAGATTACTTTCATTGGAATGGATGCAAAAGACAGAATTCCAATGCTTGAAAAAAATCAGGTTGATTTAGTTATGGCAGCCTTTGCAGTCAATAACCAAAGAAGGGCTAAAGTTGATTTTTCTATACCATATCTTACTACAAATATGTCTGTATTATCCAAAGATAGTGGCAGTTTAAAACAGCTCTCAGACTTTAAGGGTAAAAGATTGCTCTATATAAAGGGAACTACAAATGATACTTATATCCAGGAAAATCCAGTTATGTTTTCATCAATGAACCTTATTACTTGCGAAAATTTAAATGACTGCTTTAACAATCTAAAAGCAGGAAAAGCCGATGGAATATTCCACGTTATTCTCTCTTTGGGAGCCATTCCTATACTTGACTCAAGATATACAATAACAGTTCCAATAGTAGGTAATCACGACTTTGTTGCTGCAGCAGTTTCTAAAGGAAACAATAAACTGCTAGATGCAGTCAATGACTCAATTTTCAAACTATCAAGTGAAGGTTTTTTCAAAAAAGCTTATGAATCAACTTTTACAGTCTATTATAAAGGTACATTGGACAAAAAATATTTCTTACTTGATGATGTTTATAGACAATTTATGTTAAATTAGATTTTTTTTATTTATCTTTAACAATTTTTAGTTAGAATAATGGCTATTTAAGATATAGATAAAGGAACAAATTTAAATGAAAAATTTATTTATCATTCTCTTTTTAGCCATACTCTCTTTTGGTAACACAATAGAGCAGATTAAAGATAAAAATGAGATAAGGATTGGTATAAACAAGTCATATCCACCATTTAGCACCTATGAAGATGGCAGATTTGGCGGTTTTGAGGTTGAGTTTGCTAAAGAGATTGCTCAAAGAATATTTGGCAATGATATTAGTATTGTTTTTTCACCTCTTAATGTAAAAGAGCAAATTCCGATGCTTATGGAAAATAAGCTTGATTTAGTTGTTGCAACTCTCTCTGTAACTAACGAGAGAAAAAAACTCATTGATTTTTCTATGCCATATTTTTCTGAGCAATTAGCAATAGTTGCCAAAAAGAGTGAGAAGATTAAAAGATTGAGTGATTTTAGATATAAAAGATTGCTTTTTGTTCCAGGAACTGCTGCAGAGGAGTATATCAATAGCAATCCAAACGAGTTTTCTGATATCCAAACTATAGAGTGTGAAGATATGCAAGAGTGTTTTATGAAGCTAAAAAGTGGTGCAGCAGATGGATATTTTCATAGCTCTTTGTCTGTAGCTATCGTTCCTATCATAGATCCTCAATACAAAATAGCTGTAAATACAGTAGGCAGTCCAAATTTTATAGCTGTTGGTCTAAGCAAGGGCAACACAAAACTTTTAAGAGCTGTAGATAAAGCAATACTTTCGCTTAGTAAAGAGGGCTTTTTCAAAAAGGCATATGATCAGACATTTAATATTTACTACAAAGGAACGCTAGATAGAAAATATTTCTTGCTTGATGATATCTACAATGTTTTTACAATAAATTAAGCAGAGTTCTCTCTTTTGCTTTGTGGTTTTGTAGCTTCTTTTTCAAAAATATTTTAGTAAATTTAGCTATAATTGCGGGTTAAATGTATTTGAACGGGGAGAGATTTTGGCACTAATAGATTTAATAGATATAACCAAAAAATTTGGCTCCAAAACAGTTTTAGATGGAATAAATTTATCCATCAAAGAGGGCGAGAGAGTTGCCATCATCGGACAAAATGGTGGTGGTAAATCAACTCTTATGAAGATTATTTGTGGTCTTTATATTCCTGATGATGGAAGAGTTATAAGGCAAAACAACTTAAAAGTTGAGATGCTTATGCAAACGCCTGAGTTTAATAGCACAATAACTGTCAAAGAGGCGATTCGCAAAGAACTTGATGATATTTTTTCAATTTTAAAAGAGTATCATGAAGTTCTTTCGCTTACACAAAAAGATCATGAAAACAAAGAGCTGCTCAAAAGGCAAGACGAGCTTGTTAAACAGATAGAAAGTCTTGATGCTTGGAATATCGAAAACAAAATTGAACGTGTTATGGAGAATTTCCGCTTAAAAGAGTATGAAGATAGGCTAGTTTGCTCGCTTAGTGGTGGAGAGATAAGGCGAGTTGCACTTGGTGGGCTTATACTGAAAAATCCAGATATTTTGCTTTTGGATGAGCCAACAAACCATCTTGATGTCTATATGGTTAAATTTCTTGAGGAGATGTTGCTACTTTCTGGCAAATCAATAGTCTTTATCTCACACGATCGCTACTTTATAGAAAAAATTGCAACACGAACGGTTGAAGTAGAAAATGGTGCAATTAACTCATTTGATGGCGGTTATGAAAACTATCTCATAAAAAAACAAGAGCTTCTAGCCTCACTTACCAAGTCACACGAAACTTTATTAAAACAGCTAAGAGCTGAAGAGGAGTGGCTAAGAAAGGGAGTCAAAGCAAGGCTTAAGCGCAATGAGGGACGAAAACAGCGTGTTTATGATATGAGAGAGCAGGCCAAAAGAAATCCTGGAGTTTTAAAAAAGGTTAAGCTAGAGCTAAAAAGAGCTACAATGAGTTTTAATAATACCACCATAACTCAAAATAGACGTAAAATGCTCTTTGAGTGCATAAATATAAGTAAAACTTTGGGTGATAAACTGCTATTTAAAAATTTCTCAACAAGGATTTTGCAAGGTGAGAGGATTGGTATAGTTGGTGCCAACGGAATGGGAAAAACAACACTTTTAAAACTTTTTTTAGGCGAGCTTGAGCCAGATAGTGGAGTTATAAAGAGAGGCAATGTAAAGATAGGCTACTTTGATCAAAGAAGAGAAAATATTGACGAAACAAAAAGCTTGATAGAAAATTTTTGCCCAAATGGTGGCGATCATATTATGGTTAGAGGTAGCTATATGCATGTTTATGGCTATCTTAAAAACTTTCTCTTTCCAAAGGAGTTTTTGGATAAGCCTGTTACCACACTTAGCGGCGGCGAGAAAAACCGCTTAGCACTTGCCAAACTCTTTACGCAAGATTTTGACTGTTTGATACTAGACGAGCCAACAAATGACCTTGATATCTCAACTATCAATATATTAGAAGAGTATTTTATGGATTTTGATGGTGCTATACTCATTGTTAGCCACGATCGATACTTTGTTGATAAGATTGCAAATAAGCTCTTTATCTTTGAAAATGAAAAGATAACTGAGTCTCACATTAGCTACACTGAATACCTTGAATATGAAGATGAAGTAAAAGAGCTTGAAGAGATTTTCCAAGAGGTAAAAGAGAGTAAAACTATACAAAAAGAGCGAGTTAGCAGCCAAAAACTTAGCTATAGACAAAATAAAATCTTAGAAGAGTATCCATCTATGATAGAGGAGATTGAAAATCGCATAAAAGAGCTAGATTACGCTCTTTCAACTCCTGAAATTTATCAAAAAGTAGGCATTCAAGAGCTTTTTGAGGAGCTTGAAGAGAAAAAAGGCGACCTAAATCGTATGGAAAATGAGTATTTTGAAGTTTTAACAATCCACGAGAGTTTAAAATAAAAGGAGAGAGATGAAAAGGCAGACTTGGAGTTCTCAACTAACTTATATATTGGCAGTGGCTGGAGCTACTATTGGCTTTGGCTGTACTTGGAGATTTCCATATTTGGTTGGAGAAAATGGCGGCGGAGCCTATGTGCTTATCTTTTGCCTAGCGATGATTGTTATTGGAATTCCGATGATTTTGGTTGAAAATGTTATTGGCAGACGCTATCAAAAAAATGCCGTAGATGCTTTTGGTGCTGGCCCATGGAAGATAGTTGGCTATATGGGGCTAATTGGCGCTTTTGGAATAATGTCTTACTATATGGTTATTGGCGGCTGGGTTTTAGAGTATATCTACAATATTCTTACCTCTAAATTGGACCTCTCAAGCGGAGAGATAACAAAAGAATTAAGCACTCAAGTCTATGCAGATAGCATTGATAACTCCCCTTTTAAAGTGATTTTGATGACCTTTTTATTTGTTCTTATAAACTACATCATCTTAAAAAAAGGTGCAGTCAAAGGGATAGAAAATGCCGCAAAAGTGCTTATGCCGCTGCTTTTTTTACTAATGATTATTATGGTAATTAGAAATTTAACTCTTGATGATGCCATGAAGGGAGTTGAGTTTTATCTCATACCTGACTTTACAAAGATTAATACAAAGCTCTTCATAGATGTTTTAGGGCAGGTATTTTTCGCACTTTCACTTGGTTTTGGTGTAATGATAACAATGTCTAGCTATCTTGACAAAAAAACAAATCTTGTAAAAATTTCTGTTATAACAGGAGTTTTAAATACCTTTATAGCAGTTCTTGCTGGCTTTATGATCTTTCCATCACTTTTTAGCTTTGGACTTGAACCTGCGTCTGGTCCTAGCTTGGTCTTTAAGACTTTGCCATTAGTATTTTCCAAAATCTTTCTTGGAAATATCATAGCGATACTCTTCTTTTTGCTCTTAATGCTTGCAGCACTTACCACTTCGCTTCCTATCTATGAGGTGATAATTACAGTTATTTGTGAAAAGAGCAAGATGTCTAGAAATAGTGCAATCATCCTAACCCTTGGAGTTATTTTTGTCTTAGGCAACATCCCATCAGCACTTTCTAGCAATATTTTAAGCGATGTAACTATATTTGGTAAAAGTATCTTTGATGCATTTGATAGTATAAGCGCTACCATATTTTTTATAATGACCTCTCTATTTTGTGCCATCTATGTTGGCTGGGTGATGAGAGATGATGCAAAGCAAGAGCTTAAATTTGGCTTTGATGGAAGTAATAAAATTGTAGAAATTTGGTATTTTTATGTCAAATTTATAATACCTTTTGTAATACTTGCAGTCTTTGTAAGTAGTTTTTATGACAACTTTTTAAAGTAGGGGCAGATGATCTATTTTGTTATTGGGCTTTTTGTTGCATACACGGCTATTAAGGTTTTTTTGGAGCTCTTAGAGCTAAACTACATCAAAAAAGAGAAAAACAGCCCTGTTATACTCGATGAAAAAGAGTATAAAGAGGCAGCTTTGATAGCTATAACTAACTCCAAATTTAGCATAGTACAACTTATTTACTCGCTTTTGATTGCTCTTTGTTGGGTTCTTTTTGGTCTTAAATTGCTCTACTTTTTTGGCGATGGAACATTTTTTGTGCTCGCATTTTTGATAATTGGTGCTTTGCTAAATATCCCATTTTCCATCTATGAAAGATTTGTCAAAGACAAGAAATTTGGTTTTTCAAACATAGACGCAAAAACCTATATCCTAGATACCATAAAGACATTTGCACTACTTATTGTTTTTGGTAGTGCTATCATATGGACTTTGCTATTTTGTATAGAAAAACTTGGCGCTTTGTGGTGGCTTTGGGCATTTGTAGTTAGTTTTTCTATCATCATAGTTATAAATATCATCTATCCAACCATCATCGCACCGCTGTTTAACAAGATGACACCGCTAGAAGATGGGGAACTTAAAGAGCAGATAGAGCAGCTTATGCAAAAGTGCGGATTTAAAAGCAATGGGCTTTTTATTATGGATGCAAGTAAAAGAGATAGCAGACTCAATGCATATTTTGGCGGTCTTGGTAGTAGCAAAAGAGTTGTATTGTTTGATACCTTGATAAAAAAACTTACTATAAATGAAATTTTAGCAGTTTTAGCCCATGAGCTTGGGCATTTTAGACATGGCGATATCTATAAAAATATCGCTTTGATGGGAGCTGTTTTGTTTGCTATGTTTTTTATAGTTGCGCATATTCCGACATCATTTTTTGAAGTTATTGGGCTAAGAGAAGGCGCTTCGTCTTATCTCATCTTTTTTCTGCTCTTTTCGCCTCTATTTAACATTTTGATAGAGCCGCTTCTCTCTTACTTGAGCCGAGAAAATGAGTTTGGAGCAGATGAGTTTAGTGCCATAAATCAAAACAAAGAGGATATGATAAGCGCTCTTAAAAAACTAGCTCTTGAAAACAAGGCCTTTCCAAAGGCACATCCGCTCTATGCAGCTATCTACTTTACTCATCCAACTCTGTATGAGCGAATTACAAAGCTTAAAGATGACGCTATTTGAAGGGCTGAAATTTATAAAAAAACAGAGCAATGACTATGTTACAAGAGAGCTTTTAAGTTTTCATACAGGATTTTCCAAAGAGGAGCTTCTTTTAAATTTAGACAAAGAGCTAAACAATAAAGAAGCTCTTTTTGCACTTTTGAATCGCTATAAAAACTACGAACCACTTGAGTATATAACGGGTAGAGCGGAGTTTTTGGATAGAGAGTTTTATGTTGAAAAGGGCGTTTTAATTCCACGTTTTGAGAGTGAAATTTTGGTAAAAAAGAGCTTGGAACTCATAAAAAAAGAGAGTCTTAACTCAGTTTTTGAGATAGGGATTGGAAGTGGAGTCTTGAGTATCTCTTTAAAGCTTGAAAATGCTAATTTATCGCTCTTTGCAAGTGATATTAGCAAAACTGCACTAAAGGTTAGCAAGATAAATCAAGATAAATTTCAAACAGATATTTTGCTTTTTGAGGGAGAGTATTTGGCAAATTTTTGTGGCAATGTAGATCTTATCATCTCCAATCCACCATATATAAAAAATAGCTACAAGCTTGACGAATATGTTTTAAATGAGCCAAAAGAGGCGCTTTTTGGCGGAGTTAATGGAGATGAGATTTTAAAAAATATCATCGATATAGCAAAAACAAGGGCTAAATTTTTAATATGTGAGATAGGATATGATCAAAAGCCCCAACTTTTGGAATATCTAGAAAAAAGCGGCTTTTCCTCCACATTTTACAAAGATTTGCAAGGCTTTGATAGAGGTTTTGTTGCAAGGAATAAATTTGCAATATAAAGATGAGTTTTTAAAACAACTGCTTTACTATAAAGCATTTGGGTATAAATTTATAAACCCATCAAAAGAGGGTGGCAGTTATAAAAAAGAGTTTGACCAATTTATAAAAGAGATTCAAAGTTGTCAGCTTTGTCAAAATGCAAAAAGTAGAAGCACGATCTTTGCACCTACAAAGAGCAAGGCAGATATAATGCTAATTTTTGACTCTCCAACCAAGCTTGAAGATAGTAGCGCTAAATTTTTGCAAAAAGATGAGATAGGCGACTTTCTAAACAAAGAGGGGATTTTTGACTTTTATACAACATTTTTGCTTAAGTGCTACAACAAAACTCAAAGTGTGCTCTCTTATAAAAAGTGCTATCCATATATCTATGATGAAATTTGGCTTTTAAAGCCCTCTTTAGTCATTACATTTGGGCAAAATGTAGCTAATTTTTTATTGCAAAATGCCAAGTTGCCATCACTGGAGGTGATTCATGGCTCGCTATTTAACCTAAGTTTTGGTCACGTTATCCCGCTTTTTGATCTGCACTATATCAGACAAAATCCAAGTAAGAGTGAGCTTTTCTACGATGATTTGAAAAAAGCTATCACTCTTTATAAAAAACTATCTACTAAGTAGCTCAACGATATTTTGTGGAATTTTGCTAAGCTTTCTCTCCTTTAAGAAGGCAACTTGAATATCGGCACTAAAGGCAAGCTCGTTTAAACTAGCACCACTTTCATCCTCTACTCTGTAAATTTCTTGATGTAGCGTCATATTGGTCTTTTTAAGCTCTTTTAAGCTGGTCTTTATCTCCAATATATCGCCTAAATATGATGGTTTGTGATATTTAGCCTCTAGTTTTGTAACAACAAAAAGTTCATTTTCGCCAAAGGCCTTTATTTTGTTTTCAAAGAAAAACTCACTTCTTGCCATCTCGCAAAATGAGATATAGTTTGCATGATAGACTATTGCGCCAGCGTCGGTATCTTTATAATAGACTCTAATTTTCACTTTTAACCTTTACTCTCTTTGGAAATCTCAAAAAATAGAGCAGCGCTTGCAAAATAACCATGATTTTCATGCACCACTCACTAGCACTATGGATAGCATGAAATGTCTCTGTTGTCGTGGCTTTGGCTCCAGATTTTTGAGCTTCTACTATATAGTCTGTGAAATATAGTATAAAAACAAGTGCTAAACAAAGGTGAATAAGTGCTATCATAAGTGTAGAAAATCTAAGATTGAAACTCTCAGCTCTGTTGTTATTGAAATTTACCATCTCATAGACAAGTATAATGACACTAAGGGCTAACAGGGCTTTATTGTAACTTATAAATATAGCAGTCATTAGCTGTCCGCTTTGAAAATGGCTAAGCACGCCATCGCCCAAAATCTCCTTTGGAAAAAATAGCGTCGGTGCTACGATAATTCCCATTAAAAGTTCAGCGCCAACAACTGCCGCAATTAAAAAAAGATAAATTTGTTGTATTCTTTGCATAATCAATCCTAATATAAATTTATAGTCAATCTTACAATAATTTGTTAAATAAATCTAAAAAGGCTACTAGCTCTATTTAAATAGCTTTTAAGCAAATTTAAGATAGGATTACGGTTTGATTATTTTAAATTTATAAGGAAAATAGATGAAAAGAACATATCAACCGCACAACACACCAAGAAAGAGAACTCACGGTTTTAGAGTTAGAATGAAGAGCAAAAATGGTCGCAAAGTCATCAATGCTAGAAGAGCAAAAGGCAGAAAAAGACTTTCAGTTTGAGTAGGTGAATTTGACCAAATTTGAAAAGATAAGCAAAACACCAGAGTTTAAATTTATCTATCAAAATGGCACAAAATGGCATAGTAGAGTTGCAGTGGTCTATTTTTTAGCAGATACAAAAAGTAGATTTGCAGTTGTTGCTAGCAAAAAAGTTGGCAAAGCAGTCATACGAAATAGAGTTAAAAGAAGATTAAAAGTGGCATTTACGCAGATACAAAATGAGTTAAAAATTGGAAATTACATAGTAGTTGCAAGAAATGAAGCTGCAAATGTTGAGTTTAGTCAGATTGTTGGCAACTTAAGATGGTCATTTAAAAGGCTTGGTCTTTTATGATGAGAGCTTTTCTACTTTGTCTTATTAAGTTTTATCAAAATTACATTTCAAAACTGCTTCCAAACTCGTGTAGATACTATCCAAGCTGCTCTGAATATGCCATCTGGTCTTTTTCACATCAAGGTATATTGAGGGCATTTTACTCAACATTATTTAGAATTTTAAGATGTAATCAGCTATTTAAAGGTGGCATTGACTACCCAAAGGTTAAATTTATCAGCAAGAAAAAAAGTCCGTTTTTTTATCTACAAGAGCCAAAATTTTGGCTAATTCCAACAGATAAAAACGGCTGTTATTATGTTATAAAAGCTATTTATAAAGGACAATAAGTGCTAGAAAAACTTTCACTTCAACAAAGAATGATCATAGCGACTGTGCTTGCATTTGCATTTTTTATAGGTTATGATTTTTTTTATCAATCAAAAATAAGAGCACAGATCGATCAAAACCAAACCATTGCTAGCGAGCAAAAAGCAGCTCCTATAGAAAATCAAGCTATAAAAGAGCCAACTATCGATAAAAGAGAGATTACAAAGCAAAACCAAAGTTTGCAGAGTGAGCCTTTAGTAAAGATAAAGTCCCCTCATTTTCACGCGACAATAGACTCTCTTGGAAGAATAAACTCTTTTATTCTTGATGACGCTGTCTATAACAACGATGATGGCGCGCAAATAGACTTGGTAGATGAGTCATACTCTCCGCTTCCGCTTGAGATTAGATTTACTAACAGTGATTTAAATAAAAGAGCTTTTGATACGCCATATAGAGCAAATATTAGCTCGCTAGATACCTCAAGTGGTTCGCAAGAGCTAGTTCTTACTCAAGATTTAGGCGAAGTTATAGTTACAAAAAGAGTGAAATTTAAAGCAGATGGTAGCTATGAAATAACTCTAAATTTAAACAAAGATGTTCCATACTTTATAACTCCAGGCTTTAGACCAAATATAGCAGTTGATGGCTTTACTGTCCATGGTGTTCTTATAAAAAAGAGCGATGATAAGCTAGAGGTCATCAAGGATAAAAAGGGCAAAGCCTCAGAGAGCTTTTTGGCATCACAGATTGTTGCATCATCTGATCGCTACTACACTGCACTAATGTATGATATAAATGGCAAGGGACTTGACGCTGTTATTGCGCTGGATAGCGAGAAAAACACTCAAGTCTTTATCAAAGGTAGGCAAGATTTTAAAGCTGGTGGATTTATAGGACCAAAAAATCAAAAGCTTTTAAAAAGCATAGATAGTATTTTGGTCGATGTCATTGAGTATGGTTGGTTTACCTTTATTGCAAAGCCTATGTTTGCCTTGCTTAGCTTTTTTTATGGATTTGTAGGAAATTGGGGCTGGTCTATTGTAGTTTTGACTATTTTTATAAGAGTGCTTCTATTCTATCCTACTTATAAGGGCATGATCTCAATGAATAAGATGAAAGATCTTGCGCCAAAACTAAAAGAGATTCAAGAAAAATATAAGGGCGACCCGCAAAAAATGCAGGCAAATGTGATGGAACTATATAAAAAACATGGCGCCAATCCAATGGGCGGATGTCTTCCGATACTCATTCAAATACCGATCTTTTTTGCTATATATAGGGTTTTGTTAAATGCAATAGAGCTAAAAGGTGCAGAGTGGATACTTTGGATAACAGATCTTGCTAGCAAAGATCCATGGTATGTTTTGCCAATTTTCATGGGACTTATGATGTTTTTACAGCAGCGCCTTACACCGACAACATTTACAGATCCAACTCAAGAAAAAATTATGAAGTTTCTGCCATTTATCTTTGTCTTTTTCTTTATGGGATTTCCGGCAGGACTTACACTTTATTGGTGCGTAAATAACACATTTTCTGTTATACAGCAAGTTTTTGTAAATAAGATCTTTGCAAAACAGAAAGAGGAAAAAGAGCTAGAAAAAGCTCAGCAAAAGGAACAAAAAGAGATAGAAAAAGCACAGCAAAGGGCAAAGAAATGAAAATAGAGGCAAAAACTTTACAAGAGGCTTTTTCAAAAGCGGCTCATGAGCTTGAGTGTTCTGTTACAGAGCTTGAGTATGAAGTTATTCAGTTTCCAAGTAGCGGCTTTTTAGGTTTTTTTCAAAAAAACGCCATTATTGAGATAAAAAATGGCGGCAAAAAGGGAGCTTTAACAAAGAGTTTTGAGAAGCCAAAAGAACCAAAGCCAAAAAAGATAAAGAGAACAAAAGCTCCAAAAATGGAGATAAATGAAAAGATTATAGATGAGATTTATACTTCTCTTAAGAGATTGTTGGAGGCAAGTTGTTTTAAGATAGAACTTATTGATATTTTTAAAAGCGATGAGAATGAGCTTACTATCAAGCTTGACGGAGAAGATGCAGCTTTGGTTATTGGCAAAGATGGCAGACGCTATAAAGCACTTCTTTATATGTTGCAAAATTGGCTAAATTTAAAGTATGGGCTAAATTTAAGACTTGAGTTATCTAAATTTTTGCAAACTCAAGAGGAGATGATTGCAAAATATTTAGAGGGTATTATTGAACGCATAAATACTAGCGGCAAGGCAGCTACAAAACCTCTTGATGGAATACTTGTAGATATTGCACTAAAGCAACTAAGGGAGAAGTTTCCAGATAAATATGTTGCCGTTAGAAATGGAAAAGATGGTAAATTTATCATAGTTAATGACTTTAGAAAATGAATGAAACAATAGTAGCAAATGCAACAGCCGACGGAATTGGCTCTATTAGCATAATACGAGTTAGTGGAAGTAGGGCGTTGGAGTTTGCTACAAAGATTACAAAAAGATCTTTCAAACCGCGCTATGCAACTCTTTGCAATCTCTACTTTGAAAATGGAGAACTTTTGGATGAGTGCATAGTTATCTATTTTAAAGCCCCTTTTAGCTTCACAGGGGAGGATGTTATAGAGTTTCAGACTCATGGCGGATATATGATTGCCAACCTTATCGAACAAAGAGTCATAAATTTGGGCGCTAGACTTGCAAGGGCTGGCGAATTTAGCAAAAGAGCCTATCTAAACAACAAAATGGATCTTGCAAAGGCAAGTGCAATAGCCTCTATCATCAATGCAAGAAATGAAGATGCTATTAAAATTTTAATGCGAGTAATGAGCGGAGAGCTTAAAGAGTTTGTTGATACTCTTAGAGCTGAGCTTGTAAAAACTTTGGCATTTGTGGAGGTTTGCATTGATTATGCTGATGAAGATCTTCCAGAAACGCTTTTAAAAGATGCTAGCTTGATGCTTAGAGAAAATATAGAAAAATTGGAGCAAATTGTTAAGATAAGCATGCAAAGAAGAGGGCTTATTGATGGCTTTAAGATAGCTATCGTTGGCAAGCCAAATGTTGGCAAAAGCTCTATTTTAAACTCTTTATTAAAACTAAATCGCGCAATCATAACAGATATTGAAGGGACAACAACCGATAGGATAGAAGAAAGCCTTAAAGTTGGCACTCATCTTGTTCGCATTATAGATACAGCGGGCATTAGAGAGGCAAAAGGTCTTATTGAAAAGCTAGGCATTGAAAACTCTATCAAAGCGATAGATGAGGCAGATATTATTGTGGCTGTTTTTGATGGAAGTAGGGTAGCTGATAGCAAAGATGAGAAGATTTTAGAGCTACTTAAAAAGAGTGGCAAAGAGATAATCTATCTTTTAAATAAGGCCGATTTAGAGTTTAAATTTGACAAAAAACTAACCAATCCTCTGCAAATATCTGCCAAAACCAACACAGACCCGCTTTTAGAGAGACTAAAAGAGGTGCTAGATAGCAAAAATTATGATGGACTTTTGCTAACTGCTAGCTATCAAATAGACTCTTGCATAGATGCAAAGGAGCATTTACAAAAAGCCAAAGAGTGGCTAGATGATGAGAATTTAGAGCTTTTTGCAACTGAGATAAATTTATCCATCGATAGTATCTCTTCTATCACAAGACCATATCAAAGAGATGAGATTTTAGATGAGATGTTTGGCAATTTTTGTCTTGGAAAATAGCGGCTGTTTGTCTAAATTTGGTTATTGTTCTTTATATAATTTTTTAAACTAAATTTAACTAAAATAATAGAAATTTCATAAGAGAGGCGACAATGGAAAAAGAGGTTATCGATGCACATAAAATTAGTGATGATGAGTATAAAAAAATAGTTGAGATTTTGGGGCGTGAGCCAAATTTACTTGAGCTTGGAATCTTTTCTGCTATGTGGAGCGAGCACTGCTCTTACAAATCAAGCAAAAAATATCTTCTTAACTTCCCTACAAAAGCACCTTGGGTGTTGCAAGGTCCTGGCGAGAATGCTGGTGTTATTGATTGTGGCGATGGAGTTGCAGCTGTTTTTAAAATGGAAAGTCACAACCACCCAAGTTTTATAGAGCCATTTCAAGGGGCAGCGACTGGTGTTGGAGGTATTTGCCGAGATATCTTTACAATGGGTGCTAGAGTTGAGGCAAGTATGAACTCACTTCGTTTTGGCGATATAGAAAACAACAGATACCAAAGATACCTTGTAAAAGGTGTAAGTGATGGAATATCTAGCTATGGCAACTCTCTTGGTGTGCCAACAATTGGCGGCGAGACAACATTTGATGAGAGCTTTAATGGCAATATTTTAGTCAATGCCTTTGGGCTTGGCATTTGTAAAAGTGATGAACTTTTCTATGGCAAGGCAGAGGGCGTTGGAAACCTTGTTTTGTATGCAGGTAGCAAAACTGGACGAGATGGTCTTGGTGGCGCTGTTATGGCAAGCGATAGCTTTAGCGAAGAAAACAACTCACTTAGACCTACTGTTCAAGTTGGAGATCCATTTGTTGAAAAGCTTCTTATGGAGGCTTGCTTAGAGCTTTTTAAGAGTGATTGTGTGGTTGGTATCCAAGATATGGGCGCTGCAGGACTTACATCAAGTAGCTTTGAGATGGCTGGTAGAAGTGGAAGCGGAATGAAGCTCTACTTGGATAAAGTTCCGCAAAGAGAAAGGGCAATGACACCTTATGAGCTCATGCTTAGTGAATCTCAAGAGAGAATGCTTATCTGCATAAAAAAGGGCAGCCAAAAGAGAGTTAAAGAGATATTTGAGAAGTGGGAGCTTGAAGCTAAAATCATTGGAGAGGTTACAGATAGTGGCAAGATGGAGCTTTTCTGGCATGATGAGTTAGTTGGAGAGATTCCTATAGATCCACTTAGTAAAGCTGCTCCTGTTTTAAATAGACCTACCAAAAAACCTGCATATTTAGATGAAATTGCCAATCACAAAGGCAAAAAAGTAGCCATTAACAACCAAGAGCTATTTTTAAAACTTTTAAAAGATCCAAATATTCTAAATAAATCCTACATCTACGATAAATATGACGCATTTGTTGGGACAAATACAGTAAAAGCTCCCGGCTCTCTTGGTGCATCAGTTTTAAGAATCAAAGAAAATGGCAAGCTCTTATCCATGGGAATGGAGTGCAATACCAAAATGAACTATATCGATCCATTTGTTGGAGCTGCTTTGGCTGTTGCAACAGCTGGTAGAAAAGTGGCGATGAGTGGCGCAAAACCACTTGCGATAACTGATTGTCTAAACTACGGCAACCCTGAAAATCCAGAAGTTATGTGGCAATTTATGATGGGATGTGATGGTATAAAAGAGGCTTGCACAAAGTTAAATACGCCAGTAGTTAGCGGAAATGTGAGTCTGTATAACGAGACTGATTTAAAAAGCATTCAGCCAACTCCTGCGATAGCTTGTGTTGGTATAAATGAAGGTAAAAATTTACCATCTACCTTAAAAGAAGGCTTTGAAGTTGTCCTTATAGGCGATACTAAGGGAGTTTTTGCAGGATCACTTTATCAACAAAAGGTCTATGGTGAGATTTTTGGTGTATTACCAAAGATAGACTATGAAAAAGAGAAAGCACTTTGGGACTTTGCAATAGAGGCAAACAGCGAAAATCTACTTGGCTTTGCAAACTCTGTTGGAGTTGGCGGAGTTGCTATAACTCTTGCAAAGATGGCGGCAGTTGGCGATGTCGGTGGGGAATTTAAGATGGATTGTAAAGAGGAGATAGATATATTTGATGAGAGCTTTTCAAGAGCCATTGTTGGCGTGAAAGAGATGGATAAATTTCAAAAACTTATGAAAAAATATGGACTATCTTGGCAAGTTTTGGGAAGTTGTAAAAAAGAGTCCAAATTTGTGCTAAATGATGTAGAGATAGAGCTATCTAAGTTAAAAGAGCTCTATTTTAATGAGTTTAAAAAGATAGTCACAAAAGATCTTATATAAAAAGCAGATTAGATTGAAAGGATTGTTATGAGAGCTTTAATAAGTGTTAGTGATAAAAATGGGGTGGTTGAGTTTGCAAAAGAGCTTGATGAACTTGGATTTGAGATACTTTCTACTGGAGGGACCTATAGACTTTTGACAGATAGTGGTATAAATACTATCGAAGTTAGTAAATGGACAAAAAGCCCTGAGATGTTTGAGGGAAGAGTAAAAACTCTCCATCCAAAGGTGCATGGCGGCATTTTATACAAAAGGGACAATCCCATCCATCAAAAAGAGGCAAAAGAGTTTGGTATTGAAGGTATTGACCTAGTTTGCGTAAATTTATATCCTTTCAAGGCTGCTACAAAAAGAACCGATGATTTTGGCGAGATTATAGAAAATATTGATATTGGCGGACCAACAATGGTTAGAAGTGCCGCTAAAAATTTTAAAGATGTTTTGATAGTTACAGATGTAAAAGACTATGATAGAGTTATTGAGGCTTTGAAAAATGAGAGTGATGATTATGAGTTTAGAAAAGAGCTTATGATAAAGGCATTTGAGCATACAGCAAGTTATGATAGCATGATAGCAAACTATATGAATGAGCGATTTAATGGTGGTTTTGGTGCTGTTAAATTTATCTATGGTAGTAAGGTTTTTGATACAAGATATGGCGAAAATCCTCATCAAAAAGGTGCGCTTTATCAGTTTGAAGACTTTTTTAGCAAGCACTTTAAGACACTTAAAGGCGAAGCAAGTTTTAACAATATGACTGATATTCACGGTGCTTTAATGCTTGCTAGCAGCTTTGGAAAAGAAAAGGCAGTAAGCATTTGCAAACATGCCAATCCATGCGGATTTGCCATAAGAGATACACTTTTAAAAAGCTATGAAGCAGCACTTAGGTGCGATCCAATCTCAGCATATGGCGGAGTTGTAGCAATAAATGGCACGTTAGACAAAGAGCTAGCTCTTAAGATGAAAGAGATATTTATTGAGGTAATTATTGCTGCAAATGTAACAGATGAGGCACTTGAAGTCTATAGTGACAAAAAGCGAACTAAGATTTTTAGTCAAGAGAGTGACTACTTGGTGCGTGAAAATGATAAATATGACTTTAAGTTTGTAGATGGCGGATTTGTCTATCAACAAAGAGATTATGTTAAAAAAGATGAAGTCAAAAACTCAAAGCAAGTTAGCAAAAGAGCAGCGAGTAAAGACGAGTTTGAGGACTTAAAGATGGCGTGGCAGATAGCTGCACTTACCAAATCCAACTGTGTTGTCTATGTCAAAGATAGAGCGATGGTCGCCATTGGTATGGGAATGACAAGTAGAGTAGATGCTGCAAGAGCGGCAGTTACCAAAGCAAAAGATTTAGGAATTGATCTTTGTGGCTCATCTTTGGCTAGTGAGGCTTTTTTCCCTTTTAGTGATAGCATAGAGATTGCTGCAAAAGCTGGCGTTAAAAACATTATCCAACCAGGCGGTTCCATAAGAGATAGCGAAGTCATAGATGAGTGCGATAAGCACAATATGAGTATGTATTTTACAGGCATTAGGCACTTTTTACATTAAGATTTTGGAGCTAGAAGAGATTTATTCTTCTAGCTATTTGAAATTTAGATATTTAAATGGTAGTAAATTTTAGGCATTTGGTCTAAATGTGAAATTTAGACCAAATTTGAGTGGGTAAATTTGAATTAGTCCATACGATTTCTATAATAGCTTGGCTTCTCCAACTCATCATAGATATCATCACTATTGAAGTTTTCTCCGCTTATTTTTTTAAGTCTTCTTTCAAAATGCTCTTTTCTAATATCTTCATTGGTCGGCTCAGGCTTTGCATTGTCTTCTAATGCTTTTTTTTCTTCAAAACCTGTTGCTATGAGAGTTACTTCAACTCTATTGTTTTTAAGAGTTTCATCATAAGTTGTTCCAAATATAATATCAGCCTCTTCATGAACTAAATCCCTAGCCATTGTCATTGCCTCAGTTATATCATAAAATGGGCAGTCAGGGTGAAATTTAAAGTGTATAAGTAGTCCCAAAGCACCCTCTATATTCATCTCATTTAGAAGTGGAGAGTCAATAGCATCTTTTAGCGCCTCTTGTGGTGCTTCATCGCCCTCACTCACGCCAAGACCCATAAGCGCTAGTCCTCTATGTGACATAACCTTTTTTACATCTGCAAAGTCAAGGTTGATATTGTCATCGCCTGAGTCAAGTATGATAGAGCTCATTCCAATTACTGCTCTAGATAAGACATTATCTACTGTTTTAAAGCAGTCTTTGATGCCACCTTTTCTATCTATCAAAGAGATGAGTTTTTGGTTTGAAACTATGATGATGGAGTCACACTCTTTTTTGAGCTCCTCAATTCCCTCAAGTGCCAACCTCATTCTCTTTTTGCCCTCAAAATCAAAAGGCGTAGTTACAACTCCAATTGCCAATGCTTTGTTTTCTTTGGCAGCTCTTGCCACTACAGGAGCAGCTCCAGTTCCAGTTCCACCACCAAATCCAGATGCAATAAAGACAATATCAGAGTATTCTAAAGCATCTTTTATTATGTCGTAGCTCTCTTCAGCCGCCTCTTTGCCAAGATCAGGATTCATACCTGCGCCAAGACCTTTGGTTTTCATAGCACCTAGTTGGATTTTGGTTTTTGCAAGAGATCTATCAAGTGCTTGTGCATCTGTATTTGCAACTACCATCTCAACTTTGTCAAAACCCTCTCTTATGGTGTGGTTTACCATATTTCCACCACCGCCTCCAACGCCAATGACCTTTATTTTGGCTCCATATACGCCTTTGTTGTCTTCTACACTAAATCCACTCATAATTTACCCCTCTAAAAAGATTCTTTTATTTTGTTTATTATTGAATTGATAATTTTTGTTATAAAATTACCACCACTTTTTTGATCGTTATTTTCTTCTATTACTAAGTTGTTATAGTTTTGCTCATTTTGACTATTTTCTTTATCTGCTAGAAGTTCGTTTTCACAATCTAACTTTCTAACTTCATTTTTATATCTAAGCTCTGCATTTGAATCTATCTCATATGGCGTAAATTCGCCAGCCCCATAAAGGCAAAGACCTATAACACAACTATTTGCAGGATTACTAGAGATCTCATAAAGTCCATCTGCTTGACGCGGTGTAGCCACTCTTACAGGTAGATTGTTAAAGATAGCAGCGGTTAGCGCTCTTATATCATCTAGTTTTGCCATTCCACCTGTTAGAACGATACCTGCACCAAGCTTATCTATAAATTTGCTCTTTTCAAGCTGAGCTAAAAGTATCATCAAAGTCTCTTCAATCCTAGCATAGATGATATTTGTGATGATATCCATACTAACATTTGTCTTTTTGTTTTCGTTGCCAAGAGTTGATAGCTCGACATTTTTGCAGTTGGCATCGATGAGTTTTGAGTAGCTAGTTTTGACATTTTCAGCTTGCGCCAAAGGTGTATGAAGGGCTTTTGATAGGTCATTTGTTATGTTTGATGAACCGATAAGCAACACATCATTATGTACAAGCGAATTGCCAATATGCACCACCATATCACAAGTTGAAGCACCCATATCAATGACGCAAACTCCAAGCTCTTTTTCCTCTTTTGTAAGAGTTGCAATAGCTGATGCATAGCCAGATAGCACAATATTGTCTATCTCAACTCCAGCCATTTGAACGGACTTTTCAAGATTTTTGATTGAGCTTTTGGGCGCTGTTACTATATGAACTCCAACTTCAAGTCTAGAGCCACTCATTCCAAGTGGATCTTCTATGTGATCTTGCTCATCAACTTTAAATTTATAAGGCAAAATATGGAGTTTTGCATAGTCATTTGGTATGCTAGCATTGTGTTCAGCCATCTGTATAGCACGTCTAATCTCAGCCAAACCAATCTCTTCGTTTGGAACGTTTATAACGCCTGCTGATTTTGTATATTTGGTATAGGCGCCAGATATAGAAACAATTGCCTTATCATATCTAGTGCCTGAGCTTTTTGTAGCCTCTTTTACAGCTTTTTTTATCGCTTTTGAAGCTTGCTCAATATTTGTAATAACACCCTTTTTAATGCCAGTAGTCTTTGCTTTACCAATGCCACATATTGTAAAGTTATCATCTTCAAATTTGGCTATATTAGCCTTTATCTCATATGAGCCAATATCTAGCCCAAGTACAAAATCACTCAACTTTACCACCTTTATAATATCTTTCTATAGGATATCTTTTTTGTAAAGAGTCCAAAAGCTCGCCTAGTAGCTCACTATCCTTAACAGAGCTAACTTTGCCAATCATCTCATTTTTGTATTTGTTAAATTTCTCCTCATTACCAAGCTTTTGATCTGTTATTTTATATACGATTGCTTTAGTGTTGCTAAGCGGAACAAAGCCCTCCATCTTGTCGCCATTAAAAACTGTTGCTAAAAAGTGATATGACTCATCGCTGCTTAGTCCATCTACACTGCTCTCAACATCAACAAACCCTAAGTCCTTGCCTACAAAACCCTCTTTTAGAGTCTTTAGAGCAGTAGCTTGGAGATGTTGCAATAAAAGAGTATTTTGCAAATCTTGCTTTGCCTGCTCTTTTGCACTATCAAACTCTTTAACCATAGGCTCATTTATCTTTTTAACTTCAAAGATAAGGTATTTGTCGTTGTAGATAATTGGTTTTTTGAGCTCGCCAACTTTGCTGTTTGTTAGCTCGTCTATTGGAAAGTTCTTATCATCTACATAGATTTTCATCTCTTTGTTGAAAGTTAATTTTTCATTTTTAAGATCTAAATAGAGTTTTAGTGCATCGCTTTTGCTAGCATTTAGTCTAAAGTCCTCTAGCACTCTCTCTTTTACCTTCTCAAAAGGCAATATCTCATCACTTGTTTTATCTATATAGAGATTTTTGTTGCTAGAGTAGAAATTTTCCAACTCATCTTTGGTTGCATTTAGCTCTTGTGGCTCAAGCTCATAAGCTGCTATCTCATAACTTTTTGTTGTTAGGTAGTTGTTTTTATGCTCATCCCAAAATTTTTTTATCTCATCTTCGCCAAAAGAGATCTCATTTGCATTAATATCTATCTCTTTTATCTCAACTCTATCTTGCATAAAAAAGACAGAGTTAAAGAGCTCTAACTCTTCATTGGTAGGTGGAGTCATAATGGCGTTATAAAGCTTCATTAGAGCGACAGCTTTTGCTTGAGAAGCTTCAAATTCCTTTGCTTTTTGGCCACTCATTCTAAGAAAATAGTGATAACTGTCTAGGTCAAACTTGCCATTTTTGGTAAATGCAGGTTGTGCGGCGATAAATTTAACAACTTCATCATCGCTTACCTCTATACCCAAATCTTTGGCAAGATTTAAAAGTAACGCCTCTCTTATAAGTTCATTTAGAGCGATTTGATCTAGTCCCATCTCTTGAGCTAACTCTTTGTTAAATTTGCCATCACTCATCTCTTGATAGCTGTTAAAAAGCTGGCTATATCGTTGGTTTAGTTCAGCGCCACTAACTGTTAGTTTTCCTATCTTTGCAACAGATGTTGCTCTTGCTTTGTTAAAATCATATGAACCCCAACCAACCAATCCAGCACCAATAAAGGCTATAGCACTTATCCATATAGTTGGTATGAGATAATTTTTTCTTTTTTGCATCCAATTAATCATCAATCACCTTTTGCTAACAAAAATTTACTAAATTGTATATAAAACTATCTTAAAATAGCTTAAAGTGGGAGTGCTATCTCTAAATTTTTTTACTAACGTTAGTTAGTTGTTTATCAGGTTTTTAAGCAGCAGCAACTTGCAACTATTTTCAAGCAAAGCAACGTTTTTAGCCAACTCATAGAGAGTTCTTGCATAGGCATAGACGCCATAACCTCTAATAACTATTATGTTTGTTTGATTTTCAATCATATATTTATATATTTCAAATGGGGCTCTTTCATACCAATCATCAATCTGTTTCATATCGTAAATTTTAATCTTTTTGAAATTTAAATAACCAAAATAGTCTTGCGGATAAATTTTAGATGAGACTAAAGAGTAGGCTATGGTGTTAGCGGGCATTGCATAGCAGACAAATTTAGCTTCTGGAATGTTTTTGTAGATATTTAGATGAATATCGCTATCAGAACTTGCATCATTCCATCTATAATCTTTTTTTGTATAAAGAAGTATCATATCTTCAACGCTAAGGCTGTCAAATATAGCATCTTTTTTGTTGATTATAAATTTATTGCTATCTATTTTTCTTGAAATTGAGCCATGAAAAATACCAAAAAATCCCTTTCTAAACATAGATAATGAGACATTTTTCATCTCAACCAAAGAGCTTTGAAAATCAGAAATTGACTCCATAAGTTTAACCTTTTTAGTAATATTTTGCTATTATACAAAAATCAGTCAAATTAGGATAATATAGGATAAATTTTGCAAATACCTCACACGCCAGTTTTATTAGATGAAGTTGTTAAGGCGTTTTTGCCTGTCAAAGATGGTCTTGTTGTTGATTGTACTCTTGGATATGGCGGACATACTTTGGCACTTTTGAATAGCTATCCCAATATGAAAATAGCCGCCTTTGATAGAGATATTGAAGCTATAAATTTCACTAAAAAAAGAGTGGCTAACTATCAAGATAGGATAACCTTTCATCATCAAAGATATTCACAAATTTTTAAAGAGCTTGATTTTGGCAGAGTTAGTGGAGTATTGGCAGATATTGGGCTTTCATCTTTGCAAATAGACAAAGACGGCAGAGGCTTTGGTTTTGGCAGCAGTAAGCTTGATATGAGAATGGATCAAAGTGACTCTCTTAGTGCAAAAGAGGTTGTAAATGGCTATAACAAAGATGAGTTAGTTAGGATATTTTGTGAGTATGGTGAGATACCAAATGCCCATATAGTGGCAGATAGGATAGTTAAATACCGAGCTAACAAAGAGATTGTTAGTTCAAAAGAGTTAGCAGATATTGTAAATGGCATAAAGATACAAAATAGAAAATTAAAGATGCAAACTTTAGTATTTCAAGCCATAAGAATAGAGGTAAATAGAGAACTTGATGAGTTAAATGCCCTTCTTGATGGTATAGAAAACTCGAGTATCAACAACGCCATAGTTGCTATCATAACTTTTCACTCTCTTGAAGATAGAGTTGTAAAAAATAAATTTAAAAAGTGGCAAACAAGTTGTATCTGTCCAGAGTTTGCCATTAGGTGTGAGTGCGGGAATAACCATTCTATCGGCGAAGCAGTTACCAAAAAACCACTTAGACCATCACCTGCAGAGTTGGCGTCCAACCCAAGAAGCAGCTCTTCAAAGCTTAGAGTTTTTCATATAAAAAGGGGCTAGTTTGAATGAGAACTTGACTATCAGAGATCTAGCTATTGCCTATCTTATCGTTGGCTCTATCTTTATCTTTACAATACCAGTTATTTCAATCAAAAATGAGATCTATCTTTTGAGCAGAAGTATCTTTGAACTACGCACTCAAAAAGAGGTTTTGATAGAGGAAAATAGGGAGTTAAAGCATAAAATTGAGTTAATAAGATATAAGCAAGATATTTTAGATCAGCTTAAGGTTGATGAGTATGAGTGAGTTAGTTTTTGTTAGTTTGGTGGCAGTTTTTTCTATCGTTATTTTGCTTTTTGGTCTGTTTAGTTGGCAAAGTAGAAAAAAGTTAGATGAGCAAATTTGGCGCAATCAAGAGCTACTTAGAGCAATAAATGAAAATATATCAGATAAATTTGTAGATTTTAGCAGGGATTTTTTGACCTCAAACTCAAATATAGATTTAAAACTCAACTCAAATTTGAAAAATATCAACTCAAATTTCACTCTTATGGCTGAAAAGATTTCAAGACTAGACGCCCTCTCAGAGCTAAATTTATCACTAAAAGATGAGCTAGTTAGGCTAAATAAACTCTTTTCCAACCCAAAGCACTTTGGGACAATAGGTGAGTTTGAGTGCCAAAAGATTTTAAATTTCATCTATGGTGATGATAGACGTTTTTATAGCACTCAGCAAAGACTTCCAAATGGAACTATTGCTGATTTTGCACTTATTGTAAGCAAAGAGAAGCTTCTTTGTATTGATTCAAAGTTTTCACTTATTGCCTATAGCAAGATTTTAAATACAGATGATAAAAAAGAGCAAGAAGATGCCAAAAAAGCGCTCTTTGCAACCATAAGAAAACAGATAAAAGATGTTTCAGACAAATACATCATAGAGGGCGTTACGCTAAATTATGCCTTGATTTTTATACCAAGTGAGGCGATATATAGCTATATTTGTTCCCAAGATGAGGAGATTTATAATTACTGCTTTAGGCATAGAGTTTTTTTAGCCTCGCCAATGACCTTTTCAAACATCATCTACACACAAAAGTCAGTAAGAGGGACAGAGCTTATGGCAAAAAACATAAAAGAGGTAAAGGGACAGCTACACAATCTCTCTGTTTTGTTTGATGGTTTTATAAAAAATAGCAACGAGATAGCACGTTACGCAACAAGACTAAACGATGCCATAGTTTTGCAACAAAAGAGTGCAACAAAGATAAAAGAGAGTTTTGAAAAGATAGAAAAGCTCTAATCTTCCTTTACAATCCTATCCAAAACATACTGCTCCAAATTTGTTCTTTGAATCTTTTTTTGTAAAGCTTCATTGTAGATTAGCTCTACCTTGCTTGAGTATTTTTCATATGGAAAGTATGGAAAATGAAGCTTCCAAGCCTCTTTTATAAGCCTTTTTGTAAGCTCTTTTCTAGCCCACGCCTTAAAAACATCAAAAAATATAAAGATGAAAGATGTGATAAGTATGGTAAGGATGATAGAAAAATGGACATTTATCTTAGTAAAATAGCGGTGAGTTATGAGAAAAAATGGCGCCAAAACAGAGAGGCAGAAAAAGCCAAAAATCACATATGACTTGCCATATAAAAAGCGGAAGTTAAGTTTGCTAGGATCTACAAGCATACCCTCGTTAAACATAGCATTTGCCTCTAACAAATCTCTAAAAAGCACAGGTTTTTTAGAGATTACAAACATACTGCTGACAATTTTATCTTTTAAGGTTTTTTTATCCATATTTTGCTTCTTTTTTTGTCTTTTATTCTATCAAATATTTTTTTAACTGGACTGAATTTTATAATTTTTGATACAATTTTACAAATTTAAATAAGGACAAAATATGGAAGATGTATTGGACGGTATAGTTTTTTTAAATGGTGACTACTGCGAGGCAAAGAGAGCAAAAGTGAGCGCTTTTGATAGAGGTTTTATCTTTGGCGATGGTATTTATGAAGTTGTGCCGATATTAAATGGCAAACTTGCCGATAGAGACAATTTTTGGCAAAGATTTGAGGCAAGCCTAAAAAAGATAGAGCTAAAACTTCCTATGTCAAACGATGAGATAGAAGAGATGCTTTATACTCTTATAGCAAAAAACAACATAAAAGAAGGCGGTGCTTATATAGAGATAACTAGAGGAGTGGCACCTAGAGAGTTTTGTTTTTTGGAGGGACTAAAGCCTACCTGTTTTGCCTTTGTCTATCAAAAGGATATTTTAAACAATCCTTTGGCAAATAGCGGTATTGAGGTAGTTAGCACTGAAGATATTAGATGGAAGAGAAGAGATATAAAGTCTATCTCTTTATTGGCACAGTGTTATGCCAAAACAAAAGCCCACAAAGCCGGTGCTTATGAGTCTTTTATGGTTGAAGATGGTTTTGTAACAGAGGGAAGCAGCTCAAGTGCCTTTATCATAAAAGATGACACTCTCATAACCAGAGCGCTATCAAATGAAATTTTACCAGGCATTAGGCGAAAGGTTATCTTAAATATTGCAAAAGAGAGTGGCTTAAAAATAGAAGAGAGAGCTTTTAGCATGCAAGAAGTTTATAGTGCAGATGAGTGCTTTATAAGTGCAGCAACTCTTATCCTACTTCCAGTAATCAAAGCAGACGGGAAGACAATAAATGGTGCAAAGATTGGAAAATATACAAAGCAAATAAGAGAAATTTATGCAAATAGGCTTAAAAAAGAGGTTGGACTTTTATAATCCAACTTCTTGCCTCTAAATTTACTGATATATTATGTCATAGCCATTTGGGATTTTTGGAGTAAAAATTTCAAAGTCGGTTATGGCTCTATCTTTTATAACATCTTTTAAATTTATAACAACATCATTATCAAGAGAGTCTCTATACCAAATTTTAACTGGCAAATTTGCACTCATCTTTACCTTATAAGTCACTCCCTCATAGGTGGCGCTATAAAGTGAGCTATCATCTCTATCTTGCTTTGCACTATGTAAGATTTCAATCAAATTTGGCATTTTATTCATCTTTGTGATGATTACTTGCTCTAACTCTGGCTCTATTATAGTAATTGTATTTTGCTGAAAATAAAACTTTTTTAGATATGGACTTTTGTAGTGCCAAAAGGCGTGATTTACATCTATGATAAAGCTCCCTTCATAGCTCAAAGAGGACTCTTTTGTGTTTACATTTTGTATAAAGTTGGCTCTTAGAGTTTTAAACTCAAGATTGCTTGCAAAAGAAAAAGCCATTACCGCCATCAACAAAACAATTTTTTTCATCTTAAATCCTTTAAATTTCATAACACTATTGTCTATTATATGTTAAAATCATTAATTAAAAAAATTTATAAGGTGTTATATGTTTAATATATTTAAAGCAATTTTTGGAACTAAAAACGACAGGATTGTTAAAAAATATGCAACTAAAGTTGCTAGTATCAATGCTTTAGAGCCAAAATATAAGAAGTTGAGTGATGATGAGCTAAAAGAGGCTTTTGCAACCATAAAAGATGAAGTAAAATCTGGCAAAAAAACTTTAGATGATGTGCTTTATGACGTCTTTGCAATAGTTAGAGAGACAAGCGTTAGAGTGCTTGATATGAGACATTTTGATGTGCAGCTAATAGGCGGTATGGTACTTCACGATGGCAATATTGCAGAGATGAAGACTGGCGAGGGAAAGACACTTGTTGCTTCACTGCCTGTAGTCCTAAACGCCATAACTGGTAAAGGGGTGCATGTTGTTACAGTAAATGACTATCTAGCCAAAAGAGATGCCAAACAGATGGGCGAAATTTATAGCTTTTTAGGACTTAGCACTGGAGTTATAGTTGGCGGAGAGTATGATGATGCCAAACGAAAAGCTGCCTATGACTGTGATGTTACATATGGAACAAACAATGAGTTTGGATTTGACTATCTTCGTGACAATATGAAATTTAGCATAGAAGATAAGGTCCAAAGAGAACATAACTTTGTAATAGTCGATGAGGTTGATAGTATCTTGATAGATGAGGCAAGAACTCCTTTGATAATCTCAGGTCCGACCAATAGGACATTAGATGGCTATGTTAAGGCAAATGAAGTTGCCAAAAAGCTCATCAAAGGCGAGCCTGCCAAAACCCCACAAGACAAAGCTACGGGCGATTTTACCATAGATGAAAAGAACAAAACCGCTATGCTAACAGAAGCCGGTATTCAAAAGGCTGAAGAGCTCTTTGGCGTGGATAACCTCTATAGCCTTGATAATGCCATTCTTAGCCACTATTTAGACCAAGCTTTGAAAGCAAACTATCTTTTTGTAAGAGATGTTGATTATGTTGTAAGAGATGGCGAGATAGTAATAGTTGATGAATTTACTGGACGACTAAGCGAAGGAAGACGTTTTAGTGAGGGACTTCATCAAGCTTTAGAGGCAAAAGAGGGCGTTAGAATTCAAGAAGAGAGCCAAACTTTAGCCGATATTACATTCCAAAACTATTTTAGACTCTATGACAAACTTGCAGGCATGACTGGAACTGCTCAAACAGAGGCAACAGAGTTTTCTCAAATTTATAACCTTGAAGTTATCTCTATTCCGACAAATGTCCCTGTTGTAAGAGCGGATAAAAACGATCTTATCTATAAAAGCGAAAGAGAGAAATACAATGCCGTTATAGAGGAGATAAAAAGAGTTCATGCTATTGGTCAGCCAGTGCTCGTTGGAACGGCCTCTATAGAAAAAAGTGAGATGTTGCACAAGCTTCTTACAGAGGCCAAAATTCCCCACTCTGTGCTAAATGCTAAAAACCACGAAAAAGAGGCACAGATCATCGCAGGAGCCGGTGCAAAGGGCGCTGTTACAGTAGCTACAAATATGGCTGGACGTGGAGTTGATATCAAGATAGATGATGAGGTGCGAAAACTTGGCGGACTTTATATCATAGGCACTGAAAGACACGAAAGTAGGCGTATTGACAACCAATTAAGAGGAAGATCTGGCAGACAGGGCGATCCTGGAGTTAGTAGATTTTATCTAAGTTTGGAAGATGCTTTGCTTAGGATTTTTGGAAGTGATAGGATAGTTTCTATCATGGAGAGACTTGGCATAAAAGAGGGCGAGAGTATCGAGTCCAAAATGGTTACAAGATCTGTTGAAAATGCTCAAAAAAAGGTTGAGAGCCTACATTTTGAGTCAAGAAAATATATCCTTGAGTATGATGATGTTGCAAATGAGCAGAGAAAGACAATTTATCGATATAGAAATGAGCTTTTAGATCCTAAATTTGATCTTAGTGAAAAGATAGATCAAAATAGACTCGACTATATAAAAACTACTTTATCTAGCATTGATATAGATGATGATGGTTTAAAAGAGGAGTTTGACTATAAGGCTATCATAAAGGCTTTTGAGACTGATTTGGGCGAAACACTTAACATAGATGAGTTAAAAAATATAAAAGATTACAATGAACTTGTCTTAAATATCGCAAAGACTCTAAAACAAAGATATGATGAGAAGATGTCTATTTTAGATGGCGAGCAGAGAAAAAATGTAGAAAAGATGCTCTATTTGCAAGTAGTTGATAAGGACTGGAGAGAACATCTCTATCAGATGGATATCCTAAAAACAGGTATCGGACTTAGAGGCTACAACCAAAAAGATCCATTAGTTGAGTATAAAAAAGAGAGTTACAATCTCTTTATGGAACTGGTAAATAGGCTCAAATGCGACAGCATAAGAACAATATATGCTATAAGATTTAAGACAAAAGAGGAGATTGAGGCAGAAGAGAGAGCCTATCAAGAGAGAGTTGCACTTCTTAAAGAGGAGCAAAAACGTCAAGAGATGGCTGCCAAAGAGAAGATAAGTGGCGGCGATGAGAGCGTTACAAAGCCTATAAGAGTTGAGAAAAAGATTGGTAGAAATGAACCTTGCCCTTGCGGAAGTGGCAAAAAATACAAAGAGTGTCACGGTAAAAGTGGCCCAAGAAAGGGCGTTTTTGCTAAGGAAAATGTTTGATTAGATATCTTTTGTTTAAATATTTGCGCTTCGATAAAACTCAGCCATTTATTACACTTTGTGCCATTTTGGCGTTTTTAGGTGTTGGAGTTGGGCTAACTGTCTTGATAGTGGCGATGGCTATTATGAATGGCTTTGACAAAGAGTTTGAGCACAAACTTTTTACTATGAACTATCCTTTGACCATCTATAGTGTTTATAAAGGTGGGCTAAATGACGATTTTTTACTAAAGGCAAGAGAGAAATTTACCACTTTGAAATTTAGCCCCTATATTAGCTCGCAAGCCATCTCAAGAAGTGGCAGCCATTTGGAGGGCGGACTTGTTTTTGGTGTCAATATAAAAGATGAGATAGAGATAAATAGCGTCGTAAAAGATGGTATAGAGAGGGCAAATTTAGACAACTTTGGCATTTTGATAGGCAAAGGTTTGATGGATGAGTTTTTGCTTGGTAATGGCGATAAACTAACACTCATCTTTACAAGCGCCGATCCAAGTGGTTTTTCGCTTATTCCAAAGATGAAGAGATTTGATGTAAGGGCTAGTTTTTCTTCTGGACTTATTGCTTATGATAAGAGCTATCTTTATGTTGATATAAAAGATCTCGCAAAGGTTCTTGGATATAAGGAAGGTTTTTATGATGGGCTGCATGTTTATTCTTCTAAGCCATTTGATGATATTACAAAGATAAGAGAGTTTTTGCCAGATAATTTAAAAGTAGTTGGTTGGTGGGAGCAAAATGGCAATTTTTTTGAAGCTTTGGCACTTGAAAAAAGGGCGCTTTTTATAGTTTTGATGTTGATAATATTGGTTGCAAGCCTAAATATAATTAGCTCGCTTTTGATGAATATTATGAACAGACGACAAGAGATTGCACTTCTTCTTTCGCTTGGCGCATCTAAAAAAGAGATAAAAAAGGTCTTTTTCGCACTTGGTTCCATCATAGGAGGTGGCGGTATTGTCTTTGGACTGATTTTGGGACTTTTGGCTGTTTTTCTTCTTGGAAGTTTTGATATCATCGATCTTCCAGCCGATGTCTATGGCAGCTCAAGACTTCCATTGGAGCTTTCACTAAAAGATCTCTTTATGATAGTTTTTGGAGCTATTGTTATAGTCTTTATCTCGTCCTATTATCCAGCATATAAAGCAACAAAAATAGATGTGCTTGACACTTTAAGAAATGAATAGCTTTGAAATTTAACTCTCATTAAGCCAAATTTCTCTATTTTTTATCTTTATAATACCCTCTTTTTCCATGAGATAAAACTCTCTTGAAAGTGCAGATCTATTGCAAGATAGGTATTTTGCTAGGTCTTCTTGATTGAAAATGGGTTTTATCAAATTTGAACCAGTTTTCTCCCTTTCGCTGTTTAAAAAGAGTAAAATCCTATCTCTAAGATGTGTTTTCGAGTAGATATTTAGCTTAAATGAGAGATGACTCATAAATTTATTTAGATCTTTTATTAGGTTTTGCATAAAGATAGTTTTGTGTTGGCAGTTTCTTTTATTGTCATCAAAAATTGTCCCAATATCCATAGAGATCAAAGTAGATTTTCTCTTTGTCCTTAAAAACCGCTTATCACTTTTGCCAAAGTCATAGACCAAACTATCCCCAGCCATAAGTCTATCGTCAATTATCTCCCTTTTTTCCAAAGAGATGATATCAACAACGCCATCTTTTAGAAGCAGTGCCTTAAAGTCTTGGCTTAGATCATACAAATAGATATTTTTATCAAAAGTAAAAACTCTATACTCTATGCAATTTAGGATTTTTTTGATCTCATTTTCATCAATTCCAGCAAACAGAGAGGAATTTTTAAAAAATTCTATCATCTTTTAACCTTTTGTTGCTGTAGCAACTAATAATTGTTATCAAATTTATTATAATTATACCAAATTTAATTTGAAAGGATAGATATGAGCAGTAGAATTTTGGGTCATACTTTTATGAAAAATTTAGGCAGAACCAAACTTAGACCAGGTGGTGGAGTTACTACAAAGTGGCTTTTAAATGAGGCAAACATTCAGCCAAGCAGCAAAATTTTAGAAGTAGGCTGCAACCACGCAGACAATATAATTGGCATATATAATGAGTATAAGTGCGATGTAAAGGCCATAGATTTGGATGATGAAGCGTTGCAGGAGTGCAGACAAAACTTAAATTTATTAGGCTTTGAAAAGGAGATTGAAGTTTTTAATATGGACGCTAAAGATCTAAAATTTCCAGATGCGACTTTTGATATCGTCATCAATGAAGCAATGCTTACTATGTTAAATCCAAACGACAAAAAAAGAGCTGTTTTAGAATATCACAGAGTTTTAAAGCAAGACGGACTTTTACTAACTCACGACATCGCAATAGTAGATAGCTCTATAAAAAAAGAGCTCTCACAATCTGTCAATATGAACACCTATCCACTTACAAAAGAGGATTGGTTTTCGTTGTTTGAATCAAATGGTTTTAAGGTGCAAAGTTTTAAAATGGGTAGGTTTCTTTTACTAGATAAAGAGACAATTATCAAAGATGAGGGCGCCATAAATGCTGCTAAGTTTTATAAAAATGCACAAAAAGAGGAGAACAAAGAGCAATTTGCTAAAATGCTAAAAGCCACAAGCAACAAAAGCATAAACTACATAGCAATTGTTTCAAAAAAAATATAAAATATGAGAAATTTAGTTATTGGCAAAAAGTTTTGCCTAACAAAAGAGCTGCCTCATGTAAGGCACCAAACTATCTCTAAAAGGCTTAGCTCCAAATTTGACATCTCTCTTTTTTATATGGATGAAAAGACAGATATTAGCACAGAGCTTTATTGTGAGTATAAATTTTATCTCATCTTAAAGGGCGAGGTTTTGATAGCAAAAAAGCGCCTTAAAGTTGGCGATAGTTTGGTCTGTCTTCCTATGGAGCCATTTTGTATAGAGGCTATTAAAGAGACTATTTTTTTAGAAATTACAATAAATTTAACGGAGGAAAAGATGAAAAACTTAGAAAAAGGTAGAGTCATTGAACTTAAAAATATGATTGATTATGTAGATGGTGCCATCTCAAATTTGGATATTGCTAGCACAAAAAATATGAAAATGATGCTTATGGCTTTTGACGCCAATGAGGGACTAAAGCCTCACTCTGCGCCAGGAGATGCATTGGTTGTGCCTTTGGAGGGTAGAGCCAAAGTTATGGTTGGGGATGAGGAGTTTGAGATAGGAGAGCAAGAGCAAATTGTGTTTCCTAAAAACATCAAGCACAATGTAACAGCCATAACGAAATTTAAGATGATGTTAGTTTTGGTTATAGACTAAATTATGAGTTTAACTATGAAAAGAGCAGTTTTACTATCACTAACGCTTAGTTCTATTTTGATGGCTGAGAATTTAGCCAGCACAACTCAAGTTGGCCCGTTAAAGAGCTTTGCACCGCCAAAGCCCATAGCGCCAAATATAGCGCAAGGTTATATGGTGGAAAATCAATTTGATCGTCCAAATCGCCAAGACTATTTTTCCACTTCAAGTTTGGTTTATAGAAATTTAGATAAGTTTCATATAAGTTCGGGAGTTTATGGAAAAAGTTTTTACAATTCAGCGCTTTTTAAATACCGCGGTGGCAACTTCTATACAAATCTAAACATCAACCATACAAAGGCAAATAGCTACAAAGATGGCGGCGGCAACAGAGTTTGGTTTGGATATGAGAGATTTAATCAAGCTGTTGTTTTGGGCTATCTACCAAATGAGTTTTTGGAGCATAGGTTGGTTTTTATACATGATAATATTGATGATGACAAACAGCCGCACAACCCAGCAGACGCCATCAAAACAGAAAGATATATCACCAAATTTAAGACAAGAGTTGGCGAGCAGGATTTAAGCAATACAGTGCTTTTTGACTTAAGCCATATTCACCTAAAAAGAGAGTCCAACAACTTTTCTTTAAGAAAGGCAGCTAAAAATAAAGTTTTTGTTGATGTAGGACGCGATATTTATGAATTTTTACTTAGCTATGAGAGAGATTTAGATAGTTTTCACAACAGCTTTGGAGGCAGCTTTGCCTATGATGATCACATCGCAAAAAGATATCTAAAGGCACCAAATAGGGATATTTTAAATGGATATCGCTTTCCAGATATTGTGCAAAAAACATATAAAATTTACAACTCTACAAGCTATGAGCCAAGCCAAAATCATAAGTTTTCTTTAGGTTTTGAATATATCCACAACGACGCTAAGGCGAAGAAATTTGACGCAATGATACCAAATCCCAGAGTTAGTGGCACTTTTTTTCCAAGCCCAAAGGCTTTATGGAGACAAACTTATGGAGTTGATTTTGATGGTAGCATAAAACAAAATCTCTTTAACGTGAAATTTAAATATGATTTTAGGCCTTTGAATTTGGAAAGCTATAGTGTTGAGTTAGCTAGGATTTCAAGACTTCCTAGCAATCCAGAGAGATTTTCAGCGCTTTTTGCTCCAGCAATACCACAAAACTCCAAGATTAGCAATCCGCACTTAGAGCCTGAGATTCACAACTTCATCAAATTTAGCTTCGATGTCAAAAGTAAATTTTACAAAAGTTATTTAGACTCATTAAATAGAGTTGGACTAAACTTTGGCGGATACGTTATGGCAGACAAGGTAAAGGACTTGATTATTTTTGATAGAGCAAGAGGTCAGAGCGGAGTTGTTGCCAAAAATGGCGGAATAGTTACTAGAAATGTTGATGCGACCATATATAGCACAAACTTATATACAAAGTTAAATTTCACTCCAAATTTTGCCACTTCACTAAATCTTTCCTACAAATATGGACAAAACGACGATGACAAAAGAGCGCTCTATCAAATCCGCCCATTTGAAGCGCTTTTAAATTTGGATTATATGGATTATGCCACTTTTGGTAGCTATAATATAGGCTCTGCCATTAGATATGTTACAAAGCAAAATAGAGGCGATTTTGATAAAAAAACAGGGCTTGGGATTGATAACAAAAATAGTGATTTTACCACTCTTGATCTCTACGCCGGAGTTAATGTCAGAGATAAATTTGGCCTTAGGTTGGGTGTGAATAATATTTTTGATAGAGAGTATGCTGAGTTTATTACAGGTGAGCATGTTGAGGCTTTGGATAGTGCGACTATAAATGCTCCAGGGAGAGTCTTTTATATGAGTTTTCACGCAAGTTTTTAAAGGATATTTTATGAAAAGAAGAGAGTTTTTGACCACTAGTTCGGCTTTGATGGCAACTATGTTTGCACCAAATTTATTTGCCAAAGAGAATTTTACTATTTATGGTGCACCTGCACTTCCAAGCATAGTAATAGCGGTTGCACTTTTGCAAGGCAAGATAAATAGGGAAGTTAGCACAAGCTTAGAAATTTGGAAAAACCCAGATCAGCTTAGAGCAGGCGTTGCAAGCGGTAAATTTAAAGTGATGATGAGCCCTTCAAATGTAGCTGTAAATTTAAGAAATCAAGGGCAAAATATCGCGATGTTTAACAACCTAACAAATGGCATAAATAGGCTTATGGTAAAGGACAAGAGTATAAAAGCTCCAGAGGATCTAATTGGCAAAAAGCTCATAATGCCCTTTAAAAACGATATGCCAGATATTGTCTTTAGGGCGCTTTTTAGAAAGCTAAATATTGATATCTCCAAGATAGATATCTCCTATGCAGCGACGCCACCAGAGGCTGTTACGCACTTTTTGACAAAAGATTATGATGCGACTTTTTTGCCAGAACCAATGGCAAGTGTAACTATTCTTAGAGGCAAACAAAGAGGTCTTTCCATCTACAAAGCATTTGATTTTTTGGATTTTTGGGTTGAAGCCTTTAAGACAAAGCCGCTAATTCCGCAAGCAGGCATTATTGTAGATGTGGATTATTATGATAAAAACAGAGCTCTGTTTGATATCTTGCAAAGCGATTTGGAAGATGCGCTAAAGTGGATTATGAATAACAAACAAAGCGCTGCAAACATTGGCTCAAGTTACCTACCAGCGCCTGTTCCAGCGATTGCTCAAAGCTTAGAAAGTCCAAATTTAAGTGTAACTAGAGCAAGAGATATCAAAGACGAGGCGATGAAATTTTTTGAAATCATTATGGAGTTCAATCCAAAGCTAATCGGCTCAAAACTGCCAGATAAGAGCTTTTTTATATGATAAAAATAGATGGCATAGCAAAAGATCGCCATCCAATTATAAGGGTATTTGACTATCTTTATAGCGGATTTTTAAGTATCGGAGTTATTTTTGTCTTGATAGGGGTTTGGAAGTTTGTTAGCTTAAATTTAAATGAATTTTTACTTCCAAGTCCCGAAAAGGCATTTAAAAGAGCCTATTTTCTTATCTTAAATTTCAAAGAAAATGAGATAGATGTGACATTTTATCGTTTTTTCTTTGGATTTTTTATCTCATCGATAATTGGCATAACTCTTGGTTTAATTGCAGGTTGCTTTAAAACTATGAGAGTCTTTTTAAGACCAATAATCTCTATTTTACTATCAATGCCGCCGATTGTTTGGATAGTAATGGCACTTTTTTGGTTTGGGTTTGGCGATGTTAGCACGCTTTTTACCACTATTTTGGTAACAACGCCACTAACATTTGCAAACACACTTTTGGGCGTTGTTAGCATAAGCAAAGAGAGCGCTGAAGTCTTTAAGGCTTATAAATTGGGCTTTTTAAAAAAGCTTAAGTTTCTCTATGTGCCACATCTTTTGCCATATATTTTGTCTAGTTTAAGCCTAGCTGTTGCTGTTGCTGTTAAGATAACAATTATGGCAGAACTTTTGGGCTCAAATAGCGGCATAGGGGCGAAGATAGCCGATGCAAGAGTTATGTTAGATAGTGTCGATACAATGGCATTTGTCCTAATAATCCTACTCTTTAGCGCCTTTATCGAGTATCTAGTTATTAAGCCACTCTCAATAATCCTAATACCGTGGCAAAAAGAGCTAAAATGAAAATGATTGAAGTTAGAAATTTAAGATATGATATTTTAAATGAAACAATTATAAAAGATTTTAATTTTCAAATGAAAAGTGGAGAAATTTATACTCTATTTGGAGCCTCAGGTTGTGGAAAGACGACGCTTTTAAGGCTAATTAGCCAGTTAGAAAAGCCTAAAAAAGGTGAGATAATAAACCAATTTGAAAAAACTACCTATCTTTTTCAAGAAAATCGCCTCTTAAACAACTTAAATGTTTTAGAAAATATCAGATTGTGTGCAAGCGATGTTGGCGATGATGAGATATATTATCACTTAAAAATGGTCGGTTTTCAAAAAAGAGATCTATATAAATATCCAAATGAGTTAAGTGGCGGCATGGCAAAAAGAGTTGCTTTTATGAGAGCATATCTATCAAAGCCCGATTTAATGCTTCTTGATGAGCCATTTAGCGGACTTGATATGGACTTAAAAAATTTGCTAGTAAATTTAATAATCCAAAAAGTAGAGAAAAAAGAGCTATCTTGTATTTTGGTAACTCATGATAGATTTGAAGCTGTTTTGCTTAGCCATAAAATCAACTTTTTGACCAAAAAAGGAATGAAAGTTTATAAAATTTTAGAGATTGAGCAAAGTCTTAAAAACAGAGATATGGCTTTTATACAAAACGTTATAAATAACGAATTTAAGGAAACAATCTACTATGACTAGATATTTTGATAACTCAATGAAACTATTTTATATCTCATCTTGCGTTGCTATGATGCTAGGGGTCTGTTTTGCCTTGGCAAAGATGGATATCTATAAATTTATCTTTTTGCATATTGCACCAGCTTTTGCATATAGCGGCTTTTTGCTAACTGCCCTAAAGTCGTGGCATAACTACACAAAATCCCTATTTTTAGTGAAAATAACCTTTTATTTTGCCATTTTGTTAGCTTTGATTTTATCTTTTTTTGCACTAAATTTATCATATTTGTTGCTTGGAGTCTTTTGGCTTAGTTTTGCCATTGTTGCACTATTTTTGATGATAAGAGATGGCAATTTAGCAAACATTAGCATAACTTTTAGCCTTTTTAGCTTTTTTTTGGTTGAAGTTTTGCTCTTTTTAAACTATGATGAGAAATTTAGTGAGCTTTTTTTACATTTAAACTTAATTTTACTTTTGATTGTTGGCTTTAAAATTAGCTTAGTCATCGCAAACAAGGCATTAAAAGAGATAAAAGATGCAGTTTTTATACCAAACTTTATCGATAAAAACCTAGCTATCTTTTTTATTTTTTTATATATGATAGCTTTTTTATATGATAAAAGTGTTTCAGGCTATTTTGCCATAGCGGTTGGACTGGTTCTTTTTGCTAAACTGCGTGAGCTTTTTTATCTCATTTTACTTAAGAAGGCATATGTTTTTATCTATTTTTTAATAACACTTTTTATGGCGATAGGTTACTTTGGGCTTGGAGTTTGTGAGCTATTTTTAGCTAACTTTAGAGTGTGGATGATAGATTTTTTATATCTCTCATCAGTTGTGGCTATGTTTCTTTTTATCTTCAATGTCACCTCTCTTTTGCATAGTAAAGAAGAGTTAAGTTTTACAAACTCAACTAAATTTAGCTTTTTAGCTCTCTTTTTGAGCGCTATTTTGGGAAACTTTTTATACTTACAAGCTCTCTTGCTTATCACAAGCTTACTTATCTGTATAACAAATCTTAAAAATATCAAATGAAAGCAGAAGTTGGATTGGCAAGAGCGGCTTTATTAAATCAAAACTGTATAACTTGGTGCCAGTGTTAAAACATACTAAATGTAAGCCACAGTTACTATCTATACTAAAAGATTTAAATTTCTTATCATTAAGACATTTAAGCTTTTTAACTTGAGTAAATGTTAGCGTTGCCATTTTATTTGCTTTTATACTTTAGTGGTTTTAGTTATACAATTTTATTGTAAATATGAAGCAATATAAAAAGAATAGCAGTAAATAAAAATAATGGTTAAAATACCCATTCTAGCGGCTGAAAAGAATTAAAAAGAATTGATTAAGAAATCTGTGATGGTGCCCAGAGCCGGAATCGAACCGGCACGGAGTTGCCTCCGCCAGATTTTGAGTCTGGTGCGTCTACCAATTTCACCACCTGGGCATAGCAGAGGGAAAATCCCTCTGTTTTAGAAGTTATTATTTTTTTGAGGCTGCAACAGCGTCTTTAAGTTGCTTACCAACTTTAAATTTCACTACATTTGTAGCTGGTGATTTGTAAGTTCTATTTGTTCCTGGAACTTTACCTTCTCTAGCAGCTCTTTTTGCAGTTGAAAATGAGCCAAAGCCTATAAAGCTAACTGTTTTTTTCTCAATCAAAGCCTCAGTTATGGCCTCTAATGTCGCATCAATAACGCTTAGTGTATCTTTCTTTGAAAGACCAGCTTTTTGAGCAACGACTTGAACGAATTCAGCTTTTTTCATAAATAATCCTTTAAATTGGTTTGTGGTGGTATTTTACAATACTTTTTTTAAAAATACAATACTTTTTTTACTAAAATAAGCTGTTTGTGCTACTTTTTGAGCTATTTTGTAATAAAACAGACAAATTTAAAGGTGGTACGCCCTAGAGAATTCGAATCTCTGACCTTTTGAACCGCAATCAAATGCTCTATCCAGCTGAGCTAAGGGCGCACGATTAAATTGAAAGAGTGATTGTAGCTAAATATAACTTAAGATTTCCAAAAACTAAAATTTAAAGCCAATTAAACTTTTCATAAACTATATTATAATATCATCTTACACTAGCTAAAGAAAAGGTAGAGATATGATCCATAAAATACTAATTGCAAATAGAGGCGAGATTGCTGTAAGGATAGTAAGAGCGTGCAGGGATTTGCATCTAAAAAGCGTTGCTATCTATACAAAGCCTGATGTTGATTGTCTGCATGTAAAAATAGCCGATGAAGCATATGAGATAGGAGTTGATCCAATTCGTGGATATTTGGACTCAAAGCGGATAGTAGAGGTTGCAAAGGCGTGTGGAGCAGATGCGATACATCCAGGCTATGGCTTTTTGAGTGAGAATTATGAGTTTGCAAAAGAGGTTGAAGATGCGGGACTTATCTTTATAGGTCCAAAGTCCGACGTCATAAGAAAGATGGGCAACAAAAACATAGCAAGGTATCTTATGAAGCGAAATGGCATACCGATAGTCCCAGGAACAGAGAAGCTAAATCACGAAGATATCGAAACCGTTAAAAAATATGCACAACAAATTGGCTATCCAGTCATACTAAAGGCAAGTGGTGGCGGTGGCGGCAGAGGCATACGAGAAGTTTGGAAAGAAGAGGATCTTGAAAAATCTTTAGAGTCTTGCAAAAGAGAGGCGGTGGCTTTCTTTAACAATGATGAAGTTTTTATGGAAAAGCTTGTAGAAAATCCAAGACACGTTGAGTTTCAAATCATTGGCGACAACTATGGCAACATTATCCATCTTGCAGAGAGAGATTGCTCCATACAAAGAAGACACCAAAAAATCATCGAAATCGCCCCTTGCCCAACCATCAGCGAGAACCTACGAAAAACAATGGGAGTTACTGCAGTTGCCGCAGCTAAGGCTGTTGGATATACCAATGCTGGAACGATTGAGTTTTTGCTTGATGACTATAACAATTTTTATTTTATGGAGATGAATACAAGAATTCAAGTAGAGCATGGCGTAACTGAAGAGATCACAGGAATTGACCTTATAGTCCGCCAAATCCGCATAGCTGGTGGCGAGATACTTGATATTGAGCAAAGCGACGTTAAGCCTCAAGGCTTTGCAATAGAGGCTAGAATAACAGCTGAAAATGTTTGGAAAAACTTCGCACCAGCGCCAGGAACTATCACAGAGTATTATCCAGCGCTTGGACCAAGCGTTAGAGTCGATAGTCACATCTACAAAGATTACACTGTGCCGCCATTTTATGACTCACTTTTGGCAAAACTCATTGTAAGAGGAACTAGCTATGATCTAGTCATTAGCAAGCTTGAGAGGGCTTTGGAGGAATTTACCATTGAGGGTATTAGAACTACGATACCATTTTTGTTGGCGATTAGCAGGGGAAGGGACTTTAGAAGAGGCTTTTTTGATACCTCCTATATAGAAAAAAATATGACCTCACTTCTAGCCAATACCAAAGATGAAGACATCACCAACCCAGATGAGACGATAGCTGCCATAGCGGCCGCCATTAGAAGACTAAAAGAGCAAAGAGCACAAAAAGAGGCAGGCAAAGATGAATGATTTTTTCAATGACTTAAAAGAGATAAAAAAAGAGCTTGAGAAAAAAGAGTCAAATCTGGCAAAAAAAGAGGCCAAAGAGAGCTCCAATCAAACAGAGAGCAAATACCAAAGGGAAGAGCGGTTAAAGAGTGAGTTTATCGAGTATATGAAAAGATTTGGCAAGTGAGTTGCAGCTGTTAAATTTGAAGCTTTTGCGGCTCTGTAAATTTAAGAGATGATTATCTTTTGAAATTTAAATAGTTTTTTATATATTTAAGCTTTTTATAACTACGTAAATTTAGCTTTTATCTTTTTAAATTTCAATGTGAGTTTATATATTTAAATTTTTAGTGGCTTCGTAAATTCAACCGATAGCTCAAATTTAAGAGTTTGAGATTTAAATAGTTTTTTATACATTTGAAACTTTCTTGACTCTGTAATAAGAGAGATTGGCTTTTGAAATTTAAATAGATTTTTATAAATTTAAAGTCTTACTGCCTTTTGAAATTTAGCCAGTTTTATCTAAATTTAGATGTTGTGTTTATATGCTTAACTTTGACAGCTCTCTAAATTTAATCAGTTTTGACTATAAATTCAATTATAACTCAAATTTAAGAGTTTGAAATTTAAATAGTTTTTTATACATTTGAAACTTTTGTGGCTTTGCAGATAAGATAAATTATCTTTTGAAATTTAAATAGGCTTTTATAAGTTTAAAGCCTTGGTGGCTTTTTAATTTTAGCTCTTTTTCTTATGTAGTAGAGATATATAAGAGAGATTATGATGATAAAAACAAAAAGAAGCAGTGTTATGTAGATAATGTTTTCTTTTATGAGCTCTTTATTGTCGCCTATAAAGTAGCCAAGTCCAAGAAGTATAGCCACCCATATGCCAGCTCCAAGAGTTGTAAAGAGTGAAAATCTCAAGATATTCATCCTAGCAAGTCCTGCAGGAAGACTTATGTATTGACGTATGCCAGGTATTAGCCTGCAATTAAATGTAGAAATTTCGCCATGTCTGTAAAAAAACTCTTCAAATTTAGCCATTTTAGCGGGCGTTATGCCGACATATCTGCCATATTTTTCTATAAGCGCTCGTCCAAAAAAATAGCATAAAAAGTAGTTAAAAAGTGCTCCAAAAAGCGATCCTAGTGTCCCTGCAAAAAAAGCAAGATAGATATTCATTTTGCCTTGATGAGCAAGATACCCAGATGGTATCATTGCTACTTCGCTTGGAAATGGAAAAAATGAGCTTTCCAAAAACATCATAATAAATATGCCGATATAGCCCCAGCCATGGACCAGATCGACTATAAAATTTATTATCTCACTCATTTTGCTTAAAATACTGGAATTATAGTTCCGTTGTATTTTGTCTCGATAAACTTCTTCACAGTTTGGCTTGTCATTGCCTCATTTAACGCCTTTATCTTTGCACTCTCTTCATTTCCTCTTTTTACAGCTATGATGTTGCTATATGGACTTTCGCCACTTTCTATAGCAAGTGCGTCTTTTAGAGGGTTTAGTCCTGCATTTATTGCAAAGTTTGTGTTGATAACTGAAAGCGTAGTATCGCCCAAAGTTCTAGGGAGCTGAGCTGCCTCTATCTCTATAAATTTGAGATTTTTAGGATTGTCTGTGATATCTTTTGGTGTTTTTAGGCTATTGTTGTTTAGTGAAATTATCTTTATAGCCGCCAAAAGCTCCAAAGCTCTACTTTCGTTGGTTGGGTCGTTTGGAATGGCAACTTTATCGCCATCTTTAAGCTCACTTACATTTTTTATCTTTTTAGAATAAACTCCCATCGGTTCTATATGAACCTTTACTGTTGCAACCAAATCAGTCTTTTCTCTAGCGTTAAACTCTTCAAGATATGGAATGTGTTGATAGTAGTTTGCATCAAGTTGTCCATCTTGCAAAGCCTTGTTTGGTATGATGTAGTCATTAAAAACTCGAATCTCAAGCTCATAACCTTTCTCTTTCAATAGAGGTTTTGCAGCCTCCAAAATCTCTGCATGTGGGATAGGTGAAGCACCTACTACAATCTTTTCTGCAGCATTTAAGGTTACAGCTAAACTAAAAGCCAATATCAATCTAAATAAGCTTTTCATACTTTCTCCTTTTTAAGCTTAACCATCTTCTAAATTTATCTACTCATATCCTCTTTGTGTGGAAAATTTGATATGGTGGATAAATTTAGAGTGGCAAATTTATCCACAAAGAGCCAAACTCTCTGTGGAGTTGAGATTTTAGCAAAAAGAAAATAAATGCAAAGTAAATGAAACTTTACAAAAAGTTTTAAATTTGTAAAAACTTGCCAAATTTAGAGCTATTTTTTTGTTATTTTGTAGAGAAAATCCCCGCTACTTTGGATGATCTGAACTATTATAAGCAAAACTACAACAGCGATATAGAGTATCTCGCTATCAAAGCCGTTATATCCTCTGTTTATGGCAACTGCACCAACACCGCCTCCTCCAACAACTCCAGCCATAGCAGAAAAGCCAACTATAACAATAAGTGTCATGGTAATATCTGAGATGATACTAGGAAGTGCTTCTACAAACATTACTTTAAAGATGATTTGCATATCGCTTGCGCCAAAGCTCTTCGCAGCCTCGATTATACCAGGATCGACCTCTTTAAAAGAGCTCTCTATAAGCCTTGCGATAAAGGGCATTGCACCTATTGTTAGTGGAACTATAGTTGCGGTTGTGCCAAGATTGGTGCCAATGATTAATTTAGTAAGCGGCGCTATAGCGATGATTAGTATGATAAATGGAAAAGATCTCAAAGTGTTTGTAAAGATATCCAAAACTCTGTAGAGCTTTTTGTTTGGATAGAGCCCATCTTTTGCACTAACGATAAGCAAAATTGCAAGCAAAAGTCCAAAAGCAAAGGCTATAAAGGTAGAGACAAAGCACATATAAAGTGTCTCAAAAATAGCATATGGAAATTGATCTAGAAATTTATCATAAATTCTTACTGCAAATTCTCTCATCTTACAACCTCCCAAATAACCCCACTTTTTTGCAAAAATCCGCACACCTCTTCTTTGTCGCTCTCTTTTATATTTATAACCAAAATTCCAAGCACATCTTCCCCAAGCTTCTCGATTCGTCCCCAAACTATGTTAAAGTCCCTATCAAGCGTCCTTGCCATTGTAGTGATGACAGTGTCAAAAGCTACCTTTTTTGGAAAATAGAGCCTTATATTTGTGCCAGTAGTTGGCAAAATCTCCTCTTCGCCCAAAAACTCACGCATATTTTCATCCGGCTTTAAAAAAAGCTCACTAATCTCACCGCTATTTGTAATGACGCCATTTTTTAAAAGAACAGCTCTATTTGCAATGTTTTTGACAACTTCCATCTCATGAGTTACCAAGACTATCGTTATGCCAAATTCTTTGTTTACTGTCTTTAAAAGCTCTAAAATTTGCTTTGTAATGCTTGGATCAAGCGCTGAAGTTGCCTCATCTGAAAGTAAAATTTTGGGATTTAGTGCTAAGGCTCTAGCTATTGCAACGCGCTGTTTTTGTCCGCCAGAAAGTGCCATAGGATAGAACTCTTTTTTATCACTAAGCCCAACAATCTCTAAGAGCTCATCAACTCTTTTTTTGCTATAAGTTTTGTCATAACCCCAGAAATTTAGTGGTGTTGCGACATTTTCAAAGACAGTTTTTCTACTCATCAAGGCAAAATTTTGGAAAATCATACCGATATTTTTTCTAAGCTCTCTTAAATCCTTGCCTTTTAGCTCTTTTATCTCTACGCCACCAACTTTTAGGCTTCCATCTTGATACTCTTCAAGTCCGTTTATACAACGAAGTAGGGTGCTTTTGCCAGCGCCACTATGTCCAACAAGGCTAAAGATCTCACCTTTTTTAATATCAAAGTTGATATCTTTCAAAACCTCCGTTTTGCCGTAACTTTTGCTTAAATTCTTAACTTCTATCATCTAGCAGATACTTTTGTTAAATTTATCAAACTCTTCCTCCAAATGCTTTGTGTAGATAAATTGTTTATAAAATGGCTATAATCATAGCTGAATTTGATAAATAATTTTAAACAATTTTTAAAGGAACTAACGATGCAAATTGGAGATAGCGAAGTTTTGCAAAACAGAAGTCAAGTTAAATTTCCAGATGGAGATGAAGGAATAAAAACCTTAAAAAGAATGAATGAAGTTCATAACGAGGGTGCTTTGTGGGCTATTTCTAAAATAAATTTAGATGAAAATAAACAATTAAATATTTTAGATATTGGTTGTGGCGGCGGACAAAATTTACTAAATTTAAGCATTAAATTTAAAAACTCAACGCTTTTTGGCATTGATTATTCGCCAACTAGTATAAATTTAAGTGCTGAAATTTGCAAAAATTTAGTGGTTAATAAAAGACTTTGTTTGAATATTTCAGATGTTCATAAAATGAGTTTTAGTGACAGCAAATTTGATTTAGTAACTGCTTTTGAAACGCTTTATTTTTGGGAAAATTTAGACATTGCATTTAATGAGATAAAAAGAGTTCTTAAAAAAGATGGCAAATTTATGATATTTTTAGAAGGCACTACAAAACAAACACTTGAAAAATGGGAAAATTTAGGCGAGGGGATTAAACTTAAAAATAAATTAAATCCAACTGAGGTTAAGGAAATTTTAAATAAAAATGGCTTTTTAAATGTTGAAATTTACCAAAAAGATAAAAGTGAAAAAACTTGTTTTATAGCAAAAGTGTAAATTTGCTAAAAGTCACGATATATGGTCTTTTAAGCTATTTTTAAAAAAAGAGTATTTTATTAATATTTTATAAATATTTACTTAACTTTTATAGAGTATATCCTTTAACAAAGGAGAAATATATGAATTTTAAGTTTAAAAAAGCCTATAATCCAGCGGTTTTTTATCCATCGATTATAGTGCTTTTTATAGTTTTAAGTATATGTTTGGTCTTTCCTGCATCTACTTTAAAAAACCTTAAAGCAATCCAAAGCTATCTAACAACTAATTTTGGATGGTTTTATGTTTTAAGTGTTGCTTTAATTTTCTTTTCAATGCTATTTTTAATGATATCTAGATTTGGAAATATAAAACTTGGAAGCGATCACTCAAAACCTGAGTATTCAAATTTAGCATGGTTTGCTATGCTTTTTGCAGCAGGAATGGGAATTGGACTTATGTTTTTTGGAGTTGGTGAGCCACTAATGCACTATCTTGCTCCACCATCGGCAGATCCTCAAACCATAGAAGCTGCAAAACAAGCTATGAAACTTACATTTTTTCACTGGGGATTTAACGCTTGGGCAGTTTATGGCATAGTTGCTATAATACTAGCTTATTTTGCTTACAGGCACAATCTTCCACTTACATTAAGATCTGCTTTTTATCCAATAGTTGGAGATAAAATTTATGGAAGATTTGGGGATGTAATTGATATTTTAGCTGTACTTGCTACACTTTTTGGTGTTACAACTTCTCTTGGATATGGAGTTTTACAAATAAATGCTGGTTTTAACTATCTTTTTGGCATAGAAATGACTACAAATATTCAAATTATAACAATACTAATAATAACAATTTTCGTAACAATCTCTGCAACAAGTGGTGTTGATAAAGGCATAAAAATTTTAAGTCTTTCAAATATATTTTTAGCATTTTTATTTGTAGCTTTTATATTTATTTTGGGAAATACAACTGGGCTTTTAAAATCACTAGTCGAAAATACAGGAAACTATCTAACATCTTTCATAGGTGATAACTTCAACCTTTTTGCTTATGAGAAAAAAAATGAAAATTGGCTTGGTGGTTGGACGCTTTTATACTGGACTTGGTGGCTTTCTTGGTCGCCATTTGTAGGACTATTTATAGCTAAAATTTCACGCGGAAGGACTATAAGAGAATTCGTTGTTGGAGTGCTTTTAGTTCCATCTGGATTTACATTTTTATGGATGACTGCTTTTGGAAATAGCGCAATAGAGCTTGTGAATGAGGGCTTTGCTAGACTTGCAGATGTAACAAATGGGGATGTCTCACTAGCTTTATTTGTATTTTTAGAAAAATTTCCATTAACAAGTGTGCTATCTGGTATTTCAGTTTTAATGATATGTCTATTTTTTATAACTTCGGCTGATTCATCTGCTATGGTTATAGATATGCTTTGCTCACGCGGGAAAGATAGAACCCCTGTTTGGCAAAAGATATTTTGGTGTGTTTTAATAGGTATTATCGCAGCTGTTTTACTCTATACTGGCGGACTTGATGCACTTCAAACTATGACTATCATCTCAGCACTTCCACTTTCTATAGCACTACTTGGCTGTATGTATGGGCTTTTTAAAGCTTTAAGAGTTGATTATGAGAAAAGTTACACAAGAAGCATTTTCAATCTCCCAACAGGACTTACTAGCTCAAAAAGATGGCAAGATAGACTTAAAAATATTATTGATACGCCTAATAAAGATGATGCAAGAGATTTTTTACTTGAAGTTGCAGAGCCTGCGTTTAATGAAATTTGCGATGAGTTTATAAAAAATGGACTAAAAGCAAGAGTGGAAAAAATAGGCATAAATGGAAAAATTAATATCCATGTTGGAATGGGTGAAGACACAGACTTTATCTATGGTGTAAAAATTATAAAAACTCAAACTCCTGATTATGCTATGAGCGATAACTACTATAGAGCTGAAGTTTATCTCTTTGAAGGCGGTCAAGACTATGATGTAATTGGTTGGAGCAAAGAAGCTTTAATAAACGATGTGATAGATCAATATCACAAACATATGTATTTTTTATACAAAACAAAAAGATAGTAGTTTAAAATTTATTTTTTAATTTTATTTTGGTAGAATAACTCAAAAATTGATAAGAGATAAGATATGAAAATAGCGATAATTAGGCTCTCAGCTCTTGGCGATATCATTCAAGCTACGATTGTATTGCAGTTTATCAAAAAGCACTATCCAGACGCTACGATAGAGTGGATTTGTGAAGAGCGATTTAGTAGAGTTCTTAAAAATCATCCGCTTATAAATGAGACGATTAAGCTAAACTTAAAAGATAAAAATTATCTAAAAAGTATCAAAACTCTTCTAAAGGCTAGAAAAAGGGGCTATGACTTGGCTATAGATCTGCAAGGTTTGATTAAGTCAGCACTCGTTGCAAGGATAGTTTGCAAAAATGTTGTTGGCTTTGATAAATTTAGCTCAAGAGAGGGACTTAGCTCGCTTTTTTATAGTAAAAAATTTATGATTGATTATAATGAAAATATTATCATTAGAAATCTCTTTCTTGTGGCATTTGCGCTTGATTTTAAAGTTGATAAAGATGAGATTTTAAACAAAGCGCAGTGTTTTAGCACAAAAGAAAAGATAGTTAAAAACCGCGTTTTGATAGCCCCTTTTGCAAGTGAAGCAAGCAAAATTTATACTAAATTTAACCTAGTTATTGATGAGATTGATACGGATGAAATTTATATCTGCTATGGCAACGACGATGAGAAGCAAAGGGCACTAGCCATCACAAAGACTACAAAGGCTAAGTTGCTTGAGAAGATGAGCCTTGATGGGCTTGTGGAGTTTGTTTCTAGTTGCGCTTTGACGATAGGTAATGACAGCGCCATAACTCATCTTGCTTGGGCACAAAATAGGGCTTCTATAACGCTTTTTGGCAATCGCCCTAGCAAAAGAAACTCCTTTTTAACACCATTTAATCTCACTATCGATACTGGCAAAAAGATCGACGCTTTTAAGATAGATAAGAGCGACTTTTGCATAAATGAGATTGATCCAAATTTGGTAGCTAAGATGGCAAATGAACTTTTAAGGAAAATAGATGAAAAATGATATGAAAATATGCGTTATTATGCTTGGGCTTTTTGGCGATGTTTTGGCTAGAACACCGATTTTACAAAGTTTAAAGGAGAGGTATCCAAACTCAACTATAACAGCTATTGCAGATCCAATAGGCAAAGAGATTTTGGAAAACAACCCTTATGTAGATGAGATATTTTCTATAAATAGAAAAAGAGATTCACTTTTTAACTATATTTTGGAAAAAATTAAAACACAGTTTAAAATAATTGCTAAAAGATTTGATTTGATTATAGACCTTTATAATGGTAGCTCTTCAAGAGCTATGACAAATTTATCATTTGCCAAAAGAAAGGTTAAAAATAGAAAAAATAGCAACATTTACAACTTTAAAAATATATCCAATATGACAAATACACTTTATGAGATGATTTCTGAGATTCAATTTACAAATTTAAATACTATGCCGCAGTATTACTTAGCTGAAAATCATACTGCACGAGAGAGAGAGTAAAAGCAGCTATCTCCTTTCACTTGGTTCAGGTGATTTAAGAAAAATTTTAAGCTTTGATAAAACATATAAATTAATCAAACATATTTATGAAAATTACGGCTTGATTCCAGTCATAGTTCAAAACCCAGGTCAGGAATTTTTACAACAAGATTTAATAGATAGTTTTTTAGCGCCAAACAATATCCCCTATATCGCACTCAATAAAAAAAGTATTGACGAGTTGGCAAATTTATTAAAAAGTGCTAAATTTATCATCGTTCCTGATACTGGACTTTTACACCTCTCTTTTGCTATGAGAACTCCGGCGTTTTGTGTCTTTACTCATACAAATCCAGTCTATGTTTTACCAGAAGATAAAGACTATATTTTTGGATATAGCTATAAGATAAAAGAGCCAAAAGAGCTTGATGATAATGGCATTTTAAACTGCACAAAAGATATTGAATTTAACGCTATAAAAAATGATTTTAATAAGTTTTATGAAAATTTTAAAACACAAAATCAAATATAATTAAAAATACTTAAGGAAAACCAAATGAAAATTTTTGTTATAAATTTAGAGAAAGATAGTCTTAAAAAAGAAGCTTTTATTAAAAATTTTAATAAATTTAATCTTGATTATGAATTTATAAAAGCTGTTTATGGAAAAGGACTAAGTGAATATGAATTAGATAAACTTGTATATGATTACAAAAATAGCTTTATAACTCTTGGTGAGGTAGGCTGTGCTTTAAGTCATTTAAAAATTTATCAAAAAATGATAAATGAAGATATCAAATATGCACTAATACTAGAAGATGATGCACTATGCTCTGATGAGTTTTTAAAATATCTAAATCAAATTGAACAGTTTTTAAAAACTAAAAAAGACTATGAGCTAGTTTGTATGATGTATAAAACGGATGAGTATTTTAAAAATTTAACCATAAAAATAAGTGATAATATAAATATATATAAATTTGCAAAAGGCACAGGAGCTTATGGATATATCATCACCAAAGAAGCAGCTAAAAAACTAATCAAAATAAACACACCACTTATTTTAGAGGCTGATTGCTGGGTTCAGTTTTTTAAGATGGATAGGCTTAAAATTTACTGCTTGGATAAAAATATAATTGAAACAAACGACCCATTTGGAATAAACTCATCCATAGGACAGCAAAGACATACACTAGGCAAACAAAAATCAAGAGCAAGAAAGAAAAGGCTTAGGAAATTTGGTGGAATAAAATATCTAATAAATGGCTTGTATTATAGATTAGTCTATAAAGTATTTAATCGTTCTATAGGCAATTAGGGATTTTTTACTTTTTTGCTCTCTTTTTTTAAAGATGAAAGAACTTAGTTTTGAGATAGACTATGAAAGCATAATAAATAGATATTTAGAACTTTCATCAAATTTCTAGTTTAAAACAAAACTTATAAAATTAAGTAAAAGGCTTTGATTCTTACTATGGCTTTATGAAAAAGAATTTATTAAAAAAGGTTGGAAGCGATGTGAAATATTTATTTGAGTTAATTAAATTTCTAATAAATTTAAAATAATTTAATTTGTCAGTTAAGCACTTTTTAGATAAAATACGAATTTATAAACTATAAGGGATTATATTTTTGAGTATATATAAGTACAAACTTAATACAAACTGTATAAAATTTAAAGATTTTTTGCTAGATATCAAAAAGCAGTTTGCAACTGATGGCAAAACCATTCACAAAGCAAGAAACGAAGTAAAAACGATGAGTTTTAGTGGCACAAATTTGGTTGTTAAGTCCTTTAAAAAGCCAAATTTCATCAATCAAATTTTATATCTACTTTACAAATCTCCAAAAGCTAGCAAATCATACCAAAACGCACTCCAAATCGGCGATATTACTCCAAAGCCCGTAGGCTATATACTTTTTTATGATAATTTTTTTATAAACAATAGTTACTATTTAAGTTATGAGTTTAGTTATGATTTTGTCATACGAGAGGCGCTTATAAATAGAGATTTTCCAAACAAAGATGAAGTGTTGAGGCAGTTTGCGAAGTTTAGTTTTGAGCTTCACCAAAGAGGCATTCTTCATCTTGACTATAGTGCTGGCAACATCTTAGTAAGGCAAAATGGCGATAGTTATGAGTTTAAGATAGTCGATATAAACAGAATGAAATTTAAAACGCTAAATTTAGATGAGCGGCTTAAAAGCTTTGCTATGCTTTGGGCAAGCGATGAGGATATGAGTAAGATTGCAAGTTTTTATGCAAAGTTATGTGGGGAAGATGAAGCTATTTGTCTGAAAAAAGCTCTTAAATACTCAAGAAATTTGAAATTTAGAAAAAACTTTAAGAAAAAACTAAAGAGGCTGCTATGTCTTTAATCTCTGTTATGTATCATCACGCAAACAGCGACCTTTGCTCAAATGATATTGAAATTTTAAACAGGCATTTGGAGTATATCTCTAAAAATTACAAAGCCATCTTTCCAGGCGAAGAGGTGACAAAAAACTCCATCTGTCTTACATTTGATGATGGTTATGCTGACTTTTATTTTTTGATTTTTCCACTACTTAAGAAATATGGTCTCAAAGCCACTCTTGCAGTGCCTACCAAATTTATATTAGATGATACAAAGATAGCGCCAAAAGAGCGAATGAGTTTTAAACACAATGATATCTTTAAAAACTATCAAAAAGCGCCATTTTGCACCTTTAAAGAGATGGATGAGATGATAAAAAGTGGCTTAGTAAAGATTGCCTCACACTCCCATTCTCACGTGGTTTTAAGCGATGAAAATATAAATTTAGATGAAGAGCTGCTACTTTCAAAGGAGATTTTAGAAAAGAAACTAAAGATAGATGTTGATAGCTTTTTCTTTCCTTTTGGAAAATACAACAAAGATGTTTTAAAAGAGGCTAAAAAGCACTATAAATACATCTTTAGGATAGGCAATGCTTTGCAAAAGGACTTTGATGGCATAAATGGGGTTATTTATAGAGTAAAGGGCGATGGTCTAAAATCTTTTGATGAGATTTTTAGAGGCACTAGACTTTTTAAATATTGGCTCAAAGGTCTTATAAAAAGGGTGTTTAAGAGATGATAAGTGCAGTTATTTTGGCAAAAAATAGTGAAAAAACTATAGCAAAAACATTGGAGAGTTTGAAGTTTTTAGACGATGTTGTTGTTTATGACAACGGCTCAAGCGACAAAACTATGCAAATAGCAAAGAGTTTTGCAAATGTAAATTTGGTTCAAGGCGAATTTAGAGGCTTTGGCTGGACGAAAAACATAGCGGCAACTTTTGCTAAAAATGATTGGATTTTGATGATAGATAGTGATGAGGTTGTAGATGATGAGCTTAAAAATTGCCTACTTACAAAACAGCTAGATAAAAATTGCATTTATAAGCTAAATTTCAAAGCTTTTTATAAAGATATCGAAGTTAAACATTGCGGTTGGAGCAACCAACTTATAAAACGGCTCTACAACAAAACAACAACCTCATATAACAATAGCGGCGTTCATGAAGATATCATCTCATCAGCCCATCATACTGAAGTTTTAGAGGGAAATGTGGAGCATTATAGTTATCACTCTATCTCGCAATTTATCCAAAAAGCAGATCTTTACTCAACTCTTTTTGCCAAGAGTAACCAGCATATCAAAAACTCAAGTCCACTCAAGGCATTTTTAAATGCAGCCTACTCTTTTATTAAAACATATTTTTTTAAAAGAGGCTTTTTAGATGGCTATGTTGGCTTAGTAATTGCTGTCTCTCACGCGGTTACCAACTTTTACAAATATATAAAACTTTATGAGCTAAACAGTGAAGATTCTCATAACTAGACACGATAAAATTGGGGATTTTGTTTTGACATTGCCGATGATAAAAATAGTCAAAAATAATTTTCCAAACTCTTTTATAGCTGTTTTGGTCTCTAAAGTTAATTATAATTTTGCAAAAGAAATTGATTTTATCGATGAAGCTATTGTTTATGATAAAAATCCCATTAAACTTTCTAAAGTTTTAAAAAAATATAAATTTGATCTATCGATCAGTGCTTTTATAGATACAAATTTAGGAGTTGCGCTTTTTTTAAGTGGAATTAAAAAAAGAGTTGCTCCAGCTACAAAAATAGCACAAATCTTTTTTAACAAAAGAGTTTTGCAAAGACGAAGCAGAGTTCAAAAGAGCGAATTTGAGTATAACATTGATCTTTTAAGGAGTATTTTTCCTGACATAAATCTAAATTTTAAAAAACCTGTTCTAGAGATACCACAACTTAAAAAAGAGGAAATTTTTTCTAAATTTAAAGCTAAATTTGGTCTTGATGATAAAAAGATTGTTGCCTTTCATCCGGGTTTTGGCGGAAGTAGCGATGCAAATTTAAGCCTTGATGAGTATCTAGCTCTAGCTAAAAGCATAAAAGATAAAAATATTACTATTGTCTTTACATTTGGTCCAGATGATGAAAAAGCACTTGATTTTTTTAGAGAAAATTTAGATTTTAAAGCTGTGATTTTCAAATCAAATTTATCTCTATATGACTTTTGTGCCTTGCTTTCAAGTTTCTCGCTTTTTGTAAGCACTTCTACTGGCACAATGCACCTAGCTGGTTGTGTTGATACTCCTACATTTTCTTTTTTTGGCAGCTCCTTGTTTGCAAGTGAAAAAAGATGGAAAACCATCAACAATAAGCAGATAAATTTTATGCTAAATGGCTCAAAAGAGCAGCTAAAAACGATAGAAAAGAGACTAAGAGAGTTTGTAGATGAGCTTTAAATGGGATAGTTTTTCAGATCAGCCTGAAGTTATAAAAGATAGAGATTTTAAAAAAGCGATGAGAAGGCGATATCTTTATGATTTTATATTAATGTTTTTAAAATCGCTTCTGATACTACCTTTTGCTACTTTGATTATGAAGTTTTTTAAAAGCAACAAAAAGCCATCAAAAGATGAGTTTTATGGACTTTGCGTCAATTTAGACAAAGGCGATATACAGCCAAGTTTAGTAGATGAGCTTGGAGTAAAAAATTTATCAATAAGAGTTTTTTTAAATGATATTGACAATTTGGAGAGTTACTACCAATTTGCAAAGAGTTTTGGTGACAAAAATTTACTTATTTGTATCATCCAAGATAGAAAAAACATCGAAAATTTACAACTTTTAGAGAAAAACTTAGAGCTTATTTTTGATAAATTTAGCGATATTTGCACCCAGTTTCAGATAGGCAATGCCATAAATCGCCTAAAATGGGAGTTTGCAGCACCAAAGGAGTATATGGATTTTTACGGGGTTGCTTACAAGCTTAAAATGAATAAATTTCAAAATATCACTTTGCTTGGACCTTGCGTCATAGACTTTGAATACTACTACAACGTAGCAACTATGTTTAACTTCAAAAATATCAAGTTTGAAAAGATTGCAGCACTTCTTTATGTAGATAGAAGAGGCAGTCCAAACAACCCTCAATATGGGATTTTTGACTTTAAAAATAAGATAAATTTACTCTTTGCTCTAGCAAAACTCTCTTTTAAAAGTAGCGATGAAATTTACATAACAGAGACAAACTACCCAATAAGTGGCACGGGCAGATATGCACCAACTAGCCAAAAAGAGTGCGTTAGTATAGATGACTATCTCAAATTTATGCGACTTTATCACAAAATTGCTAAAGAAAGTGGCAAAATACAAAGAGTTTATTGGCACCAACTAATCGCACCAGGATATGGACTAGTCGATAATAGAGATGGCAAAATAGTAAAAATGCCACAATTTTACGAATATAAAAAGATGATAGATGAAGATACTAATTGAGATTCCAAACTGGTTAGGCGACGCTGTTATGGCAACTCCAGCAGTAAATAACGTCATAGAACACTTTCCAAACTCCTCTATAACCTTTCTTGGTTCAGCTGTTTCAAACTACGTTTTTAAGGGCTATCCAAATGCGCTCAAATTTGTGACAAACGATAGTAAAAAACATAAATTTAGATTTTTGTATCTTATGAAATTTGCTAGAAATTTAGGTGAGTTTGACTTAGCTATCTCCTTTAGAAGAAGTTTTTCATCTAAATCTATGATGAAATTTATAAGAGCCAAAAAGAAATTTTCATATAGTAGAGTTGCCCACGAAGAGAGGCATTTGGTGCTAAGATATAGCGATTTTATAAACAACTCTTTAAATTTAAATAGCACTCCAAAGGGCTTGAAGCTTTTTTATAAGCCATATTTTTTTCCAAACAAAACTCTTGGGATAAATCCAGGCGCAACCTATGGAAGTGCCAAAAGATGGTATCCAGATGAGTTTGCAAAAGTTGCTTTAGCTCTTTCAAAAGAGTATGATATCATCATCTTTGGTGGTCCAAATGAGGTTGATATGGCAGGTGATATTGAAAAGGTTTTGATAGAAAATGGTGTTACAAACTACAGAAATTTAGCCGGCAAAACAGCTGTAGATGAGCTTATTGGTTTTATTGGCGGTCTTAGTCTGTTTATTACCAATGATAGTGGTCCTATGCATATCGCCGCTGCTTTTAAAGTGCCAACTATAGCCATTTTTGGTCCAACTGACTTTAAAGAGACAAGTCCGTGGCAAAATAGCGCCTCTCATATCATCTCCAAAAATCTTTCTTGTAGTCCCTGTATGAAAAGAGTTTGTCCGCTTCGACATCACAACTGCATGAGAGAGATAACTGCTAGCGATGTGCTTAGCTTGATAAAAAGGAAAAAATATGTCTAAAACTATCAAAAATAGGGTGCTTTATCTGCTTTATCTGCTCTTTTATGCTATCTTTAGGATGGTTCCAGCGGCTCTGTCAAAAAAGATTATCGATTTACTTGCCTTTTTGGTCTTTAAATTTTATAAAAGATATTACAAAATCTCATTGGCAAATTTAAACTTAGTCTATGGAGATAAAAAGAGTCAAGAAGAGAAAGAGAGTATCATTTTAAACTCATATAAAACGCTTGGATATAACATGTATGAGCTTTTGGAAAATCAGCGCCTTTCAAAAGATGAAATTTGTCAAAAAATGACCATAATCAATCCAGAAATAGTCCCAAATGCTCTCAAAAACGGGCGAAAAATCATCTTTATAACAGCTCATTATGGCGGTTGGGAGTTAACTTTGCCTGCTATGGCACTCTATTATGATATAAATGTTGCTGTTGTCAATAAAAAGATGCAAAATCCCTACATTCAAAAGGTTTATGAAGAGAGTAGGCGAAAAAACAATATCACGCCAATCTACAAACATAGTGCAGCAAAGGAGATATTGAAGTGCTTAAAAGATGGCGATCAAGTTGCTGTTGTGATAGATCAATATAGCGATGATGGCTGTAAAGTCCAGTTTTTGGGGATAGAAGAGGTTGCAACCAATGGAGTGGCTAGACTTGCAAATAAGACAAATGCACTAATTATCCCAGTCCTAACAACCAAAAATGAGTTTAGAAAATACGAAATAACAGTTTATGAGCCAATAGATCCAGCCAAAATAGAGGATGAAGATAAAATTTGCACAATGACAAAGTTGCAAAATGATATAATATCGGCTCAGATTTTTAAAGACCCAGATCCTTGGCTTTGGCAACATAAGAGATTTAGAACCAATCATAGTGATATTTATAGATAGGCTCAAAAGTCGTTGATAAAAAGATAAAGATAGACAGGAAGCAAAATGAATGCAATTTATAGTCAGATAGCAAGTTATAAGGCTTTACGAAGAGATGAAAAGTTTCAGATGATTTATTACTATCTAACTTTACTTTTTGCCTTTATGATGCCACTATCAAGGGCAGCTATAAGCTTTTTTCTTATACTTTTTCCACTTATTTGGATAATAGAGGGGGATTTTAAAAGAAAATGGAGTGAAATCAAAGAGTCTAAATTTCTAGTTGTTTTTATAGTCTTTTTAATACTTGTCATCATAAGCGGACTTTTTTTCTCTGATGATGGCAAGCTTGCCTTTAGATATATAAGGCTTTATTTATATTGGTCCTCTATATTTGTCCTAGCAACATCACTTAAAAAAGAGTGGATAAGGACGATATTGAGCGCATTTTTATGCGGAATGATAGTAAGCGAAGTTATAGCTTATGGAGTATTTTTTGAACTGTGGCAGTGGAAAAATATCACAAAAGCAAATCCTAGCCCATTTATGATACATATCGAATATAGCGTCTATCTAGCCTTTACTTCGATATTACTTTTCAATAGAGTTTTATCAAAAAATTACTCTTTGCCTCAAAAACTTTTTTTCACGCTCTTTTTCCTAAGCACAACAGGCAACCTTTTTTTACAAACTGGAAGAACTGGGCAAGTTGCCTATGTGGCAGCTCTTGTGGTTATGTTTTTTTTGCACTATAAATTTAGTCTCAAAGCCTTTATAGGTATTTTTTTATCAGCAACAGTCATCTACTTGAGTGCATACAATATCAGCCATAATTTTAACAAGAGGGTTCATCAAACCATAGAAGAGATTACCACCATACAAAGTGGCGAGTTAAATACCTCCTGGGGGATAAGACTTGCTTTTTGGCCAGTGGCTTATGAGATAGTAAAAGAACATCCAATTTTTGGTGTAGGCATCGGCGATTTTCAAAAAGAGGCTGCAAATGTGCTAACAAAAGATAAATTTCATAGCTTTCACCCTTATGTAAAAGAGTTTATAAGCACAAATAACTTTCACAACCAATTTTTACAATGTAGCGTTGGAATGGGGCTTATAGGGCTATTTGTTTGTATCACGCTTTACTTTTTGGCTTTTAAAACGGCAATTTGCACTAAAGATAGAGAGCTAAGAGATATTTATCTGCTTTTTATGGTGATTTATACCATTGGAAGTTTCTCTGATACCTTTTGGGGAGCGCAATTTAGCGTGACTATCTGGATATTGCTAACTTCGTTGATGTTAGTTAGCAATAAAAAGCTAGATAGTTTTTAGTGCATCATCAATTGCTTGACAAATAGTATGTCCCATAAAAATATGCATCTCTTGAATTCTTGCAGTATCATTTGATGGAACGACTAAGTTTAAATCACAACATCCATTCATCTCTCCACCGCCTTTTCCACTAAATCCAATAGTTTTTATACCATTTTTTTTTGCATATTCCAAAGCATTTATGACATTTTTGCTATTGCCACTTGTAGAAATCGCAATTAAAATATCACCTTTTCGCCCAAGCCCTGCAAGCTGTCTTGCAAAGATATAGTCAAACCCATAGTCATTGCCAATGGCTGTTAAAGCCGATGTATCAGTTGTCAAAGCAATACCAGGAAGGGGATTTCTCTCACTTTTATATCGCCCTGTTAGCTCAGCTGCTATATGTTGGGCATCTGCTGCACTTCCACCATTGCCACATAAAAAAACTTTGGAGTCGTTTTTTATAGCTTCAACAACCATTTCGCAAGCTCTGTTTAGCTCATCAATCAAACTATTTTTAAACTCATTTGCTGTTTTTAAATGTGAGTCAATCTCCCTTAAAATCATCTCTTTCATTTTTATCCTTTTATTTTATTTATGATATTTGTAGTGCTAAAACCATCTTCAAAATCAACCAAAACAACCTCTTTTGCAATGTTGCTTCCAACAACTTCTTTGCCCGCATAATCAGCCCCTTTTACCAAAATATCAGGGCGAATTTTTTCAATCAAATTTAAAGGCGTATCTTCATCAAAAATAACCACAAAATCAACAAATTCTAAAGCACTCAAAAGCAGGGCTCTTGAGTTTTGTGAGTTTATAGGGCGAGTTTTTCCCTTTAGTCTTTTAACAGAACTATCAGAATTTAGTCCAACTATCAAAATATCTCCAAGTTTTTTTGCCTTGTTTAGATACTTGATGTGACCAGCGTGCAAAATATCAAAGCAACCATTTGTAAAAACTATCTTTTTATCACTATTTTTTAGAATTTGGCAAATTTCATCTAAGCTTTTTATTTTTTCTTCCAAGTTTGTGCTTGATGATGATTTGGAGTATTTTTCTATCTCATCTAAACTAGCAGTCGCACTTCCTACTTTTCCAACTACAACGGCAGCGGCTTTGTTTGCAAGACTAAGAGCAGAAACTATGTCCATTTTATTTGACAAAGCATACCCCAAAGTCGCAAGCACCGTATCTCCAGCGCCAGTTACATCAAAAACCTCTTTTGCAATTGCCGGTATGATTTTTACTTCATCGTTGTTGTATAGCGCAATGCCCCGCTCAGAAAGAGTTATGATGGAATATTTTAAATTTAATTCATCTTTAAGTCTTTTTAAGGCTAATTTTAGTGAAGGTTCATCATCAATTTTCATCTTTAAAGCTTGCATTGCCTCTTTTAAATTTGGTGTTAGAAGTGTTGCATTTTTGTATTTGGAGTAGTCACTTCCTTTTGGATCTATCAAGATAAATTTAGAGTTTTCATTTGCTATTTTTATGATTTGCTTACAAAAATCGTCTCTTAAAACGCCTTTTGCATAGTCACTGAGCAAAACAGTGTCATAGTTTTTGATGATATTTTTCAAAGAGCTTAAAAGCTCATTTTTGGAAGTTTCTAAAATATCATCTTTACTCTCCTTATCAAACCTTATAACTTGCTGATGAACTGCCATAATGCGAGTTTTATGAGCACTTTTTCTCTCTTTTTCTTTTGCTATTTTCTCAATCTTTACACCCATATTCTCAAGCATTGAAACTATCTCTTTGCCGGACTCATCATCACCAACGACACTCATCACGCCAACATCACAATCAAGAGCTTTTAAATTTGCCATTACATTTCCAGCTCCGCCTAGACGCTTGTTTTCGCTCCTAATATCAATAACCGCAACAGGCGCTTCAGGGGAAATTCTATCACACTCGCCCCACAGATAGTGATCTATCATCAAATCGCCAACAACTAAAATCTTAGGCTTCATTTTTTATACTTTCATATATTTTTTTAATCTCAGGAATATAGCTTTTAATTCCATCTTCAAGACTAAATTTAGGCTCATAAGAGAGATTTTGCTTGCTTAGAGAAATATCAGCTTGTGTGTGGAATTGATACTGTTTGATAAATGGATTTTTGATATATTCACATTTTAAATTTGTATTAAGTTCGCTTTGTAAGATATCAACAATTTCTTGAAAGCTCCTTGCAACTCCAGTAGCTGCGTTATAAACTCCACTTTTATCAGATAAAAATGCCAGATGATTGATTGCAACAATATCTTTTATATAGACAAAATCTCTTTTTATCTTATCGCTATCTTCAAAAAGCCTTGGATTTTGCCCATTTAAAATTTGAAGTCCAAACTGCAAAACCATAGAGGCGGTTTTATCTTTGAAAAACTCATTTTCACCATAAACATTAAAATATCTAAGCCCAATACAATGAATTTTTTCGTGATATTTTAAAGCTAGTTTATCCATCATGAGTTTTGAAAAGCCATAAACATTTCTAGGTTCTTCACTATGCCAAATCTTTTGCGGACTTTTGGCGTTACCATAAGTTGCCGCTGAACTTGCATAAATCATCTTTGCATCAATTTCTTTGCAAATATCAAGAAGCTTTGCAAAGGCATTTAAATTTGTTTTTATCATTATGCTTTGATCATTTACCGTAGTGTCAGAGATGGCAGCTTCATGAAAAATTGCATCAGGTTTAAATTTCGCGATACCTTTAAGAGTTTTTTCATCATTTATATCGCCCTCTAAAACCCTGCCGCCAAATTTAAGCAAGTTTTTATAGTGACCAAAACTCTTTAAGTTGCCATTATCAAATCTCTCACCCGTTCTAAAAATATCCACAACTAAAACATCAGCGCCTAAATTTTCAAAATAAGTTGCCAAATTTGAACCTATAAAACCAGCCCCGCCAGTTATAACTATTTTTTTATTTTTCATCTTTTTTCCTTATATAATTAACCATTTCTTTAAGCTCATTTATGCAATGAAAGTCACCATTTGTGCTATTTTCATCTCTGTTCAGTAAAAACAAATTTTTAACTCCGGCATTTTTCCCAGCTTCGATATCGCTTAGTTTATCGCCTATTAAGTAGGATTTTGAAAGGTCTATGCCAAGCTCATCTCTTGCTGCTAAAATCATTCCAGGGTTTGGTTTCCTGCACTCACAACCACTTAGATGAGGACAAAAATAAACTTTATCGATATCTATATCTCGCTTTTTAAACTCATCTTTCATATAGTCTGTTAAAATTTCAAAATCTTTTGTAGTGTAGTAGCCTCTTTGGATGCCGGATTGGTTAGTGATAATGATGATTAAAAAATCTCTTTTTTTAAACTCTTTTAAAAGCTCGAAAATTCCATCGATAAATTTGAAATCTTCTATTTTAAAAACATATCCAAAATCTTCATTTATAACGCCATCTCTATCCAAAAATAGTGCCTTTTTTTCATAAGTTTTCATGAAAGACATTATACAAATTTATGCTAAACACCACTAATTTTTAAACTTTTCCAGCTTAGTAGCCCTCTTTATTGAGCTTTGCAAATGCATCACAACCTTGTTGAAAACCTAAGTCGCAAGCCTTGCCAAAATACTCCTTTGCCATGCTATAGTTCTGTCTTACACCTTGACCACTATAATATAAAGCCCCAAGATTGGCGCAACCTAAATTCACTCCATTATCGCAAGCTAATTTATAGTATTTAAAAGCTTCTGTATAGCTTTGTCTCACACCTTGTCCACTCTCATATAAAAATCCAAGATTGGTGCAACCTAAATACTCTCCATTATCACAAGCAATTTTAAAGTATTTAGAAGCTTCTGTGTAGCTTTGTCTCACACCTTGTCCACTCTCATATAAAAATCCAAGATTATGACAACCTAAATACTCTCCATTAATTATCACAAGCAATTTTAAAGTATTTAAAAGCTTTTTGATAATCTCCTGCCTTATAAGCTTTGAGGGCAGTTTCAAATTCATCTGCGACTAAAACAGCACAGACAACAGATAGTAAAACTATAATCTTTTTCATCTTATACTCCTTTTTAAATTTTGGTTATTTCAGCATTTTTATTTTTTAAATATAAAATAGACCGCCAATACAAGAAAAATAAAACCTATTAATAATCTATAAAATATAGCTAGTAGCCATATTTGCCAAGTGTTGCAAATTCATTACAACCTTGTTGAGAACCTAAGTCGCAAGCCTTGCCATAATACTCCTTTGCCATGCTATGGCTCTGTCTCACACCTCGACCGCTCTCATATAAAAATCCAAGATTGGCACAACCTAAATTCACTCCATTATCACAAGCTAATTTAAAGTATTTAAAAGCTTCTTTGTAATTTTGCTCCACTCCTTGACCATTGCGATATAAAAGTCCAAGATTGTAACAACCTAAATAATTTCCATTATCACAAGCCAATTTACAGTATTTAAAAGCTTCTGTGTAGCTCTGTCTCACACCTTGACCACTCATATATAAAAATCCAAGATTATTACAACCTGAATACTCTCCATTATCACAAGCTAACTTATGGTATTTAGAAGCTTCTTTGTAGTTTTGCTCTATACCTTGACCATCGCGATATAAAATTCCAAGATTGTTGCAACCTAAATACATTCCATTTTCGCAAGCTAATTTATAGTGTTTAGAGGCTTCTGTGTAGCTCTGTCTCACACCTTGACCACTATAATATAAAAATCCAAGATTGTTGCAACCTAAATACTCTCCATTGTCACAAGCTAATTTATAGTATTTAGAGGCTTCTGTGTAGCTCTGTCTCACACCTTGACCACTATCATATAAAAATCCAAGATTGGTGCAACTTCTATATTTTTTATTGTCACAAGCTAATTTATAGTATTTAAAAGCTTTTTGATAGTCTCCTGCTTCATAAGCCTTGCGGGCAGTTTCAAATTCATTGCCAAGCAAAACAGCGCAGACAACAGATAGCAAAACTATAATCTTTTTCATCTTATACTCCTTTTTAAATTTGGTTATTTTAGCATTTTTATTTTTTAAATATAAAATAGACTGCCAATATAAGAAAAATAAAACCTATTATGTGATTGATTCTTAAAGTTTCATTTCTAAAAACTAGCAGCGTAAATGCCGTAAATACAACTAGCGTAATAACTTCTTGCAAGACTTTTAGTTGCCATATATTAAACGCACCGCCATTTTCCACAAAGCCATATCTGTTTGCAGGAATTTGAAAACAATACTCAAAAAATGCAACTCCCCAACTAAGTAAAATTATCCAAATAAGACTAAGTGAGCTAAAAGTTGGTAATTTACTAAGTTTTAAATGCCCATACCACGCAATTGTCATAAATATATTTGATAAAATTAGCAAAATTATCGTGTAGTATGGCTTCATTTTAGTTCTTTAAAAATTTTAAAGTCATCAATTTTATTAAAAATTTTATCTCTGTTTTCATCAAGCTCTTTTTTTCTAGCTAAACTAATATCAATAAATTCTTTTTCTTTTTCAATTCCTATAAAATTTCGACCTAGTAAATTTGCAGCAATTCCAGTTGTAGAGCTTCCACTAAATGGATCACAGATAGTTGAGTTTTCATAACTTGCCATTAAAATAAGCCTAACTAAAAGCCTTAAAGGTTTTTGAGTTGGGTGTTTACCACAACTTTTTTCCCAAGGTGCAATGGCAGGAAAAGCCCAAACATCTTTCATCTGTTTATTGTCGTTTATCTTTTTCATAAGCTCATAGTTAAAAATGTGTTTGTGTTTTTCACTTTTTCTAGCCCAGATAATCTGCTCTGTTGAGTGAGTGAGATAACGACAACTGAAATTTGGTGGTGGATTTGTCTTTTGCCAAGTGATGATATTTAAAATTTTATAATCAAGCTTTTGTAATACCCTACCAATCGAAAAAATATTATGATAAGTCCCGCTAATCATAATCGAGCCGTTATCATTTAACGCATTTTTTGCTAAATCAAGCCATTTCAAATTAAACTCATCAATCTCATCAATACCGAAACTTTTATCCCAAACGCCTTTATTTACGCTTACGATTTTTCCGCTTTGTATGCTAAGCCCATCGTTTGATAAAAAATACGGCGGATCTGCAAAAATAAGGTCAAATTTACTTTTAAATTTCGGCAAAATTTCAAAAGTATCACCATTATAAAGTGTAAATTTTTTATCATTGCTTATAAATTTAGCCATTTTTTACCTTGTCAATAAAGTCTTTTAAGTTGAATAAGTTGTAAATTTCAACACTTTTATAGGCTTCTTCAAGTTTGTTTTTGGCGCTTAACCAACCTTGTCCGTCTGTTATCCAAATAAATTTATATTTATTATTTAAAGAAATTTTTGCATTTAGTTCGTTGTAGCCTCTTGCAACTTCGTTTAGTTTTGAACCGCCTGAGTTATAGAAATTTGTCTCAATTAAATATGCAAAATTTTTAGATTTTATAACAAAATCAAATCTTTTTAGATCCTTTCCCAAATCCAAATCTACAAAATTAGTGCTTTGTACCTGTTTTTCATAATTAATTTTTTCTTTATCTAGTTTTTTGGCAATTAAATTTTCAAAATTTGTTCCGCCTCTATTTTTCCTAGCATTTGTATCTAAGCCTACCTCTATACCAAAAACATAATCATTTAAATTTTTAATTTCTGAGTTTTTGAAAATTTCTTCAAGCCCTGTTTGTTTGAAAAAATCATAAATTTGTTTTGGGTTTTCAAAATAGGCTTTTAAATCTACTAAACTTCCACATTCATCAAGTAGTTTTGTATTTTTATCTCGCACAGCAATCAACAAATTTAACACAGAAAAACACTCTTTATTTATGTTAAATAAAAACTGAATTTCTGACTTTAAATCCTGCTTATTTAGCAAATAATTTAATTGGTTTAAATGAATAGAGATCTTTTTTATGTTTGTAGAGCATTTTTTAAAATTTACAAAATAATCAAGTGTCGCATTTGTTTTTTGTAGAGTTTTTAAAAAATCATAAAATGAAATTTTGTTTTTCATTTTCAAACTTCCAAACTTCTTATCTCATTTTCAACTTTACTGAGTTGATCTTTTGCATTTTCTAGTCCTTCGCGGTTGGTTTGCACAACCTCAGCTGGGGCATTAGCGATAAATTTTTCATTTTTAAGCATTCCATCAAGCTTTAAAATCTCTTTTTCAAGCTTTGTTTTTTGTGCGTTAAGGCGTTTCAAAATTTCACTTAAATCAACTCCGCTTAAAGGTACAAAAACGCTTAAATTTTGACTTACATCAGCTACTGCGTCAGTTACTTTTTCATTTACAAATTTAACATCTTCGCATTTTGCAAGAAGTTTTATAAATTTGAGTTCATTTTCTAAATTTATACTTTCATTTAGTTTGATATAAGCAAGTGGAATTTTTGAATTTCCTAAATCAATCGTAGCTTTTGCACGACGGATTGCTATAATACTTTCTATAATAAGGCTAAATTTTGCTTCGATGTCATCATTTTGCTTAGTAGATTTTGGATATGGCATTATCATAATTGAGTCTGAGTTTTGTAAATTTGTTCCGCTTAACTCATGCCACAAATACTCACTCAAAAAAGGCATAAAAGGATTTAAAAGTTTCATAGCCTCTTTAAAAATTGCACCAAGTTCTTTAACTGCACTTTTTTGGGCCTTGCTTAGCTCAATTCCCCAGTCGCAAAACTCATCCCATAGGAATTTATAAATTTCATTTGCAGCATCGTTAAATCGGTATTCATCAAGGTTTTTTCTAGTTTCACTCACGCAGTTTTGAAAACGAGAAAACATATAAGTTCCAAGCTCTGTTTTAAGCTCTAACTCGCTTAAATTTGGAAATTTATTTTCATTTAAAAGCAGGAATTTATGAGCGTTGTAGAGCTTGTTTGTAAAATTTCTAACTTGAACTAACTTTTCCTCACTTAGCCTAATATCGCGCCCTTGAATGCATAAAAGTGCTAAAGTAAAGCGCAAAATATCGGCACTATACTCATCAATTTTAACGAGTGGATCAATGACATTACCGCTACTTTTGCTCATTTTTTCGCCTGTTGCAGTTTTAACAAGAGCGTGAAGATAGATATCCTTAAATGGTAGTTTTTTTAGTGCATTTTCGCTTTGAAACATCATCCTTGCAACCCAAAAAAACAAAATATCAAAGCCAGTTATTAACATTGTATTTGGGTAAAACTCTCTTAGGTCATTTTCAAACCATTTTTCGTTTTTATAGTTTTCATCATTGCCCCAACCAAGTGTTGAAAATGGCCAAAGTCCGCTACTAAACCAAGTATCAAGGACATCATGATCTTGATAGAAATTTTTGCTTTTACATTTTGGACAACATGATGGATTTTCATCTTCATCCGCCCATTCATGACCACACTCATTGCAGTAAAATACAGGAATTTGATGCCCCCACCAAAGCTGTCTTGAGATACACCAATCCTTTAATTCTCTCATCCATGCGTTAAAACTATTTATCCAATGAGCTGGGAAAAACTGAGCTTCGCCATCATTTACAGCTTTTATGGCATCAGTTGCAATCTCTTTTTTTACAAACCACTGCTTTGAGATATATGGTTCAACGATATTTTTGCAGCGATAACAATATCCAACTTGATTGGTATAGTCTTCTGTTTTTTCAATATTGCCGATTTCTTGAAGTTTTGCTACAACTTTTTCTCTTGCGTCTAGTCTTTCAAGTCCTTTAAACTCACCACATTCATCGTTTAGTATACCTTTTTCATCAAAAATTGTAATAAACTCAAGGTTGTGGCGGTTGCCAACTTCATAGTCGTTTTGATCGTGCGCTGGAGTTACCTTTACCACGCCAGTTCCAAAACTCATATCAACATGCTCATCGGCAATTATTTGAATTTCGCGACCAATTAGTGGTAAAACTACTTTTTTGCCAATTAGGCTAGTATATCTTTCATCGTTTGGATTTACCATAACAGCTGTGTCACCAAAGTAAGTTTCAGGGCGAGTTGTGGCAACTACTACAAACTCATCACTATCTTTTAAAAAATATCTTAAATAATAGAGCTTTCCAACATGCTCTTTGTGTTCAACTTCTACGTCACTTAGTGCTCCGTCGTGCGTGCACCAATTTACCATATAATTTCCGCGGATTATAAGACCTGAGTTATAAAGACTTACAAATGCCTTTCTAACAGCACTTTTAAGCCCATCGTCCATTGTAAAACGAAGTCTTGACCAAGCAGGGGTAATGCCTAGTTTTCTCATCTGTTTTAGGATAGTGCCGCCACTTTCTTCTTTCCATTTCCAAATTTCATCAACGAATTTTTCACGCCCAAGACTCTCTTTTGTGATACCTTTTGCTAAAAGTTTTTTTTCAACAACATTTTGAGTTGCTATTCCTGCGTGATCCATACCTGGTTGATAGAGTGTTTTAAAGCCGTCCATTCTTTTGTAACGAGTCATAATATCTTGCAAGGTAAAAGTTAAAGAATGTCCGATATGAAGCACTCCTGTGACATTTGGTGGTGGCATCATAATACAGAATTTTTTTCCATTTTGGATATTTTTATTGCCATCAACTTCAAAATAGCCTCTGTTTTCACAAATTTGATAATATTTTTCTTCAATATCTTTTGGGTTGTAAAAATCCACTTTAAACTTCCTTTTCTTATAAAAATAGCTTAATATTAGCTAAATTTGGCTTAAAATTCATTTATTTAACCTTGATTTCATAAGCTTCAAGGCTATAATCATTTATCTTTTCATCATACATTGACTCAGCGTTTGCTTGTGGAAGTTTGCAAGTTCCACTTAAAACAACTTTAAAAGGAGTATAAAATGTTATGCTTTCACCGCTATAAACAGGTGGTAAAAAGTCTGTTACAGAGCCATCTTTTATCTCTTTGTGAACCATTAAGATATCATCTTTAAGTCTTTTATCTCTTATGTTTTGGATAATTCTTTCATTGACTATCTCAAGGCAAGATGGGACTTTTTGATAGACTAAGATGTCATTAAAGTTTTGATTGAACTTAAGTGTAATTTTGGCAAATATCAAATCATTTATTTTTAAATTTGCTAAATCAACTAAGTTTCCACTACTATCTACAAATTCCCTCTTTATGTTTAAACTCTTCATCTCTAAACTATTTTTAATAGGCTTTGGTTTGTAGTCATAGCTAATTAGCGAATAATAGGCTTTATTGCTTGACTCGATAGTTAAATTTCTATCTTTTAAGTCTATGTTTAAATTTGCATTTTGGCTAAACATATAGAGATCATCGCCATTTTTTACCTTTATTTTTAAGCTTTTGTCTTTGACTTGTTCTTTTTCAAACTCGTTTATTGCTAAAAGAACAAAAGCTCTATCTTGGGTTGATTTAATGCTGTTTTTCAATAAAACTATCTCATTTAAAAGTTTTTGACTTAGCTCATCATCTTTCAAATATCTTAAATTTAGATAGAGCGAAAAGCTTAAATCTCTAATTTTTGAGGCGAAATTTAGCTCTTTATTTTGCATTTTATCTATCTCAAAAGCCTTTATCTGCTCTTTTATGCTTTCTAACTCTTTGTTTAGTCCAGCATTTTTCAAAATAGCAGCTGTTAAGAAAAGCTTAAGCAAGTCATCTTTATAAAATTTATTGTCTAAAAGTAGATTTATCTTTTCATCTAAGTTGTTTTTTGAATTTTGGCTTAAAATATACAAGGCGTAAATACTAGTTAAACTTGAGTTTATGCCCTTTTGTTTTAGGGATTTTAGAGCTTTGTTAAGTGAAATTTGCGGCACTTCAAAGCCATTTTCTTTTAGAAGTAAAAGCGCGTGAGTTGCATAGGTACTAGAAAACTCATCTACATTTGAGTTGGCCCTCCAATATCCAAAGTCGCCATTTTCATTTTGTAAAGCCAAAAGATCTCTTATGCCCAAATTTATGAAATTTTCTCTGTCTGTTTTGCCTGCTTTGTTTGCTGGGTTTAAAAACATAAGTGCTAGAAGTTGTGAGCTTTTTTGTTCGCTGCAGCCATACGGATAGTTTATGAGTTTATCCATCTCATCTATAAAAAGTGTTTGCAAATTTGATGAAATTTGAACTTTTACTTTATCTAATTTATCAAGCATAAACTCTTTTTTACCTTTAAGTATGCCGCTTTTTATCTCGGTATTTAATGAGCTTGGCTCTAAAATTTCAAAATTTAAATTTGTAGTTTTATCATCTATTGTGATATTTATATCTCCTTTTCCTAGGCTTAAAGCCTTTGTTTTTACAATAAGATCTTTAAAACTATTTTGTGCAATGCTTAAATTTTTATCATAAGAAAGCTCTAAATTTAGGCTTTTTGATAGAGTAATTTTTGGTTTTAACTCTTTGTCTGTGTTGTTAAAAATTTTAAAGACTAAATTTACTTCATCGCCATTTAAAAGATAGGCAATGAGTGGGACTTTAACTAAAATATCATCTTTTATCACTACAAAAGTGCTCTCTTCGCCGATTTGATTTTCATCAATGGCAATGGCGTCAAGGCGGATCTTTGTGTTGAGATTGGCTGGGATAAATTTGCTAAATTTAGCGGTGCCATTTTCATCAGCAATTGCTGTTTGCATAAAGATAAAAGTATCGATTTTTTTATTTTCCAATGGATCTAGATATTTTTTCATAGCAGCACTTTTTAACATCTCGCCACTTCCAAATTTAAGCACTTTTCCATCATTTATAAAGTTTGTAAGCTTGTCATAAATGTCAAAATCACTTCCTAAAACTGCTAATTTTGTCTTAAAAAACTCATAGCTTTTTGGACTTTTTTGATTAAGTAGATTTAAAATTCCCTCTTCAACTCCAAATAGGGCGATTTTGGTATTTGGTTTGGTGCGAACTTCAACTTCTAAATTTTGAGCAGATTTTACTAAATTTGGAGCTAAAATTTGTGGTCTGAGATTAAATTCGGAGCTGTTGTTTTCTATGTAAATTTGTTCCCATGCTTTAAATGGCAAGAAAGTTGAAGGAGTATCACTAAGTCTTAAAAGTTTGGCCTTTATATATCCACCTTTGAAATTTAGCGGCACTTTAAAGCTTAAATTTGTCGCTTTGCCAGATAGTTTTACTATCTTATAATCGATTAATTTATCACTCTCAAAGCTTACTAACATTAAAGGATCTTTTAGGGCTGAGCTAATAGTTACGGATATATTTTCATCATCATTATAGATGAGTTTATCGGTTTTTATTGAGGCTTTGCTAAGTCTTTTTGTAGGTACTAGCTCGTCACTTCCAAAGCCACTTACTTCAAAACTTACCACGCTTTTATGAGAGCTGTTTAGATCCAAAACTTCAAGTTTATAGTTTCCAAAACCGGGATTTTTTATAGTTAAAAAATTATCTTTTATATCAAAATCTTTAAGTTTGCTATCTTTTTTAAACCATGATAAAAAGCCCTTTTCATTGAGTGTGTAAATCCACTCCTCTTTGTATAGGCTAGCTTTTAAAGAGCTTTTTGTCTCATTTAGAGTTACAGGGTCGATAGTTATAAAACTAGCTTTTAGATCTTGGTTTTGATCTAGGATATTTTTCTCTAAATTTATGCCAACAATGCTTTTAAATGGATAAAGCTTACTTTGCGAATATCCAGCTACATTTTTGCCACTGTCATTTAGTAAAAAACTTGCTTTGATGTTTATAACTGAGTTTAGCGGGGCGTTAAAAGTTGGTAGGATGAGAATTTTAGAACTTGCATTTTCATCTAATAATATAGTTTTTTCATCAAAATATAAATCTTTTTCATTTAAAGAGTTGTCATCAAAAGTATAATCTTTGAATTTATCATTTTTAAAGGTGCTATTTAAAAAAGATACGCTTAAATCGCCGCTTAAATTTGAGGCATTTTGACCAAAGAGATAATTTGCACTCAAATTCAAAAGTGGTTTTTCATCTTTTGTATAAAATTCTTTGCTAAATTTCACATTTACTTTTAAATTTTGTGGGATAAAAGACTCGATAAAAAAATCTTTTCTTGCTAAGATTTTATTTTCAAAGATAACTTCAAGCCTTTGTTTTCCACTTGTTTTAAAGCCTTTTTCTATTTTAAAATCTAGGCTTCCAAACTCATCTAATATAAAAGATTTTTCATAGATTTTAGAGTTTTGTGCGTCATAAACCCTAACTTTTATCGGCAAATTTTTAAGAGATTTAAAGTTTTCTTTAAGGACGATGATGCCTGAAATTTCGCTATTAGGTCTTATAATATCACTTGTTAAATAGACATAAGCTTTTGGTTTTTGAGTAGACTTTAGATTTTGAAACAAAACATCTGCACCCTTTGAAGTGCTTTCTACTGGTTCTTGAGTAGTATTTGTATTTTGAAACTCATCTAATATAAGGAAATTTCTCTCATTATTTAAATTTGCCAAAATAGACTTTGGTTTTTTATCAATTATGTTTTTTTGACTAAACTTAAAGACACCTTTTTCATCGGTTATTCCTTTGGCAATGATTTTATTTTTATTTGAAAAAATGGTGATTTTGGCGTTTTTTACCACTTCATTGTTTGAAAGCCTGTTTACAAAAACAAAAATTTCATCTTTAAAAATCTTTGTATGAAGTGCTAAATCACTATAGTAGATAAATTTATTTATACTTTTTAATCTCTCATCTTTGTCTTTATAGAAAATCTCAAGATTATAAATTCCATCTTTGTCAAAATCAAACTCCAAAAGAGTTTTTATCTCTTTGTTTGGCTCAAAATCAAGATGGAAATTTTGACTTTTTTCATCGCTAAAAGTAGTTTTGCCATCATCGAAATTTAAAAAATATCTTAAATTTTCATCACTTATTTTTGTTAAAACAGTTTTTATCTCTTTTAAATTTATACTTTTTAGGGCGATTTTTCCCTTGCTTGAGATATATGGTTTGTCATCTAAAAACCAAATTTCAGGGGCAAAATCAGCTGTTTTTAGCCTAAATTTCAGATCTTTTTTTAAAACTTTATAGTTTTTCTCGCCAAAACCTTTTTTAAGAGTTATCTCATACTCGCTATTGTCCTTTAAATCGCTACTTACGATATCAAAATAACTTTTGGAGTTTTCATATCCACTATTTATGACTTTGAAATTTTGCGTATCATCGCAACTTACCAAAACGCTATTTAACCATAGATAATCATCCATATAGAGCCTAAAACCAAGCATTTTATCTGGATATGAGAGTGGCTTGATAAGAGTGGTATCAAGTTCTAAAGTTTTAGAGCTTTTAAGTTCATCATCACTTTGGCTAAAACTATTTAAAATAGCGTCATTTTCTAAGGAACTATTTTTAGGATTTTTTACATTTTTAGAGATTTTTAAGGTGTAAGAATTGCTACTTAAAACTTCTATTATTGCCTCAGATGAGCTTAAAATATGCAGTTTAAAAGGCACTATTTTTTCATCTAGAGTTATAGCTTTTATATTTTCTTTTAAATTTGTAACTTCATCATTAAAAGAGATAAAATATCTATTTTTATCCATTTGTTGAAATTTTTCTATTTGAAATTTATCGCTTTTAAAACTAATTTTTTCGTCATTGTATGAGCAGTTAAAAGTAGTCGATGTTGGCAGTATTGTTTTTGAGTAAAAGGTTATAAGCTCATTACTTTCTTGATGAAAAATACCATCAATTTTAGGCTCACAAGTTATAAAATCATCCCTAAAAACTTTACCAATTTTGGAGTTATCAAACGTTTTACTATAAAACTCAACTCTATCTTTATAAACTTTTATCTCATCTATGGCATTAGCAAAAATAAAATTTAAAACCAGTAAAAAAACAGCTACAAATCTCATCTAAAATCCTTTTATCTCTATATTTGAAGTGGATAAATTTGAGTTTTCATCTAGGCAATAAATGGTATGCTTGCCACTTTTAAGCTCAACGAAATTATCACTTGCACTATCAACTTTTTTATAATCCTCATCATCAACTTTTATAAAAACACTTTTACCTAAAAAGCTCATACATTTTACACTAATTTTGCTTATATCTCCCATAATCACGGCATTGTTATAAGGAGTGGCTATGAGCGGGGGTTTGTTTGTAAAAAGCTCTTTGCAAGGACTATTTAAGATCTCTTTTTCATCTATTATTTTGTTGATTAAAAGGTGATTTAACTGCTCATTTGTAAGGAGTTGGCAGATGTCTTTAAGAGCAACATTTTCTATCAAAAAGTCATCTTTATAGTTTTTGCACTCTTGAAATTTAAACTCATCAACACATCTTTTTTCTTTTATTATCCCGCTTGGCTCTTTTAAAAACTCCAGCTTTTCTCTTTTGTTTAGGAAGCTATAAATTTCAAATAAAAGTTTAGCCGAACTTTGTGTGGCACTCATATTTTTGGTTGGCAAGCCACTAAAGTTTCCAAGCCAAATTCCAATGGTATAATTTTTATCATAGCCAACTACTAAAAGATCAACACCGTTTGCACTAGTGCCAGTTTTAAAGGATATTTTTGGCATATCCAAAGTATTTTGCCAAACCGAATTTAAATAGCTTCTTGGTGAATTGCTTAAAATCTCACTTACTAAATAAGCGCTCTGTTTTGAGAAAAGCTTTTCATTTTTATCTATCAAAAAACCAGCAAATTTAAGTGGTTTTAGTTCACCGCCATTTGCAAAAGAGGTGTAGAGATGAGCTAGGTCTAAAAGACTTAAAGATAGCCCTCCAAGTGCGATTGATGAGCCATAAAAGTTTTTGTTATTTTTAACTAAATTTGCCTTTAAAAGTAGCTCATAAAGTGAGTTTTTTTCTAGCTTATCATTTAAAAAAACAGATATTGTGTTTATAGAAAAATTAAGTGCCAAATCAGCAGGAACAACACCTAAGTAATCTTCATAGAAATTTGTAGGCCTGTACTCATTTATATAAATTTCACTATCAATTAAACGCTGTTTTGGGGTGATCAGTCCGCTATCAAAAGACAGAGCATAGATAAAGGGTTTAAGTGTTGAGCCGACATTTCTTTTGGCTAAAACACCGTCATTAAAGCCGTTTTGAGCCTTTAGGTCATGACTTCCTACATAAGCAACTACCTCCATCAAAATATTGTCAATAACAACAATAGAAGCGTTGTTTATATTGTGATTTTGTAAATTTAAAATTAGATTTTTAGCACTTTGTTCTATATAATTTTGCAAATTTAAATCCAAATTTGAGTTTTTCAAGTTGTTTTTAAAAGCTAAATTACAATAGTGAAAGGCGCTATTTTTTGCGCTAAATCTTTTGGGCGAAAAACTCTCTTTTAAAGCTCTTTTGTAGGAGTTTTCATCTATAATTTTATCTTTTAAAAGATTTTTTAAAACTCTATTTTTAATGGTTGTTAGGTTTTTGTTTTTATCTAGGCGATTTTGGTTTGGGTTTTTAGGGATTGTTGTTAAAAGTGCTATTTGAGAGATGCTTAACTCATCTAAGTTTTTATTAAAATAAAAATAACTTGCCGCTTTTATGCCTGTGATGTTTCCACCGTATGGGGCTAGATTAAAATAGAGTGTTAAAATTTCATCTTTTGTGTAGTTTAGCTCGATCTGCAGGGCTCTAAAAATTTCTATCAATTTATTTTTATAGCTTCTTTTTTTTGGCTCTATCATCCTTGCAATTTGCATTGTTATGGTTGAAGCGCCGATTTTGTTTGGGCTTGTTAGGTTGTGAGAAAATGCTCTTATGATAGAAAATGGATTTACACCAAAATGATAGTAGAAGTATCTATCTTCAAAGCTTATGATACTTTTTTTTAAAATAGGTGGAATTTCATCTGTTTTATAAAACCAAAGACCATCATCATTTACCCTTTGTGAGACTATTTTGCCATTTTTATCATATAAAATGTAAGACTCTTTTAAAAAGAGCTCTGTTTTATCAAGTGGAAATGCCAAATTTAAGATAAAAAATAAAAAAGATAAAAAAAATACGATGAGAAGTAGGGCAACGATAAATTTTTTCATGGCAAAATTGTAGCAAAATTTATCTCTTTTATAAGTTTCAAATCCACCATAAATTTAGAAAATTAATCTCTCATCAAGCAGAGTTTGATATGATAACTACTTTTCAAAGGAGAAAAATTGCCACTAACAAAACTAAACAAAGAACAGCTAACAGCGGCTACTGCGCCACTTGGTAAAAATTTGGTTATAGCAAGTGCAGGGACTGGCAAAACTTCAACTATAGTAGCAAGGATCGCTCATCTTCTAAATAGCGGAGTTGAGGCTCGGAAAATTTTGCTGCTTACCTTTACAAACAAAGCTTCTGCACAGATGATAGCTAGGCTGGAGCGCTACTTTGACAAAGATATTACAAGTGCAATTATGGCTGGAACTTTTCACTCAGTTAGTTTCAAGCTATTAAAAAAGTTAAATAAAAATATCGCTTTAAAGCCGCCGCGTGAGCTTAAAATACTTTTAAAATCGCTCCTAGAAAGGCGCAAGTTTTATCATCTTGGTGATCAAAGACCATATGGAGGTGCTTATCTTTACGATATCTATTCGCTTTTTCAAAACAAGGAGTTAGATAAAAATTTTTATGAGTGGTTTTGTCAAAATTATGATGAACAGGCACTCTATGCTGAAATTTACAGTGATGTTATTGATGAGTTTGAAAGAGAGAAAGAGCGCTTTGGATATGTGGATTTTAACGATCTTTTGATACGGATGAAAAGAGAGCTAAAAAAGGGCGCACCTATCTACTTTGATGAGATTTTGGTTGATGAATATCAAGATACCAACACATTGCAAGGGGCACTTATCGACGCTTTTACTACAAATAGTCTTTTTTGTGTTGGGGATTTTGATCAAAGTATTTATGCTTTTAATGGTGCAAACATCGATATTATCGGCAGTTTCAAGGATAGATACAAAGATGCTAGAGTCTATAACCTAAACATCAACTACCGCTCAACGCCGTCCATTTTAAAACTTGCAAATAGAGTCATCGCAAACAATCCACGCCTCTATCCAAAAGAGCTAGTTGTCCATAGAGATGGCAACTTTTCAGCACCAAAACTCTTGGTTTTTGATGAACTTTTTTCACAATACAAAAATATCGCAAAGAGTATCGAGGCTTCAAAATATAAAAAAGAGGATATCGCAGTCATCTTTAGAAACAACTCAAGTGCCGATGGAATGGAGGCTAGCCTTAGAGAGCTTGGAATTGCAAGCAAAAGAAGAGGCGGAGTTAGCTTTTTTGATAGTGTGGAGATCAAGGCGGTAATTGATATCATCTCCATTCTTATCAATCCAAAGGATATAATGGGCTTTATCTCGACCATCTCATATGCCGCAGGTGTTGGAAATGCTGCTGCAAAAGAGCTTTATGAGGCACTTTTAACACTTGGCGATGGAAGTATCATAAAAGGACTTTTGAGTCCAAACAGAGAGGCTAGGATCTTTGAGCAAAAACAGCGCAACTATCAACTTGGGCTTTTTGATGAGATAGATCTACTTGAAAGTGCCGATAGATTTGATGGGCTAGAGAGTGGGTTTAGCAACAATCCCGTGCTTTCATATCAAAAACTAACAAAAGATGGCGCTAAATTTCTAAACTCACTCTATCTTTTGGCTAAAAATGTCAAAAAAAATAGTTCCTCCAACTCAACTATTGAGCAAATCCTAAACTCCCAACTATATCAGCTAATCTCCCTTGATATCGCTAGAAAAAGAGCCACTAGAAAAAACGGCACCATAGATAGTGAGCTTCAAAAAGAGGCGCTCATTCGCATAAACAATAAGTCAAAAATTCTTTTTGAGATAGCCAAAAAGCACTCAGAGCTTTATGATTTTTATAACTTTTTAACCATCTCAAGAGCTGAGTTAGAAGAGGGCAGTGGGGTAAATTTGCTAAGTGTTCATGCAAGTAAAGGGCTAGAGTTTAGGCAAGTTTTCATAGTAGATCTTGCACAAAATCGCTTCCCAAACATCAAGCTTATGGGAATGGGCGGAAGTTTGGAAGAGGAGAGAAGACTTTTTTATGTTGCAGTTACTAGGGCGATGGATGAGCTTGTTATGAGCTATGCAAAAAATGACAAAATTAGAAAGATAGAGTATAAGCCAAGCATCTTTTTGCAAGAGGCTGGCTTTATAAAGGAGGGTTTTTAGCAAATTTAGCCAAAACAGATATAAAACAGCTTTTTTGTGGCTAAATTTATAAAAGTATTTAAATTTCAGCTAAATTTTATAATTTTCTAGCTAAAATTACAACTTATATTTTCAATTGGCCCCTTCGTCTAGCGGTTAGGACGTCGGCCTCTCACGCCGGCAACACGAGTTCGATTCTCGTAGGGGTCACCATCCGAATTTTTCCTTGTTTATCAAAAACACCAGATATAACTCCATCCACTATTGAAAACACTTTACCAATAATAGTTGCTTTTGCCGCACCTTTAGCAGTTTCTGTAACAGTTTTCATTCCTTCACAAACCACCATTAAAAGCCATATAGCCACTAAAACTTGATAATGCAATATCTTTAATAGTAATATTATTCATATTTTATTCCTTTTTCTTTTAATTTATATATAAAATTATCTATGTCATTTTTGTTATAGAAGCTTTGATGAAAAGTTAAATTTATAAGGTTTTTCGTTGATAAAATAAACATAACTTCATTATTTAATAAATTATTATACTTTATAAGTGCTTTTATATTTTCCAACTTTATATTAACTTTAAATATAAAATAATCTAAAGTTAAACTATTTTTGTATAGGATTATCTTTCTTAAAAAATAAGATAAATAATAGACATAAAATAATAGTAAAAAAAATAAAATTCCAATTATTTTTGCATAGCTTTTGTTACTTTCAAAAAGCAGAATATAACAAAAACAAGTTGCAAACAACACCGAAATAAACATTTTAGAGCCACCTAAAATATTTTTCTTTTTAAGCACAAACTCAGTAACTTTTATATTTGTGTTATTTTCCATTTCATTCAACCTTTACGCCACAAATTTATAACTTTTAAAATTATAAACATTTTTAGTTATATTTTGGTTACTTATTTTTAATATTTTTAAATTTTGTATAAATTTGTATCTTTTAACACTATTAGAGCTATCTTTTAAGATAACACTATTTGTTGGTTTAGTAAATTTAAAGACATGGATTTGATGCCGTGTTCTTTACCTATCCAACTTGTTTTAAATGCTACACCATCTTTGTTGTGGTCAAAATATACTCCATCACTTAAATTTAGAGTTGAGATTTTACCATCGTTATTAAGGTCAAGGGTAAGGGGGTCGTAGAGTTCAGCATCAGCTGTTGGACTAAAGAAGTTTTTCCAATAATTAATTATGTCGTTTAATAAATCTTTAAAAAATATTTCAATCGTTTGCATATAAGGGTTTAATATTAAAGTTTGTGTAAAACCAGCTGGTATATTGCAATAACCATATTAACATCAGGCTTAAAAGTATTAGCAAAAGGTTCAATTATTCCTGAATCACATAGCATATCCATTGCCCAAATAGTACATTGTGAGCCCCTTAATAAATTATATCCATTTGGATTTTGAGACGATTTATTGATATTATTTATTAAATCGTCATATTGTTTTTGGGAAATATCCATCTCATAAGAATATTGATAATTGTGCGATTCATCATCAAAAACTTTATCATTACCCCAAACTCCAGTTTTTCTAGCCCAAAGCCTCTTTTTATCTCTACTTCATTTTTGTCTGTGACTCCTAAAAATGTATGTGGAATTCCAACCACATCAAAATATATTGTAACTTTTGGCATAGCCTATCTCTTTGTATTATCAATTGTAATTTTTAAAAAAGGTTTTTCTTTAAACTCAATCTTGCAACTTTTTATTTCATTGTTTTTTTTACATATAGTTTTTGGATTTTGTTTATAAACATTTACTTTTACATTTATGTTTTCTAATTTTTTAACATTATCAATATTTTTTAAAAACAATTCAGTGTCATTTTCTCTACTTAACCCATAAATATTTATATCGCATCTATTAAAAAAACATGCCCAAGAGTGTGTTATATTTTTATCTAAATTTTTTAACATTAAGGCAATAGCATTTTTATTACTAGCACTTAAGCACTCCCTGCCTTCACAACCATATAAAAACAAAGAAAAAAGTATCAATATAATATTTTTTTTCATTACCAAATCCTTAAAACAAATTCAATTTTATATTTTTAAAAATATAATTTATAGTAACTTTTTCTCCTACATAGTGTTCTTTATAGCTATTAGCAGATAGTGCAGCTTGTTTTTTAACTTTGCCTAGTGACATATCCATTGGTTTTTTAGATAGAAAATCCATTATTTATCCTTTGTTTTAAATTTTAGTTTTATTGATTTAGTTAATTTTTTTGTTTTAGTTCTTTTTTAAAATATCTATATTCACTTATTAAATTTAGTGGTATTGATAACCAAACTGATAATGGTAAATATACAACAAAGCCAAGTGCAAAAAATACATAAAATATATGAAAAGGATTATCTTCTGTCATATTATCAGAGTAATTAGCATTATGCATTAAATCATATTTATAATATATAAACATACTAATTGCTGGGAAAATTACAAAATAAAACGCCTTATATAGTATTTTTTCATTCAGTAATTTATAAAATTTTTTGATTTGATATATAGAAACAATATAAATCAAAATAAAGATAAAATATAAAATATATACAAATTGCAAATTGTTTTCGTTTGCATCTAAAAAAACTATGTATAGTGGAAAAATATTAAAAATGTATGGTAAAAAAAGCCGTTTTTTATTGTAAAAATTTGTAAAATAAAATATTTTACAAAATATAATCAAAGATAAAAGCAAGACATATATTTTGTAAAAAATAGGTTCAGCTAAAGCCCCTACCGGAATTGCAAGAATTTGTACTACACCATAACTAAAATAATCAAATTTTAGCCAACTAAAATATAAAGCCAAAATCATACCAATCACAAATATAACAGCCTGAACTTTAACTAAAAATATTCTCTTATTAATTAAATTTATCTGATTTTTATTTATCATTTTTATTCTTTCACGCCACAAATTCACAACTTCTAAAATTATAAATCTTTTTAGTTATTATTTGGTTAAGTTTTATTATCTTTTTTAAATTTATATCTTTTAACGCTATTAGAGCTATCTTTTAAGATAACATTATTTGTTGGTTTAGTAAATTTAAAGATATGGATTTGATACCATCATCTTTTCCTATCCAACTTGTTTTAAAAGCTACACCATCTTTGTTGTGATCAAAATATACTCCATTGCTTAAATTTAGAGTTGAGATTTTACCATCATTATTAAGGTCAAGGGTTAGGGGGTCGTAAAGTTCAGCATCGGCTGTTGGGTTAAAGAAGTTTTTAATATTATTTATAAAATCTAACAATAAAAATAAATCCACTTGAATATAAGGGTTATATATGACTGTCTGAAAAAAGCCATACAATATTCCATAGAAGCCATTTTTATTGGCATTATAGTTTGGTTTCACTACTTGATCTATTATGTCAGCACTATTTAGCATATCCATTGCCTAAACAGTGCATTGAGAGCCTCTAGGCAAATCATAGTATGGCTTCTCTTCTATGCTTTTCTCTATAGATTTTTGTAATTTATCTAGTTGTTTATCACTTATTTCTATTTCATAAGCATTTTGATAATCATGTAATTTATTTTCATCATAATCATACTCGTCTTTGACGCTTCCCTTGCCATACAAACCTCTTTTATCCGGAGAAAATCCCCAATATCTAGTATTTCCACTATTGTCTGTGACTCCTAAAAATGTATGGGGCACTCCCCAAGTATCTGTATAAATTGTAACCTTTGCCATATTACTTTCCTTTTGTTGTATCTAATTTTAAAACAAGCACAGGGCTTCCTTTTGGTTTTAAATTTTTGTCTATATGATTTATATTTTTATATACATTAATTTCTTTCTTTACATTTTTTAATTTTGATGCTTTAGTGAGATTATTTAATAAAATTTCTATATCATTATCGGTAGCACCATATATATTTGATATACTAACATGTTTATCAATAGTGCCACAACTCCAAGTTCCACCTAAATGTTCAAAATTCCGTAGCTTTTCAAAAATAATTTCATTAGCTTTTTTATTGTACTCATTTCTACACTCTCTGCCTTCACATCCATATAAAAACAAAGAGAAAAGTATCAATATAATATTTTTTTTCATTACCAAATCCTTAAAACAAATTCAATTTTATACTTTTAAAAACGTAATTAATAGCAAATTTTTCTACCACATAGGTATTTCCATTTATGGTAACTCTTTCGCCTACATAATGTTCTTTGTAACTATTAGCAGATAGTGCAGCTTGTTCCTTAACTTTGCCTAGTGACATATCCATTGGTTTTTTAGATAGAAAATCCATTATTTATCCTTTGTTTTAAATTTTAGTTTTATTGATTTAGTTAATTTTTTTGTTTTAGTTCTTTTTTAAAATATCTATATTCACTTATTAAATTTAGTGGTATTGATAATAAAAATACAAAAAATGTAAATATTGAAAAAATTATCAATAAAGGCATTAGACCCATAACAAAGTTATGCGGAAATTTAACTTCATCTAGTAATCTTAGTCCATATAGCACAAACATGCAAAATGAAGTAACATTTATATATATAAATGTTTTAAACAGATGTTGCTCTTGCAGTTTATTTAAAAAAATATAAATAAAATATAATGATAAACAAAAACATAAAATGCAAATAATAAAAAATATAAAACTAGGACTTATGCTATCATCTATTGAATACATTTCATATGTAGATGTTATGTTTAAAAATACAATAAAAAGATATCTATTGAAAATTTGATAATTTTCAAAATAAAATGCCTTACAAAATAAAATCAATGCAAAAAATAAAAAATATATCTTGAAAAATTGAAATTTTATTACCAAATCATCACCAAAATAATATGCACCAAATATAACAGCAACAATACACAAGAAATATATCATAACCTGTATTTTAACTAAAAAAATTCTTTTGTTATTTAGCGATATTTGAGATTTTTCATTTAGCATCTTTTTCCTTTACGCTACAAATTTATAACTTTTAAAATTATAAATCTTTTTAGTTATTATTTGGTTAAGCTTTATTATCTTTTTTATAGTATCAGCTTTTAAGTATATCAGCTACTAATGAAGTAGTGTTATCATCTCTTTTAAAACGAGATATAAGAGTAGCTTTGTTGTCATTTGGAATACTGGAGTTATTTGACTGATTGTTTAAAGTACTATTTAAATTTAGGTTATTATTTGAGATATTGGAATTTATATGGTTGTTGTGATTTTTAATATTTGCTATTATTATAGTTGTGGTTATAGCACTAGTTTTAATTTTTTAGTATTAAAGGGAAATCACTATGAAAAAGTTAGTTTTGTTTTTGGCGTTTTTAACTTTTGGCTTTAGTTATGATGTTTGCGAAGAAAAGACTATGAGAGATGTAGTCAATACTATAAATAGGCAAACGCCAATGGGCATAGATATGCTCACTACACTTTTAAATTTGACTTGCATCAATAATACTTTTTACTATAGATATACTATTCATGATGCTAACGGTATAAAATTTAGTGAACTGAACAACTATGAAAAAGGAGAATTAAATAAATCAATGTATGAGCAGATTGTAAATAGCTATTGCTCTACTCCAGAAACATTAAAAATGTTTAATACTTTGGACAAAGTTGTTTTTAATTATTATTTAGAAAATGGAACTTTTTTTATGAAAATCGAAATAGAAAAAAGTGATTGTTATTAAAGTGAAGTTGTTGTGAAAAAATTGGTTTTGCTTATGTTTATGACTAGCTTTAGTTTTGGTTGTTATAAGCCATGGGTACCGAATTGTGTTGATAATTATGGTGGCTTTAACTCAAATAGTAATTTTGATATTTGTAAAAGTGAGGTTGAAAACTATTTGGAAGATGTGCAAAGATATGTAAAGTGTATTACAGATGAAGCAGAAGATGATATAAAGAAAGCCATAGAAGAGCAAAATGAAGTCATAAAAAATTTAACTGCAAAGCAAGTGGCGATAGTTATTGTTATTAACCTTTAAGCCTTTTTTCTCTATCTCTAAAATAAGGCATTAAATTGATAGTATTTTTTGATTATGTGGAAAAGAAGCACTACATATTTGATGGCTCAGGACTTTTCCACTAAATTTAAAGCTAGATTTGTATCCTCTGTTATAAAAAAATTTAAAACTCAAAACCAAAATTTGAGCCTTTATTAAATTCACTTTTAATTATAAAATTAAAATTATGTATTTTTAAAATTTGCTTTACTATGTAAAGTCCCAATCCAAAAGAGTTATCCCAGTTATTTTTACTTACTCTAAAATATCTTTTTGTTATTAAATTTAAGTTTTCTTCTTCTATTCCTATTCCTCTATCTTTTACAAAAAAAGAGTGTTCATTTATCTGTAAAATAACTTCATCATTTGAATATTTCAAAGCATTTTCACTTAGATTTAATATAACTTGTTTTATTAAAATTTTATCAGCTTTTATTAAAGTATCGTTGCCGCTTATTAAAATATTTCTATCTTTATACTTTTCTAAAAGCTCGTTTTTAACATCTTTTACAATTTCTTTTAAGTTAAACTCATTGATATTTAAAGTAATTTCTTTTTGGGTGAAGGAGAGTTTTATCTTATCAACTAAATTTACTATTTTTTGTGAGTTTTTTATGATTTTTTCTATAAATTTATTTTTAAACTCTTCACTCATTAAGGAATCATTTTTTAAAGTATCAGATGAAGCTTTTATAATGGCAACCGGGTTTTTAAACTCATGCGAAATAGCACTTAATATCCCTTCAAGCTGAGTATTTTTAAGACGAATTTTAGCAGCTTTTTGATTTAATTTTTTATCAAGTTTTATTATATCAATTTTAACTTGATTGAGTTTTTTATATATTAAGTCAATCTCTTTTATAAATGAATTTGAAATATTAAAGGAGTAATCTTTTTTAGAAATTTTATCTAAAAAGAAATTTATCTTTACTATCTCTTTTCCTATAATTTTGCTAAAAGTTCTATTTATTAAATATGTTAAAATTAAAAAAATAATGAAAATTAAAAATAGTTTTAAAAAAAGATTTTTTAAATTTATATAGCTATTTTCTAGGTTTGTAGCAACAACTATTACATATGATTTATTTGATATTTTAACGCTACTTGCTTCATATATTATTGGTTGTTTATTTATATAGTCAAAATCGGTTTTATTTATCACGTTTTTAAGTCCTAAAAAAATATCAAGCTTTATTATTTCATTGTTGCTTAGTGTAAATTTACCTAAATCTTCATCAAAAACTGCAATATAGGTATCTGTTTTTAGTGCCAGACCTTTTATAAAATCGTCTGATAAATTTCCTGGAGTTATGCTTAAAATTTCTTTTATAGTATTAAGTTTATTTACTGCTTTTTCATAGTTTCTTTCTTTATCAGCCTTATAGGTAAAAAAAGAAAAGCTAAAAAACATAATCAAAAAAATAGTTATGAAATTTATAAAAAAAATTTGATAGATTTTTAACAAAGCATATATCCTTCACCTCTAATTGATTTTATATATTTTTTTTCTTTTGTTGGATCAATTTTTTCACGAAGTCTTTTTATAGCAATATTTACTGTTTTTTCGCTTGAGTTTTCATCATTCCAAATCGCACTTAAAAGATAGTCTCTTGTGAGTAAAATATTTTTATTTTTTATAAACTCAACAAGTAAATTTGTCTCTAATTTAGTTAGCTCAACATTTGTGTTGCCAATTAAAACTTCAGCATTTGTTAAATTTATAAAAATATCTTTAAATTTATAAATATCTGCTTTTTTATTTGTTCTTTTTAGAACGGCTTTGATTCTTGCAAGTAGATTATCCATTTCAAAAGGCTTTGTTATATAGTCATCGCCTCCTGCTTCAAAACCCTCAAGCTGCTCATTCATAGAAGTTTTAGCACTTAAAAAAATTACTGAATTATTGTATCCTTTAAGTCTTAAATTCTTAATAAACTCACTTCCCTCGATGCCTGGTAAGTTTCTATCTACTATTAACAAATCAACATTTTCTTCATTTAAAAGTTGCTCAATTTTAGAAGTGTTTAAAAAACCAAGTACTTCATAGCCTGCTTTTGTAAGATTATACTCAAGAAGATCTAGCATATCCTCTTCATCATCAATTACTACAATTAAACTTTCCAAAACAAAACCTTTTTAAATGTAGCTAGTCAAGGTTGAGCGATACTTTGCATCCAAGAGCCAATTAGCGAGACATTCATACCAATCCAGTAAATTTTAAAATTTTTAAATTTAAAAGAAGCCAAATGCTTAAGATTATTCATAGACAAATTATAGCTAAATTTCATCAAATTAAGCTAAAAGCGATATTTAATTAAAGTTTCCAAAAAGTTATAAAGTTTTTTTACAATTGCTTCAAATTTTAGAAAAAGGATAAAAAATGGTAAAAAAATTAGCTATTTTAGCAGTCGCTTCGGCATTTGTTTTTTCAAATTTGAGTGCAAATGACAAAATTTCAGGTCAAGGTGCAACTTTTCCAATGCCCGTTTATAAAGAGTGGGCAAAACTATACTACAAAGATACAAAAAATCAAGTAACTTATAGTGGTGGTGGAAGTGGAAAAGGAGTAAGTGCTATAACTGATAGAAATGGAAATTTTGGTGGAACTGACGCAGCTTTAACAAAAGAAGAATTAAAAGAGAAAAAACTTTTACAATTCCCAGGAGTTACAGGAAGTGTTGTGTTAGCTTATAACATAAATGGTATAAAAGATCATGAATTAAAGCTTGATGGCAAAGCAGTTGCAGGAATATTTAGCGGAAAAATCACAAAATGGGATGATGCATACCTAAAAGAGCTTAATCCAAATTTAAAACTTCCTGCTGCAGACATAGTCCCAGTTGTAAGAAGTGAATCAAGTGGAACGACATTTAACTTTACGAGCTATTTAGCAAGAGCAGATGAAGAGTGGGCTAAAAATTACGGTGCTGCAAAAACAATTAATTGGGGTGCAAAAGTAACTCCAGCTCAAGGAAATCCACTTGTAGCAAAAACAATAAAACAAACTTCAAACTCAATTGGATATATTGAATACGCTTATAAAGTTCAAGAAAACTTAGCTGCAGCAACTCTAAAAACAAAAAATGGTGACTGGGCCCAGCCAACAAAAGAAAACTTTGATCGTGCTGCATTAAATTCAAATTTCAGCATTGATGAGCATTTTTATGATGTTTTAGCATATAGTGCTGGTGAGAAATCATATCCGATAGTTGCAGCAACATTTATCGTTTTACCAAGTGATAATGCCAAAGATGGTAAAAAAGTAACTAAATTTTTTAAATGGGCATTTACAAGCCAAAAAGCTAAAAAAGCAGCTACTGATTTAGGATATTTACCACTTCCTGATGATACCGTTAAGATGATTGAAGAGTATTGGAAAAAATACAACATTCAACCAAATAACTAAATTTAAAAACTCTCTGTGAATTCTCGCAGAGAGCTATAAGCTCACAAAAAGGTTTATAATGACAGGTTTTCAGCGCCATGCTTTAAGAAATGAAAAAATATTCTCATTTTTTGCAAAATTGTCTTCAATTTTAGTTTTAATTATTTTACTTATTATTTTTCTAACACTTTTTTATAGAGCACTCCCTGCTATAAATGAATTTAGGTTAGGGTTTTTATTTGATTCTACTTGGGATGTGGCAAATAAGCGTCTCGGTGGTGCAGCTGCTATATTTGGAACGATAGTTTCAACATTTATAGCTATGCTTTTAGCTATGCCTGTTGCTATTGGTATAGCTATATTTTTAACAGAAATTGCTCCATTTAGAGTTAGGACTTTTTTTAGTGTAAATATTGAATTACTAGCGGCAATTCCCTCTATTGTTTATGGAATGTGGGGTTTTTTATATTTTGTTCCTTTTGTTCAAAAGCTTTTTGGAGGAACTGGGCTTGGGCTTTTAACTGGTGGACTTGTTTTATCAATTATGATTCTGCCATTTATTGCCTCAGTTACAAGAGATAGTATGGAAACAACTCCATCCATTTTAAAAGAATCAGCTTATGCCTTAGGTGCTACTAAATTCGATGTTATAAAAAATGTTATTTTTCCATATGCAAAAGCAGGAATTATTGGTTCAATTATTTTAGCTTTAGGTAGAGCTTTTGGTGAGACTATGGCTGTTGCGTTTTTGCTTGGTGGAATTTCTGTTATTCCTGGCAATATTTCAGATCCAGCAACAAGTATCCCAGTAACACTTGCTTTACAATTTGGCGAGGCAATGGGAATGCCTGTTTATGAAAGTTCAATGTATTATTTAGCGCTTATTTTATTTGTAATTAGCTTTATTACGATTGCAGTTGCAAAGTTTGCGCTACTTAGAAAGAAAAGGGTAGTAAAATGAAAAAGGCATCAAAATGAAAAAATTTATAGCCATAAGAGAAAAAGCCGCTGCAAAAAGAGTAAAAACTAATAAAATAGTAAATTATGTCTCTATTTTCTTTGCAGTTTTGGGACTGTTTTTTTTAGTGTGGATAATGGTAACTTTGATAGTTAAAGGAATAGCTGGATTTAGTAGTTCTATTTTTATAGATGATACTGTTTTTGGCGGGCTTAGAAATGCTCTTATTGGACATACTATTTTAGTAGGAATTGCCTCAATTATAGGAATTCCAATTGGACTAATGGCTGGAACATATCTAAGTGAATATGGCGGAGCTAATGATAGAAAATCAAACTTTATAAGAAATATGAGTGATATTATGATGAGTACGCCATCAATTGTAATTGGTGCATTTATTTATGCTGTTGTAGTATCGCCATTTGGTTCTTATAATGGATTTGCTGGAGCTTTGGCTTTGGCCGTTATGATGATACCAGTTGTATTAAAAACAACTGATGATATGCTAACTTTGGTTCCACAAAGCCTAAGAGAAGCGGCGTTTGCTTTGGGTGCACCAAAATATAAAGTTACAATGCAAATTGTATTTCGTGCGGCCAAAAATGGAGTTTTGACTGGAGTTATTTTGGCTGTAGCAAGAGTTTCAGGTGAAACTGCGCCGCTTTTATTTACTTCAGGTGCGTGGGATTTTTTAACTTTAAATCCATTTGCTCCAATGCCAAGTTTGACAAATACAATTTATGAATTTACCCAAAGTCCTGATGCAGACTTAAACTCAGTTGCATGGGCGGGAGCATTTTTGTTAGCGGTTGTAGTTTTGGGTGTAAATATAATTGGAAGAATTTTAATAAAAACAAAGAAAAATAAAGGATAATTTATGGCAACAATAACAGAAGTTAAAGAAAATCTTGCTTTAAACATAAAAGATTTCTCATTTTGGTATCAAGGAAGCAAGAAACCAAATTTAAATAAAATTAACATGCCAGTGGCTGATAAAAAAGTAACTGCATTAATCGGTCCATCAGGATGTGGTAAATCAACTCTTTTAAGGTCAATTAACAGAATTCACGATCTTTATCCAGGAAATCGCTATGAGGGTGAAATTTCTTTTTGTGATGAAAATATTTTAAACAGCAATATTGATTTGATAAATTTAAGGATAAAAATCGGTATGATTTTTCAACAACCTACTGCTTTTCCAATGAGTATAAAAGATAATGTTGAATATGGCTTAAAGCTTCAAGGCATAAAAGATAAAAAAACACTGTCTCAAATCACTGAAAGTGCCTTAAAAGGTGCAAATATCTGGGATGAGGTAAAGGATAGATTAAATGATGATGCCGCAGGACTTTCAGGCGGTCAAAGACAAAGACTTTGTATAGCAAGAGCCATTGCAGTAAGTCCTGATATTTTGCTTTTTGATGAGCCAACTTCAGCACTTGATCCAATCTCTACAATAGCTATTGAAGAGCTTATATATAGACTAAAAGAAAACTACACAATTGTCATTGTAACTCACAACATGCAACAAGCTCTAAGAGTTAGTGATTATACAGCATTTATGTATTTAGGAGATTTAATAGAATTTGGCAAAACTGAGCAAATATTTAAAAACCCAAGAGAAAAACTTTTACAAGAGTATGTAGGTGGAAAATTTGGATAATACTCATTTGCCAAAGGGCATTCAAGATAAGTTAATTAAAAAATTAAAATCTTTAAACCCAAGAGAAATTTGGATTTTTGGAAGCTATGCCAAAGGAACTCAAAAGCCAAGTAGCGATATAGATCTTTTTGTGATTAAAAAAAAGATAAAAAAAGATTTTCACGAAGATATTGTAAATTTAAGAAATGAGCTAAATAAGCTAGGAGAAAAATATGGTATTGATATAGATCTTTTTATAGATACAAAAGATTTAGTTGAAGAAAAACTTTTAGATGAAGATGAGTTTTATACTTCTGTTTTTGATGGGGCTAGTAGAATTTATACAAAAAAAGATGGGATAAATATTTCGATTTTACTTCAAAAAAAGAGTTGGTTTGATAAAATTATGCAAAAAGTTAAAATTATTTTTATGAAATTTTTTGGAATTAAGGATAGCAATGCTGCGAAAAATAGTTAAATTTAGTTTTATTTTTTTATGCATAAATTTATTAAATGCTTATGAGCTTAAAGGATATGGTGCAACATTTGCAGGCGATAAAGTGGTTGAACTTTCAAATTTATATAAATTAAAAACTAAAAATGAAATTTTATATTTTCCAATTGGATCAAGTGGCGGAATAAAACAAGTTTTGCTTAATAAAGCTGATTTCGCAATAGTTGATATAGCTTTTAAAGACGACAGTTTAGAGTTTATACCATTTATAAAAAGTCCAATTTCCATAAGTTATAATTTGCCAAATATATCAAATTTAGTTTTAACTCCAAATTTGATATCTAAAATTTTTATAGGAAAAATTAAGTTTTGGAATGATAAAGAAATAGCTCTTTTAAACCCAAATTTAAATCTACCGAATGAAAAAATAATCTTTTTTCATAGATATGATGGATCTGGTACTACATTTACAATATCATCTTTTTTAAAAAACAATAGTGATTTTTGGAATTTAGAAAACAGTGAGTTTATAAATTTTAAGCTAGGAATTGGAAAAAGGGGAAATAAAGATTTAGCTCTTTTTATAAAACAAACTCCTTATTCTATTGGATACACTAGTTACTACTATACACAAAATTTAAACTCAGCTTATTTACAATATAAAGGTACAATTTCTCATCCAAAAGATGATAACTATCCTTTGCAAAATTATAGTTACTTTATATATAAAAAAGATAGTTCAAAAAAAGAAAACATTGAAAAATTTATTAAATTTACAAAACAAAACTACGATCCAAAATATGATAAATTAAGCTATTTTGACTAAAATCAAGCTATTTTATTATAAATTCATATAAATTTAATTTATTTTATTATTGATTTAATAGAACTAAAAAAGAAATTTGGTATAAAAAATATTTTAAATAATTCAAATTTTATTGAATATCAAAACTATTTTTTAATAATAAATTTCTGCAGATATTTATTATCTTTATGGTAAAAAAGAAAAAATAAACCACCAAATTCTATTTATAAATTATTTTTTATTTACCATTATAAATTATAATAATAAATATCATTATATAAAGGAAAAAGATGAGAAAGATTATTTTTTCGGCTTTAATTGTTGCAAGCTCTTTGTTTGCAGACTCTGTTGTAAATGTCTACTCTTCAAGACATTACGACTCAGATAAGATGGTTTTTGATGCTTTTACTAAAGAGACAGGCATCAAAGTAAATGTCATACAAGACAAGATAGAGTCTATTACTCAAAAACTTGAGCTTGAGGGCAAGGATACAATAGCTGATGTTTTTATGACAGTTGGTGTTGGCGATCTTTACAATGTAAAGCAAAAAGGACTTTTACAGCCAATAAACTCAAAAATTGTAGATGAAAATATACCGCTAGATTTGATGGACAAAGATAAAAACTGGGTAGGTGTCACATATCGTGCTAGAGTTTTGGTTTATGATCCAAAGAAGATAGACAAAAAAGAGCTCTCAACCTATGAAGCGTTAAGCGGTGATAAATTTAAAGGTAAAATTTTAACTCGCTCATCAACATCATCATATAACAAACACCTAATAGCCTTTTTGATAGCAAAAGATGGCGAGGCAAAGACAAAAGAGTGGGCAAAAGGCTTGGTTACAAATTTTGCAAGAGCTCCAAAAGGAAATGACAGAGATCAGGCAAAAGCCATAGTTTCAGGTGTTGGAAGTGTGGCTATAATGAATAGTTACTATATGGGTAGAATGTCTGTTTCAAAAGATCCAGTAGAGCAAGAGGTTGCTAGAGATTTAAAGGTATTTTTTCCAAACCAAAACGATGGAGGAACTCACATCAATTTAAGCGGCGCTGGTGTTACAAAATATGCTAAAAACAAAGATAATGCAGTTAAGTTTATAGAGTTTTTAACAACTCCAAAAGCACAAGAAATTTTTGCTAAGACAAATTTTGAGTTTCCAGCCAACCCAAAAGCAGAGCCTGCTGATATCGTAAAATCATGGGGAGAGTTTAAGAAAAGCAAGATTGATTTTGATGAAATAGGCAAAAACCTCACAAAAGCTCAAATGATAGCTGATGAGGTAATGTGGAAATAGTGCGTATGATGAAGCGCTTTAAGAGGTGTGATACACCTCTTATTTTTACTTTTGTCTGTTTGGCTCTTGTAATATTTCCAATTATCTATATATTTTTTGGGATCTTTAACCAAACAAACGAATCGACTGAATTTTTATTTAAAACACAGCTTAAATTTTACATAAAAAACAGCTTTATAATACTTTTTTTTACAGGAATTTTTACAGGCATTATAGGAACTTTTTTAGCCTATTTTGAGACATTTTATGAGTATAAATTTAAAAATTTCTTCAAATTTACCCTTATTTTGCCATTTGCAATCCCTAGCTATCTTTTTGGGTATATTTATGTTGATTTTTTCAGCTATTCTGGCTGGTTAGTAACTTTTTTAAGGCAAAATTTTGGTATAAGAGCCCATTTTGACATTATGAATATTTACGGTGCTATTTTTGTGCTAACACTGGCTTTTTATCCATATGTCTATATCATCTTAAGAGGATTTTTAAAAAGGTTTCCGCAAAACTATATAGAAGCATCGCAAAATTTAGGTTGCACTCAAGTAAAAACCTTTTTTAAAGTCATCTTGCCTCTTAGCAAACCTGCAATTATAAGCGGCATGACGCTTTGTTTGATGGAGTGTTTGAACGCTTATGGAGTGCCAAACTATTTTGGACTTCATGTATTTAGCACAGGAATTTATAAGGCTTGGGTTGGGTATGGCGACTTAAATGCAGCTATAAAACTTGCTTCGATTTTGCTTTTTTTAGTCTTTTTTATCATAATAGTTCAAAAGTTACTGCAAAAACCATATTCCATAACTGTTACAAAAAGACAAAAGATAAGAGCTAAAAAATTAAGTAAAAAGAGTGAAATTGCTGTTGTTTGTCTAATTTTTTTATTTTTATTTGTAGCTTTGTTTTTGCCACTTCTTCACATTTTTATCTGGCTTTATCAAAGTTATAGCGATATAAATTTAATTTCGCTTTTTAGCTTAAGCAAAAATACAATTTTACTTACAACATTTTCAGCCATGCTGATAGTAGTTTTTTCTCTGTTTATCAACGAATCTTTGAGACTAAAAGATGGTAAGATCAAAGAGATAGCAACTTCATTTGCAAATATTGGCTATAGCATTCCAGGCTCAGTTGTAGGTATCTCAATGCTTGCTATATTTATAAATATTGACAAGTCAATGCAGTGGCTATATCGGCTTTTAGATGTGAAAGCAACTCTTTTTTTAACGTTAAGTCCCTTGGTTTTGGTCTTTGCTTATATGATTAGGTTTTTGTCTTTAGGATATATGGGAGTTCAAAATAGTCTCAACCAACAAGGAAAAAAATATTATGAAGCTTCTTTAAGCCTTGGAAAAGGAAAACTAAAAACATTTTTTTTGGTAGATTTGCCAATGATAAAACCAGCTATTTTAAGCTCATTTATACTTGTTTTTATCGAGATAATCAAAGAACTTCCATTAAGTTCGCTTTTGACTCCGCCAAATTTAAAAACTCTAGCTTTTGAAATGGATAGATATGCAAGTGATGAGCAGCTAGCTTTAAGTGCGGCTCCTGCTATTGTGGTTGTTGGCATAAGTTTAGTTTTGCTGGTAATTTTAAATAAACTAAAGGACAAATAGTGTTTTTAGAGCTAAAAAATATCTCTTTTTCATATAAAAAAGATCAAAACCTAATCTCAAATTTAAACTTTTCTTTGCAAAAAGGAAAACGTCTAGCAATACTTGGCGAAAGTGGAAGTGGTAAAAGCACGATTTTAAGGCTAATTAGTGGCTTTGAGAATTTAGATAGTGGAGAGATCTGGCTAGATGGTCAAAATATCACTTTTTTACCACCAAACAAAAGAAATATAGGCTATCTTTTTCAAGACTATGCGCTTTTTCCACATCTTAAGGTTTGGCAAAATATAGGCTTTGGCATAAAAAATGATAAAAAAAGAGTTGATGAGATGCTTGAGCTGATTAGAATGAGTGAATATAGAGATCTTTATCCCCATGCTTTAAGTGGTGGTCAACAACAAAGAGTAGCACTTGCAAGGGCGTTAGCAATAAAACCTAAACTTTTACTTCTTGATGAGCCATTTAGCGCTCTTGATGCAGGCTTAAGGACAAAAATAAGAACCGATATAAAAGAAATTTTAGATAGCCTTGAGATAACTTCGATTTTAGTTACTCACGACCTAGATGATGTTAAAAACTTTGCAGATGAAAGCTTTATGCTTAAATAAAGGCAGTAGCTTTTAAAATCTACATTCATATTGATGGAAAATACAATCATTTAAAACCAGATATTTATAAAAGTGTAGTTATAAATAATCTTTCTAAAAATATTCGATAAATCTTATGCATAATGTAAAAAATAAGAAAAAAGTGTGGTATATAGCTATTTGATGAGAAAATTCCTGTTTTTACTGCAACTTTTTTTGCTGTTTTAATCAATTTAACCTATGTCTATTTTAAACATAGGTTAAATTTAAAGATTAAAATTTATAGTCCAAATTTAGATGAAACGTTCTTCCAGGAGCTGGTGTTAAACCCATGTTGTTAGCGTCTAAATAGTATCTATTTGTCAAGTTGTCAATTGTCGCTAGGATTGTTAAATTTTTAGTTGTGTTATGTTTTGCATAGATATCTACTATAGAATAAGCGTCCCATTCAGCACTGTTTGTCTCTCCAATTGGTGTATCTGTTGGCTGCCATATAGAGACAAATCTTTTGCTTGTGTAGCTATATCTTGCGCCTATGTCAAGTTGTTTTTTAAAAAGTCTTGTTCCAACATTGGCATAGAGTGTCGTTTTTGGAGGGACTGCGTTTGATAAATTTGACCCACCAATTCCACCTTTATAGCATTTTTGCTCACCAGGTTGTAGATTTTCATCTTTTTGGCAAAATTCTGTTTGTAAGATTTGATTTACTCCTAAATTTGAATAAAATCCACCATTGTCAAAGTAAAGTGAACTCTCTAGGCCTCTAAACAGCGCACTTTCTATATTTGTAGTTTGTTGGAAGCTGCTTCCAATAATGTTTGAGCGAGTTAAATAGTTTTTTGTGTAATTGTTATAAAATGCAAGCTTCAAGCCTAAAACATTATCAAAATCACCTAAATTTTCAAATAAAAAGTTTCCTCCAACCTCAAAGTCAAAGTGCTCTTCTGGTTTTAAAGTCGTAATTTTTTCGCCTTGATTTTGCTGTCCAAAACCCTTTGTGGCTTGAAAAAGGCTTGGATTTCTCACAGCTTTTGCATATTTTATATATAAATTTGCATTATCATTTGGCTTAAAGGTTAGCATGAAAGCAGGGCTTATTGCATTTGTTTTTATGTCTGGGGTGTAAATTTTAGTTGGACTATAGACTAATACGCCATTTTTACGCACATAGCAAGCTCCATTTATACACTGTTCTAGAGGATTGTTATCTTTTATTCTTGCGTTTATATATCTAAGACCAAAATCAGCCTCCAACCACTCTAAAAAAGGATATTTTGCCCATAAAAAGGCACTTATTTCATCTCTTCTTGCATCTCTTTCATAAAGTTTTCCAACAGCTGAATTATTTTGTAAGACAATATCATTTGGGTCAATATTTAGTTTTTTAGCAACCTTTTTAGCCAATTCAAATGGACTATTTATATTTGGATAATTCTTTTTTATAAGACGATCTGTTGTATCGCTTGGCGGAGTAAATCTTTCATAAAAATAAGAAACTCCATAATTAAGCATTAAAGGCTGATTGATTAGTTCAATTGTGCTTGTATTTTGTAAGCTAAAGCCAAGTTGCTTAGAGATTAGAAAAGATGCATATCTAGAGTCTGATTTAGAGTGCATAGAATTTTCATCCAAATCAATCAAATCTTCAATAAATGGCATATACAATGATGTGTCATTTTTGGTATAAAATGTGTTAAATTTCAGATCTACATAAGGATTTTGAGGGTTATATCTATATCCTGTGCTAAAAGAGTCAACTATAACTTCACCGCCTTCGCCTTGCAAAGCTCCGTCACTTCTAATGCTAGTTTGAGATGGCATAAGCTCGCCAAAATTTGACTCATATCTGCTATAAGCAAAGTTAAATGTGTGAAAATCGTTATATAAATTTAATTTAGCTAAATATGACTTGTTTTCTTGAAAGGTATTTAAGACCTCTTCTCCAGCTCTATAATATGTATAATTATTTTTATCAAAAACAAGTTTTTTAGATATTATGTCGTATGATTGTGGAGCTATAGTATATTTTTTCAGTCTTGATGAGTAGTATTTTTCATATTTTGATAGATCTTCTATCTCTGTTGGTAAAAACTCATTAAAATTTGGATTTGGCTTGCCATTGATAAATCTTTGTGAGCTCTGCGTTCCTACGATTTTAGGTGCTGAGCCATGCTTTCCTGCAAAGTAGTTTCCTTGATATTTTCTAGCATATCCCAAAACTATATCTGCATTTTCCCATTTTTTTGCAAATGCCAAGCTTCCATTCCAGCTTTTTCCCAAATTTTGAAATAAATTTCCATTTTGATATCTTGCTGGTGTGTCGTATGTTTGGGGATGATCTTTTAAAAAAGCCTTGCACTCATCATCATCTTCATCTTTACACTTGTCAACCCACTTTGTGCGATATCCTCCTCTTGTATAAAGTGGTGGTTTTTTGTTTGTATTAGACATTATGCCACCTGCAATTCTAAACCCCCAGTCTTTATCATCAGGTATAATATCTTCCCAACCAATAGTTTTCATTCTTATGACTCCGCCAGTTGCACCAACGCCATCAGCTCCAAAGCTTACACCTTTTTGCACTTCGACGCTAGATAACAAATCCGGATCAAGATAAGTCCTAGTGCTAGATCCTGCATATCCTTGCCAAGAAGGTGTAGATCTAAAAGCTCCATCAATTATCACAGGAACTCTATTTTCATTTTGCAAACCTCTAATGTTAACTGTTATTGCACCGCTGTTTCTTTTGTTTGTAACAAAAACTCCTGGAATTCCACTTAAAAAATCTCCAACCGAACTACCGCGAAATCTTTGAATATGGGTTTGATCTACATATGAGTAAGAGCCAGCTTTTGTGTAGGTTTTAAGCTCACTTTTACCGTGATAAATTTGCTGTTGTCCAGTTATGGTAATATCATCAAATGAAATATCAGCCTCATTTCCAAGGGAAATTGTTACTACAACTGCCAAAATTGCTGCTATAGCTATCTTTTTTTGCATCGCATATCCTAAATAAAATATTAACGGCAAGAAATATAACCAATCTTTTCTTAATAAATGATTATAAATATCAAGATTATAATAAGCAGAAAAATTTATCAGATCAAATTATAAAAATAGAACTAATCTTAAAAACGATAATATTTATAATTATAATTATAAAGTCTAATTTAAGTTTTAGACTATTATAATAATTTTCAAAATTATTTTAAATCAAATAAATAAAAGGTTGTAGCCATATATACTAAAAAAATAAATTTGCTTAATGACAAAATCTTAATATCAGTTTTTCTAATGTTTAGTCTGCATTTAAATGCTAAAGAACTGGACTTTTCTGCCATAGAAGTCACTGCCAAAAAGATAGATGAGGACAAAAAGGGTTATTTAACGCCTGGTGCCATTACTACAAAAGGCGATGAGATAGGAGCCAAATCAACCAAAGATATTGATAGTGTGGTAAGAAGTATGAGTGGGACTTATACACAAGTTGATGAGGCAAATGGTGGAATTTCAGTAAATATTCGCTCTCAAACTGGATTTGGTAGGGTAAATACTATGATAGATGGAGTAACTCAGACCTATTTTGGCTCATCAAGCGACCAAAGTGCGGGAGTTCATAGCTTTGCGACAAACATTGGGACTTCAGCTCACGGAGCGTTGATTGATCAAAATTTTCTAGTTGGGCTTGAAATTGAAAAAGGCACATTTAGTGGGGCAAATTTTGGCACAGCAGGAAGTGTGGATTTTAGGACAATTGGCGTTGATGATATTGTAAGAATTGGCAAGAATTTTGGCTTTTTAGGTAAATATTCATATGGAAGCAACAAAATTGGACCAAGCTATATGGGGAGTTTTGCTGGAAAATATGAGTTTGAAAATGGCTTTAAATTTGGCACTTTGTTTGGGTATAGTGGCAAGAAAATAGAGCAAAATTATAAGGTTGGCGGTGGAGATAAAAAACAGCTAAATGATGAAAAGATGATGAGACAAAGTCCTAAAAACAGGCTTTTTAAACTTGAGTTTGAGGGCGAGAAAAATAGGGCGATTTTTTCATATAGAAATTATGACAACCATCTAGCAAAGAGAAAAATTAATAGTGACTCTTATCAACTAAACTACAACTTTAAGCAAAACAATTTAATTGATATTGGCTTAATAACTGCATATCAAAAATCCACTCAAGACTTTGATAAAGGCGCATCTCTTGGGTGGTTTGTCTTAGATAAAGAGGGAATGATGGAGTCGCAAAACAGGGCTTTTAGCTTTGATATCAACAATATAGCCAAGTTTAATATTTTGAATAATTTATACTATGAAGCCAAATTTGGAATGAGTTTTTTGGATAATGACTATCAAAGAATTACAAATGATAAGGATTGGAAGACTTTTACAACGGAATTTGGTCTTATCCCAGAAGGTCAACAAAAGATTTATAACTACTACCTTAATAACTATTTTTTATATGATAATTTTAGCCTTGATGCAAATTTGAATTTACAAAAGTTTAAGCTAAGCGGACAAAAAGGGAAGTGTTCTGATGAAAACTATCTTTGCTATCCAAAAGAGGCGGGAAATTTAACCTTGAAAGATACAAATTTCAACTACTCTTTTTTAGCATCTTTGCATTTAAGTAACTATTTTATACCATTTGTCGGCTATACAAAGGCAACAAGAGCTTTAAATGTTCAAGAGGTCTTTACAAGTGGAGCTTATGATACAAACATCAATACTAACTTAAAGCCAGAGAGTGCAAAGACTTTTCAAGTAGGATTTAACTCTTTTATGCACGGGCTTTTGGCAGATGATGATACTTTTGGACTAAAAATTATTTATTATAAACTCAATATGGATAATTACATCTATGATAGAGCTATTTTGCTTGGCGGTATGTTTTTTGCAAGAGATAATGCAAAAGCCAAATTTGAAGGATTTGAAGTTGAGACAAGTTATGATGTGGGGTATTTTTATACAAATTTAAGCTACTCATATCAAAAAGCTCTAAAATTTCCGATCTCTGACTCACAAAAGATAGCAGGACATTTGGGAATGGGTGGTGGACAGACGCAGTTTAGTGAGCTTCCAAGAAGCTATGCGACGCTTGATATTGGTACAAGATTGTTTGATGAAAAATTAACTTTTGGCTCAAGTATAAAATACACTGGCAGAGCAAAAAGAGTAGATCCAAGAACTGATTTTAACACCAATCCACCATATTTCTCAGCTGAGTCAAAAACTGCCAACAATTATCGATTTATATGCCATTTATGAGCCAAATGACAATTTAAGAGTTAAATTTGAAGTGCAAAATTTGACCGACAAAAACTACATGGACGCACTCTACACCTTAAACTCAAATGAATCGCAAGTTGGAGCTAACGATATTACACTTTTTGACAACAAAGCAAGAGGGCGAAGTTTTATAGCCTCTATTGTCTATAAATTTTAAGGAGTTTTTTTGAAAAAAATATTTTTGTTAAGTTTGTTGCTAGTTTTATTTGGCGGATGTGTAAACAAACAATTAGATGTTCCAGCTTCATATAGTGATTTTAGTATCGTAAATTTGGACGATAATAAGACGATAAGTTATGATGAGTTTATCGCAAAACTTAGTAAAAGCGATATTGTGATGCTTGGCGAAAACCACATCAACAAATATCATCACTTTATGCAAAACAAAATCATAAACGATCTTCATAAATTTAGAAATTTAAGTGTAGTTTTTGAAATGCTTAGTGTAGATAGGCAAGACTCAATAGACAAAGCCAAACAAAACATCCAATCTATCAAGCCAAAAGCTTTGAAAAAGGCGATAGATTGGGATAAAAGATGGAATTATAACTTCTATAAAGATATTGTTGAGAGTGTTTTTTATAGCGATATGGAGCTAATTGCTGGCAACATAACAAATGATGAGATAGCTACGATTTATAAGGGCGCAATGCCTTTAAATGGGAGCTACTCTACTGCAAAAAAGGTAAAAGATAGCCTTTTTGATATTATAAAAGTTTCTCATAAATTTAGCGATGACGATAACGAAACTATCTCTAAAATGGTTGAAATTCAACAATTCAAAGACCGAAGAATGGCCGATAAACTAGTTCATAGCTCAAATTTAGCCATTTTGATAGCTGGACGAAATCACACTGATAAAACAATTGGCGTTCCACTTCACATACTTGACTTTAACGAAAATAAAAAAATGATCTCTGTTGGTCTTGGATATTGGCAAGAAGAGGTTGATGACAAGAGCCAAAAAGAGCAAGATTATTTGATTAAATTTCATAAATTAAACAGGGAGAAAAAATGAGTAAAAAAGGTCTATTTTTATTTGGCTTTGTGCTGTGCTTAAGTGTGCAAAGCAAAGAGATAGATTTTGATACGCTTGAAGTATCGGCAAAAGAGATAAAAAGCGATGATAAAAGCTTTGTAACGCCAGGTATTATATGGATGTGCTAAATGCATTTAATGACACAACCAATCAGCTCACTTATGATAAAAATTGGAATGAGGTACATCTTTTTGACAATAAAGCAAGAGGGCGGACATTCATTGGAAGTGTTGAGTATATATTTTAAGGAGATTTATGAAAAAAATATTTTTTAGCTTTTTTATTGTTGTTGGAATTTGTCTTGCAAATGAGTCTATTGGTGGCTCAAATTTGGCTATTGAGGGCAACTTAAGCAGCAATGAAGCTAACAGCACAAATGTTAGTTATGAAGCAAACGACACAAATAAGGCAATAGTTGAAGCTAACATAACAGCTAAGAGCAATATAGCAGAGTCAAATTTAAGTCCAAAAACAGATGAAAACGATAGTTTGCAGAGTATAGAGGCTCCGGATTTAGCCATCAAAAGCGTAGATTTTACACTTTATGGGCTTTATGAAAATGCCGATTTTGTTGTTAAATTTGTTATTTATATTTTAGTTATTTTTTCTTTTGTTACTTGGGCGATCTTTTTAGCAAAAATCTTTGAGTTTAGAGCCTATCAAAAGATTATAAAGTCCGATTTTGCCCATATAAAAGACGCTGTTTTTTTAGATGATTTACCAAATTTAAGTGGCAAAAGTTTTATGACGCTCTTTAAAAACGAAGCCACTAGCGAAATAACAAAGTCATTTGGTTTGGATGGTGCAAAAGAAAGGATTAGAGCCTGCTTTGAAATAAAGATAAACTCAACTATCTCTCAAGCTAGAAATTTGACTATAGCTTTGGCAAGCATTGGCTCATCGGCTCCATTTATTGGACTTTTTGGCACTGTTTGGGGGATAATGAACTCATTTATTGGCATTGCAAACTCCAACGACACAGGACTTGACGTGGTAGCTCCAGGTATCGCAGAGGCACTTTTTGCCACTGCTTTTGGACTGGCTGCTGCAATTCCTGCTGTGCTTTTTTATAACTATATCACAAGAAAAACAGCCAAATTTGCAAATGAAATTGATGAGATTGCAACTGCCATCTATCTCATCGCCGATAGAACTTTGGATAAAAAATGATTAAGCACGATATTCAAAAAGAGCTAAATGAGATAAATGTAACACCATTTATCGATGTAATGTTGGTTTTGCTAATTGTTTTTATGGTTGTAACGCCACTTATGACAACCTCTGTCAAGGTTGAGCTTCCAAAATCAAGCCAAAACCTAAAACAAGACAAAGAGAAAAAGCCACTAATTTTATCGATTGATAGGGAAAATAAGCTATTTTTAGATGATGAAGCTATAAATTTGGAGAGCCTAAAGGAGATTTTATTTGCCAAGACAGGTGGAAATTTTGACGAAGTGATCTATTTTTATGTCGATAAAAGCGTAGAATACGAAGTGCTAATAGGTGCCATAAACAACATAAAAACACTTGGATATTCCAAAATCGCGCTCTCATCAAAGTTAGATAATTAATACTATGCAAAATAGCAATCTCATCACTGGCATTATCGGCTCGCTCTTTTTACACGCATCGGTGCTATTTGTCTTTTTGTATAGTCCTTATAAGCCAAGTTTAAGCGGCGGACAGATAGGCGATATAGGGGATTTTGAGTCTGTTATGATAGTTTCTGATTTGCCAGTTGGAAAGATTGAAGAGATTAGTATAGATCAGATAAAAGCTATGCAAAATTATGAGGCATCACCAGATATAGATGAGGCAAAGAGCGATATAACAGAGCCTATAAAAGATGAAAAGATATCAAACTCGATTAGTGATTTGGAGATACCAAGCGAGATAGAGATTGCAAAAGCCCAAAAAATTTCACCAAAAATAGCTAAAAAAGTGCAAAAAAATAAGCTAAAAAAGAGTGTAAAAAAGGAGAAAAAAAGAAGAGAGCTTGACAAAAATAAGCCCATCTCTCACATAAGTGGAGAGGTAAATTCCATAGCCAAAGGTAGCCATTCAAGCGTTCCAGTTAAAGGAAGTGGTAAAAAAGTATCATCACCATCACCAGGAAGTGGCAATGGTAAAACTGCTAGTTGGCAAGGCTTGGTCAATGCTCATCTAAACAAAAGGAAAAAATATCCACTCTTTTCTCTTGCAAACTCACAAGAGGGAAGAGTTTTGCTCTCTGTAGAGATGGATGCAAATGGAAAAGTTATCGCGGTAAAGATAGCAAAAAAATCCAAATTTGAAGAGCTAAATAGAGCAGCAGTGGAGCTACTAAAACTCTCTTCACCTCTTCCAAAACCGCCAAAAAGCACAATGGGTGGAAAAAAGAGTATAATTTTAAGAATGCCAATAGAATACGACATAAAAAAGTATAAAAAGTCTTTAAGATAGGGTAAATTTTGATAAAAAACTACATTTATAAATTTAGTATCATTTTTGTTCTCTCGCTTATTTTTGGTGGGCTAAATATCGCAATTTTGGCATATATCAACAAATTCATCTTAAATTTAACAGAGCCAAATTTAAAAATAATGCTCTTTTTTGCAGCTCTTATACTCTTTTTTTTCATTGCAACATTTTTTATAAGAGTAGTTATAACTAAGATAAACAATATCATTATTTATGAATTAAGGGTTAAATTTGTGCTCAAAGTCTTAAATACAAAGATGATTTTTGATGAAAATAAGCCCAAAATTTTAGCCTCACTTTCCAAAGATATTGGCAGCATTTCAAATGGTTTTATGCGTCTAAGTGACGCAGTTCAGGGATTTGTTTTGGTCATTTTGTCGCTAGCTTATTTTTATTATCTATCAAAAGAGATGTTTTTATTCGTATTTTTGTGGTTTGGCTTGATATTTGTCTTAACTTATATTTTTATAGGCAAAGCAAGGACTAGCTACGCTTCTTCAAGAAAATTTGATGATGATTTATATAAAAGTTATGAGACGCTTTTAGGCGGTTTTAGGGAACTTCGCATAAGTAAAAAGAGAGAAGATAGCTTTTTGGCCACCTTTTTTCAAGAGGCAACTTCTCAAAAAAACGCCAACATAAAAGCAGAAATTTATGGCAACCTATCAAGTAATTTTTTAAATGTAATGATGCTTTTTGGGATTGGTTTTATCATGTTTTTATCGCTTGGTTTGGGAGTTTCAGACTTCAAAACAGCAACTACCATAAGCCTTTCTATGATGTTTTTAAGAGCGCCTTTTATGATGGCTGTCTCATCGATACCTTCTATTTTGGTTGCGCTTATCTCCATAAAAAAGATAAAAGAGCTTAAATTTGATGAGATAAAAGAGTCATTTGGCAACCAAACTGCGATGAAATGGAGTAGGCTATTTTTAAAAGATATTGATTTTGCCTATTTGGATAAGAAAATTTTAAATGGTCTAAGCTTAACAATCAAAAAAGATAAAATCATCTTTTTAGTAGGTAAAAATGGCTCTGGCAAATCCACTCTATTTTCGATATTGTGCGGACTTTTAACTCCACAAAGAGGCGAGATTTGGATAGATGAAAAAAGGTTATGCGATGAAGACTTAAGAGCTTTTCAAAACAGCATAGCAGTTGTTTTTAGCGACTTTTTTTTATTTGGCGAGATACTTAATTGCGATGAGAGTTTTATTGACTTTTGGCTTGAGAAACTAAAACTTAAAGATAAATTTAACTTAAATTTGGAAAAAAATAGCTTTAAATTTAGTAGCTTCAACCTCTCAACAGGGCAAAAAAAGCGTCTTGCTTTGCTTGAAGTTTTGGCCTTAGAGAAAGATTTTTTAATGCTTGATGAGTTTGGTGCAGATCAAGATCCTGAGTTTAGAGAGTATTTTTATAAAGAAATTTTGCCATTTTTAAAAAATAAGGGAGTTGGTATTTTTGCTATAAGTCACGATGATAGATATTTTAAATTTGCAGATGAAATTTACAAAATGAGCGATGGAAAGGCACTTCAAATAAAATGAGTGCCACGCCCACCAAAGTTTTTAAAACTTATTTTTCAATCTTAAAAACTTTTCAACTTGCTCTTCTTTTAGCTCTCTTTTCTCGTCTCTACTTAGATAAAACTTAAAAATAGTTTCATTTTTCTCATTGTAAAAATGAACGCTATGACCCAAAACTCCCATAAATTTAGTGGATACAAAACCTATCTTTTTGACGCTATCTTCTTTTAAATGTCCGCCAAGATATCCCATCGCACCGCTGAAATTTAGATATCCTCTTGCTTTTTTGGGTGGATTTATTTTAGACTTGAACTCGATTATAAACTCAGGTGTATTTTTACAAAACATAACTTCGCCCCAAGTTGCAATCTCAGCCAAAATTGCCTCTAAATTTGAGCCGCAAATCTCTTTGAACTCCTCTTTTCCTCTAAATTTCAAAATCTCATATTCACTTACTTTTAGCTTCATCGCCGCCTCAATAACACTCATATTTTCATTCTCAAATAGAGCTTTAACCTCTTGTTCTAAATTTCTCATTTATCTTCTCCTTTAGTCTAAAATAGATGATACTGGATATTATAATTAAAAAAATAGTTAAATAGGTAAATAAAAGCGAAAAATATTTTAATAATTATGATTTTATTTATCATAATTTAAGCCGTAAATTTATATAATCAGCTTTGATTATTATATACTTTATCAATAAGGTTTGTTTTATATGTTTTATTATATGCAAGTTGGCGGCATCTTTATGTGGCCTATCTTTTTTCTTGCTGTCCTATCTCTTGCTGCAGTTTTAGAAAAACTATTTTTATATTTTGTGAGATTGAGGGATTTGGGTTCTAAATTTAAGTTAGATATCACCAAAAACTTAAACAACCAAACTTTTGAGAAAATAGGTGAAATTTATCAAAACTATAAAAATCCACTGGCAAAAGTAGTTTGTGCAGCTTCTAACTTCTATCTAACCAACAAAAACATATCAAAAAGCGAGTATGAATTTCTAATCAAAACTATGATTGATGATGAAATTTCAAAACTTGAAAAAAACAACTGGATTTTAGGTATCTGCATAAGTGCATCGCCACAACTTGGGCTACTTGGCACAATTGTTGGAATGATAAAGTCTTTTGGCGCGCTAAGTGCTGCAGGTGATCCAACCTTGGTTGCAGGCGGAATTTCTGAAGCGCTCTATACAACAGCTTTTGGGCTTTTGGTTGCAATACCAGCTTTGGTTTTTCACGTCTATTTTATAAATAAAAATGACTCAATTATGGAAAACTTGGAAAAGATAGAGTTTTTGCTCTTAAAAAAGTTTGAAGGCCTTAGATGAGAAGAGTAAGAAGACGCAATTTTTATAGCATCTCCATAATAAATTTAATAGACATAATATTTATTTTGCTTATATTTTTTATGATTACGACCACTTTTAAGCAAACTGAAAGCTTGGATATAAATTTGCCAAAAAGCAAAACCTCTTTTAATAAAAATAGCGATGTAAATGTTGTAATTTTTTATGATTTAAATGAAAAAATCACTATAAAAACTGATAATAAAGTCCTATTTAGCTCAAATTTAGATGATCTATCAAAAGAGATAGGTGAGCTAAATTTAAACACATTCAAAGCAGTTCATCTAAGTGCTGATAGCAAACTTGACTATGGAAAGATAGTAAATTTAATGTCAATCTTAAAAGAAAATAAAATCAAAAATTTAAATTTAGATATAGAAAAATTTTAAAAAGGAGCATTATGCGTAAAGTTTTAGTTTATAGTATTGTTTTGCAATCTTTACTTTTTGCAGATACAAGGCTTGAGACAAGTATCATCTCTACAACGGGTTTTGAGGACACTTTGGCAAATGAGGTAAGAAATGTTAATGTTATCACAAAAGATGATATCCAAAAGAGAGGTTATAAAAGCCTAAGAGATCTGTTTAAAAATACTCCAAGTATCTATATGTCTAAAAAAGCCTTTGGCGATGTTATCGATATGCGTGGTCAAGGCGAAAAGGCAAATACCAATGTCCAAATCATGATAAATGGCGTGGCGATGAATATGACTGATTCATCTCATACCTCTATGCCTTTTGATGCTATTAATGTAGATGATATTGAGCGTATTGAGATTCTTCCAGGTGGTGGATCTGTGCTTTATGGAAGTGGCACACAAGGTGGAATTATCAATATAATTACCAAAAAAACAAGGCAAGATTTCTATGCCAATATAGCATCAAGATATCAAAGTGGAGGTTCGATAAATGCTAGGTTCAATATCGGTGCAATGGCAACTGATAGGCTATTTTTAAGGGCTAGTGTTTTAAAAGATAAGAGCAACGGCTATAGATATGGCGAAAAAAGCAATGGTGCATATGGCAGTTTTGGGTTGGATTATCAACTAGGCGACAACCAAAACTTAAGTCTTGATTTTTCTCACTATAGCGGCGATCAAACAGTAGCTGGTGGAGTAAGTAAAAAAGAGCTTGATAAAAACAGAAGAGCAACTGATGGTTCATACTCTACGACAGATATAAAAATGACAAATTTAAATTTAGACTATGGCATTAAATTTAACGACAGCTGGCAGTTTAATACAACTCCTTTCTACCAAAAAACCAAGTTTCAACCAAAAGGTAGTGTTTCTGGTTTTGAAGATAAAAAAATTGGTGCTAGAAATAAGGTAAAGTATAACTATGAGAGTGGAAATTTAATATTTGGTTATGACTTTATTTACAACAAAGGCATAAATGATGGGCATTTTGACTATATGATACCAGGGCGACCAGGAACGCCACCAATGCGTTATGTAAGCACTTCAAAAGGCTCTACCAAAAAAATCACAAATTCATTTTTCATACAAAATTTATTTGAGATGACAGATAACTTTTCTCTAACTACTGGCTATAGATTTGACCATGCAAGCTACAAAATCACAAAAGATACTCGCACAAAAATGGCTCCTCTTCCTGCATTTCCTACGACACCATTTAAGGTGGCTACTCTTGATCTAGAAAAGAGTGAAAACAACCATGCTTTTGAAATAACCCCTAGTTTTGCCTATTCGGATACAGGAAAGGTCTATTTTAAATTTGAAAGAGGCTTTACTAGTCCATCAGCAAACAAAATGCAAAATAAAGACAGGGTAAAGGGATACTATCCAAGCAATATCAAATCAGAGAAATTTATAACCTATGAAGTTGGTGTGAGAGATTTGGTTTTGGAGCAGTTTTTTCAAGCAACAGCTTTTTATACAAAAAGCAAAGATGAGATAACAACCGATATGGTAGGCATGGGCGAGCAGTGGAAGCAATACAACATCGGAAAGACTGAAAAATGGGGCTTGGAGATTGGTCTAGAACAAAGCTTGATAGCTGATAAGTTAAAGCTACAAGAGAGCTTTGCCTACACTAGCACAGAGGTTAAAGATGCAGGTAAAAACAGGTGGATAAAAGTTGGCGAAGTTGTGCCAAATGTTCCAAAATATAAATTTACTCTTGGGGTTGATTTTGAGATAACTAACAATGTAAATATTTTTAGCGATACCACCTTTTATGGTAGCCAAAAAAATAGCAGCTACGAGAAAATCTCATCATACAGCTTAACAGATATTGGTGCAAGATTTAAATACAAAGGCTTTAGTCTAACAGCTGGAATTAACAATCTTTTTGATAAAGAATTTTATAACTCAGTCTCTGGAAAGGGAAACTATAAAATTTATTCTGTAGGCGATGGCAGAACTTATTATACGGAGTTTAAGTATGACTTCTAGTCATAAAAAATATCTTTTGGTATTGATGGCAATTAGCTTTTTAGTTGCCATCATATCAGCTTGTATAGGAGGAGCTGATATTGGACTTAAGGATATTTTTGCCTATTTTAATGGAGATCTGTCAAAAAGCAAGGAGATTATTCTTTTAGAGATTAGATTTCCAAGAATTTTAATGGCATTTTTAATAGGCATCTTACTTGCAACAAGTGGTGTTGTAACGCAAAATATCTTTTTAAATCCAGTAGCAGATCCCTACATCATAGGAATTGCAGCCTCTGCAACTTTTGGAGCTGTCATAGCCTATCTTTTTAGAATGAGCGATATTTATTATGCTATCTTTGCATTTATCTCATCGGCAATTTTATCCCTACTTATCTTTAAAATTTACACAAAAGCAAGAAATATCGCAACACTTTTGATAGTTGGTATTGCATTTTCATCTTTTTTGGGTGCTTTTACCTCTTTTGCAACTTATATGATAGGAGAAGAGAGTTTTAAGATAGTTGCTTGGATGATGGGATATTTGGGTGGTGCTTCGTGGAGCAAAATCGCACTTTTGACGCCACCTTTGATCTTTACTTTTATCTATTTTCATTCAAAAAGATATGAGTTAAATATCCTTTTAAGTGGCGACGAAGAGGCAAAAAGCTTAGGCGTTGATGTTGATAATATCAAAAAAAGATTGCTTATCATCTCAGCTCTTGCAGTTAGTTTTAGCATCTCATTTACAGGAATGATTGGCTTTGTAGGACTTATTATCCCGCATATCATAAGAATGCTTTTTCAAACTTCAAATAACGCCGTCATACTTCCATTTTCAGCACTCATTGGTGGGCTTTTTTTACTATTTTGCGATATGCTTGGAAAAACTCTACTTGCCCCAACAGAGATACCAATAGGCGTAATTACCGCCTTTTTTGGTGCTCCATTTTTCCTATTTTTGGCTTTAAAAGGTGGTAGATAATGGAAGTTAAAAATTTGGAGTTTTCTTTTTATAAAAAAGAGATTTTAAAAGGGCTAAATTTAACTGCAAAAAGAGGCGAATTTATAGGAATTTTAGGGCCAAATGGCTGTGGAAAAAGTACTCTTTTGAAAAATATCTTAAAGATTTATAAGCCAAAAAGTGGGATTATAACTCTAAAGGAGAAAAGTTTAAAAGAGTATTCCCAAAAAGAACTTAGCCAAATTTTGGGCTTTGTTCCACAAAAAAGTCAAATCTCAATGCCACTTTTAGTTGAAGATATCATCTTAATGGGAAGATACTCACATCTAAAAAGCTCATTTTATGGTTATGAGAAAAAAGATTTAGAGGCAGTTGATGAGATAATGAAGCTTTTAAATTTGGAAAATTTCAAAAAAAGAATTGCTTTTACGTTAAGTGGTGGCGAGTTTCAAAGAGTGATTTTAGCAAGAGCTTTGGTTGGAAAGCCTGAAATGTTGCTTCTTGATGAACCAACCTCGGCACTTGATCTAAACTATGCTGTAAATATTTTAAAGATTTGTAAAGCCATTGTCAAAAAGCAAAATATTGCCTGTGTTGTTGTACTTCACGATCTAAATTTAGCTTCACTATTTTGCGACAAAATAATGTTTTTAAAAGATGGCAAAGTGGCTTATAATGGCACTGCTAAAGAGCTTTTTACAAAAGAGATATTAAATGAAATTTACTCTTTAAAATGTGAAATATTAGAGCATGAAAACAGACCCGTTGTGGTTGCTATTTAAGGAGAAGAGATGAAAAAGTTTTTAAGTATTAGTTTTTTAAGTGTTAGTCTGCTTTTTGCAAAGGGAGCTATTATTTTAGATCCAGCTGTTGTTGAGATATTTTATCTCTTAAATTGCGAGGATAAAATAACAGCCATTGCAAAAACCCAGCAAAGTAAAATTTGGCCTGAAGAAAAAACAGCAAATCTTCCAAGCGTTGGAACTTATGTAAAGCCAAATTTAGAGCGTATTATTGAGCTTGATCCAGAGATCGTAATTACAAATTTTCACTCAGGCGAAATTTTAGATGACTTAAAAAGATTTAAAATAAACTATAAAGATACTCAGGCAAATTCCATCAATGCAATTTTTGATAATATCAAAATCGTTGGTGAGTTTTGCAAAAAAGAAGATGAGGCAAAGAAGCTAATAGATAACTTTAAAAGCCAAATTTCAAAATTTAACACATCTAAATTAAAGGGCAAAAAAGCTATATTTTTCTACTCTTCTTCAAATTTAATGTCATTTGGAAAAGAGACCTTGCCAAGTGACATCTTTAAGTCATTAAATTTGATAAATTTAGCAGATAAACTTGATGGAAAAACACCAATTGTTACAAATGAGTTTTTGATAGAGCAAGATCCTGATTTTATGGTTGTTGTTGGCAATTTGAGTGTAGATGAGTTTTTAAAACAAAACCCAGTCTTAAAGCACACAGCTGCAGCCAAAAATAACAAAATTATCATAGTTGGCTCCTCATCATTGCTTAGAGGAAGCCCAAGATTGGTAGATGAGATAAAAAGGCTCTATGAAGAATTTATAAAATGAGATACTTTTTACTCTCTTTGCTTTTTAATGCGCTCATCCTGCTTGTGCCGCTGCCATCAGCCTCAATTAGCACATATGCAAAAGATGATCCAATTAGTATCAAGCTTAGTTTAGATTTTGTCTCTAAGAGTGAAGAGAGTACTTTGATAGATGATGAGATAAAAGAGAGCGAGGTTGATATAGAAGAGTTAAAAGAGCCTTTGATAGAGGAGCCAAAGGAAGTTATAGAAGAGATAAAAGAGCCGCAAGAGGTTGTAAAAAAGATAGAAGCTCCAAAAGAGCCAAAAATAGTAAAAGAAAAAAGGGTTAAAAAGGCTAAAAAAAGTAGCATACCGCCAACTCAAAACTTGCAAAAGAGCTCAAATTTAGAGAGTAGGGGCTTTTGTAAAGAAAATGTTGGATTTAAGATTGTAAATGAAAAAAAAGAGTATGAGTTGCCTAAAAAAGCAAGAATGTTGCGGCTAAGGGGAGATTTTAGGGCTGAAGTGAAATTTAGACTTTTAAAAGACGGCAGTGTGAAGATTTTAAGCTCAACTGGCGATAAAATTTTTAAAGAGGCTGCTATAGAGCTTACAAAAGAGCTTCAGATTGAAATAATTGATAAAAATAGCATTGGTTGCGATATTACCAAGCCATATATTTTTAGAATGAAAAGGTAGTAAATGTTTAAAGAGCGAGTTAAAGGTCATCATAGACAAAACCTAACAAGACCAACAATGGCAAATCCAAAGGAATTTGAGGATTTTTTAAATACAAAACCACTGGATAAAAATGGCATTATCTATTTTCACATACCATTTTGCGACAATATCTGTTCGTTTTGTAACTTAAATAGAAAAAAACTAGAGGGAAAACTTGATGAATATAGCGATTTTTTGGTAAAAAATATTAAGTATTATGCCAAATTTCCCTATATCAAAGAAAAAGTTTTTAGTAGCATTTACTTTGGCGGCGGGACACCGACAACTTTAAGTTTATCAAATTTAGAGAAAGTTTTAAAGGCGATTAATGAGAGTTTCAACATCGCAAAAGAGGCTGAGTTTAGCTTTGAGACAACACTTCACAATCTAAATAAAAACAAGATAAATTTAATGCAAAGTCTAGGAGTCAATCGCTATAGCATTGGTATTCAGACATTTTCAAACAAGGGTAGAAAACTCCTAAATAGAGTTGGCGACAAAAGCAAAGCGTTGGAGAAGCTAGGCTTGATAAAAGATGAGTTTAATGGCTTTGTTTGCACTGATATCATCTACAACTATCCAAACCAAAGCGAGGATGAGATTTTAGAAGATGCTAGGATTTTAAAGGAGCTAAAGATTGATAGTACAAGTTTTTACTCACTTCAATTTCACGAAGGCTCGGCTTTTTTGAAAGAGAACGATCCAAATTATTATGATTTAAAAACTGACTTTAAGCTTCATAAGCTCTTTTTAGAAAGTATGCTTGATGATAGTGATTATGAGCTTTTAGAATATACAAAAGTTGCACGAAAAAATCGCGATAGATATCTATATATAAAGCTTTCTCACGAAGGTGTTGATATATTGCCAATTGGAGTTGGGGCTGGCGGAGGGCTTGGAAATTTTGGGATTTTTTCTATGAGCCAAGAGATGAAAATGATATCGAAAAAAACAGCTGCTCAAAAAGAGTATGATCTATTTTCAAATTTGTTTCAATACGATAAAATCGACATCGCAAGAGTAAAAAGTTTTTTAGACGACAAAACTTTTGATGAAATTTATAAGTTTTTTAAAACTTGTGAAAGTGAAAAGTTGTTAAAAATAGAAGAGGGTTTTTTGATATTTAATATAGCTGGAATTTTTTGGGGAAATAGTATCGCTGAAGAGAGCTTGAATTTGACAAAAGAGTATTTTTTACAAAAACATTTAAAAGAGATTGAGGGAGAAAATTTATGAAAACATTAGTTTTATACCATTCACTAACTGGCAACACAAAAAAAGTTGCCACTGCAATTGCAAAAAGCAAAAATGCTGATCTAAAAAGCATAGATGAAGAGTTTGATTTGGACAATTATGAGTGTGTTATATTTGGATTTTATGTAGATAGAGGTTTTTTTGTGCCAAAGGCTGAAAATGTAGTAAAAAATATCAAAAACAAGACAATGGGTGTATTCTTTACTTTGGGTGCCGAGCCAGATGGCGATCATGCAAAAGATTGCGAGAAAAAAGCGATTGATTATTTTATAAAGCTAGGCAACAATGTAAAAGCAACTTTTTGCTGCCAAGGAGCAATCGATCCAAAGGTAATCGAACAGATGAAAAAAATGGCTGAAAAAATGGGCGATAAAGCCATACATTTAATAACTCCTGAAAGAAAAGCAAGATGGAAAAGAGCGGCCTCACATCCAGATGAAAATGACATAAAAAACGCTGTTTTGGCCTTTGAGAGTTTATAAATTTAGCAAAAAGTAGAGTGATTTTTAGATAAAAAGAGCCATTTGCAAAATTGTAAATAAATGAGTGATATAATACTAACTTATCATTACAAGTTAAAGGAGGGATATGAGAAAAATAGTATTTGCAATGCTCTTTGCATCAACTTTTATCTTCGCAGGTGGCTTCGTTAGTTCAAAGTCCCCGTCAAAAAGCGAAGCTATAAGCTCAGTAAAAGAGGCTTTGGCTGCCAAAGATGATGAAAAAGTCTCAATCAAAGGCTATATTAAAAAGTCCTTAGGCGATGAAAAATATGAGTTTAGGGATCTAAATGGCGATAGTATAATAATAGAGATCGACGACGATAAGTGGGGCGGTGTGAGTGCCGATGAAAAGACACTTTTAGAAATTTATGGCGAAGTTGATGACAATAAATTTAAGAAAAATGAAATAGATGTAAAAAAATTAAGGTTGGTAAAATAAAATGAATGTAAGTAAGATTAAATTTGGTTCAAATCCAGACAAGATAAATGCTGTTATTGAGATTCCATATGGTTCAAACATCAAATACGAGATAGACAAAGAGAGTGGCGCTGTTTTTGTTGATAGGGTGCTTTACTCATCTGTTTTTTATCCTGCAAATTATGGTTTTGTGCCAAATACTTTGGCAGAAGATGGCGATCCGATAGATATTTTGGTGCTAAACGAATATCCACTTCAAGCAGGCTCTGTTATCCCTTGCAGACTTATTGGCGTTTTGGCTATGGAAGATGAAGCGGGAGTTGATGAGAAACTTTTGGCAGTTCCAGTTAGCAAGATAGATCCTAGATTTGATGATATAAAGTCCATCGACGACCTACCAAAAGCTACACTAAACAAGATAAAAAACTTCTTTGAAACTTATAAGTTGCTTGAGCCTAACAAATGGGTAAAGGTTAAAAATTTTGAAAGCGCACAAAAAGCAGCGGAGATGTTGCAAAGTGCCATAGAGAGATACAAATAGTTTTTATAGACAATCCAAAGATAGACCTGTTTTATCTTTGGATTATTTCATCTATCTTTAAATTTCATCTTTAAGCCCCGCCCAAAAATTCAAATTTAGCAACTCAAATTTAGCTCTCTTTTGCCTATTGAAATTTAAAGTTCTCTATCTTTATTTTTAGATAAAATATCTTAATAAAAGTAAATGTTTGATTGTGATATTTGATATTAAAATGTATTTTTAAAGAAATTTTGCAGAAAATATCAAATTTTTTTCAAATTAAATGCCTAAATTTAGGCTCTTCAAAGAGAATTTTCAAATTTAATTTAAATTTAAGTTAGCTGTTAGCTTTTTGATAGAGTGTTGTGATAAACTTCCTTATTCTTAATTTAAAGGAGAAAAAATATGAGAAATTTCATTAAAAGTGTTGCAAAATCAGTTGCAGTTATTACTTTGGTTTTTGGTGTAAGCGCTAGTGCTGCAGTAGTTGAAGGAAAAGACTATCAAGTTTTGGAAAAACCAATTGCAAATGCCCAAGGCACCGTTATTAAAGTATTTAGCTATGATTGCCCATTTTGCTACAAATATGACAAGTCAGTTGTAGTTCCTGTGATGAAAAAAGTTCCAAATATGAAATTTATGCCTTATCACCTCTCTACAAAAGGTGTTTTTGGTATCTATGGAAGTGAGTTGTTAGCTACTATGATTGTTCTTGATGAGAATGCTGGAGTTGATCTTTTGAGTGATAATTCTAAATTTAAAAAGGCAAAATTTGCTCTTTATGATGCATATCATAACAAAAAAGAGAGATGGGGAGCAGATGCTAGTGTCAAGGCAAATTTAGACGCATTTCTTAAAGTAGGTTTGGACGCTGTTGGCATGAGCATGGATGAGTATAACAAAGCCAAAGAAGATCCAAAGGTAAAAGAGCTTGTTAATAGATGGGGCGTAGATAACACAGGCGATGCTTATATGGTTGCTAAGATTCAAGGTGTTCCAGCATTTGTTGTAAATGGTAAATACCTAATCATCACTAAGTCTATAAGAGGCATCGATAGTATGGCAGAGACCATCAACGAGCTATCAAAACTCAACTAAGAGATAGAGGTTATTATGAGTTGTTTTTTTAGCAGATTGAAATCATCACCGATAAATACTATCGCTGATTGGCAAGATAGCAGGGCGCCATGGCTTATATTGACTATTGCAATGGCAGGTCTTGTTATCTTGGCACATAGTTTTTTCCAAAACTATATCTATATGTTGCCTTGCGAGCAGTGCGTTTATATTAGATTTTCTATGCTTGTTATGGCACTTGGTGGGCTTGTCGCTTTGATAAATCCTAAAAATTTAATACTAAAGCTTGTAGCCTATGTTCTAGCTTTTTATGGTGGTATAATCGGTGTAATGTATAGCGTAAAGCTAGATAACATTCACAAAGCAGTTCATGGCGATGATCCTTTTGGAGTGCAAGGTTGCTCAACAGATCCTACTTTTCCATTTAACTTACCACTACACAAATGGGCTCCTGATTGGTTTCAGCCAACAGGAGATTGTGGATATGACAACCCAATAGTGCCAATGGACGCAACTCTGAGTGGCATTCAAAAATTCTTTATAGATTTTTACTCTGATGGTTGGTATTTGTGGCCAGCATCACATTTTGGCAATATGGCACAATGCACGCTTTTAGCCTATGTTGTTGCGCTTGCAATACTTGTTGCTATGCTTGTTTGCTTTGTTATAAAAAAAGTAAAAAAAGCTAATTGATTTTATTTTAAGGAGAGAGAATGAAAAAAATTCTTAGTTCGGTTTTAGTTGCTGGTATGCTTGTCTCAGTTGGAGTGACAACTTCATTTGCAATTGGTGGAGCAAGTGGTGCCAAGACTGATTATGTAGTTCAAGGAAAAATTGGTGAGTTAGTTGTAAATCCTTACGATATAGCTCCACTAACAGCTGTTATTAAAAATGGCGGATATACAATAAAAGATGTAACAGTTAGAATCGTGCCAAAAAAAGATGGTCAAGAAATTAAATATAAAGTAGCAGATGGTGAGCTTAAAACTCATGGTGGAATTCCTGTTTTTGGGCTTTATCCTGATTATGTAAATACAGTTGAAGTTGAATACACAAGAACATATAAAGGTGCCGATGAGAAGATAAAAGAAGATTATAAAATTTATACCGCTCCTGTTTTTGGTGATGTTAGCGGTATGAGAGGTCAAAAGGGTGTATTTTTTGATGAGATCAAAGTTACAAAACCTGCAACTGAGAAATTCAAAGATAGGCTTTATTTTGTGAATAACTTTCAACCAAAGACTGGAAAAGGCACAAAGGTTGTATGGAATAACCCAACAGGTGGAGCATTAGAGTGGAACTATACTCCTCAAATCTTTATCCTTGATACAAAAGGTGAAATTAGATGGTATATGGAGCCAAGTAAAATTTATAATCTAAAATCAGCATTCCACGCTGGCGTTATGATGGGCTTTAAACAAAATGATGATGGTGATATAACTTGGGGTTATGGTCAAAGATATGCAAAATATGACATTATGGGAAGAGAGATCTTTAACAGAGAACTTCCTGCTGGATATATTGATTTTTCACACTCAATGGATGATAGCCCAAATGGTCACTACTTCTTAAGAGTTGCTAATGCAAACCTAAAAAGAAATGATGGCAAAAATGTTCGAACTGTAAGAGATGTTATAGTTGAAGTTGATCAAAACGGTCAAGTTGTTGATGATTGGAAACTTTATGAAATTCTTGATCCATATAGAGACAATGTCCTAAAAGTGCTTGATCAAGGTGCAGTTTGTCTAAATATCGATGCAAAAGCTGGTGGTCATACACTAAGTGATGAAGAGCTAGCAAAGCTTGATGACAATGATAAATTTGGCGATATTGTAGGAAGCGGACCAGGAAGAAACTGGGCACACGTAAACTCAGTTGATCACGATGCCGAAGATGATAGTATCATCATCTCATCACGTCACCAAAATGCAATTATCAAGATAGGTAGAGACAAACAAGTTAAATGGATTTTAGGAAACCCAGTTGGCTGGAAAGATAAATTTAAAGATAAGCTTTTAACTCCAGTTGACAGCAAGGGTAATAAAATTTCTTGCGGTGATGATGGTGCAAAATGTCCTGGATATGAAAGCGATAAAGGTGGCTTTGACTACACTTGGACACAACATACTGCATTTAAAATTGATGAGAAAAGCAAAGGCGATATCATTTATGTAAGTGCGTTTGATAACGGAGATAGTCGTGGTATGGAACAACCTGCACTTCCAACTATGAAATACTCACGCTCAGTAATTTATAAAATAGATCAAAAGAAAAAGACAGTTGAGCAAGTTTGGGAATATGGAAAAGATAGAGGATTTGATTGGTATAGCTCAGTTACAAGCTTAACAGAGTACCAAGCTGACAAAAACTCAGTTATGGTTTATTCAGCAGTTGCTGGAATGCAGTTTGACATCGCAACAGGAAATCCAACAGGTCTTCCAAGCCCACATATTAACGAGTTTGAATGGGGTGCAAAAGAGCCTGGTATTGAAATCATTATGACAAATGCAATGGGTTATCAAGCATGGCCATTTAGCATTGAAAAGGCATTAAGCAAATAATTAAAATTTAGGGGGAATTTTTCTCCCTAAATTTATCTCTCTTTATAAATCTAGATAAAAGTTTCAAATTTGAGATTTCTATCTAAATTTAAAAAGGAGAGAAAATGAAAAAAATTCTTAGTTCAGCCTTAGTTGCTGGAATGCTTTTAGGCATTGGAGTCACGACCTCTATGGCAATGGGTGGTCCAAGTGGTCCAAAAACAGATTATCCAAATCCTGGAAAAATAGGTGAAGTTATAGTAAATCCTTATAAAATCGCCCCACTTACAGCAATTATTAGAAATGGTGGTTATGAATTAAAAGATATCAAAGTAACCATAGCCCCAAAAGAAAATGGACAAACACTTAGCTATCAAGTAAGTGATGCAAAAGCAAAGGGATATGGTGGAATTCCTATTTGGGGACTTTATCCTGATTATTACAACACGATAAATGTAGAATATACTAAAATTCACGGCTCTAAACAAGAAAAGATAAAAGAGACTTATCACATTTATGCAGCACCAATATACACAGAAGTATCTGGCACACCAGATCAAAAAGGCTCAATGTTTAGCAAAATCGAAGTTAAAAAAGTAGCCGATAAATACAAAGATAGACTTTATCTAATCAATCACGTAACAAACAAAAGTGGACAAGGCACTAGAGTTGTATGGAACAACCCAATGGGTGGAGCAATAGAGTGGAACTTTTATCCTCAAAATTTCATCATCGATACAGCAGGAGATGTAAGATGGTATATCTTTGCAAATCCAATATATGACTTTGATAAGGTTTATGGAGCAGGCGTTATGATGGGCTTTAAACAAAACCCTGATGGTCAGCTTACTTTTGGATACGGACAAAGATATGCTAAATATGATTTAATGGGAAAAGAGAGCTTTAACCGTCAACTTCCACTTGGATATAATGATTTTTCACACTCATTTGATGTATCACCAAAAGGAAACTACTTCTTAAGAGTTGGTAGCTCAAATACAAAAAGACTTGATGGCAAAAATGTCCGCACTGTTAGAGATGTTATTATCGAAGTAGATCCAACAACTGGTGATGTTGTTGATGATTGGAGATTGTATGAGATACTAGATCCTTATAGAGATGTTGTTTTTAAAACTCTTGATCAAGGTGCAGTTTGCCTAAACATAGATGCGAATTTAGCAGGTCAAACTCTAAGCGATGAGGATTTGGCAAAACTTGATGACAATGATAAATTTGGAGATATCATAGGAAGTGGAGCTGGTAGAAACTGGGCGCATGTAAACTCAGTAGATCACGACGCAGAAGATGATAGTATTATCCTTTCAAGCCGCCATCAAAGCGCTATTATTAAGATAGGAAGAGATAAACAGGTAAAGTGGATTTTAGGCTCACCTGAGGGGTGGAGTGATAAATTTAAAGATAAGCTTTTAACTCCAGTAGATAATAAAGGAAATAAAATAGTTTGTGAAGCTAACGGTTCAAAATGTCCAGGATATCTAAACGAAAAAGGTGGATTTGACTACACTTGGACACAACATACTGCATTTAAAATAGATGCAAAAAGCAAAGGCGATATCTTATATGTAACAGCTTTTGACAATGGCGATGGTAGAGGCATGGAACAACCAGCACTTCCATCAATGAAATATAGCCGTGGAGTAATTTACAAAGTAGATCAAAAGAAGATGACTGTTGAGCAAGTTTGGGAGTATGGTAAAAATAGAGGTCATGACTTCTACTCTCCGGTTACATCAATTACAGAATATCACGCTGATAAAGATTCTATTTTAATGTATTCGGCAACAGCTGGTGGAGCGTTTGATTTTAGCACAGGTGCTTTTGCCTCACTTCCAAATCCAACTCTTTTGGAATTTGATTATCTAGCAAAAGAACCATCAGTTGAAATCCAGATTTTTGATACAAATGGATATCAAGCTATTCCTATAAATTTACAAAAAGCTTTTAAGTAGTTTTTAGCCCTTAAATTTAAGGGCTTTTTTCTAAATTTAGACAAAAGTCTCAAATGGTGAGATTTCTATCTAAATTTCAAAATAGGAGAGAATATGAAGAAAATTCTTAGTTCAGTCTTAGTGGCTGGTATGCTTTTAGGCGTTGGAGCCACGGCTTCATTTGCAATTGGCGGACCAAGCGGGGCAAAGGTTGATTATCTAATTCAAGGGCAAATCGGCGAAGTTATTGTAAATCCATATGATATTGCGCCTCTTACTGCAATTATTAGAAATGGCGGTTATGATCTAAAAGATGTAAAAGTCAGGATAGTTCCTAAAAAAGGTGGTCAAGAGATAAAATATAGCGTTAGCAATAAGCAAATTTTAACTCACGGCGGAATTCCTATATTTGGTCTTTATCCTGACTATAAAAACAAAGTCGAGGTCGAATATACAAGGATTTTGGGCGATAAGGCTGATAAACTAAAAGAAACTTATGAGATATATACCGCGCCAATATATGCAGAACCTGCCGGAATCAAAATACAAGATGGTGCATTTTTTACAGAAGCAGTAGTACATAAAGCAGCAGATAAAGAATTTAGTGATAGACTTTACTTCTTAACAGGAAACATCCAAAAATCTGGCAAAGGCACACAAGTTGTTTGGAATAACCCAGTTGGTGGAGCGCTAGAGTGGAATTTCTATCCTCAAAATTTCGTTATAGATACAAAGGGCGAGATTAGATGGTATATGTTTGCTGAGCCGATTTATGATCTTAAATCCATCTATAACGCAGGTGTTATGATGGGCTTTAAGCAAAATGATGATGGAGCCTTAACTTGGGGATATGGACAGAGATATGCTAAGTATGACCTAATGGGTAGAAAGATTTTCAATAGACAGCTACCAATAGGCTATAACGACTTTTCACACTCACTAGACAATAGCCCAAATGGAAACTACTTTTTAAGAGTTGCAAGCTCAAATCAAAAGCGACTTGATGGCAAAAATGTCCGCACCGTGCGAGATGTTGTCATAGAGGTAGATGAAAATGGAGTAGTTTTGGACGAGTGGAAGCTATATAATATATTAGATCCTTACAGAGATGTAAATATGAAAGTGCTTGATCAAGGTGCAGTTTGCCTAAATATCGACGCAAGTATGGCAGGAAAAACTTTAAGCAGCGAAGATTTAGCAAAAATGGATGAAAGTGATAAATTTGGCGATATCGTAGGAAGTGGTCCTGGTAGAAACTGGGCGCATGTAAACTCAGTAGATCATGATGCAGAGGATGATAGCATCATACTTTCAAGTCGCCATCAAAGCGCTATTATTAAGATAGGAAGAGATAAAAAGGTTAAGTGGATTTTAGGCTCACCTGAAGGGTGGAGCGATAAATTTAAACCATTTTTACTACAACCAATCGATAGCAAAGGTAACAAGATAAGTTGTGGAGAAAGTGGCTCAAAATGCCCAGGATATGAGAGTGATAAAGGTGGCTTTGACTACACTTGGACGCAACACACTGCATTTAAAATTGATGCAAAAAGTAAAGGTGATATCTTATATGTAACAGCTTTTGACAACGGAGACAGCCGTGGTATGGAGCAACCTGCACTTCCATCGATGAAATATAGCCGCGCAGTAATCTACAAAATAAACCAAAAGAAGATGACTGTTGAGCAAGTTTGGGAATATGGTAAAAATCGTGGCAACTCTTGGTATAGCCCAGTTACTAGCCTAACAGAATATCACGCCGATAAAGATAGTGTTGTTGTTTATAGTGCGACTGCTGGAACAAATTTCAACCTACAAACAGGTGCTTTTGAGAGCTTGCCAAATCCTTATTTGATGGAATTTAAGTGGGGCGCAAAAGAGCCATCATTTGAAATACAGCTAAAAGGAATTTCTGGCTATCAAGCAATGCCAATTAGTCTTAAAAAAGCATTTGAAAACTAAAATTTAAATGAGTGCAAGTGCAAATTTGCACTCAAATTTAAACTACTCTTGTGGTAGATAAGTTAAAATTTGGCACGCTCTTTTACTACCCAGATCACAAGCCTTTAAAAGCGTTACAGTTGATCCTTCAAAACTATGCGAAGTGCCTTTTCCCTCCAAATAATGAACCGAAGCCTCATAACAACTCTCACTTACATTATTTTCACAACCTTTATTAAAAATCTCAAATGCTCTTACAACATCCTTTTCCACGCCAAGCCCTCTTTGGAGCATATCAGCAAATAAAAAACATTTTGCCTCACTTCCGTTCTCGCACTCTTTTTCCAAATAAGATGATAAGTTTAGACATGATTTTTCATCGCTTTTTACAATGCAGCCATCAAGTGCTTTGTCAAAATCCAAGCCAAATCCCACACTAAAAACCAAAATCAAACATAAAATAACTTTTCTCATAAACTTTCCTAATAAAAAATTATATGATTTTAGCTTTTTATATTAAATCAAATTATAAACAATTTAAAAATAAAAGATAAAAATTTTAATTTTATATTTTTAAATATTAATTAAAAATTTGATACCATTTTCACAAGAAATAAAAGGAAACAAAATGAAAAAAGTTTTAATCTTTATCTTTTTAACAAATTTTTTATGGAGTGTGGATATGAATAAAAATACTAACAATAGTGAAATTTATTTAGCCGGTGGGTGCTTTTGGGGAATGCAGGGGTATTTTGACAAAATTAATGGAGTTATAAAAACCGATGTTGGTTATGCAAATGGAAAAAGTGCGAGCACAAGTTATAAAGAACTTCATAAAACAATGCATGCTGAGACGCTTCACCTGATTTATGATAAAAATAAAATTAGTTTAAATGAAATTTTAAGACATTTTATAAGAGTGATAGACCCGACTTCACTAAACAGACAAGGAAACGATGTTGGCACACAGTATAGAAGTGGAATTTACTATGTTGATGTAGAAAGTGGCAATGAAGCGATTTCATTTATAAAAGAAATTTCTAAATTTTATGAAAAACCAATTGTTGTTGAAGTAGAGCCACTTAGAAACTATACTTTAGCTGAGAATTATCATCAAAAATATTTAGAGAAAAACCCAAACGGATATTGTCATATTGATTTGAGTTTGGCAAAAACTCCACTAGAAAAGATTTACAATAAACCAAATGATGATGAAATAAGAAAAAATTTAAGTGAAATTTCATATCAAGTAACACAAGAAAATGCCACTGAAATGCCATTTTCAAGCAAATATGATGATTTTTACGAAAAAGGAATTTATGTTGATATCGTAAGCAAAGAGCCACTTTTTAGCTCATCTGATAAATTCAATGCAGGATGTGGGTGGCCAAGCTTCTCAAAACCAATTGGCAAAATTAATGAAAAAAAAGACTTTTCACATGGCATGATAAGAACTGAAGTAAGATCAAAATTTGCAAACTCTCACTTGGGACACGTTTTTAATGACGGACCAAAAAGCAAAGGTGGGCTAAGATATTGTATAAATGGTGCTGCTTTGGAGTTTATCCCACTTAAAGAGATGGAGGAGAAAGGGTATAAAGATTATATTAAATTTGTGGAGTAATTTTATAGCCTAAATTTAACCTTTGGCTCTATCAAGACTAAACTTCATCTAATGCTTTTAAAACATATCCAACTGAAGTGACATTTATGATATCTAGAGTTGGTAGGCTCTTTTTGAGTCGCATTATAGCGGTGTGAATGGAGGAGTTTTGCATATATTTGCCATCATAAATATACTCATTTATCATATCGTAGCTCACAATTTGCCCAAGATTGTAAATAAAAAGCCACAAAAGTCTATGTTCATTAAGGCTTAGATAAAACGCACTGCCATTCAAATAGATAGTTTCACTAGCTAAGTCTGCTGTGATCTGCTCGCTCAATACTATCTTTTTGTCTGGAATTTTTAGTAAATTTATAATGAGTGCATTTAAAAGCTCCTCGACAACTATCGGTTTTTTAAGAAAAAATGTCGCTCCGCTCTTTATGCTTTTAAATAAATTCTCATCTGTATCGTATGAAGTGATGATGAAAAACATCTGATTTGGCTTTATTTTGATGATCTCCTCCATCATCTCAAGACCATTTAAATTTGGCATATGTATATCTGTCACAACGACATCGGTTTTATTTTTCTTAAACTCCTTTAGCCCCTCAAGCCCATCTTTTGCCGTTCTTACGCTATTTACATAAATTCTTAATGACTTTTTAAGGCTAAGTAGGGCTATCTCGTCATCTTCAACTAACAAAATATCAATCTTTTTCAAAATACTAAATCTACTCATATTGCATCTCTTTTTTTATTAGCAGCTCAAAGCTTGTAGGAGCTCTTAAATTTATAAGTTTCAAATCCCCGCCTAGCTTATTTATCGCGATATTTTTAGCAAAATAAAGTCCAATTCCGCTCCCATCTTTTTTTGAACTGACCTTTATCTTTGAAAAGATTTTTTGGCTCAACTTCTTGCTTATTCCACCGCCCATATCGCTTACTACGATACTTACAAACTCATCAAGCTCTTTTACAACTATCTTTATGATTCTACTTTTTGGAGCATTTTTATATCTGCTAAGTAGGGCATCTTTGGAGTTTTGAATAAGCACTAAAAAGACCTGTTGTAGGTAGTTTTTTCTATTTTTGACACGGATTTCCTCATCACAGATAAAATCCACATTGACATTTGAACTCTTTAAGTTTGTGCTTAAAATAGTAAGAGTGTTGTTGATGGACTCTTTGATGTCAAATTCTTTTATATCGTCGCTATATCTATAAAAATCCTTGATAGTATCGATAGTTTCGCTCATCAAAGTGACTGATTTTAGGGCTAAATTTAAGTTTTCATCCAGCTCATCGCTACTTAAACGCTTTTCGTTTTTTAGCAAAATTGTGCTACTAAGCACAAGTGATATAGCATTTAGCGGAGTTTTTAACTGATGAGAGATATCTGCAACTAGATGACCAGTTTCGGTCGATTTGATTTGATTTTGTATGATTATGTCAAGATCTCTCTGTTTTTCTTTGAGTCTGTTTATTTTGTTGGTATAGATCAAGTTTCCAACAAGCGCCAAAATGGCAAAACTAATAAAAATCAAATTTGCATTTTTTACCAAAACTTCAAAGTTTTCCTTTATGATATCGCTTTGATTTATCCCAACGCCAACATACCAATTCAAATTTTCTATCTTAAAAAATCTAATATCCCTAACTCTAAAATTATCTCTGTGCTGCTCTTTTAGGCGCAAAAAGTTGCTTATGACACTCTCGTCTATCTCTATGCTATCTGTGTTGATGTTGCCAAATTTATCTATCAAAAAGAGAGTTTGTATGTTTGGGTTAGTATATGTTTTTGTCTTTTTTAAGATAAGTTCTGCATTGATAACTCCACAAAAAACGGTATTTTCTTTTACTCTAACACAGATATTTATAGCTTTTACTCCCAAAACCCCATGCTTTGAGACTGTGGTTATGGTAGAGTTTTTGCTAGAAGATGATTCCCAAAACCAAAGTTTGTTCGCTATCTCTTTATCATTTATCTTATGTTTTTTGCCATCGCTTGTGTAGATAAAATCATCATTTTTTGTGTATATTTGAAACATATCAAAAATGGTGTCATTAAAGTATGAGTTTTGAAGATATTTTAAAAGTTCATCATCATTTTTCAAAATTTCGGGATTGTTTTTTAAGAATTCTGCCTGTTTTGAAACTCTTTCCCGCTGAAAATTTATCCATGTTAAGATGGAATTTGAGACCTCCATTCCTATGGCAGTGGTAAATTTTTCACTAAAATCGCTAAATTGACCATTTATTTTGTTAAAACTTACTATTGTTATTGCAAAATAGACAACTCCCATTGCAGTAAAAAGCAGATAAAACTTCAAATTTGATCTAGAAAACACAAATTTACCTTAGCTATAAAACTCTTAAATTTTTATCTACACACAGCAGCCAAAAGTTGGCTCTGTGTTATTAAAAATCAAAGAGCAAATCTTTTGACCCGTGTTTAAGCAGTTAGTTAAGCAAGTTCCCAATCACTTCATCGTTTACTAGCACATTTGCATTGCTATCTAGTTTGATAGTTAAAACTGACTTGTTCTTTGTCTGGATAAAAAAGTCATTAAACAAATAGGCTAGACTATCGTATTTGTGCTTTTTTGCAAGCTCTTCAAGAGTTGAGTTTAACTCTATTTTTGTGTAAAAATCACTCAAAGAGATAAGTGTTTTCTCATCAAAAGTGCTAAATTCTTTTTTGTCCTTATTAAATGAGTAGTTTAGAACTATATTTAGCTCTTTGTCATCTGCAAGCTTAAATTTAAACTGATCTATGTTAAATATAACTCTATCTTTTGAGAAAATTTGCGGTATATTTGCTGCGATATAGTCCATCATCTCATCAAAATTCTCACTCATCTCAGGAGTTGTTTCCATAAATAATTTCATAAATTTTATGTAGTTATCTGGTGTAAAAATCATATTTGACTTTATATCAAAGTCTTTTAAGATAAGTGGGTCGGTGCCAAATAGATTGATAAGCATACTCTCTATGGTCGCAGAGGCATTTTGGTTGCCAATGCCATTTTTAAATGAATAGTTGCTTTTTGTCTTGATACCTATCATGTTGAAGTAGTCAATGTTGCCATCTGGATTGTTGTCAAAACCAACAATGCCAAAAGAGTCGATAGAGAGCTTCTCTTCTACATTATCATTTAGCAAAAATTCATAATAATGTTTAGTTCTTTCAAATGGCACTCCATTCTCACACTCAACATCATAGTTGAAATTTTTAGTTATAACCATAACTAGCGGCGAGATGAGCGAGATATCATCAGCCTTAATTTTGAGTGATTTGGTAGCTTTTGAAGTTGTTTGTGACTCAAATGTAAGCCCTTTTGTGCTTAACCTAAGTGCTCCTTGCTGCATAGGAAAGATGAGATCTTTTAGCTTTATTTTTTGATCTATCTCGTCCAATAACCCGCTTCCCTCAAAGGTAACTATCTCATTTGTAGAAAAAAGACTCTTTGCAATCTCAAGATGAGGCTGTGATGTGATGGTAATGTGGCCTTTAAATTTCACTCCTGATGATAAATTTAAAGGAGAGTGCTCTAAGTTGTAATTTACAACAACTTCCAAATCATTGTTTAAAAACTTATTGTCACTTAATTCTTTATATAGTTCGTCGTTTCCGTAGTCTAAATATAGATATAACTCTTTTACAAAATCCATCATCTTATCTTTTGTTATAAGAAGAGTTGTTGTTCCGTTTGAGTGCATAAAGCCTTTGTGAAAGTCCTGTTTTTTTACATCAAATATGGCACTTGACGCAAAATAGGCGGTGACCTCTTTTTCTATGCTGTTGCCGACCACTTTGTAAGTGGCAAAGAGTGCTATTAAAACTACTGCTAAAAATATCGAAATCTTTTTAAACATCTTTTTTCCTTTTTTTGGTATTTATTTTGAAATATAGATATATTGAGCCGATGAGTAGGACGATAAAAAGCGGCGCAAGATATGGTTTTTTGGCAAAGACTTCATAGGCATTTATAAAAAACTCTCCTACAAAAAAGCTTCCAAGTCCAAAGAGTAGCGCCCAAATAAACGACGCTATGAAATTTAAAAAGAGAAACTTTTTAAATGGATATTTTGTAAAGCCGATTGCCATTGGTATGAGTGTTTTTATGCCATAGATATATTTTTGGATAAAAATCATCTTGTTGCCATGCTTTTTGATAAGCAAATTTGCAAGAGCTAAATTTCTCCTCTGTCTTCTTAAATAGGGCATTATCTGATCTTTGTTATAACGACTTAGATAGAAAAGCACGCTGCTTCCTATGGCGTTTGATATGGTTGCTATGGTAATTACTATGACTATGTTCATCTCATTCATATAGCTTAAAACTCCAGCCGCAACAAGCGCTACAAAGCCGCCACCAAAGGAGTAAAAAAACAAAAATAGATATCCGTATGTTGAGAGATTGGTTAAGGTATCGTGCATATTAGTTCTGATTTATGATATCTATCAATGTTTTATAAAATGGATTTTGGCTAGAGAGTGGTTTGTTTTGATTGAGTTCTAAAACGACGCCACCAAGGCTAACTCCTGCAAAAAGCCCACCCTTATCCACAAAGACATAGACATCTTTGCTAAAGGCATCAAGCACGCCGATATTTGCACTTGCTTTGCCAGCTGAGGCTGTTACATCGCCACCTAAAGTTAGCTTTGACTTTTTGATATCGCTTAGAAGTTTCTCACTCATGATAAAAAGCACCATAGCATTATCTTCATATCCTATCTGAAGTCCAATGCTTCCATTACTTATGGAGGCTTCATATGGGCTAAATTTGCCGTTATTGTTGATAAGAGCGATACCGTTACCTTTCATACCGCCCACTATAAAACCTACTTTTTTTACACTTGGAAAGATAAGAACTGCTTTGGCTTTGTTTGCTAGATTGCTAGCGCCGTTATACTCTTTCATAGTGCCAAGATAGGCCTTTGCGCTTGATAAAAAGAGTTCATCATTTGCAAAAATGGTGCCAAAGCCAACTGACAAAATCACTATAAATTTAAAAACTCTGCTCATCATCTCTCCTACTTTGCATAATCCACAGCTCTAGTTTCACGGATGACATTGACCTTTATCTCGCCTGGATATTGAACCTTGTTTTGAATCTCTTCGGCTATCTCTTTTGCCACCAAAACTGCCTCATCATCGTTTATTAGTTTGGCATTTGCAATAACTCTTATCTCTTTGCCGGAGTTTATTGCATATGCTGATTTGATACCTTGCTTACTCATGGCAATCTCTTCGATATCGCTTACTCTTCTTAAAAATGCTTCAAGCACCTCTCGTCTAGCGCCCGGTCTTGCAGCACTAAGAGCATCAGCTGCACAAACTGCAGCGCACTCAATGCTTTTTATCTCCTCTTGACCATGATGTGCGTAGATGGCGTTGATGACAACTGGATGTTCTTTGTATCTTTTGCAAATTTCAGCTCCAAGATCTACGTGACTTCCCTCATATTCGTGAGTTAAAGCCTTTCCTATATCGTGTAAAATACCTGCTCTTTTGGCAAGTGTCTCATCTCCGCCAAGATCTGCTGCTATGATACCTGCAAGATGTGTTACTTCAAGGCTATGAGCAAGAGCATTTTGTCCATAACTAGCTCTAAACTTAAGTCTTCCTATGAGTTTTACTATCTCTGGATGCATATTTCTTATGCCAAGATCCATAAGAATGTTCTCTCCCTCTTCTAAAATACTTGCCTCAAACTCATCATAAACTTTTTTATAAATCTCTTCAATTCTTGCTGGTTGGATTCTTCCATCTTCTATAAGAAGCTCTATAACACGAGTTGCAATGGCTCTTCTGTAGAGATTAAAAGAGCTTAAAATTATGGCATTTGGCGTATCATCAATGATAATATCAACTCCAAGCACCATCTCAAGCGTCTTTATGTTTCTTCCCTCTTTGCCTATAATTCGCCCTTTAAGATCGTCATTTTTGATATTTACAACATTTATAAGTCTTTCAGCTGCAAACTCACCTGCATATCTTGAAGTTGCAATTGCCAAAATCATATTTGCTCTTTTTTTAGCCTCTCTTTTTGCCTCTTCTTCGTATTTACGCACAATATGAGCTATATCGCCACGAGCCTTTTCTTCGACCTTTTGTAGGACCTCTTGTTTGGCTTCTGCCTGTGTTAGTCCTGCTGCATGCTCTAAAATTTGAAGTGACTCTTCTAGCTTTTTTTCATATAACTTTTTTAAATTTAAGCTCTCTTGATAGAGCCCCTCAACTCTTTTTTTATCCTTTTCAAAAGAGAGCTGGTTGGCTTTTAAATCCTCTCTATCCAAAAGTAGAGCCTTCTCTTTTTTTGTGATGTTGTCAAATTTGGTGTCATACTCTCTTTGGAGTACTATGCCCTTGTCTTCATATCTTTTTTTGGCTTCAAACTCAGCCTCTTGCACTGAAATCTTAGCGTCTTTTAAGATACCTTCAGCTTCAAATTCAATAGCCTTTGCCTTTGCCTTTGCCTGCTCCAAAAAGACAGAGTAGTTTGCATCGTTGATTTTTTTATTGATAAGATAACCAACTCCTGCGCCTAAAACCGCCGCCCCAAGTCCTATAAAAATTTCTATCATTTTTTCCTCTTATAATATATTTTTTAGTAGGAGTTATGTAAAAGTCGCCTTTAATATCATGTTTTTGTGCAATAATTTGCTTTGAAATTAATGCTGTTGTTTGGACAAAAACTATCAAAGGTCTATAGTTTAGTTTGCTAAAAAAGCGGTCATAATACCCCTTTCCATGTCCAACTCTTGCCATAGTTCCATCAACTCCAACAACCGGAATAATAGCCATATCAATCCTCTTTTTTTGCTCATTTTGATCTGGTGGTTGCATCACACCAAATTTTGCTTTCTCAAAAGGTCTTTTTAATTTTACCAACTTAAGATTAACATCTTGCATAAATGGAAGATAAAAATTGGCTCTATTTTTTAGTTTGTTTATCAAATAGTAGCTGTTTGGCTCAAATTTAAGAGGCAGGTAGATCAAGATATTTTTAGCACCACTTTTTTTGATAATGAAATTTAACTCATCAAAAATTTTATTTGATTTTGATTTTGCAAAAATTTTACTCTCTTTTAGTAGTCTTTTTTTTGCTATTTTTCTAAAACTATCTTTATCCACGTTGCACCTGTTAGCTAATTTTTAACTATATCTTTGTATAATCTTTGGAATTTTACTTAAGGAGAGCGTTACAAAGCCTATGAGATATAGCTACATCATTATAACACTTCTACTGCTTTTTTTTGTGACAGCTTGTGATAAAAAAGAGAAAAAAACCAAAGAAGACAATAGCTCTACGATAGAAAGTGAGGCAATGCTTAGCGAGAACTTGGAAAGACCATTTTTTCTTACATTGAGCGACGGAACTATTTTAAATCTTCAAAAAAACAGAGATGACTACAGCATTGAGAGCGATTTTGCAACACTTTTTGTCTTTTTTACAACTAAGTGCAAAGCCTGTTTGGTTGAAACTCCAATCTTAAATAATATAAGCTTTAAATTTCAAGATGATTTGCAAATAATAGGTGTAATGCTTGATGATATTGATGATAATAAAAGTGCAAAATTTATTGAGAAAAATAGTATTGCCTATCCTATAAGTAGAGGCGAACAAAACAAATTTTTACTAAGAACTATGGGCGAGATAGAAAATATTCCATATATGGTATTTTTCGATAAGAGTGGCAAGAGAAGAGCTTCTTATCTTGGAGTTATTCCGCAAGAGATGTTAGAAAAAGAGTTATTGAGGTATTTTTGATGTTGAGTTTTTTTAAAAGAGGGCTAGATAGGACAGTTGAAGTCATAAAAGGTGCCAACATAAAGCATGAGCCAGTTACAAAAGAGCTTTTAGAAGAGATGCTTTTGGAGGCGGATGTGGATTATGAGATAGTTGAGGAGATCATCTACTATCTTCCACCACGAGATATTGTAGATAGAGAGGATCTAACTAGAGTTATGAACTCTTATTTTATCTATGATAGAGCAAAAATTGATGATAAAAAGCCCTTTGTGGAGCTTATATTGGGCGTAAATGGTGCAGGCAAAACTACAACCATTGCAAAACTTGCAAATTTATATAAAGATCAGTCTAAAAAGGTGCTACTTGGAGCTTGTGATACCTTTAGAGCAGGAGCTATAGAACAGCTTAGGCAGTGGGCTTTTAGGCTAGATATCGACATAATCGCTACAGACCAAGGGCACGATCCATCAGCAGTTGCATATGACGCGATAAGTGCAGCAAGAGCAAGAGGGATAGACAATCTTTTGATAGATACAGCGGGTAGACTTCAAAATCAGCAAAATTTGGCAAATGAGCTATCAAAAATCATCAGAGTCTGCGACAAAGCGATGAGCGGTGCACCACATAGAAAGATATTGATACTTGATGGCACACAGGGCAACAATGCATTTTCACAAGCAAAAGCATTTCATAAGATGGTAAATTTAGATGGAGTAATAATCACCAAGTTAGATGGCACACCAAAAGGTGGAGTGCTTTTTGGAGTGGCAAGAGAGCTGGAGCTTCCAATACTTTATGTTGGAGTTGGCGAGGGAATGGATGACTTGATAGAGTTTGATGCAAAAGCCTTTGTAAGCACAATAGTTGATGCGATATTTGGATAAAGATGGCAAAAGAAAAAGTTGTTTATGAGTGTCAGCACTGTGGCAACCAACAGAGTAAATGGCTTGGTAAATGCCCAGATTGTGGAGCTTGGGATAGCTACATAAAGCTAAATAAAGAGCAGATGGAGTTTATAAAGAGTGTAAAAAGTGAAGTTAGTAAACCAGCCCTTGCACAAAGCATTGATGAGATAAAAATAGAAGAGATAAGACGCACAACAACGCAAGATAAAGAGCTTGATATAGTTCTTGGCGGCGGAGTAGTTGAGGGCTCTTTGATACTTATTGGTGGAAGTCCTGGTATTGGCAAATCAACTCTACTTTTAAAGATAGCTTCAAATCTATCCAAAGATGCAAAGGTGCTTTATGTAAGTGGAGAAGAGAGCAAGAGCCAGATCAAGCTAAGAGCCGATAGGATAGAGGCAAAAGAGAAGAATTTATTTATTTTAACTGAGATTTTATTTCAAAATATTCAAGCTGAGATTGCAAAGAGTGAGTATAAATTTGTAGTCATTGACTCTATCCAAACTATCTACTCAGATGAGATAAACTCAAGTCCTGGCACAGTAACGCAGGTAAGAGAGATAACATTTGAGCTTATGCGTCTTGCAAAAAGTCAAAATATTACCATCTTTATCATAGGTCACATCACAAAAGAGGGCTCCATCGCTGGTCCTAGGATCTTGGAGCATATGGTTGATGTTGTGCTCTATTTTGAGGGAGATAGTAGCAAAGAGCTAAGAGTTTTGAGAAGTTTTAAAAATCGCTTCGGCTCTACAAGCGAAGTTGGTATCTTTGAGATGACAAAAAGGGGCCTCATTAGCGCAAATGACATTGGGAATAAATTTTTTACTAGAGGTGTTGCTGTAAGCGGAAGTGCTATAACTGTCATCATGGAGGGAAGTAGGGCGCTTAGCATAGAGATACAGGCTTTGGTTTCGCAAAGTAGCTATCCAAAGAGAAGCTCAACTGGCTATGATAGAAACAGACTTGATATGATTTTGGCTTTGCTAGAGCGAAAAATTGGGCTAAATTTAAGCGGTTTTGATGTTTTTGTAAATGTTATTGGTGGAGTTAAGATTACAGAGACGGCGGCTGATTTGGCGGTAGTTGCTGCCATAATTTCAAGTTTTAAAAATCGTCCTGTTAGCAAAGATAGTGTCTTTATAGGCGAAGTTAGTCTAAATGGAGAGATACGCGATATTTTCAATATTGACGCTCGCATAAAAGAGGCAAATATGCAGAAATTTAAAAACGCCATCATTCCATCAAAACCATCAATAAAGACAGATATCAAGCTTTTTTTGGCAAGTGAAATTTCACAAATAATTGAGTGGATGTAGTGTTTAAATTTCTATTTGCCATTTTTATCAAAACTATAGAAAATTTAAGCTAAATTAGGCAATAATTAAACAATTTTATAAAAAGGAATCAATTGAAAAGACTACTATTTATACTTTTTCTTCCCGTTTTTGCAATTGCTGCTGGCGATCCAACGGTTGCTCAGATGAATGCAAAAACCTTTGGGTTATTGACTCTTTTACCGCCGGTTGTCGCAATCGGACTTGCTTTTTTAACTAAAGATGTTATTTTGTCACTTTTCATAGGAGCATTTACAGGTAGTTATATGTTGGCACTTACTACAAACAACTGGTATAGCGCCTTTGTATCTGGTTTTGCAGGATTTATCAAAAAAGCGGTCAACTCTTTGGGCGATCCTGGAAATGCTGGAATAGTTTTGCAAGTGCTTTGTATAGGTGGCGTTGTCGCACTCATAACCAAATCTGGCGGCACAAAAGCTATAGCTCAGTGGCTTAGTAAAAAGGCAAAATCATACAAAAGTTCTCAGTTTTCAACGTGGATTATGGGACTTATAATCTTTTTTGATGACTATGCAAACTCACTTATAGTTGGTCCAATCATGAGACCTGTTATTGATAAATTTAGAGTTAGCCGAGAAAAACTTGCCTTTATCATGGACTCAACAGCAGCGCCAATTACAGGTATTGCTATCATCTCTACATGGATAGGACTAGAGATTTCAGTTATCAAAAGTGGTTATGGACTTATTCCTAATGACTACTATCAATTTTTATCACTTGATCCTCAAAATGTCAATGCTTTTGGGATATTTTTAGAGACAATTCCATATAGATTTTACAATATCTTTATGCTGCTTTTTGTAATTATGACTATTTTTATGGGGCGTGAGTTTGGGCCAATGTATAAGGCCGAAAAACTTGCAAGAGAGGGCAAGAGATTTTACACACAAGAGGCCGAAAGCGAGATAGCCAACTTGGAGGATAAGCTTTTAGAGCCAAAAGAGTCAGTAAAACCAGAGGCAATAAATGCCTTAGTTCCGCTTTTTGTCTTGATAATTGGCTCATTTATAGGCTTTTATTATAGTGGTCTTGCAGAGCTTGATCCAGATATAGTAGCGATAATCAACAAAGAGCCACTTTCGTTTTTTGCTCTAAGAGAGACTTTTGGAGCAGCAGATGCCTCTATAGTGTTATTTCAAGCAGCACTTGCCTCTGCAATAGTTGCCATTATCCTTGGAGTTTATAAAAAGATATTTAAGGTTAGAGAGGCGATAGTTATCTGGACTCATGGATGGCGTATCATGATAGTTACTGTTATTATTTTGGTCTCTGCATGGACACTTTCAAGCACCATAAAAGAGCTTGGCACATCGGTTTATCTAGTAGAAGTTTTTTCAAATACAATCTCATATATCATTTTGCCAGCGCTCATCTTCATACTTGCCTCTATCATCTCATTTTCAACAGGCACTAGTTATGGAACTATGGGAATACTTATGCCACTAGTCATTCCTTTGGCTGTTGCTGTTGGAGTAAATTCAGGTAAATTTGTAACTCCAGATGAGCTTCATTGTTTTATGGTAATTTGTATTTCAGGAGTTTTGACAGGTGCGATTTTTGGAGATCACTGTAGCCCAATCTCAGATACAACGATACTTTCATCTATGGGAAGTGGTTGCAATCACATCTCTCACGTCCAAACTCAGATACCATATGCGCTTAGTATTTGCGTTATAAGTCTATTTTTTGGCTATATTCCTGTAACTCTTGGGCTTAATATCTGGGTTACATTGCTATTTGGAGTTGGTATGAGTGCCTTAATGCTTAGGGTTTTTGGTAAAAAAGTTGATTAAAAGGTGAATTATGGTAGTTGATTATGATATTTTAAAGTTAAACAATGACAAGTTTATAGCTATTGTCAATGCACTTGGAGAAAAGATAGCAAACAATACTCTTACTTTTTTTGATACACAAACTTTCTATAGAAAGATAGCTCAGTATAGCGCTCATCAATTCTCACAAGAGAAGATTTTTTTGGATAATTCTCAAATTTGTGATGAGTTTAAAGATGAGTTTAAAAAGGCTCAAGATGGCTTTTTAAATGAGTTAAGTAGGCTTTGTCAAGAGAGTAGTGAAGAGCTTTTTAACTCTGTGGAGCTTTTGAATTTTTTAATTTACTGGCTAGATACTCACATCATCAAAAGAACTACACTTTTGTTTGAGCAGGTAAAGCTCATCAAAAACGAGCAACTCTCGCCAAAAGATGCCTATATAAAAGCCAAAGATAACTTTAAAGAGCTCTCTTTAGTTAGAGTTATCAACTCAATGATTGATGTTGTTTTTGATAAAAGCAGAGAGTTAAGGTCAAAAAATGACTATCTTGAGAGCCTTCTCATAAAAAGAGATGAGGAGCTTAACTATCTTAAAGATAAGTATCGTGACTCTTTCTCTATCGATCCAATAACAGGGCTTAAAAATAGAGGCGAAGCACTTAAATATGCAAAAACTATGCTAGAGAAGACAAAAAAAGAGATGTTATATGCTGTTATGATCAAATTTGATGAGTATAAAGAGCTTTTAAGCAGTCATGGCATAAGCACTGCCAAAGACTCTCTTGCAAAAATTGCCGATATTTTCCAGCTAAATTTAAGAAGCGATGATAGAATTTTTGCACTAAATGCTGGTGAGTTTTTGCTTATCTGCGTTAGTCCAAGCCAGGCTGGAGTTATCAACGCTATCAATAGACTAATTGCCAAAGTTGAAGAAAATAGCGAGCTAAACTTATTAACTAGCAAAGATAAAAATACTATCAACACTATAGTTGTAAATTGTGCCAACATAACAGAGCCAAGGGAGATTATGATAGCTCTTGATGAGCGTGCAAAAGCTATGGAAGTTGATAAAAATAGCAGCAATATCTATATTTAGCTAGACTAACAAAATCTCTAAGCTGTGATTTTTAAGGCTTTTTGGCGTTTTGTTTTCTGCTAATAACAAAAACTCACTAAACGTTAGTAGGTAAAAGCCATCTATCTGCCTGCCTGCCAACTTTAGAATTTGAGCCATGTTGTCGTTTAAAAGATCAAATATCCGTCTATTGTTGATGAGTAAAAAGTCAGCCCCACTATCAAAGGCGTCAAACAAAACTGCTCCAGCCATCTGCAAAGCTAGTGTTTTGTCGCACTCTTGGATACTTTTTGGTATCTCAAGAGCTTGATTTTCAAAGCAAACCACCTTAGCGTCTATCTTTCTAACAAGTTTTTCAACAGCCAAATCGTCATAAATTGCGATATTAAATTTGGCAAAATTATTTATAAATTTATTCTTATCAAAACTCTCAATGTATAAATTGCTATCCTCAAAAGGCTCATCTTTTGCAACCTCTTTGCCAAAATAGCCCTGCAAAAACTCCACGCTTCTACTTAGCCCAAAATAGTCTCTAAACTCCAGTCCAGCCACATAGTAGCCAAGCTCATTTTTTATAAGTTCTCTTAACTCATCACTCAAATTTAGACCTTTATCAAGCAGATGTTTTGTAAAGACAAAGGCACTATTGCCTATAAAATCATCTTTGAATTTATAAATTGGACTATTATAAAAAAGAGGCATAAGTTTTTTATAAACATCAATTTCGCCCCTAAACTCCTCAAATGGCAAAAAGGCTCTCATAAAATCATCGCTATCTATCTTTAGATCTTTTATCGCTCTTTTATCTTGCAACGAAGAGATAACAAGCTCTTTGCCAAAGCGCCCAACAACCTCTTCTAAACTCTCTTCTAGCGAAGTTAGATAGCCATTTATCATGACAAACTCCACACCTTCAAATTCAAAATAGGGGTCGTTTTTTTTGATGTCATCTAACAGCTCTTTTAGTGAAGAAAAGTTTAAATTTGAGTAGAAGTATGGTTTGTGATAGCTTAGAAGATCGATTTTGATATCAAATCTAAAGAGTCTTATCTCTAACATTTTTATCCTTTTTTGTTTGATTATACATTAAAATTACTTAGAAAATTTTTCAAGCGCTGTTTAAACCTAAATTTAATAAAATAGAGCTTTTTTAGTAACAAATAAGGATTATTATGGAGTTAGAAAAACTTTATGCGCTAGATCACGCAGCGATAAATGTCTATTTTAGTAAAAATTCAGATGATTTTGTTGTAAGAGAGTTGCCACTTTATGAGTTTAGCGGTAGTGGCGAACATCTAATCATACATATCCAAAAAAAAGATACAACCACCATAGAGGCGATAAAAGAGATAGCAAAATTTCTAAATATTGATAAAAGAGAGATTGGTTATGCGGGACTCAAAGACAAAGATGGCTTTACGATGCAATATCTCTCGCTTCCTAAAATTTATGAAAAAGAGCTTGTGAAATTTAGCCATGAAAAGATAAAGATAAATGAAACTTTTTTACACAAAAATAAACTAAAAGTTGGTCATTTGAGTGGCAATAGTTTTTTTATACGGCTAAAAAAGGTGAGTAAAGTTGATGCCAAAAAGCTTCAAGAAGTGTTAGATAGGATAGATAAGATGGGCTATGCTAACTATTTTGGCTATCAAAGATTTGGTAAATTTGACAACATCCAAAAGGCAAGACTTATGTTAAAAGGCGAGTTTAAGCCCAAAAACAGGCAGTTAGAAAAGCTACTTATCTCATCTCTTCAAAGCTTTTATTTTAACAAATGGTTAAGCAGTAGAGTAAAACTTAGCAAGTTTGCAGATGAGTTTAGTGTAGATGAACTTGCAAAAATTTATCAACTTAGCAAAGATGAGGCAAAAGAGATCAAAAATCAACCAAATTTTTATCGACTACTTAAAGGTGAAGTTCTTGGTCACTATCCAAGGGGAATGAGCTTTTTATGCGAAAATTTGGAAGCTGAGTGTGTTAGGTTTGGGCAAAGAGATATCTCAAGTCTTGGACCAATTTATGGCAAAAAGATGCAAGAAAGTAGCGGCTTTGCAAAAACTTTGGAAGAGAGCTGCTTTGATGAGAGCTGTAGCGAAATTGGAAGTGATGGCACAAGAAGAGTTGCTTGGTCATTTTTAAAAGAGTTAAAATATAGCTATGATGAAGACAGGGCGTGGTTTATGATGAGTTTTATCCTGCAAAAAGGCTCTTATGCTACTACTGTTTTATCTGAGATTTTACACAGCGAGATATTTTAAAATTTATGTTACAATCACAAACGGTGCAATGAGCGGTTGCAAGAACATATTTTGTTTTTGAGGAAAGTCCGAGCTGCAATAAGACAAGATTCCATCTAACAGATGGCTAGGGTAACCTAAGGGATAGTACAACAGAAAGCAAACTGCTATTTAGCGATGGTGAAACGGTGTGGTAAGAGCGCACCAGTGTTTTTGGTAAGAACAAAGACAGCTTTGTAAACCCAATCTGCAGCAAAAAGGGATGGTCAGGTCTTATAATAAACCCTTTGCTTGAGCTATTTTGTGAAATTTAGCTTAGATAAATAATCGCTTGAAAAACAGAACTCGGCTTATAGTTGCACCGCTTTTAAATTTCAGATGCTTTAAATGGTTAAATTTCAACAATACAACAAAATATAGAGTCTAAATTTCAGTAAAAGTAAAAATAAAAGTAAATTTGAAAAGCACTTAAATTTGAAAAGCACTTAAATTTGAAAAGCACTTAAATTTGAAAAGCACTTAAA
>NZ_CAMYFP010000003.1 GCF_947255105.1 uncultured Campylobacter sp.
TGTTTTTAAACTCTTTTGGCAGGCTTTCAATACTTTCAAAAATAGCTTTTTTATCCATAACATCAGCACAAATCGTGTGAGCTTTTACGCCAAATTTAGCAATACTATCTTTTAGACTATCAAGTCTTTCTTTCCTTCTTGCAAGTAAAATAGTGTTATAGCCATTTTTTGCAAAAAGTAGCGCTGTTGCTTCGCCAAATCCAGATGTAGCACCTGTTATTAGTATATTTTTACTCATAATATTCTCCTAAATTTTGTTTTTTAAGACCGCTTTTTTTAAGATATGCAGCGATATCTTCATTGTTGCCCAAAATCGCATAATCAAGCGCATTTAAGCCCATGTCATCAACTGCATTGATGTTTGCTTTGTGTGCGATGAGCTGCTTTACAATCTCTAAGTTGGAGTGATGAGCTGCATGCATCAAAAGAGTTTTAGAGGTGTGATTGAGTGCGCAAAATTTTATGTAAAATGGCGTATTGCCGCTCATAGTTTTTGCCAACTTTTCAGACTCGGAGATATATTTTGCATTGACATTGGCGCCATTTTCTATCAAAAAGCTAACCAAATCGCTATCTTTTAACTCTACAGCATAAAAAATCGCACTTTTGCCAAAGCTGTTTTGATAGTTGATATTGGCACCTTTTGATAGCAAAAATTCCAATATTGCTCTGTTTTTAAGTGCAAAAAAGAGGCTGTTTTCATCGCCTAAATTTATCCTTGCGCCACTCTCTATCAAGAAATTTAAAAAACCTATCTCTCTATTTTGTAAAATCGCTATAAAAAGCGCATTGGTAAGGTCAAGGTTGGAGATGTTTTTAGAAAGAAGCAGTGACTTTAACTCATCGATATCTATATTTTTATCAAGCACTAGCTCCTCTATAGCTGAAAAACTATATTCTAAGGCGCTCTGTCCTGCGATGTAGTCTATAAATTTCGCACCTATAAACTCAGCTAAAAAATCCGCCTCTTTGTTGTCATAGCCAAAATTTGTTACAAAGTGGCTTTTAAACTTGCTTATCGCTTCTTTGTGGAGATTGTTAAATTTCAAATAGAGTTCATAGTTGTAAAAGCTTCTATAGCTCCAATACTCAAGATAAGCGCGCTCATCATCGACAAAAAGCGCCTTTGCATCCTTATACTCTTGCGGTGCAAAAAGCATAAGATAGACTGAGTTTTCAAAGGCTTTTTTGTAGTCCAAAACTCCCATACCATCGCAATCTATCTCATCGCCTCTTATTTTGTAAGCAACATCAAAAAGCTCTTTTAAAAGTTCATCATCAAAAAGCGCCTCTTTGCACTTTTCAAAAGCGGGGCTATTTTGCTCTTTGACTATGAGAGTTGGGTTGTTTTTATACTCCAAGCACTTGCTTGTGGCTCCAAAACAACAAAGAGCAGTGCAGATAAAAATAGATAAAATTCTCATCCAAATCTCCAAATTTTTAGGATATTGTAGCCAAATTTAGACAATGCAAGCTGTAAAAAGTCGCTTAAAAATGGCTAAATTTCAAGTCAAAAAAAGTTAAATTTAAAAAAATAGCTCTATTTGAAATTTAGGCTCTTTTACTAGGATAAAAAAGTCTAAATTTCACTTTGCAAATAGGCAAGTTTTGAGAGCTTTTAGGCAAAAAAGCTTAAATTTCAGACTTTAAATTTCTATAGTAATCAATCTGATCTTTTTTGATGATTCTTATATAGTTGGTACTTCCTGGAGCGCCTGTTTGAAAGCCCGCAGTTATGAGATAGGTCTTGTCATCTTCGATGAGATTTTTCTTATAACCCTCTTTTATAATCTTTGCTATTAGCTCTTGGACTTGAAGTTTTTCTTGCACCATTATAGGACAAACTCCCCATGCGATGGTCAAAGAGTGCGCTGTTTCTTCATCGTGCGATATGGCATAGATATCTATTTGTGGGCGGTTTCTTGCCATTTTTATAGCTGAAGCGCCAGAGCTTGTGATACAAAAAATCTTGCTAGCGCCTATGCTTTGTGCAAGTCTTGCCGCACTTGAGACCACCATATCGGTCTCATCAAAAAATTCATATTTATCAAATTTATTGTATGGATAGATCTTTTCAATCTGTTCTATCGTGCTGCTCATCGCCTTTACGACCAAAGGTGGGTGTTTGCCAACGGCACTCTCTTCGCTGAGCATTACAGCGTCAGTTCCGTCTAAAACAGCATTGGCAACATCGCTTATCTCGGCTCTTGTTGCTCTTTCGTTCTCGGTCATACTAAGCATCATCTGTGTTGCAGTTATGACTGGCTTTGCATGTTCATTTGCCTTTTTGATAATCATCTTTTGAATGTTTGGCACCTCATAATATGGCACCTCTATGCCAAGATCCCCTCTTGCTACCATTATGCCATCGCTTACACTGATGATATCATCGATATTTTCCACTGCGTCAAATTTCTCAATCTTTGAGTAAATTTTTGCCTTGCTACCAAAGCCATCAAGTATCTTTTTGACTCTAAGGACATCGTTGGAGTTTTGGACAAAAGAGATACCGACAAATGTAACATTTTCTTTGGCGCCCCATTCCAAATCTTTTAGGTCTTTTTTGGTGATAACATCAATATTTAGCCTAGTGTTTGGGAAATTTACACCTTTGTTTGAAGTAAGTATGCCGCTGTTTTCAAGGATGGCCTCTACCTTTTTGTCACTGCTACAGATGACTTTGGCACGTATTGCACCATCGCAAAGATAGATATATTCGCCAACTTTGATGAGATCTAAAATCTCAGGATGATTTATGCAAAGCTCATAAACACCCTTATCTATGGCCTTTCCAACAACTTGCTCTTTGATAAAGATAAGTTTGTCGCCGGAGTTTAGTCGAAAGATATCTTCTAACTTTCCAACTCTAATCTTTGGACCGCTTATATCTTGAAAAACTCCTATCCTTATGCCAAGCTTCTTTTCTACCGCTCGTATTTTGTCTAAATTTGACTTATGATAGGCGTGATCGCCGTGGCTAAAGTTCATTCTAAAGACATTGACTCCTGCCTTTACAAGCTCTTCTATCGTTTGTATGTTGTCACTTGCTGGACCTATGGTTGCAACTATCTTTGTCTTTCTTCTCAATTTTTCTCCTTTTTAAAAAGCAAGATATTTTTATCGGCATGGTTATCATCACTATATAAAAAAATATCCCTCTTTTCAATAAATTTAAGGGCTAAATTTCTCTTTATAAACTCAACTTCGTGATAATATTGCAAAATATCTTCTTCTATCTTTTTGTATAACTTGCCCTCTTTTGCAAAATAGATCATCTTTGTCTTTAAAATCTCATCTTCATATGTTGCGTCAATTATCAAGTCGCCATCATCGTCGTTCTCGTGCAAAAGACCTTGTGCAATCTGACTAAATCCATACTTGGAATTTATATCAAAAGCAAAGTATCCGCCCTCTTCTAAATGCTCTGGAATCTCTTTTAAAAAGAGCTTCAACTCATCTTTTTTAAGATAGTTAAGCACATCAAAAGTAGCCGTAATAAGAGCAAATTTACCCAAATCGCTCAAAGAACAAGCTCTTGCATCAACGCCAAAATTTACCGCCCGCTCTACCATAGTTTGGCTCTTGTCTATCCCAATGACACTAAAGCCCCTGTCTTCCAAAAGTCTTGCAAACTCTCCCGAACCACACCCAAAATCTAAAGTGGCGCAGTTTTGTATAGAAAACTCCTTAAAAAGTGAGAGAAAACTACTATAAAGCTCTGCTCTTGCCATGTCAAAATCCAAAAGCTCCTCTATTTTTGCATATAACTCAAGACTATTCATAACAACCCTTTAAATTTCAATCTATAGCCAAACGCCATTTTTTATGTAGTAACTAAGTGGAAAATAGCTAAGAAGTAGCACTAAAATGGTATTTATAATCATAGATATCTTATATAGTTTCAAATCCACATCGACCTCTAAGATCTTTTCTAAAAAGACAAAAAGCCCAGGCAACGTTCCAAAAAATATCAACAGATAGATGAGATAGCCGATATAGTGATACTCTTTTTGCAACATACAAAATGGGCATTTGTGAAGTGGCAACTCATAAATATATGGCGAAAAGTAGCGAATAATCGCATAGATGGTAAAAAACATAAAAATAAAACTAAAAAACCCAAACATCACCTCTATCTTAGTTAGCGCCCAAAAAAGCAGCAACAAAAATGAAAAATAAAAGATAGATAATATAAATAAATTTTTATGCCAAAATGGGACTTTAGTTAGTGCTGTGCTTTTGAAAATTTGACTACAACACTCAACAACCTCATCAACTCTTATTGAGCTAAAGTGAATCCACTCAAAGACAAACTCAAAGATAAAAAAGATAAAAAGCGGTATAAAAAACTTAAATTTGGTTATAAAAAAGTTTGAAGTTGGACTTTGAAAATCTTTATAGTTGATAAAAAGCCAACCTGAGAGCAAAAAAAGGTTGATTATCTTTAAAAAAAGCATATAGGCACCAAAATTTGTAGCATCAACTATACCAACGCCGCACATCGCACCAGGCACCAAAAAGGATATCTCATCCATACTCCAGACAAAAAAGAGAAAAAGCGGAAGTTTTATGATGAGTATAAAAACTATGATAGTAGAGACTAAATAGCCCTGTTTAGAGAGTAGATAGTCCTTTGTGCTAAGGCGATTGGCGCGATATCCTAAAACTATCTTAAAAGAGTAATAAAAGGCGATAAAGGCAAAGAAAAAAAGTAGCGACTCAACTGCCAAAAATGTCAGTATGAATGGATTTAGAAGTATCAAATTAGCCCCTTTTCATCTCATAAGTAGATGAGATGAGGCTACTTTCCAAAACTAGCGGATCGTGAGAGGCGATGATGATGGTCTTTCCCATATCTCTAATCTCTTCAAAGTACTTCAACAAATCCTTGCTAAGTGCCAAGTCTAGGTTGGCGGTGGGTTCATCTGCTAAGATATATTTTGGATCGTTTATCAAAGCCCTTATAATGGCAACTCTTTGCTGTTCGCCGCCAGATAAAAATTTGGCTTTGACCTCTTTTTTGTCTGTTAGTTTAAAATAACTAAGTAGCTCCAAAGCTCGCTCTTTTTTGCCACCGCCATCAGGAAGAGTTGGCAACAAAACATTTTCTAAGATGTTAAAAGTTGGAATAAGGTTGAAGTTTTGGAATATTAGTCCAATGTTTTTTCGCCTAAATTTATCTGCAAATTTAAAAGAGAGCTTTGTAATGCTCACATCATCAATCAAAACTTCCCCCAAACTTGGCTTTGCAATGCCAGCGATGATAGATAAAACTGTGCTTTTTCCACTCCCGCTAATCCCTTTTAGTGCAAAAATGCTATTGTCTTCTACCTTGAAACTAAGCTCTTTTAGAGCGCAAAACTCATTTGGCTCATTTTCATTAAAAATCTTTGTAATATCGATAAGTTCAATCATTTTATAACCTCTAAAGCATCACTTGTAGCAATCTTCCAAGCAGGCACTATGCTAACAGCGACAAATAGCGGCACACTCATCAAAAAGAGCATAATCATAGTCTTAAAGTCCATAACAAAAATTAGATCAAATGGATGTTTTATACTCTCATATCCTGTAAAAACTCCCCTAATGCCAACAGCGCCCAAGACATAGACATAAAACATAGCTGCTAAAAAACCGATAAAAAATGCAAAAACACTAAGAATCAAAGACTCCAAAAGTTTATAAGTTATAACGTGAGATATCTCCCAACCAAGGGCTTTAAGGATACCTAGCTCTCTTTTTTCTTCGCTTCTTATCCCGCTTACTTTCTCATAAAGTATGATAGAAAAAGTGACAAATGAGATGAAAATTCCCATCAAAAACCAACCGGACTTAAAGTCATAAAGTAGCTCATACTCTTTTAAAATCTCTTTTTTTGTAATGGCTTTGATGGTAGGCTCTTCTATCATAATTTTATCTGCTATAAAATCAACTTCGTGCGGATTGGAGATGTTTAGCAAAATATCGCTATAGTAGCCATCTTTTATCCCTAAAATTTTCCTAGCATTCTCAACACTTACTAAGATAACATCGTTATTTTCAAGCGAACTGCCAAAGTTATAAACTCCTGCTAGCTTAAGAGATAGGATAGATCTATCTGGTGTATAAAATGGTATAGCGTTAAAGGTCTTGATATATCTATCCAATCTTTTAACAAGCGCTTTTGAAGCTATAAATGAGTTATCCAAGCTCTCTTCATAGAGCATTGCAGCCTTTTGTATCTCTTTGTTGTAGATGGTGCTGTAAGGATCTACTCCATAAACTGAAAAATAGACTCCCTCATTTATGAGATGATATTGTCCCCAAACTCTTTTTTCAACTGAACTAATGCCTGAATAGTTCCAAATAAACTCAATATCTCCATCGCTTATAAGATAGCTTTTGCCACCATAGTTTTTTTGCAATATGATATCTGGAAGCTCTTTTTGTATGATTTTGTACTCATATTTTAGTGAGTTGGTTATCATAATGACAGATGAGATTAAAAAGACTAAAAAGCCAAAAATGACAACGATAAAGATGTTTTTAAAGCCATATCTAGTAAGTGATGCAAGTGTATAGTCAAATATATTATTCATATCTTTTGTATAGTCCTGAGTTGATAAATGTAGCACTCTTGCTCTCTAAAAGCCCTGGATGGTAGTTGTAAATATCGCCAACACAAGAGCCAAACTGCTCTCTTACATAGGGTGTTTGGCTCCAAAAAGAAAAGCTGTTTGTTTTGGTTATAGCTACAAATGCCCTTTTTTCGTCGATATAACTCTCTCTTTCTATAAGATAAAAGAGTAAAAAAGCATATGCAAAAACAACTGCAAATGTAGCTATATAAAACTTAACTCTTCTAGTCACATTTTAGTCCATCGAGTTGGCAAACAATGCTTTTGGTTATCTCTTGATAGCTCAACACATCACTGCCTTTGTGATCTTTTCTAAAGTTTTGTGCCTCTTTTTTGCTACTAAATGGGATAAGTTCATTGCCCATTGGTCCATAAACATCGCTACCAAGTACATAGTAAGCTTTAGTTGCATCTATCCCTTTTTGGTTGTAGTAGTCAGTTACTAGAACTCTTTTTATCTTTATCTCCTTGCCAGCATATTTTTTAGGGTCAAAGACAAATTTCATCATATCTTTTACACCATCAAATGCATAGTATCCACCATCATACTCTACTTTAGCAACCCACTCTGGATATTTGCTCACAAACATAGCGCAAACTGGGCATCTATCCTCTTTTGTAACACTCATAGAGAAGCTCTCATCGCTACTTTTTTCTCTCTTTACATCCCAAAGATAAAGAGCAATTGGTTGGAATTGCATAGGGTCTTTTATATCACAATAATTTTTAAGATCTGCTTTTAATTTGGCGATATTTTCATAGCTTGATGGATTTATCTCTTTGCACTTTGACTCATAGAGCTTTTGACCTTTTGGATAGACATTCTTTTCAAGTCTAGACTGCCTTGCTGCTTCGCTAGTTTGCATTACTCCTGTAACTTGCTCATAAACTTCATCAAATGTCTTAATCTCTCCGCCAAACTCAGCCCTAAACTCTCTTGCATCAGCTCCATCCTTAAAGGCATAAAGGCTAAGTGGCAACATTGTTGTTGGTGCGTTGGCTCCAACTACATAATAGGCACTTTTTGCATCTATTGCTTTTTGGCTTTTGGCATCAATAACTTTTACTGTAGTCATATCGACCTCTTTGCTCTTTCTGTCCTCTATAAGACATCTTATAGAGCAATACTCTCTATCGGTTCCATCTTTTAGCTTTGCCATATGGACTGTTTTGTAGTGCATTTTTAAATCCATTCCGCATATTGGGCAATACTCCTTGCCATCGCCTTTTTGTGTATAGAGTGGCTCAACTGTAGCTTTTTTTGAAAAATTTTCTTGTGCAAAGACTCCAGTCAAGCAAAATAGCGTAGCTGCTAAAACTAAGAAGATTTTTTTCATCTTTTATCCTTGAATTGATATCTGTTCTTAAAATAAACAGTGCTGATGATTATACTTTAAATTTTCTAATTTGTTTCCAATAATATTAAAAATAATATTTTTAATATAAAATAAAAATGATTAAATTTCAAATTTTTATAAATCTTTTTCCATTAAAATCGCCAACTCTTAGCTCTTCTTTGTTTTTTTAAATATATTATTAACAAATTTATAATTATAATTCTATGGTTAAATTTAGATTTGGAGATTTTTATGAAAAAACTACTGCTTTTACTGCTCTGCCTTTGCTACTCTTTTGGCGCTGATTTTGATGAGATAGTTCAAAACAAATTTGTAAGAATTGGTGTATCGCCATATATGCCGCCTTTTAGCATGCAAAATGACAATGGAGAATTTGAAGGATTTGAGATAGGTTTTTCAAAAGTGCTTATTGAAAAGATTTTTGGAAAAGATGTAGAGGTGAAATTTATAGCAGTTCAGCAATCAGACAGAAGTAAAGCATTAAGAGAAGATAAGGTGGATATGATAGTTGCTGCTTATACAAGAAATCCTAAAAGAGCTAGAGTGGTTGACTTTTCGATTCCCTATTTTTCAATAAATTTATCAGTAGTTACACCGATAAGTGCCAACATTAAAAAGATTTCGGATCTTTACGGCAAGAGAGTTTTAACCATAGAAAATACAAACTCAGATGACTATCTTAAAAAAGTTGGTAAATTTAAGATTGTCTATTGTCAAGACAATAAAGAGTGTTATAACAAGCTAAGAGCCAAAGATGCAGATGCTTTTATGCACAACATCGTAAGTGTCGCAACAATACCTTTAATAAACCCAGATTATGAGATAAGTATCAAGCAGATAGGTCAGTCATTTATGGACTGTGTTGCAGTACAAAAAGGTAGCACAAAACTACTTAGCAAGATAAACGAAACTATCATTGAGCTTGGTCAAAGCGGCTTTTTTAAAGAGTCTTATAACAATACATTTAAAACTTTTTATAGAGGAACTTTGGATTGTAAATACTTCGTATTGGACGATATTTACGGAATGTTTTAGGGGAATAATCGCCCCTAAATTTGGCTATCTTTTTTTGGCAATAAACTCTATCTCGATGTTTGCATTTTTTGGAAGTGAAGCTACGCCAACAGTCGATCTTGCCGGTTTATGTTCGCCCATAAATTTTTCATAAATTCTATTTACAACATCAAAATTATCCATATTTACTAGAAATATATTTGCCTTAACGACATCGCTTAAGGTAAGATCTGCCTCTTTTAAGATAGCTTTTAAATTTATAAGGACTTGATTGGTTTCAAGAGCAATACCGCCATCTAAAAACTCCCCATTTACATTCATAGCAATTTGACCAGATGTAAATAAAAAACCATTTGACAAAACCCCTTGAGAGTATGGTCCAAGCGCTGCTGGTGCATTTTTGGTAGATATTATTTTCATTGAAACTCCTTTTAAATAGTTTTTATATTATATCAAAATGATTACATTTAATAGCAAATTTAGCCAAATTTAAAAGCTTGACTCATTATTTTATTGTTACATTTAAAGACTTATATTTGACACCTTTAAATTTCAAATTTAAACAAAAGATATCGCTGTGCTTAAATCTCAACTAAACTAAAAAGTTCTTATAAATGAGCTTAAAGACAAAAAACATAATGATAATAGCGGAAAAATAGGCAAAGAGTTTTACTGCTTTTTGTGAGATAAAGGCTCTACTTTTGTTGATAGCAAGTGGCAACAAAACAAGCCACAAAGATGAGGCGATAAAAAAACCAAGTGCCAAAAAGACAATTCCACCACTATATCCAGCGCTTATAGCGGCAATACTTAGCCAAAAAGTTATGGCATAGGGATTGGCAAAGCCAAGAAACAGCCCCTTTATGTAGCTTTTAAATGGTGAGTCTATCTGCTTTGCTTTGCTTATATCAAGCGGCCTATTTGCGCCCTTTATTATCATAACTGCTATATAAGTTAAAAAAACTGAGCCAAAAAGGGCCAGTGCCTTCATCATTATAGTTCCCTTTAAAAAGGCCAAAACTCCGACATTTAGCAAGGTAAAATAGACAATATCAGCACTCAAAGCCCCAAAACCAAAGGCTATCGCAACTTTTAGTGAGACAAGAGCGTAAGCTATGATTAGGACATTGATTGGACCCATCGGTATGACAAGACCAAATCCTAACATAACTCCTTGAAAAAATATAGACCAAAAACTCACGCTCTACTCCTTAAATCAAGCTACAATCTTACCACTTTAGAGCCATAACCGCCTTGACTAGGTGGCGCGTCATAAAACTCTTTTACACTTGGATGAGTAGATAAAAAGTTTTTTACAGCCCAAGCAAGTTTGCCAGTGCCAATGCCGTGCTTTACTATAACCTCATCAAAACCTGCAATAAGGCTATCGGAGATAAATTTATCAAGTAGCATTATCGCCTCATCAGATCTAAGTCCGTGGAGATCAAGCACCAAAGCATTTGAGCCGCTTTTTTCTACACTTATTTTTATATTTTTGGCTCTATTTTGCTTTACTATAGTAGTAGGACGCAACTCTTTAAGTGCAACTCTTAGACTAATCCCCTCTGTTTGGACTGTGGCTTCGTTTTTGGAGATGGAGATAATCGTTCCTTTTATGTTTTGGTATTTGACCGCGTCGCCTACCTTAAACTCTAAATTTGGTCTGTTTTCTTTTGGTAAAAGTATCGCTTTTTTAAGCTCGTTTGCCCTATTTATTGCTCGTTGCTTCTCTTTTGTATCTTTTAAATTTATACCTTTTTTAAGCTCATTTATCGCATTGTAATACTCAAGCTCTAGCCGCGATAAACTCTCTTTTTGTCTATTGCGCCAAAGTTCGTGTTCATCTTCTATTTTTTTGGTTAGGGATTGAAGTTTTTGCTCTTTTCTTTGGCACTCTTGCAGGCTCTCTTTAAGTTCTGACTCTAAATTTATAGCCTTGCTAATCGCCTCATTTAGTCCCTCTTTATCTTCGCCATAAAGCTCTTTTGCCTCTTTTACCAAATTTGATGGAATGCCATATCGCAAAGCTGTCTCAAAAGCATAAGACTTGCCTATTGTCCCTTTTAAAAACTCATATTTTGGAAGGGCTTTTGCTTCATCATAGAGAGCCGCCAACATCTCAACATCTTCATTTTTGGCTAAAAGCACGGCAAGATGTTTGTTGTGAGTGGTAATGACAACCTTAACATCATCTCTAATAAGCGTCCCAACAAGTCTGCTATAAAGCGCTGCTGCCTCTTCAAAGTCCGTTCCTAGCTCAATCTCATCTATACCAATAAGGATATTTTTTTTGCCAAAAAGTTTGCTAAAGTGTAGCATTCTTCCTGCAAATGTTGAGATATCGTTTTTTACATTTTGCGGATCTTCCATAATAAGATCAAACTCTTTAAAGGTCGCGATAGAAGAGTTGGCGGCATTTATTGACATTGGAAGTAGATATTTGCAAAGAAAAGAGGCTGTGATAATGGACTTAAGAAGCATACTTTTTCCACCGGCATTTACGCCTGTTATCAAAAGCACCTTTTTATCAAAAGAGATATCTACTCTTTTTGGATTTTTAAGTGCTGGGTGGGCAAACTCTTTTAGCACAATCTCTTTGGAGTTATTTGGTAAAACAAACTCATAGTCATAGCACTTTGCCATCATAACTCGTGCAATAAGGCTATCTAACCTATCAAAAGCACCATTTATAAACTTAAGAAAGGCTAAATTTTTGCTAAAAGTGGCACTTATTTTTTTGGTGTATTCTTCGATGATGAGCTCTTTTTTTTGCAAAATCTCCTCTTGCTCATCTTTTAGCTTGGAGATAGAGTCTGGTATGATGTAGAAAAATCCACCACTACTTCTTGCAACAACTCTTCCTTTTATAAAGTGGTTAAAGCCGCCTCTTAAGAGCAAAGTTTCATTTTCGTTTATGTAGTGTATCTGAGTATCGACTAGATATGGCGCTAAGTTTTTAGAATAGACAATTCTCTTTAAGATAGTATCAATCGCCTCTTTTTTTATGGCAAATGCAACATTTAAGCTCTTAAAACGTTCATCAATCTCCTCTTTTAACTCGCCTTTGTCGTTAAAATATGTTGAAATTTGATAGATCTCATCTGGTATGACAATCTTATCAAGCCACTCTTTTATGCTTCCATCAAGCTTGGTTTTTTTGATATAGACAAAATAGGAGATAATCTTGCAAAACTCATAAATTTCACTAATATGAAGTATAAAGTGTTTAGAGAGCCTAATAAGTGCGTCATCTAAATTTGCCACCTCTTTTGACTCTTTTAACAAAACATTACTAAGCTCTAAAAGCTGTCTGTAGGCAATCTTGCTATCTCCCTCTATAAAAAGTGGCTTTTTTCTAGCTAAAAAGGAGTTAAATTTATCCATATACTCCTTAAGATCAAGTCTTTCTATAAACTCTTGATTCATTTTTTGCACTCTTTTATATCAAAAACAAGCCCTTGAAATTCAACTTTTGCCTCTTTTTTGGCAATAAAACTAGATGATGCATATGAAAAGCCAAAATTGTCTTTATCTACAGTTGTGCCGTTGCAATTAAGTGTGCCACCCTGCTCAAAATGGACTATTAGTTCATCTCTTAGCTCATACTCGCTTTTTTTGACTTCGCTTTCATAAAAATAGCCAAAAACAAATGTAACTATCAAAAAAATTCCAACTATACTCTTTATAATGCTATTTCTTTTGGAGTTTTTAAGCAAAAATAGTAAGATTAAAAATAGTATTATTAGTAAAAAAAATATAAGTCTTATCAAATCATCTCCTTTAGTTAAAATCACCTCTTAACTGATAGGTTATATCTCCAGCACCAAAGCCAACGACAAGTCCCTCATCAAGCAGATGTTTTACTCCAAAATCATCTATAAACTCAACTCCCCTCTCAACTCTTTTTAAAGAATTTGTAAAGAGTGGATTTAGGTGTGAAAACTCCTCTTTTAAATTTATGCCATTATCATCTTCGCCAGCCGCATAAACAGGCAAAATCACAACCTCATCAACAGCTTTGAAGCACTCTTTAAATTTGGCTAAATTTGCCTTTAGTCTTGTATATCTATGTGGTTGAAAAATGGCAATAATACGCTTAAGACCCAAAAGCTTGGCATACTCTTTTATGCTTTTTATGGTTGCCTCTATCTCAGTTGGGTGGTGTGCATAGTCATCAATCAAGACAAAATTACTATCTGCATAGAGGATATCAAAGCGTTTTTTTATCCCTCTGTAGCTTTTAATCTTTTCTCTTATCTCTTCAAGCCCAATCTGCGTGCTTGCTGCAAGTATTGCAAGGCTTGCGTCAATTGCAATATGCTCTCCTAGCCCAAAAACTTCAAATGTCCCAAGACCCTTTAGACAAAAGCTCATATAGGGTTGGTGGGATTTGAGAACTACCTTCATATCGGTTATATCTTTGCTTGGAAAAAGCTTGATAGAGTCCATCTTCAAAGCGCCCAAAAACTCATCTTCGGCATTGATAACTCTTATTGTTGCGCGCTCCAAAAAACCTTTGTAGGCAGAGTGAAATTTATTTAAATCATAACAATAATGCTCCATATGCTCAGGCTCTGCGTTTGTAACAACCGCTAGATAGGGATTGGAGTTTAAAAAGCTACTATCGCTCTCATCTGCTTCAAAGATGACATTTTGATTTTTGTTGTATTTCATATTGGAGTTAAACTGCTTTGAGATAGCGCCAATGATAACTGAGCCATCAAGTAGGCTTGCAAGCATAGCTGAAGTTGTGCTTTTGCCATGTGCGCCAGCAACCGAAAAGACCTTTTTATCCTGCAATATAAATGGCAATATCTCTTTTCTAGAGTAGCACTTTATCTGCTTTTTTCTAGCCTCAACTAGCTCAGCATTGTCCTCTTTGATGGCAGCTGAGTAGATAACTAAGTCTTGATCTTTGATGTTTGCTTTGTTGTGCGGTGTAGAGATCTGCATACCTTCATCTCTAAGCTCTTTTATAACTTCGCTCTCTTTTATATCTGAGCCACTTATAACATACTCTTTTTTCTCGTTTAAAAACCTAGCAATAGCAGAGATACCAATCCCGCCAATGCCTATAAAATGAACTTTTTTCACTCTCAACCTTATGGATAAATTTAAAGGTATTGTATCAAAAGTGGATTAAATTTAACATATATAGCTAGCCTAAGATAATGCAAATCTATTTTGACAAGAGCAGTGTAGTGAGCCATTTTGTCTGATAAAAACAGTTGCATCAACAGCTACTACCTCCAAATTTGGCAAGGCATCTTGAAGTCTATCTAAAACTATCTCATCATTGTTATCGCCATACACAGGCACTATCAAAGCGCCATTTACAAAGACAAAATTTGCATAAGTTGCAGGTAAGCGCCTGCCTTTGTAAAATTTAGCCTTTGGAAGTGGAAGAGCAACTAGCTTAAAGCCACTCATCTCTAGCTCCTCTCTCATCGCCGCCAACTCATCAAAATGCTCATCTTGCCTATCATCGCACGATGAGTAAGCGATAGTATCACAAGATATAAATCTAGCCAAAGTATCGATGTGGCTATCGGTATCATCGCCCTTTATAAAGCCCCTCTCAAGCCAAATTATCTTTTTTAGCCCAAAAAGCTCTTTTAGCTTTGTCTCTATCTTGCTTTGATCAAATTTGGCGTTGCGGTTGCTATTTAGCAGGCATTTTTTTGTTGTAAGCAAAACTCCCTCTCCATTAAAATCAACACTTCCACCCTCAAGAATAAGATCAATCTCCTCTAAAGAGCCTTTTAAGTAGCAATTTTCAAAGAGTTTTTTATTGACACTATTGTCCAAAGAGCTATCAAACTTCCCGCCCCAAGCATTGAAACCAAAATCATAACTTACAATTTCGCCATCTTTTAAAACATCAATCGCACCATAATCCCTTATCCAAGTATCATTAGTAGCTATCTCAAAAGAGACAATCTCATGTAGATTGCTCAAATTCATACCATCTAAAAAAGCTTTAAATTTCTCCTTTGACGGCGATATTACACCCACTTTTTGATACTTTGCAGCACTCTTTACAAAAGAGCAATAAGATGACAATATATCGTCTAAATAGCAGTTCCAATCGCTATTTTCGTGTGGCAACGTCACTAGCAACATCTCCTGTTTTTCCCACTCGCCAAATGCCCTAATCACTTCAAAACTCCTTAAATTTCTACTCATCTATGATAAATATACTCTTATCAACCTCATCAAAAAGCTCATCTATCTTCATATAAAGCTCTCTTTTAAAGCCATCTTTTTGGCTCATCAACTCCTCTTTTACCTCTTTTATAAAGCTATCTTTGTTTAAAAACTCATCGCCTTTGGCAAAAATATAGTCAAAGCCAAACCAACTTCCAATGGCAATTGCTGGTATGCAAATTACAGCCGCTGGCCCACAAACCGCTCCCACAGCTGCACTGCTACTAGAAAATGCTGCCTTTCCACCCGTTTTTGTTAGGCTTTTTGCAACTAGCATTGCACCAATTCCTGCTCCAAAACTACCACTTATTCCAACTCTTTGTCTGTTTGAATAGGCAATATTTGATAAATTTAGCTCTAAATTTGATAAATTTAAGGAGAGTTTGTCATAAATTTCTCTCTCATAACTAGAAAGTTCTCTATTTATCGCGCCATCAAGCCCTTGTGTAAAACTCTTAGGAAACGACTCTTTTAAAAGCTCCTCTACCCTCTTTTCTACAAAATCTTCATTATCAAAAACTCCATGCCAAAGCACTAAATAGTCGCTAAAAACTGAGTATTTAAACTCTGCTAATTTGTTTGCAAAAATAGTGGACGAGTTTTCATAGATAAGATCAATATAGTTATCCAAATCTCTTTTTAGCTTCTCTTTGTGACGCTCTTTTGACTCTTTTTGATAGTTTAGAAGTGATAAAAGCTCACTTTTTTCTATCTTAAATTTGCTATTTTGCACAACTATCTCTACAAATTCTTTTGTTTTCGAAACTGTGCCAGATGGTGCTATCTCCTTTGTAAAAGAGACAACCATAAAAAGCGAAGTTGCATAAAAAAGCGTAAAAATAGTAGTTAAAAAGTAGCCCAAATTTAGCCCTTTGCCGCCAAAAAAAAGTGAGATTAGATGAAAAATAGCGACAAAAAAGAGAAAGTTATTTAGACCAAAAATGAGAAATAAAAGCAACTTATGCTCTATAAAAAAGTTCTGCTCTAGCCAAAGAATAGCCCGTTTTAAGTAGAAAACAGAGCTGTAAATTTCATTTATTAAAGAGCAGTTTGCACTGCATAGATTTTCACCTACTAAAAAGGCAAAAAACTCACTCTCTGCACCATTTAAAAAAAAGAGAGCCACCGCTGTATAGACAAAGCTTGCAACAAAAGAGCAAAAATAGATGCTAACTCGTTTTAAATTTTGATTGTAGTTTAGCTCATTTTTAAACAGGGCAAAAAAAGCTCTTCTTACTAGCAGAAAAAATGGTGGTAAAAGTAGCCCAAAAAGGACAAATTCAAGCTTTGTTATAAACATCATAGTAAAGATGAAGCTAAACAAAAGCAAGCTTGCATAGAAAAAAGAGCTAACAAATGAAAATAGTTTGCCACTAAAAAGCGCCCTTAAAACTCCCCCTTTTTTGAAAAATGCTCTACTTACAACAACTCTAAAAAGTGCTCTGTATGAGTAAATTTCAACTATCAAAAAACCAAGTAGTAGCAAAAAAAGCGCTATTAAATAAGTGCAATTAAGCCTTGCCCAAAAGATAAAAAATAGATAGATGGTAGCAACAATGGATAAATTTAGCGCTACCCTTCTCATCAGCCCTCTAGACCTCTTAAATTTCTCTCGTAATTTTCCTCTCCATCATCCATCGAAAACTCACCCAAAGGCTCGCTACTTTGCTCAAGCAACGCATCGGCAAATTTGGTAATCTCTTTTTTATAGACAACTTTTACTGTGCCAAGTGGTCCATTTCTGTTTTTGCCTATAATTATCTCAGCCTCTTCCATATCTTTGTTGAGTGGGACGTGCGGTTTATACTCACTCATATCTTTGCCCTCATTTCTATATCGCTCGCGCCTCTCCATCTCCTCTTGCTCAGCATAAACATCACCTCTATAGACAAACAAAATAGTATCGGCATCTTGCTCTATCGCGCCACTCTCTCTTAAATCGCTTAACATTGGGCGCTTGTTTGCCCTAGACTCAACACCGCGGTTAAGTTGCGATAGTGCGATAATTGGGATATTTAGCTCACGTGCTAAGAGCTTTAAGCCACGTGAAATCTCGGCAATCTCCAAGTGACGTTCGCTATATTTGCTACTACTTGTCATAAGTCCTATGTAGTCTATCACACAAAGTGAGATATCTTCGTTTTTGCTCTTTAGCTTTCTCATCTGTGTTCTTATCTGGTGGATATTGACATAGCCACTATCGTAGATAAAGAGCTTTTTGTCACTAAGCTCATCGCACGCATCGCCAAAACGTGTATATTCGCTATCTTGCATCTTTGCTGTCATTATGTTGGAAAGTGGAATGCCTGTATGAGAGCTTAAAACTCTTTTCATAAGATCTTTTGCCGGCATCTCAAGGCTAAAAAAGACAACTCCCTTCTCTTGCTTTATTGTTTTTAGTGTCAAATTTAACGCAAAAGCGGTCTTTCCCATGCCAGGACGTGCTGCTATGATGATAAGTTCTCCTGGCTTAAAGCCTTTGGTATGTTCATTTAGATATCTAAAGCCCGTATCAAGCCCAACTAGATCTTTATCATCTCTGGTTTTTTGTAGCTCAATATCTAAAAGAACATCTCTTATAACCTCTTTGCTCTCCTTTATAGCGCCCCCTACTCTATCTTCTAAAAGTGCGTAAATTTCAGAGCTTATCTCATCTATTGCATTTTTTAAATTTGAAGAGTTGTCTACTATCTTTGGGATTTTGACAGAGACATCCATAAGAGCTCTTTTTATACTATGCTCTTTTATCTCATTTGCATATGTTTCAACATCTACAATTGGACCTGTTACAAGGATATCTGCAAGGACGTTTTCGTTAAATTTCTTGCCAAGTCGCTTTTTGATAAATGCCACTTCAATAGGCTCATCATTATCCACGCAAGCACAAATTGCCTCAAATATATCTCCATAAGCTGGCAAAGAAAAGTCATGCCTATTGATGATAGAGTGCGCTATGCTAAAGGCCTCATCGCTATTTATAATTGAGCTTAAAACTGACCTCTCTATGCCATCTATGCCTGCTTTATAAAGATCTATACTATTTTCTCTTATCATAATTTTCTGCCTCCATCTCAAGCTCTTTTAAAAATCTCCCAACCAACTCTTTTTCTTTAAGTCTTGCTATGATCTCTCCTTTTTTTATGATAAGTCCGCTACCTTTGCCAAATGCTATAGCCAAATCCGCTCCTTTTGCCTCTCCAATGGCATTTACAACACAACCCATAACAGAGATATTTAGAGGAGCTGTTATGTGAGATGTTCGTTTTTCTATCTCTTTTATAGCACTTACCAAATCACTTTGAAGTCTTCCACAAGTTGGGCATGAGATGATATTTAGACCGCTTTTTTGTATGCCACTATCTTGCAAAATCGCCTTTGCAACCCTTATCTCCTCTTCTAACTCGCCTGTTATGCTAACTCTTATAGTATCGCCAATACCCTCAAGTAAAAGCCCACCAATAGCAATAGAGGACTTTATAGTCGCATGAAAGGTAGTTCCAGCCTCAGTAACACCCAGATGAAATGGATAATCACACATCGGACGAAGTTTTCTGTAGGCTTGCATAGTTGTTAATACATCACTACTTTTTAAAGAGATGGCAATATCAAAAAAATTAAGCTTTTCTAAAAGTTCATAGTTATAAACCGCTGAAGCTATCATTCCATCGACACTTCGCCCAAATTTATCCTCAAAAACTCTCTCCAAACTTCCCAAATTTATACCGATTCTAATAGGTAAATTTCTAGCCGAGCACGCATCAACAACTGCTTTTATACGGTCCTCTCCGCCGATATTGCCCGGATTGATACGAACAGCATCTACAAACTTGGCAACCTCCAAAGCAAGGCGGTAGTTAAAATGTATATCAGCAACTATTGGAAGCGGACTTTGCTCCTTTATCTGCCTTAGAGCCGCCGCATCTTCCATATCAAGCACAGCACATCTTACAATGTCTGCACCTGCAAAGTAGAGTCTGTTTATCTGAGCAATAGTTGCTTCTATCTCTTTTGTCTTGGAAAAGGTCATCGACTGCAAAGAGATGGGTGCATCGCCACCAACCTCAACAGAGCCTACTTTTAGCTTTTTGGTCTTAACTCTTTTCATTGTGAAATTTAAAGAAGTGATTTACAGGATTGCAACCTTTGCCTACCAAAAAGGCATTTTTGATAGCCAAAAAAATATACTCATTTGCAGCACTTACAGCATCTATTAAGCTTTTGCCATTTGCTAAGTTGGCAGCTATTGCGCTAGACAAAGAGCAGCCAGATCCATGGGTTGAGGTGGTATTTAGCCTCTTGTCTTTAAACTCTACAAACTCTTTGCCATCATAAAAGAGATCTAAAGAGATTCCGTCAAACTCACCAGCCTTTAAATAGACACTTTTTGAGCCATAGTCCAAAAGTCTTTTGCAAGCCTCTTTTAACTCATCTTTTGATTTTATCTCTTTTTTCAATATCTCTCTTGCTTCGTGGATATTTGGTGTAATGACTGTTGCAAGTGGAAAAAGTTCCTTTACAATGGCGCTCTTTGCCTCTGTTTCAAGCCAGATATTGCCGTTTTTACAGCCCATTACAGGATCTAGCACAACTGGCGGAAGCTCTGTTTTCTCCCTTAGACTATTGGCAACTGCTTTTATAATCTCAGCACTTGGTAAAACACCAATTTTTATAACATCAACTCTAATATCTTCAAAAATTTTGTCAATCTGCTCTTTAATAAGCGAGCCACTTATTAGCTCCATTCCAAAGATACCTTGTGTATTTTGTGCTGTAACAGCTGTAATAGCTCCCATGGCATAGATATTATGAGCAATAAATACTTTAAGATCGGCTATAACTCCCGCTCCACCTGATGGATCAACTCCTGCAATGCTTAGTGCATGTCTCACTTTAAATCCTTTATAAAAATTATCCAACCATTATATACAACTTAGCAAAATAGCATCTGAAAAAATAAAAAATTTTGTATAATAAATCTTCAAACAAATTTAAGGACAGATATGAATAAAAAAATCTTACTATTTAGCGCTGCTCTGTCACCTTTGCTACTTTTTGGTGCAGGTTATAAAATCCCTGAGCAAAGTAGCGATTCTGTGGCACTTGGCTCATCAAATATTGCAAAAAGCTATGGTGCGGATGCTTCGTTTTATAACCCTGCCAATATGAGTTTTTTAGATAGAGATAGCTACTTTATTGAAGGTGGTCTTACCTATATCTATCTTGGCAAAACCAAATTTAAAAACTACTCAAAAGTTGCTGGAACAAAAGATCAAACATCTAAAAAAGAGCGTTTTGTTACACCAACTTTTCACTTTATTACCAAAGAGTATAATAAATTTAGATATGGCATCTCTTTGGCAGTTCCTGCTGGAATAGCTATGAAGTGGGATGGCGACTATGCAAAGGCTACATCACATCTTTTCATGTTAAAAATAATTGAAATCTCTTCAAGTGCTGCCTATAGAGTAAGTGATAATTTTAGCATAGCAGCTGGCGCTAGAGCAGTCTATTCTGAGGGCGAAACAGAAAATTATATAGAAAATTTAGAAGTTCCTGGAACTCCTATTAAAGTCAATGCAACAAGGCATATGAATGGCGATAGTATCGACTTTGGCTACCTAGTAGCAACAACATATAAGCCATTGGACAATCTTGCTTTTAGTGCAACCTACAAATCAAAGGTAAATTTGACACTAAAGGGCAATAGTCGCATAACTTTAACATCAACACCACCTATCATGAGCCTAACTGGAAGTTATGACGGAAGTGCCTCCATAACAGTCCCTCTTCCTGCTACACTTATCCTAGCAAGTGCTTATGAGTATGATAAATTTGACTTTATGTTTGCATTTGAAAGAACATTTTGGTCAAAGTTAAAAGAGCTTGATTTTGACTATGATGGCACAGTTCCATTTGCAAAGGCCTTTGAAGAGCCGCAACAAAAAAACTGGAAAGATGCAAATACCTATAGAATAGGCCTTGGATATAGAGTAAATGATAGTTTAAGACTAATGGCTGGATTTAGTTATGATGAGGCTGCTACAAAGAGTCAATATGTCGGTTTTGAGTTGCCTGATACAAAGGCTTATGTCTATTCTACGGGCTTTAGCTATAAGATAGACAAAAACAAAGAGCTAGCAGGATCTTTCCTCTATCAAGATAGACAAAACAGAAGGGTAGATAAACAAGGTAAGACTTTTTTAGATACAGTTGATGGTAAATTTCAAAGTGGCAAGGGAATGCTTACAAACCTCACTTTTAAATACAAGTTTTAGGGTATAAATTTAGAGTTTTTAGAAGTATAAATCAAAAAGGCAGAGCTTTCACTCTGCCAACCAAAATGGACTACATCATTCCGCCCATGCCACCCATGCCGCCCATACCACTCATATCAGGCATAGCAGCTGGCGCTTTATCCTCTTTTATCTCACTAACTGCAGCCTCTGTTGTAAGTAGCAAGCTAGCAACGCTTACTGCATTTTGAAGTGCAATTCTCTCAACTTTTAGTGGATCGATAATTCCTGCTTCAAACATATCAACATACTCGCCACTCATCGCATCAAAGCCAAAACTCTCTTTTTTGCTAACTGCAACTGTATTTGCTACAACTCCTGCATCAAAGCCTGCATTTTCTGCAATTTGCTTAAGAGGTGAGTAGATGGCTCTTTTTACTATATCAGCGCCTATTAACTCATCGCCTTTGAGATTTAACTTGACTCTAAGACCAGCTCTTACAAGGCTGCTTCCACCGCCAATTACAATGCCTTCTTCAACTGCTGCTTTTGTAGCGCTTAGTGCGTCATCTACGCGGTCTTTTTTCTCTTTCATCTCAGTTTCTGTTGCTGCACCAACTTTAATAACAGCTACTCCGCCGCTTAGTTTTGCTAAACGCTCTTGAAGTTTTTCTTTGTCATAATCGCTAGTTGTCTCTTCTATCTGAGCTTTTATCTGTGCAACTCTTGCCTCGATGGCTGACTTGTCGCCTTTGCCATTTACTATGGTGGTGTTGTCTTTGTCTATAACAACTCTCTCAGCCTCTCCAAGATCTCCTATAGATGCGCTCTCTAGTGTTCTTCCAAGCTCTTCACTTATAACACTTCCGCCTGTTAAAATAGCAATATCTTCAAGCATTGCTTTTCTTCTATCGCCAAATCCTGGTGCTTTTACAGCAGAGATGTTTAAAACTCCTCTTAGTTTATTTACAACCAATGTTGCAAGTGCCTCTCCTTCGATATCTTCAGCAATAATCAAAAGTGGGCGTGAGCTTTTTTGAACTTGCTCCAAAACTGGTAAAAGATCTTTTAAGTTAGTAATCTTCTTATCAAAAAGCAAGATATATGGGCTATTTAACTCAACTATCATCTTCTCTGCATCAGTTATAAAGTAAGGGCTTAGATAACCTCTGTCAAACTGCATTCCCTCAACTACATTTAACTCATCGTTTATTGACTTGGCCTCTTCAACAGTAATAACTCCATCTTTACCAACTTTCTCCATCGCATCTGCAATCAAAGTTCCGATATTGTGATCTGAGTTAGCTGAGATAGTTGCAACTTGAGCAATCTCTTTTTTGCCTGCAACTGGTTTTGAGATCTTTTTCAACTCTTCAATGATTGCGGCAGTCATTTTGTCCATTCCGCGTTTTACTTCAACTGGATTTGCTCCTGCAGTTATGTTTCTTAGGCCCTCTTTAAAGATAGAGTGAGCAAGTATTGTTGCAGTTGTTGTTCCATCGCCTGCCTCATCATTTGTCTTACTTGCAACCTCTCTTACAAGTCCTGCGCCCATGTTTTCTACACTATCTTTTAACTCAATCTCTTTTGCAACGCTTACGCCATCTTTTGTAATAACTGGTGAGCCAAAACTCTTTTGCATAAGCACATTGCGACCCTTTGGTCCCATTGTAACTTTTACAGTATCATTTAGCTTTTTTACACCGCTATATAGTCTATTTCTTGCCTCATCTGAAAAAATTATATCTTTTGCCATATCATCACTCCTAATCTATTTTATAATTCCAAGAATATCTTCACATTTTAAGACTAAAAATTTCTCATCATTTAGAGAAATCTCATTGCCTGCATATTTTTCAAAAACAACTGTGTCATTTACTTTTATCTCTTTGCACTCATCACAAACTGCAACTACTTTACCGCTAGATGGTCTCTCTTTGGTTGCGTTATCTGGTATGATAATGCCGCTTGCTGTAGTTTTAGTCTCTTCTTCTCTTTTTACAAGAAGTCTTTTTCCAAGTGGTTTAAAGTTCATTCTTCAATCCTTAATTTTAAATTTTAGCACTCTAGGTGCTTAAGTGACAGGATTATATAGCATATTTACAAATATGTCAATAGTTTTGCACTAAATTTTGTTAAACTTTAGTCAAGTATGCTAAAGGTTTATAAAAATATTTACTAAATTTGACCATTTGAGCTGTTAATCGTAATTTACCTAAATTTGGATAAACTTATAGAATTAAATTTCATGGAGATGATTGATGATAAGAGCTTTAAAATATATCATTTTACTTATTTTAGTTTTGTTGCTTTGCGGCGGGATTTTTGTTGGATATCTACTCACAGATAACGGCAATGCGTTTGTTAAGCCCTATGTTGAAAAATATCTTAGATACAAAAGTGGCTTTGACGTTAGGTTTGATAAATTTAACATTAAGATAAACTATATTGATATCGTTGCTGTTGTAAATGGCGAGATAGAGCTAGCTAGCAAGGGTAACTACTCTTTGTTTAGCCAAAATTTAAACCTAAAATATCAGCTAAATGTAAATGGCTTAAAGAGCTTCAATCTAAATCTAAAAGAGCCTTTAAGTGTTGGCGGAGGTATAAATGGCAAGTTTAAAGAGTTTGTCCTAGATGGCAATGGAGCGATGTTTAACTCAAATTTAAACTACAGAGCGAAAGTAGTTGATTTTGGAGTTGTGGATGCAAATTTGGAGGGCAGAGAGTTTGATATCGCAAAAATGCAAAAGGTCTTTGATATTGATAAATATTTAGATGGCAAACTAACGATAAAAGCAGATATCAAAGATGGAAGTGGAACGGCGCTAATTGCGACAAAAGAGGCGCAAATAGACAAAGCTAGTCTAAAAAAACTAGGAATAACTCCACCAGATAAGACTGATTTTATACTTAACTCTGGCATTAAGATAGATGGTGACAAAATTGCAGCAAAGACAAAAATAGCCTCAGATCTCTTAAATTTGGAGGCAAATAGGACAAATTATGATATAGCCTCAAGCTCCTTAACAAGCGATTTGACACTTTATATTGCAGATCTTGAAAAGCTAGAGCCACTAATTGGCAAGAAGTTTGTAGGAGCGCTAAAAGTAGGTGCAAACATAGTCATAAAAGAAAACAAACCTCAGTTTATAGAGGCTGTTATCAAGGGCTTTGGCGGGGAGATTTTGGCAAATTTAAAGGATGAAAATCTTGATGTAGAGATTAAGTCAATTGAACTTATAAACCTTCTTTCAAACCCTAGTCTTGGCAGTGCAAAGCTAGATGGAGTTGCCAATATATCAAAGATTTATGATAGCAAAAATATGCAAGGCTCTATCAATCTTTTCATAGATAACGGCACAATAAACAAAGATGAGTTAAAGAAACTTACAGATTTTGCCCTTTTGGAGAACTTTGATTTTAAACTAGCAAATAAAACTCTCATAAATAGCGGCAAAATAACAAGCACTTCAGGTATTTTTTCAAATTTGTTTAACACAAAAACGATGGATGTAACTTACGATATCGCCAAAGAAAGGGCAGATCTAGACTTTGAGTTGATAGTCCCACAAATTTCTAAAATATCTCCAAATATCACTTCAAATAGCTCACTAAATGCCAAAGGAAAGGCAACTCTTATCGAAAGTGAGCTTAAAAACTTAGATGCTCTCATCTCTACTCTTGATGGCTCTGTTGCGCTAAATAGCGATGGCAAAAAACTAGCAGCCTCCATAAAAAACATAGAGATATCAGAGCTTTTGGCGCTAATCGCACAGCCAATATACTCATCTGGAAAGATAAATGGTGAGATAAAACTCTCATCAATTGATACAAAAGAGCTTAGCGGCGATGGCACTATCAATGTAGCTGGCGTGCTAAATAAGCCTGTTTTGGATAAAATCCTAGAAAAAGAGTTTCCAACAAATGTTGGCTTTAATGGTAACTTTACATTCAACATCAAAAACCAAATAGCAAACTTTAAGAGCAAGTTAAACTCAGATCTCGCCAACCTTACAAAGCTAGATGGCAACTTCAACATAGCAAACTCCATACTCGAAGCGACCTATCAACTCTATATCCCAAGCCTTTCAAAGCTTGAGTTTATGGCTGGCACCAAACTAAATGGCGATTTTAAGGCAGATGGCGACCTTTTATTTAAAAAAGATAGTTCGCTTTTAAATTTATATTCAGACTTTTTAGATGGCAAACTTGTTGCAAATCTCAAAAACAACATCTTAAAAGCTAATTTTAATGGCTTTAGCACAGAAAAGATAAGCGATCTTTTGGTTATGGATCGCATATACAAAGGAGTTGGAACGGCTGATTTGGACTATGATATCTTAAAAAAGAGCGGTAAATTTAATGCAAATATCAAAGATGGCGCGCTTGTTGCAAACAATTTTACCAACCTTATAAGAGCAACTACTGGCTTTGATATCGCAAATGAGGTCTATAAAGATACAAAGATTGATGGCACCATCAAGCAAGAGATGATAAATTTTAACGCCAATATGCAAGCCTCAAGAAGCAAAATCTCTGTAACAAATGGAAAGCTAAACACTAAAACAAAAGCTCTAAATATCCCTGTTATCTCAAACTTTGAAAAGACCGATATAAATGTTTTGATAACTGGAACTACTCAAAAGCCAAAATACAAAATCTCCTCAAACTATCTCAAACAAAAGTTAGATGACGCGGTCACAAAGCAAGTTGGCAAGCTACTTGGAAGTGGCAATAAAAACAAAGATGATGGCAAAGACTCTAGCAATAGCAATGTCGAAAAGCTCATAGACAAAGGACTTGGAAAGCTCTTTGGAAAATAGGTTGTGGGACACAAGTCCCATGACCAAAATTGATACTTAAGCTAGCAGTTGGGTTACCAAACAGCGGCGGCGGTAAATTTCAACTCTAAATTTCAACTCTAAATTTCAAGTGTTAAATTTCAAGTGTTAAATTTCAAGTGTTAAATTTCAAGTGTTAAATTTCAAGCTAAGAGGATAAAAAGCAAAATAGCACCAAAATATGCTGTTTTGAAATTTAGATAGATTTTTTATAGAGCTCTTTTTTGTTTTCTAAAAACCACATTATCATATACAAAAGTCCGGGCGCCTTTACTAGCCTCTCATCAAAGATAAAACTCTTTGCCTCTTTTAACGGCAAGAAAAAAAGTTCGATATCTTCCCCATCTACTCCACCACCCAAGCCTTTTTTCATACTCTCATCTATAGTGGCATAAAACATTGTCTGTTGGTTGGCGCTAAAACCAAGTCCATTAAAGCAAGATGTCACATACTCAACCTCTTCTACCAAGTAGCCAGTCTCTTCCAAAATCTCCTCTTTTATGGTCTTTTCCCTACTTATGCCTTTGTCCATTATGCCAGCGCAAAGCTCATAGGTAAAACCTAGCTCCATCTCTTGGTTGGTATTATGTTTTGTCTGATAGTACCAAACAGGCGCTCTAAACTGCTTTACAAGGAGAATTGCGTCTTTTTGCCTGTGATAAAGAAGCGCCGCAACGCTATCATGCACATTAACACAATCCCAATGACGCCTAACACCATTTTGCTCAAAATCTATGCGAAATGGCTTTAAAAACTTATCATCTTCTAACTTTGAAATTTTGATGATTTTTATAGAAGTATCCATTTTGCAAGTCCCAAAAAGCAAAAGAAGCCCAAAGCATCGGTAGTTGCAGTAAGCAATACACTAGATCCAACAGCAGGATCTACCCCAAAACGTTTCAAAGTAAGCGGAACAAATGTTCCAATAAGTCCAGCAATACCAAGATTTATAACCATAGAGATAGCAATTACAACTCCAAGAAGTGGGATTTTAAACCAAAAATAGGCTATTAGTCCAAGGGCGATGGCAAAGATAACGCCATTTATAAGCGAAATGCCAATCTCTCTTAAAATTACCTCTTTTGCGTCCCTAAACTCTATCTGCCCAAGTGCAAGTCTTCTAACTGTAACAGCAAGTGCTTGTGAACCGGTGTTGCCGCCCATACTTGCAACTATTGGCATAAGAGCAGCAAGTGCAACCAACTTCTCTATCTCGCCTGAAAAAAGACTTATAACTGTTGCAGAGATAAGTGAAGTTACAAGATTGATAAGCAGCCAAAATGCTCGCGATTTGGCAGCTTTAGTGACAGTCTCTTCAAGCTCTACATCCTCATCAACTCCAACAAAGCCGTAAATTTGATCAGTTGCTTTGTCTTGTATGAGATCGTGAACGCTCTCAGCAGTTATTCTACCAACCAAAACGCCATCTTTGTTGATGATTGGCAAAACACTTAGATCAAACTCTCTAAATTTAATAACAGCGCTATCTATAGAGTCGGTATCATAGCTAAAAATTGGCTTAAAATTGTTCTCGCCCGCTATCCTTACAACCTCACCAATGGTAAGACTATAGTTGTAGATGATAAGATCGGATAGTGGAATGGAGTATTTGAGTTTGTTGTTTTTATCTACACAAAAAAGTTGATAAACATGTTCTATCTCATCTTGATGTCTTAGATCTCTAAGTCTATCTATCGCCTCTCTTAAGGTCTCGTTTGCTTTTGCACTAAACATCTCAGTTTGCATATAGGCGCCAACTTCGTCATCGTTGTATTTGGAAATCTTTAAGATATCCTCTTGATCCTCTTTGTCAAGTCCTTTAAATATCTCTTTGGCTCTAGTCTCATCGATATCTTTCAAATATCCAAAAAGTTCAAATTGCTCATCACTTTCAAGCTCTTCAAGTGCCTTTACGATGTAGGTTTTTGGAATGTGAAGCAGCACATCTTCTAGCATATGATCTGGCATCTCTACTGCAGCCTGGGCTAAACTTTCAGGATCTAAAAGCTCCAAATAGTATAAATACTCCTCTTTTTTGGCTCTTTTTAAATCTTTTAGATACTCAACTACATCGCTGCCACTTAATTTTTTCTTATGGGCAATATACTGTCTAAGAGACTCTTTTGCCTCTTTTATCTCATCATATTCCATCTTTTTGCTCATACTCTATATAGTTTTTAAAATTCTCATACTCAAATGGCTTAAATTTACCATCAAGAACAGCCGCTAATTTTTTATTTTGTATCTCTTTTATCTCTTTAAATTTAGCCTCTTTTTTTACTCTGTCTTTTGCTCTTTCTACATAGACAACCTTTTCAAAATCAATAGCAACATTGTTTTTATAAAGCCCAATGTGAAGATGTGGCCCAGAACTTAGTCCTGTTGTGCCAACATAGGCAATAAGCACTCCTTGGCTAACTTTTTGACCTTTTTTTAGTCCTTTGGCAAAGTTTTGAAGATGTGCATAAAGAGTTAAATATCCATTTTCGTGGCGTATCTCTACAGTGTTTCCATAACCTCCTCTTTTGCCTATAAAGCTAACTTTGCCATCTCCTGCTGCATAAACTGGAGTTCCTCTAGGTGCTGCATAATCTGTGCCTAAATGAGCTCTATATTTTTTAAGGATTGGGTGATATCTTTTGGGTGTAAATTTGGAAGAGACTCTAAAATTGCCCTTAAGTGGCAACCTAAAGAGAAAAGATTCAGCTCTTTTGCCATCTTCATCATAGTATTTTGACTCATAAAGATAGAGATATTTGCTAAATTTATATTGGTTGGCTACTGCTGAGATTATCTCAGGATCTCCATAAGGTTTGCCAACTCTTATCTTTTGACGATAAATGATAGCAACTTTATCTCCCTTTCTAAATCTCCTATCATCTATCTGTCCTCTATATATATTTAAAAAAGCCCGCACCAAAGCGCCGCTTCCTGTTGCCTTTTGGATATCTTGGCTAGGAGTGCTCTCAACCGATATAAGTAACTCTTTTTCAACCTCATCAAAAATAATTGGGATAAAATCCATAGCATAATGTCCGCTTTTGTCTTGATAAATTTGGATTTGAAGTTCAGAACTTATAGGAATAAGCACTTGATGTATCACTCCAAACTCATCTTTTAAGATATCGCACTCAACATCTGCTCTTATCTCGCTTACAAGCTCTCTATCTTCTGGCGAAAGGTTATAATAGAGTGCTCTTGGAATGTTGTTTATCTCAAGAAATTGTAAAAGAGTCGCTCCTTTTTCCCAACTAAAGGTTGTATATTGCAGTGTTGGAGTTTTTCCATAAGAAAAGACTACAACAGTTAAAAACAGCAAAATCAACCTATACATCTTAATCCTTTATCCAAACAACATATCATTTTGAAAGCACAATGGTAACTAAATTTAGCTTATATTTAGCAAAAACTTTTTAAATTTATATTAAAACAAATTTAAAAAGTCATATCTATTGCTCCAAAATCTCAATTTAGCAAAAGTAAATTTATTCTATTGTATAATTAGCACCATTTTAGAATCAGGAGTAAATTTGAAAAAGCTAATAGCAATTTTAACTCTAACTACACTTTTATTTTCAAACAGCTTTAACCTGCCATCATATGAAACATCAATCATCTCACTCTCCAAAGATAGAGCTTTCATAGCAGATAGCCCAAACATAGTAGTAGGTAGCAGCGCAGTAGTGTTGCACCAGCCAACAGGTGGCTTTGATGGTTTTATCGTTGCAAGAGGCGAAGTTGTTGCAAAAGATGGCAAAATGGCGACACTTTTACTTAGTCCATATGAACAACTTACTCAAAAGGCACTTCCAAATATCAACATCAAGCCAAGCCCTACAGATAGAGTTTTGCTAAATCATCTCTACAACAGAGTGCTACTTATTGCGCCAAACAAAAAGAGTTATGACTCTACAATTGATAAATTTAGAGCAACAAACTTTATAAACTCAGATCTAATGGCCGCTTCGCTCTTTATAGGTCGCAAGCCAAATCCAACTAAAAAAGAGTTTCAAAATGCCTGCTATGAAAATGAAGCTGGAGCTATCTTTTTTGTTTTGGATGGGGAGAGCTTTTTGCTAGATTGTCACAGCTTTAAAATTTTAAAAAGCTTCAAAACAGACAAAATCGATGAGTATCAACTTCCATTTTACTCAAGAGTAAAGGAGATCAAAACCTCTATTTTCAACCCAAAAAGCCACTATATAAAGGATTATAATAGCTATTATAGAGATATTATAGGAGTAAAAAATGATAGATAACAAAGATATAAAGTTTTTTGAAAAACTTTTAGGAAAAGAGAATGCCTACTTTGATGATGCGCACAAGCTAGCCTACTGCTATGATGCGACCAAAAAACGTCATCTTCCTGATGGAGTTTTGTTTCCAAGAGATGAGAGCGATGTTAGTGCAATCTTAAAATACTGCAACGAAAATAAAATCTGTATAATTCCACGTGGTGCAGGAAGTGGCTTTACTGGCGGATCTCTTGCAGTTAGTGGCGGCATTATTCTTGGATTTGAAAAGCATATGAATAAGATAAAAGAGATAGATATGCAAAACTTAGTTGCCGTAGTTGAGCCTGGTGCGATAAATTTGAATATTCAAAAGGCAGTTGAGGCAAAGGGACTATTTTTCCCGCCAGATCCTGCAAGTGAGAGCTACTCAACTATTGGCGGAAATGTCGCTGAAAATGCCGGTGGAATGCGGGCGGCAAAATATGGCATAACAAAAGACTATGTCATGGCTCTAAGGGCTGTTTTGCCAAATGGCGATATCATCAGAGCTGGAAAGCGAACTATAAAAGATGTAGCTGGATATAACATAGCAGGAATTCTCATAGCAAGCGAGGGAACTTTGGCTGTAATTACAGAGATTACCTTAAAGCTCATTGCAAAACCAAAGCTCAAAAAGACAGCTATGGGCGTTTTTGATAGTGTTGATGATGCGATGAATGCAGTTTATAAAACTATGGCAAGCGGAGTTGTCCCTGTAGCTATGGAGTTTTTGGACAATCTTTGCATAAGAGCTGTTGAAGAGAAATTTAACAAAGGACTTCCAAAAGAGGCTGGAGCACTTCTTATAGCCGATATTGATGGCAATATAGAAGAGCAGATTGAAAATGATCTAAAGACATTAAAAGAGTCCTTTTTACACAATGGAGCAAAAGAGTTTATAGTAGCCAAAGATGAAAAAGAGAGTGGTGATATCTGGTTTGCAAGACGCAACTGCTCTCAAAGTATCAATATCTACGGCACTTTAAAGATTAATGAGGATATTACAGTTCCTAGATCAAAACTCCCTCTTCTTTTGCAAAAAATTAAAGAAATCTCACAAAAATATAGTCTTACAATCCCTTGTTTTGGGCATACAGGCGATGGCAACGTCCATACAAATGTAATGGTAAATAAAGAAGATGAAGATGAGGTAAAGCGAGGCTATGAGGCTATCGAAGAGATATTTAAGATAACCATCGAGCTTGGCGGCACACTTAGCGGCGAACATGGCATTGGGCTAAGTAAAGCACCATATATGAAGATGGCATTTAGCGATGAAGAGTTGGCGCTTTTTAGAAGGATAAAAAAAGCATTTGATCCAAACAATATCCTAAATCCTGACAAAATGGGAATCTAATAATCTAAAATGTCAAAGATAAGAGCCTTTTTTAAAAGAGTGAGATTTTGGACAAAGCTCATATATGATGAGGAGCTTATGCACTATGCAGCAAGTCTTAGTTTCCATACGCTTCTCTCTCTCATTCCGATACTCTTGCTCTCATTTTCAATATTTACGCAACTTCCTAGCTTTGATGAGTATTATGCCAAAATCAAGCTCTTTATCTTTTCAAATTTACTTCCATCACATCAAAACGCTATAACAGACTACATAGAGCAGTTTTTAGCCAACAAAATAAGCCTTGGAGTCTTTGGAGTGATGGCAATAACTATCACCTCTTTGATGTTTTTTAGCGACTATGAATATGTTGTATCAAAGATAATGAGGCTAAAACAAAAGGGCTTTTGGCAAAGCTTTAGCAAATATTGGACACTCATTACATTAGCGCCACTTGGACTTGGCTTCTCTTTCTATCTCTCTTCGCAGGTGCAACTCTTTTTAGATAGAACCTATCTTACCAATTGGATAAATATCCTAACTATGCTACCCTACATCATCATATGGGTTATCTTTGCCATTAGTTATCAAGTAAGCGTAGATGAGAAAACATATACAAAAAACATCATCATAAGCTCATTTTTTGCAAGTTTGCTCTGGAATATCTCTAAATTTATCTTTGTGCAATACTCATTTTATAACAGAACTTATCTAAGTCTTTATGGCTCTTTTAGCATTTTGCTCTTTTTCTTTTTGTGGATTTATATAGCGTGGATTGTCTATCTTTATGGTCTTAAGCTATGTTACCAACTTGATAAAAAACAGAGGAGTAAAGCCTATAGCGCAGGCAGTGATTGCAAAGAGCTTCCATCTAATAGCCAAAATGGAGACTAAATTTGAGATGATAAAGAGATAAAGCGGTATATCAACAACAAATTTTTGCACTTTGAAATTTAAAAAGTCCAACAAAAAAGAGTCTAGCAAATCACCAGCACCAACCAAGTGCAAAGCAACAGAGAGCGGATAGAAGAGCAAAAAGACAAAGCCAAGCGGCACTACTGCTATCTGAGTAAAACTCAAACTACTAAAAAAGTAATAAACAGGTATATTCATCGCAAAAAAGATATATAAATTTAGCAAAATCACATCTACAAATTTGTTAAATTTGCCCCAAAAGTAGCTAACATAAAGATAGATATAAAGCACGCCCATACAAGAAAAATAAAATCCAACCGAAAAAATTAAAGATGGAAAGAGAGCTATTGCGATAATAATTGTTAGAAAAAGAGTCTCAAATGAGATGATTTTAATATTTCTAATGGCAAAGAAAAAAAGCAGAAGCGACATTATAAGCGACCTTAGATAACTTGGCGCAAAATCTAGCAAAAATAGATAAAAAACCAAAAAGCCAAATATTAAAACAGAGAGATCAAACTCTCTACTTCTATATGGAAAATATCTCTTTTGCAAAGGAAGATAGCAAAACTTCAAAAGAAAAAACAAAATAGCAAAAATAATTCCTATATGATAGCCGCTAATTGCCATAAGATGAGCTATCCCCCACTTTGTAATATCGGCTCTTAGCTCTTTTTGCATAGGTGCTGCAAGATAAAGAGCACTATATAAAGAGGCGATTTTCTCATCTTTATGCAAAGACTTTATGCTCTTTATGCTTTCATCTCTAATGGAGCTATCTCTACCAAGATCAAGTTTTTTTATCGCCAAATTTGGCATATAAAAGCTCCCTTTTAGATAGTCTATAAAGCCAACTTTTGCTCTATTTGGCTTTATTAAAACTTTTTGATGTGGGCTAAATTTCGTTTTTTTGTAAGTTGTGGTATAAAACTTAAATTTATCGCACTCCAAAAGTAAAACTCTGTAGCTTTTGTTGTTGGAGCTTGTCTTTAGATAGCTATTTATCACAGTTGCCTTTAAAAAGCCGCTATCTTCTTTAAATTTATTGTAATCGCTATAAATTAAAAAGAGGTTTAATGCAAATACGCAGCCCAAAGCTGCCATAAATAGGAGAAATTCTCTAAAGCTATTAAAAATCTTCATAGTTTTAAGATTATAGCAAAAACAGCACTATTTTGTTATAATAAGCAAAATCCTATAAGGTAGATTAGATGAATAGAAAAGAAAATCCTTACATAAATAGAGAGCTTTCATGGCTTGAGTTTAACACGCGAGTTTTATACCAATCAAACAAAGAGATTCCACCTCTTGAGAAGTTGAAGTTTTTGGCTATCTACTCAACCAACTTAGATGAGTTTTATATGATACGAGTAGCCGGTCTAAAACAGCTATTTAGCGCTGGTATAACTGTTAGAAGTGATGATGGTATGACACCACTTGATCAGTTAAGAGCTGTTAGAAACTACCTAAACAACGAGCAAAAAGAGTTAGAGCTTTATTACAACCAAACTGTGAGTGCTTTGGCTAAAAACAATATCTACATCAAAAACTACAACGAGCTAACACCGGCTCTTAAAAAACGAGCGGATGAATATTTTTTCTCAAACATAATCCATGTAATTGTCCCAATAGCGGTCGATTCTACACATCCATTTCCTCATCTAAACAACCTAAGCTTCTCTTTGGCTGTAAAACTTAGCGATAAGAGCAACCCTGATAATATAAATTTTGGACTTGTTAGAATTTCGCGCGTTCTTCCAAGGTTTGTGAATGTCAATGAAAATGTCTATGTTCCGATAGAAACTATTGTCCAAAGGCATGTTGAAGAGATATTTCCAGGATATAAACTTCTTAGCTCAACACCATTTAGAATGACTAGAAATGCCGATATCGTGATAGAAGAAGAAGAGGCAGATGACTTTATGATGATACTTGAGCAAGGTCTAAAACTCCGAAGAAAAGGGGCCTTTGTTAGAATGCAGATAAGCAAAAATGCAGACCAGCAGATACTTGACTTTTTAACTTTTCATACCAAAATATTTTATAAAGATATCTACTATTATGGCATTCCACTTACTATCGATGGGCTTTGGGAGATAGCAAGCAATAAAAACTTATCCCATCTAGGCTTTCCGCACTATGGTCCAAAAACATTGCCGCCATTTGATGACAATATCTCTATTTTTGACTCTATCGAAAAGGAAGAGGCGCTCATCTATCACCCTTATGAGAGCTTTGATCCTGTGGCAAAGCTCATAAAAGAGGCGTCAAAAGATCCAAAAGTTATCTCTATAAGAATGACACTTTATAGAGTTGAGAAAAACTCACCAATCATCCAATCCCTAATAAACGCCGCAAGCGATGGCAAGCAAGTCACTGTTATGGTTGAGTTAAAGGCTAGATTTGATGAAGAAAACAACCTTTACTGGGCAAAAGAGTTAGAGTCTGCTGGAGCGCATGTTATTTATGGAATAGCAGGATTTAAGGTGCATGCAAAAGTTACTCAGATTATCAGAAAACAAGATGACAAACTTAAATTTTATATGCATTTAGGAACTGGCAACTACAATGGAAGTAGCGCCAAAATCTATACCGATGTGAGTTTTTTTACAACGGATGAGGACTTTGCAACTGATATAACCAACTTTTTTAACATTCTTTCAGGTTACAACAAAAATAGAAGACTTATTCACCTCTCAATGTCACCTATGCAGATAAAAAAGAGGCTTTTAGAGATGATAAAAACCGAAGAGAAGATGGGAAGCGAGGGAGAGATAATCCTTAAAATGAACTCGCTAGTAGATACCGATATGATAAAGGCTCTCTATAGCGCTTCTAAAAGTGGAGTTAAGATAAATTTAATAGTCCGTGGAATTTGCTGCCTTAGACCTGGCATTAAGGGACTTAGCGAAAATATAAGAGTCATCTCTATAGTTGGCAAATACCTAGAACATGCAAGGATCTTTTATTTCAAACACTCAAATCCGGATGTATATATCTCAAGTGCGGATTGGATGCCACGAAATTTAGAGCGCCGCTTAGAGCTTATGACACCGATAAAAAACCAAGCTTTAGGAACAAAGCTAAAAGATATCTTAAAGGTTCAAATTAGTGATAATGTTTTGGCATTTGAGCTTTTGAGTAATTCGGAGTATAAAAAGGTGGAGAGAGCAGAAAAGGCAGAGGCGATAGATAGTCAAGATGTTTTTGAGCTCTATTTTAGCAAGCAGTATAAAAATCTAAAAAAGCACAATGAGATAAAGGCGACAAAGCTTTTGAAAGATGAGTAGAGTGCGGATAAATTTAAGCCTCTTTTTGCCTATAACTTGGCTAAATTTCACTCTTTAAATTTAGCCACAAATTATGAAATTTAACTAAATTTGCTCTAAAACATTTTGTAGATACAGCCAATTTAAGTGGCAAAATAGTTGTTTTAATTATAAGAAAAAGATTAAATTTCTTAAAGCAAGATAGAAACTTTTAAGATATAGAGGCAAGAGCAGCAAAAAGCTACTTAAATTTCAATGCGATTTTGCCAAGTTTTTGCCCGTTTTTTAGCAAGCAGAGTAATTTCCTCTTCATAGTTATAAAAGCTAAAACTCTCTCCATGTTGATAAACTCCGCTTAAGATATCGCCAGATTTGCGATTTTGGAGATCTATCTTTGCAACTACAAAGCCATCAAGAGTTTTACTAAACTCAACAAGTCTAGCAGGCGGCTCCTTTAACTTGGTAAAAAGATAGCAATATCCAACTCCGCCATGCCTTGCAACTCTACCTCTTAGCTGATGAAGCGTAGCAAGTCCAAAACGCTCAGCCCCAACTATGACAATGGTGCTAAGACGCGGTAAAGAGATACCAACCTCTACCAAAGTTGTAGTTAGCAAAAGATTGCCACTATCTCTAAACTCCCTAAGAATCTCCTCTTTTTCCCGGTCTTTTCCATGAGTTATATAGACATTTGGAAAGTTTTTTAGCCAAAACCAGCTCCCCTCTTCTAGGCTTTGATAGAGGCTCTTTTGGCTCTCATTTACCAAAGGATAGACGATGATTGCCTGCCTGCCCTTTGCCATCTCATCTTTTAGATGTTTAAGCAGCAAAGAAAAGCCTTTTGTAGTTAAAATAACCGTTCTAATATCCTTTTTAAAAGGAAGCTCTTTTAGAAAACTAAACTCCACCAACTCAGACTCTATAAGGCTTAAAGTCCTAGGAATCGGTGTTGCGCTAAATTGCAGAAAATGCGCCCTAAACTCGCCATCTCTTGTGAGTTTTTCTATCTTTGCTCGCTGACTAGAGCCAAATCTATGTTGCTCATCTACCATTACAAGAGGGAGCGGTGGAAGTTCCAAAAAGAGCAGCGCATGAGTTCCAATGATGAGATTAAAGTCGCTAAAGTCCTGTTTTTGCTCACTTGTCACCAAAACAATATTAAAATCAGATGGCAAAAGTCTCTTCGCCTCTTGATAAATTTGCTCTGCAAGTATCGTAGTTGGTGCCATGAGAGCGGCTTTTTGTGCCATGAGAGCGGCAGCTAACATTATCAAAGTCTTGCCACTTCCAACATCGCCCATAACAACACGTCTTTTTTGCATAGGGCTTTTAAGGTCATTTTTAATCTCATCAATTGCCAAAAGCTGGTCATTGGTCGGCTTAAATGGAAGTTTTGCAAGCCACTCATCTATATTTTTAGGCTCGCTAAAATTTGCTCTAAAGTGCTGCTTTTTTTGGCTAAGTTTTAAAATATAGTTATAAATTTCAACAAATTTGACTATATTTAAAAGCCGATCATCGCTCTTTAGCCTATCTAACAGCTCAATGCTTTTTTTATCACTCTTATGAAGTCCCAAAAGTAGCTCACACTCATCATCTCTTAGCCCCAAATTTTCTAAATTTGATCTAGTGACATACCTATCAACATATTTTTTAAAAGAGGGAATTTTTTCTCGGTAAACTGGTGTTATTTCGCCAACTTTGGTGATGACTTTGGGATTGGTAACTTGAAGTGCGCCACCATAAAAAGTGGCATTTGAGTGGATAAAAAGCTCTTTGCCTACACCAAAAACTTTGCCATGCCACGCTCTTGCGTTAAATATGACGATATTTAGTGGCATTTGCCAAGTTTTGCAAAAGGCACTTACAACCGCTCTGTTATATAGAAATTTAAACTCCTTTATCACAACCCAAACAGTTACAACGCCCTCTTTTGGAGTCGGTGTCAAGCTCAAATCCAAAAAAGATTTTGGCAATACCAAAGCTATATCTAAAATGCTCTCTATGCCATATGGCGCAAGTTTTGCTCTATCTTTGCTCTCAATCCTCATTATAAATCATTGCAAAGCTTAATTTTGTTATCTCTTCGTGCTCTTTGATAAAGCCATTTAGTCTATCTAAACTCAAAGAGATGATTTTTTCTATCTCTTCGTCAAATTTGCCAAACTTATATCCATCGTAATACTCGCCTTGAGCTATATTTAGACGTTTTAAAAAGGTCTCTTTTCTAAGAACCAAACTGCCTTTTAAAAAGTTTTTTGCCTGCTCTAGCTCTGTTTTATCAACTCCAAATTTGACAAATTTAGAAAACTCCTCTTTTATAAGAGCTAATGCCTCATCTTTTTTGCTATTTTTAGTCTGCATATAACCCAAAATTGACCTACTTGAAAGCTTTAAGTCGTTTCTTGCATATATAGAATAGGCAAGTCCATTTTTGACTCTAACCTCCTCCATAAGCCTACTTCCAAAGCCACCACTTCCAAGTATAAAGGTAGCAACATCGGCTAAATACTTCTCATCTCTCTCTACAAAATAGGGCGCTCCAAAGTAGATATAGGCTTGGTTGGTCATCTCTTTTGTTTTTAAAACTTCCTCTTTGCTAGAGGTTTTGAAAAATGGCAAATTCTCTGCCTTGCCTACAGGTAAAGAGTCCAAAGCTTCTGCTATCTCTTCACGTTTAAGTGCAACATCGCCGCCCAAAACTACAAATAAATTTGACAAACAAAGAGTATCAAAAAAGTTTTTTACATCTTGAAGCTCTATACTATCAATAGACTCCAATGTGCCAAATATCGATCTTTGCTTGAGTTTGTCTTCATAAAGTATGGAAGAGAGTGAGAGTTGCGCCATATAATCAAAGTTATTTTTAAGAGCTAGCAAAGTCCCTTTTTGAATAGTTTTGACCTTTTTAAGACTCTCTTCTGTGAAATTTGGCTCTTTTAAAATCTCTTTTAAAAAGCCCAAAGCCTTGCTAAACTGCTCTTTTAGACAACTTATTTCCACTACAAAGGTCTCAAAACCTGCCTCAAAACTAAGCGATATGGCTCTTTTTTCAAGTTCATTTATAAATTTTTTACTATTTTTTTTGCTTCCCTCTTCTAAAAGAGCGCTTACTATCTTTGCAACTCCCGCCTTGCTACTTCTAAAATCGCCACTTGCTCTAAACACAAGCCTAAAGATAACAACAGGCAAGGAGTTGTCATATCCGTAGATAAGATCTATATCTTGACCTTTAAGAGTTAAAATTTCTTTTTTCATCTATAAATTTCCAATATATCATAGTTAGTATTTCTTTTAGCGGGAATCTCCCCAACATCTTTTATAAGCTCAATCATCTGTTCGGTATTCATCCTAAAAGAGGCGCCCGCTGCCTTTACGACATTTTCCTCCATCATTGTAGAGCCAAGATCATTTGCCCCAAACATCAAAGCCAACTGCCCTATATAGCTACCTTGCGTAACCCATGAACTTTGGATATTTTTAAAGTTGTCCAAAAAAAGTCTTGATGTAGCAAGTAGCCTAAGATAGCTGTTGGATGAGTGTTTTTGTATGGTTGGATACTCTTTCATAAGTCTTGTATTTTTGCCTTGAAAACTCCAAAGTATAAAGGCTCTAAAGCCACCGCTCTCATCTTGAAGCTCTCTAATCTTCTCCCAATGATCTATAATATCATCATAGCTCTCAACCGTTCCAAACATCATCGTAGCTGTAGTTTTTACGCCGATACTGTGAGCCTCTCTATGGATATTTAGCCAAGTTTTGCTATCTGTTTTTTTAGGTGAGATGATCTTTCTTACATTGTCACTAAGTATCTCCGCGCCCGCTCCTGGCATACTATAAAGTCCCTTTTTTTGAAGCCGTTTTAAAACTTCCAAAGTGCTAATGCCACTTACTTTGCTAATATACTCTATCTCTATGGCTGAAAAGCCGTGTATTGTTATGGTTGGATAGTTGGTATGTATAAAGTCCAAAAGCTCTTCATACCACTCAATTTTCAAATTTGGATGAACTCCACCTTGAAAAAGTATCTGAGTCCCGCCAATATCCAAAAGCTCCTCTATCTTTTTGCCTATCTCTTCAAAGCTCAAAAGATAAGAGCCCTCTTCACCTTTTTTTTTGTAAAAGGCGCAAAATTTACAACCAACCCAGCAGGTATTTGTGTAGTTGATGTTTCTATCTACGATAAATGTAGTAATCCTATCTGGATGTAGCTCTCTTTTTCGCTCAAACGCCAATCTGCCTAGCTCTTTTAGGTCATAATTGTTTAAAAGATCTAACGCATCTTTTCTATCTATTCTTCTCAACTCTGCCCTTTATCAAAAGCCTATTTCCATCAACTCCCAAGACTTCAACTCTATCTCCCTCATCAAAACTACCAATATCATCTATACGCCAAAAAGTCCCTTTATAGTAGATCATTCCATTTTTTACAACTCCAACGCCACTCTCATCTAAAAAGTTATCTTTGATAGTTTTATCACTCTTATTGAAGTGCTTTTTAATGGGCTTTTTTAACAAAAATGTCATAACTAAAGAGATAAGTGCTACAAAAAAGAGTTGCCAAAGAATGCCAAACTCCATAAAAAAGGCAACCGCTCCTACAACAAAAAATCCAATAGCAATGAAGATAGAAAAAAAAGTTAGAGTGATAAGCTCAATAAAGAGAAAAATCACTCCAAGAGTTATTAGTATAAGTGGGCTTAAACTAACCATTTTTCTTACTTAAAAAATCTTTTATAACTGATAGTGAGCCTATAAATTCCATTGTCTCAAATGGCACTATCACCTTATCTTTGGAGCTACTTTTTGCAAGTTCATTAAATGCCTTTATACGCTCAACTGCTAGTAGATATTCAGCGCCATAATTGGATGTCTGAATTGCTTCATTTATGTTTTCCATAGCATTTCTCTGTCCTTGTGCAAGGGCAATTTGCTCATATTTTTTTGCTTGAGCCATTCTCTCAATCGCCTCTGCTTTTAGAACCTCTTCTTGCTTTAGAGCTTCTGCATTTCTTATAAGAGCCTCTTTTTCAGCTTGAGCTTTGAGCTCTATTGCTCTTCTTTCACGCTCTGCTTTCATCTGTAGATTCATAGCATCTTCTATCTCTTTTGGAACAGAGATCTCAGATATCTCAACTCTCATTATCTTGATACCCCAGTTATCGGCCGCATCGCCTAAAGCCTGTTGCAATGAGGTATTTAGCCTATCTCTTGAAGAAAGTGTGTCATCTAAGTTCATCATACCAATCTCGCCTCTTAAAGTAGTCATCGCAAGGCTAGATATGGCAAGTCTGTAGTCTTCTACATTGTAGTAGGTCATCTCGCCATTTAGTATCTTTAGATAGACAAGTCCATCAACGCTTATATTGACGTTATCTTGAGTTATGACTTGTTGTTTATAAATGTCAATAATCTGCTCTTTTGAGCTAAGAGTTGCCTTTGGAAGATCGATAATTGGGATAATTACATGAAAACCGCCTTGAAGAGTTTTGTGAAATTTACCAAGTCTTTCAACTATAACTAAATCGGCTTGTGAAACTACCTTAATACAAGAAGCTATAAAAGCTCCAACAAAAACTATAACAGCTATTACAAATATAAAAAAGCTAGACATTTGGACTCCTAGAATTATTTTGATTGATTATAACGAAAAATAGATATAATAATCTTATATTTTCAAACTAAAAAGGAGAAAAAATGAAAAGAAGAGATGCGTTAAAAGTGCTTGGTGCTAGTGCAGTTGCTTTTTCTGCCCTTGGAGCTTATGATGATACTCTTATCATAAATACAAAGGACATTGAGATAAAAGATTGGGATAATTTGACCGATTTTGAGGCAAAACATCTTCCTGAAATTTCTATCAAAGACAAAGATGAGAAGGGCTTTACTTTGGTCGAGATAACTGTCGGACAAAAAAACATAATCCACCCAAGTGAAGAAAAACACTGGATATATGAGATAGATCTCTACGCAGATGACAAACTAGTTGGCAAAACAAGCCTTGAACCTATGATATCAAGAGGATTTTTTAGCACAAGAGTTGATTTGCAAGGTGTCAAAAAACTAACCTCAACAGCACGCTGTAATCTACATGGCAACTTTACCTGTTCTGTGGAGCTTTAAAAAGATAGGCAGTTTTGCCTATCTTCAAGTTTAAATTTCACAATTTATTTTCACTTTTTTTTAGATAACAACTCTCTTTCATCGCTAAAAGATATTTATCGACATACTATCTCTTGTAAAAAGAGAGAATTTTTGTCATTAGGATATTATAAAAGAGTGGATAGTTTAAATTTCACAACAAAAGACAAACTAATACAATGATAAAAAGCTACTCTTGCGGCAATAAATAGAGCTAAATTTCACCACCACTATCCGCCAAAACAGTTTAAAACTTAAGAGTATCTAAAAAAGCTCTCCCGCTATCATCAAACTCACCCTTTTTTAGATGTAGCTTACAAAACTCAACAATAAGCCCATGAAATAGCGCAAAAATTAGCTCATAAGCAACACCGCACTCACTAACCACAAAATCATAGTCGATAGACTCTAGCTGCTCCTTTGCCTCTTCATAGCTTTGAAACTCATAGCCAAGATATGAAAGAACTCTCATAGCATATCTATCAACTACCATTGTGTTTTTTTCGCAAGCATAACAAAGGATAGAATCCACACTCTCAGCTCCAAGCCCCTTAACCCTACTTAACCACTCTTTGTTTGCCTCTTTTTTGAAGCTTTCAAAGTCGCCAAAATCGCGGCTCATCGCCTCCATTAGCCCTTTTAGCCTCTTTGCTTTTTGGTTGTAAAAGCCACTTGGTTTTATAAGTGTTGCAAGCTCTTCTTCAGTCAAATTTAAAAGTCCGTTGATGGTTAAAGAGTTGTTTTTTTTAAGAGATTCAAGTGCCTTTTCTACATTTTGCCACTTTGTATTTTGTGTCAAAATTGCCCCAACTATAACTTCAAAAGTCCCATATCCTGGCCACCATCTATGATCTTTTACCAAATTTAGTCTATACAAATTTATAAAAAGTTCTGTCAAAATTTATCCTTATATGCAAGATAAAACTGCTTTGCTGTTCGCCCACTTCGGCTAGCTCTTATCATAGAAAACTCTTTTGCCTTTTTGAAAAGCTTCTCTTTATCGCCCTTGTAGTCCTTAAAATAACTCTCAACCATCAAAAGATACTCCTCATAGCTACCTTGATAAAAGCCGATACTTAGTCCAAATCTGTCAGAGAGCGAAAGGCGTTCTTCTATGGCATCGCCGTAGTGCAACTCATCATTGCTAATCTCTACATCTAGGTTGTCTTTTTGGTATTCTGGTAGAAGATGACGTCTGTTTGAGGTGGCATACATTAAGACATTTTTTGGCGCAAGTTCCAAACTGCCCTCTAAAAGCGGTTTTAGGTATTTGTAGTTAAAATCGCCCTCTTCAAAGCTAAGGTCATCGCAAAAGATGATAAATTTCAAACTACTTTCTCTAATCTCATCTAAAATATCTTCTAAATAGAGCAAATCTGCACTTCTTATCTCAACAACTCTAAGTCCCAAATCATAAAATTTGCCAAAAATGGCCTTTGCAAGAGTTGATTTACCACAACCTCTCTGCCCCCATAAAAGTGCGTGGTTTGCCTCGCTCTTTTTTATAAACTTATCTGTATTTTCATATAAGAGTTCTTTTTGTCTTTTTAGCCCAACTAAAAATTCTAAATTTGGAATGTCAATCTCTTTTATTGGCTTTAGTGTTTTTTTGTTACTTCTAAAAATAGCTGCCTTTGTCTCTTGCCAGTTAATCACTGCTTTTTACCTCTTAAATACTCTAAAATTTTTACCACCACATCGTCATCATCGCTACTGCTAGCTTTGAGTTGGATTTTTTTATCGCTGCTATCTATTAGCAGGATATTTTCTTTATAGCTAGTAATGCTTTTGAAATTTAACTCATTTGCCAAAATCTTAATGATAATAAGATTTAAAAACTGCTTTGTAAAGATATCAAGCTTGCCAAATCTATCCTCCATCTCACTTGATATCTCATAGACCTCACTCGCACTTTTGCACCTGCTAAGCCTTCTATAAAGCTCTAGCCTAATCCTATCATAAGGAATATAGTCGCTATTTAGATAGGCTGCAATCTCAAGCTTGATATCAACATCACTCTTAGACGTCTCTTTACTAAGAAGTTTGTTTATCTCCTCTTCTAGCATTCTAAGATATAAAGAGTAGCCAATGGCCTCTATATGACCACTTTGTGCCTCGCCTATCAAGTTGCCACCACCTCTAATCTCAAGATCGTGATATGCCAAAACTGCTCCTGAACCCAAACTTGAGTTACTCTCAAGCGCTACCAATCTCTTTAGTGCCTCTTTTGTAAGTGAGTTTTTGTTTTCGATGAGATAGTAGCAATATCCCTGTCTAGCGCCTCTTCCAACTCTACCTCTTAACTGATGAAGATCTGCTATGCCAAATTTATTTGAGTTTTCGATGATGATGGTATTTACATTTGGCATATGAATGCCGCTCTCTACGATACTTGTGCAAAGCATGAGATTGTATTGACCATTTATAAATTTATTAAGCTCATCTTCTGTTGTTTTGGAATCAATTTGTGAGTGAAGAACTACTATTTTAAGAAAAGGTATAAGGTCATTTAGCCACTTTTTAACTCCCTCAATGCCAGCTATATGGTTATAGACATAAAAAATCTGCCCGCCCCTTCGAAGCTCTCTTAAGATGACCTCTTTTATCAAAACATCATCTTTCTCTTTTACATATGTTTTGATATCTAGCCTATCTTTTGGCGGCGTCAAAAGTGTGCTATAGCCTTTGATTTTGCTAAGTGCCATATTTAAACTTCGCGGGATTGGCGTTGCGCTCATACTAAGAAGATGAGAATTTTTAGAAAGCTCTTTTAGCTTTTCTTTCTGTTTTACTCCAAATTTATGCTCTTCATCAATAATGATAAGCCCAACGTTAAAAGCTCCTAGTCCCAAAAGCGAATGAGTTCCAACACAAACTAATGGCGTGTTGTTAGAGATAGCATTTTTTAACTCATTTTTTTCTTTTGTTGTGGTAAATCTATCAAGCTTAAAAACAGCTACGCCAAAGGGGCTAAGACGCTCTTTTAGAGTTTTGTAGTGCTGTGATGAAAGTATAGTTGTAGGGACAAAAAACAAAACCAAATAGCCGCTTTTTATGACAGATAAAATTGCATTCATAGCAACTTCTGTCTTTCCAAAGCCAACATCGCCACTAAGCAGTCTATCCATCACCTTACCACTTTCTAAATCTTTTAAAATCTCAAAAATAGCCTCTTCTTGATCTTTTGTGTAGGTAAAGCCGGCAGCTTGTCTAAATTCGCCAAGTTCTTTTGTTGGAATTGTTATCTTTTTTGCCTCTATTAGCTCTCTTTGTGCCGCCATAGCGATGATTTTAGAGGCTATTGCAAAGAGCTTTTCTCTAACCTTCTCTTTTATCTTCATAAAGGTTGTTTTGCCAAGTTTATCTAGCATAGCAACACCGCTACTTGCGATATAGCGATCTATCTTATTGAGATTTTGCACAGGCAAAAGAAGCTTATCGTCGTTTTGATACAAAATAGCTACAAACTCCCTCTTAACACCCATAACTTTGATAAGCTCTAGACCGTTAAACTTGCCAATTCCGTGATCTTCATGCACGACATAATCGCCCGGCTTTAACTCATCAAGAACGATGGTTGCTCTTTTTTTGGCTCTCTTTGGCAAAGGTTTGTTAAGTGAGATGATAACCTCACTATCACTATAGATATTTAAGATGGCAGTAGAGTGCTTAAGAGTGCAGTTTTTATAAGAATAGCACTCATTTGCCACAAACAAAGAGTCATTTCTTGCAAGAATGGTAATCTGTTTGTTTTGATTTAGCTGCATAAAATCTTTGCTAAAGGTGGCGATTAGATCTTTGTAAATTTTTGGCTCGTTGATGAGTGAGGCCTCTTTAAAGATAGAAAGATCAATCTCATTGTCAAATGAATCTTTATAGCTACTTGTTAGTAGCGCAGTTTTGAAAATATCGCCATATCTTACAAAGTCATCTATCGCCCAAAAACCCAAAGAGGCAAAGTCAGCAATCAAAGCAGAGCTTTTTATGCTGTGGATTTTATGCTCGATATGTTCAAACTCATTTTTATCAAGAGCTGCTATAAATGGCGCTATGCTTATGCTCTCAAGCTCATCTTTGTTGCTAAGCTGAGACTCTTCGTCAAACTCTCTTATGCTCTCTATGAGAGTGTCATCTAGCAAGATTCTAATTGGTCTGTTTTGATTTGTGGCAAAAATATCTATCACCTCTCCTCTAAAACTAACCTCGCCTTTTGCCTCGACAATATCGACAAACTCATAGCCAAAGTGCAAAAACTCCTCTTTTAACTCATCTAAATTTATCTCATCGCCAAATTTAAGCTCTAATTTTTTTAGATGTTTTTTAGCTGGAAGTTTGTGAAGTATGGTCTCTATCGGAGAGATTAAAATCTTTTTGTTTGCGCTACTTTCATAATAACTTGAAAGCTCTTTACTAATAGTTACTAACTCATCATAAAAAGCTCTCAAATCATCGCCAAATTTAGCCCTAAAATCTGGTAAAACAAAGGTTGTATAACCCAAATAATCCAAAACTTCAGTCGCTTCTCTTGCTTCATTTTTGTCTGCGACTACCAAAAGTTCTATGCTATTTTTTTCTTTAAAATACTCATAAACTTTTGCTTGTATCATAAAACTCTCCTTTTAAAAACTCCTCTACCAACATAAAAGAGCCAAAAACAAGGTAGTTTTCATCTTTTTTAATGGAGCTAAAGTAGAGGCACTCAATATCCAACTCTTTTGCAATATCTTTGATTTTATCTGTTGCAAGCGCTCTATCTTTGCTCTCATATCTGTAAATTTCAATTCGCTTTACTATATCTTTTAAGTTGTATAAAACTGACTTTACATCTTTATCTAAAAATGAGTTATAAACTAAAACTACCTTTTTTGGATAAATTTCATCTCTTATTGCCTTTGCACAAAGCGGATTGTGTCCGACATCTATGGTGATGTTCGAAGAGATTCTTTGAAGTCTTCCTGCGATATTTAGTCGCCCTAGCTCGTCAATACCGCTAAAGCCAAGAAGTTTAAAACCGGCATATGCCAAAGATAAATTGCTCTCTTGATAGTGGGCAAGTAAGTTTTTTTGGATATAGTTTTTTATCTGCTCTTTTTCAAATTTAGTTATCAACTCATCTGCTAAAAAGAGCTTTGAGCCTCTTTGTTTTGCTAAGTCTTGTGCTAAATGCAAAGCTGTTTTATCCATAGAGCTATTTAAAACTGCCACCGCACCCATCGCTCTTAATTTAGTAAGAGATATCTTTTCGATACTATCTCCAAGGACATTTGTGTGATCTAGTCCAATTGGCGTAAAAAGAGTGAGTTTTTTTTCTAAAACATTTGTAGAGTCAAACTCCCCTCCAAGTCCCGCCTCAAAGACCCAAAACTCACACTCTCTAAAAAGTATCATCGCAATAAATGTAGCATACTCAAAATAAGAAATCTCATCAATATCATCGCCTAAAACTCTTTGCAATTCTTTATGTGCTCTCTCTAGTTCCTCATCTTCTACATCTTTGCCATTTTTATAGAAACGCTCATTAAATTTAAAGATATGTGGCGAGCTAAAATGCCCTACACTTTTGCCCTCTTTTTCTAATAGCTGAGTTATAAAACGTCCCGTGCTGCCCTTGCCGTTGGTACCGATGATGTGGATGATTGGTTTGGTATCAAGAGCATCTTTTATCTTATTGTAAAGACGTGGCATTCTCTCAAAGTCAAATTTTTGATAGAAGAGCGGTTTTTCTGATAGGTATTTTTTAAATTTCATCTACTTATCTATCCAATCCTTTTATAGAAAGTGTAGCAATAAACTCATCAAATGCCTGTGAAGATGACTGAACAATGGCATTGTATCTATCAAATTCACTTAAGATACTATTTATATCTGTTATGTATTTGGTATGAGTTGAGACTTTGAAAGTATAGTCGCCAAAGGTAGTTTTGCTAAAGGTGCTACCATCTTTAAAATCAACTTTGAAATTTACTGAGATATCTATCCTAAAGGCTGTTATATAGCCAAGCCTATCATAGGAGATTGGAGTAAAAGAGATAGAGTTTAAAGAGGCAATAATCTTGCTTGATGCCTGCTGTTTTGATAGAAGTTTTCTACCTAGTCTATTGACAACTCCATCTCTTATGGCGTCTTTTAGGGCAACTGTGTTTTGCGGATCGGTGCTACTTATTACAACAGATACAAAAACACTATCGCCCAAAAGTTCTTTAGAGGCTACAGAAGCTGGTCTATAGCCACAACCAACAAAAAAAATCGCAGTAAAAAGTGCTAGAAAAAATCTCATCTAACGACCAAATTTACAAGTTTTTCTTTGACGTAAATCTCTTTTACAATCTCTTTTCCATCAATCCACTTCTCTACGCTCTTTTTTGCCTCACTTATAATCTCTTCTTGCTCCAAAGTCGCCTTTACCTCTATTTGAGCTCTTTTTTTACCATTTACAGTAACTCCAAGAGTAAGGTCATCTTTTATAAAGACCTCATTAAGCAACTTTATAGGCAAAAAGTTCTTTTTGTTGAAAAGTTTTTGACTAAGTTCGTGAGCTAAATGTGGAATAATTGGCTCAAGCAAGTTTAAAATTATCCAAAAGCCCTCAGTTAAAAGCTCTTTGTTGTTTTGTGCATTGAGTGCATTTAGTGCCTCCATGCAAGCAGCTATCAAGGTATTAAATGAAAAAGTTCTATTGTAAATCTCTTCTGAGCGTCTTAAAGCGTCATAAACCTTAAATCTAGCCTCTTTTTGAGCTGGATCTAGCAAGCTTTGATTTATCCTAGGCAGTGTATCGGTTGGAGTTATCAAAGAGGCTCTATCATAAAGTCTATTTAAAAATCTAAAAGCCCCCTCAACTGCACTATCGTTCCACTCTAGCTCTTTTTGTGGTGGCGCAGCAAAAAGTATAAAAAGTCTTGCTGTATCGGCTCCATACTTCTCTATGATATCATCTGGATCTACAGTATTACCCTTGCTTTTACTCATCTTTAGACCATCTTTTAAAACCATGCCCTGTGCTAACAAATTTGAAAATGGCTCATCATCTCTCAAATAACCGCTATCTCTTAGTGCTTTTTGGAAAAACCTAGCATATAAAAGGTGTAAAATGGCATGCTCTATCCCACCAATATATTGATCAACACTCATCCAATAATCTACACTTTTTTTATCAAATGCAACATCTTTCCAAGTGCGCTCATCACTTGCAAATCTTGCAAAATACCAACTTGACTCAAAAAATGTATCTAAAGTATCACTCTCTCTAAGTGCCTTGCCACCGCATTTTGGGCAGTGGCAATTTTTCCAAGTAGGATGTTTATCAAGCGGATTTCCTTTGCCACTTATCACAACATCATCTGGCAAAGTTACTGGAAGATTTTCTATCTTTTCAGGCACAAGACCGCATTTTGGGCAGTGTATCATAGGGATTGGCGCACCCCAATATCTTTGCCTGCTCACTCCCCAATCTCTTAGTTTATAATTAGTTATCCTTTTGCCAAGACCATTTTTTTCAAAATAGTCAATAATAGCACCCTTTGCATCTTCATTATCAAGCCCCTCAAACTCACCACCACTCATCAAAACTCCGCCACCCAAATATGGCAAAGAGTAGTCGTTTTCATAAGGCTTAATAGACTCAATGATATTTAGATTGTATTTCGTTGCAAACTCATAATCTCTCTCATCATAAGCAGGCACCGACATAACAGCACCACCACCATAGTCAGACAGAACAAAATTTGCCACCCAAACAGGAATTTTTGCCTTTGTCAAAGGGTGAGTTACAAATAGATTTAAAAATAATCCCTCTTTGTCATCCATCTGTCTTTGACGAGCTGTCTTTTTTAAGATCTCTCTTAGCTTTGTCTCACTCTCTTTGTCAAGTAAATTTTTCTCAAGCACTCTTTTTACAACCTCATGCTCAGGCGCAACAGCAGCGTAACTTAGACCAAATATAGTATCTGGACGAGTCGTAAAGACCTTAAACCCTTCAATATCTCCCAAAGCCCTTTTACTCTCATCGTCAAATTTAAGCAAAAACTCTAGCCCATAACTCTTGCCTATCCAATTTTCTTGCATAGTAAGAACCTCTTTTGGCCAGTGTCCTTCAAGCAATTTTAAGTCTTTTAAAAGCTCCTCTTTATACTCTGTTATCTTAAGATAATATCCAGGCATTTCACGCTGATCTACCTCATGCCCGCATCTCCAACACTTTCCATCCTCTACTTGCTCATTTGCAAGAACAGTTTGGTCATGTTCGCACCAATTTACAATGGCATTTTTTCTATAAATTAGCCCTTTTTCATAAAATTTGATAAAAAATTCCTGCTCAAATTTAGTATAGAGAGGATCTGATGTGGCAAACTCTCTTTTTTTAGAGAAAGAAAAACCAAGTCTTTTTAGCTCTTGTGACATATAGCTAATGTTGTCATATGTCCAAACTTTGGGATTTATGCCATGTTTTATAGCGGCATTTTCTGCAGGCATTCCAAAGCTGTCATAGCCTATTGGATGAAGGACATTAAAGCCCTGTTTTCTATAGTATCTTGCAAAAGCATCGCCTATTGTGTAGTTTCTAACATGCCCCATATGTATCCGCCCACTTGGATATGGAAACATACTTAAAATATATTTTTTAGGCAAACTATAGTCATCTTTTGGCTCAAAATCGCCATTTTTTTCCCAAATTTCTTGCCATTTTTTTTCTATTTCTAAACTATCGTATCCCATAAATTTCCTTTAAAACTCATCACTACTTTTTACTGACTCTATTACTATTAAGATAAGTGAAAATGCATTTGCAATACAAGATCCAATAACCAAAGAGTAGACCAAAGTCTCATCTCCGCCTAAGATGTGGATTGTAAATGCAGGTATTAAGTGGAGGTCTGCTACAAGGGAACTTGCAAAAATCTCAACTGCCAAAAGCGACCTTACACCAACTTTTAATATAGTTGATATCAAATTTATACCGGCTGCTAAAAAAAGCGATATCTCATTTTGTCCATAAAGATAAACAGCAATCGTTGTAAGGCTCATTATGGCAAAAAATACATGTATAACTCTACCCCAATTCATAACTTACACCGTCCCTTGTTCATACATCTGTCTCATTTTCTCTTTCTCTTTCTCTTTTCTATGCTTCTCTGCAAGATTAGCTCGGTATTTTTTGACATCAAATTTCAGCCAAATAAGTGCTTGAGAAGCAACAAATATAGAGCTATATGTACCAACTATAATACCTACTATCATAATAAATGAAAAATCTTTTATCATATCTCCGCCGAAAAAATAGAGCACAACAACACTAGCCAATGTTGTAAAAGAGGTAAGTATTGTTCTTGAAAGTGTTCTAGAGACCGCTTCATTTATAACATAGCTCAAATCCGTATGCTCGCTCTCCCTAACTCCCTCTCTAATCCTATCAAAGACGATAATTGTATCATTTAGCGAATATCCAATTATGGTAAGAAGAGCCGCTAGAGTGTCCAAATTTACACTAATTTTTAGCAAAAGTATGACGCCAATTACAAACAAGATATCATGAATCTCAGAGATAATGGCAGCGATGGCAAATCTAAACTCAAATCTAGCAGCGATATAGACAAGTATAAGCACCAAAGAGATACTAAGTGCCATTACACCGCCCTTTCGAAGACTATCGCCAACCTTTGGACCAACCACATCAACACGTCTTATCTCAAAATTGCCAGTATCTTTTAAAATATTGCTTATAAATTTCGCCGGATCACTTCCAAGAGAGTCACTACTTCCAGAGTATCTCACAATAACTTCATCATCGCTTCCAAACTCAGTTACATTTGCGCCACTTAACTCCTCAACACCCTCAAGTGAGGCTCTTATCTTATCAAGTGGTGCCTTTTTATCATATTGAATTTGAATAAGCGTTCCACCGCTAAAGTCAATTCCATAGTTAAAACCTCTAGTAAAAAGCAAGACTACAGCTATAATCATACAGATAGTTGAGACAATAAGCACGGGATTTCTTATCCCCATAAAATTATAAACTTTATCTTTATCAAATAGTTGCATTTTCTGCCTTTCTTACTTTATAACCAAGCCAAAATTTGGTATTGCCACTCTTTTCTATGCGATCCATTAGTAGGTCAAAAATACCATGTGTTCCAACAATTGCTGTAAGCATAGAGGCAGCAATTCCTATACTCATAGTAACAGCAAAGCCCTTAACAGGACCAGTTCCATAGGTATAAAGTGCTGCTGAAGTAATAAGTGTTGTTAGGTTGGAGTCAATGATAGCACTCATTGCATTTTGATAGCCCTGCGCAATACTCTTTCTAATCCCTGCACCACTTTTTAAAACCTCTCTTATACGCTCATTTATAATGACGTTTGCATCAACTGCCATACCGACAGCCAAAACTATACCAGCCATACCAGGCAGAGTTAGAGTTGCTCCAAAAAGTGCCATTACAGAGACAAGTAGCAAGATATTTACAAAAAGTGCAATATTGGCAATAACGCCTGCCATGCGGTAGTAAAATATCATAAAGAGCACTATAAAAATAGAGGCACCAATAAGCGCATTGATACTTTTATCGATACTTTCTTGACCCAAACTTGGTCCAACGCTTCTTTTCTCAAGCAAAGTTATAGGGGCCAAAAGCGCGCCAGATCTTAGAGCAATAGCAACATCTCTTGCTTCTTCAACTGTAAAAGCTCCACTTATCTGTCCGCTACCAGCGCCAATTCTCTCATTTATCCTAGGTGCTGAATAGACCTTGCCATCAAGCACAATAGCAAGTCTTTTGCCAACATTTGCCGCTGTAAAGTCACCAAAAATTTTGGCTCCCTCTGAGTTGAGAGTAAAGTTTATAATAGGTTGATTGTTTCTTTGGTCGAAAGCCACTTTTGCGTCAATTAGCATAGAGCCATCAAGCACAGGAACTTTGTTTAAGATATATTTTATTTTTTCATCTTTTACATCAGGATAGATGATATCGCCATAGGCTGCTGCGTCCTCTTTGCTTAGTTGATGAGCTCTATCTTGCCTTTTTTCATCTACTGCCATCAGCTCCAAATGAGCCGCCTTTGCAATAAGATCTTTGGCTCTTTGCTCCTCTTGAGCGCTCTTTACTCCAGGAAGCTCTACAAGTATATCTGTAGCGCCCTGTCTTGCAACAACAGGTTCAGCTAGTCCAAAGAGATCAAGTCTATTTCTTATCGTCTCAACTGCTTGATCTATCGCATACTCTTTAGTATCAGCTGCCTCTTTAGGAGTTAGAGAGACTATATAGCTAAGACCATTTTTTTGAATATCTAGTCCATTAATGCCCTTTAAAATAGCGTCAAATTTAGCCACCTCATCGCTATCAAGAACAGTAAAACTAAAATAGTCATCTTCAATCATAAAATCACTCATCAAAAGATCATCTTTTTTAACAGAGTAATTAACACTTGCAGCAACTGACTTAACTCTAGAAGCTATCGCCTCATCGGTCTTAACACCCAAAAGCATATGAAGACCGCCCTGTAGGTCAAGTCCCAAGTTTATCTTAGAACCTTTTTCAAGCTGAAATATCGACGGGGCTGAAAAGGCTATGGCAAAAATAGCAGCCAATATCAAAACAATCAGCTTAAAAGTTACTTTAGCACTACGCATCTAATTTCTTTGAAACAAATTGTCTATCTAACTCAGCCAATACGTCATCATTAAGTTTTACTGTGATAAAATCATCACTAGTTTTTACAACGGTACATTTTAAACCACCGTTTGTGACTATTTTATCGCCCTTAGTTAGGTTGTTGAGCATCTCTTTGTGTGCTTTTGCCTGTTTTTGCTGAGGTCTGATAATTAAAAAATAAAAAATAGCAAAAAATACAAAAAGAGGTAGTAATGAACCAAATAAATTTCCTTGCATGTAGTAAATCCTTATTGTTAAAATTTTTAAGAGAGTATTTTACCACAAATGAAATTATAAAAGGCTTTGTTAATGCAATTTTTATATCGGCTTTTATTTTTCTTGATCTTTTTGACTCAGTTTTACTCAAAAATTTAAGCCCCTTTCTTGCGATATATGGTCTTTATAGAGTCATTGGTGCAAGTAGATGGGAGTTTTATCATAGCGGTTTTTTTATCGGAGTTTTTTGGTTTTATTGGATAAGTTTTTCTCTTAGATATTTTAATCTTAGCTTTTTTATACCGCTAGAGATAGTTGCAATAGCCATAGTTTATGGTCTGATTTTTACTATCGCTGCACTGCCAAAACAGCTCTATTTAAGGGCGTTGCTTCTTATTGCCATTGGCTATATTCACCCTTTTGGATTTAACTGGTTTAGCTTGGAGCTAACCTTGATAAATGGAGTTTTTGAGCCAAATTTAAGAGGACTTGGAGCTCTTTTATTTGTCATTGTCATTTTAAAAAGTAGGCTTAAATTTCAACTCAAATTTTTATTAGCACTTATTGGCTTTTTTAGCGCTCTTAGTTTTACCACTCTTGCTATAAATAAAGCACCACTTAATATCTATCTTGCAAACTACAATGTAGATCAAAGCGAGCGACTAGATGACAACAAAATTGATGAGATGATAGGAAAGAATTTAACAACCATCACAAAGGCGATAGATGATGGATATAGAGTTGTTGTTTTGCCTGAAAGTGCCTTTATGCTCTATCTAAACAAAGAGAGATATTTGACAAATTATCTAAAAGAGCTATCAAAACAGATAGCCATAGTAACTGGCGCTCTCTCTTATGAAGATGGCAAATTTTACAACTCTACCTACCTGTTTGATAAAGGTGAGCAAAAGAGGCTAGATAAAGTCATTTTAGTCCCTTTTGGAGAGGAAATTCCTCTGCCTAAATTTATCAAAAAACTCATCAACAAAACTATCTTTGAAGCTCAAGATGACTTTAGCAAGGCTAGTGAAGTTGGAAGTTATGAGATTGATGGAGTTAGCTTTACAAATGCTATTTGCTACGAGGCAACTAGAGCTGAAATTTACAAAAACAGCCCAAGTTTTGTCATCGCCATCTCAAACAACGCTTGGTTTACTCCATCTACAGAGCCAACCCTACAAAGACTTTTTATAAAATATTTTGCTACAAAGCACAACACCGTAGTCTATCACAGCGTAAATGGCAGCAAAAGCGAGATAATAACTCCAAAAAGAACAGAGCTGGCTAAATTTATAGAGTCTTTGAAGCTTTTTATAATGGATAAATTTAACCTCAAAACTAAAATTTAAGAGGTTAAATTTCAAAACTACTCCTCTATATCCTCTTTTTTGAGAAGTTCTTTGAAGATATCGACGCTATCAAGGCTCTCCCATGGATAGTCTTTTTGTCCAACTTGTCCATTAGCAGCTACTTGTGCATAGCTAAAACCGCCATCTTTAGGGCTATTTAGTTTGAATTTCTCTATTATCCACTTTGGAGTCAAAGCAAAACGTCTTAAGACAAAATTTGACAGCTCATCATCGCTAATCCCTCTATTTGTCCCCATACAATCGACACTAACAGAGACTGGCTTTGCAAGTCCTATGGCATAGCTAAGCTGAACTATACATTTTTTAGCAAGTCCGGCTGCTACTATATTTTTGGCTATATATCTAGCTGCATAAAGTCCGCTTCTATCAACCTTTGTGTAGTCTTTGCTAGATTGTGCACCACCGCCAATCGGCGAGTAACCGCCAAAACTATCAACTATAAGCTTTCTTCCTGTAACTCCGCTATCGTGCAAGCTTGAGTGATTGACATAGCGTCCTGTAGGATTGATGTGGATGATGGTTTGCTCTTTGTTATAGAGCTTTTTTGGAAGTCCAGCGCTGTCTATAAGAGTGCCAATAAGCGCCCTTACCTCTTCTATCTTCATACTCTCTACGCAAGGGGCTGAAACTACGATAGTGTGAATCTTTTGCGGTCTGCACTCTTCAAAATTTTTCTTACTTCCATAATCAACAGTGACTTGAGTTTTTATATCAACACCTATTTCGTGCGGATGCTCTTTTGCATACTCATAGACCTTATTTGACAAAACCCTAGCATAGGTCAATGCCGCTGGCATATACTCTTTGGTCTCATTTGTGGCAAAACCAAACATTATCCCTTGATCACCTGCACCTATCTCGCCGCACTCTTGATCTACACCTTGATTGATATCGGGGCTTTGTTTGTTTAGAAGTAGCTGAACTTTAACATCGTCTGGATGTAGGCACTGCTCTTTTGTAAAGTGTGGATTGCCATCATAGCCAATCTCTTTAAGAGCTTTTAGGACAATTTTTTCACACTCATCTTGCTTTAACTCAAAGCTAGACTTTATCTCTCCACCTATGATGATGTTGTTGCCCGCTATAAAGACCTCACTTGCGATTCTAGCATTTTTATCTCTTGCTAAAACCTCATCTACAATGGTATCGGCAATAATATCAGCGCACTTATCAGGATGCCCTGGACTTACTACCTCTGATGTAAATAAATACATAAAAATTTACCTCTTATTATCTATATTTATAAAGTCTCAATTTTACCATCTAATTTTTAAAATGAATTTAATTTAGATACCAATATACAATTTTCAAATTGGAGTTAAATTTGAGCTAAATATGCAAAATTAAATCAATTTTTATTAAAGTTTGGCTATATTCATACTTTATTTTATAACAAAGGGTATTTAGATGAATCCAATAATCAAGGCATTTAACGCCTACACTTCGATAAATTTAGTTTATCGTATCATCATTGGGCTATTGATTGGTGCAGCTGTAGGTCTGCTATGTAGAATCGGCTTTGGCGGAAGTGCTGGAGTTGCAGCTATTTTTGATCTCTTTGGCGCACTTTTTGTAGGTGCTCTTAGGGCGGTTGCTCCAATACTTGTATTTGTCTTAATTGCAGCAGCGATTTTACTAAGAGATTTTAAAAATATAGATGGTCTTAAAAATGTGCTATTTCTCTACCTAATAGCTACATTCCTAGCCTCATGTGTCGGCGTTGGAGCTGCTATGCTCTTCCCTGTTCAAATAACCTTAACTGGGCTTGAAAGTGCCACTACATCAGCGCCTGGCGGACTTGACTCTGTTCTTAAAAATTTGCTATTTAATATGGTCGATAACCCATTTAGAGCAATTGCAAATGCCAACTACATAGGTATCGTTGTTTGGGCTGTAGCACTTGGTGTTACTCTAAAATATACAAGCGATACCACAAAAGATGTCTTTAGAGATCTCTCAGAAGCTATCACAAAGATAGTTCAGTTTGTTATACAATTTGCACCGATAGGCGTTATGGGACTTATTGCTACAAGTATCTATGTAACAGGCAAAGAGGGACTTATTAGCTATGCAAAAGTTACCATTCTTTTGGTAGTTGCAATGCTATTTTTGGCACTGATTATCAACCCTTTGATAACTTGGTTTTATATCCGTAAAAATCCATTCCCAATAGTATTTACTTGCTATAAAGAGAGCGGTGTAACTGCCTTTTTTACAAGAAGTTCAGCTGCAAATATACCGATAAATATGAACCTATGTAAAAAACTAAATTTGGACGAAGAAATTTACTCTATCTCAATCCCACTTGGTGCTACTGTCAATATGGGCGGTGCAGCGGTTGTTATCGCGATACTTTCACTTTGCACAGCATATACAGTTGGCGTTGAAGTTAGCTTTTTCTCAGCACTTCTTCTTTGCACAGTTGCTACTCTTGGCGCTTGCGGAGCTAGCGGTGTGGCTGGCGGCTCTTTGATGCTCATTCCTCTTGCTTGCTCTTTGTTTGGTATCGATGAAGCGACTGCATTCCAAGTTGTTGGAATTGGTGTAATGATTGGCGTTATACAAGACTCACTCGAAACTGCCATCAACAGCTCAACTGACGTGCTTTTTACAGCTATTGCCTCTCACAGAACAGGTAGTGATGTTGAGGGCATCTAATGGAGTGGGAGTTAGATAGTTTTTTTAAAGGTAGCTCTTATGAGAGTTACCTCTCCTCTTTAAAAAAAGAGTCGCTTGATTTTTTAACCAACTACAAAGACAGGCTCTCATCTCTTACTTTAGAAGAGTTTAGCAAGGCAATCCAAAGATATGAGGAGATAGAGGAGAAAATTGCCCATATCCAAAGCTATAGTTATCTTAAATTTGCCAAAGATACAACTCTTGGCTCAGAACTTCACAAATCAGAGCTGCAAACAGATGAAATTTCACAAAATATTTTATTTTTTACCATTGAGTTTAACACTCTAAATGCAGATAAACAAGAACAAATCATAAGCTATCTACCAAAATATAGCTATTTTCTAACTCTTCTTAAAAAGAGAAAAAAACATCAACTAAGCCTAAAGGAAGAGTCACTTTTGCTAAAGCTAGAACCGCTTGGCAAAGAGTCCTTTACAAGGCTTTTTGATGAGAGTTTTTCTAAATTTAAATTTGAACTCAGTGGTAAGAATTACTCTCTTGAAGAGCTTCTTAGTAACTTTAGTAGCGACGATAGGAAGCTTAGAAAAGACTCAAGTCTAGCACTTAGCAAAACACTTGAGCAAAACTCACATCTTCTAACCTTTATCTACAATATGGTAAGAAGTGATCTCAAAATCAAATCCGAATTAAGAGGCTATAAAGAGCCAGAAGAGAGCATGCACCTTTATAACCAGATAGAAAAAAAGAGTCTTGACTCTCTTATAGAAGCGAGTGAAAATAGCTTTTATCTAGTTGGCAACTACTATGAGAGAAAGCGTCAAATTCTGGGCTATGATGAGCTTTTTGACTATGACCGCTATGCACCAATTGCAAAAGAGATTGAGATACCTTTTGATGAGGCAAAAAGAGTTGTGGTTGATAGCTTTGCCAAATTTAGCCCCAAATTTAAAGAGATTGCACTAAAGGCTTTCAACGAAAACTGGATAGATGTCTATCCCTCAAAAGACAAGATTGGCGGTGCATTTTCCTTGGCATCTACAAAACAGACTCATCCACACATTCTTCTAAACTATATGAATAAAAGTAGAGATCTCTTTACTTTAGCTCATGAGCTAGGTCATGGTGTACATCAATATCTCTCATATGATGTTGGCTACTTAAACAGCGATACACCGCTAGTTATGGCTGAGACTGCCTCAATTTTTTGTGAGATGTTGATTTTTGATACTCTCATAAAAAAGGTTAGCAAAAAAGAAAAAGTTGCCCTACTTGCAACAAAACTTGAAGATATCTTTGCAACACTCTATCGCCAAATAAACTTCACTACTTTTGAGCGCATAGTTCATGCAAAAGATGGAGATTTAAGTAGCGATGAGATAGGTGAGCTTTGGCTAAAAGAGTCAGCTAAGATGTTTGATGGAAAGGTGAAGCTAAATCCGTACTACAAAAGCTGGTGGTCCTATATACCGCACTTTTTCCATACCCCATTTTACTGTTACTCATACTCCTATGCAAAATTGCTAGTCTTATCACTCTTTAAGCTCTATAAAAGCGGCAAGTGCAGTGACTTTTCAGATAGATATATAGAGTTTTTAAGCCTTGGTGGTAGCAAAAGTCCAAAAGAGCTAGTGGCTATCTTTGGGCTAGATATAGAGGATGTAAGTTTTTGGAAAAATGGCATTTTGCTAATCCAAGAGCTATTAGATGAGTTTTTAACTCTTTCAAAGGAGCAGTTATGATGGATTATATTATGAAAAATAGCGATTTTGCAAAGATGATGAAAGAGCATATCAAAGAGCTTATCGGCTTTTTTACATCAAATGATGTTGCCTTTTCTTTGGTTGCAAATTTGGAATTTGTGAAATTTAACCCAGCTCTTCCACAGCACATCACAGAAAGCCTCCAAGATCAGCCCGCTATTTTGTTTGAGCTAGATGGCTATACCCTATCAAGTATCAAGCTTGACGATGAAGACTTTACATTTCATGCAGGTTTTGGCGATGAGATGTTTGCCTCTTTTGTCACCATTCCATATGGAGCGGTAATTCAAATCTTAGTTAGCAAAAACCCACTACTTACAAATTTTGCACTCTATAAAAGCAAAGATGATAAAATGGCTCGTTCAAGAAAAGCCTTTAAGTTATGAGGGAAAAATGGATATATTAGCAAATTTAAACGATAGTCAAAAAGAGGCAGCAACACATGTCGATGGTCCTATGCTCATCCTTGCTGGCGCTGGAAGTGGCAAGACCAAAACCATCACTACAAGGATAGCCTACCTCATAGCAAACGGCATACCGCCATCCTCTATTTTAGCTCTTACATTTACAAACAAAGCGGCCAATGAGATGAGAGCAAGAGCTTTAAATTTGATATCAAAAAACAACATAGCACAACCTCAAGGCTCGCCTCTTCTTTGCACTTTTCACAAATTTGGGCTTTTGTTTTTGAAGTTTTATATAGATAGGCTTGGACGCAAAAACAACTTTATCATCATAGATACAGATGACAAAAAAAAGATTATCTCTGAGTTTAAAAGCAAAATCCCAACCTCAACCATAGCAAATGAGATCTCAAAACTAAAAAACTCTCTAATAGATCCAGAAGAAGCAAAGCAGAGACTTTCAAACTCCACTTTTGATGATTTTTACTACAACAAAGAGAGATATGCAACTATCTGTGAAATTTATCAAAAATATGAAAATAGGCTAAAAGAGGATAATTTAGTCGATTTTGACGATCTACTCATTCTTCCATACAAGATCTTAGATAGGGACAAAAAGCTTTGCGAAGAGATTTCAAACAACTACAGATACATAATGGTAGATGAGTATCAAGATACCAACGAAATTCAGTTTAAACTCCTAGAGAAGCTCTACAGCACTCACAACAATATAGTTGTAGTTGGCGATGATGACCAAAGTATCTATGGCTGGAGAGGGGCTAGAGTAGAAAATATTTTAAATTTCAAAGACAAATTTAGCAATGTAAAGATGGTTAAGCTAGAGAGCAACTATAGATCTACTCAAAACATCTTGAATGCAGCAAATGATCTTATAGAGCACAACACAAACCGCCTTGGAAAAAAACTTCTTAGCACAAAGGGAGCGGGCGAAGAGATAGAGCTTATAAACTCACAAGATGAAAGTTATGAGGCAAACAAAATAGCTATCAAGATAGAAAAACTCATCAAAGATGGAGTAAAACCACAAAACATAGCCATACTTTACCGCATAAATGCCCTATCAAGAGCCCTTGAAGATGGACTAATGAGAGCAAAAATTCCCTATAAAATGGTCGGAGGTATAAAGTTTTATCAAAGAGCAGAGGTAAAAGATATCATTAGCTATTTAAGAATCATCCTAGATAGCAACGATGATTTTTCACTAAAAAGAGTTATAAATCGCCCAAAAAGAGGTGTCGGCGCTGTTGGTCTTACAAAGATAGAAAACAAGGCAAAAGAATTAAAACTCTCTATGTTAGATAGCATAACTCATCTAAACAAAGAGGTTAGTAAAAGTAGCTTAGATGAGCTTTTAAAACTAAAAGATGAAGTTGAAAGGCTTAGAAATTTAGATGGCGCCTATGCGATACTCTCTGACTTTGATAAGAGTTTTGGCATAAGGGAGTGGTATAAAGAGCTGCCAGATGGCGAAGATAGAGTTGCAAATATCGATGAGTTTATAGCCCTGCTTAAAGAGAGCGTAAAAAACGATCCTAGCTTTGATATAACGCAGTTTTTAAATGATCTTTTGTTAAGAAGCGAGCAGGATGCAATTAGCGATGATGCCATCTCTATTATGAGCATTCATGCTAGCAAAGGGCTTGAGTTTGAACATCTCTTTGTAATTGGGCTTGAAGAGGGCTTTTTTCCGATACAAAGTGACAATATTGACATAGAAGAGGAGCGAAGATTAGCCTACGTAGCACTTACAAGAGCCAAGAGTTCTCTAACACTAAGCACTACCAATTCACGTTACTACAATGGCAAGAGAAAAGAGCTAGAAAAGAGCCGCTTTCTATCTGAAGCTGGACTTTGCGAAGGAGCGATGATTTTTGAAAAAACGCAAGAGATAAAAAAAGGCGATATTGTAAATCACAAACTATTTGGAATGGGACGTGTAACTGCAACAACCAAGGTAAAAACAAGTCTTATGCTTGATATAAACTTTGGCGGTATCAACAGAAAAATAATGTCTGACTTTGTAGAAAAAAAGGTCTAACTTGCAAAGACTTTTTGTAGCAAATAAGCCGCGGGGAGTTAGCTCAAACTTCTATCTAGGGCGTCTTAAGAAAAAATACGGTGTTAAAAAAGCTGGCTTTTCTGGCACATTAGATCCATTTGCAACTGGTGCTTTGATAGTGGCTTTTGGTAGCTATACAAAGCTCTTTAGATTTCTAAATAAAGAGCCAAAAAGATATAGAGCGACCATTTGGATTGGGGCAAGTAGTCCTACTTTGGATATAGAAAAAGTAGAAAAGATAGAACTCTCGCCCATTTTAAAGCTAGATTTTATAAACTCTTGCCTTGAGAAGCTAAAAGGCGATATCTGCTACACTCCGCCTAAATTTAGCGCCAAAAAAGTTGCCGGGAAAAGAGCCTACACGTTAGCTAGAGCAAAAGAAGAGTTTGAGTTAAAAAGCATTGAGATGAGCATTTATGATGTGAAACTCATCTCATATATGCATCCTTTTTTAACTATCGAGCTCTCAGTTAGCCAAGGTGCTTATGTGAGATCTTATGCGCAACTTTTTGGGCAGATGATTGGTCAAAATGCAATTTTAAGTGCACTTTGCAGACTTAGCGAAGGAGAGTTTAAATTTCAAAACGAAAAGGCACTAAACCCGCTAAACTATCTAAATTTGAGAGAAAACTTCTACAATCTTGATAAAAACGATATCCTTCTTGGAAAAAAATTAGAAGTAAAAAACTTCCAAATCAAAGATGATGGAGAGTATCTAGTAAAAAATGGCGATCTTATAACTATTTTTGAGTTTAGGGATGGCGCAGTTAATTATCTTTTAAATAGGTTTGAAATTTGAAAAGTTTTGCAAAGATAAATATTTTTTTAAAGGTCATCGGCAAGCTTGGCAACTATCACGAAATTGCCTCAAGATTTATACTCTTTGAAGAGCTTTTTGACACCATCACATTTAAAGAAAAGCAGTCAAAAAACTTCACTATTGCCACCAACAAGGCAATTCCTGGCGAAAATCTCATAAAAAAAGCTTATGATATTTTGGCCAAAGAGTTTAGCTGTGTTGAGCCATTTTTTAAAAGTCACACTGTTGAGCTTAACAAACAGATCCCAATAGGCGGTGGACTTGGCGGAGGGAGTAGCAACTGCGCAACATTCCTTAAGCTTTGTAATAAAACTTTAGGTTTAAAAATGTCTAAAAAAGAGCTTATAGAGCTTTCACTTCCACTTGGTTGCGATATTGCCTTTTTTATCAGCGAACAAAGAGCGGCAAATGTCTATGGGAAAGGCGAGATAATAGAGCCATTCGTTGATGATATTCCAAATTTAAAGCTCTTTTGTTTGCCAATTTGTAGCAACACAGCAGCAGTTTATGGCGAGTTTAGAAACTCTTTTTTTAAAGATATTGACCCAAATTTAGCCAAAAAGTTTTCAACTCTTACTACAAAAGAGCTGCTTAAAAATTATAAAAATAGACAATTAAATGATCTTTTAGCACCATTTGTTAAAATTTATAGTATAAATTTACATGACAATGAGTTTTTAAGTGGTAGCGGAAGCTCTTATTATAAGGTGATAGATGAAGACAATAGCAAGAAATAAAAAGGCATTTTACGACTACGAAATAATTGAGAGTTTTGAAGCTGGTATTGTGCTAAAAGGTAGCGAAGTAAAGGCTATAAGGGCTTCAAAGGTAAATTTGAAAGATAGCTTTATAAGAGTTATAAGAGGCGAAGTTTTTTTGCTAAATGCTCATATTAGTTTTTTGCAAAATACTCACACCTTTTATAGACCCGATGAAAGGGGTGCTAGAAAGCTTTTGATGCACAAAAAACAGATAGATAGACTTAGCCAAAGAGTGGCAAAAGATGGACTTACCATCGTGCCACTCTCAATCTACCTAAATGACAAAAACATCATAAAAGCAAATATCGCCCTTGCAAGAGGAAAAAAACTCTATGATAAAAGGGAAGATATCAAAAGAAAAGATCTCCAAAGAGAGGCAAAAACAGCACTTAGTAACAATCTAAAAGGGAAAATATGAAAAGAAATTTAACTATTTTATTGACTTTTTTGTTTACAGCAATGGTTTTGGTAGGTTGTAAAAACGATGAAATAAGCGAAAATAGCAACGAATTTAAGCCATTTGCAGTTGGTGAAAAAATCAAGCTAAAAAGTGTAATTGGCAACGAGATAACAGTAGTAAGAACAGAAAATGGCTTTAAAATGGATGGCAGCAAAAAGATAATTATGTTTGATTTTTTTGCAACATATTGCCAACCGTGCAGAGATGAAGCGGCACATCTTATGAGCTTTCAGCTAAAAAACTCAGATGACTTTATGATAATAGGGCTTATAACATTCGAAGATATAACAGACAAAGAGGTGGTTGATAATTTCAGTAAAAACTACAATGCTTACTACTTTATCGCCAACTCCAAAACCAATCCAAATGATAGAATTATTGAGCAAGTTTTAAGAGATATCAGCTATCAAAGTGCGCTAACTATACCATTTAAAGTAATTTATAAAAATGGCATTGTTCAACAAGTTAGCAACAATGAGATGCCATCAAGCAACAAAAGAGAGTTTTATGTCGGAAAACTTCCAGTTTCGCTACTTCAAAGTGACCTTGATAGGATAAAAAGTGCAAAATAAAAAAGAACAATACTACATCACGCTCTATAACGATGATGTTACACCTATGGAATTTGTAGTTGAGCTACTGATAGAGCTTTTTGGAAAGAGCCTAGAAGATGCCATCTGCCTTATGCTTACCATTCACAATATTGGAAGTTGCAACTGTGGTATTTTTAGCAAAAAAGTTGCCCTTTTGAAACAAGAAGAGATAGAAAAAAGAGCAAAGATAGCACACTTTCCATTAAGGTGCTCTATAGAAAAATCAATTTAATTTATAGCTAAATTTAGATATTTGGTAACTAAATTTAGACAGCTTTTTCAAATCTAAACAAGTTTTTTATAACAACAAATATTTTGATAAAGTTGTCAAATTTAGATAGAGATTTAACTCTTAAATATAGTTTTATACTATTTTGAATTGAAATTTAAGCATTTGTTTTTATAGTTTTGATTCAAATTTAAGCTTCTAATTTAAAAGTTTTTGCTACTTAAACTGAAATTTAAACTTTTGATTTATATGTTTTTATAGTTTTAAGATGAAATTTAAGCTTTTAATTTATCTTTTTTATAATTTGTAGTTTTAAATTTGTGGGTAAATTTATATCCCCCTTTCGGGGGATAATTTATTAGAAGAACAACACCTCAGCAAAGGCATAGATAATCATAAACAAGAATATCATACCAGTGATAAGCATTGCAAAGCCAGCCAATTTAGCTAGCCAACTCCAAGACTTGAAGTTGCTATCTTTTACCTCAAGACTCTCTATCTTTCCACTCTCAACAAGTCTATCATACCAAGGTTTTCTCTCGTGTTTAATCTCTTCTTTTGTAAATGTTCCTGAGAATATAACCATATCCATAGGGAAACGATCTGCTCTAAAGTGAGTATTAAAGAAGTGTATCGCAAAGATAAATCCTGTCGCAAGTAACGCCTCGTCTGAGTGCAATAGTGTTGCAAGGTTTAGCGACCAGCCTGGTAGATATTGTGTAAACCAAGTTGGGAACCAAAGCATAAGACCTGAAAGTCCGATGATAAACATACCCCAAAATACTGCTAGATAGTCAAATTTCTCCCAATAGGTCCATCTATCAAACTGAGGTCTCTCACCTTTGCCAAAGAACCATAAGAAGTGATTTTTCATATCTTTAAAGTCTTGCCATCTAGGGAAGAGCGAATCTGGTCCAAAGAACTTACTCCAAAATCTACTTAGCTCCATCTTGCCTGTTTGTGGATTGCGAATTGCATCACGTTTGCACCACGCATTGATAAGCACCTCTAGAATATGGCTTAAAAATACAACTATCATAACAATAGCTGAAATATGGTGGATTTTTGTAGCCATTATAGGTCCGCCCATCATATCAATCATACTTTGAGCCCATGAAGCTGTGCTAAATTTTTGCGGTAGTCCTGAGAAGCTAAGTCCCAAGAAACTTGCAGCCATAAAGAAGTGTTGCCACATATGGAATGCGCTAAATCTTCTAATAGCAACTGGGTCGCTTGCAGCCTTCTCTTTTGCCTCTTTCCACTCTTTTGGATGTTTTAATCTAGTAGAGATAAGTTTAACAGACCATAAGAAAGTATGGAAGCCAAAGAAGCCAAACACAGCGATAATTAATCCTGTCATAAAGACATAGGTCCAAAACAAAACAGGAAATTTATCTTTGTTTGTATGATCTGCGTGAGCTATAAATTCAGCAAAGTTCTCATTGACATTATCATGACATTTTGCACAAGTATCAATACGATTATTATTACCTAAAAAGAGAGTAGATCTCTTATCGTCTATCTTAAATACATTGTGTGCACCGTGGCAGTCAGAACATGCAGCAGCTGTTGTTATGGCATTTGGATCGTCAAGTCTTACCACTTTACCATGGAAAGTTTCGTGATAGTGAGCTTGTTCCTCTTTATGGCATGAACCACATCTCTCATCACTTTGTTTTCTAACGTTGATGAAAGCAGTGCTAGCGCCAGTATGTATAGCGTGACAATCAGAACATGATGGCGAGCGGTCATTTAAAGTTGTTTTAAAGTCATGCACACTACCCTTAAACTCTTTTGCAATATCGCTGTGACATGAGGCACAGTTGTTATTGACATTGTCTTTGCTAATAGCCATTTGTGCGCGAATTTGATTTCTATCAAGTCCAGTATCCACACCGTGGCAATCTCTACAAGCAGGAATTTTACCAAAAATCATATGACTATGGACTTTATCTGCATAATCATCAACATCACTTGACTCAAGCCAAGAAGCTTTTGAGGTTGCGTTTTTTGAATTTTTGATTAGGATATCTTTGCTAGGTTTTACAACCGGATTTCCTTTTATAATCCAATTTTCAATCCCCTCAAGCATAACATAGGAGTTTTTATAGCCAAGTTTCATAGCTTCTAGCGCTGCTTCACTACTTGTAAAACAGGTTCGATTTTGGCAATAAAAAATTAGCGTCGCATCCTTATTTTTTGGTAGTAAATTTTGCCAACCCTCTAAATTTATATGAACAGCACCGTGAATATATCCGAGCTCTTCTCTTATTTTTTCCTCATTGGCATCAAATATATATACATTATCTTGCGTCATCAACTTTTTTGCATCAGATATGCTAATAGGCACAACACCTTCAATAATCGCTATATCTCCATCTCCAGAAGCGCTTAATTGTGGCGTTAGAGTGACAAAAAAGATGCAAAAAATAGTCAATAGCCAATTTCTAATAATTTTCATCTCATATCCTTTTATTTAGACCTTAAGTGCGAGACATTAAAGTCCCGCACAAAAAGCTTTTGACTATTACTTCTTTTTATCAACGCCCAAGATCTCTTGTGCAGCTTTTATATAAGTTAGCGCTTCAGTTACAAGCTTTTGAGAGTATTGTGGTCCGTGAACTCCCCATGAGCCGTCTTTTGCCAACTTATTTTTAATATCTTCAGCCTGTTTTGCATAGAGTATTGCTTTTGCCATATCTGCAGTTGCTACTTTTGGATTGGTTGCAACAGCACGGTCGATCTTTCTAAGTCCAAGCTCGATGTTTGCAAAACCATCTTTTACAGGTAGTTGCCACTCCATAACTTTGTCATAAATCATCTCTTGATTTGTAAATTTCAAATCATTTGGCAATGTCGATTGAACAGGGCTATGGCATCCACTAGCACCAGGTCCTACTAAGTTAACATCTGAGAAGCTTGTTCTTCCGCAGCTCCACATCAAATCAACATAGAATCTTCCTGCATCATCTCTTGTAAGTCTCCAGCCTTTTGTCTTCATAGGGTCACGTGGTTGTCCCTCAGGTGGGTTGATACTCTTAGCAGTTCTATCTACTTTAATTCTCCAAATGTGGCTTGCTCTAACGTTATCAAAGCCTGCTTTATCAGGATTTTGAACAGCTGCAAAGTTCTCACAACTCATCATATTTGGCATATGGCAACCTGTACAGTTGTCTTTTGCATGAACTCCACCTTGCTTAAAGAAGTCAGCTTGTGTTTCGTGGCAATCTTGACATGTCTTTTTAAGACCTGTCAAGGTATAGCCGCTCATCCAATCATTTGCTGTAACTTCGTGTGGATCGTGACAGGTGCTACATCTCATACCTTTGTCATAGTGCTCTGTATTATACATTTGTGCACCCTCTGTTCCGCATGCTGGACAGCTTGACTTAAAGAAGGCGTTAAATGGTTTTTTAGGGTTTGCATCAGCTTCATCTTCATACCATGAAAATCTTTGGTGACATCTCTCGCAGTTACTTGGCATTCCAGCGCCTCTTGCGCCATATAAGTGCGCACCAGCACCGTGACACTCTTCACAGCTAATACCTTGAGCAATAGTATGCTCTTGAAGTTTTACAGGATCGCCAATTGCTGCATAGAATTCCTCTTTGCTCTTAAAGTCAAATTTAAAACTGTGGCAAACTTCGCAGTATGAAGTTGCAGGTTGGAACATGGTTGACTCAGCATATTTTGAACCATATGAGTTAGTTCCCCAAACTGCTGATCTACTATGACCAAAGTCTTCCATTTTTGTAGGGAATCCTGGACTAAACTCAGCTATTTTTTTAGTCATTTCAGGAGTAAAGTTTTCAGACCAAACTCTTGAAAACTGGTTACCACCAGCAACCATCTTACCACTTAAATCGCTTAAATTTCCATCTTGAACGTGATATGTACCACGAACTAGCCATCTATCCAAAAAGCCATATTTTGTTCTTGGAGTACCGATAATTGCATAGACATCGCCAGCCTGAATTCCTAAAGGAAGTATTGATGAAGGAGCTGTGTCATAAACTGGTTTTTTAAGATCGTTACCAACTTCTATCATTTGGTTAGGAAATCTTACAGTTTTTGCGTGTCTTGAGCGCTCCCACTGTTGATATTGAGCTGGGTGACACTCACCGCATTTTTTTGGTCCTACAAATTTGTTAGGAAAATCAAGCACAGACTCCATTCCTAGACGATAGGTTACAGCAGTCATATTTTGGTTAAATTTCTTAGAAAGAACTGGACCTCTGTTGAACTCAACAAATTCCTCCATTCTATCACTTATCTTATATTTACCAACAAGTCTGCCAGCCTCTTCGTATTTAAACATAGGGTGGACTTTAAAAAGCAGTGACATAAAATCATCTGCACCATGGACATAATCCTCTAGCGTTCTTGGCTTAAAGCCGTCAGGCTCAGGAAAACCTGCACCGTTTAGCTTATTGTCATAAGCCTGCATTACGCTTAAATCTTTTTTTGCATTATTATCTGCATTTAAACTAGTTAAGCTAAAACAGGCCGCTATAGCTAACATACAGGATCGTTTAGCTATATTTAAGGTCTTCATGATAAACCTCCTTTAAGTAAATATCAACTCAAAACCTACACTTACCAACCTAATTTAATAGGCACCATTAATTAAATATTCACAATCAGATACTTTATATTAACTTTCTGTTAATAAATATCGAAAGCATATTATATCATTTTTCCTTTATTTAACCTTTATTAATTATATTAAATTTGAATATTGATAAAAACTTTTTCAATCTCTTTTAAGCAACTATTGCTCGTTAAATTTAGCCATTTTTTAACCAAATTTAAGACACTATTAAGATTATATTGTGATTTAATTGCTAAGATATTTCGTCAAAAATCTAGCCGTTTATATACTATTTATAGAAAATATATAAATTTAGCTTCAAATTATCTAATAAAGGAAAGTATCAATGAAAAAAAGATCAAGAATGTTATGTGTAGCTCTTATCTTTTCTGCACTCTTTTTAACTGCCTGTAGTAGTAAAAAAGACGATCCAGTTAGTGTTTTGCAAAACTTTATCTTGCTTTGTGAAAAGGGAGAGCTTGACAAGGCACAAAAACTCATCACAAAAAGAAATAATGTGGATTATTTTAGAACATATAGAGATATGGGAAAAGACCTTATTTTTATAGACTATGACTATAAGGGCAACGACAATGTAGTAAGAATAGACTATGAGTTGCTTGAAAATTTAAGTAGCGATGATGTTGCTGTTGTAAAGATGACTACAAACTACAAAAAACAAAATCATACATTTGATAAAAATGTTGTACTGCACAAGATTGATGGGCAATGGAAGATTTTTGAATATCTCTTTATGCCTGTTAAAGTCAATTAAAGAGTGACAATGAAGCAGTTCATCTACTCACTTTTTGGAATGAAAACAACCATAATACTACTTATACTATTTGCAATAGCAAGCGCAACTGCAACTATAGTAGAAAGTGCCTACTCTACCGATGCGGCATGGGCTTTTATCTATGGTTCACTGTGGTTTGGGGCCATTCAAGTTCTTCTTGGAATCTGCCTGGTTGTAGGCATTTTCAAATATAAGTTCTACAACTCAAAAAATGTTCCATCTTTTATCTTTCATGTAAGCTTCCTTTTCATACTTATAGGCTCAATCATCACTAGATATTTTGGATATGAGGGGACTCTTCACATAAGAGAGGGGAGCCAAAACAACTTAGTATCTAGCAGAGAGGTCTATATACAATTTGCCTCCAAAGATGGCGATAAGCTTATAAGAGATGATCATAACGGCTACCTATCATCAGATAGCAAGAAAAATAGCTTTGATATGAAACTAAAAATTGATGGTAAAAAGGCTATTTTATCCTATAAAGACTTTATTATAAATGGCGCTTTTGGCTGGGTTGCAAGCGAAGTTGGACATCCTGTGGCTGTTCTTTTGTTTTATGATGATAAAAACAAAAGAAGTGTGACTATGATTGATAAACAAAATATCAATATAGGCGACTTAAGTCTTGCATTTAACGAAGAGCCAAAACAGGAAAAATATATAAAAATCTTTTTAGATGGTGGCAAATTTTACATAAAGACAAATGAAAAGGTAGCATATACCGATACGGCAACTTTGCAAAAAAGCGATCTTCAAAAAGATGTCGCAATGCCATTTAATGAGCACTATATCTATGAAATCGAAGGGATTAACTTCTCTGCTACAACACTTTTAAAAAGCGCTAAAAAAGGGATTGTTAAACTACCTGAGAAATCCATGGGAAACAACGTTTTAATAGCGGATTTGAGCTATAACGATGATAAAAAAGAGGTCTTTATCTTTTTTGGAGATCTACCAAAGGTCTATAATGTCGGTGGCAAAGACTTTATGCTTGCTTGGGCACCAAAAGAGAGAAAACTACCTTTTACCCTACATCTTGATAAATTTAATCTAGATAGATATCCAGGCTCCAACTCACCTTCTGGATATAGCAGCGATGTTGTTGTAAAAGATGAGCATAAAAACAGAGAATTTGAGTATAAAATTTATATGAATCATGTGCTTGACTATGCGGGATATCGCTTTTTCCAAAGTTCATATGATATGGATGAAAAAGGCACTATTTTAACGGTCAATAGAGATCCTGGTAAGTTTCCTACATATATAGGCTATACCCTACTTTGTGGTGGAATGCTCTTAAATTTCTTCAACAAAAACTCAAGATTTGTGCAACTTTCAAGAATGGTAGATGAGAGTAGCGCAAGAGATAAAAAAGCAAGGAAGAACAATGAAAAAAATAGCTAACAACACAATAAAACTGCTTCTCTCTTTGTTTATCGCTATATCAACTCTAAATGCAGGAGAAAACAGACCCGTAGTAGATGAGGAGCATGCCAAAAAGCTAGCCTCTTTGGTAGTTCAAGGCTTTGATGGCAGACTAAAACCTTTTGATACTGTCTCTATGGAGCTATTTCATAAAATTTACAAAGGTGAAAACTATCATGGGCTAAACCCAAATCAAGTAATGCTCTCTATCATGGTCAATCCAGAATATTGGAGAGATGCACCATTTGTAAAGGTAAGCAACAAAGAGCTAAGAGAGCTACTTGGTCTTCCAAGCAACAGCACTCACGCCCAATTTGCAGACTTTTATGGTAAAGATAAAAATGGACACAACTACTATAAACTTAAAAAACTAGTTGAAGAGACAAGTAGAAAGCCACTCAACACAAGAGGAACCTTTGATAAAGAGCTTTTGAAAGTTGATGAGAGATTTAACATCTTCTATATGCTATTTTTCAATGAAATTTTTAGAATAGTTCCAAAGATAGACGATCCAAATCACACTTGGTACTCACCTGTAAATGCTATGAGAATGTTTCCTAAGGGCGAAGTTGAGATGGTTAGCAAAATCTTGGAAAACTACTTTGTAAGTGTTATTGATGCACAAAAAAGTGGTGATTGGAGCAAGGCAGATAAGGGACTAGAGCTACTCAAAGAGTATCAAAGAAAGACTGGTGCAGATGTTATACCTACAGAAAATAGAATTAAATTTGAGATACTATTTAACAAACTTCAAATTTTTGACAATCTTACAATTATCTATCTTTTGGCTGGTTTTGCACTTTTGATATTTGTCTTTATAAGACTACTCTCTCCAAAAGTAGAGATAAATTTACTCTTTAAAAGCGTCTATGCGGTAAATGCCATAGCCTTTGGACTTCATACAATAGGACTTGGCTTAAGATGGTATATAGCTCAACACGCACCTTGGTCAAATGCCTATGAGTCGATGGTCTATATAGCGTGGGCTTTAGGACTTAGCGGTATGATTTTTTCAAGAAGGTCACCTATCTCACTAGCTCTTACATCGATACTTGCAGGTGTAACTTTGTTTGTTGCTCACTTGAGTATGATGGATCCTCAAATCACAAATATTCAGCCGGTGCTTGACTCTTACTGGCTTACCATACACGTTTCAGTAATAACTGCAAGTTATGGATTTTTGGGACTTTCAGCACTTCTTGGAATGTTTGTTTTGGTGCTTTTCATCATAGACAACCAAAAAATCAACAAGGAGATTTCAAGAAACATCTTAGAAGCCACAAGGATAAATGAGATGTCAATGATACTTGGTATCTGCCTACTTACTACTGGCAACTTTTTGGGCGGTGTCTGGGCAAATGAGAGCTGGGGGCGATATTGGGGCTGGGATAGCAAAGAGACTTGGTCACTTATAACTATTTTAATTTATGCAGCAATTGTCCATTTTAGATTTGTTCCGCGTCTAAATAGTCAATACTGGTTTGCTGTAGCTTCAATGTTTGCCTACGCAAGTGTTTTGATGACCTATTTTGGCGTAAATTTCTACCTAACAGGACTTCATAGCTATGCAGCTGGAGATACCATTCCAATACCTACCGCCATTTGGGTAAGTGCTGTGGTGCTCTCTTTGGTTGCCTTTATCTCTTTCTTTAAAAAAGAGTATTCAAAAGAACTTTAAAAGTGTCAAATCCCTACATTGCCATTTGTAGGGATAAATTTCAAATAAAAGAGGTTTGATGAAGAGGGAGTTTTTTAGCACAATATTTTGGATAAAATATCTCTTATTGCCTCTTTTACTGATACTTTTTATCATGGCCACTTACTACATAGTAGTAGATGAGAGTAAAGTTTTACCACGAGAATATTCAGTCGAGAACAATACCGCACTTAGAGGAAGTATCATCTCAAAAGATGGCTATACCATAAGCTCTTCAAGTAAACTTTACAAAGCGATTATAGATAGTAGAAGCATAGACAAAAACAAGCTTGATCTCTTTGTAAATTTATACTCCATCTACACAAATAGCAACAAAAAAGCGATAAAAAAGGCTATCCTTAGCTCAAATGGAACAGTTGTGCTTTCAAACAGAATAGATCCAAAAACAGCAACTCACTTAAAAGATTTAGCAAGAAAGCTCAACCAAAAAAAGGTCTTCATCTCCTTTAAAGTTGGCGAGCGGACAAATGTCCCAATAGGTATGAGTATAGTTGAAAGTGGCGAGAAAAGGAGCTTTATAACAAATGATTCTTTAACACCAATAATTGGCTACATGAACAAAATAGAGGTTATGGGACTTACCAAAGTAAAGGGACAAAAAGGGATAGAAAGATATTATCAAGACTATTTAGAAGCATCTAGTAATGGGGTTTTAAAAGGTCCAAGAGATCTTGCAAACAACATTATATTTCAAAAAAATAGCCAAAAATCAAAGCGAGTTGATGGCTATGATGTCATCTTAAATATACCTTTAAGTCTTCAAATAAAAATAGAAAAAATGATTAGCAAAGCTGCTAAACTCTACGATGCTGATGAGATAGTTGTAGCGATACTTGACTCCAAAACTGCAAGAGTTTTATCCCTAGCCTCATCGCTTAGATACAACCCAAACAATATCAAAAAAAATGAGATTAGACTTCTAAACTCCACCTCTAGCGAGTATGCTTATGAGCCAGGTTCGGTTATAAAACCACTTATCTTTTCGATACTTTTAAAAGAGGGCAAAATTGATTTAAATGAAAAGATAAAGACCTACAATGGAGTTTATAAACTAAGAAAAAGAGTGATAAGAGATACCTATAAAGAGCCCTATCTAACGCCATCTCAAATCATCTCCAAGTCATCAAACATAGGTATGATTATGCTCTCTTCTAAACTTGATGCAGCACTACTTCATAGAGGAATGCTTGAATTTGGGCTCTCTGAAAAAACAGGTATTGACTTGCCATTTGAGCAAGTAGGAGTAATTCCTACGATAGATCAGCTAGACAATGAGGTTTATAAGGCAACTGTAAGCTATGGATATGGACTTCAAACTACCTTTATACAGCTGCTAAACGCCTACAATATCTTTAACAACGATGGCATTATGATAGCACCAAGAATTGTTAGCTATCTAAGGAGAGATGGGGATTATTACATCATAGATCAGCCCAAAGAAAAGGAAATTTTAGCAAAAGCTCAAGCAGATATTGTGAAAAATATCCTTATAGAAACAGTGCAAGAAGGCACAGCAAGGGCCGCTAAGAATGATGAGTTAGAAATTGGTGGTAAGACTGGGACTGCAAGAATTGCAAGCAAAGGTGGATATATTAGCAACTATAACAGCTCTTTTTTTGGTTTTGCCAATGACGATACCAATAAATTTACAATAGGCGTCTTTGTAAATAACCCAAAACAAGGCAGTTACTACTCATCACAAACCGCACTACCGATATTTAATGAAATGATTAGGATTTTGCTAGAAGAGAACTACCTAAAACCAAAAAAAAGATAGCTCCAAAAACTAGTCAAATTTAACTACTAAGTGCCTTTTGCAAGATAAATTTGGCAAACTCATCGCTATCATTTGGACACTTTACAACTTCATAAAAATCAAAGCCATGCACCTTTGCAAGTTTGGCATACTCTATGGCAAGCTCATAGTCGCTTTCTGAGTTGTCGATGCAAAAAGAAAGAGGCACAACAATAGTTCTTTTTGACTCCAACATAGGCAAAATATGGCTTAAATTTGGAGTAAGCCACTCAACTGGACCAAGCTTTGATTGATAGGCAAGATGATAGTTTTTGAAATTTAGACCATTTTTAGCAAGAAGCGCACTCAATATCTCAAAGTGCTTCTCTATGTGACTTTGATAGATATCACCTCTTTCTACATTTTTTTTAGGAAGTGAGTGGGCAGAAAATATAATATCGGTCTTTGCAATCTCATCGCTACTTAAATTTGAACTTCTATCTGCTATTAGTTTAAGTAAAATTTTATTGTAATTCTCATCGTCATAAAAAACAGGAACAACCTTTATCTTTGCTTTTATATCAAATTTAGCAATCGCTTGCTCTATGCTATATAGGCTCGAATCAACAGTAGTTTTTGAATGATGTGGATAGAGCGGAAAGAGAATAATCTCATCAAAATCTCTATATTTTTTCACAACCTCATCTGCAAAAGGTGGCGTATAATTCATCACATAATCAACAACAACTTCACCATCAATCTCTTTTGCCATCTCATTTATCTTTTTGCAAAGTCTAATTGTTATATCATTTATGGGCGACTTTGAGCCAATTTGCATATAGTTTTTTTTAGCCGCGTTTTTTCTAAAAAAGGTGATAACGCAAGAGAGAGTTTTTCTTATAAAATCATTTTTAATTGGCAAAATATAGCGATCATCAAACATATTTTTCAAAAAAAGCCCAACCTCATCAAGGTTGCTTGGGCCGCCCATATTTAAAAGAAGTATCGATCTTTTCAAGAGGCTATCTTTTTTGCTGCCAAAACATCTTCAATGCTTGCAAGATTGCCCCAGCCAAGACCATCGCACAACTTTTTAAAGGCATCATGTTCAAATCTTATAGAAAAATCTTCGCTATCAACTCTTAAATTTATCCTGCCGTTTTTTGTTATTTTATGAAGAGTGAAATTTACAAAGTCAGCAAGATAAAAGCCATCATCGGTGCAAATTTCCATATAACATCTCTCTTTCGGATAGAGAGTGCTTAAAGAGTAGCTCACCAACAGACCATTTTTCATCTTCAAAGATGCCACTGCAGCTCTATTTTTTTCTCTAATTAACTCTATTTTCTCAACATCACTTTTAAAAATATGTGTGATGATGTCGATATCTTGGGTAAAGAAGCTATCTAAATTTGACTCTTTCTCATCTTGACAAATGCCTCTTATGTAGGAGATATTGTAAATTTCAATATTTTTCTCAAGCTCTTTTTTTATGGATTGGGTAGTTGGGTTAAATCTTTGAGAGTATCCAATGGCTAAATTTAGCTCATTCTCTTTTGCAATCTCACAAAGCTCATTTATCTGCTCCAAGTCGCCCGTAATTGGGGTTGCAACAAAGATATTTTTAAGATATTTCATCGATCTAGTAATCATCTCTTTATGGGTAGAAATGGGAGTTGTTATCACTACAGCTTCGGGTTTTGTCTCCTTAAACATTTTTTCAATATCATCATAGACAACAAACCTACCAAAATCTTGCTTGCTAACTTTGTCATAAAGCCCTACAAGATTGAAAAAATCAGATCTTCTAAGCTCGCTTAGGTGATTTCTTCCTCTTTGCCCAAGTCCTATGATGGCGATATCTTTTTTCATTATTTAACACTCAACCCTTTTTTAGTGATAAAATTGTTTGATTATACCAAAGTTGATAGATAAAAGCTAATATTTACAACAATTTTGGTAAAATCAATGCTTAAAATAAAAACAAAATAAATTAAGGTCGATTTTTATGAGTGAGATTATGGATATAAGAAAAGAGTATTTAAACTTCTTTAAGAATAAAGGTCACAAAGTTATGCCAAGCGCCCCTTTGGTGCCAGATGACGCAACTTTGCTTTTTACAAATGCGGGAATGGTTCCTTTTAAAAACATCTTCACAGGAGAGGCGCCACGCCCTACTCCACCCATCTACACGAGCTGTCAAACTTGCATAAGAGCTGGCGGAAAACACAACGACTTAGACAACGTTGGCTACACAGCAAGACACCATACATTTTTTGAGATGCTTGGCAATTTTAGCTTTGGAGAATATTTTAAAAAAGAGGTTATTGGCTATGCTTGGGAGTTTATCACTGAAGTTTTAAAACTTCCAAAAGATAGACTCTATGTTACAGTACATGAAAAAGATGATGAAGCCTACCAACTTTGGCAGCGACACATCGACAAAGAGCGTATCTACAAATTTGGCGACAAAGATAACTTTTGGGCGATGGGAGATACTGGACCTTGTGGACCATGTAGTGAGATTTTTTATGATCAAGGAAGTGAGCATTTTAATAGTCCTGAGGACTATATGGGCGGCGATGGCGATAGATTTTTGGAGATTTGGAATCTTGTTTTTATGCAGTATGAAAGATCCAAAGATGGCAAACTAAGCCCTCTTCCAAAACCAAGTATCGATACAGGAATGGGGCTAGAAAGAGTAATGGCTATAAAAGAGGGCAAATTTAGCAACTATGATAGCTCGCTTTTTATGCCACTTATAAAAGAAGTTGAAAAAATTTGTGGCAAACCATACATTTATGAAGAAGGAGCAAGCTATAGAGTCATAAGCGATCATATTAGATCAGCTGTCTTTTTGCTAGCTCAAGGCGTTGGGTTTGATAGAGAGGGCAGAGGCTATGTTTTGAGAAGAATTTTGCGTAGAGCATTAAGACATGGCTATTTGCTTGGTATAAAAGAGCCATTTATGTATAAACTTGTAGATAAAGTAGTTGAGCTTATGGGTGGTCATTATCTCTATCTAAATGAGAGAGCAAGTTTTGTAAAAGAGCAAATTTTAGCTGAAGAGGAACGCTTTTTATCTACTATTGCCAATGGACTTGAGCTATTTAATGATGAACTTTCCAAAACAAAAGATGTCTTTAGCGCCAAAGTAGCTTTCAAACTATATGATACATATGGCTTTCCGCTTGATTTGACTGCTGATATGCTTAGAGAAAAAGGGCTTAGCGTAGATGAAGATAAATTTAACGAGCTTATGCAAGAGCAAAAAGATAGAGCAAAAGCAAGCTGGAAAGGTAGCGGCGATAGAGCTATACATGGCGACTTTAAAGAACTTCTTAATAAATTTGGAGCAAATCAATTTGTAGGTTATGATAGTTTAAAGACAAAGAGCCAAATTTTAGCACTGCTTGACGAAGAGTTTAAGAGAATAGATCAGATAAAAAAAGGTGAGTCTGGTTGGGTTATGCTAGATAAAACACCATTTTATGCAACGAGTGGCGGCCAAAGCTCTGACTTTGGAAAAATAGAGGGCAAGGGCGATATAGATGATGTTATCAAGCATTTGGATATAAATTTAGCTCATATAAAGGCTGTGGCTGACTTAAATTTAGGCGAGAATGTTGTATCTATCGTTGATGAGAGTAGAAGAGATGAGATTGCCAAACATCACAGTGCAACTCACCTTTTACAATATGCTCTAAAACAGGTGCTTGGCGATGGCGTATCTCAAGCTGGCTCACTTGTAGAGAGCAACAAGCTTAGATTTGATTTTACATTTAATAGAGCTTTAAAAGAGAGCGAACTTAACAGAATAGAAAAAATCGTAAATGAGATGATATTTCAAGCCATAGAGTCAAAGTGCGAAGTATTGAACCTAAAAGAGGCAAAAGAAAGTGGCGCGATAGCTCTTTTTGGCGAAAAGTACAAAGACAAAGTAAGAGTGCAAACTATCGGAGAGAGCAAAGAGCTTTGTGGCGGAACTCATGTCAAAAACAGCTCTGCTATCGGCACATTTATCATCTTAAAAGAGGGCGGGATAAGCGCTGGCGTAAGACGAATAGAGGCGATTTGCGGTAGAGCTGCACTAAAATATATAGATGATTTAAGAGCCAAATACAAAGATATAGAGCTAGCTCTAAAGGGCGAACCACTTCAAAGCATAGAGAAGCTAAAGGATGAATTAAGAAAAGCACACAATGAGATAAAAAATATCTCAATGGCAAAATCCTTAGTAGCAGATGAAATTAAGGGGATAAAGGTTGTTGTTGATAGATTTAACGGAGATATCAAAACTAAAATAGACGAACTCAAAAACTCAAATGAGCGCATAGTTGTCTTTTTGCTAAACAGCAGCAATGACAAAATAGCCCTAGCACTTGGTGTCAAAAATGCACCGATAAAGGCTGGAGAGCTTATAAAAGAGATAGCTGCTATTTTAGGTGGAGGAGGCGGCGGTCGCGATGACTTTGCGACAGCTGGCGGAAAAGATCCATCAAAAATAGAAGAAGCGCTGAAATTTACAAAAAAAGCCATCAAAGAAAAGTTAAAAAATGTATGAGGTCAATAGTGCTTTTGCAAGAGTAGAGCAAATACTTCCATTTTTTCATATTTTATCCATCTCAGCAATCATCGCTTTGCAAACTAGCGTGGTTGCTATTGTGATATTTTTTATGAAAAGCTCGCAAGATAAGAGAAATTTAAAGTTTCTACTTTTTTCTCTAAATTTATTCTTCTTCTTGTTTATTTTGCTTCTGGCACTTATTGTAACAATTGGCTATCTACTTCTAGATAGCAATAACATCAAATTTGCAGATCCTATGGTAGAAGAGATTATAAACACCAAAATCGTTCTGATACTTTTTATACTTTTTAACCATTTTTACATCTTTTACCGCATGAAAGAGCTTAAAAAATCAATCCTAAAAGATGATAATGAAGCCATGATGGAGCATTTAGTCATCATTGCTAAATACTTCTTACCTCTAAATATCGCCCTTTTTGCCATAGGTATCTATCTTGGCGTAGCTTTGAAGGTCATATAGTGATAAATTTAGTCTCAACTTCGCCAACTAGAGCCAAACTTCTAAAAGAGAGCGGCTTTTATTTTAAACAGATTAAATTTGACTTTAACGAAATTGATATAAGAGAAACACCGCCATATCTAAAGCCCTATAAGATAGCCATGCAAAAACAGCACCAATATAGACAATTTGACAAAAAGAGCCAAAATTTACTCTTTGCCGATACTCTTGTTTTGGTAGGCGACATTGTCCTAAAAAAGCCAAAAGATGAGATAGAGGCAACAAAAATGCTCTCTTTGCAAAGTGGCAACAAAGTAAGCATATCTACCGCTATGATATTTTTGGGAAAAGAGCTAAATTTTTGGAATTTGAGCCTTACAACATATGAGTTTTACAAATTTGACCAAGATGAACTTCACAACTACATCACATCTGGCGGATACAAAGGCAAGGCGGGCGGAATGAGTATAGAGGGATTTAACAAAAAATATATCAAGTCTCAAAGTGGCAACACTAGCACAGCCATGGGACTAAATATCGAGATTCTTAGGAGATATCTATGTTTGTGAGATTTTTCTTTGGGCTTATAACTTTGGGAGTTGTTGCTGCCTTTACAATCATATTTTATTTTTATAGGAGTATTCAGGTTGATTTTGACAGTATCATAGAGTATAAGCCTGCCCTAACTACTAGAATATACGATATAAATGGTGATCTTATTGCAAATGTTTTTGATGAAGAAAACCGCCTCTATGTAAAATATGACGATATTCCAGGAAGGATCATAGAGGCATTGGTCGCCATTGAAGATACCAGTTTTTTTGAACATGGTGGCGTTAATTATGAGGCGATTTTTAGAGCGCTTATCAAAGATATAAAGGCTATGAAGTTAGTAGAGGGTGCTTCTACCATCACACAGCAACTTGTTAAAAATATGCTACTTAGCAGCGAAAAGAAGATTGAGCGAAAGATAAAGGAGATTTTGATCTCTATCAAGATTGAAGACTATCTTAGCAAAGAGCAAATTTTAGAGAGATATTTAAATGAAATTTACTTAGGACATGGCTATTTTGGCATAAAAACAGCAGCAAAAGGCTACTTTAGAAAGAGTCTTGATGAGCTTACTCTAAAGGAGATGGCTATCCTTGTAGGTCTTCCAAAAGCCCCTAGTAGCTACGATCCAACTAGATATCTAGAACTCTCACTTGCAAGGGCAAATAGTGTAGTTCAAAGGATGTATAATCTTGGCTGGATAACCAAAAGCGAATACATAAGCGCTACAAAAGAGGTCCCAAAGGTCTATGATGACACACTTACTCAAAACAGAGCGCCATATGTAGTAGATGAAGTTATGAAAGAGGCTAGAAGATATCTAAAAGAGATAGACAAATCGGGCTATGAAATTTATACTAGCGTTGATTTAAAGGTCCAAGAGATAGCAAGAGAGGCGCTAGTTTTTGGATATAACGAGATTTTGAAGCGAGATAGTGAGGCAAATGCAAGTGTTGTAAATGGCGCAATAGTTGTCATCAATCCGTTAAATGGCGATATATTGGCTATTGTTGGTGGAGTCGATTATGCAAAAAGCAACTTCAACCGCGCAACACAGAGCAAAAGACAGCCAGGCTCTAGCTTTAAGCCATTTATCTACGAATATGCCATAGATAGCGGACTTTCGCCAACTAGTGAAGTGGCCGATATTGCAAAGACATTTGACGAGGGAGCTCAAAATGAGTGGAACCCACAAAACTACGGAAGAAGATATGATGGCTACATCACTATGAAAGAGGCACTTAGAAGATCTAGAAACTTAGCAACAGTCAATCTTATGAACCAACTTGGTGTCAATAATGTCGTAAAAAGACTTCAAGATATGGGCTTTAAAGATATCCCAAGCGATCTCTCAGTGGCACTTGGAAGTTTTGGAATATCGCCTTTGGAATACTCTAAGTTTTACTCAGTTTTTGCAGGTGGCGGAGTGATGACTACACCTAAATTTATAAAACAAGCCATCTCAAAAGATGATACAGTCTATCTTTTTGAATCTGAATCCAAAACCATAACCACACCTGAGCAAAACTACCTAATGATTGATATGATGAGAGATGTGGTAAATAACGGAACAGGGCGAAGAGCAAAAGTCCCAGAGATAGAGGTCGCTGGCAAAACTGGAACCTCAAATAACAGCGTAGATGCTTGGTTTTGTGGCTACACGCCTGAGCTTTTGGTAATTGTGTGGTATGGCAACGACAACTACAAGCCAATGCGAAATGTAGAGGGCGGCGCTAGAACAGCAGCACCTGTTTTTGCTAAATTTTTAAACAGCTATTTAGCTCTTTTTCCAGGAACAAAGAGAACCTTTAGCTTGCCAAATGGCGTCTATGTAAAAGAGTATGATGATGGCAAAAAAGAGTTTTATACAGATCGCTCGCCTCTGCCTGTAAAGACCATCTATGACTATCAACAAGACGACAGCAACGAACAGCCAAGCTACAATGACAAAATACTCTTTTAGGACTCTAAATTTATAAGAGCTTAGGGCTAAATTTAGCTTTTGAAAGTGCAATCAATAAGCACTTTAAAGTTAAAATAAACAGCTGAAATTTAGACTTAACTACCATTTTAAAAGGTTTAAATTTCAAATTAATAGCCATAAAGTCTACAATAAAATAAAAAACTAAATTTAAAAAACCTACTAAATAAAGAGTTAAAATTTAACCATTTTAAAAACTCTCAACTTATAGGAGTTTAGAGGCTAAATTTAGCTTTTAAAAGTGCAATCAATAAGCGCCTCAAAGTTAAAATAAACAGCTGAAATTTAAACTTAACTGCCATTTTAAAAACTCTAAATTTGAATGTTAAAAGGCTTAAATTTCAACTCAATAACCACAAAATCTACAATAAACAAAAGAAGTCAAATTTGAGTTAAATAGCTCAAAATAGAAAAGATTGGATTAAAATGTGTGGTAAAGGGGTAAAAAGATCTCTAGAACTCTAGCGATCTTTTAAATTTGTAGAATTATTTTTTAAGCTCTCTAATCTTAGCAGCCTTACCTCTTCTATCTCTTAGATAAAATAGTTTTGCTCTTCTAACTCTTCCATGTCTTAAGACTGTTATCTCTTCGATACTCTCACTATATAGTGGGAAAATTCTCTCAACGCCTACGTTGTTTGCACCTATTTTTCTAACGATAAAGGTCTCGCCTACGCCAGTTCCACGTCTTGCTATACAGATACCTTCAAAGTTTTGAATTCTGCTCTTATCGCCTTCGCGTATATGTATAGAAACTCTTATAGTATCGCCTGCGCGAAACTGAGGAACCTCTTTTTTGGCAATCTGCTCTTGCTCAAATGTCTCAATAAATTTATTTCTCATAATTTTCCTTTTATGTTGGCGATATTTGCTAAATCGGGACGGTAATAGCTAGTCTTTAAGCTCGCCATTTGATTTTTTAAAGCTTGTATTTTACCATGATTACCCTTTAACAATTCTGAAGGCAACGGGTTATCATTAAAAATAGTTGGCTTTACAAAAGATGGTGCCTCTAAAAGAAGCTCTTCAAAACTCTCCTCTTTCAAGGACTCTTCATTGCCAAGAACACCTTTGATATTTCTACAGATTGCATCGCTCATACAAAGCGCCCCAAGCTCTCCGCCAGTGATGATAAAATCCCCTATAGAAAAAAGTTCATCAACACACTGCTCAACAATTCGCTCATCAATCCCCTCATATCTTCCACAAACAAAACAAATATGCTCCTTTTTAGCAAGTCTTTTTGCATCATTTTGTCTAAATGGCTTGCCTGCTGGAGTTGGACAGATAATGTAAGCGCCCTGCTCTTTGCATCTTTTTATAGCCTCATAAAGCGGTTCTGGCTTCATCAAAAGTCCCGCACCGCCACCAACCATATAGTCATCGACTTTTTTATGTCTATCTTTTGAAAAGTCTCTAGGATTGATAAACTTAGTTGTGAAAAGTCCGCTATCTAGCGCTCTTTTTAGGATTGAGTCCCTAAAATAAAACTCAACCAAAGAGCTAAAAAGCGTAATGTAACTAATGGTCATAAACTCTTTAGAAGATCAAGTGAATTTTTGACTCTGATCTCTTCTCTCTCCAAACTAACACCAACAACAAAACGTTTGGTATATGGGATAAAAAACTCTTTTTTAAGACCGCTTTTAACTAAGGCGCTATCTGTTTTTACTAAAAGCAGCTCATTTGCCCCGCCATCAGCAATCTCATCAACAACACCAAGCAAAAGCGACTCTTCAAAGACTTTAAGCCCGATGATATCAAAGTAAAAGTATTGATTTTGCTCTAATTTACAGTTTTTTTTGGTCTCTTCGATAGTTTGATAAATTTTTCTATTTACAAGCTCTTTGGCTAAATTTATCTCTTCATATCCCTTAAAAATAGCAGTTAAATTTCCATCATTAAAAGCAGCAATCTCCAAAACTCTATCATCATCTAAGATAAACTTGGCGCCACTTTTAAACTGCTCTGGAAAATCACTTACTATGTGAATTTTTAAAGCCCCTTTAAGCCCTACTGTTTTGCCAATAGTTGCCACCAAAAGGAGCTCATCCATCACATCTCCTCGATAGGTTTAACTGTAATTCTATAAGAAGTTGGACTTTTGGCTTTGCAACCAAGCAAGACGGTTTTTATAGCATTTATCATTCTACCGCCTCTTCCTATGAGCTTTCTAGTATCAGATTTGTCGGCATAGATGATAATCTCTACAAAATTCTCATCTGCTTCTTCTTTTTTGACCTCTATCTTGTCTGGTTTGCTAGCAAGCAATAGAGCATATTGCTTTAAAAATTCTTCTACCATTTTTATGCGTTTGCTGTTATTCGTGCAACACGATCGCTAAGTTTTGCACCAACGCTCTTCCAATACTGAAGTCTCTCCTGATCAAATTTAACAACTTCAGGGTTGGTTATTGGATTATAGTAACCAATAGCCTCGATATAACCACTATCTCTTCTTTTTCTACTATCTGTTACAACAATACGATAAAAAGGTCTCTTTTTGCGACCTACTCTAGTTAGCCTTACAACTGTTGCCATCTGCTCTCTCCTTTAAATTTATTAAGACTTTTTTATAGACATCTTTTGCCCATAAAAAAATCCTAGAACTATCTAGGAATTTTTTGTCCGCCCATCATAGAACTAAGTGCACTCATACCACCATTTTTACTTGAAAATTTTTTGGCTATTTTTGAGGCGTTACTAAACTGCTTTAAAAAGCGATTTACCTCCATTTGAGTAAGCCCTGAACCAGCTGCCAATCTTCTCTTTCTTGAGTTGTTGAGTAAAGATGGATTTTCGCGCTCCTTTGGCGTCATTGAGTTAATCATTGCCTTTATATGAATAATCTCTTTTGAATTGTCAAGATCAACATCTTTTAGCTGGTTGGCAACATTTGAAAGTCCCGGTATCATACCAACAAGATTTTTAATACTGCCAAGTTTTTTTACGCTCTCTAGCTGAGATAAAAAGTCATTAAATGTAAATTCGCCCTTTTTTATCTTTCTGCTTATCTGTTTTGCCTCTCTTTCATCAAAAACAGCACTAGTTTTTTCTACCAATGTAGCAAGGTCGCCCTCGCCCATAATCCTACCAACAACTCTATCAGGTATAAAACCTTCAAGGTCGGCAATCTTCTCACCAACACCAATAAACCTAAGTGCTACGCCAAGCTGTTTTGCAACACCAAGCGCAATACCGCCCTTTGTATCAGAGTCAAATTTGGTTAAGATAACTCCTGTTAGTCCAATTTGTTCGTTAAATTTATCAGCCGATCTAATTCCATCTTGACCGCTCATCGCATCAGCTACATAAAAGACCTCATCGGGTGAGCTAAGTTTTTTAATCTCTTTTAGCTCATTCATAAGTTCCTCATCTATCGCAAGTCGTCCAGCTGTATCTATAAGTAAAACATCAAAAAGCTCATCTTTTGCCTTTTGAAGTGCTCCTTTTGCAACTTTGAGTGGATCTTTTTCATCTTCTATATAAAATAAATTTAACTCATTTGCCAAGCAGAGCTGTTTTAGTTGCTCAACTGCCGCAAGCCTTTGAAGGTCACAAGCTGCTATCAAAACCTTTTTCTTTTTTAGTTTTAGATAGTTTGCTAGCTTTGCTGTTGTTGTTGTCTTACCGCTACCTTGAAGTCCAACCATAAGCACCACAGTTGGTGGCTTGCTTGCAAAGACAAAGCCTTGATTGCCAGGCGCTGTTAAGATAGCTGTAAGATGTTCTTTTATCGAGTCGAGAAAGTGTTTTTGTCCAATTCCTTTGGCTTTGACATCATTTTCAATAAGAGTTAATAGATCTTTTGTTACTTTGTGATGAACATCGGCTCTAAGCAACGTTTTTCTAAGCGTATCAATGGCATTTTTAAGCGCCTTTTCATCATCAACAAATCTAAGTTTATTTACAGCAGATCTAAATGACTCGCTAATTTGGTTAAACACTCTCTTCCTTTTTATATATTTTATGCAGTTAAAGGGGCTATTATATCTTTTTATCCTTAAATATCTTTAAAATGGCAAATCTTTGGGTAGCTCAAAGCCAAACTCATTAAAACTATTTTTTAAGCTTGCTATAAATTTATAGCCCAAAAGCTCAATTTTATAAGCGTGCAAAAACATTCTAATAGAGCTGTTGTTGCCATATTTTTCATCGCCAACTATAGGATATCCAGCGGAAGCTAAATGGACTCTTATTTGATGAGTTCTGCCTGTTTCTATGCAGATGTTTAGAAGAGTTTTTTTGCCACTTATCATATAGGGTTCTACGTGTGTTATCGCCTCTTTTCCATACTTTGAAAGCTTAGTAAAAGCCCCACCTTTGCCCTTTAGTGTAATTAGTGGCTCATCTATAGTAAATGGCTCTTTGACAACTCCTTTTACTATGGCTAGATAGGTTTTTTTAACTCGTTTTACCCTAAATTCATCAATTGCTCTCTTTTGAAAATCGCTATTTTTTGCTAGCAACAAAACGCCACTTGTCTCTTTGTCTAGTCTATGTAAAAGCGCAAAACCAAATTTCTCTTCAACTTGGCTAGAAGTAATGGAGATTGGCTTATTTAGGGCTATGATATTGTCATCTTCATAAATTTTTTCTATAGCCTCTCTTTGCATAACTTTAAATTTGGTCCCAACATCTAACATCTCTCTAGCAATTGCAATTTTTGCACCTCTAGCAAAAACTAGTCCATCGTCTATTAGCTCTTTTGCCTTATTGTTTGAGATCTTTAGCTCCAATGCAAGCAACTTATAGGCTCTCTCTTTACTCAAATTTTCTCCTTTATTAGCTCTATAACTGGATTTAGGTCATACTCTTTTTTAATCTTAGTTTTAGGAAGCTCTTTTTCTAAAAGTCCTCGCAGCTCACTTGGCTCTGCAAAAATAGCACCATCAATTGAGTTAAAAAGCTCTTTTTGGTTGTGAATATATTTGCCACTAATAAGAGGCTTATTGTATCTTGCTATCTCTATTGGATTGTGACCACCAATGCCCCTAATAAAGCTTCCACCAAGTATAACAACATCGCAAACTTGATAAAACTCATCAAGCTTTCCAAGGGTGTCTAGAAGTATAAAATCGCTCTTTAGAGCTAAATTTTGGCTAAATTTCTCATAAGTTAAGTTTAGTCTTTTGCAATACTCTTTGGAGATAAGATCAACCTCATCAAAGCGCTCTGGATGACGTGGCGCGATGATGATTTTAAACCTCTTTGTTGCGATACTATCAAGTATAATACTCTCTTCGCCGCTATGAGTGCTTGCGATGACCAATATCTTTTTGTCACTTTTTAGCTCCATTTTTTGGCTAAATTTGCTCCTATCAACATAGCATTTTATGTTGCCATTTACGATGATATTTTTTGCACCAAGCTCCAAGAGTCGCTCTTTGTCTTTGGTAGTTTGTGCAAAAACAACATCTATATAGCTAAAAATTTTTCTATAATAAAATCTAAATTTGAGATATTTTTCATAGGAGTGATCACTCACTCTTGCATTTAAAAGGATGATAAAGGTGCCATTTTTTTTGGCATATTTGACTAAATTTAGCCAAAGCTCAGCCTCAAAAACAACTAGAACCTTAGAACCACCCAGCCAAAATGGCAAAAAAAGCTCATAAGGTAGAAATTTAGCCTCTTTGTCCCATCTCTTGGCCTCATTAAAGCCAGTTTGTGTGGTAGTTGTTATGGCGATATTTTTAAACTTATCAAAGAGTGGCGCTAGCGCTCTAACCTCTCCAAAACTACAGGCGTGAAAATGAACATCGGATTTTTTTAATTTTGAGTTATCTTTTAGGAAAAATCTAGCTGGAATGCTCTTTTTGTATTTGCTTTTAAATGAGAGTAGAAGCAAAATGGGCAATGCCACTACCCAAACGATAGCGGCAACTAAATTATAAATCACTCTGACTTCTCTTTTGTGCTACTCTCTTCTTTGTATAAAATTCTGCCACAATGTGGGCAAGTAACAATCTCATCGCCTTTTAAAACTGAATAGTAGGTCTTCTCGTTGATTCTTAAAAAGCAGCCATAGCAGGCCTGTTTTTTTACAGGAACAACTGCGCTATTTTTCGCCCACTTTCTAATTTTTTCATAAAAAGAGATAATTTTTTGATCCATCTCTTTTAGAAGTTGGGCTTTGTTTTTTGAGATTGCATTTCGCTCTTTTTCTATCTTTGCAAGCTCTTCGCCGCTCTTTTTTTTCATCTCTTCTAGCTCATCTTCCAAAGCTTTTTTCTTCTCTTCTAACTCTTGGTGTTGCTCTTTTTTGCTCTCTATAACTCTTTCAAGTCTTGCAATCTCTTCGTTAGCTGCATTTAACTGCTCTTTTGCAACTGTCTCTTCTGTGCTAAGTGCCTTTAGCTCTTTTTCAGTTTTGATGGTGGTTTTCTTTTTGGAAACCTCTTTTAGTTTTTGAGCAAACTCTTGTATCTGGATATTTGTTTTAGAAATTTGACTTGCTAGCTCCTTGTTATCGTCCAAAAGCTCCTCTTCTTGCTTGCTAACTGCTCCAATCTCATCCTCTTTTGAGCCAACTTTTTTCTCTATCTCTTCGATTTGTGGAGTAAATTCATCTATCTGTTTATCGTATGTTGACAACTCTATAAGTTGCTTTAAGTATTTGTTCATCTTTTCCCTTTTATATGTAACTAAATGGATTTATTGAATTACGAATTATAACTTCTATTTGGTTTTTTTGCAAGTGTTTAGCAAGTGCCAAAGCAAAATAGCACTCACTTCCAAAGTGAGTTATATCAAAAAGCGAAATGCCATTTTCATGAGCTTTAAGTGCTAAATGATATCTAATATCGCCCGTTATAAAACAATCTGCCAAAACACTATCTATCAAATCCCCGCCACTTCCTGTGCAAAGTGCCACTCTTTTGATAAAATCTCCCGCCTTTACTGCGTGAATTTGTTCTAAATTTAACCTTTTTTTGAGCCACTTTCCAAACTCATCAAAGCTTAAATTTGGCTCAAAATAGATAAGAAAGTCATCTCTATCTACAATATCTACTTGTAAAATTTGAGTTGCAACATAGTCATTTAAGACAAATTTATCAAAATTTGTATGCATGCAGATAAGTTTTATCTCTTTTTTTATAAGCTCTCTTATCAAATTTGATGGATAGAGATTGTCTATCTTTTTTAGACCACCAAAAATAAGCGGATGATGAGTTATGACTAAAGAGTTTGACAACATCTCCCCAACAAGGGCACTATCAAGATCTAAACTTAGATAGAGCTTTTCAAACTCATCTTGCATGCTGCCTAGTAAAAGTCCGCTATTGTCCCAACTCTCCTGCTCGCAAAATGGCGCAATTTGATCTAAAATTTCATAGATCTTTGCTATCTTCACTCTCATCTCCCAAATAGCACAAAGCACACTCTCTTGCAAGCTCTCTAATCTTTAAAATATACTCTTGTCTTTGCGTTACAGAGATAGCGCCTCTTGCATCTAAAATGTTGAATGTATGAGCGCAAAGCATACAGTAATCATACGCCACAAGTGCTAGCTTTTCTTTTAAAATCCTTTTGCACTCCTTAAAATAGCCATCAAACATAGAAAAAAGCATCTTTGTATCGGCCAACTCAAAGTGATATTTACTAAACTCATACTCGCTTCTTTTATGAACATCACCATAGGTAAAGACTTTGCCATCATACTCATCCCAAACAAGATCAAACACACTCTCTTTATCTTGCAGATACATGGCAAGTCGCTCAAGTCCATAAGTTATCTCAACACTTATACTTTTGCAAGAGATACCGCCAACTTGCTGAAAATAGGTAAATTGTGTCACTTCCATTCCATCAAGCCAAACTTCCCAACCAAGTCCCCAAGCGCCAAGTGTTGGGCTCTCCCAGTTATCTTCAACAAATCTAATATCATGCTTTTTTAGATCAAGTCCCAACATCTCAAGGCTCTTTAAATAGAGCTCTTGAATGTTTGCTGGGCTTGGTTTTATGATTACTTGATATTGGTAGTAGGCGCCAAGTCTATTTGGGTTTTCGCCATATCTTCCATCGGTCGGTCTTCTAGATGGCGCAACATAAGCTGCAGCCCATGGTTTGCTATCTAGACTTCTTAAAAATGTAGCATTATGGTATGTGCCAGCACCAGCTGGTATATCGTAAGGCTGAATTATAATACAACCTTGCTTATGCCAATACTCTTGTAGTTTTAAAATAATTTGTGAAAATGTCATATAAACTCCATTATTTGATACGAACTTCTATGCTTTTTGAGTCGCTCTCAACATTTTTAGCACTCTGCTCTCTGTTTACCTTAAGCTTCTTGGCTAACTCTTCGTCGCTTGTAGCCAAAATCTGAGCTGCCAAATAGGCGGCATTTTTTGCACCTGCCTTGCCAATCGCAACTGTTGCAACAGGTATTCCACCTGGCATCATAACAGTTGAATAAAGAGCATCGGCACCAGAAAGGGTATTTGAAAACATCGGCACACCAATGACTGGTTTTATGGTATTTGCCGCCACTGCACCTGCCAAATGAGCCGCCATGCCAGCTGCACAGATAAAGACCTCTGCACCTTTGTTTGTCGCCTCTTGAACATACTCTGCAGTTCTTTTTGGAGTTCTGTGAGCTGAGCTTATTATCATCTCATAAGCAATGCCTAACTCCTTTAAAATACTCTCACACTCTCTCATAACCTCAAGGTCGCTTTTGCTACCCATTATAATGCTTACAAACTTCATAAATTCTCCTTTATTTTCTCTCTTAAAAAGCTAAATTTAGCAAGCTTTATTGGAAGTTTTATTGGATTTAAATTTCCGCTATGAACCTCACTTAGCTCTTTTTGGTTTTTTGTTATTAGTCTTTTAAAAATCAACATATATCTGCCATTTTCTTGATAGATTCTGCCTATATCGTTATCGCAGCACTCTAACTGCTTGTTAGCAGACAAAATTTCGTATGGTTTTTGCAAAATTATCTTTGACTTTACACTTATGTAGCCCTCTTCGTCACTCATTGCAACAACTTGATGAGTTCCATCTTCTTGGCTTGAGTCTAAATTTTGACTATCTAATCGCTCATAAGGTCTTTTTACAACATATCCATCCATAAAGCCTCTGTTGCTTAGGCTATTTAGTTCATAGTTATATTTAGAAAGGTCAAATTTAGGCGTATTATACTCATCCATTGCCATTCTATAAGCGTTTGTGCTACAAGCAACATAATACTCACTCTTTGTCCTGCCCTCAATCTTCAATGAGTCAATGGCATTGCTAGAGATAAGCTTTTCTATGTGGTTTATGAGATTTAGATCTTTTGAGTTCATTATCATAGTTCCATCGCCACTGTTTTCTTCTAACCTAAACAAAGCGCCATTTTCTGGATCTTTGGCATATAACTCATAGTTAAATCTACAGTCATTTGCACAACTTCCTCTGTTGGAAAATCTTCCACTTTGAACGGCGCTTATAAGACAGCGACCACTATATGCAAAGCACATTGAACCATGACAAAACATCTCAAGCTCCAAATTTGGCAACATCTCCTTTATAAAAATTGCATCTTTTAAGCTCATCTCTCTTGCTGCAACTATCCTACTAACTCCAAGTTCATAGTAAAACTTAGCATCTAGATAGTTCATAACATTTGCTTGAGTCGAAAGATGAATCTGGGAGTGCGGCAAAAGCTCCTTTGCAAGAGCGATTGTGGCTGGTGTTGAGACGATGACCCCATCAACTTTTAGCTCATTTAAAAAATTCATATGCTCTTTTATCTTCTCAAGTTGGGAGTTAAAGGCAAAGCTATTTACTGCTGCATAAAATTTCTTGCCGTGCTCTTTGGCTATCTCAACGCCCTTTGCAAAGCTCTCTTTTGTAAAGTCCTTTGCACTTCTTTGGCGTAGGCTAAAGTTTCCAACACTTGCATAAATTGCGTCGGCGCCATAATTTATGGCTATTTGAAGCTTTGTAAGATTGCCCGCTGGGCTTAATAGCTCTATCTTTTTCAACTCTCTCCTTTTTGATAAAGTCATATTATATTCTATTTAGTTAAAATTGTATTTAAAGCAAAATTTATCTAACTTAGCTAAATAAAAAATAGATTTTTTAAAAATATAAAATTAAATAAAAAATACCGTTGTTTATGTTAAAATAAAGCTTCTGAAATTTAAATAGGAGATATCATGGGAAAATTTGTTAAAAACTTAGATGAATTTTTTAAATTTTGTGATGAAAATGAGGTCGCTTTTGTTGATTTTCGCTTCACCGATATGAAAGGTACTTGGCACCACATAGCATATAACTATCACAGACTTCAAAGAGAGCTAATGGAAAATGGAATACCATTTGATGGCAGCTCTATTGCAGCATGGCAGCCAATCAACCAATCCGATATGCTTTTAAAGCCCGATGTTGAAACTCTCTTTTTAGATCCATTTACAGCCGATGTCACAGCAGTGGTGATTTGCGATGTTTATGATGTCTATAAAAATGAGCTTTATGAAAAATGTCCAAGAAGTATTGCAAAAAAAACAGAGGCCTTTTTAAGAGAAAGTGGCATAGGCGACACATGCTACTTTGGACCTGAAAATGAGTTTTTTATCTTTGACGATGTTAGAATCGTGGATTCATCAAATGTTGGAATGTATAAGATAGACAGTGAAGAGGGTTCGTGGAATAGTGGTAAGAAATTTAAAGATAGTTACAATACAGGTCACCACCCAACTGCAAAAGGTGGATATTTTCCAGTTCAACCTGTAGATAGTATGGTTGATCTAAGAGCTGAGATGTTGCAAGTAATGGAGCAAATTGGGCTTGAAACCTATCTAGCTCACCATGAGGCAGGTCAAGCACAAGGCGAAATTGGCGTAAAATATGGCACTTTGGTTGAAGCAGCCGATAATGTTCAAAAGTATAAGTATGTGGTAAAAATGGTAGCTCATCTCAATGGCAAAACAGCTACATTTATGCCAAAACCGCTTTATGGGGACAATGGTAGCGGTATGCACGTGCACCAATCCATATGGAAAGATGGACTAAATCTTTTCTATAAAAAGGGAGCTTATGGCAATTTAAGCGATGTTGCAAGATGGTATATCGGCGGTATTTTAAAACATGCAAGAAGTCTTGCTGCATTTACCAACCCAAGCACCAACTCTTATAAAAGATTGATACCTGGATTTGAGGCGCCAAATATCTTGACATACTCTTGCCAAAACCGCTCAGCTTCTATTAGAATTCCATATGGAAGTGGCAAAAATAGCGTTAGAGCTGAGATAAGATTTCCAGATGCTACAGCTTGCCCATATTTAGCCTTTTCTTCACTGCTACTTGCAGGACTTGATGGCATAAAACACAAATATGAGCCTGTTGGTCCAATGGATGAAAACTTATTTGAACTAACTCTTGATGAGATAAGAAAAAGAGATATAGAGCAACTTCCACACACCTTAAGAGGGGCTTTGGAGTCGCTTATAAGGGATTGTGACTATCTAAAACCTGTAATGAGTGATCTCTTTATCCAGACATATCAACACTTTAAATTTGAAACTCAAGTATGGCCATATGAAGCTAGACCAACAGCGTTTGAGTTCAAAACTTGCTATTCATGCTAAAAAAGTTGCCATCTAATGGCAACTTTTAACTAAATTTAACTCCGAAAATATATTGATAAATTATAAAAAATTCTTAAATTTCACTGCTTAAATTTGTAAGTTTAGTGGCTATAAAAAGCCACTAAAGTTTATAAAACTGCGTATTTTGCCCAAATGCAAGCTGGGATCTTGTTAAGTGCTGCAAGAGTCTCTTTTGTAATATCTTCATCTACAAGAATTACAGCCAAAGCGCCATCGCCACTATTACTTCTACCAAGTCTAAAGTCTGCGATATTTATCTGCTCTTTAGCTAAAATTGTGCTGATATCTCTAATAACTCCCGGAATATCTTCGTTTTTAAAGACAATCATCTTGCCTTTTGGCTTAAAGTCAGTTTTAAAGCCGTTGATATTTATAATGCGACCCTCATTTTCGGCAAAGACTGTGCCACTAACTGATGAGATATCTTTATCGGTTACGATTTTTACTGTAACTCTGTTTTTGTAGCTTGACTGAGTTATAACTGATGTTTTAAGCGCGATTTTCTTCTCTTCTGCTATAAATTTGGCATTTACATAATTTATATTATCTCCCAAAGTATCCCTAAGTGCGCTCACCAAAGCAAAAGTTATCATAGAGTCAAGATAGTTTGCAACCTCGCCTGAAGCTTGCAACTCAATACTTTTGATAGGTGCTTTATTTATCTGCGCTCCAAGGTAGGACATCTTTGAAATAAGCTCGATATATGGCTCTATATCTTTTGGAATATCTTCTTCTTTTATAGGCAAATTTAGTGCGTTTGGATAACAAATGCCTCTTAAAGCACTAATTGCTTGCTCAACTGCTTGAGTTGCAATATTTTTTTGTGACTCTTTGGTATTTGCACCAAGATGAGGAGTGGCTGAAACATTTTCAAAGTCCAAAAATGGATGGTCAGTGGCTGGCTCTTTGTCAAAAACATCTATACCAAGATAGGCGATTTTGCCACTTTTAAGCCCTTCAACTAGAGCATCTTCATTAAAAAGTCCACCTCTTGCACAGTTTATCAACCTAACACCATCTTTTAGTTTTTTCATCTCATCAAAAGAGATCATATCTATCGTTTCTTTTGTCTTTGGTGTATGGATAGTGATAAAATCGCTACTCAATATCTCGCCAAAATCTTCACAATACTTAACGCCAACGCTTGTTGCCTTAGATGGTGAGATATATGGGTCATAAGCAACTACATCCATACCAAAAGCCAAAGCTCTTGTAGCAACTCTTGAGCCAATATTACCAAAGCCTATAACTCCAAGTTTTTTGCCAAAAAGCTCATTGCCATACCACTTCTCTCGCTTCCAAATTCTATTTATCTTTAGGTCGTTGCAAGAGTTGACATAGCTTCTTGCGGAGTTAATAAGATGAGCCATAGTCATCTCAACAGCAGCTATTGTGTTTGCTGTTGGGACATTCATAATGATTATTCCTCGTTTTGAGCAAGACTCAATATCCACATTATCCACACCAACACCAGCTCTAACAATTGCTTTTAAATTTACACCTGAGTTTAAGAATTTATCATTTACAGCTGTTGGGCTTCTAGTGATTGCTACATCGGCTTTTGGCAAAAGTTTTAAAAGCTCATCTTTGCTAAGCTCTGTAGCATCAATAATTTCAATATCTCTCTCTTTTTTTAGTAGTTCAAATCCAATTGGATGTATCGCATCGCAAACTATAATAGTACCCATCTCTTAACTCCCTTAAATTATAAGCCTAAATGGCAAATTTAGTTATTTTGTAACTGCTCTTTTATAAGATCGCCTAAAGTTACCTTCTCGTCACTATCGTTTATCTCGTTTAGGACTGCTCTTTCTTTCTGTCTTTCAAGGCGTCTAAGGCTAAGTCTGATTCTATTTCTTCTCTCATCTATAAAATCAATTGCCGCCTCTATCTCATCGCCAACTTTTAGATTGTCAAATTCAGTACCTGGAATATCCTCTTTTCTGATGAGTGCGTCAACATTTTCGCCAAGTTCAACAAAAATTCCAAACTCTTTGATATCTCTTATCTTGCCCTTAACTGCATCACCAATATTGTGCTTTTTGGCATACTCTACAACAGGGCTATCCTCTAGCTCTTTTTTGCTAAGAGAAATTTTTTCACTCTCATCATCAATCTTAATAATCTTTACCTCTATCTCATCGCCAACTTTAAAGAGCTCTTTGCATCTTACTGCTCTATCCCATGAGACATCTTCGTTGTGTAAAAGTCCCTCTACTGAGTCTATTTTTACAAATGCTCCAAAATTTGTGATGGTAGTCACCTCTCCTTTTACAACATCGCCAACTTTATGTTTTGACTTAAATTCGACAAAAGGTTTTGGTAGAAGGTTTTTAAGACTTACTCTTAAGCGTCTTTTTTCGCTATCTATCTCAATAATCTCAACATCTAAATTTTGACCCTCTTCTATGAAATCTTTTGGATTTTTAATGTTTTTATCCCAAGAGATCTCGCTTATATGTAAAAATCCCTCTATATCATTGCCAAGATCAACAAAAGCACCATATGGCTCTATGTTGCTAACTGTTACGTTGATGATATCGCCAACACCTAGCTCGTTTTCTTTGATCTCTCTCCAAGGATCTGGAGTAGCTGCCTTTATAGAGAGTGAAAGATGTCTTTTTTCACTATCATAATTTATAACTTTTACTTGAGTTTTATCGCCCTCTTTGTAAAGCGTTTGAGGATTGACAGGTCCTTTGTAACTTATCTCACTATAGTGAACCAAACCATCGACTCCACCAACATCTACAAACATTCCATAAGTTGTGATTTTTTTGATAGTTCCCTCAATAATCTCATCGCTTTCTAGGATTTTGGAAACTATCTCTTTCTTGGCTTTTCTCTCTTCATCAACTAGCTTTTTTCTAGAAGCAACTATGCTTTGATCTTCTTTATTTACTTTGATTACTTTTACTTTGTATTGTTTGCCAATAAGTGAGTTTGAATCCTTTAAAGCGCTTTGCGAGCGAGGCATAAAAAACTCTAGCCCATCTTTTGTAACGCAGATATAGCCACCTTTGTTTCTAGAAACAATCTTTGCATCAAAGATATTTTCAGCCTCTTCATCATAAGAGTCGATAAACTCTGCAACTTTTATCTTTTTTAATGCTTTTTTGTATGAAACTATCGGTTTACCGTTGTAGCTACTTACGATAACTACCTTTATAGCGTCGCCTACATTGTATAAAAGAGCGCCGTTGTCATCTTTTATCTCTTCTGCGCGTAGAAGCCCTTCGGACTTTCTATCTACATCAACAAAAACCTCATCACCTTTGATAGCAACGATAGTGCCATCAATCACAACTTCTTCCTCTTTTTTCTTGAAAGACTCTTCCAACATTGTTGCAAAATCCATCTCTTCATTGAGATGCTCTTTTGCTTCACTTTGAACTCCTGTGTTCACCTCAGCCATTTTTTTCCTTTTGTCTATGATTTCTATCTATAAATAAAATAGTAGGAATTGATTTTATGATAACTTTGCTTTAAATTTAATAAATATATTTGGCTTTTTTGCGGATATTGTTTTGGTAAATTTATAAATATAGTTGAAATTTAGACAAAACTCTCGATCTGTTTAATTACCTTTTGGATAATCCAATCAGGCGTGCTAGCACCAGCTGAGATACCACAAAGATTTTTGCCTATAAACCACTCTTTTTTAAGCTCTAACTCATTTTCTATATGGTAGCTATCTTTGCAAAACTGCTTTGAGATGAGAAAAAGTTGCTTTGTGTTTGATGAGTTTTTGCCACCAACTACTATCATAACATCGGCTCTTTGAGAGAGCTCTGTAATCGCCTTTTGATTTTGAGAGGTTGCGTTGCAAATGGTATTAAAAACTCTCACCTCTTTTGCTCTTCTTAAAAGATATCCCACCAAAACTTCAAAGTTTTCGATTTTTTTGGTAGTTTGAGAGATGAGTGCCACTTTGCCAAATTTAACTCCATCAAGCGTAGCTGGATCTGTAGTAACATAAACTTTTCCTTTGGCATATGACTTTACACCTTTAACTTCTGGATGATCTTCATCGCCAAAGATAACTACATCATAGCCCTCACTGCTCATCTCTTCTACAATTTGCTGTGGTTTGGTCACAAAAGGGCATGTAGCGTCAAATATCTCTTTGCCCTCAAATTTGAGCCTCTCATAGTCACTTTTTGCAATGCCGTGAGTTCTTATGATAACTCTTTTTTCATCTTTTAGCTCGTCAATGCTGTTTAGAGTTTTTACTCCATATCGCTCTTTAAGTCTTTTTATCTCTTCGTTGTTGTGTATAAGCTCGCCTATAGTTGCTGCGTTTTTTGTATTTTGCGCTATTCTAATTGCTCTTTTTACACCAAAGCAAAAGCCATAATTTTGTGCAAGCTCAATCTTCAACACTAACTCCAACACTTTTTAAGAGTGTTTTAAATTTCGGAAATGAGCTATCTATGCAAGCCGCGTCTTCAATAATCATACCGCACCTTAATCCCAAAATGGCAAAACTCATAGCTATGCGGTGATCGCCATTGGAGTCTATTATGGCAGGTTGTGGATTGCCGCCCTTTATTGCAAAGCCATCATCAAACTCCTCTACCTCTATCTTGCAAGCTCTAAGCCCCTCAACGACAACTTTAATGCGGTCGCACTCTTTAACTCTAAGCTCTTTTGCATTTCTTAGACTACTCTTTCCACTAGCGCAGACAAATGCCATTGCAAGGGCCGGTGCTTCATCTATGAGCCATGAGATATTCTCTTTTATATCGACTGCTTTTAGTGGTGCATACTCAACTACAATATCACCAATCTCCTCATACAAACTCTCTTTTTTTATAAACTCTATCTTTGCTCCCATTTGTGCCAAAATTTCATAGGCTTTTACTCTAGTTTTATTTAAAAGTAGATCTTTTAAAACAACTTTAGAGCCTGGAGTTATAGCCGCAGCTACAGCAAAATAAAATGCCGAACTTGGATCTGATGGGATTTTTATAGAAAGTGGAGATAGGGGCGAATTTAGCGGCTTAACATAGCTTACTAAGCCATCTGTTTTTATATCTGCGCCCATTCCTTTTAACATCTTTTCGCTATGATCTCTACTAAGCTCTGGCTCTTTGTAAGAGCAACCACTGCTTTTTAGCCCTGCAAGTATCATGGCTGACTTAACCTGTGCTGATGGTATCTTGCTCTCAAATTTAAAATAGTCAAGCTTTTTACCTCTTATGGCAATTGGTGCATACTCGCCATTTTTTACTCCATCAAACTTGGCTCCAACAGCCCCTAGTGGGTCCAAAACTCTTCTCATAGGTCTTTTATTTAGGTATCTATCGCCACTTAAGACAAAAAATCCATCTGTCGCTGCTAAAAAGCCCAAAAAAAGTCTCATAGTTGTTCCTGAGTTACCACACTCCAAAACTTCATTTGGCTCTTTTATGGTAATTGGCGGCTCTATAGTGATAGATGAGCCATTTTTATGGACTTTTGCGCCAAGTTTTTCTACGATATCTAAAGTGTGTAAAGTGTCATTTGCCAAAAGATAGTTCTCTATCTTTGACGGCTTGTTGCTAAGCAGAGAAAATATAGCTGCTCTATGAGAGAGTGATTTATCAGCTGCTATCTCTTCAAGAGTTGCTAATATCGGCTCTGTTTGCGTAAAAATTTTCATCTTAAATTTAGACCCAATTTGTCATTTAAGGAAGAGATAATTTTATCTACAAAGATAGTGACATCTTCATCTTTTAAGGTCTTTTCATCATCTTGAAAGGTGAGTTTTATTGTGAGGCTAAATTTATCTTTCAAACTCTCATCACTATAGATATCTGTTGGATAAAACTCCTTCAAATTTAGGATATCTAGCCCATCTATAATCTCTTTTATCTTTTCATATCTTAACTCTTTTGGGACTATAAGGCTGATGTCTCTTGTTATTGTAGGCATTTTGGAGTATTTTTTGGCAACTATCTTTTGAAATTTAAGCTTTGCAAAATCAACTTGACATAGATAGCTCTTATAAAGCTCTAACTCATTTTCCAAAGCAAGACTTACTCTGCCTATATAGCCGACAACTTCGCCATCTTGGACGATGTTTGCCTGCTCATATTGACTTAAAAATGGAAGCTTTTCTTTTGGTAGCTCTATCCTAAAGTCGCCTATGATATTTTGGATAAGGTTGGCAAAATAGATAAAATCAACCATTTTAGGTTTTGGTCCATTTAACAGACTTGACTCCTCTACATAGCCACTTGCTACAAATCCAAGAGCAACGCTCTCTCTTGCTATCTCATCAAAAATAGTTCCTATTTCAAAGAGCTTTATACTTTTTTTAGAGTTTTTGATATTTCTAAGGCTAGATTTTAAAAGATGGTTGATAAGCGTTGGTCTAAGTGTGTCTAGCTCGTTGTTTATCGGGTTTAATATCTCTTTTTGGCAAGGCTTAAAGCCAAGTTTACTAAGCTCTTCTTTACTATCAAAAGCGTAGTGAATGCACTCAATAAAGCCATTATTTGCAGCTTTGTATCTTATATTTTTTTGATTTGTGTAGAGTTCGTAACTTTTGTTTAGTCTGTTTTTCTCACTAAAAAGAAGTGGCCTTGACTCGATATTTTCAATCCCAATTATCCTTACTATCTCTTCGCAAATATCGTGAGAATTCTTGATATCATGCCTAAAAAATGGTACTCCAACATTGATAAGCTCTTGTGAAACATTGACATCAAAGCATAGTCTTTTAAGTATCTTTACAACGCTATTTTTATCGAGCTCTTTTCCAATCATACTACTTATCTCATCGATAGAAAAGCTAACAATAAAGCGCTCTTTGTGCGGACAAATTTGTTGAAAGCCGCCATATAAATTTATGCCACTCATCTTTGCTAAAAATGAGAAGAGAAAGTCACCACCTATCGTTAAATTTGGCTCAGAACCTCTAGTTGAGCGATAAAGATGTTCATCACCCTTTAGCTCTTTGTTTTGTCCAACTGCCTCTTGAATAGCTGTTGGCGCTGTGTAGTTTGCCTCTATAATGATAGTTTTGCTCTCATTATCCGCTCTAAATTCATCTACCTGTGAAATTCCAGCGATAGAAAGAAGTTTGTCGTTGGCATAAACGCCATAAGCGCCGCATTTTTCTTGCTTGATTGTAAATGTTATCTTATCGCAATCAGTGCAAATTTTATTTAGATCATAAGCTCTTAGAAGAACGCCTGTCGAATAGGTCGCATATGAGAGAATATCATCTATCTTTTTAGCACTATAAATACCAGCTGCCGCCAATCTTAGCTGCTTTAGAAGATCTAGCTTTGAGACATTTGAATTAACATCAAAGGCTCTATATTGAAATGAGCAATCTTGTAGCTTGGATGAGTTGATAGAGATAATTCTTCCAATACCCAAAAGGTTTTCTTTCTCATCATAATTAACCTCTTTTAGACTTATATCAAGCGCTGCACAAAGATCTCTAGCGATTCCATAGACACTTAGGCAATCTCCTCTATTTGGAGTTAAGTCTATCTCAAAAATTTCATCATTTAGCCATGGATTTTTGCAAAGCTCCTCGCCCAAAGTAAGCTCTCCAATGCTACTATCAAGCACCATAATACCATCATTTATCTTTGGCAGTCCAAGCTCTGTTGAAGAACAGATCATTCCAAAACTCTCAACTCCTCTTAGCTTTGACTTTTTTATCTTAAAATCACCCGGCAAAACCGCCCCAATCAAAGCAACAGCGACATATTGACCAACAGCTACATTTTTTGCACCGCAAACTATCTGCAATGTCTCATCTGCAACATCAACTTCACAGACACTTAGATGATCTGAGTTTTCATGCTTTGCTTTGCTTTTTACAAAACCAATAACTACCTTTGAAGGTATAGCAATCTCTCTATAACCGCCAACTTCAAGCCCTATTGAGTTTAGGGTCTCTTGTAGCTTTTGACTTGAAATTTCTCTTATATCTACCCACTCTTGCAACCAATTTCTTGTTATTATCATTTAAACTGCTCCAATAGTCTCATATCTCCTTCAAACATACTTCTTAAGTCTGGAATCTGATGAAGTAGCATAGCAAATCGCTCTATACCAAGCCCAAACGCATATCCACTTACATTTTCATAACCAACATGAGTAAAGACATTTGGATCTACAACGCCACTTCCAAGAACCTCTAGCCAACCTGTATTTGAGCAGACTCTACAGCCCTCTCCTTTACAAAAAATACAACTTATATCCACCTCGGCAGATGGCTCAGTAAATGGGAAAAAGCTAGGTCTAAATCTAACCTTTACATCGCCAAACATATATCTTAAGAAGTCTTCTAAAAGGTATTTTAAATTTGAAAAGCTAACTTTATTGCCCTTTTCTACTACAAGCCCCTCAATCTGATGAAACATAGGCGTGTGAGTAAGGTCTAGATCTCTTCTAAAAACAGCACCTGGCGCTATCATGCGAATTGGCGGCTTTTGTTTTAGCATAGTTCTAATCTGCACTGGACTTGTGTGAGTTCTAAGGAGATTTTTGTTGCTTAGATAAAATGTATCTTGCATATCTCTTGCTGGGTGGTATTTTGGTAAATTTAGCGCCTCAAAGTTGTAAAAATCCTCTTCTATCAAAGGTCCGCTCTCAAGTGAGAAGTTTTGCGCCAAAAAATACTCTATGATTTTGTCCATAGTTGCCGTTATTGGGTGGAGTGCGCCGATACTTTTTTGCTCATTAAAAAGCGTTACATCGATAGCTTGCTCCTCTTCTTTTTGTAAAATCTCTTTTGTCTCTAGCTCGATTTTTTTCTTGGCTATAAAAGCATTTAGGCTATCTCTTTGCTCATTTAGGCTCTTTGCCATCTCTTTTTTCTTAGTTGCGTCTAGCTCTTTTAGTTTGCTAAATTGCTCTGTTAAAATGCCCTTTTTACCAAGATATTCAACTCTAAGTCTATCAAGTTCATCAAGGTTTTTGACATCTTCTATTTTGGCTTTTAAATTTTGCACCTATTTATCCTTAGTTATTTGAAGTTAAGCAGACATTCTAATCAATTTTTTATAAAAAATAGGTAAATTATCAAAAAAGCAATCTAACCTGATTTCTCTTATATTTTGATATAATCAACCATAAATTTAAGGAGCATAAGGAGCAAAAATGACAATATTTGAAAAAATTGTAGCAGGAGAAATTCCTTGCAATAAAGTTTTGGAAAATGATGATTTTTTGGCATTTCATGATATCAACCCAAAGGCACCAATTCACATCTTAATCATTCCTAAAAAGTGCTATAAAAACTTTCAGGAGGTAGATCCATCAATAATGTCAGCAATGACTGAGTTTATCCACAAAGTTGCCAAAACTATGGGCGTTGATAAAACTGGCTATAGGCTTATCACAAATTGTGGTGAAAATGCTGGTCAAGAGGTCATGCACCTACACTTTCATCTACTTGGCGGAACAAAACTTAGCTGGGATAGAAGTAGCGGAAGTAATACAAAAGATGAGTTTTAGTTTAGGCGCGAAATTTAGCGCCTAAATAGCTCTATTTTTTGGCAACAATTATGTTGGTAGCCTTTATCAAGGCTCTAACTTTGCTGCCCTTTTTTAGTCCTAAATTTTTGCTTGACTCTTTGGTGATAACGGCAACAATTGTAACACCATTTGTCACCTCAATAACAACTTCAGAGCTTACAACTCCATCGCTTACATCCAAAACAACGCCTGCAAGATCATTGGAAGCACTTGTATTTAGGTCATCTTTTGTTGCAATAAGCACATCAAATGCCTTAAACATAAATAAAACTTCATCGCCCTCTTTTAAGCCAAGTCTTTTTTCAGACTCTAAAGTTATCGTTGCTTTTAAAACTTGATCTTTCAAACTAGCAGTTACAACAGAATTTGCGATACCGCTGGTTATATTTTTGATTTTGACTTTTAGTTGATTTCTTGCACTAAACATAGTCTCTCCTTCTGTTTTAATTGGTAAATTTATTATAATACGATTTGCTAAATTTATAAAAAATTATCTTAAATTTGACGTTTGAAAACTTTGGATAAATTTAGAGTTTGAAATTTAGCAAAATAAAAAAGGTTGCAAATGTTTTTTGAATGTGCATTAATAGGAGCGACAGCAAGTGGCAAAAGCGCCCTTGCAATTGAGCTTGCAAAAGTTATAAATGGAGTTATTTTAAGCCTTGACTCACTTGCTTGCTACAAAAAGATAGATATCGCAAGTGCAAAACCGACCCAAAAAGAGTTAGAGAGTGTAAGGCATTTTGGTATAAATTTGGTCTATCCTGATGCCAAGTTTAATGTAGTTAAATTTATAGATGAGTATAAAATAGCCAAAAATTATGCCCAAAAAAGAAAAATTCCACTCATCATCACAGGTGGCAGTAGCTTCTATCTAAACAGCATGCTAAAAGGACTTGTGCCCTATGTCAAGCCCTCAAATTTAACTCTTAGCAATGATGAAATTTGGGAACTTATACTAAAGATAGATCCGCTCTTTAGCGCCAAATTTAGTAAAAATGACAGCTATAGACTAAATAGATGGTTAGATATCTACACAGCAACTAAACAGATCCCAACTCAATTTTTAAAAGAGCAGACACAAAAACCAACTATCGAAAAAATTCCAATCTACGAAATCAAGATGGATAGAGCAGAGCTTCGAGATAAGATCAAACAAAGAACAAAAGAGATGATTGGGCTTGGGCTTTTAGGTGAGGCAAAGATGCTTTTTGATGAGTATGGAAGAGAGCATAAAGCCCTTCAATCGATAGGTCTTAAAGAGTGTGGAGATTTTTTTGATGGCAAGATAAAAGACGAAGATGAACTTGTAGAACTTATCTCAACTCACACCGCCCAACTTGCAAAACGTCAAACTACCTTCAATCGCTCTAAATTTAAGGATAAATTTAGTGGCGATAAAGAGAGTATTGCAAAAGAGATTTTAAGACTAAGAGAGGCTAACTCTTAGTCTTTGTAATTAGCCAAAAAATGGCAACTTCAAAAAGAGCCCAAGCACTATGGCATTTGCAATATCTATAAAAAAGCCACCCATTACAGGAACTATTATAAATGAGATTTTTGATGGTCCAAAGTGATTAGTTACAACTTGTAAGTTAGCAACAGCTGTTGGTGTAGCGCCCATTCCAAAACCACAATGTCCTGCAACCATGCAAGCTGCGTTGTAGTCTCTTCCACAAATTCCAAATGTAACATATCTCACATAGACTATGATTAGTAGAGTCTGAACCACAAGAAGAGTGATAAGTGGAACTGCTAATTTTGTAAGCTGAACCAAATTTAAAGTCATTATTGCCATCGCTAAAAAGAGTGACAATGAGACATTTCCAATAACTCCAATCTCTCTATCAAAGATATTGTGAAGACTTGAGTAAGAAAGAACATTTCTTATAATAATTCCAGCAAAAAGGCACCAAACAAAGGTTGGTAAAGTTATAGCGCTTCCCTTTGTAAGCACGGAGATAGTTGTTCCAAAAAACATAGCAACTGCAAAAAGTCCAAGGCTTTTTATAAATGATTGCGCAGTTATTAGGCGCTGTTTTTTTGGCTCTTCGAAAATCTCATCGCTAATATTTGCAACATCTATAGGCTCAGTTGGCTTTAGTTTAAATTTGCTGATAAGATGATTTGCCATCGGACCGCCTATCAGACCGCCAGCTATAAGTCCATAAGTTGCGCTAGCCATCGCTATCTCTTTTGCTGCCTCAAAACTATAAGGAGCTGCCTCAAAAACTGCACTCCAAGCAGCGCCCGTTCCATGACCGCCACTTAGCGTAATTGAGCCAGCGAGTAAGCCAATTAGAGGATTTTCTCCAAGCAGAGACATAACAGCGATTCCTGCGATATTTTGCACAATCAAAAAGAGGCAGACAGCTATACCAAACAAAACTAAAAGCCTGCCGCCCTTTTTAAGGCTTGCAATGTCGGCGCCAAGTCCAACTGAGGTAAAAAACATAAGCATCAAAGGATCTTTTATACTATCTTCAAAGCCAACAGAGATATTAAAAGAAAATTTCAATATAAAAAATACAATCGCCGCAACAAGTCCGCCCGTAACTGGCTCAGGAATATCATATGTGTTTAGAAACTTTATCTTTTTGGTAAGAAAGCTACCTATAAGCAAAACTAGCAAAATGGCTGCAAAAGTTGAGTAAAAATCAAGCACAATATGATATGCAAAGACTCCCTCTTGCAACTCCTTAATAACTTTGAAAAAGGCAAATTTAAACTCAAAAATACCATTTCCAATATCAACAAAATTCATACTCTCCCCCATATATGGTCTTAAAAATCATTATTTTAGCAAAAAAATTTTATTGCAACTTTAATTCTTAAATTTAACCTATAAACTCATTTACAACTATCACAACAACCCCAAGTGGCGCTATATATCTTAAGAAAAAATACCAAATAGCAAAGCCAACTCTACCCATATCTTTATTAAGAAGATTGTAAATTTGCTCCCTTTTCATCACAAATCCCACAAACAAAGCGGTTGTAATTGCACCAAGTGGCAACATGATATTTGAAGTTAAAAAGTCCAATATATCAAAAAAGCTCTTGCCAAAAAAGGTGAAGCTCTCCTGATATCTAACATGCATAGAGAGTATGCAAGAAAGACTAAGCAAAAAGATAAAAATTCCTGTAAAAAAGAGTGCTTTATATCTTTTTATGTTGTATTTATTGACTAGATAGAAGATAAATGGTTCAATCATCGAAACAGCGCTAGTAATACCTGCAAAAAAGAGCGATACAAAAAACAAAACCGCTAAGATATTGCCAACTATACCAAGTTTTGAAAAAAGAGCGCTAAGAGAGACCATAACAAGTCCCACGCCTTGCTGTGTTGGATCGCCACCAAACTCAAAAATAAAGGTAAAGACTATCATACCCATCATAAGACCAATTAGAATATTTATAAGAATGATGTTGATGGAGCTTTTTATGAGATTGGTATTGTCATCAAGCGAGGCTGCATATGTCAAAATGCACCCTATTCCAACGCAAAGCGTAAAAAATGCAAGTCCAAGTGCTGTTAAAACGCTATCTAAATTTATCTTTGAAAAGTCGGGCTTAAAGAGAAATTTAAAAGCCTCACTTGAGCCACTCATCGTAAGAGAGTAGCAAAGCATTAACAAAAGCAAGATAAAAAGTGTTGGCATCATTATGATATTTAGTCGCTCAATGCCGCTTTTTATACCTTTTGAAACAACTGCCAAAGTAGAAAATAGTGCTATTAAGTAAAAAAATAGATTTTCACCAAGGCTATTTGTGATGAAGTTTCCAAAGAGTAGATCGGCTGCTTCTATGCTATTTGGAAGTTCAAAAAATCCAACAAAAATATACTTTATAACCCAGCCAAGAATAACTAGATAAAAGGACAAAACAAAAATACCGCTTATCATAAAAAAGCCAGCATATTGCCACCTATCGCCATTTTTAGGTGCTAGAGTTTTATAGGCGCCAACGGGATCTTTTCTACTAATTCGCCCCATGGCAATCTCAGCCAAAAATATGCTAAAACCAATCGTTAAAGTTAGTAAAAGATACAAAAGCACAAAGGCAAAGCCACCATTTTGTCCAACCAAAGTTGGAAACTTCCATGCATTGCCAAGCCCAACAGCACCACCCGCAACTGCCAATACAAAGCCGATTTTACTAAATTTATCACTCACTTGCTAAGTCCTAAAAATTTTAAAATACCAAGCTGTTCTAACATTATGATAAGAACTGCAATAGGCGCTACAAATCTTAATAAAAAATACCAAAGCTCAAAGATAGCCCTACCCATATATCTTCCAAGAAGTATAAGCAAAGAGCGCTTTTTAAGGATAAATCCTACGAAAATAGCTGTTACAATTCCGCTTACTGGCATTAAGATGTTTGAGGTAAGATAGTCTAGGCAGTCAAAAAAGCTCTTTCCAAAGAGTGAAAAACTCCCAGATGTTGGTATGTAGTAGCCAAATATACAACAAAGTCCCAAAATATAAGTGATAGTAAATATACAAATTATCGCCTTTATTCGTGTAAAACCATGATTGTTTATAAGATAAAAAATAGTTGGCTCAATCATCGAAACAGCAGAAGTAATTGCAGCAAAAAGAAGTGCTACAAAAAAGCCAACTGCCAAGATATGACCCGCTATGCCAAGTTTTGAAAAAAGCATAGTAAGCGAGATAAAGATGAGTCCTGGACCCTCTTGATTTGGATTGGCATTAAAAGTAAAAATAAAGGTAAAGACTATAAGCCCCATCATTATGCCAATTAAGATATTTATAAAAACAATGCTTAGACTTGAAGTTAAGATGTTTGTTTTTGCTGGTAGGCTTGCAGCGTAGGTTATGATAGTTGTAACACCCAAAGAGAGTGTAAAAAATGCAAGTCCCAAAGCCTTTAAAACACTATCTTTATTTAACGCACCAAAGTCAGGAATAAGTAGAAATTTGAGACTCTTTACAAAACCTTCAGCACTTACTGAATATAAAACCATCAAAATCAAAAGTATAAAAAGCGCTGGCATCATCCAAACATTAAGCCGCTCAATGCCGCTTTTTACACCTTTTGAAAGTATATAGAAGCAAACTACCGAACAGATAGTAAAGCAAACTACGCTAACTAAAAGACTTGAACTTAAAAGAGTGCCAAATTTATCTGCGCTCTCCTCTATTGTTTTTGGTAGGTAGTAAATGCTTGTTATGGTGTATTTTAAAATCCAGCCCATAACTACGCTATAAAATGAGTAGATAAGGAGCGCAGTTATCATAAAATATCCTGCAAATTTCCACTTTTCTTTATGTTTTGGTGCAAGTTTTCTAAAGGCACTTACCGCGTCACTTTCAGAAAGCCGCCCTATAGCAATCTCAGCCAAAAATATGACAAAGCTAACACCCAAAGTCAGGATAAGATACAAAAGTATAAAGGCACTTCCGCCATTTTGTCCGACCAAAGTTGGAAACTTCCAGGCATTGCCAAGTCCAACAGCGCTTCCTGCAACTGCTAAGATAAAACCAATTTTGCTAAATTTCTCATTCATCTTAACCACCTATCAAATCTTTAAAAATCAACTCATAAAGCATTATTACAACAACCGCAACAGGAGAGATAAAACGAACGAAAAAATACCAAATATCAAAGGTAGTTTTACTCATATATGACGAAAATAGCTTATAAATTTGTCTTTTATCCATATAAAAACCTACAAATATAGCTGCAAAAAATCCGCCAAGTGGCATCATCCAGTTGGAAGCAACATAGTCTAAAATATCAAAAAAGCTCTTGTCAAAAAAGGTAAAATAGCTACTAGTAACAACATAGTATGAGAGTATGCACAAACTTCCAAGCGCATAGACTATGCTGCCTATTAAGATGAGTGCCTTTTTTCTAGAGCAATTAAAGGAATTTATAAGATAGAAGGTAAATGGCTCTACCATAGAAACAGCGCTTGTAAGACCAGCAAATATGAGTGCTACAAAGAAAAATATCGCCAAAACTTTACCTAAAATCCCAAGATTGGCAAAAAGAGTTGCCAAAGAGATAAAGATAAGTCCAGGACCTTGACTAACACTAGCGTTAAACTCAAAAATAAAGGTAAAGACTATAAGCCCCATCATAAGTCCGATAAGACAATTTATAAGTATGATAATAAGCGTGCTATTTACAAAGTTGGTCTTTTCGTTTAGCGAAGCTGAATAGGTGATAACTGAACCAACTCCAATAGATAGGCTAAAAAACGATAAGCCTAAAGCTTGCAAAAATGCACTTACTCCAACCTTTGAAAAGTCAGGAACAAAAAGAAATTCTGCAGCTTTCCAAAAGCCACTCATACTAACAGAGTAGCCAAGCAAAAGTATCAAAAGTATAAAAAGTGTTGGCATCATCCAAACATTTAACTTCTCAATGCCACTAATCACCCCTTTAGAAACTACCCAAAAAACAGCTATAAAAATTAAACTAAAGCAGATAAATTGACTAAGCGGATCATTGGTTATAAGATTTTCAAAAAGCTCTTTACTACTATTAATGTCCGTTGGAAGTGAACCAAAACTTAAAAATAGATATTTAAGCGCCCAACCTATAATAATGCTATAAAAGCTAACTATCATAATAGCGCCTATCATACTATATCCCACAAATCTCCAAGGGCTTTTGTCGTGCGAGAGTGCCTTGTAGGCATTGACTGGATCTTTTCTACTAAGCCTACCGATACTTAACTCAGCCAAAAATATGACAAAGCCAACGCCTAAAGTCAGGATAAGATAGAGAAGTATAAAGGCACTTCCGCCATTTTCTCCAACCATTGTAGGAAACTTCCACGCATTGCCAAGTCCAACAGCACTTCCTGCAACTGCTAAGATAAAACCAACTCTACTAAATTTAGTAACTTTTGAACTCATAAAACCAACCTAAAAAAATAATCCCCTATGGTATCGAAAAGAAACTTAAACATATAATAAAAATATTTTAAATTTAGAAAGTAGTTAAATATCTATTGATATATCAATTAAAATTCTCAATAACCTTTGCGCTATCTGGTTTTTTACTTTTTATGAAATTTTTATCAATGTCTATGATATCTTTTTGCTCTATTGGCTCAAAAATATCATTAGTTATTTTTATGTTAGATGTAGTTATGCCTGTCCATTTTGCAAAACTCTGGGCAAAGTAGTTGCCATAGCTTCTATTTTTTACAAATTTACGACCAACATCATCACTTGATAACCTTATTAGTGGAACTGCAAAATGCTCTTTTGCGGCTATAGATGAATTTATTGCTAAACTCAATTCTCCCTTTTTAACTCGGTGAGTAAGTCCATGATCTGAGAAATATATCATAGAAAAACTCTCATTATTATCTTTGTAATTTTTGTTCAAAATACCATAAAGCTCTTTTAAAAAACTATCAGTTTGCTCAATAGTTTTTAAGTAACAGTAGATATTGATATCTTTTCTACCTTTATTTTTTACATATAGCTTTCTTGGAATTCTGTTACAAAAACTAGGGTGTGAGCCGATAAGATGTAGAAAAAATACTCTATTTTTATCGCTTTTGGTAGTTAAAAATTCTTTAAATTTGGGCAAAAGTTCAAAATCAAAGCTATTTTTGCTATCATAATCAACACTTTTTAAAAAGAAAAGGTGATTTGCATTTTTTGCCATTTTGGTAATTGGTGTGTCATTTTGACCCATAAAACCTTGATTGGATAGCCAATAGGTCTCATATCCTGCAAGAGTAGAGAGAGTTACTATATTGTTTGCTATATTTTGCTTATAGCCATTGCTACTATCTGGGTATGCCAACGCCCAACTAAGCGATGGAATTGTATTTAGACCAACACTATTAAAACCATCCACAAAAAGACCATTTACACTATCTAAAAATGGAGTATTTTCTAGCGGGATCCATATACATGATGATAGTCTCTCCTTGCACTCTCACCGATAACTACAACATAGTTTTTATATCTTGGCTCAACTTTTACTATCTTCCAACTACTCTGAAGTGGTTTTTTAAGCTCTTTCATCTCTTGATATGAAGAGTTAAAGTAAATAACGCCATCTGTAATTGTATAAAGTGGTGCATTTTTTGCAAATATAGTTGGTATAAAGGCGATTATCGCAAAGATAAAAAGTGGTTTCTTGACCTTTAAATTTATACTCTCTTTTGCCAAAAGCTTTCTAAATAGCACTACAAAAACAATACAAAGAGCTGAATAGATAAAATAGTCATATGGTATATTTTGAAAAAACTCATTTACCTCACTACCATATGTTGCCCAAATAGCCATAAAATACCAAAGAGAAATTCTTCCATGCACAAGACCAATTGGTGCCCAAAAACTAAGAATTACAATATAAGGAAAAGCAATATACCAAAAAAATCTTTTGTAATATAGCGAAATAAAGAGCAATGAAGAAAATGAAATAAAATTTACAAAGTAGTTATATCTAAATTTATAGTAATTTGTCCCACTCCCAAGTACAAGATAGTGAGATATAAGCAAAACCCCAACTAATATAAATATCACTTTTAAAATGTGACATCTATCATAATCTCTTATCACCTAAAATACTTAAATATAAGATATAAATTTAAATAAACTAAAACTATAAGAAATTAAATATAAGATGGTGCGATCAGCGAGACTTGAACTCGCACGAGCGTGGCTCACTACCCCCTCAAGATAGCGTGTCTACCAGTTCCACCATGATCGCAAAAAAGCCGAACCCAAAAAATGGGTCCGAATACACTTAGGCTACAACAGCTCCAATTGTCTTTGTTATAAGTGGGTTTGCATAAAGCAACAATAGTGCAATAACAAGACCATAGATAACTTGAGCCTCAATCATCGCCAAAGAGATAAACATTGTAGTTGTAAGTCTGCTTCCAACGCCTGGGTTTCTAGCAATTCCGCTAATTACAGCAGCTGATGTATTTCCCATAGCCAAAGCTCCACCAAGAGCTGGAACACCCAAAACAAAAGCGGCTGCTATAAATGAATATGAAGCCAATGTTGTATAAGTTGCCAACATCTCACTACTCTCTATATCGCCAGCAAAAGCAAAAGCAGAAAGTGCCAAAACAAAAAGAATAACTCTTTTCATAAAAAATCCTTTAAAATATAGTCTTTAAAGCTCTTTTCGGTTCAATGCCCCTACTCCAAACTCTAAACAGGCAATTTTACTATTTGAATTCTTTGGATTTGTTTAAATTTAAAAAATTATGCTCTCCAACAACTCGCTTCGAAAGCTCTATAAGTTCTTTTATCAGCTCTATCATATCATCAATCCCACCAACAGCAGCGGTTTTTATGAGATATTTACCATCTACAATAAAAGCTGGAATTCCTTGCAACTTAACAGCCTCATAGACTCTTTCGTTATTCCAACTATCCAAAATAGCCAAAACTTTTTCATCGTTTTTTAGCTTTTCATACTCATCTAGCTCAACACCTAGCTCTTGAAGTATATTTCTAAAGATAGCTTCTGCACTCTCTACCTCTTTTGCACTAAAGCTTCTGTTGTGATAGGCATTATAGAGCTTCATTTTAGCTCTTTTAAATTTAGACTCATCGCTAAATAAATTTATATCATCATCTCTATCAAGCATCAACATAACAGCAAGCAATCTACTTGCCGCTTTTCCATACAGTGGTTTATCTTGCAGATGTATAGGCTCATATCTCATATCCAAAAATGCGCTCATTATCGTAGAAGTGATATTTTGATCATATCTATAACAAAATGGACAGTCATAGCTAAAAATTTCTATCATAGTTGAGTTGGCATCTAAAAAGGGCTCTTTCAAAACTAAATAGTCTCTGCCCTCTTCTATCTGTTTTGCTCCTAAATTTAGAGAAAAGATTAAGATAAAGATAACTTTTGCAAGATTTGTAAAAAGATGACTCATAAATTTCCTTTAATAAAATTGGTTTTGAATTTTATATAAAAATTCTTAATCAAAAGATAGATAGAGATTTTATAGTCAAATTTAACTCTTAAATTTCTCTCTTTTTCTTTTTATTTTAGTTCTTTTATGAAAAATTAGCTAAAATAGCCTCTATATTTAAATTGAGTCTTAAGGAGTGACTTTGCATCTCTTTTTTGTAGTTAAAAACTTATCAAATTTAGCTTTATTTAGTGCAAATTTATGGATATTAGCATAAAAAACACGCAGCTTAAAAATGGTAGCTTTAGACCAAACAAAGACCCTTTTAAAATAGTCTTACCAAATTTAAAAGACTTTCTAATTGTAATATCACCACTTTTTTTTATAGAGATAATTTATTTTAAGCTATCTATCTGTCGTGATATCTACAACTATCAACCAACAATCAAAAAAGATATTAAGGAGATTTTATGGCTAAGAAATTTATAGATGTTATGGATACCACCTTTAGAGATGGTTTTCAATCAGTTTTTGGCGCAAGAGTTCTTATGGATGATTTTATGCCTGCCGTTTCTATGGCAAAAGAGGCGGGTATAACGCACTTTGAGTTTGGAGGTGGAGCTAGATTTCAAAGTCTGTTTTTTTATCTAAATGAAAATGCCTTTACTATGATGGATAAATTTAGAGAGATTGTAGGAGATGAGGCAAATCTTCAAACTCTAAGCCGTGGTGTAAATACAGTCACGCTTGATACAGGTAGTGCTGATATGATAGATCTTCACGCAAAACTCTTTAAAAAGCATGGCACAACTACTATAAGAAATTTTGATGCACTAAATGATATCAACAATCTGAAATTTAGCGCCGAATGTATCAAAAAATATGGACTAAAACATGAGATTGTAATAACTATGATGGATCTTCCGCCAAACTGTCATGGAGCGCATGACGCAGCCTTCTATCAAAAGGTGCTTGAGGATATTTTAGAGTCTGAGATTCCTTTTGATAGTATCTGTTTTAAGGATGCAAGTGGCACAAGTAGCCCAAAAAAGGTCTATGAAACAATCAAAATGGCAAGGGCAAAACTACCATCAAATACCCACATAAGACTTCACACTCACGAAACTGCCGGAGTTAGCGTGGCATGTTATCAAGCAGCACTTGAGGCAGGAGTTGATGGTATAGATCTAGCAGCTGCTCCTGTAAGTGGCGGAACAAGCCAGCCAGATATCCTTACTATGTTGCATGCAACAAAGGGAACAAACTATGATCTTGGCGGACTAGAGATTGAAAAAATTCTAAAGTATGAAAATGGACTAAAAGAGTGCTTAAAAGAGTATTTTTTACCACCTGAAGCAATACAGGTAAACCCAATTATCCCATTCTCTCCGATGCCAGGCGGTGCTTTGACTGCCAACACTCAGATGATGAGAGATAACAATATCTTAGATAAATTTCCAGCTGTAATAGAGGCGATGAGAGAGGTTGTAGAAAAGGGAGGTTATGGCACGAGCGTAACACCTGTTAGTCAGTTTTACTTCCAACAAGCATTTAACAATGTGATGTTTGGCAAATGGAATAAGATCTCTGAAGGCTATGGCAAAATGGTGCTTGGATACTTTGGCAAAACTCCTACAAAAGCTAATAAAAAGATTATCGAGCTTGCACAAAAACAGCTAAAACTAGAGCCTACAACTAGAAATGCAATGGAGATAGCCAACGAAGATGAGACAAAAAGCATCTCTTATGCTACAAAAATACTTCAAGAAAACAATCTCAATGTCAATGATGAAAATATCTTTATCCTACTTGCTTGCAAAGAAAAGGGACTGGAGTATTTAAAGGGCAATGGCAAAGTAATGGTTAGAAAGGGCGAGACTTCTACAAAAGCAGAGTCCAAAAAAGCACAAACTCTATCTATAGAAAACTACGTTGTGATGGTAAATAACAAAAAATATGAAGTTAAGATCTCAAAAGATGACTTTGAGGTTAAAAAATGTGAAGCAAAAGAGAAGCAAAGCACACAAAGCGCCTTTTCAAGACCATCAGAAGCAGCTCCGATAGTAAGTGGCGGCGAGCATGAAAACGATGAGATCTCTGTCATATCTGAGCTTCCTGGCAATGTCTTTAAGATACTATATAAAGCAGGCGATAAGGTCAAAAAAGATAGCCCAATTATCGTGCTTGAGGCTATGAAGATGGAGATAGAGATAGTTGCACCAAAGTCAGGCACTATTAAAGAGATTTTTGTAGAGGTTGGACAGACAGTTGAGGCTGGCGATAACATCGCAACAATAAAGTAAATTTATAGAGTTGATAAGTCCAATCTGATATAATTTAGCATTTAAAATACTATAAAAAAGGATAAGTTATGCCAAATGAATTCGATAAACTAGATCTTAAAAACATTAAAAAAGTTTATCACAACTTAAGCTATGATGAGCTTTTTGAACATGAGGTCAAAAACAAAGAGGGAAGAGTTAGCGCCAATGGAACATTTGCTGTAGATACTGGTATCTTTACAGGAAGAAGTCCCAAAGACAAATACTTTGTAAAGCAAGATCCAAGCAAAAAATTTATCTCATGGGGAAAGATAAATCAACCAATAACCAAAGAGCTCTTTGAAAAGCTTCTAAACAAAGCAAAAAAACAGCTATCCAATAAAGAAATTTATATCCAAGATGCATATTGCGGTGCAAGTCTAAAAAGCAGAAAAAATGTTAGATTTGTAACAGAAGTAGCGTGGCAGGCACATTTTGTAAAAAATATGTTTATCCGCCCAACAAAAGAGGAGTTAGAGAAATTTAGCCCAGATTTTGTAGTCTATAATGCATGCAAATGCGTAAATGAAGAGTGGAAAAAAGATGGCTTGCACTCAGAAGTTTTTGTTGTCTTTAATGTAGAGGAGAATGTAGCTGTGATAGGTGGCACGTGGTATGGCGGCGAGATGAAAAAGGGAATTTTTTCTATGATGAACTACTGGTTGCCGCTTGAGGGAAAACTCTCAATGCACTGCTCAGCAAATGTTGGCAAAGATGGCGATACAGCGCTATTTTTTGGACTTAGCGGCACTGGAAAGACAACTCTTTCTACAGACTCAGCTAGAGCTTTAATAGGAGATGATGAGCATGGTTGGGACGATGATGGGATATTTAACTTTGAGGGTGGCTGCTATGCCAAATGTATAAACTTAGATCCAAAAAGTGAGCCTGAAATTTATGCTGCCATAACCAAAGATGCGCTTTTGGAAAATGTAGCTATGGATAAAAATGGCAATGTTGATTTTAGTGACGGCTCAAAGACTGAAAATACGCGCGTTAGCTATCCTATAGAACATATCAAAAATCACAAAAAAGATCTCATGGCGCCACATCCAAAAAACATCATCTTTTTAACCGCCGATGCCTTTGGCGTCCTACCACCTGTATCAAAACTAACAAAAGAGCAGGCGATGTATTATTTCCTAAGTGGCTATACTGCCAAAGTTGCAGGAACAGAGCGAGGCATAACAGAGCCTGTTGCTACCTTTAGCGCTTGCTTTGGAGAGCCTTTTATGCCACTTCACCCAACAGTCTATGCAAAGCTACTTGGCGAAAAGATAGAAAAACACAATGTAAATGTCTATCTTGTAAATACCGGCTGGAGCGGCGGAGCTTACGGCGTTGGCAAAAGAATGAGTATAAAAGCAACTAGAGCTTGCATAGATGCCATACTTAATGGAAGTATATTAAAGTGCGAGTTTGAAAACTTCGATAAATTTAACATAGCGATACCAAAATCCCTAAATGGCGTTGAAACAAAGCTTCTAAATCCAATAAACACATGGCAAGACAAAGAGCTCTTTACAAAGACCAAAGAGAGACTTGCAAAGATGTTTGTAGAGAACTTTAACCGATATGAAGATGTCAAAGAGGGGGTAATGTTTGCCAAAGCAGGTCCTAAACTCTAGGATATTATTAATTTTTTTGCTACTTTTTTTATGCGGTTGCGACGATGAAAACTACCAGTTGCCAACCGCTCCAGATGTTGATTATGGAGAGTATGATGAGCCACTTATCTATCTAAATAGAGTAAGAAACCAAAGCGGCCTGTCATCTTTTAGTTTAGAAAACAGGCTCAGTCAAAGTGCTGCTGCTCATGCAAACTATCTCATTTTAAACAAAGGCTCTCTAAATAACTCTTTAGCCCACGACGAAGAGAGCTCTTTTGATGGTTTTAGTGGCAAAACACCGCAAGATAGAGCGATAGGTGCCGGATATCAGTCAAGATATGTCAAAGAAAACATCTCCTTTAATGAGCCAAATTACAACAGCTCCATAGATGCGCTTCTTAGTGCTATCTATCATAGATTTGCATTTTTAAACTACAACACCAACACAATTGGCTTTGGAAGTGCTAGAAAGGGCGATGAGATAACCTATGTCTATAATATGGGAAACTCTTTTATCGAGGATTTTTGCAAAAAAGGAGTAGATGATGGCAGGCACAAAAAGGTAAATTTGGGCTTTTGCAAAAACAGAAATTTAAGGCTAGATCACGAAAGATTTATTCTCTTTGAAAGATTAAGTGCTACAAATGCCATACTCTTTCCAAACAAAAAGGCTCAAGCTTTTTTTGGCAATGAGATGCCAGATCCATTCCCACTTTGCAAAATCAGCGCCAATCCAGTTAGTATCGAGTTTCATCCAAGCCAAAGTAGCGTAGAAGTGGTTAGTTTTGAGCTATTTAGCGATAAAGGAAAGCTTCCAAACTCTTTTTTGATGAGTAAAAAAAATGATCCAAATTCTCTCTTTAATAGCAGACAATTTGCCCTTTTTCACGAAGATGTGCTTGAGTTTGGCAAAACATATAGAGCCAAATTTAACTACCTGCAAGATGGCATAAAAAAAACTATCGAGTGGGATTTTAAGACAAAAACTCCGCATCTTCCATATTTTGTAGTAAGTGGTGGCGAGAAACTACTTATCGAGCCAAAAAAGAGCTATCAAATCTTTTTTATGCCAAAAAACTGCAACGATATAGTCAAAAATTACAGCTACAGCACAAATTTCTTAAAAAACACAGAGATAAAAAGCGTAAATTTAAATTTAATTCAGCTCCAAACAGATGCATATAAGGGCGGCAAACTTAAGTTAAGGGTAGATGGCAGAGCTCCAATAACAATACTCTTTGATAAAAATTCAAAAGATTTTATAAATTATTTTGGCTTCAATAGATATGTTGGGCTATTTTTAATAATTTTATCTATAATTATTTTTTATTACAAAAAAATCAGATAAGGAAAAACAATGGAAAAAATGTGGCAGGGAAGATTTCACAAAGAAAGCAGCAAGCTCCTTGAAGAGTTCAACGCTTCGATACTCTTTGACAAGGCTCTATTTAACGAAGATATAGCCGGCTCAAAGGCTCACGCGCAGATGTTGGCTAACCAAAAGATCATAACCAAAGATGAGGCAAAAGCTATCATTGATGGGCTAGATACTATCTTGCAAGAGATAAAAGAGGATAAATTCAGATGGAATATAGAAGATGAAGATATCCATATGGCAGTTGAGAGGCGGCTTAGTCAGATAGTTGGCAAAGAGATAGGCGGCAAGCTTCACACTGCAAGAAGTAGGAATGACCAAGTTGCGTTGGATTTTAGAAGCTTTGTAATGAAAGAAAACCTAAATATAGCAAAGCTCTTATTGGAGCTTATCAAAACTCTAAAAACCATCTCATCTAACCATAAAGATAGTCTAATGCCAGGCTTTACTCACCTTCAACATGCCCAGCCAGTTAGTCTAGCTTTCTATCTACTTGCCTATGCTTTTATGTTTAAAAGAGATTTTGAGAGATTTAACTCAAGCTACAAAAGAAACAATCTCTCTCCACTTGGAAGTGCAGCACTTGCAGGAACCCCTCACCCAATAGATCGCTTTTTTTGCGCCAAAGAGCTAGGCTTTGACGCGCCCACTCCCAATGCAATGGACTCTGTAAGTGATAGAGATTTTGCGCTTGAGATACTTTTTAATATAGCTGTAGTTTTTATGCACACTTCAAGACTTTGCGAAGAGCTTATCCTTTGGTCTAGCGCTGAGTTTGGATATATAACTATTGGCGATGAGTTTTCTACAGGAAGTTCCATAATGCCACAGAAGAAAAATCCCGATGTTGCCGAGCTCATCAGAGGCAAAACAGGACGAGCTTATGGAAACTTAATGGCACTTTTTACAACTATGAAAAGCTTGCCACTAGCATACAACAAAGATATGCAAGAGGACAAAGAGGGAGTTTTTGATAGTGTTTTTGAGGCAAAAAAGAGCTTGATTATCCTAACAGAGATGTTAAAAAATATCAAATTTAACAAAGATATTATGCTAAATGCCTGCAAAAAGGGGCATTTAAGCGCTACTGACTTGGCTGATTATTTGGTTAGACAAAAGGGCGTTCCTTTTAGAGAGGCGCATTTTATAACTGGAAGGTGTGTTGCTTTGGCTGAAGAGCTTGGCAAAGATCTAAGTGCGCTAACTCTTGAAGAGCTAAAAAATGTCTATAAAGAGGCAGATACCGAGGCTATTTTGGCGCTTGATCTCTTTAACTCAAAAGAGGCTAGGAAAAGTTATGGTGGAACGGCAAATGAGAGTGTCGAAAAACAGCTTGAACTAATTGATGAGTTTCTTAAATTTAGTCAAATTTAATAATAAAAAATGCAAGTTTTGGGACATAGTTTCTAAAACTTGCCAAATTTAAACTCTCTTTCTACTCTAAAAAGCTATAATTTAGCAAAAAGCTCTTTTGTGATTGTGTGCAAGTTTTCCCTTCTAAAAGCTCATTTAAAACAGCTATTTTCTCTCTATCTAGTCCATTAAATGGCTCATCAAGTAGACAAATATCATAACTACTCATAAAAATCCAGCAAGTGCTACAGCCTTTTTTCTCCGCCAGATAGTTGCCTGATAGAGCCAACTCTCAAGATGACTAACTTGAAATTTAGCTAGCAATAAATGTGTCCTTTCTTTAGCCTCTTCTTTGCAAACTCCCTCTATAAGTGGCGTAAAAACAACATCACCAAGCACAGTTGGCGCTAAAACCAATCATTTGAATTTTGCAAAAAATAACCAATCTTTAAATTTAAACTCTTCTCAATTTCTCCGCTAGTTGGTTCTTTAACTCCTGCTAAAATATCCAAAAAAGTGCTTTTGCCACTTCCATTTTCTCTAGCTATGGCAATTTTGCTTCCTTTTTTTAATTCTAAATTTAGCCCATTTAAAAGCTCTTTGTTGCCAAAACTAAAAGCGAGCTCTCTTATCTTTAAAAACATTTTGCAAACTCCATTATTTTGCAAACCGCAATGGCAATTACTAAAAAGAATAAAATAAAATCACTCAAATTTAAAGCTTTACTCTCTAAAAACCCACCTATATCACTCCTCTTTTAAGTTATAAAGAAACTCATATCCAAAAAGTGCTGTGATAGACAAAAAGTTAAATTTCAAACTCAAATTTAAAAAGCAATTCAATAGATAAAAAATGTTAATTTGGAAAGTCTGGAAAGGTTACTTAGAAGCTAAAATTTTTAAAGCTAAAAAGTCTAAATTTGAAAGTTTAAATTCAACAAACAAAAAGTTAAATTTCAGCTTTTAAATTTCAAAATCTAAGAAGGTTAAATTTGAAAAAAGAGGTCGCTAAACCTCTTTTTATATCACTACATAAAGACAGGAATATCTGTATTTTTAAGAAAATATGTAGAAGTTCCGCCCAAAAATACCTCTCTAAATCCGCTATCTTCCTCCATACCTGTAACTATTAAGTCAAACTTTCCATCTTGAGCAGTCTCAAGCAAAACTTGTCCAGGTATCTTTCCATCTGTCTCTACAAGCTCATAAGTAGCCGCTGTAATGCCGTGTATCGCAAGATAGTTTCTAACTCTTCCAATAGTCTCTTCAACGCTCTCTTGAAGATAGTGTCTTGCAGTTATGCAGTGAATTCTTTTGGCTCTTTTTAGTATCGGAATAGAGTTGGTAAGTGCTCTTGAATTAACAGCACTTCCTGTAACGCTCACTAAGATGTTTTCAGGATTAAATTTCTTCATCTCACGTGGGATTACTATGCAAGATTTGCCACTTTTTAAAACAGCGGCCTCAAATGTGCCGGTTATTTTGCCTGTTGGCGGAACTGCTGCAACTACCAAGTCACAATACTTTGAGTGTTTTTCAACTATCTCACTTCTAATACCTGTGATGTTTCTTAGATAGGCGCTATTTGGGACAAGTTGATTTTCACTAACCTCTATGCCAACCTTTGCACACTCCTCCTTAAATATCCTGACATTATTTTCCTGCTCCTCTTTAAGCTCTTCATTGGCTGATCTTAAAAATTCATCAAAAAGAACTCCACCACGAAGAGTCATACGAACGTTGTAAATGGTAGCTGGATCTAGTTGGCAAGCAACAATGCTCATATGCGAACCAAACCACTTATTTACAAGCAAAGCACCATAAATTCTCTCTCTTAGCTCATCTCCTCCACCTATTGGGAAAAATATCTTTTTAATCTCCATGACCATCCTTTACTTAAATTATAATGCTATTTTAACTATTTATGAAAAAATATTCAACATTACTCTGCCAACTCTAGTGAAATCTTATTGCCTTTTTGCTCTCTAACTTTAACCTTTACAAACTGACCTTCAGTTAGTGGCTCTTTTATCTGTGAGATGTGAAGCAGTCCATCTACACCATCTCTTAGGCTAATAAATGCACCAAAATCAACTACCTTTTTAACCTCTCCGTTAAATTCCTCTCCAATCTCAAATTTAGGCTCTTTTCTAACTTCACGTCTGCCTTTTTTAAAGCTACCGCCTCGTGGCTCTTTTTGAGTTATCTCGATGATATACTCTTTTGCAGCCTTCACATTTTTTTGATTGCCACCAGAAATCTTAACTTCGCCCTTATCTCTATCAAGATCTATCGAAACATCAAATTTATCAATAATCTCTTTTATAGTTTTTCCAGCTTGACCGATGATATCTACAATTTTGCTAGGATCTACGCTAAATAGCTCCAACTTTGGAAGAACCTCTTCATTGATTTTGATCTGCTCTGCTGCGTCTTCCATAATTTTTAAGATATGCTCTCTTCCCTCTTTTGCCTGATATAGAGCCTCTTTTAAGATCTCTTTGCTAATTCCGCCAAGCTTGATATCCATCTGAAGTGCTGTTATGCCATCTAGGCTTCCAGCTACCTTAAAGTCCATATCTCCATCATGATCTTCAAGTCCCATAATGTCTGTTAATATGGCGTGTTTATCTCCCTCAAAAATAAGTCCCATCGCAATACCTGCAACAAGCTTCAAACTCTCAACTCCAGCAGCTTTTAGCGCCAAAGAGCCGCCGCATACACTAGCCATTGAGCTTGAGCCATTTGACTCCAATATCTCGCTTACAAGTCTTATTACATATGGTGAGTTTTGTGGAAAGCTAGGAAGTAAAGCTCTTTTAGCTAGATTTCCATGTCCTAACTCTCTTCGTCCAGGAGCTCTTAAAGGGCTTGCCTCACCAACACAAAAGCCAGGAAAGTTGTAGTTAAACATAAAGTTTTCTACAACACTCTCTTTTTGAGTTAGACTATCGCTTAGTTGCGCATCGCTATCTGTTCCAAGAGTTGCAACTACTAAAGCTTGAGTTTGACCTCTAGTAAAAAGACAACTTCCATGTGCATTTGGCAATAAATTTGTCTCTATTGTAATTGGTCTTACCTCTTTTAGGCCTCTGCTATCGGCTCTTATCTGTTCATTTATAATCTGAGTTCTAACAACGCCTCGTTTATAGTTGTCAAGCACTGATGAGATTGTCTTTTCGTCCCACTCTTGCTCTTTTGCAATATCGTCACTTAAGATCTCATGAACTATCTTTTTAAGCTCTCCTGCTCTTTCGCTCTTTGCCATTTGGTTGATAGCAAACTTAACCTCATCTTTATAAAATTTATCAATATACAAAGCTATATCTTCGTTTGCAACTTCGGCTTTTAGCTCAAGCTCTGCAGGAGTTTTTCTGCACTCTGAAAATGCCTCTTTATAAGCATTGCTTCCATTAAGTATCGCCTTGCTTGCAAACTCAATTGCCTCTAAAACAAGATCTTCATTAAACTCATTCATATGTTGGAGATTGTCAATGCCGCCTGAGATGGTTGGATCAATCATCGGTGTCATCATAGTTACAACAGGAATGATGTCGTTTTGGACTTGAGGAATTGATCTCATCTCAATCATCAAAAGCTCATCTTTCACACCCGCAACATAGAGATCAAGCGAGCTCTCTTTTAACTCTGAGTTTGTAGGATTTAAAACAAATTTATCATCGATACATCCAACTCTAACTCCACAAACAGGCGCATTTACAGGAATATCACTAAGATAAAGTGCTACACTTGCTGCATTTAGCGCCATTACTTGAAGATCTACCTCTGGATCTGCTGATAAAACATAGACTACAATCTGAGTTGGATAGGCATAGCCTTTTGGAAAGAGCGGTCTTAAGCTTCTATCAATTATTCTTGAAGTTAAGGTCTCAAAATCTCCCGGCTTAGTCTCTCTTTTGATATATCCACCAGGAATTCTGCCCGCTGCATAAGCTTTTTCTACATATTGGACAGTTAGAGGCAAAAAATCCTCCTCTACCATCTCCTCATCTCTTGCAACAGTTGCCAAAACAACACTGTTTTTTACTCTCATCCAAACAGCGCCAGCTGCTTGTTTTGCTACCTTGTCAAGATCAAATATCTCAACATTGTTATTTACTTCTATACTACACTGCATGTGTCTCTCCTTCTTTTTGTAAAGGTAGGTAATATGGGCTCTCTTCAAGCAAAGCTATAGACTCTTCGGGATTGAAAGGAATCTTATTTTCGTAGTAAAAATCAACAGCTACGAAATTTAAGATATTATTAACCGCATAAATTTGATCAAAAACTGACTTTAGGCTTTTTAGAACATCACTAGCAATCATAGGAGTTGCATATGAGATGGACTTTACATCAAGCCCAAGAGTTGTTTTGATACAAACCAATGCGGTAATTCCAGTTTCACAACCATCATCAATCAACAATATATGTCTATTTTTGAGAGACTCTATCGACCTTCCTTTTCTGTATTTGTATATATTTTTTAAAATTTTTTCTTCATATTTTCTAAAGCTCTCGCCAAAAATATAGTCATAACTTATATCAAAAGCCTCTACAAGCTCTTCTATCATAACTATCTCTTCAGTTTCACTAACCATGGCTATGATACACTCACTGTTTTGTGGTGCAAAAATTTTCTCACTAAAAAGTATCTCATAGCTTAACTTCAATCTCTTTGCTATAAAATCGGCAATTATTATAGAGTCAAGAGATGAGCAGAGCAATATCGGTTTTTTTGCTATAAGCTCTTGAGTAGGCAAAATATCATAAAGTTTAGCAGCTGCATCAAGTTGATCTTTAAACATAAGTTTTTTTCTCTCTACCATCAATAACTCCAATTATCCCTGCTTTTAAGATAGTCATAATTGACTCCGCCAAATGGATAGAAATTTACAAAAAGATAGACCCCTTGATCTTTTTTGGCAACTCTATAACGTGGCTTGTTTGTAGTCTTTGGCTCTATATTCTCTTGAAAAAAGAGTGTAAAGTTCCAACATTTTCTACTATGAGTTAGCCCAACTCTATACATCTTTAGATACTCCTCTTCCAAATCATACTCTACTCTAGTAAAAAGAGTGTTAGCATTTGTAACCTTTGTGCTACCATCAAAAATAAGAAAATTTGACCTATTAATAACCTTATCATCATAGCTTTTTCTCTCTTTGGAGTAGCTGTGAGATAGCCAAGTGGTTAGCTTTGGATTGTGAAATTTAAAGTAGGTTTGCGACTTGCTAAGCTCTTTAAATTTGTAGTTATACTCAAACCAATTGCCTACAGTTATGCCATCTTCAAGATAAAAATCCAAAATATGCTTAAAGTTTTTTAGCTCTTTTTCATCCAAATTATAGCCCTGCTTCATACCATGTCTTACTCTTTTTTTGCCCTCTTTATCAAAAAAATACTCACCAAGCTCAACATCAGCTATCTTATCGTTAAACTCTTTGCCAGCTTTTATGATAAAGTTATCTTCATAATAGAGATCATCTGCTCTGTTTTTTAGAGCCGGTAGTGATATATTACCATTTTTTCTATCTCTTTCATAGACATGAGGTTTAAAAATCCTCTCATCAATATCGCCCTCATCAAGACCTGGCAAATTTAGAGTAGTTTTTAACGAAAGTGTGTGATAAAAGCTCCTATATGGCTTTGCAAGATCGCTGCTAAGAGAGATACTAAAATGTTGATGTGCATAACTTTGCGCTCTTTTTCTATACAACTTATCTTTGTATTCGTAGTTGTCAATATACTCAACTCCAGTTGTATAAAGAGTGTTTTTTAGCTCCAAATTTAGATAGTCTTTAAAGAGTAAAAAATTGTAAGAGAGCGGAAAATCAAACTCATACTGCCTTACATTGACCCCAAGTTCTCTTGTGTAGTTGTGTATCTTTAGATCAGTAGAGTAGATGAGATTTGGTAAAAAGAGTGGCGTTTTAAATTTATGATAGTGTAATGTCGGCAACTCCAAAGTGGTATCTCTGTTTTTGTAGGGATAGTCGCCATTTAGCTTTCTAGTATCAAGATAGTATCTTGCATAGAGGCCAAGATAGTCCTCATCGCTAGCCATATAGTAGTTTAGTTTTGATTTGATAAGTGGATCTTTGTTTTCACTATTTTTCTCTTTGAGGCTAAAATAACCCAAATCGTTTAGATACTTGAAATCTATCAGTAAATTTTCATTTGTTATATCTTCGTTTAGATAGCCAAAAAGTTTGCTTTGATTGTAATAAAACTCATATCCATAGTTCTTTCTGTTTTTGTAGGAATTCTCTTTGATATAGTTAGAGCTATTTTCTAAAATCCCACCTCTAATCTCGCCATATGAGTAGGGCGAACCCACAAATCTAAATGTCCCAAAAACTCCAGCGCCACGTCTAGTGCGAACTTGCGGATCGATTTGTAGATCCCAACTTTTTTGTGGTGCAAAATAAATCGGCTGTTTGTAGTAAAGACCATCTCCCTTAGAGTAGGAAAACTCTGGTATCAAAAGCCCACTTCTTCTAGTTTTGTCAGTTGGAAAGCCAAAATATGGAAGATACAAAACAGGGATACTTTTTACAAAGAAAAAATTGTTAAAAAGATGGACAAATTTGCTCTCTTTGTTTAACTTGCCGCTGCTAAATTTGATCTTCCAGTCAGGATCTGTGATGTTGCAACTTGAAACGGTTGAGTTTTTGAGATTGTAAAATTTATCGTCACTACAAAGCACATTAGAGCGTATCCAAAGCTCAGCTGCTTGATCTAGCAAAAAAGAGTCTTTTATCTGCTCTTTTTTGTTTTTGAGATCTAGTTTTAGGTAGTTGGCTTGTAAAATTTCATTACTATCTTTGATGATACTAATATCGCCAAAAAGCTCTAAAATCTCATTTTTTTCATCGTAAATTGCACTATTTGCTCTTAAAAAATATCCAGTAGAATAGAGCACAACATCGCCGCTCATCTGCACTATATCACCATTTTTAGTAATCTTTCTTGCCATAAGCTCTGCATCTTGCAGGTAGGCAAAACTAAATGTTATTGAGAAAAAAAATATAACTATCGTCCTAATTAGCATCTACAACCACGGTTCTTGCAAGCATATCATGTAGAGTTTGTCGCATTGGATTGAAAAAAGCTACGATAAAATTTGTATAAAAGATAAAATAGTCCAAAGTCCTAACACTAGCTCTTATCAAAGACTCCGTAAATGTAGGCTTTTCTCCATTTAAGTTTAGGCAGACAATCTTGCAAGCTAGCTTTCCAACACTTGCTCCATAATACCAGATAAAAAATGTTTGGTAGATAACTCTTAAAAAGATAAGATAGGACATGTGAGCTGCCATCCACTTGGTCAAAATCTCTTCGTTATAGACGTTAGAAGAGATCTCTCCCCAAAAAGCCATCAAAAAAAGGGTAGTTACAACAACCTCATCTATCAAAAAAGAGATGCCTCTTTTAGTAAAACTTGCTATTTTTTTTGGCTCTTCACTCATCTTTTAATGCCTGGTAAGCGATATCTTTTCTATAAATGGCACCTTTAAATTTCACCTTATTGCAAAGCTGATAGGCGTTGCTAACAGCCTCTTTTATGCTCTTTCCAATCCCAACACAGACCAAAACTCTTCCGCCACTTGCTAAAAGTTTGCCATCTTCTAAGCTAACTCCGCCAAAACAAATGTGACCTTTTATGTCGTTTTCTTCTATGAAAATTGGCTCTTTTGGTGAGCTTTTGTATGGATAATTTTGACTAGCCATTACAACTCCAGCTGCATACTCATCACTAATCTCTATCTTTTCTAGCTCCCCTTTTGCTGCGTCTTTTAAGATATTTGTAAAGTTGCCTTTAATAAGTGGCATTAAAACTTCGCACTCAGGATCGCCAAATCTTACATTAAACTCTAGCACATAAGGCGCCCCATCAACAACCATAACTCCTACAAACAAAACTCCGCAAAAAGGCTCACCCTCTTTTTGCATACCATCAAGAGTTTTTGCAACAATCTCTTTTTCTATTGTTTTAATAAGCCCTTTAGTTGCTAGTGGTGCTGGCGCATAAGCTCCCATACCGCCTGTATTGGGCCCTTTGTCGCCATCTTTTAATCTCTTGTGATCCTGCGCTGCTGGAAGAGAGACAAAGTTTTTACCATCGCATATTGCAAAAAAGCTAAGCTCAAACCCATCTAAGAACTCCTCAACTACAACTTTTTTGCCAGCGTCGCCAAAACTTCCCTCAAGCATCTCTTTAGCTGCCTCTTTTGCCTCTTTTTTGTTTTGTGCAATTATGACGCCCTTGCCTGCACAAAGCCCATCTGCCTTTACGACAATTTTTTCATCATCTCTAAATTTATCTATAAACTCATCTATCTCATCTAAATTTGTGCTATTTAGGTATTTGGAAGTTTTTATACCGTATTTTGTCAAAAAGTCCTTCATATAGGCTTTGCTACTCTCTAACATCGCCGCTTTTTTGGTAGGACCAAAAATCAAAAGATTGTGCTTTTTGAAGATATCAACAATCCCCGCCTCCAATGGTGCTTCAGGACCTACTATTGTTAGCTCTATATTGTTTTGTTTTGCATAGTTTGCAAGCTCTTCATAACTATCTATCTTTAAATTCTGACCAAGTTTGGCACTAGCGCCATTGCCAGGACTAAAATAAAGTTTAACTGCGCCGCTATCTTGCTTCAATCTTCTAGCTATCGCATACTCTCTTGCGCCACTTCCAACAATTAAAACATTCAAATTTAAGCTCCAAATAAGAAGATAACCCAGATGACCGGTGTGTAAAAAGATTCGGCCCGTTAAAGCCAATCTTGCGAGTAGAGCCACTTTTTAGGTTGCAATCAGCCCAAAAGCAAGACCACATCTCACCAAGCAGCCACATCGTCGCTCTATACTAAATGTTGGACCCTCATAGAAACACTATCGTATCATCCAGGCAACGTTAATTATAATGTAATATTCTTAAATTCACGTTTAAATGGCTGTTTTTATAATTCTCATTTAGTTAAATTTAGGCTATTGGCTAGCTTTATGCACTCATCCAATGTCTGAGTGGCGCTTTGAGAGATATCTTTGCAATATTTTTTTAGATATCTACTTGTTGTCTCTCCTATGCTAACTACCCTATAGCTCTCGTCCCAGCCAAAGTTTTCTACAAAACACTCTAAATTTCTGGGCGATGTAAAGATGAGAATAGAGTTTTTTGGTGGCTTTTTAGATGGCTCCAAATTTAAACATCTATTTTCATAGCCTACAATGTGAGTTATGTTTTTCTCTTTTAAGATATCAAGTAGCCCTGAAAGCGTCACTTTGGCACTTATATATAGAATTTTTTCATCTCCTAAAAGTGGCTCTATCTCATAGGCAAACTCTCTTCCGTGAGAATTTTTGGCAAGATAAACTCTCTTTAGTCCAGCTTCTTTGCAGGCCTTAAGGCTGCCCTCGCCTATTGAGTAGGTTTTTAAACTTGGATCTATCTTAATGTTGTTGTAGATGAGTGCATTTATGGCATTTTTGGAAGTTACAATAAGTGATTGAAATTTAGAGATATCAAGAGTAAATTTATTGAAATGTATTGCACAAACTGCAAGATTGTTTATGCTTGGATCGCTACTTTGAGTGTTGGAAATAAGATAAATTTCACTCACAGCAAAGCCTTGCTTCTAGTGCTTTTATACCCTCTTTTTCAACTCTATAAACACTCCAGCCACTCATCGCCTTGGCACCAAGACTTAGATAGAAGTCAATTGAGCTTTTATTCCAGTCAAGGCAGACCCACTCCATCCTAGCGCAATCTTCCTTTAGGGCAATCTTTGCAAGCTCCTTAAAAAACATCTTGCCAATTCCCTCTCCTCTATACTCCTCTTCTACAAAAATATCTTCTAAATAAAGACCTCTTTTTCCCTCAAATGTAGAGAAGTTAAAAAAATAAAGAGCAAAGCCAACTGCCTTTTGACCGCTATAAGCAAGCAAAACTTCACAGGCTTTTTTTATGAAAATGCTCTCATATAGTCCCTCTTTTGTAGCTTTTACCCTATCTAAGAGCTTTTCATACTTGGCAATTGCCCTTATAAAATACAAAATAATATCAACATCTTTTGGCGTAGCCTTTTTTAAAGAGATCTGCTCTTTCATATCTCGGCTTCTTTTTCTTTGTGGCTCTTCTCTCTCTTCTCTCTTTTGTGACTTTTTGTCTTATTGCTTAGATATCTCGCATATGGAGTCTCATAGAGCATCGCATGCCAAAGACTAAAACCAACAAGCGCGATACCAGAAATGGTGTGAATATTTTTTGAACCTCTACCTTGCAAGTTAAAAGAGGTCGCACAAAGTAGCCCCATAGAGGCAACCATACCCACCTTTGCCACCTTTCTTTGAAAGTCAATATCTAAAAGCTTTCCTTGAATCTCATCTATCAACATCTACTCCTTTAAGTGAGTTTAACAACAACCCAACAGTTGTGCCATTGTGCAAAAATGCTGTTTTTATCGGATCTAGCATTGCAAAGGTTGCACCAAGAAGTATAGCTGTATTTATGATAACTGTTGCATTAAAGTTGTTGTGAATCTTAACAATAGTTTTATTTGCTATCTCTTTGGCTATTGCAACGCTACTTATATCATCTTTTAAAAGACTTATATCAGCACTTGCAACTGCAATATCTGCACCTTTTTTCATACTTATTCCAACATCAGCCTTTACAAGACTTGGTGCGTCATTTATCCCATCGCCTACAAAGGCTACATTTCGGCCGCTATTTTTTAGCTCTTCGATGATTTGTGCTTTGCCTGTTGGCAAACAGTTGGCATAGACCCTATCAATCCCTAGCTCTTTTGCTACTTCGTTAGCCTTCTCTTCTATATCGCCAGTTATCATAACTATCTCTTTAGCACCCAACTCTCTTAGTCTAGATATGGTCGCTTTGGAGCTCTCTCTTATCCTATCAACCATTCCAATAGTTCCAACAAGCTTGCCACCATAACTTATATAAAGAAGCGCTAAACCACTCTTTAGGGACTCTTTTATCTTATCTTCATGCCCTTTAAAAGAGATATTCTCATCATCTTCCAAAAAATGCCTACTTCCTATAAGAACCTCTTTGTCATCTATGATAGTTTTAACTCCATGTGCTACGATAAACTCAACCTCATCGTGGTGAAAATGGTGAAAGCCTTGCTCTTTGGCAGCTCTTACAACAGCTTTAGCAACAGGATGAAAATAGTGTTCTTCTGCACTTGCGGCCAAATTTAAAAGATCCTTATCGCTAAATTTATCCACAAAAGAGTTTACCTCGGCAACCTTTAGTTTGCCACTTGTTAGAGTACCTGTTTTATCAAAAACAAATGTATCTGCCTTGGCAAGTGCCTCGATAGCGCTGGCTCCTTTTATGAGAATTCCATCCTTGCCGGCATTTGCAATGTTTGTCTTAAAAGCAACTGGTGTTGCAAGCTTTAGCGCGCAAGAATAATCAGCTTGAAGTACTGCAGCCATAGACATTGTGTCTTTGTTGATAAGGTAGCTAAGTGCTGCTAAACTAAGAGTTACTGGCACCAAACTATCGGCAAGTTTTGTTGCCTTTAGCCCTATCTTTGACTTCTCATCAAGACTTGCTTGAATATATTGCTTTATCCTTGAAGTAGATGTCTCATCGCCGATACTTTCAGCCCATATCTTTAAGCGGCCCTCCTCTAGGACAGTTCCGCTCATAACCTTATCGCCTCTACTCTTTTTTACGGGCTCCGCCTCTCCTGTCATGCTAACTTGATTGACATCAGCAACTCCATCTAGCACATACCCATCAACCGCAATCTTATCGCCAGCATTGACAACTACCACATCGCCAACTTTTAGATCTTCAAAGTCTATTAAGAGCTCTTGATGTTTGCCCTCTTTTTCTACCTCTATCCAGACCTTGCTAACATTTGGCTTGGCTAGCTCTTTTATGAGATTGTCACTCTTTATAACGGTACTCTCTTCAATATACTCGCCGATATTTAAAAGCAAGCTAGTGGCATTTGCCGCTCTATAATCATTTCTTGCGATACTTACTCCAACAGCCAAAGCCTCAAGCATCTTTGAAGTTAGTCCATTTTTGATAAAATCCCCAGCTCCCTCTCTTAAGATAGGATAAGAGGCATAAAGAGTTGTAAACATCATTAAATTTTGATTTCTTAAAAAGTAGTTAGCACCAAGAGCAAACAAAGAACGCCAAATTCCTGACTTATCAACAGCAACTTCCTCGCTCTCTTCTTGCCTTATCTTTATGTTCTCTACTATCTTTTTTACGCTATCAAGACTAGAGTTAAACTCGATGATGATACTTTTGGCCTTTTTATTTACTCTCGTATTTATAATCTCTTCGCTATTTAAAAGCTCTTTTTCTAAATGGCTGCTATTGCTAAACTCATTTAAATCTTCATCAATAAAGCGAACTCTATTGCCTACAAGACTTACTACTTTTAGCCTATTTGTTTGCATCAACTTCTGCTTTGGCATCTTCAAATCTCTCTTTCAGCTCTTCAGTGCCTGCTTGAAGTAAATTTCCAGCCTTAACAATAGCTTTAAAAAGAGCTTGCTGTGCCTTTTCATTTGTCATTATATAGGCAAAACCAGCTCCAACAAGAACTCCTGTTATAAAGTTGGAAGTATTAAAGTTGTTTGGCAAAAGGGAGAAATTTGAAAAGAGTGAGTTGTTTTGTGCATAGCGATTTTGGCTATATTTCAAATCACCTTGTGCTTGGCTCATTCCTTGATTGTCGCCCTTAGTATCGATATTTTGTTCTCTATCTGTGTTTATATATGGGTTCATTTTAATCCTTTGTTGTAATTAATTTTTCATTTAATATCATAAGAGCAACTCCACTTGCAGCACCTAATGTTGCATTTAAAAACTTGCCCTCAACTAGCATGTTGGACACATAGATACCAAATCCAGTAACTATCGCACCATCTAATGTCACTTTTAAAGTTCTTTTTGAAAGCTCTTTGGCATCTATCTTTTTCTCTTCATACTCTTTATAATTAAAAGCAAAGCCACCCATCGCACCAATAAGACCTCCACTTAAGAAGTTGTCAAATGGAAGTCTTGTAGTAGAAAAAAGTGGCCTTTGTTGTGCAATCAAACCACCATCTACAGAAGAATTATTTATCATATCTAGCCCTATTTAGCTTTGGTGCTCTTTTTGTTACTAACTTCGCTAGACTCAAGCTTATCGGCAGTTTTTCTAAGAGTAGTTGCAGTTGCGTCTTTGGCAGCTTCAAATGTATCGATTGCCTTTTCTTTCATCTCGCCTGCAACCTCTTTGCCCTTTTCTACACCAGTAGATAGCTTGCTTTTTAACTTACCTCTGTTACTCAATCCATAAACTGCTAGACCACCAACAGCAACACCTAATAAAAATGGAATTGGCATAATTTACTCCTTATTGTTTTTCTCTTCATCAAGTAGCTCTTTGATAGCTACACCTACAAGCCCACCAGCAGCAAGACCACTAAAAAAAGAGAAGTTTGGATCTAAAAGCAGCGCTTCAATCTCCTCTTTGCTAGCCTTTGCAGTTGCAACTCTGCTAGCTTTTTGAAGAAAATCAGCTGCATTTTGATATGGCTCTTTGTTGATAGAGCCGCTCTCGTTATTATTAGTAGTTGTTGCCTTATTGTTTAATTCACTTTTTAATCTATCCTCTAGAGCTTTCATATATTCATTATAAGAGGTCGCCCAAAGTCTAAAGAAAAGATCTTTGCTTTTTTCGTCAAACTCTTTGTTGGTTGCATTTTCATAGAAACGATTTAACTCAATCTCATAATTTAATGCTACTATAAGTTTTTGGTAATATGGCTCTGGAAGTTCGGTAGCTTGGCTATTTTGCTCATCTTTGTTGATGTTAAATTTGAAATTTGCCGCACTATTTTCCAAAAGCTTTATACCAGCTTTTCTAATGGTTGCAATTTGACTAAATAAAGGGTCATTTTCTAGCTGCGAATAGAGAGAAATTCCTCTATTTTCGATTTGAAGTGCAAGATTGTAAATTTGTTCTAACTCACTATTTTTCAAATTTGCCCCTTTCTCTATCGATAATTTGATAGATCTTTTCTAAATTTCTACCAGCTAGCAGATCATCCCAAAGCTCTTTTGGAAAGATATCGTTATCATAAAGAATGGTAATAGAGCCAATTAGCGAGTTAAATTTCACCTCTTTTATGCCATCTATTTTGGCTATGATATCATCAGCTTTTTCAACGGAGAGTTCGCCAGCTCTGTTTTTAAGCTCTCTTGAAACTCTTACTCTAAGCCTTCCAGGGCTACTATGAACCAAAGTTAAATATGGAAGAAGCTCTTCAATAACTCTGCTACTTTTCATCTATTATCAACTCCTTTTGACATTATCATTATCTAATAATTTTGATTAATACATGCTTAATAATTATTAAATTTCATCTTTATTGATAAATTTAATTCTGCTTGAGTTGCCAAGTATTGCAACTGTGTGTCCTATATGAACAAGTCCCGCTCCTGCTGGTCCTATTATGCCAACTGCTGAGAGTGCGGCACCTAAAATGTTGGTTGCTATTCCTATTTTGTAATTTTGCTCAACTGTGCTATTTACTTTTTTGCTAAGCTCATAAAGAGTTGTTATCTTTCTAGGATCGGAGTCAGTTATGGCTATGTTAGAAACTTTGATAGCTGCGGTACTTCCGCCACTCGCAAAGCTTACTGAGATATCTGCTCTACTCATTGCCAAAGTATCATTTACACCATCACCTATCATGGCAACTACAGAGTAATTCTTTTTTAAATTGTCAATTATCTTAGCTTTTTGATCGGGCAATAAATTTGCATAATACTCATCAAAACCAAACTTTTTGGCAAAATTATTTGCCACAACCTCTTCATCTCCACTCAAAACAACAAGCTTTTTAACTCCTTGCGATCGTAGTTTGCTCAACATCTGCTCAATTCCAGCTCTCTCTTCATTTTCAAAGCCAACAACTCCTAAAGCCTCTTTTTTGCTCTTTGTAACCTTTGCCAAATATGAGACAGAGTAGCCCCTGTCAAGATAATCATTAGCCGCAAAATCTCTTAAATTTATCTCATTTTGCTCCATAAAAACTCTGTTTCCAAACAGATAGGTAGCTCTGTTAAATTTAGAGCTTATTCCAAGGCCAGGATGGATAGTTGTCTCCATATTTAGTGGAGTTATGTCTCTGTTTTTGGCATAGTTTAAGATACTAACTGCCAATGGATGAGTGTTTCTTGTCTCAAGTCCCGCTAAAATGGCAAAAAACTGATCATCTTTCAAAGTAGTTTTATACTCTTTTATAAGAGGTGTTGAAGTTGTCAAAGTGCCTGTTTTGTCAAAGCAGACAACCTCAGCTCTTTTGAAATTTTCAAGATACTCGCCACCCTTTATCAAAACGCCCTCTTTTGCTCCCTCTGCTATCCCTTTGCTAACAGCCGAGCTTGCCGCAAGAACGGTTGAGCAAGGACAACTCATAACAACCATTACGCCAAAAGCTCTTGCTGGACTTAAGGTAAAGAGATAGGTTAAAAATGTCGCAATTGAGCCGATTTTCAAAACTCTTTTTGCAAGTTTTTGTGCATTTTGCTCGCTTGGGCTCTTTTGTTTGAGATGTTTTTCAACTTCGCTCATCACTCTTGAGATGTAGGTTTCATCGCCAGTTGCAGCAACTTTTATGTATATTCTGCCACGATCTACAATGCTATTTGCATAGACCATATCTCCAATGCTTTTTAAGGTTGGGCTACTTCTTCCGTTGATGATGGACTCATCTATCTCTGCCTTGCCATCTACTATCGTGCCATCTGCAACGATTTGCTCCAAACTTCTTACAACTAAAATATCATCTTTTTTAATATCTGAAACATCGACCTCAACCTCCAAATCTCCATCTAAAATGTAGGCTTTTTTATTGTTTAGTTTTATTAGATGAGCTATCTCTTTTTTTGATCTATCGGCTGCAATCTCTTCAAAAAGCGTGCTTGCTTTCAAAACATAGACTATCTCAAAAGCAGTTGCAACCTCTCCTGCAACAAGCGCTATCAAAAGACTTATAGAGACAAAGTTTTCAAGATTGAATCTTTTATTTTGTATATTTTTGATACTTTTTTTAAACATTTCTCTACCAAAATAGAGCGACAATGCACTAAGTGCTACAAGAGAAAGTGGGCTAAATGCGGTAAGTAAAATATGCTCTTTTATAAATACAGCCACCCAAACAGCGCTCATAAAGCCAAACTCAACTATCCTTAAGCCAAAATTTTTCTTTTTAGCGTCGCTACATTCGCATGGGCAAAACTCACAGCAAGCCTCATTTTCTTTTGTTGTTGGTGGCAATAACTTTGCCATTAGAGTGTAGAGTTTTATTGCAATATCATAAAGATTGATGTTATCTTCTTTAAATCTCAGTATTAAAGAGCTGCAAGAGTAGTTAAATCTCAACTGACAATTTTCATCATCTAGAATTTTTGCAACCTCTTTTTCGTAGATTTTTTTAAACAAAGGTGATTTTAGACGCACTCTGCCCTTTGTCCTTGAGACAACTTTTATCTGTGACATAGCAACCCCTTATCTTTATTTTGCGATTTTAATAACTATTATTATAGCAATAAGTTTTGTTAATTTACTTAAATTTCAAATAGCTCTGCCATACAAAATACTTTTTAAACTTAAAAAAATAATATATAATAGTAAAAACTAAGGAGGAAAAATGGCAAATTTACTTATAATAGGAGCTGGTGGAGTTAGCCAAGTTGCAACCTACAAAGCTGCTGCAAATTATGATGTATTTAGCAAAATAACTCTTGCAAGTAGAACAAAAAGCAAATGTGATAAAATAGCAAAATTTATAAAAGAGCGCCTTGGAGTAGAGATTCAAACCGCACAAATTGATGCTGATGATACAGACGCAGTTGTTAGTCTCATCAAAAAAACAGGTGCTGAAATTTTATTAAATGTTGCACTTCCATATCAAGATTTAACACTAATGGACGCTTGCGTAAAAGCTAAAATTAACTACATTGATACTGCAAATTACGAGCATCCAGATACTGCTAAGTTTGAGTATAAACTTCAATGGGCAAAAGATGGGGAGTTTAAAAAAGCTGGAGTTTTGGGACTTTTAGGAAGTGGCTTTGACCCAGGTGTTACAAATGTATTTTGTGCCTATGCGCAGCAATATCTCTTTGATGAAATTCACTATATCGACATACTTGATTGCAACGCTGGAGACCACGGATATGCATTTGCTACTAACTTTAACCCAGAGATAAATTTAAGAGAAGTTTCAGCAAATGGGCGATATTGGAAAAAAACTAATGATTCCGTAAATGAGCGAAAAACAAACTGGAAAAATGATGAATGGGTAGAGACAAAGCCTATGGAGATTGGCTTTAAATGGGATTATCCAGAAATTGGCGTAAAAGATAGCTACCTTTTATATCATGAAGAGCTTGAAAGCCTTAGCAAAAATATCAAAGGTTTAAAACAAATTAGATTTTTTATGACATTTGGACAAAGCTATTTAACCCATATGAAATGTCTTGAAAATGTTGGAATGCTTCGCATAGATGAAGTTGAACATAATGGCGTAAAAATAGTTCCTATTCAGTTTTTAAAGACACTTTTACCAGATCCTGCAAGCTTAGGCGCAAGAACAAAAGGCAAGACCAATATCGGATGTGTGATTCGCGGAGTAAAAGATGGCAAAGAAAGACAAATTTACATCTATAATGTTTGCGACCATGAAGAGTGTTATGCTGAAACTGGAGCTCAAGGAGTAAGCTATACAACAGGAGTTCCAGCGATGATTGGTGCAAAAATGATAGCCCAAAATAAATGGAACGGTAAGGGCGTGTTTAATATGGAGGAATTTGATGCAAAACCTTTTATGGATGAACTTAACAAGCAAGGACTTCCTTGGAAGATAATTGAGATGAAACCAGGTGAAAGCTATAAGGTGGGTGAAATTTAAACTGAAATTTAGGCGGGTAAATTTGATTTGCCCGTTTTAAATTCGAGCTCATTAAAAAGTTTAAAAACAGCTCTTTAAAAGCAATATAACGATTTTACACACTGGGGAGATAAATTTAACATAATGCTTTATTTTGCGATATACTGCCTTACTTTTAAGGCTTTTTTGCTAAAGTCAAATAAACAAAATAGGAGGGATTATGAAAAAAAATGTAGCTACTAAAATACTAAGCTCTCATCTTATAAAAGAGGATAAAGACAACAACACCATTAGCATCAAAATAGACCAAACCTTAACACAAGACGCAACAGGAACAATGGCCTATCTTGAGTTTTTAAGCCTTGGAGTGGATAGAGTAAAAACCGATCTTTCAGTAAGTTATGTCGATCACAACACTCTTCAAAATGGCTTTATGAATGCAGACGATCACCGCTTTTTGCAAAGTGTCGCAGACAAATATGGCATAGTCTTTTCAAAAGCTGGCAATGGAATTTGTCATCAAGTCCATGTTGAGAGATTTTCAAAACCAGGAGTTACAATACTTGGTTCAGACTCGCACACACCAACTTCATCAGCTCTTGGCGCTTTGGCCATCGGTGCTGGCGGTCTTGATGTGGCTTGCGCTATGGCAGGACTTCCATTTACTATGCCAAGACCTACTATAGTTGGAGTTGAGTTAAAAGGAGAGCTTAAAGATGGAGTTAGCGCAAAAGATATCATAATCCATCTCATAGGCAAACTCACAGTAAAAGGTGGCGTAAATAAGATCATTGAGTATCACGGAGATGGCGTAAAAACTCTTAGTGTGTTTCAAAGAGCAACCATTTGCAATATGGGAGCTGAACTTGGCGCAACAAGCTCTGTTTTTCCATCTGATGAAAGAACATTGGAGTTTTTGAAACTTCAAAAAAGAGAGGCTGATTTTAAAGAGCTAAAGGCCGATGAAGGGGCAACTTATGATGAAAATATCACTATAAATTTAACTGCGCTAGAGCCACTTGCCTCCTGTCCAAACTCGCCTGATAATGTAAAAGCTATTAGAGAGCTTAAAGATATCAAAGTAGATCAAGTTTTAATTGGAAGTTGCACCAACTCATCATATGCTGATTTTGCAAAAGTTGCCTCCATCCTAAAAGACAACCATATCCACCCTGATGTCTCTTTGGCAATTGCTCCTGGTAGCAATCAAGTCCTACAGATGATAACTCAAAGTGGCATTTTAACTACACTTTTAAAAGCTGGTGCTAGGATACTTGAGTCAGCTTGCGGTCCTTGTATCGGTATGGGGCAATCGCCATCTTCAAATGCAGTCTCACTTCGCACATTTAACAGAAATTTCTATGGAAGAAGTGGCACCAACTCAGCGTCAGTCTATCTAGTCTCACCTGAAGTTGCTGCCTATTCTGCAATTAAAGGCTACATCTCTTCGCCACTTGGACTAAAGATGGATAGTTTTTCAACAGATGTGGATTATCCTGTTGATAGTAGTTTGCTTATAGAGCCAACATTTAGCAAAGAGGTTATTATGGGTCCAAACATAAAGCCTATTCCAAATTTTAAACCAATTGGCTCTAAATTTCAAGCTAAAGTTATGATCTCACTGCAAGACAACATCACAACAGATCATATTATGCCAGCCGGTGCAAAGGTGCTACCTTATAGAAGCAATATAGAAAAAATCTCTGAGTTTGTCTTTTCAAATATCGATGAAGATTTTGAAAAAAGATGTAAAGAAAATGGCGGTGGCGTCATAGTTGCAAAAAGCAACTACGGACAAGGCTCTTCAAGAGAACACGCTGCAATCGCTCCAAGATATCTTGGTATAAAGGCTGTAATTGCTAGCTCTTTTGCAAGAATTCACAAGAAAAATTTAATAAATTTTGGGATATTGCCTATTGAGCTTGATTTTGAAGCTGATATTTTTGATGAGATAGAAATTGAGTTTGATAGACAAAACATTACTGTTTCAAATTTGACAAAAAACTCATCCTTTACAATCAAAAATGAGCTTAGCGATGATGAGTTTAAGCTAATAAGCATTGGCGGACTATTAAATAGTTTTTAGGAGGTTTTGATGGAATTTTTAAGAAAAAATTATGAGAGATTGCTAAAAGATGGCTATATAGCTCCAGAACTTTATGACAAATATAAGGTAAAAAGAGGGCTTAGAAACGACAATGGCACGGGAGTTTTGGTAGGTCTTACTAAAGTTTCTGATGTGTGTGGTTATGATGTAGTTGATGATGTAAAGGTGCCAGTTAAGGGAAGACTTTATTATAGAGGATATGATATAGCCGATATTGCAAAGCTAAATGGCAATGAGTTTGGCTTTGAAAAGACCGCTTTTTTGCTTCTTTTTGGTCATATGCCAGACAAAGAAGAGATAAAGGAGTTTGATAAAATACTTAGCGACCAATATGCCTTGCCAAAAGATTTTTTGGAAAACATCATCCTAAAAAATCCATCACGCTCACTTATGAATCATATCATGAGAAGCATACTCTCGCTCTACTCTTTTGATGAAAATCCTGATGATATCGCTCCATATAGCCTTCTAAACAAGGGGATCTCAATAATGGCTAAAATGCCAGCACTCATTAGCTACTCTTTGCAGGCAAAGACTCACTACTTAGATGGTGACTCACTTCATATCCAGTTTCCAAAAAAGGACTACTCAATAGCACAAAACATTCTTTATATGTCAAGAAACAATGGCGAGTTTAGCGATCTTGAGGCAAAAACTTTGGATATGGCTTTGATGGTGCATGCAGATCATGGCGGCGGCAACAACTCAACTTTTACAGGAACAGTTGTAGCCTCAACCAACACAGATATCTACTCAATGCTAGCCGCCTCTATGGCAAGTCTAAAGGGGCCAAGACATGGTGGTGCAAATGAGGCAGCTCTTGATATGATGGATTATATTATAAACGATATCGGAGTTAATGCAAACGACGATAAGATAAGTAAAACATTGGATAAGCTTTTGGCTAAAGAGTATTTCAACAAAGCAGGACTTATCTATGGCATAGGTCACGCTGTCTATACAACCTCAGACCCAAGGTGCGAGCTGCTAAGACAAAAGGCAAGAGTGCTATCAAAAGATAAAGAGGGCTTTGATGAGAGATTTAAATTTTATGAGCGCTTTGAAAAACTAGCCATAGAAAAGCTTCAAGAGAAGAAAAAGATATCGATATGTGCCAATGTGGATTTTTATTCAGGACTTATCTATAGGATGTTGAATATACCTAGAGAGCTTTTCATACCGATGTTTGCTTGCGCTAGAACAGTTGGTTGGATATCTCACAACATAGAGAGTATGATTTACTCTAACCGCATAGTAAGACCAGCGACAAAATACTTAGGAAAGATGGAGAAATTTGATGAGTAAAGATATAGTTTTAATGCCAGGAGACGGCATTGGGCCAGAGATTACAGCGGCTGTTTGTGCAGTGCTTGAAGCAGCAGGTGCCAAACTTAACTATCATAAATTTAAAGTTGGGCAAGGTGCTTATGATGAATGTGGCAAAGTCATACCGCAAGAGCTCTTAGATGCAATAAATAGATATAAATTTGCCCTAAAAGGACCAGTTACCACTCCTATTGGCAAGGGATTTAGATCTGTCAATGTTGAGCTAAGACTTAAATTTAACCTCTATGCCAACTTGCGTCCAGCACACTCAGTGCCTAATATCTCCAAATTTAGCGATGTAGATATCGTAACCGTTAGAGAAAATACAGAGGGTCTTTATATCGGCGAAGAAAGGGAGATAGATGGTGGATTTGAGGCTATCAAGCGTATAACCAAAGAAAAGAGCGAGAAAATTATAAGATTTGCCTTTGAGTATGCCAAGAAAAACAAACGAAAGAGAGTAACTTGCATACATAAAGCAAACATTCTAAAACAAACAGATGGGCTTTTTTTAGAGACCTTTAATAACATTGCCAAAGAGTATAGCTCGATAAAAAGCGATGATAAGATAGTTGATAATATCTGCATGCAACTAGTTATGTATCCACAAAGCTACGATGTGCTAGTGGCGCCAAATCTCTACGGCGATATTATATCCGACTTAGTTGCAGGACTAGTTGGAGGGCTAGGTTTAGTTGCGGGAGCAAACTTAGGCGATGGAGTTGGCATATATGAAGCAGTTCATGGCTCAGCACCAGATATCGCAGGCAAAGGCATAGCAAACCCTATAGCGCTACTTGAGGCAGCTTGCATGATGCTAGATGACCTTAATATGGAAGAGATTGCAACCAAAATCAGAGCTGCTATAAACAAAACTCTTATCGATGGAAAAACTCTTACTAGAGATTTGGGCGGTAGTGCAGATAGCTCTACATTTACAAAGGCAATCATTGCCAATCTTTAAATTTCATTGGCTAACTCTTTTTGAGCTAGCCAAATTTAAGCTTAATAAAGTGGATAAATTTAAACTCTAAACTTATCCACACTCTTTTCTTTCAATCACCTAAAAGCGATAGATTGCTCTAATCTTACCATCTAGCTCTTTTGTCTTACCAGCCATAGCTCCTGCTATAACAGAAACTTCGCTATTTTTACTAAAGTATAGCTTCACACCAAGGTCACAACCATAACTAAGTCCGCCATTACCATCAAGGTCAGTTACAGCTCTTTTTAGCCTTTGGTTATATGGTGTAGGATTTTTTCTCTTATCTAGATCATAAACTAGCTTTAGATTGACATAAGGTGCGATGTTTGCTCTGTTTAGTGAGACAACTGAGTCAAATTTAATTCTACTTGAACTAATGCTATCGATATTTACCTTTTGTGAGTCAATGGTAAGATCGCTCTTTGCAAGATAGGAGTAGGTATAACCAACTCTTGCATTATATACAACAGAGCCACCAGATAGTAAGTCGCCATATCCTACATAGATACCTGCGCCATAGTAATTGCTTGTCTTTTTGTTGTTAAACTTCTTGCCATCTTCAAATTTAAAATCATATCCACTCTTTAAAAGTCCAATTTTGGCATCTATATCCATAAACAAATTTGTATTAAATTTGGTTCTAGCAAAAGCGCCAATTCCATAAGCCATCATATCTCCCTTGGCGCCAAAGTCATTTACGTCACTCAAAATCTTACTATCATACTTGGCACTTGCAAGTTGAAAATAGCCACCAAATAGTGTTGATTGGCTCTTTCCAGCAACACCAGTGGTCAATATCCCACCTTTTAACTCAAGGTTTTCATTTGCATATTTGGACTTAAAGCCATTTAGATAACCAAAAGTAGCAACATCTTTCTCATCTAGCTCATTGCCTATCATATAGTCGATACCTGAGATATTTGCAGCTAAGTTGTCGCTCATCTTATCTATAAGATGGATAGATGAGAGGTTTGGAACAAAGGCATGTTTTACTCTTGGATGAATTTTTTTGCTATTTTTATTTACTGTTAAATTTAACGAACTCGCCTCTTTGTTTAGCTTGGTGCTGTAAAGATAGATATTTTTATCAACCAAAAGCTCTCTTTTTAGCTTTATATCCTCTTCATTTGGCAATGTCAAGCCACTATTTGCTTTGATAATTTCAAATTTATCGTCCAAATCCATATCTAGATAACCTTGATTTGTAGTTGGATCTATACTCTCTTTATCTACATCTAAATTTAGCTTTGAAGTAGAAAGATTGGTATTGTCAGTCAATGTAAGCACTGCTTCATCTGCTTTTAGCTTTGATGGTAAAGAGATATTGATAGTGTCAAAATTTTCAATACCTTTTAGCGCAATTCCTTTGCCCTTGACATCTAAAGTGTTTTTAGCTCCTACATTTCCCTTTAGCGCCCCATCTACTTTAAATGCTTTGTTGTTTTGGTTTATCAACGAGAGTTTGTTATTTTGCGTATGTAGGCTAACATCTTTGGTTATAGTTAAGTCGCCACTATCTGCCTTTAACATGATATTGCTACTTGAGTCTGGATTTGCTGACTCCCAGCCGCTAATTTTTCCATATATCTTAGATGAGTCAATAACTATAGAGTTATCAAGACTTTTAGCAACAGTTTGACCTTTGATATTGCCGGTTATCTCAGAGTTTTTTACAAAGATTTTGCTATTTGCAACATTGGCGTTTGCGCCATTTATAAGTATCGAGTTACCGTTATTTATAGTAATTTTGCTATTTGCTATGGTAATGGAGCTATTTTCTACATCTTTTGTAGAGTTTGTGACAATAACATCTTCATCAGTTGTCATATCTCCCTCTATCGCCATATTTACATTTTTTACATTGGCATTTTGTGCATCTACTCCAACTATCTTTTTGATCTTGCTACCTTTTAAATTTATAGAGACACCATCTACACTTCCATCTCCTACTTTTACAGCAGAAAAAGAATCAATGCTAGAGTCTAAAACATCAAATTTAACTCCATTTACAGTAGCGTTGTTGGTAGCCTCTACTCCAATTATATTTGTTAGTCTAGAGTCTCTTAAGTCGATTTTTGTGTTCTCTATCTTTGCATCTTCATTTGCAAGGACGGCGTGATAATTTGACGCTGTTTCATCTGTTAGAGTATCTATCATTAAAGTGCTATCTTTGGCACTGCTTCCATCAGAAAGCTTTACAACATTTATATTGCTAGCTGCAGTTATATTTGTATTTTCAATAACCAACTCATTGCCACTAGCAGTAGCGTTTGGTTGGTTTGTAACTGCTGTTGATATTTTGATAGCTTTGGATATATTTGAATCTTGCAAATTTAACTTGTTGTTAGTTGCACTTTTCTCTGCATCGGCTGCAACAACATCGGATAGATTTTTAACTGTTGCATTGCCTTCATTTTTAAAATCATGTATAACAAGACTATAGCCATCCACTGAGTCGCCCTTACCAGCAGATATTTTGATAGTAGGCTCAGTTACACCAGTAGTGTTGAGATCACTAAGTGTTGCTTCACTCATCTCAAATGACTTCTCTCCATCTCCAACAAATAGATTGGTAGTCTCCACTCTCTTAAAACTGCTTGGTTTAGTAGCGTTTGGATCTGCTGTCGCGTTTGACTCTGCATTTGCTAAGCTAAATGATATCAGCAAAGACATCGTAAAAATAGTAGCTCTTTTCATCATCTTAAGACCTTAAAATTTAATTTAATAGGCTAGTATTTTACTATCTTTAAGCTTTTTATTATATAAATTTAAACAATCACACTCTTTTTAAAAGCAAATTTAATGAAATTTATGCAAAACTCTCTTTAAATTTCTCTCTAAACTCTTCATAACTACCCTTAAAATCAACAATATTGCCACTTTTATCAATATACAATATCCTGTTGGCAAATGCGTCTATAAGCTCTCTATCGTGACTTACACAAATCACTCCGCCGCTGTAGTTATAAAGTCCCTCTCCAAGAGCGATAATTGCCTCAAGATCTAGGTGGTTGTTTGGCTCATCTAAAACAAGAATATTTGGCTTTAAAAGCATAAGTTTGCTAAGCATAACTCTATGTTTTTCACCGCCGCTTAGATCTTTTGCCATCTTCTCTTGCTCAGCTCCGCTAAAAAGCATTCTGCCAAGACATCTTCTTATCTCATCCAAATCTCTATTTTTCTTATCTTGCAAAAACTCATAGAGCTTTAACTCGCCATCTACCACCTTTGCGCTATCTTGCGGAAAATAGCCAAGCTCAATAGTAGCACCCAAAAATACCTCTCCGCTATCTGGCTTTAACTCGCCTGTTATTATCTTGCAAAGTGTGCTTTTGCCGACACCATTTGGTCCTATAAGTGCTACTTTATCGCCCTTTTCTAGCTTGAAATTGAGATTTTTGTAGATAGTTTTATCTCCAAAAGATTTGTTTATATTTTTAAGTTCAATAAGCTCGTTTCCTATCTCTCTGTTTAGCCTAAAAACAATGCTTGGCTCTCTTCTTGAGGAGGTTTTAATCTCTTCGATATCAAGTTTTTCTACTCTTTTTTGCCTGCTAGTTGCCTGTCTCGCCTTGCTTGCGTTGGCGCTAAATCTTGCTATAAAGCGCTCAAGCTCCTCTTTTTCTTTGAGCTTTTTTTCTTGCTGCATCTGCTCTCTTTTTGCTATCAAATTGGCTGCTATATACCACTCATCATAGTTCCCGCTAAACTCTCTAATCTTTTTAAAATCAACATCCAAAATATGAGTGCAAACTCTATTTAAAAAGTGCCTATCATGGCTTATTACTACCAAAGTTCCATCATGATGATTTAGTTCATTTTCAAGCCATGCGATAGCGTCAATATCAAGGTTGTTTGTAGGCTCGTCCAAAAACAAAATATCTGGTTTTGGAAACAAAACTTGCGCCAAAAGTACCTTAAATTTATCACTCGTCTCAAGCTCACTCATAAGTGCGTCATAGTCCAAAAGCCCAAGGCTTGAAAGAATTCGCTCTATCCTTGTTTCATATTCGTAAGTTGGATCTTCTTCTGCGCTAATTAACTCAAGCTCTGCTAAACGATCATTTATCTCATCGGTAAATTCGGCGCTCATATAGAGTTTTTCTTTCTCTTTTACAGCATCATAGAGTCTTTTGTTTCCATAAAGAACAGTGTCTTTTAAACTAAAGTTTTCAAAAGCAAATTGATCTTGCCCAAGCACACCAACTCTAAAACCACTATCTATCGCAACATTACCGGAGCTTGGCTCAACCTCGCCACTTAAAATCTTTAAAAATGTAGATTTACCTGCTCCATTTGCCCCAATGAGTCCATATCTGTTGCCTCTATCTAGCTTTAAATTTATCTCTTCAAAAAGAAGTTGGTTTGCAAAACGCATAGTAAGTCCCTGAATATCGACCATCTATCTCTCCTAAATATCATTATTTGGCAAAGGCTCTTTTGTCTGTTTGATCCTAAAAGCCATTATATTGCCCTCTTTTTTAAGCTCAACTATCTTGTCAAGCTTTTTTAAAAATAGTGAAATTTTGCTACATTTATACTTTTTCAAAAGCTCTGGATGCTCTTGTCTAAGCAGCGCTCCAAAAATAGAGACATTTATCCAGCCATCTTCTTTGGCATATCTTTGTCGTGCCATCTTTAGCATTGTGGCGATATTTTTTGCATCATCACTCTTTTTTTCACTCCCATCTGTCTTATACTCTATCTGAAGAACTTTTTTTTGATTGATAGAGTCTTGCTCTTGATTTTCTAAGCTTATGTAACTAGTGCAGGCATTTAGAAAGGCTTTGGAAGTCTGCCTATCTCCGATACCTATAACCTCTTTGCCACTCTCTTTTATCCTTATTGCCAAGCGGGTAAAATCAGAGTCGTTACTCACCAAAACAAAGCTATCAAAATCAGCTCTATGCAAAAGATCCATCGCGTCAATAACAAGCACGATATCAGAGGCATTTTTGCCCTTTATGCTACAGAAGTGATGAACTGGCATTATCCCATACTCTTCAAGGACAGAAAGCCAACTCTTTAGATATAAATTTGACCAATCCCCATAGGCTCTCATAAGAACAACTTTACCCAAAGAGGCTATTTTGCCCCAAATTTTATCGAAGTTTTTGGCTGAGATATTTTCAACATCTATCAATACTGCTAATTTTTTGCTATCCACTACAACTTCTATTTGTCTTATCTAGTTGGCTGGATTGCACTATTGGAAGCAAGTGAGTTTTTGTCAACATCTAAAAGAATCTCCCAAAGTCTAGCAGCGCCATTTTCATATCTTTTTGCACTCTGTGATGTTGGGTTATAAAAACTTATTGGTTTGCCACTATCGCCGCCCTCTCTTATGGCTATCTCTATTGGAATTTGAGCTAGTATCTCTGTTTTGTATCTCTCTGCAAGCTCTTTGGTTGTCCCTTTGCCAAATATCTCATACTCTTTATTGCAGCAAGGGCAGATAAATCCACTCATATTTTCTATAATTCCTGCTATTGGAATATGAAGCTTTTCAAACATGTCAAGCCCTCTTGAGCTATCATCAAGCGCTACAACTTGCGGTGTTGTCACACAGATACCCGCACTTACTGGCACACTTTGTGCAAGAGTTATCTGTGCATCTCCAGTTCCTGGTGGCATATCAATAAAAAGCACATCAAGCTCGCCCCAATCAACATCTCTTAAAAGCTGCTCGACAGTCTTCATAATCATAGCGCCTCTCCACATAAGCCCCTGACCTGCCTCTATAAGCACGCCCATACTCATCATAAGCACACCGTGAGTTAGTATCGGTCTTAATTTTTGACCAATAACAGTTGGTTTAGTATTTTCCTCGCCAAGCATTCTAGGGATATTTGGCCCATAGATATCTGCATCAAGAATTCCAACTTTTTTGCCTAACTTTGCCATAGAGATGGCTAAATTTACAGTTGTAGTGCTTTTTCCAACACCACCTTTTCCACTACTTATCATGACAAAATGTTTGATATTTGGCGCTATATTTTTGCCACTCATTGTATTTGAGCGCTCTTTTGGAATTTCAGGCTGCTTTATGGAGATGGTTGGTCTAAAACCAAGCACCTTTACAATGTCGCTCTCTATCTTTTTTGCAACATCTTTTTTAGATGAAACAATCTCCAAATTTATAAAGACCTCATCTTTTTTTATCTCGACCTCTTTTACAAAGCCAAAATCAACAATACTTCTTTTAAAGCCAGGGTAGATAACCTCTTTTAACTTCTCTAAAATCTCTTCTTTATTCATAATTTTCCTCTTAATGGCTAAATTTCGCCAATTATACTCAATCTATTTAAACAGCTTTTTAGTTACTCTTTGTAACATTTACTAAATAAAAATTTAATAAAATTTATGTATAATCAGAAAATTAAGATTTTTAGGGGTTATTTTGGAAGATTTGACACTTATTTTATTGGCAGCAGGCGAGTCAAATAGATTTAGAGATGGCAAGTTTTTTTGCAAAAAACAGTGGATAAGAGTTGGCAAAGATCCCCTTTGGCTCTATGTTGCTAAACGTTTTTTAAAGAAGGCTAAGTTTAATAAAGTCATAGTTGTTGGAAACAAAGATGAATTATCTTATATGAGAAGTTTTTCTAATGATATTGAGTTTGTAAGTGGCGGAGATGAAAGAGCAAAATCACTAAAAAACGCCCTAGATGTGGTAACTTCGCCCTATGTTTTGGTAAGCGATGTTGCAAGAACAAAAACTCCCTTTAAGATAGTAAAAAAACTCTATAAAAAAAGAGTCAAATTTGACTCAATAAGCCCTTATTTGCCAGTTTTTGACACCACTTATGAAGAGTTAAATTTGATAGATAGAGAGCTTTTAAAACTTATCCAAACACCTCAGCTTAGCAAAACCTCACTCTTAAAAAAGGCACTTTCAAAAGAAGCCCATTTTAGTGATGATAGTAGCGCAATAAAGAGCGTTGGAGGAAGCCTTGGCTTTGTAAAAGGTAGCCAAAAATCAGCCAAAATAACCAAATTTAAAGATTTAAAATCTTTTAAATTTGAGCCACCTACAAATGAGCAAAGAGTTGGAATTGGCTTTGATGTTCATAGGCTAGAAAGTGGCAATGGCATTGCGCTTTGTGGAGTTTTGATACCTTGTGAGTTTAAATTTATAGCTCATAGTGATGGCGATGTTGCCCTGCATGCCATAATAGACGCTCTACTTGGAGCTGCCAATATGGGCGATATAGGCAAGCTCTATCCAGATAGTGATGAGAAATTTAAAGGCATTGACTCAACAAAACTACTCAAAGATAGCTTTAGACGCATAAGCGAGGTTGGATATGTCGTTGTAAATGTAGATCTTACCATTGCAGCGCAAGAGCCAAAACTTATGAATTATAAAGAAGAGATGTCACGAAAAGTAGCTTCTCTTTTAAATTTAGAGCCAAATCGTGTAAATATCAAGGCTAGCACTACCGAAAAACTTGGCTTTGTAGGTAGACAAGAGGGTATTTTGGCCCTTGCTTTGGTAACACTTCGCTTTTTTGATTGGAGCAGGAGATGAAGATACTTATAGTAGAAAATGAGAGCTATCTTGCTCAAAGTATAGCAAGCAAACTTAGCGGCTATGGATATGAGTGTGAGATATCGCATAGCCCAGATGAGGCACTTTTGCATAACAATTTTGATATCATACTTCTTTCTACAAATTTAAACGAAAGTGGCATTTATAAGGTTATAGAGCATTTTAGTAACGCCATTATTATACTTTTGGTCTCTTACATTAGCACCGATACAGTTTCAGAGCCACTAAAAGCTGGTGCAAATGACTTTATACAAAAGCCATTTATGATTGAAGAACTAGTTAGAAAGATAAAGCATTTTGGCGAGTTTAGAAGATACAAAAGTAAAACCGCCTCCTATGAGTTTTTGCTAAATCGCCATATAAAGTGGCAAGAAGAGAGGGATACAGAGGTGAAATTTAGCTATCCACTTCTTATAAAGTCACTAAATCTAAAGGATATTGACTCATATGTTTGTTTTCTTTCTAACAAATTTAACTTTACATTTGAGTGTGTTGATGTTACAAAAGAGTTTAACTTTTTGAAATTTAAAGAGCTTATAAAGGAAAATGCACTCATCTACATATCAGATATTAATGACCTTAAAAGTAGCGATAAAAAGAGAGTTTTGGAGTTTGTAAAGGATAAAAAAATAGTTCTTGGCTCAACAAACATCGACGAAGAGGTTAAATTTAGCTCTATTTTGCTAGAACCTGACCAAGAGGTGCTCTTTAAAAATAGGGAAATTTTGCAGATTGATGAGTATATAAAGCAGATAATTCTTAGCAACGAAGAGACGCTATCAGACACTGAGATAGCAAAAAGACTTGGAATTTCAAGAAAATCACTTTGGGAAAAGAGGCGAAAATATGGAATCTCAAAAAAAAGGTAGGATAGATATTACTCCGCAAACTGCGCTTACTTTGGAGCTGATGTTTAATGGTGCCTTTGGCAAAGATGAAAAACTATCTGATAGCAAAGCCAAAAAACATAGCGCCCTTCCCTATAACTTCACCTTTGCGCCTCAAGATGAGAGCTCTCAAGAGCTTTTAAAAGGGGCTAAAAAAGGCGATGTTATAGAGCTAGCAGTAAAAAACAGAGTAGTTGGGGAGATTAAGACAGATGAAGTTTTTAAAAACACAAAAGAGTTAGAAAAAAACTCAATCTTTGCCTTGGATAGCAAAAGCAAAAAGCTAGCCAAACTTGCAATAAGTGGCGATATAAAGATAATTGATTCTCAAATTTGCATAGCCAAAAAAAAGATTGAGCAGCTAAAAAATGAGCTAAATATCCAAAAAATAACAGCTCTTTTTCTAAGTGCCGATCCGCTAAATCGCATTCATGAAAGACTCATTCGCCTAACTATCGACAAAGCCGATCTTATCATTATCTTTTTGGTTGAAAACTCCTATGAAAATGCACTAAATTTTGATCTAAAAAGAGAGACGTTGGAGTTTTTTATAAAAAAGTTTCTACCTAGAAACAAAATAGTTGTCGTCCCTTTGCCAAATACCTATCTTTTTACCGACCATAAAAATCCAGAACTTGAGTGCATTGTGGCTAAAAACTTTGGTGCAAATAAGCTAGTAGTTGGACAAAATCACGCTCATATTGGACTTTATTATCAACACAATCAGCCATATACGCTACTTGATGGCTACAAAAATAAGCTAGGAATTGAGATTTTGATTATGCCTGAGTTTTTATATTGCAATGAGTGTAGGACTATAGTTAGTTCAAAAACTTGCCCTCATGGCTCACATCATCAGATAAAATACAACTCAAATACGCTAAGAGAGCTTTTAAATAGTGGCATTATACCGCCTCCAATTTTGATGAGAAAAGAGATCTCTGCTATGATTTTGGCGACACTTTTCCCAAATAGATTTGCCAATCTTCAAAACATCTGCAACAACCTCTTCCCAAATAAAGGGCTTTTGGAGTATCATAGTGAGAGAAAATTTTATGAAGAGCTAATACTTCTCTATCAAACAACATCACTTACATAAGGAAAGATATGGAGAGAATTTTTTTAACTTTTTTTTATGTTGGCTATCTACGCCCTGCACCTGGGACATGGGGGAGCTTAGCTGGCGCTTTGATAGCTGCGATACTTCTTAGAATTTATGGAGAGGCAGCGCAAAATACCTTGGTTTTGCTCTCTGTTTTGCTATTTTTTATCTCAATAGGCGTCATAAATAGCTATGAGAAAAAAACGGGCGAGCATGATAGTAGTTTTATAGTTATAGATGAAGTAGTTGGCGTTTGGATAGCGATGGCTTTTGGTGGAGGCTATTTTATAAATATGGTCCTTGCTTTTGTCTTTTTTAGACTATTTGACATCTACAAACCATCCATAATAGGAAGAATCGACAAAGAGGTAAAGGGCGGTCTTGGAGTGATGTTAGATGATGTTGTTGCTGGCGTTTTTGCTGGGATTTTAACTCTTATTGTGCAAAAAATTGTATATCAAATTGGTTTTGAGAGCTTGTGGTTTTAGAGTTTTTCAAGCTCTTTAATCTGCGCTATAAGTTTTTCAAGCTCTTTTGCCTGCATAAAACTTTCATAGCTTTTTTTTACATAGGCATTAAGAAGATCTTTTGCGTCTAAGAAGTTGTTTCTATCGACTATAATGGCAAGCTCTTCTTTGAAATACTCTGCAAAGTTATCATCAAGTCTTATTTTGTATGACTTTGAAAGTGATTTGCTAGTGATGGTAACTTCAAGAGTTTTCATTTAGCAAGAACACTCTCTATCTCTTTAAAAAGATCCTCTTCGGTTAAATTTTTCATCACAATATCCTCTTCCATCTTTGCTAGCTCGACACTCAAAGCTTCATTTTGAGCCTTTATAGCAGTGATTTCCGTTCTTAATCTCTCATTTTCAATCAAAGAGTCCTCATATTTTTTGATAAGCTCTTTTACCTTGTCAGTAAGTGTTGTAACGGCGGCTTTCTCTTCATTAAACATCTTTAACCTTTTTTGATATAATTTTGCTTTTTAAATAAGATAAGATTATACCATAAATATATAAGCTATAAAAAGGAGTGTGTTGAACAACTTTAAAATTGAGAGTAAATTTAGCCCAAGTGCTGACCAACGACAAGCTATAGATGGCATTGTAAATTCTATTAAAAGTGGCAACAAATATCAAACTTTACTAGGCGTAACAGGTAGTGGCAAAACTTTTACAATGGCAAATATCATTAAAAATTTAAACATTCCAACTCTCATAATGACTCACAACAAAAGCTTAGCAGCGCAACTTTATAGCGAATTTAAAGGATTTTTTCCAACAAATAGAGTTGAGTATTTTATAAGCTATTATGACTACTATCAACCAGAAGCCTACATTCCAAGGCAAGATCTCTTTATAGAAAAAGATAGCTCGATAAATGATGAGTTAGAGCGGCTTAGACTTAGCGCAACGGCAAGTTTGCTTAGCTTTGATGATGTTATAACTATAGCTTCAGTTTCTGCCAACTACGGACTTGGTAATCCAGCAGAATACAAAGATATGGTTTTGGTGCTAGAAGTTGGCGATAGTTACAATCAAAGAGATTTTTTACTAAAGCTAGTTGATATGGGCTATAAAAGAAATGATAACTACTTTGATAGAGGCGATTTTAGAGTAAATGCCGATGTGATAGATGTCTTTCCCGCCTATTTTAGCGATGAAGCTTTAAGAATTGAGTTTTTTGGCGATGAGATAGAGCAAATTTACTTTATCGACGCCATAGACAACAAAAAAACACTCTCTCTAAATAAATTTATACTCTATGCAACAAGTCAATTTATAGTGGGACAAAATACTCTAAAAAGCGCCATAAAAGGGATAGAAGAAGAGCTTGCTAGCAGACTTGAGTTTTATAGACACAACGATAGAGCCGTAGAGTATGCAAGACTAAAACAAAGAGTTGAGTTTGACCTTGAGATGTTGCAAGCTACAGGCATGTGCAAAGGGATAGAAAACTACGCAAGATATCTTACAGGCAAAAAGCCAGGAGAGACGCCCTACTCTATGTTTGACTACTATGAAATTCGCCATGATGAATATTTGGTGATAGTTGATGAAAGCCATGTTAGCCTGCCTCAATTTAGAGGGATGTATGCGGGCGATAGAAGCCGCAAAGAGACACTTGTGGAGTATGGATTTAGGTTGCCATCTGCACTTGATAACCGCCCTTTGATGTTTGATGAGTTTATAAACAAAAAGGCTAAATTTCTCTTTGTCTCTGCAACTCCAAATGAGCTTGAGCTAAACCTATCAAAACAGCATGTATATTACCAAATCATGCGTCCAACAGGACTTTTAGATCCTGAAATTTTGCTAAAAGATAGCGACAACCAAGTTGAGATACTCTACGATATGGCAAAAGATGTTATCGCCAAAAATCAAAGAATTTTAGTCACAGTTCTTACCAAAAAGATGGCGCAAGAGCTTAGCAAATACTATCTTGAGATGGGAATAAAGGCAAAATATATGCACTCAGACATAGATGCTATCGAGCGAAATGAGCTTATTAGAGGTCTTAGAATGGGAAGTTATGATATGTTGATAGGGATAAATTTATTGCGCGAGGGGCTAGATCTGCCTGAAGTTAGCTTGGTGGCTATTTTTGATGCTGATAAAGAGGGCTTTTTAAGATCTAAAACTAGCCTTATACAGACGATGGGAAGAGCGGCAAGGAATGCCGATGGCAAGGTGGTTATGTTTTACAAAACAGTAACAAATTCTATGCTAGAGGCAATTGAGATAACCAAAAAAAGAAGAAAAGAGCAGCAAGAGTACAACAAACAGCACAACATAACCCCAACATCGGCCACTAGAAACATAGAAGAGACCTTAAAACTTGATGATATAGATGAGAAGTTAGATGAGCTAAAAAATAGTGCCAAGATACCAGCAAGAGAGCGTCAAATTTTGGTAAAAGAGCTTAAAAAAGAGATGTTAGCTGCTGCAAAAGAGCTTGAGTTTGAAAAGGCGGCTGCTATTAGAGATGAGATTAGAAAGCTTAGAACTCTTTAAATTTCAAGCTCTAAACTCTCAAAATCTAAACTAATCTCTCATAAGTGAGTATTTTCCACCACCACATATTATCAAAGTAAGTGCAATACCCAAGTATAAAAAGATAATCTCCCCACTCAATCCGCCAAATGCAGTTATTTCAAAGACAGAAAGACCGTGACCAAAGTAGATCATTGCAATGCAAGTTAGCAAAATAGTCAATGCTGAAAGTCTTGTAAAAATACCAAGTATTAGCATAATAGGCGCCAAAACTTCACCTATATAAACTCCATATGCAACAAAATCAAACATGCCTTTAGCTGCAACCAAGGCTTTTACAGGCTCTATTCCGCCTGTTATTTTGGCTATTCCGTGCAACAATAAGTTGGCACCAAGTGTAATTCGCAATATAAGCAAAGAAAGTTGAAAATCTTTCATAAAAACAGCTCCTTTAAAAATAATATCAAAACTATATCAAATTTAAATTTTAAAATGGCTAAATTTCTACTATTGTAGCATTAAGAACTTTTAATAATCTTTAAGCAACTCTTTAGTATAATTTGCTCTTTTAATAAATTTAATGATGAAAGGAATTAATGTGCCAACCATAAATCAATTGGTTAGAATAGGACGCAAAAAGGCTATTGATAAGTCAAAGTCACCTGCGTTGAAGAACTGCCCACAAAGAAGAGGAGTTTGCACCAGAGTTTATACAACAACTCCTAAAAAACCAAACTCAGCTCTTAGAAAAGTTGCCAAAGTAAGGCTAACAACAGGTATTGAGGTCATCAGCTATATCGGCGGTGAAGGTCACAACCTACAAGAGCACAGCATAGTGCTAGTAAGAGGCGGAAGAGTAAAAGACTTGCCAGGTGTTAAGTATCACATTGTTCGTGGTGCGTTGGATACTGCAGGTGTTGCAAAAAGAACAGTCTCTAGAAGTAAATACGGTGCAAAACGCCCTAAAGCGTAGTGCTTAAAACAGACAATGCTCACTAGATTTAGTATTGTTTGAGTAAAATTTAAAATTTGAAGGAAATAAAATGAGAAGAAGAAAAGCCCCTGTTAGAGAGGTTTTGCCAGATCCAATTTATGGCAACAAAGTAATCACTAAATTTATTAACTCCCTTATGTATGATGGAAAAAAAAGTTTAGCATCTGATATTTTATATGGTGCACTTGAGTTGATTGAGCAAAAAGGCGAGGCAAAAGGTATCGATGTATTTAACGATGCCATAGAGAACATTAAACCTATTTTAGAGGTCAAGTCAAGAAGAGTCGGTGGTGCTACATATCAAGTGCCAGTAGAAGTTCGCCCAGTAAGACAACAAGCTCTAGCTATTAGATGGATCATCTCTTTTGCTAGAAAAAGAAGTGAGAGAACTATGGTAGAAAGACTTGCTTATGAGCTAATAGACGCAGCTGCCAGCAAAGGTGCATCATTTAGGAAGAAGGAAGATACTTACAAGATGGCTGAAGCAAACAAAGCCTTTGCTCACTACAGATGGTAAAAGGAGTATAAAGTGTCAAGAAAAACACCATTACACAAGGTTAGAAATATAGGAATTGCCGCCCATATTGACGCTGGAAAGACAACAACAAGTGAGAGAATTCTATTTTTTACAGGTATTAGCCATAAGATAGGAGAGACTCACGAAGGAACAGCTACAATGGACTGGATGGAGCAAGAGAAAGAGAGAGGCATTACCATCACATCAGCAGCCACTACATGCTTTTGGAGAGAACACCAAATAAACCTTATAGACACCCCAGGCCACGTTGATTTTACTATAGAAGTTGAGAGATCTATGAGAGTTTTGGATGGTGCTGTTGCTGTATTTTGCTCAGTTGGAGGAGTTCAACCTCAAAGTGAAACTGTTTGGAGACAAGCAAATAAATATCACGTTCCAAGAATTGTTTTTGTGAATAAGATGGATAGAGTTGGTGCTAACTTTTTTAGCGTAAGAGATCAGATAGTAGATAGACTCAAAGCCAACCCAGTTCCTATCCAAATTCCAATAGGCGCTGAAGATAACTTTAGAGGCGTTGTAGATTTAATTGCCATGAAAGCCTATGTTTGGGATGATGATAAACAACCAACCAACTACAAAGTAGAAGAGATTCCTGCAAATTTAGTTGATCAAGCAAAAGAGTATAGAGAGAAGCTCATTGAAGCAGCTTGTGAAACTAGCGATGAGCTTATGGAAAAATACTTTGGTGGCGAAGAAATTAGTGAAGATGAGATAAAAGCGGGCATCAAAAAAGGTTGTCTTAACCTCTCAATTGTTCCGATGATGTGTGGAACTGCCTTTAAAAACAAAGGAATTCAACCACTTTTGGACGCTGTAGTTGATTATCTACCGGCACCTGATGAAGTTCCTGCAATTAGAGGCGAGTATGAAGATGGCACTGAAGTTTTTGTAACTTCAACTGATGATGGTGAGTTTGCAGGACTTGGATTTAAGATTATGACTGATCCATTTGTTGGACAATTAACTTTTGTTAGAGTCTATAGAGGACAGCTAGAGAGTGGCTCTTATGTCTATAATACAGTTAAAAACAAAAAAGAGAGAGTTGGTAGAATTCTTAGAATGCACTCAAACAAAAGAGAGGAGATCAAGATCCTATATGCAGGCGAAATCGGAGCTGTAGTTGGACTAAAAGACACTCTTACAGGCGATACTTTGGCTAGTGAAAAAGATAAAGTTATCCTTGAAAAGATGGATTTTCCAGATCCAGTTATTAGTGTTGCTGTTGAGCCAAAAACAAAGGCTGACCAAGAAAAAATGAGTATAGCACTTCAAAAACTAGCACAAGAAGATCCAAGCTTTAGAGTTGCAACTGATGAGGAGAGCGGCCAAACAATCATTAGCGGTATGGGCGAGCTACACCTTGAAGTAATTGTTGATAGAATGCTTAGAGAGTTTAAAGTTGAGGCTGAGGTTGGAAAACCACAAGTTGCTTATAGAGAGACAATCAAAAGAAGTGTTGAGCAAGAGTATAAATATGCAAGACAATCTGGTGGTAGAGGTCAATATGGACATGTCTTTTTACGTCTTGAGCCACTTGAGCCAGGAAGTGGATATGAGTTTGTCAATGATATAAAGGGCGGTGCTATTCCAAAAGAGTATATTCCAGCTGTTGATAAAGGTTGTCAAGAGGCAATGCAAGGCGGAGTTTTGGCAGGCTATCCTGTAGAAGATATCAAAGTAACTCTATATGATGGAAGTTATCACGAAGTTGATAGCTCTGAGATGGCATTTAAACTTGCAGGCTCTATTGGATTTAAGGAGGGCGCTAGAAAAGCCGATCCTGTCATACTTGAGCCTATTATGAAGGTTGAGATAGAGACACCTGAAGATTATATGGGTGATGTTATAGGCGATATCAACAAACGTCGCGGTCAAGTCAATAATATGGGCGATAGAGGCGGCAATAAAATAATCGATGCCTTCTGCCCACTAGCTCAGATGTTTGGCTACTCAACTGACCTAAGATCTCAAACACAAGGAAGAGCAAGCTACTCAATGGAATTTGATCACTATGAAGAGGTTCCAAAGAATGTTGCTGAAGAGATCATCAATGCCAAAAATGGCTAATCAAATTTAAGGGTGGGAAAGAGATTCCTACCCTTTAAAAAAGTTAAGTATGCGTGAATTTTATTTAGATAAACCACTGAAGATTACTGGATATAAGGTTACCACAAATAATAGGCTTGAATTAAATCAAAATACAGCTGCAATTCCAAATTTATGGAAAAAGTTTAGCAATAGTGATTTATTCAATGATGTGAATTATGGTGTCTATTTTAATTATAGAAATAAACATTTTGATGATTATGATTTGTTAGTTGGTTCCACAAAGTCTTTAAGTGGAGTTTGCAAAGATTGTGATTCAATAGAAATACAAAGTGGTAAATTTTTGGTTTTTGAAACTGATATTAAACAAATAGCCACAGATGTAAGTAGTCTTTGGATGAAAATTTGGAACTATTTTAAGACATGCGATATAAAACGCTCTTATTTGAGCGATTTTGAAAAATATATAGACAATAAAGTAGAAATTTATATTTCCATTTTATAAATTTGTCCTCGTAGCTCAGCTGGATAGAGCGCAAAATTCCTAATTTTGAGGTCGTGAGTTCAAACCTCGCCGGGGACACCAGTTGAAATTTAACTTGTAAATCTTTATTTTTAAGCTCCATTAATTTAGACTCCAATTATTGAAATTTAAGCTTGATAGCTGCATAAATTTAGACTAAATCAACATAAATTTAAGCTTTTTAAATGAAATTTAAGCTCTCTAAATTTGAGCCGCCCTACTTTAAAATCTCATCTCTTCTTAAAATATGTCCTACTGCAAACATCACCCATATTCCAACGCCAACCAACAGGAATATCGTTTTTTATCTCTACATATATCACATCGTAATTTTTCATAGCAATATCAGGCTTTGATATTTATAAAATATAGTCCTCATTTTTATACTTTATAATCCCAAAATATAAATTTTGCAAGCTATTATCAGTGTTAGCATAGTATTCATCATTATATCTAGTTGGAACATAGTATAAATTAGCTTTGTCTTTAAAATTATCACAATAATCTTTTTCGTAGGTAACGACAGTATCGCTATTTTTATGCTCAATTATAAAGATTTGACTGCCATATCCAATATTTATATTGTCATATAAACTATATGAATCGGGGCTATCTTCAATTAATTGATTTTGTTGTGCATAATGAAGCATTGAAAGGCAATTACCCATATATTTTTGAAATATTTCATTGTCGTATGAAGTATGGCTAACAACCGGTTTATGAACTAAAATATTTTCTAAATTTAGCAAATCATCATAAAATTTATCGCAAAAATAGTCAAACTCTATGCCAAGTGCTCTCTTTTTTCTTTGCCAAGTTTTGTTATTGTCCAGGTAGACTTTTTTGCCTTCTAACAGATTTTCAAAACTTGCGTAAGAGCGCAAAGATGGCGCTATCTCAGAGCTATAAACATCATCAGTTTTGATATCCATATTTTTTATCCAAGATATAAGATAGCTTAAATTTTTAGGTGGATTTTTACTAATTGGTTCAATATAGCTATTGTTTGCCAACAAAATAGAGCTATTTAATAGAAGCAAAACAGCTGCCACTCTCATCTTAAACTCCTTTTACTATGAGCTAAATTTACAAAACTATTCTATTATAAATTTTCTAAATCAATACATTAGCCCAAAAAACCAAAGCGAAATTTTACTTCCAAATCTAACTATTTCACAACAAACTCATCAATTTTATTTACAATATCCAATCTCTTCTAAGTAGACATCGCAAAAATCGTGCTTACTTATGATAAAAACGGATTTCAGTAAAATTTACAGAGTAAAAATCGCATATGAAATTTTAAACACTTCGCCGTTTTAGCATAAAAAACACTATTGTATTTTTAATTTTGTAAAATTTTGTTACTTTTATTGAAGATTTTAATTTTATCACAAAAATTTATTTTTTAAACTCTTCTGAGATTTTACAAAACAAATTTAAAAGTAAAGCTAATTTTGAAAAGAATTTTTGAATTCAGTGAAAAATTAAAATAACACAAATTCAAAAAAATTTAAGCGAAGAGGGGTAAAATGTCCAAAATATTTTAGAAGGAAAATTTTATGAGCAACAATGAAAACAATGAAAAAGAATTTTTAGTTTGCCCATTTTGCGGACAAGAAGATATAAAATACG
>NZ_CAMYFP010000004.1 GCF_947255105.1 uncultured Campylobacter sp.
ATTAAATACTGAATTATTAAAAGTTGGTTATCCTATGGCAATCATTAAAAAAGAGAATAGGGCTGATTATTACGAGGCTTTAGAAAATGTAGGAGACAACGAAGATTTTTCTGATATTGTGACTTTTATACAAAAAGAAATAAAAGAAACAGCAAAATTTATTTTAGATGTAGTAGGTCAAACAAAAACATAAGAAAGAATAAACAATGAAAAAGATAGCCTTAAAAAAAGGAACTAAAATGTCTGAAAAAGAAAAAATTGAATATCTTTCTAAATATATTTGGTATGACAAAGAGTATTTAATAAAAAACAATCCCAATAAAATAATAGCTTATGCCATGAGATATGCTGATATTGATGATTATGCAGTAATTTTATCCTTAAAAGATAGATTAAAAGATGTTTTGAATAGTGCTGAGGCTGGGTGGTTTGATAAAAAAAGTTGGGTATTTTGGCATACTTTTTTAAAGCTAGATATTAAGCCATTTCCTACAAGGAATATAAAATGATACATTATGAGATTCTTCCACAAGAACAAAAAGAAATATATAAAAATCTATCTTTTTTTGGAGATATAGATTTTGTAATCAAAGAAAATAGCTTAATTTTAGATGATGTATTGGAAGTTGCAAATTTAAAAAGCCTATTGGCTACAAAATTAAAAGCAACCTTTGATAGGGCTGAGTATAAGGACTATATAGATATAGTTGAAATCCTAAAAACAGGACAAATAACTATCGAGGAAGGAATAAATAAAATGTTTGATTTTTTTGGAACTGATTTCACAGCGTCGCAAGTTCTTAAAAACTTAACATATTTTGAAGATGGGGATCTGCATAGACTTGAGATAAAAGATAGAGATATATTGATACAAAGTGTATTAAATTTCAAAAACAATATGTTTGAGACCGATAAAACCTAAATTCAAAGAAGAATAGACAATGAAACAAGAGATTTCAAATAACACTTTAAAAACTTGCAAATTGACAATTTTAAATAAAACAGATTATATTTCAGGGTGGGAAGCACTAAATATACCTAGTGAAAACGGACTTATTGCTGATTGGCACCCATTGCACTACTTTAATAAAAAACAAGATATAAAAAAATATAGTTTTAATGAAATTTTAGGAAATAGTGGCATAAAAAAAAGATATGTAAAAATGCTAGATAAAGAGGAGTATGTAGCAAATTATCCAAGAGCTATAAGAGAAATTTATAATACAACCTTTAATGATAAAAAAGCCACTTTAATAAATTAAAATCAAATAAGGACATATTACAATAGATGAGCTTTTAAATTTAGGTAATTCTATGAGAGAATATTTAAAGAATCATACTTAGAAGATGAAGATAAAACAGGTAGGGTTTTGCAAAACAAAGTTTAGAGCTGCAATAGACGATAGAGAGGAGTGTCTCATTCCGCCACTATCCCTCTCTAAAAGGATTACTATATCATTTTACTCTGATAGAAATCTTAATGAAAAAATGATATTTAAAATCCTAAAGTTAAGGAATATTATTCAAATTTGGATATTTAGAGTGTTAAAAAAGATTTGGGAAATATCAAAGATGATTGTAATACCTTTGAAATAAACATCTCAAACATAAGAAAGAATAGACAATGAAAAAGATAGTTTTTAATGCTTTTGCCATTTTTTCTGTCTGCTCACTCGCCTAGTGCTTCATAGCAAATTCAAATAATTAAGATTTATGTTTTTAACCACTTTTAATTGTTTTAAAAAAAGATTTCACTTTATTAAAGAGATAAAAATGAAAAATAAAAAAGAAATCTACCCTCAAATTTGAGGGGATTTAAATAAATACAATTATTTTTTAAAAACTATCTATCAACTCTTTGTTTTTATCATCTACTTCTAAATCAAAATAGATAATTTTTAATATCATTTCATCATCAAATTTCAATATATAATGATCTTCTTCCAGCCTATCAATTGCCTTAGGATATATTAAAAATAGCCTATAGCAATTATATTTTTTCCCATAAGTATAAAGTTGATATAGGTCGGCTTGAGATATCTCTTTTGGAGATTCTACTGTTTTCCATTTTGTATCGGCTATAATTTTACTTTCGCCTGCAATAAAAATATCAGGTATTAATCTAAAGCTTTTTGGACTATCTACAAGATATTTTTTAAAATACTGAAGCTTTACATTTTCATAGTTTTTTTGTATAAACTTCCCAACATAATTTTCAAAAAGCCTGTTCATATCAAAAAGAAAGGCAAATGCTAGATTAGCCCCACTATATGGAGTAAAAGATTCTTTTAAAAGAAAAATTTTGCACCATAAAAGTGCTTGTTCATAATGCTTGGTTTGGCGATTTATACAATAATACTTAAAAAAATTTTTATAATTTTTATGTTTTGAAACCTCATCAAACATAAATAAAAACTTTCTAATTCTTTGCTGATTTTTAATATATGAAGATATTTTATATAAAGACTCAAGTGTTGTTTTTATGATTTGATTTATCTCTATATCGTTTGTAAACTCATCGTATTTTACATAAAATCTATTTTTATGAATATTGTTTTTATCTATTTGTTCGCTTATTACAAGTTTTCCTTTTAAAAAATTTAGGTTACCACTAAAATTTACATAATCACTTTTTATCCCCTTTTTTAAAAGAGAGCTAAGCTCATCCAAAAACATACTTATAAAAATTTCCAAAATAGACATTTTTTTCAGATCAAGATTGGCAAAATTTGAAATTTTAAATGGAAAATTTTTAAGAGTTTTTAGCATTTTTATAAAAATTTTTTTTGATGCTTCTCCATCTGAGTTTTTAGCTATTTTAGGCAAAATTTCTAGTGTAAATCCACTTTTTGTTTGCAAAACACCCACATAATTTTTGGCTTGTATAAATTTACCATTACAATTACTTCCAAGCCTTAAAAACTGTGTGTTTTCACTATTTTTAAGTATAAAATTTTCTATATCGTCAAAATCTTTTTTGTCAAAATTTTTTTGATATAACTTTTCAAATTCAACTATTTGAATCAATCTGCTCATCGTTTTCTTTGGTATCTGATTTTGGATAAATTTCTATATAGCTTTGTGGGTTTTTAAAAGCATCGCTGTTTATCTCATACAGTTTTTTTTCTACTACATCTTCCAAATCTCCACTAAATAATTCTTCTAAGTTAATATCCTTTTCTTTGATAAATTGACAATTTTCATCTTTTTGATCATCTGCTAAAATAAGTCTTATTTTCTCCCAGTCATCATAAAAATACTCACAAAGAAGCGGAATTATTCTGTTTCTAAACACATCTGAAAGTTCTTCCATACTTTTAATACCAATAAAATAAGCATGCCCTATCGTGTGATCTCTATCATAAAGACACTCTATTCTTTCATTTATAGCTTTAAGCATTGTGGCTATTTCTATATCATCTATTTTTATGTCTTTTAATAAACTATAATCAGGCATCATCTCTATAAAGTCAAATCTCCTTCTAAGGGCCATATCCATAAGGGCTATGCTTCTATCTGCAGTATTCATAGTGCCTATAATATATAAATTTGAGGGCACGCCAAATTTCTTTTTTGAGTATGGCAACTCTACTGCTATAGAATCTTTTGCCCCAATTCTTTTTGAGGGCTCTATAAGTGTTATAAGCTCACCAAAAATTTTTGATATATTTCCACGATTTATCTCATCTATAATTAAAACATAGTTTTTGAATTCTATTTTTATATTTTTGGCTTTTTCGCAAATATCTTTAAAAACGCCATCTTTTATCTCATATTTTATATTATTATTTTCATCGCTTTCTGCTTTTAACCCCTCTATAAACTCTTCGTATGAGTAGCTTTGATGAAAAGTTATAAATTTGATCTGCCCATTTTCTATATAATTATCAAATTTCTTTTTTAACTCATCCATATCTTCACTGCTATCAATCTTTCCATCTATTATTTCAATAGCTTTTTTTATTGTGCTATATGTTTTTCCGGTTCCCGGAGGACCATATAGTATTTGGTTTAATGGCTCTATTGTCATTTTTAACTTCTCCTTATCTGCTTCAACCTTTAAAATATATTCAAGCAGTTCATTTTGAATTTGCTGCTTTGGTTGCGCGGATTTTAGTCCATGTTTTTGAAGGTTATTAAGATTTAATTTCTCTGTATCTAACATGCCAATTAACTCTAATTCAAATTCTTTATCATCATTTATTTTTACAATTTTAGTTTTTATTTTTATTGATTGAACTGGTTTAGCTAGATAAATATAGACTATATCGCCTATTTTAAATCCATTAAGAGGACTACTCCAGCTGACAATTTTATTTTTTTTTAATTCCTCAATGGCATTAAAAAACTCAGGATCGCTTGGTATAAGCCAGTAGTTTTTATTTTTATCTTGCATAAAATCTCCTTATTGACGAACTATTTTACCATCTATAAATATTTACACTATTTTTATAAAACCATTCCATCAATATTTAAAAAAATTTAGAGGCAAAATCCCTAAGCTTACTATCTTTAAACAATCTAAGATAAAAGCTTAAACTCATTCCCTCAAATTTAAAGGGTTAAATTTCAAACTAGCTCATTGTGATTTTTTTAAGAATCATATCTTCGCCGCTAACCACTTCAAGGTCATTTGATCCACATTTTGGGCAAAGAAATTCATTTTTCTTAAGCGTTGAGCTTTGGTGGCAATTTTTACAGTTAACTACAATCTCATCTATATCAATTTTTAGGCTAGCTTTGGCACAAACTGTCCCTACTTTATAGACTTCAAATGCCTCTTTTAGGTAGTGAGGCTCAACTCCGCTAAGCCGTCCTATACCAATCTCTATCTTCTCAACCCTTTTTAAGCCCTCTTTTTTGAGATTTTGCTCGCAAAGCTCTACCAGATCTATAACAATAGAAAGTTCATGCATCAACAAATCCTTGGAAGTAGTTCGCCACGTGGCGGCTCCATTGACCTTAAAACGCCATAAGAGTTTTTTATCAAAACAACATCTCTTTTAGATGAGACAACCTCTCCAACAACTGCCGCATTGCTATCAAATCTCTTTAAAATCTCCAAAGCTCTCTTTTCAAACTCAGGCATAACCGCCAAAACAAAGGTCCCTTCGTTGGCAAGCTCATATGGCTCAAAGCCAAGCAACTCGCAGATTCCTTGCACCTCATCGCAGATATTAACACTCTCTTCATCTATGACAATCTCTAAGTTGTTTTGTGTAGCCCACTCATTTAACACAGCACTCAAACCGCCTCTTGTAGCATCTCTCATACAAAGTGGCACAATATTATTGTTTAGTAGCTCCAAAACTACATTTTTCAAACTCTTACAATCGCTTTTAAGATCGCTTTGTAGCTCAAGTTCATCCCTTAAGGCAACTATAACGCCCCCATGCCTTGCTATGTCGCCACTTAGCAAGATTTTGGCGCCAACTTTTAGATTGCTAGTTATGATGTTTTTTTTGATTATCTCTCCGATGCCTGCAGTGTTGATAAAAAGACCATCAGCCTTGCCTTTTGGCACTACCTTTGTATCGCCACAAACTATGCAAACATCGTTTTTACTAGCCTCTTTTTGCATTGAGTGCAAAATCTTTTTTAGCTCTTCTATGCTAAAGCCTTCTTCTATTATCAAAGAGCAGCTCAAATACTTCGCACTAGCTCCAACCATAGCAAGGTCATTTATCGTGCCACAAACTGCAATCTTGCCAATATCGCCGCCTGGAAAAAACAGAGGACTAACAACAAAAGAGTCACTTGTAAAGGCGATATTTGGAGCTAAATTTAAGATCGCCGCATCATTTGCACTTTTTAAAATTTCATTATCAAAAGCTTTGAAAATTATATTATTTATCAAAGCATTCATCTCTTCACCGCCACCGCCGTGACTTAAAAGAATTTGTTCTTTCAAAATTTACTCCTATTTAAAATAATCTATAAAACCTATCACTTCTGTTATATTATCTACAAATTTTTTTATCTCTTCTTCATTCAATCTATATAAAAATGACGGTTTATAGTCAAAGTAATATCCATTTAAAAATAGATAAAACTTACCATTTATAAAGGCAAAGCTTGCACTTTGGTGACCTTTTTCTTTTTGAAACCTTATGATTTTTTCCATAGATAAAAAATCAAGCAGATATCTTGCCTCTATCTCATCATCGCTAAAAATTCTAAATTCTTCATTGAACTCTCTGTTATCCAAAATCTCTTTTTTACCGTCTATTTTTGTGTTGTAAGACCTATCTACAATTATAGTTTTTGAACTAAATTTTTTACCGATATCAAAACCCAAAACTACACCTTGAAATTTAGAAAGCTCATATTTGACCTGTTTTGCAAGTTCTATTATTTTTCCGATTTTACTGCTTGAATAATGTTTTTCTTCATAAGTTTCTACGATACAAAACTCAAACTCACTTCCTTTATACAGACCTTTTATCAAATCATGCGTTATAAAAATATTATAAGCATAAATTTCAGTTTCATTTATAAAGTCACTTCCAAGACCTTTTTGCGGCGTATAAACATACTCTTTAAAAAATTCTGAAATGATTTTTTCTTTTATGATATAGCTGAAATTTAACTTTTTTTCTTTGAAGTGATAATAATAAAGTTGTGAAAAGATAAATATGAGCGCAAAACAGGGTATTGCTATCAAAGCTCCTATTTTATCCACAAAATTACCATATCCATACTCATCATAAGGTAGTTTATAAAGGATTACTAAAGATGGAAAATAGTCACAAAGATAGTCATAAATGAGCAAAATTACTATTATAAGAAGCGGGACTAAAAAAGCGTAAAATCTATAGTTAAAAATAGCCTCTTTTAATATCTTTTTTCGCTTCTCTTCAAACTCTTCTACTCTAATTTTCATATCTTTTTATATTTATAATAGGCCGCGCAAGCTCCCTCACTTGAGACCATACAAGAGCCTATTGGGTGCTGCGGATTGCAAACTTTGGAAAAGAGTTTGCACTCATTTGGTTTTGCTCTTCCCCTTAAAATCTCTGGGCAGATACAGGCGCTGTTTTCTTTATGCTTTTCTACAGAACAGTCAAATTTAACCTTGGCATTTATAAAATCAAACTCATCTTTTAGCTCATAGGCGCTATTTGGTATCACTCCAAGTCCTCGCCACTCAAAGTCACAAGGCCTGAAATATCTCCCTATAAGCTCCTTTGCCTTAACATTGCCCTCTGGAAACACAACTCTTTTGTACTCATTATAGACTTCAAAAGTCCCATTTTGGTGCTGTTTTACTAAATTTAAGATACCATCAAGTATATCAACTGGCTCAAATCCACTCACAGCAAATGGTCTTTTATATCTAGTTGCTATCTCTTCATAAATTTTACTTCCTGTAATAACGCTTACGTGAGATGGCGCTATAAAGCCGTCAATATGGACATCTTTGTCATCTTTTAAAATAGCTCCTATGGTGTTTGGCACAGTTACATGGTTGATGTGAAAAAATAAATTTGTTATTCCAAGTTCTAAGGCCTTTTGTATAACAACGCAGGTCATTGGGGCAGTAGTTTCAAAGCCTATAGCAAAAAAGACAACATTTTTTGTTGGATTTTCTTTGGCTATTTTCAACAGATCCATCGGCGTATAAAGCGCCCTAACATCGGCTCCAATCGCCCTTTGTTTGGACAAGGTGCTACTACTTCCTGGCACTCTTAACATATCAGCCAAAGTAGCAAGGATAACATCATCTCTGGCTGAGAGTTTTATTGCTTGATCGACTCTGGATTGCGGCATAACGCAGACTGGACAGCCCGGGCCATGGATGAAATTTATCCGCTCATCAAGTAGTTTTGGAAGTGCAAACTTCATGATACTATGAGTATGCCCGCCGCATATCTCCATGATATTTATCTTGCTAGTTAATGTTTTGTTTATAGTAGAGCTCAAAGATAAAACATATCTTTTGTCTCTAAAGTCATTTATGAGATCCATCTTTTATCATCTCTTCCAAGCCCATATCGCCCTCTTTTTGGTCTATCTCGCCACTTGACATATTTTTGGCTATCTCTTCATAAATTTTAAGACTCTCTTTGGCATACTCTTTGTCGATCTTAGACATCGCAAACCCAACATGTATCAAAACATAGTCGCCAACTTCGAGCTTTTCGCTTATAAGATCTAGACTAACTCCCCTTTTTACGCCAAGAGTCTCCACTGTTGCGAAGTTGTTTTCATCTATAGAGATGATTTTTGAAGGTATGCTAAGACACATTATCTTAACTCTTTTTTAAATTTAATATATGAAATCCACCTATCAACTCCATCGCCACTTATGCTATCAAGTGTTATAACATCTACTTTTGGATTGAGTTTTCTAGCTTCGTTTTTGACCTCTTCTATATCAAAGTTAAAATGCTCCAAAAGAGAGGTTTTGGTGATGATGATAAGATCTGCTTTTCGAAACATTACTGGATATTTTGCCACCTTATCACTACCTTCTGGCACACTCAAAAGCACAACATCCAAATGTGCCCCAAGCTCATAACTTGCAGGGCAGACAAGGTTGCCGACATTTTCTATAAAGACAACATCAAGCTCATTTAGTGGTAGATGATGAAGTCCTTCATGAACCATAAAAGCGTCTAAATGGCAAGTTTGACCGGTGGTTATCTGATAGGCTTTTGCGCCCGCTTTTATAATGCGGTTTGCATCTTTGTTTGTTTCCAAATCGCCCTCTACAACGCCTATTTTAAAATCACTTTTTTTTATAGTTGCCTCAAGTAGTGTAGTTTTGCCACTTCCTGGACTACTCATCAAATTTATACAAAAAATTCCATGCTCATCAAGATGTTCTCTGTTGTGATGTGCCTCTTTGTCATTTTTGTCTAAAATCTTGGTTATTACCTCAACTGTTTTTTTCTCATTTAACTCTGGATGATGGTGATGATGGTGCTCTTCACCAGTTATGCTACAGCCACAATCTTTACACATTTTGACTCCTTTTTTTTGATTATTATAACACAAAATATCAACTTAAATTTGACCAAACTTAGCTCTTTTTAGAAGAGAAAGTTTATGTATCATCTGCCCCAAAGCAATGCCACTATCGTTTGTTGGAATCTCTTTGTTAGTGTAGTAGACGATATTTTCTTTTTTAAACTCTTTTGATAAAAGCTTCATTAAAGTTTGGTTTTGAAAAACTCCGCCGCTCAAAATCACATCAAGTCCCTTTGTCTTGGCGATTTGGACAATAATCTCTACAAATGAGTTTATAAATTTACTAGCTTTTACCTCTTTTGGCTCACTACTTTTCAAAAAGGCATTTTTATAGACAATTTTGTCATCTTCTATGCTAAATTTATAGCTTGACTTGATACTCTCATCATACAAAGACTCGATTTGCATACCAATCTGCCCATCATAACTGCTATCATAAAAGCCCAAAGCAAAGGCTCCAAAGGCGTCAAAGATTCTGCCAACAGAGCTAGTTTTTACCCCTCTTTTCTCATAAACTTTATCTATGTTTTTTTGTAAAAAAGGATCTAGCCTAGACTTTAGCTCTTCATCATCAACTCCTAAACTTTTAAGAAGCAAATAGGCAATTAGCGCTGGGTTTTTGATAGTCTCGTCGCCACCAACTAAAAAAAACTCATCAAATTTCAAAACTCTTTCATAGCTAAACTCATCAAAAACAAAGACCTCTCCGCCCCAAATGGCGCCATCATCTCCATATCCAGTCCCATCAAAACAAAAGCCCAAAAACTTTTTGCCACTTCCTAAAAGCAAATTTTCATATAAATTTGAAAGTAGATGTGCGTAATGGTGCTGGATCTTTTCTATCCTATATCCTCTCTTTAAAAACTCCTTGCTTAGCCAAAAGCCTGGATGTTTGTCAGCTAAAATAAGGTCAAATTTAAGCTCATATCTTTTTTTGAAAAGTTCTAAAATTGAGTAAAAGCGTCTTTTTGTCTCAGCACTTTTTAGATCGCCAATATAGGGCGATAGAAACAAAAGTCCATCTTTGTAGATACAAAACTCATTTTTAAGTTCAGCACCCAAAGCCAAAAAAGTCCCCTTGATATCAAAATCGCTTTTAACTATCTTTGGTCTAATTCCCCTTGAAGTTCGCAAAAAATGAGCCTTTCCACCGACCACAAAGGCAAGTGAATCATCGCTTGGATTTACTATCTCTCTATCATTGTCAAGTATAAAATCAATACTATTTTTAAGTTTTTTTAACAGCTCTTCTTGGTTATAGATAATTGGCTCGCCGCTTATATTGGCACTTGTTGCGATGATTGGGAAGTCTATCATCTCAAACAAAAGTAGATGAAGCGCAGTTGGTGGCAAAAATATAGCAATTTTGTCTAAATTTGGGGCTAAATTTGGCGGTAAAGCGCTCTTTTTCACTTTTAAGATAACTATTGGCTTTATTTTTGAGTCTAAAAGCTCTTTTTCATCTTTGTCAATAACTGCAATTTTTTCTGCCATAAAAAGATCTTTACACATGATGGCAAATGGCTTAAAAGGGCGATTTTTGCTCTCTCTAACTCTTTTTATAACAGCGCTATTTGTAGCATCACAAACCAAATGAAAACCGCCAATTCCCTTTATCGCTACAACCCTGCCCTCTTTTAACATCTTAGCAACTTCGCCAACTGCCTCGCTACCCCCTTTTAAAACAGCGCCATCTCTATCTTTTAAAAAAAGCTTTGGACCACAACTCGCACAAGAGATTGGCTCTGCGTGAAAGCGTCTATTTAGCGGCTCTTCATACTCAGCCCTACACTCATCACACATCTTAAACTTATCCATTGTTGTGTTTTGTCTATCATATGGAAGTTTTTTGATGATAGAAAAGCGCGGACCACAATTGGTGCAGTTTATAAATGGATAGTGATAGCGTCTGTTATTTTTGTCATAAAACTCAGCCTTGCATTCATCGCATATGGCAAAATCAGGAAGAATTGGTGCAGTTTTTTGCCCTATTTTTGACTCTACGATAGAAAAGTTTTCAAACTCTCTTTTCTCTATCTGGGTAACTTTTATCTCATCAACTCTTGAAAGAGGCGGAAGAGCGTTAAGAATGGCTTTGGAAAACTTCGCTGGATCGGCGGTATTTAAGATGATTTTTACACCTTGCGCGTCATTATAAACTTCGCCTTTTATACCAAAAGCAGTGGCTAATTTGTAGATATATGGTCTAAAACCAACTCCTTGAACAGCGCCACTTATCTCAAATTTATAGGTCTTTTCAAAGCTCATAGTGACAAAAGTTGATGTTGTGGTAGCTAGAGATGAGTTTTTTGGCCAAATTTGCAAACAAAGGCTCACTAAAAAGCTCGCCTTGCAAAATAACAGCATTAAACTCAACCTGTTTTTTTAGCTCGTCCAAAAATGAGTCAAGATAGATGATAAGCGACTCAACATATCCAAAACTAAGGCTCTCATCATCACATCCGCCAAGTCTAAAACTCATACCACTTCTTATAAATTTATCGACACAAAACTCACTTTCAAAGCCCTCTTTGTAGTCTATCTTTGGACCTTTTTTGCCTCTAAAAAGCTTTGCATTTTCTATAAGCTTACTAGCATCTTTTTCAAAAAATAGCCTAGAGGCAAGCTCAAAATATGAGTAAAAACTTCTAAAGCTATCTTTGTTAAAGCTTTGAAATTTAAACTCTTTTGTGTAGTTTTCAAAAAGAGTTTTGCCAACTTTGTCTTTTAAAATCTGCTCTTTTAACTCATCGCTGCCATTGATAGCAGGAAGTTTTAGAAGCTCTATAAAAGCGCCATCTTTAAAAAGCGATATCTCATCATCTCTGTTTTTGTTTAGCTCTATTTTTACAACAACTGGCTTTTGTAAATTTAACTCCGCCACTTTGAGTTTAAACTTATCACTACTTTTCTCATCTGGAAGGATAAATTTAGAGTTTTTAATAATTAGAAAATCATCTTCTAAAAGTGCTATTTTGGGATCTTGTGCTAAGTTTTTTAGAGTTAAAAATGGTGCTATATCCTTTAGAGAGGTAGCAAGTGCAAACAAAAATAGATCATCAGCCAACTTTAAGTCAAAAAAACTTGGAGCATTGCGATTTTTGCCTTTATAAACTTCTGATACTCTTAAATTTATCACAGGTTTTTCAAAACTATTTAAGGCTATCAAAGTTGACTCATCGCAGACAAAGAGTTTGGACAAATTCAAAACTGAAGTTGGCATTAAAATGTTGCCATCATCAAAGACAATATCCAAAAGTAGGCTAAAAGAGGCTCCATCTTCATCTTTTAAAAAAAGCTCTTGGTTGTGTTGCAGAGCTCTTGTTGCGTAGTCTAAATTTGAGTCAAAGTTCTCTTTGGTAATTTTTATAAATTTATCATCTTTTTTTATAGATAAATTGCTAAAGATAGAGTATTCATTAGCTATAAGCTCACCTTTGCCATAGGCCTTTAGGACCGATGGAGTAATATTTGCATAAGGACTTGAGAAAAAATTACTACTCTTTGGTAGCTCTTTTTCCCACTCATTTACGCTACTTTTTTTTAAAAATATTGAATTTGGAATGCAGTTCATCGAAGAGTCATTAAATTTAACAACCTCATCTTTATCGCCACTTACAAAAAGTCTAAGAAGCTCATTTTCTTTGGTTATGCTGTATTTTAGGTCAAACTTTTTAGCATAAAAATCCAAAAAATAGCTTAAAACTCCGTTGTTGCTGTTATATACAAACTCATAAACTATTCCTATGTTGTTATTTAAACTCATCTGCCATCTCTTGTATTGTTTTGTTGTCTTTTTTTTCTATAGAAAAACCCAGCTCTTTTAGGTATTTTAGGGCTGTTTTTTCCATTAGGCTAACACCTGCTTTTATCTCATCGCTAATCTCAAAACCCGGCTCTTCTATACGCTTTGGAATAATACCTATGATTTTTGTCCTTGGCAAATCGCCTGCTATTTCCATAAATTTCAGAGTTTGAAGCATCTCTATCTCGTGGGCTGAGCCACTCCAGCTTAAATTCTTGGGCATATCTTTATAGTCAAAAAAATAGACATCACCAACTTCGCCGCCAGTTGCATCGATACAATCAAGCAACAAAACAGAGTCAAACTCAGCCATTATCGGGATAAGTCTCATAGCCAAAGTCCCACCGTCTACAAACTCAATGGTGTGATCTTTGCTATGAAAACTATAATTTCTCTCCAAAAGCTTACAAAGATGAACGCCTATGCCCTCATCCATAAACATTACATTGCCAACGCCAAGGACAAGAAGTTTCAAACTCTACTCCTTTGGAAATTTATATCCGCTAATTATAGCATCCATCTCCCCGTTGCCACCCTTTATAGCGTTAAATATCGCCATATACACATGAATTGGCACAAATATAAGTATCACATCCATAGCTATATGGTGAAAAACTCTAACATTGGCAAGTCCGCCCATCATCACTTCAAATGGTCTAAGCAAAGGATATAAAAAGCCTCCAAGACCATCATGATAGATGTGTATATAAAGGATAAGTCCAGTAAGACAGATGATAAAAAGCACAACATAAAACAGAAGATATGAGGCAAATTGAAGAGGATTATAAACTCCCCTTAAATGCGGATGCTCTCCCATAAATAGATAGTATTTTATCTGACCTATCCATACTTTTGGACTAAAAAAATCTTTGATACTGACTCTCTCTTTGTGGCTAAGGCCATCAAAAAAGAAAAGATAGGTTTTATAAATTGCCGCTGCTATTAGAACAAAGCCAAAAACAAGATGGACAAATCTCCACTTTGCCTGCATAAAAAGCACCGGCTCATCGCTAATATTTGGACTTTGGAATACATAAGCGATGTAGAGACCACTCACGACAAGCACAGTAATACAGATAAACCTTATCCAATGCGTAAGCCTATATCCAATAGAAAACTCATACTCTGCTACACGCTTTTTTTCGCAACTCATCTCTCTCTCCTTATATATTTGGATTTACCTTATAGCTGCTTAACTCATTGCCTTTAGTATCCATCACATGCACAGCACACGCAATACAAGGGTCATATGAGTGAATTTTTCTAACAATCTCTAAAGGTTGCTTTAGGTCAGCCAATTTTACCCCTATAAGACAAGCTTCATAACTTCCCATCTGACCTTTTGCATCTTTTGGACTTGCATTCCATGTAGATGGAACTACTGCTTGCCAGTTTTCTACAACACCATTTTTAATTCTGACCCAGTGGCTCAAAGTGCCTCTTGGAACATTGCCGATGTAGCGACCTTTATACTCTTTGTTTTTGTCAATAACATATTTTGCACAAGTATCCTCATCGCCACTTTTTATATTTTCGACTAAATTATTAAATGCTATAAGTCCGTGGTTGGCAATAGTTTTTGCCTCTAGCATTCTACATGCTGTTCTTCCAAGAGTTGAAAGTATCGCCTCAACTGGAAGTCCTGTTTTGCTCAAATATTCATCAACTATAGGAACGATATATTTGTTGCCCTTTGCATAATTGATGGCTATATTTGCCAAAGGACCAACTTGCATAGGCTTATTGTCATATCTAGGTGCCTTTATCCAGCTATATTTACCTTTGGTGTCAAAGACTTTAGTCTTTACAAGCTCGCCTTGGGCATTTATGGTATCTTCATTTACAAAGCCTGTGTAGTGTGGCTCTTCTTCTCCATCATAAGGGTGAAGTGCTGCGTCATTTTTATACCATGCGTGAGTTGCCACTTCGGTAATTTTGTCTTCATCAAGCTCATAAACTTTAGATAAATCTCCATTGAGTATAATTCCACTATCAAATAGCCACTCATTTCTTGAGATTGGAAGCTCTTTGTGAGTCCATAAGTTTGCAACACCAACATCATTTACAACGCTAGGTTCATTTGCATAAGCAATTCCTGCCATAACTAGGTCAGCATAATATGCTCTATTTATAAACTCAGCCACCTCTTGAAATTTAACTAGATACTCGCCAAGTCTTGCAGGGCTTAAAATATCCATTACACAAGTTACACCGCCAACTGTTAGACTTTGAGGGTGAGGGTTTTTACCACCAAATATAGCCATTGCTTGAGCTACAGTTCTTTGAAGTCTTAGACACTCAAGATAGTGAGAGAGTGCTATAAGGTTTTGCTCAGGGCTAAATTTATAGGTTGCATGTCCCCAGTAAGCATTGGCAAATGGACCAAGGGCTCCCTTTTCTACAAAAGTTTTAACTCTTTGTTGCACAGCTTTGAGATGATCAGCACCACACGCATATGGAAGATCTGTATATTTAAATGCCTCTTGGCTAGCTGCGTACGGATCGGCACTCAAAGCACTTACAACATCTACAAAATCAAGTGCATGAAGTTGATAGAAATGAACTACGTGGTCATGTAAAAAAAGAGTATTACTCATAAGTGTTCTCGTAAGTGTTGCATTTAGCGGTGGAGTTATGCCCAAAGCATTTTCTACTGCCATAATACCTGCTTTATAGTGAGAATAGGTGCAAACTCCGCAAATCCTTTGCATGATAAAACCTACATCTCTTGGATCTCTTCCCTTTACAATAAGCTCTAATCCTCTCCATAGAGTTGAGCCACTATATGCCTCTTTTACAACGTTGTTTTCATCTACAACTACCTCTATTCTTAGATGTCCTTCTATCCTAGTTAGTGGGTCTATTACTACTCTTTGTGACATGACTCATCTCCTTTATTTTTCTTTGCTGAGGCAATAACTGCGTGAGCGGCTACTCCAACACCAGTAAGCGCTAAAACGCCAATACCTATCTTATCGGCTGTTGCATCTGCTCCAAGTCCGTTAAATACAGTATGAAACAATCTATTGGTAAGCGGCTCTTCAAATGGTGCCATTCTATCCCAAAAATCAGGTTCAGAGCAACCTATACAGCCATGACCTGCTTGAATTGGCCATGATGTGTGTTGGTTGAAGCGCTCTTTTGAGCAGTTGTTAAATGTATATGGACCTTTGCAACCTACTTTGTAGAGACAATATCCATCTTTTGCCCCCTCATCGCCAAAACTATGGACAAATTCTCCAGCATCAAATCTTCCTCTTCTTTCGCACAAATCGTGGATTCTATGTTCATAAGCCCATTTTGGACGAGCATAGTTATCAACTGGCGGAAGTGTGCCAAATAATATAAAGTGAAGCAAGGTTCCTACTATATTTTTCTCACTTGGTGGACAGCCGGGAACATTTATAATTGGTTTATCTACAATTTTACTAAGTGGTTTGGAGTTGGTTGGATTAGGATAGGCCGCTTGAACTCCTCCAAAGCTAGAACAGGTTCCTATGGCAAAAATGGCCGCTGCATCTTTGCTCGCAATTTTGCAATGTTTCGCTCCTGTTGTGCCGTGTGGTCCTACTGTTAGGAAAAACTCGCTCTCTCCAGCAGGAATTCCACCCTCTACCATGAGAATATATCTACCTTTATATTTTTCTATGGCATTTTCTAGATTTTCTTCAGCTTGCCAGCCTGCTGCTGCCATCACTGTTTCGTGGTATTCTAGGCTTATATAGTCAAAAATCAAACTATCAAGAGTTGGCGTGTCTGTTCTTAGAAGTGCTTCACTGCATCCTGTGCATTCTGCCATATGAAGCCAAATAACAGGCACTCTATCGCTTAGCTCGGCAGCTCTTGCAACAGTCGGCGCAAAGGCAGCAGGAAGTCCAAGCATAGCACTCATTGCCCCTGACCACTTTAAAAAATCTCTCCTTGAAAAACCATGCTCTTTGGCAAGAGATCTTATAGAGCCCTCTTTAAATTTAGACAACTTTTCTACTAGATCAAGTCTTTTGGTGATCTTATCCATTAACTCGCTATTTTGCATCTTAGCCTCCTTTCATCGCAGCTTAATGCTTATGTGATTTTATCATTTAGCGCCTTAATTGAATAAAATATTATTTAATTAGTTGTTAAATATTATATTATCTTTATAATAATTATTATTAGGAATGATTATTTGTAAAAATTATCGAGTCAAATTTAGAGGTAAAAGCACCTAAATTTGAGCTAAATAAGATTAAATTTTCTATCTAAATTTCAGCCTTTGTTTGACAAAAATAGATAAAAGAGATAAATTTAAACCCCACATCAAAACAAAAGGCGATAAATTTGAGTAAGGCAGACTATAGCAACTGGAAATATGAACTTTTTTTGGCATTTGTTGGTACTCTTTTACTCTTTAGTGCCTTTCAAATGCTACTTCCAACTCTACCACTCTACATAGCAAAACTTGGCGGCAAACAGTGGGCTGTCGGTGCGATGATGGCTATTTTTACCTTTTCATCTCTAGCCTCTAGAGTATTTTGTGGTAAATTTATGGACGAATATGGACGTTGGGGTGCCTTTTATTTTGGAATTGTTATCTTTGTCATCTCAACACTTGGCTATGAGTGGTTTGCCTACATCTCAATTATCTTTGCAATCAGGCTTATACAGGGCATTGGCTGGGGTTGCCTTGGAACTTCAAACTCAACAATAGCTACAGATATCATTCCAAAAGAGCACTTTGGAAAGGGAATGGGAATTTTTGGACTCTCCATCAGTCTTGGTTTGGCGATTGGTCCATATGTCGGGCTTTGGGCGATGGAGGTGGGCGAGTTTAAACTAGTTGCCTACTTAAGCAGCGCTCTTTGCCTGCTTTGTGCACTTATATTTTTGCTACTTAAGATAAAAAGAAAAGAGCCGCTTTTTTATAAATTTAGCCAAAACAGGGCAAAAATTGATATAAAAAATCTCATCGAAAAAAAATCCCTCTTTCCATCGGCACTTATCTTTTTTATAACGCTTAGTTATGGGGCGATTGTGACCTTTATAGTTCTCTATGCCAATGCAAACGGCATCAAAAATGTAGGAATGTTTTTTATAGTTTTTGCCATAACTTTATTGGTAGTTAGACCCGTTTCTGGGGTGATTATAGATAGATCTGGCTTTTTCTTAGTTCCATTTGCAATGGTATTTTTGATAATCTCTAGTGCAATGCTACTCTTTTTAAAGAGCTTTGCCCTATTAATTGCTTGTGCCTTTTTTTATGGAGTTGGCTTTGGCGTGCTTCATCTCTCGCTTCAAAGTATGGCTGTGCTTTTGGCACCACCCAACAGAAAAGGCGTGGCAAATGCTACCTTTTTTACAGGCTTTGATGGCGGTATTGGAGTTGGAGCTGTTGTTGGCGGAGTCGTTGCTACTAAATTTGGATATGAGATGATGTTTTTGCTATTTCTCATCATCAATATAGCTATTTTTATCTATATGAGTTTTAATAAAAAGCGCTTTTTAAAAATCGTCTTTTGACCTTAACTTAAACAGCTCACTCATAAACTTTTGCAATAAAACACTTTGTTGTATAAATTTATGTTAAAGTTACACCTTTAAATTTCAAATAATTTTTACTCTTAAAAGGAGAGCTATGTTAAAAAACGCAAGTTCGTTGGTTTCAAAACAACTGGCTATTTTAGTTGTACTTGCTACACTATTTTCATTGTATTATCCACAAGTTGGATCAAGCTTAGTTAAAACATCGTGGGTAGTTTATATTTTAGGCATTATAATGTTTGGTATGGGGCTTAATGTAAAAGCAAGTGATTTTAAAGAGCTTTTTATAAGGCCAAAATTTGTTTTAATTGGTATTGGCGCACAGTTTATAATAATGCCATTAATTGCCTATATTTTGGTAAAAGGTTTTAATCTTCCTCTTGGTCTTGCAATTGGTGTTGTTCTTGTTGGAACCTGTCCTGGCGGAACAAGTTCAAATGTTATTACATACTTAAGTAAAGGTGATGTGGCTCTATCTGTTGGAATTACAAGTTGCACGACACTATTGGCTCCTTTTATGACGCCTATTTTAACAAAATTATTAATTGGTCAAAGTATAGATGTAAATGTAATAGCTATGTTTTTAAGTGTTGTTAAGGTTGTGATTGTACCTATTGTGCTTGGAATTTTAGCACACAGATTTTTACCAAAAATAGCTGGACTTTTAAAAGATGTTTTACCTATGATCTCAACTCTTGGAATAGTGGCAATTGTTATAGCTGTAGTTAGTGTAAGCGCTGAAAAAATAATAGCAAATTTAGGAATTATAGTTTTAATAATTGTTTGTCATAATTTGTTTGGGTATCTGTTTGGCTTTTTAGTTGGCAAATCAGTTACAAAAGATATGGCAAAGGTAAAAGCTTTATCTGTTGAAGTAGGTATGCAAAACTCAGGTCTAGCAACATCTTTAGCTTTAACTCATTTTGCAACTCAACCACTTGCTGCAGTTCCTGGAGCACTGTTTAGTGTATGGCACAATATTTCAGGTGGAATACTAGCTTCTATTTATGCAAGAATTAAATAAATTTACGCCTATAAAAGGCGTAAATTTATCGATAAAACTTTATTAATTTGGTTCTTATATATATTTTTCCAAAACTTCTGGTATTTTTATAGAACCATCATTTTGCTGATAATTTTCCATTATTGCAATTAAGGTTCTACCAACTGCTAGTGATGAGCCATTTAGAGTATGCGCTAAAACATTTTTTTTGCCATCTTTGTAGCGAATTTTAGCACGACGAGCTTGAAAATCACGACAATTTGAAATAGAGCTAATTTCACGATAGCAATTTTGAGATGGTAGCCAAACTTCTAGGTCAATTGTCTTTGCCGCGCTAAAACCAAGATCACCACTACAAAGTAGCATATGACGATGAGGTAGTCCAAGACTAGCTAAAAGATCGCTTGCACAGCTTACCATCTCTTCAAATACTTTATCGCTCTCATCAGCTTTTGTGATAGAAACAAGCTCAACTTTTTCAAATTGATGTTGTCTTATCATTCCCCTAGTATCTCGTCCAGCACTTCCTGCTTCACGCCTAAAGCAGTGGCTATAGCAAGTCATTTTGATTGGCAAAATATCTGCATTTATTATCTCGTCGTTATATAAATTTGTGACTGGAACTTCACTTGTTGGTATAAGATAAAGTTCATCTTCGTTTATTTTATAGAGATCTTCTTCAAACTTTGGAAGCTGCCCTGTGCCATAAAGAATTTCAGGCTTTACAACAAATGGGACATTCACAAGCTCAAAACCACGAGATTGGTTAAAGTCAATCATATAATTAATCAAAGCTCTATTTAGCCTTGCACCATAACCTTTAATGGCGGTAAAGCGGCTTCCACTAAGCTTTACACCACGTTCAAAATCAAGCCAACCAAGTTTTTCTCCAAGCTCATAATGAGGTTTTGGAGTAAAAGTAAAATTAGGAACTACTAAAACTTTTTTAAGTTCAACATTTTCGTTTTCATCCTCTCCAAAAGGCACATCATCATCTATTATGTTTGGGATGTGAGATGCTTTTTGATCTAGATTTTCTTGAATAAAATTTACTATCTCTTGCAATTTTTGAATATTTTGTTTATTTTCTTCAAGCTCACTTTTAAGTTCAGTTATATCTTCACCATTTCTTGCTTTTATGCCAACTTCTTTACTTTTTGTGTTTTGAAGTGCTTGAAGATTTTCTAGTTCAAGTTTTTTTGCTTTTAAGTCGTTATAAACATCTAAAAGCTCTTTTAGTGCCTCTTTGCTTACTTTTTTGGCGATGAGTTTTTTATTAAACTCATCAAAATTTGTTTCTATTAGTTTTAAATTTATCATCATTTTCTCCTAAATTTCAACATCTTTATCTATAAATTCCACAAATTTTTCTTATTTTTTGCATATTTTTTTCTGCTACGGTTTTTGCTTTTTTTGCTCCATCATCTAAAATTTCAAAAACATCATCTTTATGGTTCATAAAATAGTCAAATTTCTCTCTTGCATCTTTAAAATAGTCCCAAATAACTTCATTTAAATACATTTTAAAGTGTCCATATCCCTCGCCACCTTTTTCATATCTTTTTTGTAGGGCAAGTTTTTCATCTTCATTTAAAAATAGCTCGGCAATTTTATAAACATTGCAATCTCTCCACTCTTTTGGATCTTCTAAGGCAGTGCTATCAGTTACGATGCTTGAAATTTGTTTTTTTAGGGTTTTGGTATCGCTAAAAATATCAATTGTATTTTTATAGCTTTTACTCATTTTAGCACCATCAGTGCCTGGAACTGTGGCTAAGTTTTCTTCAACTTTTGCTTGTGGCAATGTAAAAATTTCTCCGTGAGCGTTGTTAAATTTAAGTGCGATATCACGTGCTATTTCAACATGTTGAATTTGATCTTTTCCAACTGGTACAAAATCAGCATTGTAGAGCAAAATATCGGCTGCCATTAAAACTGGATAACTAAAGAGATCATGTTTTGTATCAAAGCCTTTTGCAATCTTATCTTTATATGCATGAGAGCGCTCAAGCAGTCCCATCGGTGTATAAGCGCTTAATATCCAGTAAAGTTCAAGCACCTCTTTTACATCACTTTGAACCCAAAATATGCTTTTTTTAGGATCAATCCCAAGAGCTAAAAAAGCACACGCTGCTTCGTAAGTGTTATCGCTAAGTTTGTGTGCATCGCTTACACTTGTCATTGCGTGGTAATTTGCGATAAACATAAACATTTTGCTATTACCTAAATTTTGCTTCTCAACCATTGGTTTAATGCTAGCAAAGTAATTCCCTAGATGAAGTTTTCCTGATGGTTGAAGTCCGGTTAGTGTTATCAAATTTTATCCTTTATTAATTCTTTAATTTTTAAAGCTACCATTTTTGGGGATTTATTACTTACATCCACTATCAAATCTGCCACTTTTTCGTATTCATCTTTTCTTTTGTCAAAAAGCTTTTTTGCCTCACTTGGGTCTTTAAGAAGTGGTCTTTTGGCTAGTTTTTTTGTAGCATTTGGAGAGTTTTTTATCCTACTTATTATGCCCTCAAAGTCTGATTTTAGGTAGATAATAGTTCCAAGTTTCTTTAAATTTGGCACTTTGTAAAATCCCCCACCTGTTGAGATGATAGCATTACTAACATTTTTTTCTATAAATTTAGCCAATTTTTTCTCTGTTTTTCTAAACTCATCTTCGCCAAATTTGGCAAAAATTTCCTTTATTTTTAAGTTATAGGCACTCTCTATCAAATCATCACAGTCTAGTGGAAAAAATTTTGTCTCGTTATATAAAGCTCTTGCAATAGTTCCTTTGCCAACGCCCATAAAGCCAATTAAAACAATATTATTTTTTTTCTTCATCGTTTTCATCTTTGTTTTTGCTTCTTGCCAAAAGCACAATCGGCGTACCTTCCAAATTAAAGCGCTCTCTTAGCTGGTTTATGATGTATCTTTTGTAGCTAAAGTGCAGAGATTTTGGGCGATTCATAATAAGTGCTATTTTTGGTGGTGCAAAGCCAAATTGCACAGCATAATAAATTTTAACTAACTTGCCTCTATCGTGCGGAAGCGGGTGAAGTTTTGTCATCTCTTCAACTGCCTCATTTAGCTTTGAAGTCTGTATTTTGCTTGTGTAGTTTTGATAGACCTTTTCGATAAGCTCATAGATACGAGAAACTCTTTTGCCATCAAGCGCACTCACACTAATAATTGGTGCATATGAGAGAAATTTAAACTTATCTTTTATGATTTTGGAAAACTCATCAAACTCTTCAACTCTTTTGTCCCATTTGTTTAGGACTATGATAAGCGCTGGTTCAAACTTGGCCGCCACTCCTGCAATCCTCTCATCAAGCTCAGTCAAAGGCTCTGAAGCATCAAGCACTAGAAGTGCAACATCGCTATTTTCCAAAAGTTTTTGAGTCCTAATAAGTGCAAATTTCTCAATTCCCTCAATTTTACCACGTCTTCTAATGCCAGCAGTATCAACAAACTCAAAAACTCTATCATTGTGAGTATAGCTTTCATTAACGGGATCTATCGTAGTGCCAGGAGTGTTACTAACAACTGATCTCTCTTTTTTAACTAAGGCGTTTAAAAGGCTTGATTTACCGACATTTACTCTACCTACAATTCCTACTTTTATCTCTTTTTTTTCATCTATTGGATTGCCATCATCATCAAAGTTGTCCAAAAAATCCTCAAAAAGCTCCTCTTTTTCCGCTCTTTGCGACTCTTTTAAATTCGCATAGATAAAGTCTAAAAGCTCATCTATGCCGATGTTGTGGCTAACAGAGATAGAAAAGCTATTGGTTGCGCCAAAAGAGTCAAACTCCCAACTTCTTTGCTCATCTTTTTTGCTATCGATTTTATTTATAACTAGGGCAGTTGTAATATCAAGCCTTAAAAGATTGTGAAAAAGCTCCCTGTCTTTTTGAGTTGGATACATCTTTCCATCTACGACAAAAAGGACAATATCGGCTTTTTCAATCTCTTTGTAGGTTTGCTTTTTTGCCTCAACAAAAATATCGCTACTCTCATCAATACCGCCACTATCGATAAGCAAAGCGCTTTTGTCATAAATTTGTATCTCTTGCTTGTTTAGATCTCTTGTAGTTCCGCTAATCTCACTTGTTATTGCAACACGTCTTTTTAAAAGGCGGTTGAAAAGTGAGCTTTTACCGACGTTTGGTTGACCAATTATTATGATTTTTTGCAAAAATTATCCTTCTATAAAAGTCTTGATTATAGCATTTGCTAGCCTAAATTTAACTAAATATAGCCAAATCATTGAAATAAAGAATTTAACTTTAAATTTAAGAAAATTTGTAGATATTAAGTTAAGTTGTAATAAAATAGCGCCTTACAAAGGAAGTAAATGTTTCATAGTTTTTTGATACGAAATTTAGGTGCCTATTATATGGTTTTAGGCTCTTTTTACTTTGCACTAACTGGAGCTTTTGCAAAGGCTTTAAGTAGCGATATGAGCTCTGTTGAAGTGGCATTTTTTAGAAATATCGTAGGGCTTATTTTGATACTTTTAGCCATCTATAAAAACCCACCCATAAACAGAGGTGGAAGAGGAATGCTACTCTTTATGAGAGGCTTTATAGGTTCTGTTTCGATGCTTGCTTTTTTTTACAATATAGCAAACATTGGACTTGCTGAGTCCTTTACATTTGCCAAAACGGCGCCTATGTTTTTAGCACTTTTTGGAGTGCTATTTTTTAAAGAAAAACTAAGTTTTGAAGCTTGGATAGGTATATTTTTGGGCTTTTTAGGAATTGTTCTTATAATGCAACCAAATTTGGGCTTTAGCAGATATGATTTTATGGGGCTTTTCAATGGCTTTTTAGCGGCAGTTGCCTATATGAGCGTGCATGAGTTAAGAAGAGCATATGATACCAAAACTATAGTTTTATCTTTTATGCTTTCAGGCACGATAATACCGCTAGCTTGTATGATAGCGGCTGAGTTTTTTGCAATTCCTAGCTATCTTGATTTTATGTTTGCTAAATTTACAATGCCCTGTGCTAAAATGTGGATTTTTATAGTCCTTATGGGGATTGGCGGGATACTTTTTCAAACATATATGACAAAGGCATATGCTGCTAGCAAACACGCTGGAGTTGTAGCAGCTGTTGGGTATTGTGATATAATCTTCACTTTGATTTTGGGTCTATTTATGGGTGATAGTTTGCCAAATTTAATGGCATTTTTAGGGATAGTTTTAGTCGTTGTAAGCGGTATAATGGTAGTTTTAAAGGAGTAAATTTAGATGATAGTAATGGCTGGACCTTGTGTCATAGAGAGTAGAGAGCTTGTTTTTGCTGTAGCAAGGGAGCTTGTAGATTTAAAACAAAACGATAGTATTGACTTTTATTTTAAGGCAAGTTTTGATAAAGCAAATAGAACTAGCATAAAAAGCTTTAGAGGACCTGGACTTCAAGAGGGCTGCAAGATACTTCAAGAGGTCAAAGATGAGTTTGGCTTCAAGATAGTAACAGACATCCATGAGAGCTATCAAGCACAAAGCGTAGCAGAAGTTGCCGATATGCTCCAAATCCCAGCGTTTTTATCTCGTCAAACAGATTTGTTAGTTGCAGCAGCCAAAACAAAAGCCAAAATAAACATAAAAAAAGGTCAATTTTTAGCGCCTCAAGCGATGAGACACTCTGTTAAAAAGGTTTTAGAGACTCGTGGAATAGAGCAAGAGGGATATGATGTAGCTCTAAATAACGGCGTTTATCTCTGTGAGAGAGGAAGCACTTTTGGATATGGAAATTTGGTAGTTGATATGAGAAGTTTGCCGATAATGAGAGAGTTTGCACCTGTTATTTTTGATGCAACTCATAGCGTGCAAATGCCTAGCGCCTTAGGCGAGAGCAGTGGCGGCGATGCTAGATTTGTAGCTCCACTTGCAAGAGCAGCTGCTAGTATTGGCGTGGATGGATTTTTTTATGAAACTCATATAGATCCCTCAAAAGCCCTTTGCGATGGACCAAATATGCTAACAATAGATGAGCTTAAAAATATTGTAGATCTAACCTTAAAAATAGAAGAGTTAATAAAGGAGAATAGATGAATAAAGTAGAAGGAACTCTTTATCTTAGCGGCAAAGAAAAGGTAGCTATCATTGCCTCAAGATTTAACCATATCATAACCGACAGGCTAGTTGAAGGGGCAAAAGATGCCTTTTTAAGACATGGAGGCTCCCAAGAAAACCTAACACTTTTTTTAGTCCCTGGAGCATTTGAGATACCAATGAGTTTAAAAATGGTCCTAAAGAGCAATAAATTTGACGGAGTTTGCTGCTTAGGCGCTGTTATAAGAGGCTCTACACCGCACTTTGACTATGTTTCGGCTGAGATGACAAAAGGTATCGCCTCTGTTAGCTTGCAACACGAAACAGCTGTAGGTTTTGGAGTGCTTACAACAGATACGATAGAGCAAGCCATTGAAAGAGCTGGAAGCAAAGCTGGCAATAAGGGCTTTGAGGCGATGTGTGGCGTGATAGAGCTTATCAATCTCTATAAAAAAATAGGATAGCAGATGGCAACTAGACATCAAGTTAGACAAAGTGTGATATCGCTTCTTTATTCAGATGAGATAAGTGGTCAAAACTCTAAATTTATCGATGATTTTTTGGAAGAAAAAAAGATAAGAAATAGACAAAAAAGCTTTACTCTCTCACTGCTTGATGGGACAAAACGATATCAAAACAAAATAGACGAACTTTTAAATACTCATCTTAATGAGCATAAACTAGAAGAAATTGGCAATGTCGAAAGAGCCATTCTTAGGCTTGGCGCTTATGAGTTGCTTTTTACAAAAACAGATGATGCAATAGTTATCAATGAGGCAGTTTTACTTGCAAAAGAGCTAGCATCCGATGGCGCGCCTGCCTTTATAAATGGCGTTTTAGATGCACTAAAAACAGATAAGGAGAAGAAGTGAAACTTTGTGTGGCTTTAGATATGGAGAAAAAAGAGCAAAATTTAGCCCTTGCAAATGAGCTTAAAGGGTTTGATATTTGGCTTAAAGTTGGGCTTAGAAGCTATCTAAGAGATGGAATGGCGCTAATTGATGAGTTAAGAAAGATAGACAATTTTAAAATCTTTCTAGATCTTAAAATTTATGATATTCCAAATACTATGGCTGATGCTTGTGAAGTTCTTGCAAAAAGTGGTGTTGATATGATAAGTATCCATGCAAGTAGTGGCAAAACTGCGATGTATACGGTAATGGATAGGCTAAATGGACTTACCTACAGACCAAAGGTTTTGGCAGTTAGCGCACTTACAAGCTTTTCTACTAGTGAGTTTTATGATGTTTATAATGTAGATATCAAAACCGGAGTCGAAGAGATGAGTAAAACAGCCTCTTTGTGCGGAGTTGATGGAATGATCTGCTCAGCTCACGAAAGTGCCTTTATAAAAAGTATTGTAGATGATAAATTTATCACACTTTGCCCTGGAATTAGACCATTTAAGGGTGGAAGCTTGGACGATCAAAAAAGAGTTGCCGATATAGAGTTTGCAAAGAATCACAAAGTTGATTTTATAGTAGTTGGCAGACCAATATATAAAGACGCAGATCCAAAAGGCGCTGCCAAGAGGATACTATCGCAGATATGAGACTCTTTTTTGTCATTGTTTTTATCGCTATTTCAACTTTTGCCAAAGGGGCAGAAGAGGTTCATTTTAAATATGATGTTAGCTTCGGGATATTTGGCAAAATTGGAAGTGCCGATGCTGTTTTAAAAAGCGAAAATAACAGCTATGAGATAACTTTGGATGCCAAAAGTAGCGGTCTTGCAAAAACACTAAGCGGCAACCGAAGAGAGTATTTTTATAGTAAAGGCGAGATAAAAGATGGCACTCTCATACCAGAGGTTTATATCCACAATATAGAGCGAAACAGTGGCAAAGTAGTGGTTGAAAAATACTATACGTTCGATCACAAAGGCAAAAGTGTCTATATGTTGCGCTTCATAACTAAAAATGGCTTAAGGCGAAAAGATATCGACAAAAAGATAGATTACTACGCAACAAACGACCTCTTAACGCTCTTTTTTAACTTTCCAAAACTAAAGCAAGATGGAAGTTCTAGCTTTGTATTGACAGCGGTTGGCGCCAACAAAAGCGATGGAAGAGTTGATATTATCGTCCCATCAAAAAAAGAGAGCAAAAAGCTAAAAAAAGAGCTCAAAACTCACAATCAGCCCTATATTGTCTATATCAACGAAAAGATCTTTTCATCCAAAAGAGGGAAGCTTTTTGTAGGACTTGACGATCAGGGTTATGCAACAAAAGCTGTGCTTAAAGATGTTCTGTTTTTTGGCGATATAACAGGAGAGGTAAAAGAAAAAATTAAAAATAGTTATAAATTTAAGCCACCTCTTAGTAACTAGCTGATATAATTCTTTCTTTCATTATGGACAGGTGGGTGAGTGGCCGAAACCACACCCCTGCTAAGGGTGCAGCTCATACTCTGGGCTCGAGGGTTCAAATCCCTCCCTGTCCGCCACAAATACCACTAGACAACAATCTCTTTCAATAAATATCAAGGCTTTTTACCTATAGAAATTTAACAGACAAAATTTGAAAGAATATTCTAAAAAACTTATTTTAAGAGTTGAGACTTCAACAAAAGTATATATTTTTGAGACAAATTTCTTTGTTGATGAGAGTTTTGGTCAAAATGTAAATGAGATTTTGGTAGCGTAATTAAATAAATTTAGCAAGAATATATTTTTTAATAGCTTAGGAATTTTCCTAAGCTATTGGTTAAATTAAAATTTATTTTTATTATTCGTCTAATGGTTTCCATTCTTCACATCCACATTTTGGACATTTGTAACCATGTTTTATAATGAAATTTGTTATCTGGTCTTTAAAAGCTAGCATTGCACTTCCACCAACTACAAGTGCTATGCATATTGGCAATGCAAGCCCAGTTCCAGCGAACAAATATGTTACCCAAGCCCAAAATCCACCAATTGGCATAACTGCTCCAATTAGTGTTATTATAAATTTTGCATTAACTACTTGTTGATTACCACATTTTTCGCATTCTATTTTCATAAAGAATCCTTTTATTTAAAATATATTTTTGATTATATGAAATAAAGTCTAAATTTTTAATAAATTTACGATAATATTTCGCAATTTTCTTTTAATGAACAAAAAGCTATCTTCTCGTCATGAAATACACTCAACAAGACAAAGCAAGAATTTTAAGAGTTACAACTAGAACACTTCAAAGGTGGCGAACAACAAAGCCTGAATTATACGCTATTATAGAGGCTTCTTTTATTCTTAGAGAAGCGATTTCGCTTGATGAAGAAACAGATAAAAAAGTAAAAGAGATGATAAAAGAAGCAATTCCTGAAAATAGTAAGATTTAATTGGCTAAAAAGCCAAGCTATGTTTTAAATATAAAAATTAAATTTTTGAAATTTAACATAGAAAATTTAAAAAAAAATATTCTAAAAATAGTAGAGATGAGATAGTTAAAAATATGATTTAAAGTGGCAAAATTTATCTAAAAACAAAGGCTTAAATTTCAAAAGCCAAAGTCTAAATTTGGCATTTTAAAAGATTTAGCTAAAATTGCTGTAGGTTTCATCACTCGAAAATCACAATCAAAAATAAGGAAAATTATAAAATCAATAATTTTACTATTCATAATGGCTCTAATCATTCGCCTCATCAAAGACTCTACCAAACAAAGCAAAAGAGGCAAGCCAAACTTTAAAAATCTATTAAAAAAACAGCTTGATAGAAAAGATGGAGATAGTATAAATTTAAAGCCAAAAAAGAGGTTTTATTTTGGTAAAGATTGGAAAAAGAAAAAGGGTGATGACTATGAGTTTTATATAAAAAAGTTCTATGAAAATGAAGGATATCGAGTCGTTCCAACTGGCTATATAAAGGGGTTTGAAGATGAGGGAGTGGATTTGGTAGCGCACAACGATATAGGAAAAGAGACTATTTTGATACAGTGCAAAAACTGGAAAAATGGAGCAGAGTTAAAAGATATAGTTAAATTTTATAATGACTGCAAAAAGTATCAAAAAAATATAGTCACTTTTTCAAAGGAAGGTCTATAAGAAAGGTTTTTGTCATCTCAAATGAGATTCAAAACTTAGAAATAGAGAGCTTTCTAAAGCAGATAAACAACGAAATTGAGTTTTTCAATGTCCCTATTTTTTAAGAGCAAAGAAATTGCAAACCATTTTCGATATAATAAGTCTTAATTTGATTTAAGAGATTGAAAGGACGATAAAATGAGCATTTTAAAGCCAACAGACCTAGGCAAAATCTACGAAAAAACAGCAAAAGAGATAAACCAAATTTTAGAAGAGATAGGATTTATAGAAAATTGCGATAAGGGTTGGAAACTTACAGAAAAAGGTCAGCAAAATGGCGGCGTGCAAAAAAACTATATGGGGAGATTGAGCGTATATTGGAAAGATGAGATCAAAGACAACGCCATTTTTAACGGCGCAGTAAAGCCAACAGAGAGTAAAGATGAGAGAGAAATTGACTTTAGAACCAAATTTAAAGCCACATACCGAACAGTAAGCGGTCACTATGTAAGAAGCAGAGCCGAAGTTATCATAGCCGACTGGCTTTATAGGGAGTATATTGGCTTTGCATATGAGAAGAGAGTGCCGATAAAAGAGGATATGTTTTGTGACTTTTATCTACCAAAAGAGAGGGTTTATATCGAGTTTTGGGGCTATGAAGAGGATAAAGCATATTTAGATAGAAAAAACAAAAAGCTACAGCTCTATAGAGAAAATAACTTAAATTTGATAGAGATTGACAACAAAACGATAAATAATATAGATGATTTTTTGCCACGAGAGCTTTTGAAATTTAAAAAATAAATTTGCAAGGCTAAATTTAAGCTTTAAAGAGTGGCTGAAATTTAGCCACTCAGATCTTTTTACCTAAAACGGCTTTCAAACTCAGCCACCAACTCATCTAAGTCAATGTCTTTAAAAAGTTTTGGATGTAAAAATTTGGCTATGTAAATTTCGCCTATACTTGCAGCTTCTGGCGTAATATGCCCCCACGCTTTGGCAAATCTTGGCAAAACTATCAAAGAGTTGTTTTTGATGGCTCTAAGCTCTTTTAGGCGAACATCGCCCTCTAAAATCTCTTTTGTATCGCTATATCGTTCCTGTATAAAAACATAGTCAGGATCATAGGCAAGTATGGCTTCTGGCGAAAGCTCTTTGTAGCCTTTGAAGTCGTTTTTGGTGATAAAAAAAGCGCCCGATTTTTCAAAAAACTCCATCACATAGTTTTCATCGCCATAAGTTCCAAGCCACTTATCAAGTATCATTACGCGCGGTTTTTCACTAAGACTAACTCCATCAAGAGGCTTTAAGAGCTCTTTTGATTTGCGGATAAAAGATAGAAGTTCTTTTGATTTTGCCTCTTTTCCAACGAGCTTGCCAAGCGATACAATGCCCTCTTCTAGCTCTAGCTCATTGCCTCTTTGGTTGTTTTTGAAACTACTCACAAAGACCTTAAGCCCCATCTCTTTTAGAGCCTTTATGCTCTCATCATACTTTTTGCTGATGATAACAACATCTGGTTTTAAGGCGATAATTGACTCATAATTTACATTTGCTGCCTTGCCTAAATTTGGCAAAGAGGCAAAGTCATAGCCATAGTGTTTAAACTCATCGCCAAGATAACTCTTCCAATCGCTTGTGATCCCAACAATCTTGTCATAAGCACCAAGAGCTATAAGCACATCAACGCTAACATAGTCAAGCGCAACAACCCTTTTTGCAGGCTCTTTTAAAGTAAGCTCATTGTAAGCGTCCTTTATCTCTAGCCCAAAAAGAGAACTAAACAATAGAAAAAATAGTAAGATTAACTTTCTCATAACCCACCTTTATAATGAATTATGAAAAGCAGAAGCTCCCTACGCCGGTATTATCCGTATCAGGTTAAAGGGTTAAGTAAAAACTCTCTCAGCAAAATGCACCCCTGCTAATCATCTTGAAATTATATATAAATTTAACTAATTTGCAACCACTACTAGTGGTTGTTTTTAAGAGTTAGATAGCTATTTAGCGCTCCAACATATGCTTTTGCAGTGGCAAACATAGTATCAACATCAAGCCCACGTCCTAAAACTGTGCTTTTGTCTTCAAACTCTACCTTTACAACGACCTTTGCAAGTGCGTCTTTGCCTCTACTTACAGCGCTTGCTTTGTAGTCAAGTAACTTTCCATCAATCTTTGAAATTCTATCAATCGCCTTAAATATCGCATCAACTGCACCATTGCCAAGTGCAGAATCGCTTATAAGTTTATCATCGTGCTCTATGGTGATACTTGCGCTAAAATGCCCATTAGTAGAGGTTAGACAGCTTAGTTTATCAACTGTATAAAACTCAGGTATCTTAACACTCTCATTGCCAATAAGAGCACTTATATCATCATCAAATATCTCTTTTTTCTTATCGCAAAGCTCTTTAAATTTAACAAATAGCTCATTGATCTCATCATCGTCCAACTTAAATCCAAGCGAGATTAACTTCTCTTTAAAGGCATGTCTTCCCGAGTGCTTGCCAAGAACTAGCTCATTTTTCTCCATACCAATATCTTCGGCTTTAATAATCTCATAAGTCTGCGGATATTTTAAAACTCCATCTTGATGAATTCCACTCTCATGAGAAAAGGCATTTTTGCCAACTATGGCCTTGTTAGGTTGTGGCTCCATTCCTATGATAGATGAGACCAAGCGACTTGTTGGATAGATCTCTTTGTGCTTTATATCGGTATAAAGTCCCCCAAAAAAATCATCTCTAGTCTTTATAGCCATTACTATCTCTTCTAATGCAGCATTGCCAGCCCTCTCTCCTATGCCATTTATCGTGCATTCTACCTGTCTTGCACCAGCACTTATGCAAGCTAGAGTGTTGGCAGTGGCAAGTCCTAGGTCGTTGTGATTGTGAACTGAGATGATAGCTCTATCCTTGATAAACTCTTTCATAATCTTTATGAACTCATACATCTCACTTGGCAGACGATATCCTACAGTATCTGGTAAATTTATGGTTGTCGCGCCAGCATTGATAGCTGCATCGCAAATCTCTTTTAAAAAACTTATCTCACTTCTACCAGCATCTTCACAACTAAACTCCACATCATCAACAAAGCTCTTTGCATACTCGATAGCGCCAACTGCACGCCTTATGACCTCATCTGGACTCATCTTTAGCTTATATTCCATATGAATGCCACTCGTTGCTATAAAGGTATGAATTCGCCTATTTTTAGCAGGTGATATGGCATTGGCGGCTGCTTTTATATCACTCTCCAAAGCTCTTGCAAGTGAGGTAACTCTTACACTATCTACCTCTTTTGAGATAGCATTTATCGCATTAAAGTCACCAACACTAGCCGCTGCAAATCCAGCCTCAATAACATCAACGCCCAACTTTTCAAGTGCAAGTGCAATCTGAATCTTCTCCTCTATATTCATAGAAGCACCTGGACTTTGCTCGCCATCTCTTAGAGTTGTATCAAATACTATGATTTTATTGCTCTGCATCTTGCTGCTCTTTCTTTTTTGCTAAAAATAGATTATAAAACGCTCTTGCAATGCCATAAATAACATATGAGGTCGATAAAAATAGACAAAACTCAAGTGGTTTTAGATATAAAATACCAAAAAAGATAATTGAAAATATCAATATCTTCATAGAGTAGGATTTTTTAAACTCAATCTTTTTAAAACTTGGATAGCGGATGTTGCTCACCATCAAAAAAGCCAAAAGTAGTGCAAATAGTAGCAATATCACTCCAACGCCCTTTACAGCGCCATAATGTAGATAAAAAGTAACCCATAGTGCCAAGCAAAGCGCTGTTATTGGGATTGGCAATCCGATAAAAATGTTTGGCTCATAAGTTCCTGTAGTTATGTTAAATCTAGCAAGTCTAATGGCTCCAAATACCACAAATAGCGCACTTACCAAAATACCCATCTTTCCAAAATTGTGTCCCACAGCTGTATAAAAATAAACGGCCGGCGCTACTCCAAAAGCAACAAGATCGCTTAGTGAGTCAAACTCAACGCCAAATTTGGAGGTTGTGTTAGTAAGTCTTGCAACTCTTCCATCAAGTCCATCAAGAATAAGCGAGATAAAGATAAATAGCAACGCTCTTGAAAAAGAGCCATTTATAGAGGCGATGACAGCCACAACGCCCGCAAAACAACTAGCGGCGGTAAAAAAATTTGGTAGTAGATAGATAAGTTTTTTGTTGTTATTCATTGCAAACTCCCTATTAGCTCTCCAGCTTTTACGTTAGAATCCTCACTAAATAAAAGTCTAGTATTTTTTGGAACTCTCAAAACAATCTCTCCATCTACCATAAAAGCAACTCTTTGTCCCAGACTTGCGCTATCTAGGTCAAAAAGGTGAAGTTTCCTAGAAAAAACACCATAAAAAAGAGTCATTTCGCACTCAGAAAGATCGTTTTTAAAGATAAATTTGGCTTTGTTATTTAAAAGTCTGCTACTTTTCATAAAGTTACAAAGACTAAGTCCATTTTTAAATTTGAAAAGCTCTATTTTGCCATCTATTGGTGCTCTAACTTGTCCTGCATTAAGGATTGAGTTTATAAAAGAGAGCTCCAAATAGTCGCCCTTTATCTCAATCTTTTTAATTTTGCCATCGCATGGAGCATAGAAGCCACTCTTATCACTCTTTATAAACTCTCTTTCAGGATTTCTATAGATAAATAGTAAAAAAAGCACTATTAGTCCAAAAAATATAGCGCCTCCAAATAAAAAAGAGAGCACAAAAAGCACCGCCGCTATACAAATACTTCTATATCCAAATTTAGAAATTATATTTATATCACTATTTTTCATCTTTTTTCATCGCTTCTTTAATATCTTCATTCTCATCTACCAAGCCAACAAGCCTAGACTCTAGCCCATTTTCCTTCTCAAAAGTAGAGATTATCTCTCTTACTGTCTCACCATCAATTGTCTCTTGCTTGTAAAGTGCCTCTACCATATTTTCAATAGCATCTTTATAAAGTGTAAGAGTCTCAACCACAGAGCGATATCTTATATCAAGCATCTCTTTTACATAGTCATCAACTCTTTGAGCCATCTTATCACTATAGTCCTTTATGCTCTGTCCATAAAGAAAGGTGTTGCGTTGTTTTTCAAGTACCATAAGTCCGGCAACTTCACTCATGCCATACATTGAAACCATCGCCTTTATGATATCGGTTGCTCTTTCTAAGTCATTGCTAGCGCCAGTTGAAATCTCTTTAATAAAGACCTCTTCAGCGCCTCTTCCGCCCAAAAGCACATCAACTTCAGCCAAAAGCTCATGTTTTTGCATAAGAAATTTATTCTCTTCAGGTGTGTTTAGTGTATAGCCAAGAGCTGCAAGTCCGCGCGGTATAATGGAGACTTTACTAACTAACTTAGCCCCTTTTGTAACCTCTGCAATAAGCGCATGGCCGCACTCATGATAGGCGACAATTCTTTTTTCTTTTGGATTGACGCGGCGGGATTTTTTCTCCAAACCTGCAATAGAGCGCTCAACTGCTTCTATAAGATCTTTTTGCTCAACTGCCTTTTTGGACTCTCTTCCTGCCAAAAGTGCCGCCTCATTTATGATATTTTCAAGATCAGCTCCTGCAAGTCCTGTTGTAAGACGTCCTATCTCTTCGATATCTACATCATCGGCAAATTTAACATCTTTCATATGAACTTTCAGAATGTCACATCTGCCCTTAAAATCAGGTCTATCAACTAAAACTTGTCTATCAAATCTTCCCGGTCTTAAAAGTGCAGCGTCCAAAATCTCAGGTCTATTTGTAGCTGCTATGACAATAACTGGCGATTTTCTAGCATCAAAACCATCCATTTCACTCAAAAGTTGATTTAGAGTCTGCTCTCTCTCATCGTTTCCACCCATTGGACCACTAGATCTACTCTTTCCAATAGCATCAATCTCATCTATAAAGACAATAGATGGCGCCTCTTTTTTGGCATTTTCAAAGAGATCTCTTACTCTACTAGCACCAACTCCAACAAACATCTCAATAAAACTTGAAGCCGAGATACTAAAAAATGGCACATCAGCCTCTCCTGCAACAGCTCTTGCAAGCAAAGTTTTACCAGTTCCTGGAGGTCCAACTAGTAGTATTCCTTTTGGAATTTTGGCTCCAAGGCGTAGATACTTTTCAGGATTTTTTAGATAATCAACTATCTCTTCAACCTCCTCTTTTGCCTCTTCAACGCCCGCTACATCGCTAAATTTGACATCTGGTTTTTCAGAATTCACTAGCTTTTTGCTACTTCCAACGCCTAAAATTCCACCACCTACATTTTTTTGCATTCGATTTACTAAAAACATCCATATTCCAAAAAAGATGGCTATGTAGATAGTCCAACTAAGAAGTTGGCTAAGAAAGGTATTTTCGCCATAAGCAGAGTATGGAATTCCCTTTTCTTCAAGCAAAGTGACCAAGCTAGGGTCTTGCACTTTTCTTGCCTCATAACTAGCCATTGGACCTTCAGCTTTGATAAATGTATCACCTATCGAAACTCTACTTATCTGCTTTTGCTCTATGAGAGTTTTTAGCTGTGAGTATTCAATCCTCTTCTTTCCCCCTGCAGCAAAGTTACTAAAATCGCCACTTTCAGATGATGAAACTCTAAAAAGAACGATAATAATCACGGCAAATATTATAAAGACAACTATTGGATTTTTGTTGAAAAAATTGTTGTTATTATCTTGGTTATTTTGCCTATTTTGGTTGTTTCTCATTTCTCTCCCTTGTTTTCATATACTAATGTTACCCATTCGTTTTTTTGCAACTCTTCAATAAGTTTAAAATCGCTAAAAGATTTTTTTATTCTATCTAAATAATTGTCTAAAATTCCTGATAAAATTAGTTTGCCATCTCTTTTAACATATTTTTTTAAATCATTTTGTAATATCAATATAATATCTGCAATAATATTTGCAACGACCAAATCATAGCTTTTCTTAGCGCTGCCAACACTTCCTACCCATGCACTCTCAAATTTGGCCCCATTTTTTCTAAAATTTTCTTTAGCTGCATCTATAGCTTGTGAGTCTGTATCACATATATCAACGCTAACTCCAAGTTTATTTAGCACAATTGCCAAAATACCACTCCCACACCCTACATCTAGGGCATCGCTTCCCTTTTTGGCATATTTTTCTATCATCTCCAAACAGCCACTTGTGCTTTCATGATGGCCTGAGCCAAAGGCCAAAGCTGGATCAATCGTGATGTTTATTAGTCCATCTTTAGGACTGTGCCAACTAGGATGGATATAGAGCTTGCCAATCTGTATCGGCATAACGCTTTTTTTATAGCTCTCTATCCAATCTTTATCCTCTTTTTGCGTAACTTCTATCTTTAAGCAGGGGTCTAAATTTAGAGTTTTGGCAAGAGCTTTTTCAAACTCCTTTAGCCCATAAACAATCTCTTTGTCATCTCGCTCTCTCATGATAAAGCCATTTTCTATCTCCTCTACACAACTTACCCCAAGCTCAAAAACGAAATCTTTAAAAAGTTTATAGTTGGGTGACTCAACCTTTATCTCAAAATATTTAGTCATTTGCAACCTTTAAAGCCTCTTTTAAATTTATCCTACCCTCATAGTAGGCCTTCCCAATGATAACTCCATCGATATTGTTCTTTTTGGCTAGTATGATATCTTCTATCCCACTCACACCGCCACTTGCTATCGTTGTTTTGGCGCTAAGTCTAGCAATTTGCTGTGTAAAATCTACATTTATGCCACTAAGCATCCCATCTTTACTTATATCAGTGCAGATAATGGCAACTATAGATGACTCTTTATAGGCAGCTGCTAACTTGCCTGCCTCAATTCTGCTAACATCAGCCCAGCCCTCAACTGCAACCATCCCATCTATAGCATCTATGCCAACAACAATAGGATAGCTCAAGGCTAATTTTTTGGTAAGTTCTATGTTGTTTAGGGCAGTTGAGCCAAGTATAACTCTATCTACGCCACTCTCGATGTAGCTTTTTATACTCTTTTCATCTCTTATGCCGCCACCTACTTCAATCTTTAGTGAAGTTTTTGAGGCAATTTTTTCTATCACATCGTGATTTATTTTTTGTCCAACAAATGCCCCATCAAGATCTACAATATGAAGCCATTTTATGCCAAAATCTTGAAACTCTTTAGCCACATCTAAAGGCTCTTTGCTATAAATTTTGGCACTTTGCATAACCCCTTTGCTAAGCCTTACAGCAAAGCCCTCCTTTAAATCAATTGCCGGCAATATATCCATCATCTACTCCCTTTTCTACTCATATAAAGATAAAAGCCCAAAGATGAGATCAAAGCAGAAACTCCAACGATGAGATAGACTGCATAGACTATATGCTCGGGCTTTGTCATGGCAAATTTGAATACAAGCATCAAAGCCTCAATTGCAAGTGCGATTATGATAGAGGTCAAAAACTTTATCATCGTCTTTGAGTTACCACCATTTTTTCTGCCAGCACCCAAAATCTCCTCTTCAAATATCGCTTTTACTAGATCTAAAATAGCCAAAGCCAAAGTTAGAAGAACTGTTGATTCAAACATCTCAGAAGTATCAATAAGATGAAGACTATTTGAAAATAGGCTCTTTACCCCAAAGAAAAATAAAATACAAGTCACACCAAAAAGAGCCAAAGCAAGGAGTGTATATGCTACTCTAGAAACTTGCCCAAAGCGCCCATCTATGGAGCGTGGATTGATAAGCTTTAAGATATCTGCCATATCAATATCGGCACATGCAATATATAAAAGCTCCTTTTTTGCACTGTAGATTGGCATTGCAACTGTTATACAAAGCTGCCCTGTAAGTGAGCTAGGATAGGGATCTGTGAGATAGCAACGTCTCTCTTTGACAGCATTATAGTAATACGATCTCAAACTTCTATTTTCTCCACTGCCAGTTCTATACTCCTCTTTTATGCTTATATTATCGCCTATTTGATAGCCATTTTTATCGAGTAGATAAAAGGCGTCATACTTAATAAGCTCGTGTGATATCTTATTAAAGCCTGAAAAAATAAGCTCTTTGTCCATATTTGGTAGGTAGTTTGGTATATTTCTACTAAATATGTAGCAAAGATAGGCTCTTGCCTTATATCTAATCTCCTGAAACTCTTCTATCTCTTTTATTATCATCTTCTATCTTTTTAGTTTATAAACTTTAGTCCATGGACTTAAAATGACAGGTTCAAACAGCTCTTTATCATAATTTTCAAGCACAAAAAGCTGTATAAAGGTCGAATTAAACATCTTTTTATCAAGCAACAACATCTTTCTATAATCTTTCATAAATATAAGATAAAGAGGCGCGTCGCTACCTTTGTTAAAGACAACTTCACTATTTAAAATATTGCCGCTATAGCTAGTTATTATCACCTTTTCTATAGGAATGGTGTTTTTATCCATCTGTATAAAATACTCTTTATTTGCATTGGTACCTACCACAAAATCCCTTGTAACAATCAAGCCATCTTTTTCTTGGAAAAAATCTGTCTCATAAAAGAAAGATGGCGTGTTGCTCTTGCCTGTGGATAGATCAATCTCTGAAAAGAGCTTGACAGTAGAAAAGATACTAAACATTCTATATGGTAAATAATAGTAAATTTCTCTAGTTTTATTAGGCAGAGTTAAATTTCTATCCCCAAGATAGCTATAAAAAAGATCTATGTTATTATTTTCTATTTTGTAGTCTTGCAAAATTCTCTCTAGCCTTGGTGTTTTTGAAACGTTTTTTTCATTTCTCTCTTTATCAAGATATTCAACCTCTATCCTTGCCATATTGGCAGATCTTACCTGATCTTGTGTTAAAGCATAACTTACAGCAAAGTTATCACTGCCTTTATGAACACCACCATCTATAAGAACATTTGTATCGGCATAATACATAATCGGATAGCCATAATCCCACCAAGCAAGTGTATAGTCCTTTTTATCGGCTATCTTATCCAGCTCTTCTAAAACTTTGACCTCATCATTTACAAAGACAGTTTGAGGTCTATACTCTTTGATGTGAGCAATCGATGGCTTAAGTGCAAAAAATGTAGCCGGTATAAAAAGAGCCAAAGATAGTATAAATTTGACAATAGGTAGCTCCTGCAACTTTGTTACAAACAGACAAATCATCTCTATTATAAAAAAGAGTAGATATCCAAAGCCAAGTGCCATTATCGGCACAGCATATACCGTAAATCTAAGTCCAGCCTTAAGAGCAATAAAGCCAAGACCTAGCATAGGCAGTGCTAAAAGCATCTCTTTTTTTCTAAAAAATAGTAGCAAAACTCCAGCACTAGATAGATAAAAGACCCAAGGAGCTGAGCTAATTCTCTTCATAAAAGTATCAAATGGTATAAGCTCAGTCTCATAAATAGTCGCTGTTACATTATAAAAATGAAAAACACCTAATTGGGTGCTGTCTTGATGTATATAACCTATTAACTTGCTAATTATAGGAGCTAGTCCGCCATTGTATATGGTCAAGGCAATAGCAAAAAGAGCCAAAGAAATCATTGTCTTTAAATTTGTCTCTTTTTTATAACAAAGCAGAACAAAAAAGAGAGCAAAAAGCGCTATTTCGATAAAAAGTGGGTTGTGGTTTGCAGCAAGTAGCATAAAGATAGTCGCTTTGTAGTTTTGAACTCTCTTTCTTTGGAATAGCAAAGTATAGGCAAAATAGGTGCCAATCATCGCCAAATTTAGCGAGTAGGATGAAGCATACCAGTAGCCATAAATCAAGATAAAGATAGATGACAATAATAGATCTATATTACTATCATTTTTAGTTGATCTTATCATCGCCCACAGCACAAAGCAAGGTAAAACTATAGTAAGCATATCTGTATCATAGTAGCCAGCCATAGTCCTGTTATAGTAGCTAAGCGCCACAGAGGCGATAAAAGCAGCTATTGCGCCAGCTTCAAGGAACTTTAACTCCTTTGCAATCAAAATCAAAGGCACAACTATCAAAGATGAAAAATAGGCACTCATATAGAGTAAAATTGTCTCAAATTTAAGAGATGTAAAGAGCGATGAGATAAGATATGTAAGCCACGATAAAAAGCTACCAGTAAAAATTAAACTCTCTTTGTTGTAGCTACCATCTAACATATCCTTTGCGCCCTTGGCAAAAATATAGGAATCATTTGTATTTACCATAATCTCGCCATTGTAGAAAAGGGCACCACTGTTTTGCAAAGAGTAGACCCAATTAACCCAGTCCATCCTTGCATAGACGCTAAAAATATAGGCTAGTGCTATATAGATAACTACTCGTATCCAATCACACTCTTTAAAGCAACCAAAGACTTTTGTATTATTCATTTTTATTCACCCTTTATAAAACTCTCTATTTTTTTATAGATACTAACTTTAACTAAGACCTCTTTTGGAAGATGAATTGTAATTGGTCTAGCTGAGTTATAATCTACAACTATCTTGCTTGGATAAAGGACAAATTTGGACTTTTTCTTACCATAACAAAGCATCTCTGTGCTAGCAAGCTCATCGCTTTTACTAAAAAAATAGTACTCATCAAAGCCGTCATATTTGGTAGTTAGGTTTGAGTTTATGTAAAAATAACTATTGCAATCTAGCAGCTTAAACTGCCCAAACTCTACCTCTACCTTTAAATTTGACTCATCATCTCTTTTTTGTAACTCTATCTTTTCTACTCTATAACCATCTTTTGACAAAATCTCTGCTCCGCTGAAATTTAAAAGCATAACAACAACTAAAAAAACTGCTCTCATAGTCTCTTTTCCCACTCCAAAGAGCTTTTTATGATGATAGATAGGTCATTTTTTTGAGGCTTCCATCCTGTTAAATTTATAAGCTTATCTACTTTCGATACCAAAACAGCGGGATCGCCATCTCTTCTCTTTGCAATCTCAACCTTAAAATCAACTCCACTTACAACCTTTGCTCTATCTATCACCTCTTTTACAGAAAAGCCGTTGCCATAACCTACATTAAAAACTTCGCTATGGTTTTTATCTATGTAGTGCAACGCGTTTATGTGAGCTAGTGCAAGATCTTCTATATGTATATAGTCTCTTATGCAGGTGCCATCTTTTGTAGGATAGTCATCTCCAAATATACTCATCTTCTCTCTTTTGCCAAGAATTGTCTGACAAACTACCTTTATAAGATGAGTTGCATTTGGATAGTTTTGTCCCAAAAGCCCATCACTGCTAGCACCAGCAACATTAAAATAGCGAAGTATTGCATAACGAAAACTCTCATCTGCTCTGCCTTCATCTTTTAGTGCCCACTCAACCATAAGCTTACTTTTGCCGTAAGGATTGATTGGATTTTGCAAGCTCTCTTCGCTTACAACGCCATCTTTTGGCTCTCCATAAGTTGCCGCTGTAGATGAAAAGACAAATTTATTTACCTTAAACTCTCTTGCTAATGCAATTAAATTTAGTGCATTTGCTGTGTTGTTTTGGTAGTATTTTATAGGATTTTGCATTGACTCAAAAACCTCAATATAGGCAGCAAAGTGGATAATAGCATCAAATTTATAGCGCTTAAAAAGCTCTCTTAGTTTTGCACTATCGCACAGATCGCACTCTACAAAATCAAAATCTCTTATCTTTTTTAAACTCTCTATCGCCTCTTTGCTTCCACTATAAAAGTTGTCTATACCAACGACTTTTGCATCGGTAGTCTCAAGTATGAGCTTTAATGTGTGTGAGCCGATATATCCAGCAGCACCAGTAATAAGTATCTTCACTCTATCTCCTTTTTTATCTTTAAAAATCTTGCAAATTTGGGCTTACCGCCATTTGTAAATGAGTTAAATTTATATGTGACAATTGTTCCTAGCTTTGGTGGATTGGCTCGCATTTCATCACTAAAACCGCCACCTATCCTAAAAACTACATCGCCATCTTTGCAGGTTATTGAGCCCATCATTCCTTTGTATTTGCCCTTTCCATCGTTGATGGCAACAACTTCGCACTCACTATCAAAATATGGCTTTACCTTTAGGATTTTATCACTCCTACCCTTTATATAGCCCACCTTTGGATCTCTTACAACAAGTCCCTCACCACCTAAATCAACCACTTTTTTTAGCCGTTTTTTCAACTCTTTTTTATCTTTTATAGGCTCTTGTTTTATTATTTTTATCGGGCTGTTTGGATGAGCGTTTAGATATTTTTGTAAAATCTCAAGTCGCTCAAAAAGCCCACCTTTGGCATTTGGCACATCAAATACCATAAATTTAAGCTCGCTCCATCTACTTTTGTCATCTTTGGTTGTGACTATTGAGAGAATCTTTTCAAACTCGCCTCTTTTGCTCCATATCTCACCATCAATAGCAAATGGCGGGAACTCTTTCGTCCAAAACTCAGGCACAAAGAGTCTTTTGCCACTTTTGCTAAGAAGTTTCTCTCCATCCCAAAACCCTCTAACGCCGTCATATTTCTCGCTTACAACATAGCCGCTGATATTTTGATCTTTATAGACTCCAACAAGCATAATGTCGCTAAAAAGGGATAAATTTAGGGCCAAAACAATAAGTAAAACTCTCAAATTTCGCCTCCAAAAAAGTTTTAAATTATATCAAAAGCTTCATAAAAAACAAAACTATGAAAAAAGTGCCTCTTTAAGCCAACTATCAATCTTGGAATTTGTATAAAAAAACATAATGTCTTTTTCTAGTTTTATATGCTCTACATGCCCGCCTGCCTCGCTTAAGATCAGCTCTCCTGCAATATAGTCCCACTCATTTATGCAAAACTCAAAATAACCATCGCAAAAACCAGCCGCCAAAAAGCAAAGATCAGCCGCTGCACTTCCACTTCTTCTAATACCTGCTATTTTGTTTATGATTTTGTTAAAATACTTCAAATTTGGATTGTAAGTAGCTCTGCTATAGGGAAAACCTGTAGAGATGAGCGCTTTGTCTAAAGAGCTAGTCAAAGAGACGCTAAGCCTTTGTTCGTTTAAAAATGCACCGCTTCCCTTTATGGCATGAAAAAAGAAGCCCAAAAGTGGCAAATAGACTATTCCAAGCATAGTTTCATCATCTTTTTTAAGACCAATACTTATAGAATAGATCGGATACCTATGGATAAAATTTGTCGTGCCGTCTATTGGATCAATGACAAAGGTCCAAGGAGAGCTTCCCTTTATCTCGCCACTTTCTTCACTAAGTATAGAAAAGCTTGCAAAGTTTGTCTGGATAAATTTGATGATCTTCTCTTCGCACTCTTTGTCAATCGATGTTACAAAGTCTATTTTGCTACTTTTCATCTCAATATCAAAATTAGACGCAGTCTTTAAAAACTCTCCAAGTTCCATCAAAAATGGTCTAAATTTATCTCTTATCGCCTCTAAATTTATCAAGACAAAATCCCCTTAATCTCATCTTCTATCGCCTTGGAAAAGACCTCTTTGTAGTTTTTATCGTCTGATTTGATAAACTCATTCATAACAGAAAGATAGTTACAATAATCATTTATGACTAAATTGCCCTTTAAAAGCTCAAATTTCAAAAAGAGCCAATAGGTATTTAAAACATCACTTTCACAATACTGCTCTATAAGGTCTAAGCTATCACTATAAAAAAGAGCGCTTACCTCATCGCCTTTGGTGTCAAATTTGCCCGGCAAGCCAACACTTTTGCAAATCTCATCAAGTTTTAATCCTCTAATAGCGCCAAAATCGCTAATTTGATCTAGCAAGTCACAATGAAAGCGCTCATTATATCGGTAGCGATAGTTCTCCCATTTGCTCTTGTTTAGCTCCTTGTTTTCAACCTCAAAATAGGAGTGCGCGCTAAGATTGTATCTCATCGCTCTAGCCATTATCAAAGGAAGGTCAAAGCCTCTGCCGTTGAAGCTTATAAGGCGCGGATTGTGTGAGTTAAGAAAGCTTATAAACTGAGCAATTCTACTCTTTTCATCCTCTCCCTTCATGGTAGAAACTCTCTTAAACTTGCCAAAGTCATCGGCAATTACAGCACTTATGCAGACAATTTTATGAAAGCAAACTGGCAAAAATGTAGTGCCATTATTTTTCAAAAACTCCTCTTGAGCAGTAACGCCAACCTCTTCATCGCTCCCCTCATACCCAAAAACAGATCTTATAACACTAGCATCTGGAATTGTCTCAACATCAAAAACACAAATCATAAAAACGCCCTTTTGTATGGATTTGGAATCTTACTTTTGTCACTATTTGCCAAGGCAAACAGAACTAAATTTGGATTTCTTAAAAGCTCTCGTCCATAAGCTACCATGTCGCAAACTTCTCCTTTTAAAAGTGCCTCTCCCTCATTTGGCGTAGTTATAAGTCCTACGGCAATAACTGGTATATTTACAACTTTTTTGATCTCTTTTGCATAACCGCACTGATAAAAAGGCTCGATTTTTGGCATCAAACTTGGCTTTTCATGGTTGCCGCCGCTACTTACATGGATATAACTTGCACCAAGAAAATCAAGCCATACAGCAAGTTTTTTGCTATCCTCAATATCAAAACCGCCACTCTCCCACTCGCTTGCACTTATCCTAACGCCAAAGACAATATTTTCTTTTTTTAACCTACTCACTATCTCAAAAAGAAAATTAAACCTAGAGAGTAGATCTTTTCCAAATTTATCATCTCTAAGGTTAGTTAGCGGACTTAAAAACTGATGTATCAAATAGCCATGAGCGCCATGTATCTCTACAAAGTCATATCCAGCCTCAACCGCTCTTTTAGAAGCACTTATAAAAGAGTCAATTATCTCATAAATTTCATCAATAGATAACTCTCTAGCCTCATCATACTCATCGCTAAATTTACTCTTAGATGGCGCAACAGGCTTTGTTGTAGAACTTTTGCTCTTTCTGCCAGCATGAGATAGCTGCACTCCAACCAAAGCACCATAGCTCTTTATCTCTTTTACAAGTTTGGCGTGAGAGTCTATCTGACTATCATCCCAAAGTCCAAGATCAAAATCGCTTATCCTTCCGCGCTTTTGGACAGCTGTTGCCTCAACTATGATAGTGCCAACCTCTCCGATAGCTCTTGCGGCATAGTGAGTGTGATGAAATGGCTCTACCATTCCATCATCTTTTGCCATATAGAGGCACATTGGTGGCATTACAACTCTGTTTTTTGCTTCATAACTGCCAAAGCTAACAGAGCTTAATAACTTCATTTTATTTTGTCCATGTCCCAACAAAGAGTGGTATTGCCATCATCATCTTTCTCAACGTCGCCCATTCCCATGATGTTGTAACCGCCATCTACATAGTGAATCTCGCCCGTTACTGCACTTGAGAGATCACTCAAAAGATAGGCGCCACTCTTGCCAACATCCTCTATAGTTACATTTCTTTTAAGAGGTGAGTTTAGTTCATTCCACTTAAGAATCATTCTAAAATCTCCAATCCCGCTAGCTGCTAAAGTTTTGATAGGACCAGCTGAGATGGCATTTACTCTTATGTTTTTTCTACCAAGATCTCTTGCAAGATATCTTACAGTGCTCTCAAGCGCTGCTTTTGCAACTCCCATAACATTGTAGTGAGGGACAAATTTAGGTCCGCCAAGATAGGTTAGAGTTAGGATAGAGCCACCCTCATTTAAAACTGGCAAAACTGCCTTTGTAAGAGAGATGAGAGAATAGACACTAGTTCCCATAGCAATATCAAACGCCTCTTTTGAAGTATCGACAAAATCGCCCTCCAAAGCCTCTTTTGGTGCAAAAGCAACTGCGTGAAGGACAAAATCTATCTCTCCTAAATCCCTCTTGATATGCTCTTTTAAAGAGTCTAAATGCTCTTGATTGTTTACATCAAGCTCATAGACAAAGCTGCTTCCAAGCTCATCTGCTATTGGTTTTACCCTTTTAAATAGAGCTTCATTTAGGTAGGTAAAAGCAAGAGTTGCACCCTGCTCTTTGCAAGCTTTGGCTATTCCATAAGCTATCGATCTTTGATTTGCAACACCGACAATTAGTCCCTTTTTTCCCTTAAGAATCATCTACACTCCTTTATTAAATTTAAAAATTCTTTTGCATTTAAACTGGCACTTCCCACCAAAACTCCATCGCAATTTTTGATTTGTGAGATGGCCTTTATATTTTCCAAATTTACGCTACCTCCATAAAGCAAAGGGGCATTACTTAGAGTTTTTAAAAAGTCCAAAATCTCTTTGATATATTCTGTTGTTGCACTCTTGCCACTTCCAATAGCCCAAATAGGCTCATAAGCAATGGTTAGCTTATCGTAGCCCAGATCTATGTTTTTAAGCTGTGATTTTAAAAAAGATTTGGTTGAGCCATTCATATAGACAATATCGCTCTCGCCTATACAATAGACTACATCATAGCCCTGTTTTTTGGCAAACTCAAATTTATCCCTTAAAAAATCATCCGATTCACCTAAAATAGTTCTTCTTTCACTATGCCCTATCAAAAGTGTCTCTATACCAAACTCATCAAGCATCTCTTTGGTAATCTCCCCTGTAAAAGAGCCTTTAAGTGCTGGATAGAAGTTTTGAGCACCCTGTTTAAACTTGTGCTTTTTGCCACTAAATGCACTAAATGGCGGAAAAACAACTACACTTTGCCCATCTAGCTCTTTGTCTAAAATCTCTGCATAGTTGCTAAAACTCTCTCTTGTATGATTTGACTTTAAATTTGCATAAAACTTCACTAATCTCTCCTTATAAGAGCCTTAACTCCTGGCAGCTCTTTGCCCTCTATTAGCTCCAAACTAGCTCCACCACCCGTTGAGATAAAGGTCATATAGTCGCTATCTCCTGCTCTTTCAACTGCATCAGCAGTATCTCCACCACCTATAACGCTAGTTGCTTGACTCTCGGCTATAGCGTGACTTATCCTAATACTTCCTTTGGCAAATTTATCCAACTCAAAAACTCCCATTGGTCCATTCCACCAAATAGTCTGTGCATCACTCATTGCAATCTTAAAGAGCTCAACAGTTGCAGGACCGATATCTAGGGCCATCCACTCCTTTGGAATCTCCTGCGTTGTAGTTATCTTTGTAACTGCCTCATTGCTACAAACCATTGCTGTTATGGCATCTACTGGAAGATAAATTTTAACTCCAAGCTCTTTTCCTCTATTTAGTATCTCCAAAGCCTCATCTATCAAATCTTCCTCTAAAAGTGAGTTTCCGATACCATATCCAAGTGCTTTTAAAAAGGTAAAGGCCATGCCGCCGCCAATTAAGAGCTTATCTACTTTTGGTATGAGGTTGGTTAGGGCTTGAAGTTTGCCACTTACCTTGCTTCCGCCAACTACAGCGACAAATGGACGAATTGGTTTTTTTATGAGATTTTGGGCAAAATTTATCTCTTTTATGAGCAAAAATCCAGCTGCTTTGTGGCGATCATCGAAAAATTTAGTGATTGCCTCAACTGAAGCGTGCGCTCTGTGACATACGCCAAATGCGTCATTGATATAGTAGTCTGCAAAACTTGCCAAAGTCTTTGCAAATTTATCATCATTGCTAGTTTCGCCCTTTTGAAATCTCAAGTTATCAAGGAGTAAAATCTCGCCACTTTTTAGTTCATTTACAGCTTTTTTTGCCTTATCGCCTATGACATCTTTTACAAATTTAACCTCTTTTTTAAGAAGTCTTGAAAGTCTTTTTGCAATAGGCTCCAAAGAAAAGCGCTCTTCATATCCATTTTTAGGTCGTCCAAGATGGCTAGCAAGCACTATACTACATCCCTCATCTAGACAATATCTTATGGTTGGAATGGCCGATCTTACTCTTCTATCATCACTTATATTTAAAAACTCATCCATAGGGACATTAAAATCACATCTTAAAAATACCCTACTGCCCTCTTTAAGCTCAATGTTTTTTATAGAAAGTATCCCTGTCATTTAAGTCCTTTGCTCTTTGCTGCATAGAGTGCCAAATCCACAAGTCTTTGCGAATAACCCCACTCATTGTCATACCACGCCATAACTTTTATAAAGTCATCGCAAATTACCTGAGTTAAGTCGGTTGCAACGATACTAGAATAGCTAGAGCCAACAAAATCACTAGAAACTCTAAACTCCTCATCAATACCCAAAATCCCACTCATCTGCCCTTTAGAATACTCAATAAAAATCTCATTAAGCTCATCTTTTGTGGTTTTTTTCTCGCAGTAAGCGGTAAGATCTACCATAGAGACATTTGGAACAGGCACTCTAATACTTTGTCCATGGAGCTTGCCCTTTAAATTTGGAAGAACTAGACTTATCGCTTTTGCAGCACCAGTTGTAGTTGGAACTATATTGCAAGCCGCAGCCCTACTTCTTCTTAGATCTTTAGTCTTAATATCAAGCAGACTTTGTCCGTTGGTATAGGCATGAACGGTTGTCATCAAGCCCTTTTTTATACCAAGCTCTCTGTCTATTATCTTGGCAATTGGCGCTAAACAATTTGTTGTGCAGCTTGCATTTGAGATGATTGATTGGTTGTTGTAACTCTCTTCATTTACACCCATCACAAAGGTTGGAGTCTCATCTTTTGCAGGGGCTGAAAGCACTACCAAATTTATACCTTTTTTTAGATAAGGGGCACAATCTTGTGTCGTTAAAAATGCCCCTGTGCATTCTAAAACTACCTGTGCGCCGTATTTATCAAAGTTAAGCTCATCTAGGCTTCTTGTAGAAAAAACTGGGATTTTTTTGCCATCTATCGCAATGCTATTTTCATCTATATACTCTACTTTTTTGTTAAATTTGCCGTGAACTGAGTCATATTGTAAAAGATATCTAGTTACCTCTCTTTTTGCTGTATCGTTTATGGCAACTAGCTCGACATCATCGCGATTTGAGATGATTCTTGCCGCGCACCTACCTATCCGCCCAAAACCATTGATTGCAATCTTTAAACTCATTTATCGTCCTTTTTAGGTATAATGACCTACATTTTACTAAACTAAAGGTTAAAAAACATTAAATGAAGTTAGCATTTTTTGGCGGAAGTTTCGACCCGCCGCACCTTGGGCATGATACAATTGTAAAAAGTGCCCTTGCAAATTTAGATATCGATAAGCTAATTATAATGCCAACTTATATAAATCCATTCAAATATAGCTACAGCGCCCCTCCAAAACTTCGCTACTCATGGGCAAAAAAACTTTGGGGCGACCTTGACAGGGTTGAGGTAAGCACCTATGAGATAGATCAAAATCGCCCTGTACCGACTATAGAAAGTGTTAGAGAGCTTTATAAAAGATATGAGATAGAGAAGTTTTATCTACTCATTGGCGCTGATCATCTAAGCTCTTTGCACCTTTGGGATAGCTTTGAAGAGCTAAATAAGCTTGTAACTTTTATAATTGCAAGTAGAAATCACATAAAAATACCAAAATATTTGGCAAAATTTGATATAGATGTTAATATCTCATCATCATATATTAGAGAGAGTTTGGAGGTTAGCAAAATACCTGCTAAGCTACAAAAAGAGATTGTGAAATTTTATCAAGGATTGAAAATGAAAGAAAAAATTGCAAAAATAGTTGAAATTTTAGAGGACAAAAAGGCTGAAAATGTTGAGGTCATCGATATGAGTGGCAAAGAGTATATGGCTAAAAATGTCATTATCGCAACAACTCTTGCAACAAGACAGAGCGCCTCTTTGATTGATGATATAAAAGAGGGTCTAAAGCCTTTTAATGAGAAGTTTTTAAATGTTGAAAGTAGCGATGAGTGGAGCGTTATTGACCTTGGCGATATCATAATTCATCTAATGAGTGAGAACTACCGCTCAAAATACAACATTGAAGAGCTTTTGGCAACTCTAAAGTTAGAGCATAAGTAATATTTTAAATTTGAAATTTAATTATAAAATTTAGGTCTAAATTTGTTTAAATTTCAACATGGCTATCCCAAATTTAAAGCTTTAAATTTGGGATAAATTGCCCATAAGTTGGGCAATTTATCTTATTTTTCTAGCCTTTTCATCTCTTTACAACTTGGTTTGTACCCAGAAAAGCAAGCTCTAGTATAAAGGCTTTTTGCAAGGCTTACATTTTTAACACAACCCTCGCCCTCTTCAAGCATCTTAGCAAGTCTTAGGCAAGATGGAATGTATTGATATCCGGAACAACCCTTATCAAAAATTCTAATAGCCAAAGCATAATTTTGCTGCTCATACGCCTTTTTAGCAGAGGCAAAACACTGCTCTTGATTTTGATTTTCGCAAATTGTAGCTAAATTTACATTTGATGGCTCAAGTTTTACAGGCTGTATAAAGACCTCATCTGTCTTTTTAAAAGCTCCATCTTTTGTGCTACAACCAACAAAAACAAATGCTAAAAAGAGCAAAAATAGATACTTTTTCATCCCTTTTCCTAAAATCTGTCTGTTATATAGTAGGTTTCTTTGCCTTCAACCTTTTCTAACTTTCTCTTGTTTTTATCTGACCAAGAAAAAATCGCCTCTCTTACTGCCTCTCTGATATGCTTATCAGGTGATTCATTTTTGATTTTAAAATAGTTATTTGAGTTTGACATAGCAATATATGCACCATAAGTTTTGAGTTTATCGTTTAGTGCAACAATCTTCTCAAGCTCAGTTTGCTCAAAATCGCACCTTGAAAGTATCGCTCTAAGCTGCTTTAATGTCGCATCGTTGGTGTTATATCCAAATGCTAACAATATTCCTTCTTCATTCATATTTTATCCTTTCATTAAAAAATTTATTTACTATTATTTGCAATCAATACATCTTCTATTATTTTTTTTATATCTCCGTCAAGAACGGCGTCTGTGTTGCCATAGCTCTTGTTTGTGCGATGATCTTTTACCTGTTGATAGGGAAAAAGCACATATGAGCGTATCTGATGTCCCCAGCTATTGTCACTCTTTTCTATCTGATCGCCTGCTTCTTTTTGTTTGTGAAGTTCAAACTCATAAAGACGAGATTTTAACATTTTCATAGCGGTATCTTTGTTTTTGTGCTGACTTCTGTCGTTTTGACACTGCACAACAATACCAGTTTCATAGTGAGTTATACGAACCGCACTCTCTGTTTTATTTACATGCTGACCACCTGCTCCACTAGCTCTATAATAATCTATTCTAATATCCTTATCCTCTATCTCGATATTGATATCATCATCAACTTCAGGGCTTACAAGCACACTTGTAAAACTCGTATGACGTCTGCCTGCGCTATCAAATGGACTAACTCTAACAAGTCTATGAACACCATTTTCAGCCTTTAAATATCCATAGGCGTTTTCGCCCTTTACCATAAAACTCACATCTTTTATGCCCGCTTCATCGCCCTCTTGAAAGTCCAAAAGCTCAACGCCAAAGCCCTCTCTTTCACAAAATCTCACATACATCCTATAAAGCATACTCGCCCAATCGCTACTTTCAGTTCCGCCACTTCCAGGATGAATAGATATGATGGCATTTTTGGAATCATCCTCGCCGCTTAACATCATAGATACTTCAAGCTCTTGAATCTGCTCCAAAAGCTCATCTGACTCACCAAAGAGATGTGTCAAGGTCTCATTGTCGTTTTCATCAACTGCCATTTCATAAAGCTCGCAAGCCTCTTCTAAAGCCATTTTTGCACTATTGTATTTTTTAAGTATTGATGAGATAGATGACTTCTCTTTTCCCAATTTTGAAGCCCTTTTGCTATCTTTCCAAAGATCTGGATCAAGCTCGCAAGCCTCTATCTCTTTTAGTCTTTTTTGCAATTCCTCTGGTTTTATGATGAGTGCTACATTGCAAACTTTCTTTTTTGCCACTTTCAAAAGCTCGCTGTATTCGTAACTGTCCAACAAGTCTCTCCATTTTTTAGGTAATTATAACATAAAAACTATATAAACGAAGTGCCGTGAAATTTATTAAGTTATTTTAAATTTGCAATACAAATTTGCCCAGCTCTAAATTTGAAATAAGTAAGCCTAAATTTAAAAGATTAAATTTCAACAAACAAAATGATTTTGCAGGCTGGAAATCAGTCTAAACAAAATTAATATAAAAACTCCACAAATCGCAGCTTTTTAAAATATTAGAAAAGCTACCATGTAACAAAACGTAGCACAATAAAAAGGTTAAATTTCTAATCTCTTGCGATGCTAATTTATCTAATACAAAATTATCTAAGCTTGGATTTACAAGACCAAACAAAATAAAGCAAAGAGTTAAATTTCACTTCAATTGGCAAGCTTATATTTATAGCAAGAGATGATATTAAAAGTAAGAACTTTCAAGATAGAGCAGAGATAAATTTGACAAAGTTTGAAGTCAAATTTAACTACCTTTTCATAAATGGATAAATATCGTTAAATTTCAGCTACAAATTTAGATAAAAATCAATGCTATTTTAGCTAGTGCTGCAGCCATAGTGCCAATTAACCAAATTTTAGATATAATCATACATTCTGTTAGATTACTTTAAAACATATAGGAAAAATTATGCAACTAATTAGATCAATCGATGAGTTAAAAAATGCTTTGTCAAATTTAGACAAAACTATAGGCTACGTCCCAACTATGGGCGCTTTGCATGATGGACATCGCTCTTTGATAAAAAAGGCAAAAGAGCAAAATGAGTTTTGTATAGTCTCAGACTTTGTCAATCCATCGCAGTTTTTGCCAAATGAAGACCTAGAAAACTACCCAAGAAATGAGTCAGAAGATATAAAAACGTGCGAGAGTTGTGGTGTTGATGTGCTATTTATGCCAAGTAGCGATGAGATGTATCCATCAAATGATGTAAAAATCATAGCTCCAACGTCGCTCTCTACCAAACTTGAAGGTGCTACAAGACCTGGACATTTTGATGGCGTTTTGACAGTTTTAAACAAATTTTTCAACCTTATTTCGCCAAATAGAGTCTATTTTGGGAAAAAAGATGCACAACAACTTCTAATAGTTCAAAAGATGATAAAAACAACATTTAAAAATATAGAACTAGTTCCTTGCGATATCGTAAGAGGAGCCGATGGTTTGGCACTTAGCTCTAGAAATTCATATCTTGATGAAGAGGAAAAACTAGAGGCACTAAAACTTTATAGAGCCCTTTTAAAGGCAAATGAGCTCATCAAAAATGGCGAGTTTTCAACAAAGGTGATAAAAGAGCAAATGAGAGCTGTTTTGGAGCCTATAAAGATAGATTATGTAGAGATTACCGATAGAGAGCTAAATAGCGTTGAAAAGGTCACTATGGAAAACACACTTATATTGATAGCCGCCTACATTGGCAAGACTAGACTTATAGACAACTTATGGATCTAATATGAGCAAAAACCTCTATCTTCTTTCACTGGGCTGTAACAAAAATCTAATCGATAGCGAGATTATGCTAGGTAGGCTAAAAGAGTATCAACTAGTAGATGATCCAAAGAGTGCCGATGTCATGATAGTAAATACCTGTGGATTTATAAACTCTGCAAAAGAGGAGAGTATAGAGGCTATTTTGGAGCTTTCCTATTGCAAAAAAGATAGCAACACTCTACTTATCGTAACTGGTTGCTTGATGGAGCGATATAAAGAGGAGCTTATAAAGGAGCTTCCAGAAGTTGACCTCTTCTCAGGAGTTGGGGATTTTAACAAAATAGATGAGCTAATTTCCAAAAAAGAGAGTAGATTTAGCCCAAAAGTCTATCTACAAAAAGATGAATCAAGAGTGATAACAGGCTCAAACTACCACGCATATGTCAAGATTTCTGAAGGTTGCAACCAAAAATGCAGCTTTTGTGCCATTCCAAACTTTAAAGGCAAATTGCAAAGCAGAAGCATAAAAGAGATTGTAGGTGAAGTGGAGTCTTTGGTAAAAATGGGCTATTATGACTTTAGTTTTATCTCACAAGATAGTAGTAGTTATGGGAGGGACTTGGGTTTAAAAGAGGGTCTTATAGAGCTAATTGACGCAGTTGAGAAGATAGAGGGTGTCAAATTTGCAAGGATTTTGTATCTCTATCCTACAACTACAAGCAGGGCGCTTTTAGAAAAAATCATCTCATCAAAAATCTTCTTAAACTACTTTGATATGCCGATACAACACATCAACAACGATATGCTTCGCATTATGAAAAGAGGGGCAAAAAAAGAGCAAATTTTAGAGCTTTTAAAGATGATGAGAGAGGCGAAAGATAGCTTTTTAAGGACAGCTTTTATAGTTGGGCATCCAGGAGAGGATGAGAGTCGTTTTGATGAGCTGGTCTGCTTTTTAAATGAGTTTAAATTTGATAGAGTCTCTGTTTTTGCCTACTCCAAAGAGGAGGGAACGCCAAGCTTTGATATGCCCGAAGTTGATGAAAAGATAGTAGAAGAGCGAGTTAAAAAACTAGAAAAATTAACTAAAAAAATCTTAGATGAGAGTTTTAAGAGTGATGTTGGAAGAGAGTTTGTCTGTCAAATAGATGGCTATAGTAGCGAGGGAGAGCTATTTTTTGGTGCCAAAAAATCCATATGGGATATAAAAATTGACGGAGAGATACTCATCAACGATAGCGCAGTTAAAGATATCTCTATTGGCAAAAGTTATCTTTGCAAAATCACCAAAGCTCTTGGCAACGGACAGCTTTTAGGGGAGATAATTGATAGAGCTTAGAGAGCTTTCTAGACTTGAGTTTCCAGCACTTTTAGCCTTTTCATATGGAGTTGATAGCACCGCTCTTTTTTGGCTCTTAGTTGAAAAAAACATCCCTTTTGATCTTGCTTTTATCAACTACAACACACGAAAAGAGAGCCAACAAGAGATGAATGAAGCTACAGACTTAGCCGCTAAATTTCACAAGAAAATCTACATAAAAGAGCTTTGCATGAGCCTTAATGAGAGTAATTTTGAGATGAGAGCAAGGGAGGCTAGACATAAATTTTTTGCACAAATATGCAAAGAAAATGGCTACAAAAGCCTACTTTTTGCCCACCAGCTAAATGATTTGTTTGAGTGGTTTTTGATGAGATTTTCCAAAGGAAGCGGACTTTGGAACTTAATCGGCATGCAACCTTATGAAAAAAAAGAGCCTTTTTCTATCTTTAGACCGCTACTTTTTACGCCAAAAGATGAGCTTATAGACTATCTTGATAAAAACAGACTCAAATACTTTATCGATAGCTCAAATTTGGATATCAAATACCAAAGGAACTTCATCAGACAAAGCTTTAGCGATAAATTTATCAAGCTTTATAAAGATGGCGTTGTTAATAGCTTTGAGTTTTTAAATAGTGATTTATCAGCACTTTTAGAAAAGCCACTTTTTGAAAAAGGCCCCTTTGCCATCTTACAAAATAGTCAAAACTCTATAAATTTAATAGACAAACTCCTAAAAAAACAGCAGATTGTAATGAGCCAAAAACAAAGAATTTGGGCAAAAAAGGATGGAGTTATCTCTGGAAAAGTGGCTATTGGTTACAAAGATAAGCTGATATTTGTAGCGCCATTTGTAAAAACTGCCATGCCAAAAGAGTTTAGAGAGTTTTGCAGAGTTAAAAAAATCCCGCCACTAATTAGACCCTATCTTTGTGAAAACAGAGAGTTTTTAGAGACAATTAGCCATTTTCTTTGATATTTACTCTATTCATAAAATCAACCACCTTGATAGGTGCAACTTGAGTTTTGATGAGTAAATTTTTAAAAATATAGTAGCTCATATTGGCGTCATTTCTAGCATCAGCGTCATAGATAAAGATATTTTGGACAAATTTACTACCCTCTTTTTTGTAAAAGTTTTCTATCTGCTTTTTGATAGTTTGATAAAAAACCTCATCTTCATCATCAAGCGCTAAGTCGTTTGGATTGGTGACTATGGCATTTAAACGTTCCTGCACAAAATCCACCATATAAGCGTCAAATACCTCATTTTCGTCAGCAAACATAACAGCAATAGAGTGCTCCAACCTCAAGATAAAAAGGGCATTTTGCTGAAATTTTTCATTTTTATAGAAAAAGTAGAGCAGCTTTAGGGCATTTAGATGTTCATCGATCTTATATGGCTCAAACAAACTATCAATAGCCTCAACCTCATCTTTTCTGTTATAGACCAAAAAGTCGCTATTTACAGTGACTATTTTGCACTCTTCGTCGCTAACTTCGCTTCCCTTTACAACACCTTGAGTTGCCTCACCCATAAGCACACAGAGAAATATCTTTTTGTCTTCATACTCTTTTAAAAGTTCGTCCAAAACAGTTGCGATGTTGCGCGGATCATCAATGGCTTGAGTTTTCAATATCTCGCTTAAAACTCTATTTTTTGAGCCCATCTCTCTAAGGCAAATTTTATAATAATCAGCCTCTAATATAACGCTACAAAACAGACTTTTTTTTACTCTAAAAAATCCCATCTACTCCCCTTTTGTACTCTTGTTAGGTATCAAATTTAGCATCATTTTTTGCAGCTAAAAAAAGAGTGTTTTTTATACTTTCATTGCTATTTTCCAAACTCTCTTTATCAAATTTAATCTCTGTTAGGCTAAAGTTTATTTTAGAAAATGGTTTAGGTAGTATCATCGCATCCCAACTTTTAAATTGCCAATATCTACTTGCCTCATAATTTAGCGCATAAATTGGGACATTTAAGCGTTTGGCTATGATAAAAGGACCATCAGAAACACTATGTTTTGGCCCTCTTGGACCATCTGGAGTGATGATGGTATCGCCACCCTTTTTTATCTGCGATATGGCAGCAATCAACGCTCTTGCAGCCCCTTTGCTAGATGAGCCTCTTATGGCACCAATCCCAAAATGAGCGATAGTTCTAGTGATAATTTCTCCATCTTTATGGTTGCTTATGATGACCTTTGGATTTATTTTTCTATCTTGCCACCAACGGCGGTATGCAAGTGGCATCATAGCAAGACGACCATGCCAAAAGACAACGACACAGGGCTTTTGTGGAAGAGTGATATCGCTAAATTTGAGCTTGCAAGTCCAGGCTATAGCTCTAATGACAAATGCAAGCAAATAGCCAAACACGGTGCAAAATAGCCTCTTTTTAACAGACAATCTTTCCATTTAAGACCATTCTTTTTGGCTCTGTTATAAGGACTTTTCTACACTCTCCTAAAAGCTCTCTGCCCCCATCTACTTGAACCAAAAAATTTGAAAAGCTTCTTCCTGCAACAACTCCGCCCTCTCTAAACTCTTCAAAATAGACCTCCATAGTCTTGCCCTTTTGACCAAGTGCAATCTCATCTAAAATCTCATTGTGTCTGCTTTGAAGAGCACTCAATCTAGCACTTGCAATCTCATCATCAAGTGGCGTTAGTTTAGCAGCTGGAGTAAGCGGACGTGGACTAAATTTAAAAGAAAATATCTGATGAAATTTAACTCTTTCTATCACATCCATAGTCTCTTTAAAATCCTCATCACTCTCGCCTGGATATCCCACGATAATATCGGTGCTTATAGAGATATCGGGACAAAGCTCCTTTAACTTCAAAGCTCTATCTAAAAACCACTCTTTTGTATAGCCCCTTCTCATCGCTTTTAGAATTTTGCTAGAACCGCTTTGAAGTGGCATATGCATGGATTTGCAAATTTTGTCATTATTTACAAAAACATCGATAAATTTATCATCCATATGCAAAGGATGAGGGCTTGTAAATCTTATTCTCTCAACTCCATCAATCTTACTAAGCTCTACCAAAAGGTCACTAAAATCAATCTTGTCATGAGCACTAGAAAAGCGTCTGCCGTAGTTATTGACATTTTGTCCAAGTAAAAAAATCTCTTTTGCACCACTTTTAACAGCTCTTTTTGCCTCATTTATAATAAGCTCTGATGGTATTGAGATCTCTTCGCCTCTAGTATATGGAACGATACAGTAGCTACACTTCTTATCACATCCTATAGAGATATTTATAAATGATTTGTATGGCGAACTTCTAAACTCGCCAAAGGCATATTCGCTCTCGTCATAGTTGATATCGGTGCTTATAAACTTATCTACTTTTATCGCCTCTGTAATCTTTGAGACATTCCTAGCACCAAGCACAAAGCTAACACTAGGTGCTCTTTTAAAAATCTCTTTACCAAGATGACTTGCACTACAGCCACAAACTCCTATCTTGGCTCCCTCTTTTCGTATCTTTTCAAACCCGCCAATCTCACTAAAGAGCTTATGCACTGGCCTCTCTCTTACTGAGCAGGTATTTATGATGATAAGATCTGCATTTGTAGCGTCATCTGTTAGAGTATATTCATCTTTTAATTCGGCTATGATGTGCTCACTATCGCGCACATTCATAGCACAACCTAAAGTCTCAATAAAGAGCAGCTTACTCAAAAATATGCACCTCATACATATAGTCACCATCATCAAGGCCATATTTTACGGTATTTGGATAGACTGTGTAGCCCTTTTTTTCAAAATACTCTATCAGGGCTTTTAGCTCTTTATTACTATTTTCTTTATCCAAATAAAAAATTTTATGTCCTTTTTTGGTTACACCCTCTTCAATCTGCTCTATACTTATACTCTCACTCTTGCTGGATAGTTCTTTTTTTGCTAGCTTAAACACCATTTTCCATCCTTTTATTTTTTGAATTCGTGAGTATAACAAATTTTATGTAAAAAACCGATTAAACTAAAATCAAGGCGAAATTTGTATAATTGTATCTCTTATATAAATTTAAAAGCTTATATAAATTTAAATCCAAGTAGAAAATTACCGCTGTTAAGGAGAAGAGATGGAGAGAATGGGCGATATTGTAGAGTCTATTGCAAATGAAAAAAATCTAAACATAGAAGATGTCAAACAAAAGGTAAGACTCGCCTTTATCAACTGCGCAAAGGAGCTTTTTGGAGAGGACTACAACTACGATGTTGAATTTAGTTCAAATCAAAAAAACATAAAGGTCTATCACAAAATTTTAGTAGTAAAAAATGATGATGAGAGAGTTGATAATAACCATTTTATGGCACTTAGTGAGGCAAAAAAACTAAACAAAGAGATAAGTGTCGGCGATGAGATCAAATACTACATAGACTTTAGTGACTTTGGACGAACTGCCTCTGCGATTCTTTCAAGAGAGCTTGGCTATCACATTCAACAGCTTGTTGAAGAGACCAACTATAAGCACTATCAAGAGAAGATGGATGAGATTATTTTTGGCACTGTTATACGTGTCGATGAGTGGGAGACAACCTACCTTGAAATTGATGATGCAAAGGTATATATGCCACGCAAAAACCGCATAAAAGGCGAAAATTTTGAAGTTGGAGATATCGTAAGGGCGGTTATTAGAAAAATTTATCTTGATAAACAGGGTATAAGAATTGAGATCTCAAGAACCTCTCCAAAATTCTTAGAGGCTCTCTTAAAAGTTCAAGTGCCTGAGATAGAAGATGGAAGTGTCATCATACAAAAGTGCGCTAGAATTCCAGGCGAGAGAGCTAAAGTTGCGCTTAGTGCAACAAGACCAAACATCGATCCAGTTGGCGCAACAGTTGGAGTAAAGGGAGTTAGGATAAATGCCGTTAGCAAAGAGCTAAACAATGAAAATATAGATGTTATTGAATACTCTCCAAAACCTGAAGTTTTGATAGCAAGGGCGATGGCGCCGGCTATTGTAAACTCAGTCACAATAAAAGATATGATAGCAACAGTTCATATAAATAGTGAGCAAAAAAGCAAAGCAATAGGAAAAAATGGTATCAATATCCGCCTTGCTTCAACTCTTTGCGGACATAGAATAGAGCTTGTAGAAGAAAGCAGCGACAAAAAAGATACAAAAACAGGGTTAGAAAACTTAAAAGAGTTATTTGGCGATATTTAGTTAAATTTGGCTAAAGAGAGCTTCAAACTTACTCTCATTAGCCAAAACCTACTAATCCGGCGGTCTATAGTTCTTTTTTTCTTTTGCCTCTTTTTTTCTAGCTTCAACTTCATAGGCGTCATTTAGCGACTCTTCACTATCAAATTTAGTCCCATCCAAAAACTTTGTATAGTCCTCAAACTGCTTTGTCTTAAGCCCCCAAAGCAAGGCAAATAGAGCTATAAAACCAAGCACCAATGAGGTTGCAAGCATCATAGCAAGAACTCCACCACTCATCTCAATCCTTTATAAGTTTTATTCTTAGGCTATTTAAAACCACCACCAATGAGCTAAGCGACATAGAGATAGCTGCAACTAGCGGTATAACATATCCCATTATAGCAAGAGGGACTGTAACTGAGTTGTAAAAGAGAGAAAAGGCTAAATTTTGTTTTATGGTGCGATAGGTCTGTTTAGATAGCTTTATGGCATTTGTAAGAGTTGCTAGCGAGTCATTTAAGACGATAATATCGCTCTTTTCAAGACTTATACTTGCGCCACTTCCAAGACAGATCCCAACATTGGCACTGCTAAGCGCTATAGCGTCATTTATACCATCGCCTACCATTATCACTCTATCTCTATTTTTTATAAGTTCGTCTATAAATTCCGCCTTTTGTGTTGGGAGCTGGTTGGCATAAAAGTTTTTTATGTGTAGCTCTTTTGCAATCTTTTCTACAACATTAAAGTTATCTCCACTTAAAAGATAAATTTCAAATCCAAGCTTAGAAAGTCTATCTATGCTCTCTTTTGCCCCATCTCTTAACTCATCTTCAAGCTCAAATTTCATAGCAACTTTGCCACCTATACTAAAATAGTAGTTTGTCATATCGCTATCATCGCACTTTATGCCAAGCTCTCTCATATAGGTTGCACTTCCGCCATTTAGCGCTATGCCATTATAAGTAGCGCTAACTCCCCTTGCCTCTATGTTTTCGTAATTTCTAAGCTCTATTGCCTTAAAGCTCTCTTTATACTCTTTAAAAATGGCTCTGCTTATTGGATGGATCGATCCCTTTAAGAGATTTGCCATGATATTTTCATCAAAATCAAAATATTTTTTGCTATTTACTATCTTTAGGTTGGATTTTGTAAGTGTGCCTGTTTTGTCAAAAACTATGCTGTTGCACTTAGCAACCTCTTCAAGCACCTTTGCCTCTTTGAAAATAACTCCCTTTTTAAGCCCAGTTGCAAGTCCTACAAGAGAGGCTACTGGCGTTGCAAGTCCCAAAGCACACGGACAAGCAATGACTATAATAGAGATAAATATCATAAGAGATTTTTCAAAAGTTGCACCACTTATATACCAAAAAAGAAAGCTTAAAAAGCCCAAAGAGAGTATTGTTATAGAGAAATATCCTGAAATTTTGTTAGCTATGTTTTGAATGAGTGGTCTTTTTAGTGAGGCATTTTCAAGCAAGTTTATCATCTTGCTAAGAGTAGAACTTTTAAAATCACTCAAAGCCCTATACTCAACCCGCCCATCAAGGCAAACAGCGCCACTTAAAAGCTCATCGCCTCTTTTTTTAAAAAGCGGAAGGCTCTCGCCTGTTAAACTAGCATAGTCAAAACTTCCCTCGCCACTCTCTACAATACCATCGATTTGAATCTTATCGCCACTTCTAGCAAGGATTAGGTCATCTTTTGTCACTTCATAGATATTTTTAGAGCTAAATTTCTCTCCCTGCTTTACCCAGATATCGCTTATTACCAACTTTGAAAGACTATCTAGCGTATCAACTGAGTTTTTTTGGCTAACAACTTCTAAAAATTTACCAATAAAGACAAAAGTTACAATCATAACAACAGAGTCAAAATAGACCTCGGCACTCCTACTAAACATCGCATAGACTGAGTAGATGTAGGTTAGACTTGCTCCTGCACTTATTAGCAGATCCATATTGACATAGCGATTTTTAATGGCTGTCTTTGCCCCTTTAAAAAAGACACTTCCCGTAAAAAATAGTACAGGAGTTGCTAAGATAAACTCGGCAAAGTGAAAGATATCTTTTATATTTTCGTCCATACCGCTAAAATAGCCGCTATATAGAGCAATTGCTATCCACATGATATTCATAGTTGCAAAGATACCAACTAACAACTTTGCATAGAAAGCTCTTCTAGTCTTATCGATGCTCTCTTGTGCTCTTGTTGGATCATAGGCATATGGTCGGTAGCCTATCTGAGTAATTAGTTGAAAAATGGTTGCTAAGTCTGTTTGGCTCTCATCCCAAACTATCTTTGCCTTTTTTGTCTGTGCGTTAATCTGAGCTTCAAGAACTCCTTTAGCCGAAAATAAAATCTTCTCATTTAGCCAGACACAAGCGCTACAGTGAATGCCATCGATGATGATAAAAACTTCACTAAATCCATCACTATTTTTACGAACAAAGTTTCTATAGATACTTGCTATTTCGTTTTTGCCAACCTCATCTATGTTGGCTCTATCAAGATTATTTTTGCCAAGTTTATTGTAAAACTCATCAAGCCCTTTTGATGAGAGTAGATAAAAGACCTGTTTGCAGCCATTACAACAAAATTTATTGCCAAACTCGTCGTTTATTAGCTCTTCATCCTTAAAAAACTGACGACAATGCCTACACCTTTGCATTTGCTTCCTTAAGAGTTAGTTTTAAATTTATAATAATTATAGCCTTAATTTAATTGTTATAATAGAGCATTTGAAATTTAAGGAGTATTATGAGTTACTATTTGACACTTTTATTTTTTATATTTGAGTTAATAGATATCAGGCTTAACAACAAAAGTGACCTAAAAGAGCTCTGCCTTAGCTATATAGAGAGATACAAAAAGAGCCCTATTCTCTTTTTTATGACAAATTTAAACTTTCTGCTTCTTAGTTTTTGTATTTTTTATCTTCAAATTTACTCTTTTTTGACTATTTTTATCTACACGCTCTATATAAGCGACATTGTTTTAAAACTTTGGCTCTTTCAAAGATATCAAAAAGGAGATGAGTTGCTCTCTATTTTTAAATCGCAAAAGATAACTCTCTCCAATAGAATCGCACTTTCTTTCTCTATGAGCATACTTTTTTTCATCTCTATTTCTTGACAGAGCTTTTAAATTCTACTAAAATACACAATGCTTACACACTTAAACTGCCATTCTAAATAAATTTAAAGAGAGAAGTATGGAAAACAGCAAAAAACAAAATGCAAAAACAACTCATACGCCAGTTGATGGCTACAAAATAGAGGAGTTAAGAGCCTTAAAGCTTGAAGATCTTACCAAAATAGCCATAGAGCTAGGAGTTGAAAAACCAAGTGAGTTTAGAAGACAAGAGCTTGTCTTTGAGATCTTAAAGGCACAGACAAAACAGGGCGGCTTTATCCTTTTTACCGGAATTTTAGAGATTACAAATGATGGATATGGCTTTTTAAGAGGGATAGATGCAAACTTTAGCGATAGCATAAATGATGCCTATGTAAGTTTAAGCCAGATAAGAAAATTTGCCCTAAGAGTGGGTGATATCGTAACAGGGCAAGTTAGAGAGCCAAGAGATCAAGAAAAATACTACGCTCTTTTAAAAATCGAAGCTATCAACTACAAATCCATACAAGAGGTTAGAGAAAGACCACTTTTTGACAATCTAACTCCAGTCTTTCCAACAGAAAAACTAAAACTAGAATATAACCCAATGAAACTAACAGGTAGAGTTCTTGATCTCTTTACTCCCATAGGCAAAGGACAAAGAGGACTTATCGTAGCTCCACCAAGGACAGGTAAAACAGAGCTTATGAAAGAGCTTGCACAAGCCATTGCTAGAAACCATCCAGAGGCCGAACTTATGGTACTTTTGATAGATGAAAGACCAGAAGAAGTCACTGATATGCAGCGCTGCGTAAAAGGTGAGGTATTTAGCTCTACATTTGATCTTCCTGCACAAAATCACGTAAGAGTTGCTGAGCTTGTCATTGAAAGAGCCAAGAGAATGGTAGAGATGGGAAAAGATGTCATAATTCTTCTTGATAGTATAACTCGTCTTGCAAGAGCCTACAACACAGTAACGCCAAGTAGCGGAAAGGTTCTAAGTGGTGGTGTTGATGCCAATGCACTTCACAAACCAAAGAGATTTTTTGGAGCAGCTAGAAATATAGAGCAAGGTGGCAGTCTTACGATAGTAGCAACTGCACTTATTGATACGGGTTCTAGAATGGATGATGTTATCTTTGAAGAGTTTAAAGGCACTGGCAATAGCGAGATAATTCTTGATAGAGATATAAGCGATAGACGTATCTATCCTGCAATAAATATCATCAAGTCAGGCACTAGAAAAGAGGAGTTGTTGCAAGATCCAAGCGACCTTCAAAAAATATGGGCTATAAGATCGGTGATTGCTACAATGGATGAGATAGAGGCGCTTAAATTTCTCTACTCCAAAATCCTAAAGACAAAAGACAACGAAGAGCTTCTATCTGTTATGAATGAATAAGGCGATATTTATGAAAAAAATCTTACTACTATCTATTTTTTTTACTCAGACAATTTTAATGGCACAGCCATATATCACAGTCTATGGCGATGCACATTTTAAGGTTACACCTGATATTGTCTTTGTAAATTTTGACATTGTAAATGAGGCGCAAACTCCAATTGTTGCTAAAAACAGAGCAGATGAGGCAACCAAAAATCTTGAAGTTTTGTTTAGAGATCAAAACATCACCGCAAAAGATATAGAGCTTCGAATGGTTGGTCTAAATAAGGTAGTCCGCTATGAAGAGTATAGTAAATTTAAAAACAAAAAAGTAACACTATATGAGGCAAGAAGATCGGTATCGGTGCGACTAGATAGGAGCAAAAACTACGCACTTTTTATAGATGAGCTTATCAAGATTGGGGTTGATTCTTTTTATATTACGCTAGATAGCACCAAAGCAAAAGAAAAGAGACAAGAGGCAAGAATCACTGCTATAAAAAAAGCTAGAGCAAAGGCGGCAGATATGGCAAAAGCTGCCAACAAAGAGGTTGGTGAGGCCATAGAGATAGAAGAGTTTGATGATAACAATGTAGCAATATACAATAGAGCGCTAAACAACACTAGAATGGTTGAGAGCTACAATGATGGCGTTTCAAATATGGGCGAGCTAGATATTGGTGCTGTAGTTAAGATTAAATTTGAGTTAAGATAATGCAACCTCTTGCACTAAAATACCGCCCAAAAGACTTTAGCGAACTTATCGGTCAGGACGTCATAGCCAAAAGCCTCTCTCACTCACTTGATACTAAAAGAGTTGCAAATGCCTATCTCTTCTCAGGCCTTAGAGGAAGTGGCAAGACAAGTAGCGCTAGGATTTTTGCAAAAGCACTTATCTGCGAAAATGGACCAACATCCAAGCCATGTCAAGTCTGCCAAAACTGCATTATGGCAAACGAAAATCGCCATATGGATATCGTCGAGATAGATGGTGCAAGTCACCGCAAAATAGACGACATAAGAGAGCTTATAGAAAATGTAAAGTATGCACCAACAATGGCAAGATATAAGGTCTTTATAGTAGATGAGGTCCATATGCTAACAAAAGAGGCTTTTAATGCCTTTTTAAAGACACTTGAAGAACCACCAAGCTATGTGAAATTTATACTTGCTACAACAGATCCTTTAAAGCTCCCTGCCACAATACTTTCAAGAACACAACACTTTAGATTTTTGCCTATTTCAAAAAGTGCCATTGTTGGGCAACTTGAGTTTATACTTAAAAATGAAAATATTCCATATGAAAAAGAGGCGCTAGAAATTCTCTCAAGAAGCGGCTCTGGCTCACTTAGAGATACTATAACTTTGCTAGATCAAGCAATTGTCTATGCAGAAGGCAAGATAACTGCAAAAAATGTTGCTGCAATGCTTGGACTTTTGGATCCAAAAAAGATAGAAGAGATACTAGATGTTATTATTCTAAAGGACAAAAACAGGGCAATAGAGCTTATAAAAGAGCTTGAAAATCAAGATGCGGACTCTATTATCGATGAGATAAGCAGCTATTTAAAAGAGGCTTTTTTAAACAAAAATCCCAAATTTAGCCTACTTATGTATGAGCGATTTTTTAGGATACTCAGCGAGGCAAAGAGCCTTTTGTCACTAAACTCAGATGGTAGTTTTGTACTATCTATACTATTTTTTATGATGATGGAGGCAACTTCACTTAAAAATATTGATGAGCTTATAGAAGAAAAGACTATTGAAGCTCCTGCAAGAGAGGTTCAAACTCGTGCTACAACAGCTAAATTTCAAACCGATGTAGTGCAAAAAAAAGAGCCAAATAACAAAGACAAAAGTTTTGAGAACTTTTTAAAATCTATCTATGATAGAAGTTTTGAGCTTGGCGAGTGCTTTGATAGAAATGTTAAATTTATCTCTTTTAAAGATGGCGTTTTGTTGCTTAGCTCTTTAGCAAAAGGAGAAGATCAAACACTCTTAAGAGCCTCTTCAAGGGCAATTTTATCTGTTTTAAAAGAGTGCTATGGAGAGAGTGCAAAGATAAAGATAGAGCAGTCAAAAGAAAAAATTGAGCCAAAGCAAAACATAGATGAGATACTTGATATCGTCGAAGCGATTGCACCAGAGGACAAAAAACAAGATATTGACAACTCCCAACTCATTGAAAGAGTAAAAAATAGCACCTCTAGCAAGAGCAAAGATGAGAGCATAATGGATGAGCTATCGAAGTTTTTTGGTGAGCCCCAAATTACAAATAAAAATAGCTAAGAAGCTATCAAAAAACTCTTAAAGCGGCTGCCTTTTTCATAAGAAGAGCGATCTCCTCTTTTTTAAATTTCCCATCAAAAAAGAGTTCAAATGCAAGAACAGCTTGCCCAATAAGCATATCAAGCCCATCTTTGGCAATTAGACTATTTTTTAAACAAAGTTGTAAAAATGGTGTATTTTTACCATAAATAAGATCAAATCCAAATTTAGCCCTCTTTAAAAGTAGTTCCAAAAGCTCTTTTGGTGCAGGCAAAAACTCATCATTAAGTCCAGCTGAAGTAGCATTGATAACTAGATCATAGCGTCCATCTAGCAACTCTTTGTCATCACATGTGTAAAAATTATCGCACCTAAGCAGCTCTATCGTTTTTTTATCTCTTTTTGTGCGGTTTAAAATGTCAAATTTAACTCTATTTTTATAAAGTATATAAGAGATAGCTTTAGTTGTTCCGCCACAACCAATAATAAGCGCATTCTTAAACTTTCCCATACTAACAGCAGCGTCAAAAAAACCGCTAGCATCGGTATTGTAACCATAAATTTCATCAGCTCGTTTGACAATGGTATTTACTGAGCCTATCTCTTTTGCGTCGCTACTTAACTTATCGCAAATGCTAAGTCCAATCTCTTTAAATGGAAGAGTAATATTTGCCCCGCTAAGCCCAAGTTTTTCAAAGCTGTTTTTTAGAGCAAATTTACTCTCTGTTTTGCTTAGGCAAACTCTACCATAAAAGCCATCAATGTCAAGCTCCTTTATAGCATAGTTATGAAGAAGCGGCGAGATGGAGTGAGAGATCGGGTTGCCAAAAACTGCAAATTTCAACATCGCTATTTTCTAAATACAAAAGAGTCTTTATTGACCTCTTTTCTAATGCGATTTAGAGCTTGATTGAGTGACTTTTCATCAAATGGACCTACTAAAACTTTGGTGTATTTGACTCCATTTACCATAGAATCGTGAAGAATATAGCTATATCCTAAAGAAGTTAGTTTTTTTATCTCAGCAGAGTCTTTGTTGAAATTCTTAGTTGCCAACACCTGCACATAATTATGCGTACTTGAGACACTCTTTGTAGTGGCACTCTTTTTTGTAGGAGCAACCTGTTTTAAATTTATCTCTGTATCTTTTTTTGTCTTTTTAACTACTTTTTTTGGCTCACTTACTACAATAACTCTCTCCTCCTTTTTTACAGGAGTTGTGACTTTTGGTTCTATGGTGACCCTTGGTGGCTCTATTGTAACTTTTGGTGGCTCTATCTTTTTTGTCTCAACAACAGGTTTTGGCTCTCTAGGCTCCTCTTTTTTGATAGTAGGTTTTGGCGATAACTCTATAGGCTCTTCTACCTTTTTTAACTCCACCTTTTTTTCTGGTTGGACTACTATAACTTTACTCTCTGAAGCTGGTTTTTCTGTCTTGGTAGGGATAACAGGAGGCTTTTTAGTATCTATCTCATCACTATTGATAAATTTCATTATGATTAAAATGATCAAAAATAGCACAACCGCAGCAGCGATAGCTAAAAGTGTCTTTTTGACACTAGTTATCTTGCTCTCTTTCTCATTTGGAACAAAAAGGTCGTCTATAATATAGTTCTCATCTTTCATTCTCGCCTCCTGTCTATCAATACATCGCTCTATCGTAGATTATAAATTTAGAAGCAAACTCTTTTATCTCACCTCTAATTTTTTCTTGAAGCTTAACATTTTCAATGTCGTCTAATATATCTGCTATTTTGTTTGCAATATACTCAAACTCAGCCTCTTTCATCCCTCTTGCAGTAAGCGCTGGACTTCCAAGTCTTATACCACTTGTTACAAAAGGACTTCTAGTCTCGCCTGGAACTGTGTTTTTGTTTGCTGTAATTCCTGCATTTTCAAGTGCCATCTCAGCATCTTTTCCGCTAAAACTTCTATCCAAAAAGCTCATCAAAATAAGATGGTTGTCAGTCCCATCACTTACTAATTTATAGCCTCTATCCATTAAAGTCTTAGCCAAAACTTTGGCATTTGCTCTTATCTGTTTTGCATAAACTTTCCACTCGTCGCTTAAGTTGTGTTTAAAACCAACTGCTTTTGCGGCAATTACATGCATCAAAGGTCCGCCTTGAATACCTGGGAATATGCTTGAGTTTATCTTTTTTGCCAACTCTTCATCATTTGTCATGATGATTCCGCCTCTTGGGCCTCTTAAAGTTTTGTGTGTTGTAGAGCTTACAACATGTGCGTGTGGAAATGGACTTGGATGCTCACCTGCTACAACCAAACCTGCAATGTGTGCTATATCTGCAAACAAATAGGCACCAACACTATCTGCAATCTCTCTAAATTTGGCAAAATTTATCTCTCTAGGATAGGCGCTTGCACCACAAATTATGAGTTTTGGCTTGACAATATTGGCAATCTGTGCAACTTTGTCATAATTTATTCGACCATCAAGCTCAACTCCATAAAAAAAGCTATCATAATACTTGCCACTAGCATTTACCTTTGCGCCATGAGTTAGGTGTCCGCCATGACTTAAATCCATACCCAAGATCCTATCTCCTGGCTTTACAAGAGCGCCATAAACGCCTTGATTGGCTTGACTTCCTGAGTTTGGCTGGACATTTGCAAAGTTGCAACCAAAAAGCTTTTTACATCTATCTATCGCAATCTGCTCTATCTCATCTACAAACTTACATCCGCCATAATAGCGCTTATTTGGATAGCCCTCTGCATATTTGTTAGTAAGTATCGAACCCATTACCTCTATTACTTCAGGATAGGTAAAGTTTTCGCTAGCAATCATCTCTAGATAATCGCACTGTCTTTTTAGCTCACTATCTGTTAATTTGTAAATTTTACTATCAAACTCTTTTAAGCTCATTCTTTCTCCTTTTGATTTTTAAGTGGTCTCATAGCTGGGAATAAAATAACATCTCTAATCGATGTCTTTCCAAGCAAAAGCATTACAAGTCTATCAATCCCAAGCCCCCAACCAACAGTCGGCGGCATAGCATAACCAAGGGCTTTTACATAGTCCTCATCCATAGCATGAGCCTCTTCATCTCCTGCATTTTTGACCTCAATTTGAGCCTTAAATCTCTCATATTGATCGAGTGGATCATTTAGCTCATTAAAGGCATTTGCAAGTTCGTTTCCTGCAATAAATAGCTCAAATCTCTCAGCAATAGTTGAATCTTCATCGCTTCTTCTTGAAAGTGGGCTTATTGAGATTGGAAAATCAACTATAAAAGTTGGGTTTATAAGCTTCTCTTCCACATAATTATCAAAAAGTTCAGCTTGTAGATGTCCAAGGTCTAAATTTGGATTTGCTTCAAAGCCATCATTTTTTAGTTTTTCTAAAATTTTCTCTTTGTCATTGATGATATCTTTTGAAAGTCCACCAATCTTAACAATCGCATCAAGGTACTTAACTCTTGCAAATGGCTTTGAAAAGTCAATTTTTTTGCCATCATACTCCAAAATTTGAGTCAAATTTAACTCTTTTAACAGTGCTTTAAAAAGCTCTTCTGTTAAATCCATCGCCTCATTGTAGTTGTGCCACGCCCAATAAAACTCAATAGCTGTAAATTCCGGATTGTGAGTTAGATCCATTCCCTCGTTTCTAAAGTTTCTATTTATCTCAAAAACAGCTTCCATTCCACCAACAATCAGTCTTTTTAGATAGAGCTCTGGTGCGATTCTAAGATATCTATCAACATCAAGTGCATTGTGATGAGTTACAAATGGTTTTGCATTGGCTCCACCGGCAATTGGGTGCATCATAGGAGTTTCAACCTCCAAAAAGCCTCTCTCTTCAAAAAAACGTCTAATTAGTGAGATGATTTTTGATCTTTTCTTAAAGTCATCTCTAACCTCTGGGTCCATTATCATGTCAAGGTATCTTTGGCGATATCTTGCCTCAATATCTACAAGTCCGTGATATTTTTCAGGAAGTTGAGTTATAGCTTTAGAAGCTAAAGTTAGTTTTGTAACGTGAAGCGAAAACTCGCCTGTTTTAGTAAAAAAAGGGTAGCCGCTAACTACTACGATATCTCCAACTTCAAGCAATTTTTTATAGTTTTGATAGCTCTCTTCACCTAAACTATCTTTTGAGAAGTAAATTTGGATATTGCCACTCTCATCCTCTATATTTGCAAAAGTAGATCTTCCCGCAACTCGCTTTAGCTTCAATCTTCCTGCTGTAGCAATGCTAAGTGTAGTATCTGGATTTTCTTTTTTGGTAGTTGGCTCATATCTGTTTATTAGCTCAGCTATACTCATATCTTTTTTTAGAAAATGTGGATAGGGATTGATGCCAAGCTCCCTTAATGTCTCTGCTTTTTGTAAGCGCTGAATCTCAAGTTGGTTGTTAAAAATCACTTATTTTACTCCTTGTTTTTTTCTTGACACTTTTTGCAAACTCCATATAGTTGCATTATGTGACCAGTCATATGAAAACCATACTCTTTGGCAATTACTAGCTGTCGTTTTTCTATGGTATTGTCGTGAAATTCAACTATAAGGCCGCACTTTTTGCATATGAGGTGATCGTGATGTGGCTTAATAGCAAGTTCAAATTTCTTACCTTGCGTTCCAAAAGAGATAGTTGTTGCAAGACCAGCATCTTCTAATAAATTTAAGGCTCTATAAACCGTTGCTATACCGATGTTCATATTTGGATATTGCTCTTTTATTTCCAAATACAAATTTTCTGGAGTAAAGTGCTTATCACTATTGTAAAGTATCTTTAAAAGCACACCTCTTTGGACTGTATATTTGAGCTTATTTTTTTTGAGAATTCTTTTAAATTTCTCAAGCAAAGCATCAAATTCTAAATTTTCTATAGGGCTTTTAGAAATTGTTTTCATATCTTTTCTCCTATCATGACTTTATCAATTCGTTGTATTGTCGTCGCTATCTTCATCTTCGATAACCATAACTTTTTCAAGCTTTTTAGCACCATTATTTACATTTTCTATACTCTCTTTTATAGTTGTGTAGTCTATATCCATGATCTTTTGTCCAGTTGATAAAAGATATGGAAAAATCAGGCTATCTTTAAAATAAGGTCTTGTTGTTTCGTTTAGGAAGGCAGAAGTTTTTATAAGTGCTGCAAAGACAGAGAGTATCAAAAATATCTTAGAGCCACTCAATAAAAAACCACCAATTCTATCTACAAAAGAGATTCCGCTTAGACTAAAAAGTTTTGCAAGAATCTCGCCTAAGATAAGACAAATAATCCAAATAGAAAAAAGAAGTGCCAAAAAGCCAACGGCGACCTGCGTGCCATCTCCGCCGACGATATTTATCCTATCTAGGCTATAGATATTTTGATCTATCCAAGCTCCAGCACCACTTTTGTATCTTATGGCAAAGTAAAGACCACCAATTAGTCCTGCTATGCCAAAAATCTCTCGTACCATTCCGCTCTTTAGCCCCTTTAGGCCAAAGATTAGTATAAGGGCTAAGACGATGATATCAAGCCAATTTGCACCCATATCAATCTCCAACTATATTGATAAGCTCTTGCATGCTTGTAGAGTATCTTATGGCGTCTTGCTTAGAGACAAGACCTTGCTTTATCGCTTTTAACATAGCTTGAGTTTGAGTTATCATGCCTGTTTCTTGCTGATTTAGCTGCATTTGTGAGTAAATTTGATGGACTTTATTTTCACGAATCAAGTTTGCGACAGCGTTGTTGTTTATCAAAATCTCATGTATTGCATATCTACCACCGCCAATACGTGGCAAAAGCGATTGTGAAATGACAGCTGAAAGTGAAACTGAAAGCATATTTCTAATCTGTGTCTGCTCTGTTCCATCGAAGCTATCGATAATTCTGTTTATTGTTTGCATTGCTGAGTTTGTGTGAAGAGTACCAAAGACAAGGTGTCCAGTCTCAGCTGCTGTTATAGCAGTAGAGATTGTCTCTCTATCTCTCATCTCACCAACTAGTATAATATCTGGGTCTTCACGAAGAGAAAACTTCAAAGCACTTGCAAATGAGTGCGTATCAGTTCCAACGTTTCTGTGCGAAAATAGCGATTTATCATTTTGATGAACAAACTCAACAGGGTCTTCAATGGTGATAATATGCTTTCTTTCGGTTTTATTTATCTCATGAAGCATTGCGGCAAGAGTAGTTGATTTACCGCTACCTGTAGGACCAGTTACCAAAATCATTCCCTTCTCTCTCTTTACAACCTCTTTAAAAACTGCAGGAGCACCCAAATCATCCAAAGATGGTATATGGATAGGAATTGTTCTAAAAGCTGCAGCCAAACTACCATTCATCGTATAGTAATAGTTGCCTCTAAAACGACCAACATTTGCTATCTCCAAAGCAAAGTCAAGCTCTCTATTTTCTTCTAGATCTTTCTTTTGAGCCTCACTTATGACAGCGTAGCAAAGAGTCTCTATATCATGTCCATCAAGCACAGGAAGCGCCAAAGGTCTAAGTGTGCCATCTATTCTAATCTGTGGAGCACTTCTACCTACTAAATGTAGGTCACTTGCCTTGTTTTTGACGATGGTTTTTAAAAGCATATGAACATCAAAATTTAGCCTTCTTGCCTGTGAAGTGGCGGTTTGCTGCTGGGTTGTTTGCTGAGTACTTTCTTGCATTTAGCTCTCCTATTCTATGATTTTTGGAACTACAAAATATCCATTTGCAAAGCTAGGTGCATGTTTTTGTAGATCATCTATAACTTCGGAGTTTTTTATAGCAACATCCTCTCTTAAAGGGGTAGCACCGTCCAAAACACTTACCATAACATCGCTACTTTCCAAATCAAGTTCATTTAAAATTTCTACAAACTCAACAACTCCGCTAAGCTCTTTTTTGATATTTTCTCTCTGGCTATCTTCTATCTTTAGGGCGCTAAGCCTTTCTAGCTTAACTAGCAACTTGTCATCTACAATCATATAATTTCCTTTATTTTGATAACTAGCCATTATAACACAACTCAGTTTAAATTGCTCTATTTTTATAGCTCAATATCAAAAAGATTGAATATTAGTAATCAATTGGCAACTGAAATTTAAAGATAAATTTATTTTATATAGCGATTGAAGCCGCCTAAATTTAGAACTTTATTATATATTTAACTATTTTTATGCTACAATTATCGGAAATTTTTCAAAGGATATTGGTTTGGCTATTAAACAAAATTTAGATGATATAAAGGCAAGAATAGGCTCTGAAGAGCAGTTTTTAGAGGGTATTATAAAGAGTGAGCGCTTTGTAAAAAAGTATAAAAATACTTTAATAGCTCTTTTGGTTATTTTTATAGCTTGGATTATTGGCTATAGCAGCTATAACTACATAGAAAGCAGCAGAATAAAAAGTGCAAATGCTTCATACACCGCTCTTTTAAAAGACCCAAACAACCAAAAAGAGCTTGAAAATTTAAAAGATAAAGATCTAAATTTATATGCTCTATACAAATTTAAAGTGAGTCAAAATGATCAAAAAGAGCTAAATGAGCTTTTAAAACTAAACATAGACCCAATCCTAAAAGAGATTATCAAGACAAAAACCGAAGCAAATAGCGTTTTGATGAGTGATTATAACCTATTACTTACTGGATATAGACTTTTAAAGTCCGGAGATATAGATGGAGCAAATGCACAATTTGCCAAAATTTCATTTAGTTCGCCACTCTATAAAGCTGCAAAAAATTTGGCACATTATAGAGGAAGCAAACAATGAGAAAAATAGCTTTATTCTCTCTACTTGCGTTCTTACTACTAAGTGGATGTTCTAGGAAAGAGTATTTTAAACCATCTTCAAATGAGATCTCTGGAGCCATAAACCCAACTTCTATAGGTGACAAACTAACAACGGCAAATGGCGATGTAGCTACATTTAAAAGTGGCAATGCTGTAGATAAAAAAAATAGACTCAAAAAAAACACTCTTAGCAATACAGAAAGCATCATAGCCATAGATGGTGAAATGGTTGCACTCTCTGGCTTGGATGGTGAGTTTAAAATCATTAAAAACAACAAAATTATCTATGAAAGACGTTTTAAAAGCAAAGTAGTTGCGGCTTCCATGCAAAATGATGACCTAGCTCTCATAACTGCACAAAACATTATTTATCTTATCAAAATACCACAAAACTCAATCATCTCATTTCACAAAATTGCAGATGTCTATGCACAAGATGCAAGAGTAAAAGCGCCGATATTTTTGGAAGATATTGTAGTTTATCCAACTCTTGATGGCAAAATTTACCTCATAGATAGGCGATATGGCGGCATTATAAGAACTATGCATATAAGTAGCGAGCCATTTTTTAACAACATAATATTTTTAGATATTGATGAAGACTCTATCTATGCTGCTACTGGCACAAAACTTATGCAAATCTCTCAAAAAAGAACAAAGGTAATTGATGGCGATATAAAGATAGTTTTAAAAGATAAAAACTTTATCTATGCTTTGATGACAAATGGTGAAATAAGACGATTTGATAGAAATTTAAACCTATTAAATAGCGCTAAATTTGACTTTGCAATCTTTACAAATGCTACTATAAAAGATGGCAATCTCTATGTTTTAGAAAAGATGGGCTATCTCATCAAACTTGACAGCCTACTTCAAAACTACCAAATTTATAAGATTGGTGGCAAGATCAAAGATAAAACATTTAGCACAGATAGAAGTTTTTATATAGGTAGCAAAAAGATAGAGATAGAATGACTATAGAAAAGTGGCTGCTAGAGGCAGGTCTTTTAGTAAAAAACCAAAAAACTATCGACCTAAGACAATTTACCAAAGCTAGATCTTACAAAGCCATCATAGCAAGCGACTTGGATGATTATAACCTTTTGATTATCTTTAGAGATGCAAAAAGTAGGCTTTTGAAAAGTGAAGTTTTAAAGATTTTTGAGCTTGCAGATATGATATGCCAAAATGAAAATATCAAATTTAAATATAAATGGCTCTTTTATAACTCGCAAATTTGTAGCAAAGCTAAAGAGGAGTTAAAAGAGGCAAAATGGAAGAGTAATGCAGCTTTGTGATATTGGAAATAGCTTTGTCAAACTCTATGACAATGGCAAAATCATCTCCTATAGTTTTGAAGAATTTGCCAAATTTAAGCCCAAAAAACAGACCTATTTTATAAATGTCAATCCAAAAATAAGGCTAGATAACGACAAATTTATAGATATGAGTGGCTATTTTATGGAGTTTAAAACACAATATATAGGGCTAGGAATCGATAGAATAGCAGGTTGTTATACCATAAAAGATGGCGTTGTTGTTGATGTTGGCACGGCAATAACTGTAGATATTATGGAAAACGGAGTTCATGTTGGCGGCTTTATACTACCTGGCATAAACGCAACTTTAGAGCAATACAGAGCCATATCGCCCGCTCTTTTTGTCCATTTTAACTCAAGTGTTGATATAAATTTAGCTCCACAAACAACAGCAAACGCCATCTCTTATGGCATCATCAACTCTGTTGTGCTTTGTGTAGAGAAAGTTGCCAAAGACAAGGCCATCTACTTTACAGGTGGTGATGGACATTTTTTTTGTCAATTTTTTAAACGATCTATTTATGACAAGGCACTCATCTTTAGAGGTATGATAAAAGCACTTAATGAAAGGGGTATAGAGTGATTACTATAGCTTTACCTAAGGGTAGAATAGCAGATGACACGCTAAAAATCTTTAGCAAGATTTTCAATAAAGAGTTTAAATTTGAAGATAGAAAACTCATACTTATAGAGGAAAATTTTAGATTTTTATCTGTTAGAAGTCAAGATATCCCAACCTATGTAGAGAAGGGCGGTGCTGATGTCGGAGTAGTTGGGCTTGATGTGCTTACAGAGCATAAAAGCAATGTTCTTAGACTAATTGATCTTGATATTGGCAAATGTAAAATTTGTGTGGGCATTAAAAAAGAGAAAAAAATGGACTACAATGTCCCAAAAATAAAAGTTGCCACCAAGATGCCAAACATAACAAGAGAGTATTTTGCCAAAAAAGCTGTTGCAGTTGAAGTTATAAAACTTTATGGTTCGATAGAGCTTGCCCCAATACTACAAATCGCAGACGCTATAGTTGATAATGTAGAAACTGGCGCCACTTTGAAGCAAAATGGACTAAAAGTAGCTGAAGTTATTATGCAAAGTTCCGCCTTTTTAGTTGCAAATAAAAGTAGCTTTTTGGTAAATAGAGATGAAATTTTAAAATTGTGCGATATGATAGAAAGAGAAAAATTGATAGATAAGTAGGTAGGAAACCACCCAAAGGTGGGTGGTTAAGACAATTTATTTAAGTGTCTCTATATAAGCAGCTACGTTTTCCATGTCCTCTTTACTAAGTGGAGCCATTTGACCTTTCATAACTGCACCCATGTTAAATCTACCTTTACCGCCACCTATCTCGCCAACTTTATAAGCAAGCATATCTTCTACCATTTGAGCTGGTTCTAAAGTATTTAGTGGTGGTACTTTTTTTAGATATTGTAACTCAGCTTTTTGACCATGACAGGCAATACATCTCTTATAAACAGCTGCACCCTTTTGTGCATCACCAGCTGTAAAAGCAACTTTTTCTTGAACTACTTCTGCACTAGCAGCTTCTGTCTCATTTGCATCTTGAGCAAATAGAGTTGTTGTCAATGCAAATGCAATTGATGATAAAACTAAAACTCTCTTCATAAATTTCCTTTCAAATTTAATTGTAAAATTTTATATTCAAAATTTAAACTATTTATTAACAAAATTACTCTTTAAAAAGACCAATACTTAAGATTTTATTTAGCCTTTGCTCTACGAGACTCTCTTTATCAACCTTTTCTAAGATTTTTAATTCCTTTAAAAAATAGCTTGCAAGCTCCATAGCAGCACCTTGCATATCTCTGTGCGCTGCCATATTTGGCTCTTTTATCAAAGCATCAATAAGCTTTAGCTCCAAAAGCTCCTCTGCAGTAATCTTCATAGCTTTTGTTGCCATCTCCTGTTTTGATGGATCGTCCCATAAAATAGCGGCACAACCCTCAGGCGATATGACAGAAAAGACAGAATTTTGCATCATAGCCAATCTATCTGCCACACCGATAGCAAGAGCACCACCACTTCCGCCTTCACCTATGACTACTGCTATGGTTGGAGTTCTTAGTGAGCTAAACTCATAGAGATTTTTAGCAATAGCCTCACTTTGTCCGCGCTCTTCAGCACCAATGCCAGGATAAGCACCCGGTGTATCTATCAAAAAAAGTATAGGAATATCAAACTTCTCTGCCAATTTAGCAGCTCTAAGAGCCTTTCTATATCCTTCTGGATGAGGCATACCAAAATTTCTTTTAAGCTTATTTTTAGTTCCTCTGCCCTTTTGCTCTCCAATAACCATAACTTTTTTATCTGAGATATAACCTAGATAGCAAACTATAGCTGGATCATCTCTAAAAGCTCTATCGCCATGAAGTTCATAGCCATTTTTTAAAAGTACTTTTATATAGTCAAGCGCATAGGGCCTATCAGGATGTCTTGCCAACTGAAGTCGCTGATACTCGTTTAAATTTTTATAGACTTTGTTTATCTCTTTTTCTAAATTTTTCTTAAGTATCTCAACTGCATCATTGTCGCCTCTTATTTTGGCACTTGACATCTCATCGTCAATCTGCCCAATACCCTTTTCAAACTCCAAATAACTTGCCATCAATCAATCTTTTTAAAAATTATAGAGCCATTTGTACCACCAAAACCAAAAGAGTTACTCATGACAAATTTAAGCTCTTTTTCTCTAGCAACATTTGGAATATAATCAAGATCACACTCCTCATCTTTGACTATTTGATTGATGGTTGGAGGCATTAAATTTCTCTCCATAGCCATTAGACAGATAACTGCCTCTATAGCACCAGCTCCGCCCAAACAGTGACCAATCTGACCCTTTGTTGAGCTAACAGGTGGAACGCTTCCTTTAAAGAGCTCTTTTAGCGCTGCTGTTTCGTTTCTGTCATTTGTAGGAGTTGAAGTACCATGAGCATTTATGTAGTCGATCTTTGGCTCGCCTGCCATTTTGTGGGCTTTACGCATAGCCAAAAGTGGTCCTTCTAAAGTTGGTGCTGTTATATGAAATGCATCACCACTCTGTCCAAAACCAACTATCTCAGCATAGATTTTAGCTCCTCGTTTTTTGGCACTCTCATACTCTTCAAGCACCAAAGCTCCAGAACCCTCTCCCATAACAAAGCCATCTCTCTCTTTATCAAATGGTCTTGACGCTCTTAAAGGATCATCATTTCTAGTAGAAAGTGCCTTCATAGCTGCAAACCCGCCTATACCAACAGGGCATATTGCAGACTCAGCACCAACTGCTAGCATTGCCTTTGCTTCACCTATCATAATAGTTTTTGCAGCTTCAATGATAGCATGAGTAGAGGCAGCACACGCTGTAACACTAGCTATGTTTGGTCCTTTGAGATTGTGTTCGATAGAGACCATTCCACCAAGCATATTGATAAGTGCAGATGGTATGAAAAAAGGCGAAATTCTTCTTGGTCCTCTTGTTAGACAGACATTCGAGTTTTTTTCTATGTTTGGAAGTCCGCCGATGCCCGCACCAGAGCTTACTCCAAACTCAGTAGAGTCAAAATTATTAAGATCTATTTTAGCATCGCTAATTGCCTCTTTGGCAGCCTTCAATCCCAATTGGATAAATCTATCCATCTTTTTTATATCTTTTGCATCTTTTACAACATCTACAGGATCAAAGTCTTTGACCTCAGCAGCGATTTGAACAGGGAATTGGCTTGCATCAAATTGAGTTATCTTACACACACCTGACTTACCCGCACAGATATTTTCAAATGCACTCTCTTTATCGTTGCCAAGTGCATTTATCATACCTATACCAGTTACTACAACTCGCTTCATTTATCTCTCTTATTTAAACTTATTTCTCTAATTTTTCTATATATGTTACTACATCTTGAATAGTTAGTAGCTTCTCAGCATCAGCATCTGGAATTTCAACTTCAAATTTCTCTTCCAAAGCCATAATAAGCTCAACAACATCAAGTGAATCTGCATTAAGGTCATCAACAATCTTTGACTCCAACTTAACTTGCTCTGGCTCAACGTTTAGCTGCTCAACTACTACGTCTCTTACATCATCGAATATAGCCATCTATTTCTCCTTAAATTTATATAATCAAAACAGACTAATTTATCATAAAGCTAGCCAAATTTTGATGTCGTTTATTATATCATATTTTTTAAACACCAAAATTAAACCTAACTTAAACTACATATAGAGTCCGCCATTTATTTTGATGGTCTCGCCTGTAACATATGATGAGTAGTCACTTAACAAAAAGGCAACGACATCTGCCACCTCTTTTGGCTCTCCAAATCTTTTCAAAGCGATAGCATCAATGTAGCTTTTTTTAATCTCATCGCTTAATTTATCTGTCATATCTGTTGCTATAAAGCCCGGTGTTACGCTGTTAAATCTAATATTTCTACTAGCGCCCTCTTTTGCAAAAGATTTGCTCATCGCTATCATTCCGCCTTTGCTTGCAGAGTAGTTTGTCTGACCTAAATTTCCCATCTCTCCAACAATCGAAGCTATATTTACAACTGCGCCAAAGCGTTTCTTACTCATCACTTTAAGCGCCTCTCTTGAGCCAATAAAAGCTGAAGTTAAGTTGGCATTTATGACAGATGTAAAGTCCTCTAACTTCATTCTAATGGCTAATTTGTCATTTGTAATACCTGCGTTATTTACTAGATAGCTTAGCTCTCCATCGCACTCAACAATAAGCGCAATAGCCTTCACAAAGGCCTCTTCATCTGTAGCATCAAAGCCAATAACAGCTGCTTTTCCGCCCTCTTTTTCTATCTTTTGCAAAAGTGCATCGGCTGCTGCTGGATTGCTTCTATAGTTTATCCAGACCTTTAGCCCAAAACTTGCCAAAGTAGTGCAAATTTGAGCACCAATTCCCCTGCTTCCGCCTGTTACTAAAACATTTTTTCCACTAAATTTCATCTTCTACCTTTAAATTGATTTTTGATTATTATACATTTTTAAATTTAACTATATAAAAATTGCTCCAAATTTATCTAAAAGAGCGGTTCGTCCATAATCAAAGGAACATCAAGCCCCATGAGCTTCAAAACTGTTGGGGCAATGTTGCTAAGTCGCCCATTTTTGATGGATTTTACACCATCTGCCAAGACAAAGCAATAGACATCAAATGTCGTGTGGTTGGTAAGTATATTGCCACTCTCATCTCTCATCGCCTCGCAATTTCCATGGTCGCTTGTCTGGATATAGGCATATCCTAGCTCCTTTGCCTTTGCAATAATTTTTCCAAGACACTTATCAACAGCCTCAACCGCCTTTATACTTGCTTCATAATTGCCAGTATGCCCCACCATATCGCCATTTGCAAAATTTACAACTATAAAATCCTCTCCACCATCCATACCCTTTAAAACAACATCACAGACTTCAAAAGCGCTCATTTGTGGCTTTTGATCATATGTTTTGACCTTTGGGCTAGGAACTAAAACTCTTGTTTCGTTAATGCAAGGCTCCTCTTTGCCGCCATTTAAAAAAAAGGTCACATGTGCATATTTTTCAGTCTCTGCTGTGTGAAGTTGCGATAGTCCCACACTTGCTATAGTTTCTGCCAAAGTCTCTTTGATCTCCTCTTTTTCAAAAAGCACATCAAAGCCAAACGTATCATCATAAGTTGTCATTGTGGCAATGTTTTTAAATATTTCTTTTTGCTTAAAGCCATCAAAGTCAGCACAACCAAAGGCACTAACTATCTCTTTCATGCGATCATTTCTGAAATTTATAAACAAAACTCCATCATTTTTTTTCACTCCACCAAAATCATAAAAAGAGGCAGGTTTTATAAACTCATCAAAAACTCCACTCTTGTAAGACTCTTTTATATACTCGCTTGGTGCTATTTCTTTCAAATTTGCTCCATTGACAATGACCTCATATGCTTCTTGGACCCGCTCCCACCTCTTATCTCTATCCATAGCATAAAATCTTCCCAAAATTGAAGCTATCTGAAATTTAGACTCAAGCTCCTTTATAAAGGCAAGAGCACTATCTGGCAAAACATCACGTCCGTCTGTGATGGCGTGAATTATGACCTCTTTGTTGGCACTTTTTATACTCTCTATAGCTTTGTTAAAGTGAGTTAAGTGAGAATGGACACCACCATCGCTATAAAGTCCTATAATGTGGATTCTGTTGGAGTTAGCGATAAGTTTTTTAAGTGCTCTGTTTTTTGCAAAACTACCATCTAAAATGGCATTGTCAATCTTTACTAAATTTTGATAGATAAGCCGTCCGCTTCCTATACTCATATGACCAACTTCGCTATTTCCCATCTGTCCATCTGGAAGACCAACCGCCTTGCCTGAGGTAGCTATGAGTGAGTGGGCTGCATTTTTAAATAGATAGTCATACGCGCTTTTTTTGGCGTTGTAAAATGCGTTAAATTTGCTCTCTTTGTTATGTCCAATGCCATCTGTTATGACCAAAACTGCTTTATTATACATCTTAGTTCCATTATAAATTTATTCTAAAGGTTTATTATAGTAAAATTTCGCTTTTAATTATTTAAAGGTAAAATTTTATGCTTTTGTATCTTGGTCAAATTTTTAAAATCAATCTTTTCAATTACATCACAGTAAGAGCTGGTATGGCTTTTTTTATAGCCTTTTTACTGACACTCTATCTACTTCCTAAATTTATAAGATGGGCAAAGGTAAAAAGAGCCAATCAACCAATCTTTGAACTTGCACCAAAAACTCATCAACAAAAATGCAAAATCCCAACCATGGGCGGACTATTTTTCTTAAGTAGCGCCATCTTTGCAAGCCTACTTTGTGGCAACCTAACAAACATCTATCTTATTTTGGGAGTTGTAGTTTTGATAGGCTTTACATATATTGGCTACAAAGATGACCACGCAAAAGTAGTTGGCAAAAGCAACCACGCCGGACTTAGCGCTAAGAAAAAGTTTCTTATGCAAACAGCGCTCTCTTTGTTAATTGCGCTGGTGCTGTTTTTCTTCTCAAATGTTGGCTCGCTTTTTTATATTCCATTTTATAAATATCCACTTTTTGATATGAGTTTTTTTGTTATCATCTTTTGGACACTTGTGCTTGTAGCAAGCTCTAACTCGGTAAATTTAACTGATGGACTTGATGGGCTTGTGACAATTCCATCTGTCTTTTCGCTAGCAACTTTGGCTGTTTTTGCCTATCTTGTAGGTCATGCTATCTACTCTGACTATCTCTTTTTACCAAAAATAGCAGGAAGTGCAGAGCTTTGCATAATATGCGCCGCTCTTATTGGCTCGCTGCTTGGCTTTTTATGGTTTAACTGCTATCCAGCAGAGATTTTTATGGGCGATAGTGGGAGTCTTAGCATAGGCGGGTTTATCGGCTATTGTGGCATTGTTACCAAAAATGAAATTTTACTTATAATAATTGGCTTTATCTTTGTAATTGAGACTGTTTCTGTGATATTACAAGTTGGAAGCTTTAAGATATTTAAAAAGCGAATCTTTTTGATGGCGCCACTGCACCACCATTTTGAGCTTAAAGGGTGGGTTGAAAATAAGATAATAGTGCGTTTTTGGATAATTGCACTCATAGTAAATATAATTGCTCTAGCATCACTAAAATTGAGGTAAAAGATGAAAAAAAGTCTATTTGGTTATGGAGTTACTACAAAGGCGTTGGCTAAATTTCAGATAAAAGAGGGTCAATGGGATATCTACGATGATCATTTTGATGAGCCAAAGAGCGATGAGTTTGGCAACAATTTGCTTCCACCCTCTTTTTTTGATGCAGATAAAAGTATGATTGAGATACCAAGTCCTGGCTTCCCGCCTACTCACAATCTAGTAAAAAAAGCTAAAAATTTAATAAGTGAGTATGACTACTTTTTTCCAAAAATGCCACCATCCATCTGGATAAGTGGCACCAACGGCAAAACAACAACAACTCAAATGACTCAATTTTTGCTTGCATCTTGTGGCTCACAGATGGGTGGCAACGTAGGAACGCCGCTTGCTTGCCTTGATATAAGTGCAAAACTTTGGATACTTGAGACTAGCTCTTTTACACTTCACTACACAAAAAAAGCCTATCCTCACATCTATCTGCTACTTCCAATAACGCCAGATCACCTAAGTTGGCATGGCTCGATGAGTGACTATATAGAGGCAAAGCTAAAGCCACTTACCATGATGGGCGAAGGCGATGTTGCGGTGGTGCCTTATAAGTTTAAAGATTTTCCTACAAATGCAACAATAATTCCCTATAAAGATGAAGAAGATCTTGCTAAGTTTTGCAACATAAAGATAGAAGATATCGCCTTTAAAAGCCCTTTTTTGCTAGATAGTCTTCTAGCTCTTAGTGCGCAAAAAATCATCTTTGATAACTGCAATGTCTTGCTTTTGAATAAATTTAAGATAGAAAAAAATAAATTAGAAGAGATAAGGGATAGATTTGACAGGCTTTGGGTAAATGATACAAAAGCTACCAACATTGATGCCGCTTTTCAGGCAATCAAGTGTTATAAAGATAAAAAAACCTATCTTATTTTGGGTGGCGATGATAAGGGGGTTGATCTTAACTCCTTTTTTAAGGACTTTACAGCACTAAACAAAAATATCAAAATTTATGCTATCGGTTCAAATTGTGAAAAAATAATGAATTTGTGCGATAAATTTGGACTTGTAGCTACAAAGTGCGAATTCTTAAAAATTGCTGTTGAAAAGATAGCCAAAGAGCTGCAAGTTGGCGAAGTTGGGCTTTTGAGTCCTGCTTGTGCAAGCCTTGATCAATATAGTTCCTATATAAAACGGGGAGAAGAGTTTAAAAATCTCATTGGAAATTTATAAATTTAACCATAAATTAAGCTTGCAAGAGATAAAATACATTTTTATTTATTCACAAAGGTGGTTGGATAGCTCAGTCGGTAGAGCAGCAGACTGAAAATCTGCGTGTCGGCAGTTCAATTCTGCCTCTAACCACCATTTCAAATTTACTCTTTCACAAACATATCTAAGTTTTTATCATAAGCTTCACTCTCTATTTTGAAAAATCCCAAGATTGTATGGAAAAGGTTATCATGAGAGTGATAACTATCTTTCATAGTTTGAAAATTCTCGCTCATTTTTGCATCATTAAACCAAAAAAGCGCTGGAACTCTCTTTTGAAAATCAGGTGCTATAGCATAAGGTATAGAGTGAAGATAGAGTCCATTCTCGCCTAGGCTCTCACCATGGTCGCTCACAAAAAGGAAAAATATCTTTTTATCATCACCAAAACTCTTTAGATGTGCTATGAGATCACTTTGAAGTTCATCTTGATATAAAATAGAGTTGTCATAGGTATTTACAATTTGATCGGTTGTGCAACTACTCAAATCAGCTGTGTCGCAAGTAGGTTTAAATTTGGCAACTTCATAATCTTTAAAATATGCAGGACCATGACTTCCTTGAATATGTAAAAATATCGCAGTTGGGCGCTCTTTAACCTTAACATCTTTTGCCAAATTAAAAATCTCCCTATCCATTCCTCTAGCTTTTAACTCTACTTTGTGACTCTCATCAAGATCGTCGCAAACTCCCTTGCAACCACCACTATTGTTGCCAAACCAATAGACATCAACGCCAGCTTCCATTAAAATTTGAATTAAATTTTGTCTAAATTTCGCTTCGCCTCTACTAAATCTTTTGCGGTCTAAGTCGCTAAGCATGCAAGGAAGAGAGACTGCTGTGTTGGTTCCGCATGAGTAAAATGTGGTAAAACTTACAAGATTTTCTATATTTTTTGTATATAAATTTGTCTCATTTTTACTATAGCCATTTAGCGAATAGTTGGCACTTCTTTGAGTTTCGCCTATAATAAAAACAAGAAGTGAGTTTTGCTCTTTGTCTTTTAGGACATTGTTTTTAAAAGAGACAAAATGTGGCGGAGTTTTTAACGAATCCGTTGCAAACAAAACAGCAGAGTAGATGGGATAAAATGGCAATGTATAGGGACGAATATTGTCGGCATGTTTTCTAAAAAGTGGGATGTAGGTTTTGCTAAAAGTAGCATAGACGGCGCCAAACGACACTAAAGCAAACGCTATCAAAATAGCCCTTAATTTTAGCTCTTTTAGAAGTGAAAAATATTCAATTTTAATTTTTACAATAAAAATAGTTGGCAAAATAGCAAAGAAAAAGAGCCAGATGAAAAATTTAATATTTAAGAGATTTTTAACCTCCAAAGCATCTGTTTGAGCGGCATTTGCAATCATCTCAGTATCTACAACAATTCCGTAAGCATACATAAAATAGCCGCACACTCCACTAATAAAAGCTATCAAAATACTAAGCGGTTTTGTTAGAAACTTGACAAATAAAAGTGACAAAATTAAAAGACAGATTGACAAACCCGCCAAAATAAGTGGCGCAATCTTAAATTTCTCTATATCTGGCAAAAATGTATAAACTCTGTTGAAAAACATAAAATTAACTACCAAAAGATAGAGTGCAAAAAGCAGTATGAAATTTAGTGATGAGATTTTTTTCATTGTGATTTTACCTTAAAATTCTATTTTATTAAATGGGTGAGTCTAACTTATCTTAATAAACAGCTAGTAAATAGACAAAATAGCCCTTAGCCAACCATGACAAAGACAAAATAGTGGCTAACCAAGCGTTTTATAAAACTCCTCTAGCTTTTTATATAGATCCCCACTAGAGATTTTATCGCTATCAAGGAACTTTGCAAGGATTTCGTTGTCCTCTTTGCCATTCCACATCTTTTTATAACTTCCCTCTTTATAGCCGTGATCTTGACGAAATTTATTTAAGATATTTTTGCCTATATAAATTTTATAAAGATTATCAAAGCTCATTCCGCACTTCCAAGCAACTCTAAAAAAGGCTGTCAAAAGATCGTTTAGTTCAAATTTAGAACCGCTACAACCATGGATAATAACCTCAATATCGTTTATCACCTCATACATGGAGTGCTCTTTTGGGCTAAATGGCTCATTACAAAACTTAACAAAACCATGAGAGCAGGCTATCTCTTTGCTAAGAGTTTCGATATCGATATCCTTGCTGTAGGCCTGCTCCAATGCATAACTCAATATAAAGTGCCAAATATCTACAAGCTCAATTCTTACATTTTCATAATCAGTTGGTTTTTTTACATCTTTCCAGTGCTTCCATGCAAAATTGTCAACAAGCTCAGCACACTCCATATAGATGCATCTCTTCCAGTTTATTAGCTTGCCAAGGCTGTTATAGCCATCTTCCCAACCCTTTGAGTTGGTATCATCGTTTAGTTTTTGCTGCATTAAAAGCATCTCTTTTATAAGCTCAATATCTCTCATCTTAACCCCTTGTTTCTATCAATTATAACTTAAATTTCAAAGCCTACTACGGTGCAACCCTATTTTCCAACACCAATCTATAAAACAAACTTGCGATACTAAAGAGCTTGTCATTTTGCTCATCTTTTAAAGAGCCATTTAAGTCGCTAGAAATCACTCTTTCATAAGTTCTATGAACATAGCCATCTTTGCTAATTATCCCAAAAGAGTCATCGCCTGCGTGAGTTGTTGGTTCTAGAGATTTATCATCAAAAATAGAGGGATAAAGAGCATAAAATGGCTCATCAAATCCAAGCAAATCCACAATAGTTGGCATGATATTTAGTTGTGAGGCATATTTATCAACCTCTTGCGCTTTTAGATGTTTTGGCGAATAGATCAAGAATGGAGTGTGATAAAAGTCCTTATAGTAGCTATCGCCAGAGACTCTAACTGTGTGATCGGCTGTGATTATAAAGACAGTATCATCAAACCAACTCTGCTCTTTTGCACGTTTCATAAACTCGCCAAGCGCCCAATCAGCATAGTTTATAGTATTTTTATAACTATTTACGCCGCTTTCTCCGTCATAGTTAAATTTCTCAAACTGCTTTGGAAGTCTAGGATATGGTATATGCGTCGTTCCTGTAAATAAAAAGCCAAAGAAGTTTTTCTCTTTGCGGTTATTAATCTTTTGAAAAAGCATATCAAATCCCTCATAATCCCAACCAAACTTTGGAAACTCCATAACAGGATACTCAAGCAATATCTTCATATCCTCTTTGCCAAAAAACTCACCAAAGCCAAGAGTCCTAAATATAGAATCAACATAATAAGAGCTTCTATTGCTAGTTTGCCCAACAATGGTGCTGTAGTTGTGCTTTTTAAGCATCGCTCCAAGACGTGGTAAATTTGAGTTTTCCAAACCAAAGCCTACAAAAAGATTGCCAGGAACTCCTAAAATGCCCGTCATAGAGCACTGAATACCCTCAATACTGCGCTGTCCGCAAGCAAAAAAGTTGTTAAATTTCATAGAGTTTTTAGCAATCTCATCAAAATTAGGAGTTAGTCCATCTTTTGAGCCATATGCCCCAACAAAATCAATATTCCAGCCCTCAAAAAGGATAAGCACGACATTTAAGCCGCTTTTTTTTGCGTTGTATTGTTGAAGTAGTGGATATTTGCTGTTTTCTAAGCCCAAATTTTCCAAAGCTTTTGGAAGCTCGTAGTAGTTTAAATTTGTCTTACTCAATCTTTTGTAGTTGATAAAGGTGGTAAAAGCGCCATTTAAACTAAGTGTTCCTTGCTTTGTGTTGGTGCCTATAAAGGCATTTGCGATTGTGATTGGCTTTGAGGCAAATGAACCTCTTATTGCAGCAAAACTAACAACTATCAAAAGCAAAAGCAGATATATCGGATGTTTGGAGGCAATAGTTGGCGCCTTATAAAGAAGATAGCCCATAAATCCAACCACTATCATCATAAAAATAGCTGCCAAACTATGATAAAAATAGAGCGGAATCATCTCAACTATAAAAGACTTATCAGCACCAAGCATAAACATCTCATTGCCCATATGACGTTTGCACTCATCAAAATAAGCAACATCCCCAAAAAGAATTCCCGCCATAACAGACAAAATCACAAAGCCAAAGATAAAAGAAATGGCCTGATAGGCTCTATTTTGAGTAAATTTGAAAGGTAAATTTAAGAGCAATATCATAGGAGATAAAAATGTAAAAAGGATATTTAAATCAAATCTAATTCCATGTATAAAACCAACCAAAACCTCGCCAAAACTAAGCTCTTTAAAGTATGAATAATACTCTACAAAAAGCCAAGCTCTTGCAACAAAAAAAACAAAAAGTCCCAATCCAACAAATATGACTGTTTTTTTAAAATTTGTCATCTTCTCTCCAAAAATCTCTAAATTTATCTAAAAAATTGCAAGATTATAGCTTTTTTTAGATAATTTTCATATAATCTAAATCAAAAAATAGAAGCCAAAATGTCATCAAAAGCTCTTAAAAAAGGATTTTTATGGATGAAAAGATGATAAATTTCTTAAGACAAAATCACATAGTTGCACTAACAGTTTGTAGCAACAACGAACCACATAGTTTTAGCGCCTTTTATAGCTATAGTAGCGATGCAAACTGCCTAGTTTTTGCAAGCGATATCAACAGCGCCCATATGCAAATTGCCCTAAAAAATCCACTCATGTCTGGAATAGTGGCGCTACAGACCAAAAATGTAGCCATCATAAGAGGATTGCAGTTAAAAGGAGTTGTCAAAGAGGCGCTAGAGAGTGAAAAAGAAATCTATCTAAAGAGCTATCCATACGCAAGAGTGCTAAAGCCAAACTACTGGAGTTTTTACCTAAATGAGATAAAAATGACAGACAACAAGCTTGGCTTTGGCAAAAAAATCCTATGGAAAAGAGACTAGATAAAGCTCTCTTTTATGGAGCTAACCCATTTTTTGATACGCTCTTTGCTTAGCTCATCCTCATTGTCCGCATCAAGCGCAAGTCCTACAAATTTGCCCTCTTTATTGATAGCGTGGCTCTCATCAAAATTATATCCATCAGTTGAGCACTCGCCTATCATCTTTGCACCACTCTTTTTCAAAAGCTCATACAAAAGTCCCATACCATCGCAAAATTCGTGACCATAACCCTGTGAATCGCCAAGTCCAAAAACAGCTACAGTTTTGTTAGCTAAATTTAACCCATCAAAGTCAAAGCCATCCCAATCATCCTGCATATCACCACATCCCCATGTTGAAGTCCCGCAAATTAGCCCATCATAGCTATTGAGTTTTTCTGGATCTGCCTTTGCTACATCTATAATGTCGGCATCTAGCCCCAACTCATCACCTATCATCTTTGCTGCATCTTCTGTATTGCCCATTGAACTACCATAAACTATTGCTAAAGTCATAATCTTCCTTTTACTAATCTATTATTTATTGAATATGGAACTATTTTGATACTTTTTGCATCAATTGAGTTGTCCTCTTTTATGCAAAGATATCTACAAAGTCCCTGTTGTTTTGGAAAAAGTAGATAAATTTCTGTCTTTTCATCACTTAACAAAAAGGCTTTTTGAATTTTTGCCTTGATATTTAACTCTTTTAGTCTAAATTTATCCATACAAACCAAAAGTCCAAGCCTTGAATTGTCCTCTTTGGTGATATAGATACAGTCATCTTCTACCACAATCTCTCTGCTTTTGTTACAAGTTGTGACCTTTTTAAATACATAGTCAAAAAAGAGCTCCTCTGCACTAAAACAGATCCCAAAAGACTCTCTTAAAAAAATAGTCCAAATTAGCTTTGCAACTTTAAGTCTTGGCTCTCCTATCAAAGGTTTTTTGCCACCATTTTTGTAGTAACTTATAGCTAAATTTGACTCTATGCATAGAGTTTTTGCTCTTTGAAATTTAAGAGGTTTTGGTTTTAAAAGATCTTCTATATAGTTTAAAAAGAGCTCTTTTATGGAGTTTGATCTCTTGATGTAGCGATAAGGAATGCGGTAGTTTTGTGCCACCGCGATATTGTATTGGACCAAGAAAGTGTAGAAAACCAACTCTTTATCTCTGTTTCTAAAGAGAGTTGGAACAAAATCCCCATCGCTATCAAAGCCAAAAAACACAACTTGCCTTACAATTTATTTGTTACAAGAAAACTCTTTGTCCAAGCCAAAGACCTTGCAATACTCACAAAAAACACAACTTACACTTCGCTTTGCACAAACTAGCGGAATATTGCGCTTTTTTGTCTCGTTTTTGATCTTTTTCATTGTGTTGTGATTTAAAAATGACGTTAGCATCACAACACAATCAACATCAAGTGGAATGCTTTTTCTATTTACTCTGTTTTCGCTTCTTGCATCCCAGTGCTCTATTTTTCTAGCACCAAGATCAGACAAAACTGCCTTGATTGGAGTTATCTCATCGGCGCCTACTACAAGTACAGACATCTTTTATCCTTTTGTTTTGTTTAATTATTCTAATATGATAATCATTATTATAGCTATACTAACTTAAACTTTGATAAGTTGATACTCTTTATCTAAAATATTGAAATTTAACTGCTTAAATTTCAGATAAAAAAGCCACTTTAGCAAAATTTATAAGCTCCAAATTTACAAAAAAAGATATAATTTCACATCTATTCAAAGGAAAAATATGAACAATTTAAAGCAAGTTTTAACACTGATAAAAGAAGACAAAAAGGAGCTAAGCACTCTTTATCAACAAAGAGATAGCAAGGTTATAAAAGAGGCGTTAGATATCTGTAAATTTAGCGGTGAGAGTGGCCAAATAACCGCTGTTATCAAGCGCATAGTAGAACTTAAAGAAGATCCAGTTATCGCTGAGCTTAAAAAGCTAAACCAAGATGATGAAAAGATAAAAGTTATACGCGCCGATCTTTATAAATTTGTAGCAAAAATATATGAAAAAAGATTTGAGGTGCTACTAAAAAAGATAAAAGATGAAAGACTTTTAGATGAATTTATGACTATTTTGTTAGAAGGCATCCATAAAATAGGTCTAATTATGAATGAAATTCATCCAAAATGGCTAGCGCAAATAGAGCAAAATAGAGCCCAATTTAGCTCAATGAGCGATCCCTATTTTTTCATAAAAGAGAATAAGCTCTATCAAAAAACACCTCACGGAGAGATTTGTGATAGAAGTTATGGCGTGGCAAAACTAGGCGAAAAGCCAACTATGGTTCCATATGCGCTCTTTTTTAAAGAGGAGTTTAAAAGGCTAGATGAGAGTTTTAAAGAACTCATAGAAAAACTAACACCGATTGCAACAACAAGAGAAGAAAGGGCCTATATCCAATACTTCAAAAGCCTAAAAGCCGCCTTTGGACAGACAGACAACTCATCAATAATCGCTGCTTGGAGAGAGGCAGAGATGGCGTGGATGGAGATAAAGGGAGCTTTGCAAGTTGGTCATCCACTTGAATATTATGAAGATAACTATACTCGCTCTGTTGCCTTTGAGTGGGATTTAAGAGTTGAGGAGTTAAGTCATTTTGATGAGCTCAAATTTAAAAAAGAGATAAAAAATAGCTTTGATAGAGTCTATAAAAAGATAGATGGCACAAACAAAATAATGCACTCAATGGTCTGCTCAAACATCGATAAAACTCAAGTTTTCATCTCTACGCCAATGCTCTTTTATGGGGCGGATTTAAATGGGCTTTTTAGTGCGCAAGTTGTTCCAAATGATGAGTTTGTAAGTGCAAATAGTGGCAAAAAAATCTTTGCTTTTATAAATTATGTCTATGAAAGTGCAAAAAGTAGACCATATATGAGGATTTCAAGTGAGATTTTTGAGCCTAGTTATCTTAAATTTGGAAGAGATATCCTTCAAAATAGAGCCGATATCTGGAAAAAAGTCTATGAAATAACGACAATTGGACATGAGTTTGGACATCTGCTTTTTATCGATGAAGAGAGCGAGTTTAAGATGAGTGAGAGTGGTGTTTTTAAGTATATAGAGGAGTATAAAGCCACTACTGGCGGACTTGTGAACTTCTTTTTCAATGAAGATAGAGAGTTTAGACTAGCAATTTTGGATGATGTTGTTAGGCGAAGTGTTGGGCTGATTGCTTGGCAAAAAGTAGATGAAGTAAGGGCCTATTACTGCGAGGGACTTATCCACTTAACCCTTCTTTTTAGAGCCAAGGTATTGACATTTGATGGCAAAAAGCTAAAGGTTGATTTTACCTTAAGAGGTTATGAAAACTTCAAAAAACTAGCGCTTGCTAACTATCTTTTACTGGCAAAAATATATCACGAAAAGATTGATGCTTGGGAATTTCTTAGAAAGTTTTGCACAAAAGTGGGCGATATCTATCTGCCAAATGACAAAGATGTCAGAGAATTTGTTATCTACTATCACGACCTCTATGAAAAAATTGGCAATGAGATAGAAATTTAAAGGTTTGTTATGAAAAGAGTTGTCTTAGTCATCGTGTTGGTTTTTGCTCTTGGTGGTTGTGCCTCTAAAAGTAGCGCGCCCTCCATCTTTGTCGGTATGGGACTAGGAGGCGGCGGAGTAAATTTAGGAGTTAGTCAAAATATAGGCGGCATAAATATCGGCGCTAGCAAAAATATCAACTAAATTTAGTTGATATCAACAGACTCAATGTCGCGTCTGTATTGGCGGCTCAGATTTTCAACTACCTCTTTAGTTTGCGGATTTTGAGGCAAAACTATATAAATACCTGGTTTAAATCCTACAAAATAGTTCTCTTGGCTCTTTGCAAGATGCCTTAAGTTGGCTATTGGAAACTTCTCGCTCTCGTGAGGTTTTCCATCAGAAAATGAGATAAAGCTATCATTTACCTCTAAGTTCATCTCAATGCTACTTGGCTCTATCTGCCTTGCCTGCTCTATATGTTTATTTACAAATTTAAAATAGAGCTTTGGGTAAAAAAAGAGCCACAACAAAGCAAGTGCTAAAGAGACTAAAGTTGCAAGTGGTACTAGTTTAAAGATCCCATCTATAAAAATTCCCACTATAAAAAACTCAAGCGGAATAGCATAAAAGCTAACTAGGCGCTGTTTCTTGGCATTCATACTCTTTGTTAGCATAAATATTTTCAAATTTACAATATCATTTTGTGTGATTGTGACCTTCATCTTCTCTCCCTCTCTAAGCGATCTTCTATCTTTTTTATAAGTTCTTCAAACTCGCGTCTCGCCCTATCTATAAAATCTTTGCTTACACCCTCATATCTAGTAACTAAAGTAGGTGTTGTATTTGAGGCCCTAACTAGCGCCCAACCATCTTTGAAATTTACTCTAACGCCATCTATTGTTATGAGTTTTTCTATCTTTTGAAATTTAAGACCATCTTTTTCAAGCACTTTTTTTAGCTCCTCAATAACTCTAAATTTCGTCTCATCATAACTCTCTATCTTAATCTCATCCGTGCTAAAAAGAGTTGGTAGGCTGCTAAGAATCTCATCAAAATCAAAGCCCCTATTAAGCAGCTCAACAGCCCTTATCATCGCATAGAGACCATCATCAAAACCAAAATATCTATCTGCAAAAAAAAGATGTCCGCTAAGCTCGGCGCCAAGATTTGCTCCTAGCTCTTGTATCGCCTTTTTTATGTTGCTATGCCCTGTTTTTGCCATATAGGTTGTCCCAAATTTGTCTATTTGGTTATACATATTTATAGAGCATTTGACATCTCCAACTACTTTTGGATTTGTGATATTTAATGCAAAAAGATAGGCTAAATAGTCACAATTTATCACCCCTTTTGGAGTGACAACTACCACTCTATCGCCATCTCCATCAAAGCCAAAGCCAATCTTTGCCCCAAGCTCTTTTAGACGTAGTTGCAAATCTTTTAAATTTTTTCTAACTGTTGGATCTGGATGGTGGTTTGGAAAGTTGCCGTCTGGTTTTTCGTAAAGAATATCTACATTTTTAAAGCAAAGCGCATCACAAACATCTCTAAGAACAGCTCCCATAGCGCCATTAGCACAGTCTGCAACCATCTTTATATCGCAATTTTTAAGATGAGTGAAATTTTTTCTAAAAAAATCAACATATCTACTCTTTACATCATAACTACTTGCCCTAAAATCGTCCTCTATCTCCATTTTGTCTTGCAAGATCTCACAAACTCTATCGCCAAGTTTATAGAGCTCTGTGCCAAAAAAACTCTCTTTGCCTATTGTAATCTTAAATCCACTATAATCCTTTGGATTGTGAGAGCCTGTTATCATAATATTTGCATCAAAAACTTCACTAAAGACACTATAGTAGCCAACAGGGGTTGGAAGCAAGCCTATATCATAAATTTCAACTCCCATCCTGTTTAGGCCGCTAAAAAGCCACTCTTTTATCACTTTGCAAGAAAGTCTAGCGTCATATCCAACACTTACTTTTTTTATCTTTTTTTGTCTAAAAACTTCACCCAAAGCAACGCCTATCGCCTTTACAGAGTCGCTAGTTAGCTCCTTTTGAAAAATGCCTCTTATGTCATACTCTCTAAATATCTTTTTCATAACATTCCAAATTTGAAAGTCTAAATTTAACCATTGATTGTAACTAAGTAGAGATAAAAATATCTTAAAAAAGTGCTTAATGTAACATATTGTAAAAAAATGAGCTGTTTTGTCCTAAAAATTATCAATTAAAGAAATTTTTATTACAATTAAATTATAATGAAATCTTCTAATAAATTTATAAGGTTAATTATGTCGCATATATCCAAACGAGCTTTTATTGCTATCGCACTTATGCTTTTTTCTATGTTTTTTGGAGCGGGCAACTTCATATTCCCGCCATTTTTGGGTTCGCAAGCAGGATCTTCAACACATATTGCAATTTTTGCATTTTGTCTAACAGCTGTGCTTTTTCCAGTCCTTGGAATTGCAGCATTTGCTAAAGCTAACGGACTTTATAACCTTGCAAGTAGAGTATCTCACCGCTTTGCAATCATTCACAGCGTAGCTTTGTTGCTCATCATCGGACCACTTTTTGCCATACCAAGAGCTGGTAACATGCCATTTGAGCTTACTATCAAGCCTTTTTTAGAAACAGATTTGCAAATTAGTTGGATGCCACTTTTTATCTATTCGATAGTCTATTTTATCATCAACTACTTTTTGTGCCAAAATTTAACAAGAATAATAGAAGCGCTTGGCAAAATCCTAACTCCGCTACTACTTATCTTAATAACAGTTTTATTTATAGCAGCCTTTATCAATCCTATGCATGAAGGTGCAGTTTTAGAGCCAATTGCTGGATATGAAACAGCGCCTATTATAAAAGGTGTTTTAGAGGGTTATCAAACAATGGACGCACTTGCCTCTCTTAGCTTTGGACTAGTGGTTTTACTTGCCTTTAGAAAGATAGGCGTAGAAGATGAGCGCTCAGTTGTAAAATACACAATAGGAGCTGGCGTTTTAGCTGGAATAATCCTAGCCGCCATCTATCTTATGCTAGCTTATGTAGGAATGCATAGCTTTGGTCTTTTTAAATTTAGTGGCAACTTAGATGAGATGATTAAAGTCTTTGAAAATGGAACTAAACTTTACATCTTAGAGGGTAGCAATCCACATCTTTTGGCGCTTTACAATATGCCTGACGTCCTAAACAATGCCGAGCTTCTAAAAAGTGAATTGGCAGCTGTATATCAAAGTGGTGCGACAATTTTTATGGCTCCACAAAATGGTGCTGAAATTTTGGCGAATGTTACAAATCATCTCTTTGGCTCTTTTGGCAATATAGTTTTAGGCACCACAATAGGACTTGCCTGCTTAACTACAACTGTTGGACTAATATCTGCAGCTAGTGAGTATTTTGCTAGTCTTACATCGATAAAATATCGCTCATGGGTAATTATCTGGTGCGTTATAAGCTCTATCATAGCAAATGCCGGACTTACACAGATAATTCAATATGGAGTTCCAATCCTTGGTGTCATCTACCCTATTTCACTTGTCTTTATCGTATTATCTTTGGTAAATGGTATCATCAAGTCAGACAAAGTAATCTATAACGTCACAGCCTATGTCACACTAATAATAAGTGTTATTCATACATTGCAATATAGCTTTGGACTAAAGATTCCTTTAGTTGCAGATCTTTTTGCCTTTTTGCCATTTTATAGCGGCGGGCTTGGTTGGGTGATACCAGCACTTATCGCCATGGTAGTTTGCTACATCTTTAGAAAAAGCAAGCTAGACCCAACTATCACTCACTAAAAACAGAGCATCTTTGGATGCTCTTACTTAAAGGAAGGTTATGAAAAAAGAGGCATTATTTTTTGCAACAAAAAGCGGAGCAACAAAAGAAGTTTGCGATCTAATATCAAAAGAGTTAAAAATAGAGCTTTTTGATATAAAAGAGCTATCAAAAGAGGAGCTATCTAAGAAAATTGCATCTTTTGATAAAGTTATCTTTGCCACTTCAAGCTATGGCTTTGGCGAGTTAAGTGATGAGTGGAAGAGCAAGATTGCAACACTAAGCGAAGTTAATTTCAAAGACAAAACTGTAGCACTTGTAGGAGTTGGCAATCAAGAACGACATGGAGATAGCTTTTGTAGCGCTATGGTTGATTTTTTGCCAAAGATAAAAGGGGCTAGTCTAGTTGGACAAACAGAAACTGATGGATACAAATTTAAACTCTCATCTGCCTTTATAAACGGCAAATTTATAGGTCTTTGTGTGGATTTTAAAGGCGACACAAAATGGCAAGAGAGAGTAAAAAACTGGTGCAAAAACCTTAAAAATAACTTCTAGCCAAACTTTTAAAACCTTAAGTTATAAATTTCATAACTTAAGGTCTATTTTAAACTCTTTAGTATCCTAATTAGCTCATCTTTATCTGGATTTATAGTTTGAAGCTCTTTTTGCTCAACGCCATTTTTATAAAATATAAGTGCTGGTGGACCAAATATCTTAAATTTGGCCATAAGCTCTTTGTCGTTGCTATCCATATGCGTTACATCAACCTTTACAAAGATAAACTCATCTAGCAAGCTCTGTATCTCGCTATCTAAAAAAAGTCTATCAAGCTTCCCACACTCCACGCACCAGCTAGCCCAAAAATCAACAACAACAGCTCTTTTGGCGCTTTTTACCAACTTCTCTAGCTCTGTAAGAGTTGAAATCTCTCTTTTTATAATAATATCGCTTTGAGTGGCGCTAAACTTATCAAGTGGCCTTAATGCATCCTTGCCTCCACTTGCAAAGCTAACTAGCAAAATCACGCTATAGGTCAATACAAAAAATAAAAAGCCCTTTTTTATGCCACTATAAAGACTCTCTTGCTTTGCTTCAAAAAAGCCAAGAGCACCAACCATCACAAATCCAACGATAGAGTATAAAAGTAAAGTTATATTACCCTCAATAACTCTGCCCAAAATCCAAATGGCCATAAAAAGCAGCAAAAAGCCAAAAAAACGGCTCACCTCATTCATCCAAAATCCAGGTTTTGGCAATAACTTATCACTTCCAAAACCCAAAATCAAAAGCGGAACTCCACTACCGATACCAAGGACAAAAAGAGCGGCTCCACCAAGTAAAATATCTTTGCTACTAGCGATATATAGAAGTGCACCTGCAAGTGGTGGTGCGATACAAGGACCAACAACCAAGGCACTAAGCGCTCCTGTTATAAAAATAGCTGCCAAATTTGCGCTATTTTTTTGAGAGAGTTTTTTGTTAGAAAAATTGGTGATAAAACTTGGCATCTTTATCTCAAAAAGCCCAAACATCGATAAACTAAGCAAAACAAAAAAGAGAGCAAAAAGCACTATTACAAATGGAGTTTGAAGATAGGCTTGCACGCTAGCACCCAACATAGCCGCTCCAACACCAGCTATTGCATAGACAAAAGCGAGACCCAAAACATAGATAAAACTAAGCAAAAAGCCACTGCTTTGTGGGTTCTTTTTGTTTGAAAGAATGATGGAAGAGACTATTGGGATCATTGGAAGCGTGCAAGGAGTGAGTGAAAGAAAAAGTCCATATCCAAAAAACGAGAGAATAAGCCAAAGAGTGCTTTTACTAAAAAAACTCTCCTCTATCTCATTTTCTACAGAGGTTTTTTTAGGATTGATTTTTTGGCTACTAATCTCATAGCTATCGCCACTTTTTATAAATTTAAAAGAGATTTTTTGTGGCTCATAACAAAATCCATCATCCGCACAGCCGCTAAAAAAAACTTCGATATTAAACCTATCTAGCGCCTTTTCTGCATAGTTTTTAGATGAAAGTAGCACTCCAAAAGGAATTTCTATAGCTAGCTCGCCTTTGTAAATTTCAAAACTATCTTTTAACTTTGGCTCTGGAAAGTTTAAAAAAGCTGTAATATCGGCGCCATCTATGCTAAATTTAAGATCTTTTTTATATAGATAGACACTACTATCAGTTTGAAATTTAAAGACAACTGCCTCATCATTCGTGCTAGCTTTTAACTTAAATGCCTCATCTAGAGAAAGCGGCTCACAAAATAGAGCAGTTGCACTTATTAAAATAAATAAAACTTTTCTTAGCAATTTTTCTCCCAAATTTTAAAATAGAGGAGATTTTACACTCTTTTTATAAATCAAATTTAATCATCTCTCTTCTAACTCGAGTGCAAGTTTTTTAGTAGCGCCAAGATCTGTTTTGCCACTTCCTAAAGTTGGAATGCTCTCTACCAAATGTATCTTTGATGGTCTCATGATAGGTGGAAGTTGGCTTTTATCTAGTAGGTCATTAAGCTCTATTTTATCCTTGTTTCCAACATAAAAAAGCACTATACTCTCGCCTTTTTTCTCATCAGGCACATTTGTGATAGCAATAATCTCATCTTGATCTAAAAGCTCATTGATTTTGCTCTCTATCAAACCAAGACTTATCATCTCACCACCAACCTTTGCAAAGCGTGAAACTCTATCTGTGATAAACAAAAAGCCATCTTTATCTATATAACCTATATCGCCTGTTTTATAGTAGGTAACACCATCAATATTAACCAAGACTTTAGCCGTTCTTTTTTCATCTTTGTAGTATCCCTTCATAACTTGCGCGCCGCCTATTAGTATAAGTCCCTCTTCGCCAGTTTTTAGCTCTTCTAAGCTCTCTTCATCGACAATTTTTACTATGGTAAAAGGAAGCGGCAAGCCAACACTTCCAAGTTTTGAAAAGACTAACTCTTTGTAGTTGTCAGGCTCTAATATGTTTGGCGTATTTACGCTAATTACAGGTGTTGTCTCAGTGGTGCCATAGCCCTCATAGATATCTACTCCAAACTTCATCTTAAACTCGGTTCTTACATTTAAATTTAGCTTTTCAGCGCCAGAGATGGCTACACGAATATTACTAAACATAAGTGAGTTTACCTTTCTGTTTTTTGTATAAAGTCTATAAAAAGTAGAGGTTCCAAACATCACTGTTGCTCTATGTTTTGCACTCATCAAACCTACCATATAACCATCTGTTGGATCTGGCACATGCACGCTTTTAATCCCTGTTGAAAGTGGCAAATAGGCAGAAACTGTTAGCCCAAAGCAGTGGAAGGTCGGCAAGTTGGCAAGTATGACCTCTTTGTCATCGCTATTTAAAAGGGTGTAAATTTGAAGTATATTTGCCATGATGTTTTTGTGAGTTAGTATAACGCCCTTTGGCAAGCTCTCACTTCCACTACTAAAGAGTATGCAAGCCTCATCATTTATGCTAGTTTTTTCAAAATAAAGAGCTTTAATGAGCGCCTTTGGAAAAAAGAGCGCCTTTAAAAATGCCATTTTTCTATCGTTTTTTGTAACTGTGGCGCCAATGTCTTCTAGATAGATAAACTTCTCGCCTATACTTCGCTCAAGATAAAAGCCTCTATCTTTTAGCTTTTCTACAAATTTCTTAGAGCTAATGACCTTTTTTATACCAGCCATCTCAACGCAATTTATGAGATTTTCTTCGCTTAAGGTGTAGTTCAAATTTACGCCAACTCTGCCCTTTATAAGCACCAAAAGATTCATAGCGCTTCCCATAACAGAGCTTGGCAAAAGCAATCCTATATTTTTGTCGCCACCAAGATCTATCTTTTTCAAAAAGACAAGCATAAGTGTTAGAAACTTGATACCATTTAGCTCAAGTCCTGTTGTGTCGGCTATTAAATTTCTAAATGGATTTCTCTTAACTGTTTTTAGCCAGTTGTATTGCAATGGAGCTGTATTTCTTAGCTCCTCTTCAAAGGCAAAAAATGAGAGGGCAACTACCTCTTTTTTGACATCTTTAGCAGTTGCGCTATCGCTCATAGCCTTTCCAAAATTAACTCCGATTTGGCGACGTGTATAAAAGACACTTTTGCTTTTGGTATTGGCTCTTGAAAATGTAGAGCCCCAAAGCCCACTTATATAAAATGGCACAACAAAAGCTCCACTATCCTTTAGGCTAACTTCAAAACCTTCCATAAACTCATCTACTTGGCCATTGTAGCTAAGATGACCCTCTGGAAAGAGTGCTACAACTTCGCCATTTTGTAGATACTCTCTTATTTTCTTAACTCCTGTTTTGCTAGCGTCATCGTCGATAGGAATAGTTTTAAACCACTTTAAAAACCACTTTAAATACCAAAGTGAGTAGTAACTTCTATGCATTGCAAACTTTATAGGACGTGGGCAGGCTATCTGAAGCACTAGCCAATCAATAAAACTCACATGATTGCCAAGTAGAAGCACTCCGCCCCTTAGAGGAATATTTTGCACGCCATCAACATAGACCTTGTAGCCAAGCTTTATAAATGGAAGAGTAAGAACTCTTGCAAAAAGGTGTGGCAACAGCTTAATACCATAAAAGCCACAGACAAAGACGCAAATCGCAGCTATGATAAAAATCGCTCTTGTGCTTATGTCAAAGCTCGCGCATAATAGAGCAAAGAGCAAAAAGGCCACCATAAAGAGATTTTGTATAAAGTTGCTACTAGCAATAACTCGCCCCATAATGGACTCTTTAGAGAAAAATTGGATATTTGCCTCAAGTGGCACGACAAAAATGCCACCCGCAAAACCAAACAAAAATGCCGCCAACATCATAGAAAAGATAGAGCTAGAAAGTGCAACAATCAAAAGTGCAAGTCCCAAACCAATGGCTCCAAATGGAGTTAGTCCAACTTCAATGTGATTTTTAGAGAGATTGCCAGCAAAGAGTGAGCCAAGCACAATGCCAACTGCTGTAAGTGCGGTTATAAGCTGTATAACCACAACATTGTCACTTAACTCAATCATCTTATAGTGAGCTGGAAAAACAACTATGCAAAGTAGCGAGATACCCCAAAAAATAGCTAGTCCAACTATGGATAGCAAGACTACATTTTCCTGCTTTGCAAAGGAGATATTTTCTTTGAAGTAGTCAAATTTAAAGTATCTATTTTTGTCAAATTTGCTATCAATCGCAGCTGCGTTGTAAATAGGAAGTAAAAAAGAGAGTAGAACTTGCAAAAAAGCAAGTGCAAATAAAATAGCGCCTATTATCCAAACTGCTTGTAAATTTGAAACAATATCGCTGCCTATGTAGTATTGCTCAAATACAGTAGAGAAGAAAAATGAGCTAATTAAAATGGCAATTATCGTTAATGCTTGAACTATACCATTTGCCATACCTAAATTTTTTGCTCCAACTATGCGCCTAATAAGTCCATATTTGGCCGGTGAGTAGATGGCACTTTGTATGCCAAGAAGCAAAGTTGTAGCAAATGCTACGTAAAACCATCCTCTTATGTAAAAGATTGTTATAAAAAATATAAAAATCATCTGAAGCACAGAGCAATATCGTGTAATTTTCGTCCTTGAAAACCTATCGTTTAGATATCCACTTGTGCTAAAAAGTCCAATATAGGGCAAAATAATCAACAAATTTACCAAAGCTGTTAAGAAAAGTAACTTTGGTCCATCAAAGCTTTTTATAAGTAAGTTTTGGATTGTTATTTTGTGTCCGATATCGACGACAACATTCAAAAACATTATTGCTACAAAAATTGCAAATGGTCTAATGTTTAGTAGTGATTTCATAGTGTTACTTTTTGTGATATTTGAGTTTTGAAGTAGGTGAAATTTAGATCTAATAATTTCTCTTTCATAGCGATCCCTCTCTTTTAGTCTTAAAACTTTATCTAAAAATTGCTTAAATTCATATAATTTAATAACTCTTACAACACCCTTTTTAATGGACTTTCACTTAAATTTAGAGTCAAATTTAAGTGAAAGTCGCCACTATTTAAAGTGGCTAAATAAAATTAAACTACTTTTAAAGACTAGCTATCATCCACCTCATCACTAAAGTCTGCTGCTGCAACTCTTTTTAACTGTCTATATCTAAACTTAGCATCTTGCCTGTTTTTTAAGAAAAGCTCTTTTGCGTGGTCAGGATTGAATTTCTTAAGCGAATTATATCTTACCTCATTTAACAAAAACTCCTCATAAAGTCCCCAGTCTGGCTCTTTTGAAGTTATTTTTAGTGGATTTTGACCTTTGGCTAAAAGTGCTGGGTTATAAGTATAAGTTGGCCAATATCCGCACTTTGTAGCAAGCGCTGCTTGATCTATCGAGCTTGCAAGTCCGCCCTTAATACCATGAGATATGCAAGGTGAGTAGGCAATTATTAAACTTGGGCCATCATAAGCTTCAGCTTCAACTATTGCTTTTATAGTGTTTGCTTGTGAGGCATTTGAGTTAATTTGCGCTATGAAAATATTGCCATAAGTCATCATCATATAGCCAAGATCTTTGTTTTTAACAGGCTTACCAGAGGCTGTAAATTGCGCTATAGAGCCACTTCTTGAAGCTTTTGAGCTTTGTCCGCCAGTGTTTGAATAAACCTCTGTATCAAGCACCAACATATTTATATTTTCACCACTTGCAAGAACGTGATCAAGTCCGCCAAAACCGATATCATACGCCCAGCCATCACCACCTATGATCCATTGTGATCTCTTTGGTAGATACTCTTTTAAAAGCAATAACTCTTTTGCATAGTCTAAATTTTGATATTTTAAAAGCAAAGATGAGAGCTTTTGGGCTATCTGTTTTGACTTGGCAAAATCATTTTTCTCTATAAGCCACTCATTAAAAAGCTCTTTTAGCTCATTAGGCGCCTCTTCAATGTTATTTTTCATGATATTTTCAACTCTTGCTTGGATAGTTTTGTTGGCTATAAACATTCCAAATCCAAACTCTGCATTGTCTTCAAAAAGAGAGTTTGCCCACGCAACTCCTCTACCATTGCTATCTTTTGTATATGGAGTAGATGGTGCTGAACCACCATATATAGAGCTACAGCCAGTGGCATTTGCAACTATCATATGATCGCCAAATAGTCTAGTAATAAGAGTGATATAGGGCGTCTCACCGCACCCTGGACATGCTGCATGAAACTCAAAGTATGGCTTGGCAAATCCAACACCCTTGACGCTCTCTTTGTTTATAAGCTCTGATTTATAGCCGACTTCATTGAAAAGATAGTTGGCATTTTCTTGCTCGCCCTCATCTAACTGCTCTTGCAGTGGGACCATTATAAGGGACTTTTCTTTACTAGGACAAATTTGCTCACAAAGCCTACAGCCTGTGCAATCAAGCGGACTTACTTGGATTTTATACTTAAGTCCCTTTAGCTCTCTTCCTTTTGCCTCAAGCGTTCTTTCTTTGAGTGTTGCTGGAGAATCTTTCTCATCATCACTATCTAGCAAAAATGACCTAATCACCGCATGCGGACAGACAAAGACACATTGGTTGCACTGAATACAGTTTTCTTTGATCCACTTTGGAACAACTACGCTAACTCCGCGCTTTTCAAACTTGGTAGTACCTGGCTCAAAACTTCCATCTTCATAGCCTAAAAAGGCAGAAACAGGCAATTCATCGCCCCTTGCGCTATCTATTGGCTTGACAATATTTTCTATAAATTTTTGCTCTTTTTGACTACTATAAAATTTGGAGTCAAATTTATCATCACAGAGCGGCTCATCGCTTAAATTTAGCCACTCTTTTTTGACATCAACCTTTATAAGACGATCTGCCCCCTCATCTATGGCTCTATAGTTCATCTGGACTATAGCATCGCCCTTTTTTGCATAACTTTGTTTAGCAAACTCTTTCATATAAACCTTTGCCTCATCAAAAGGGATAATGTTTGCAAGCTTAAAGAAAGCCGACTGCATGATGGTGTTGGTTCTATTGCCAAGACCAATATCATAGGCTAGTTTAGTGGCGTTGATGATATAAAACTCTATATTGCGGCTTGCCAATATCTTTTTTACACTATTTGGAAGCCTTTTTACAGTCTCTTCTTCATCCCAAATGGAATTAAGCAAAAAGACTCCATTTTCTCTAATGCCACCAATTACATCATAAATATCAAGATAGGCAGCAACAGAACAGGCGACAAAGTGAGGAGTTGATACTAGATATGTTGAACGGATAGGCTTTTTTCCAAACCTTAAATGACTTCTTGTATAGCCACCGGATTTTTTGGAGTCATATGCAAAGTAGGCTTGCGCATAAAGAGAGGTTTTATCGCCGATGATTTTTATTGAGTTTTTATTTGCACCAACAGTTCCATCTGCACCAAGTCCATAAAAGAGGCACTCAATATCGCCCTCATTTCCCAAAGATAGGCGCTTTTTTAAAGGTAAAGAGCTATTTGTTACATCATCTACTATACCAATGGTAAAGTGATCTTTTGGATTGTTTTGCTCTAAGTTTTCAAAAATTGAGATGATTTGAGATGGATCAACATCTTTGGAGCTAAGCCCATATCGCCCACCTACTATTACCACCTGCTCTCTTTTTTCAAAAAGAGCTGTTTTGATATCAAGATAGAGTGGCTCGCCGATACTTCCAGGCTCTTTTGTGCGGTCAAGCACAGCTATTTTTTTGACACTTTCTGGAAGAACTTTAAGAAGATGTTTTACACTAAAAGGTCTGTAGAGCTTCACCTTTATAAGTCCAACTTTTTTGCCCTGTAAATTTAAAAAATCCACAACCTCTTCTATAGTTTGATTGACTGAACCCATAGCAATGATAATATCGCTTGCCTCTTTGTCCCCATAATAGACAAATGGTTTGTAAATTCTACCCGTTATCTTAGAGATCTCATCTAAATAGCGCTCTACAATATCAGGAAGAGCGTCATAATAGCGGTTAGAAAGCTCTCTAGTTTGAAAGTAGATATCATCGTTTTGTGCTGTGCCTCTTGTCTTTGGATTGGCTGGATTTAGTGAGTTGTTTCTAAACTCATTAAGTGCTTCTTTATCTAGCAATCTTTCAAAGTGGCTATAGTCCATAACTTCGACCTTTTGAATCTCATGGCTTGTCCTAAAACCATCAAAAAAGTGCAAAAATGGCACTCTGCCCTTGATAGCGCTAAGATGAGCAACGCCACCAATATCCATAATCTCTTGAACACTATCACTTGCCAATATAGCAAAGCCAGTCTGCCTGCAAGCATAGATATCTTGATGATCTCCAAAGATAGAGAGGGCCTGGGCGGCGATACTTCTAGCTGCTACATGTATCACTCCAGGAAGTAGCTGACCAGCGATCTTATACATATTTGGGATTTTTAGCAAAAGACCCTGTGAAGCTGTGTAGGTAGTAGTAAGTGCACCGGCTTGAAGTGAGCCATGAACAACACCTGCCGCGCCACCTTCACTTTGCATCTCAACAACTTTTACAGGCATTCCAAAAATATTTTTCTTGCCTTTGCTCGCCCAAACATCTGTATAGTCAGCCATCGGAGAGCTTGGAGTTATAGGATAAATTCCTGCAACTTCTGTAAAGGCATATGAAACATAGGCTGCCGCCTCATTGCCATCCATGGTTTTCATTGTTTTTAGTCTCATCTTTTCTCCTCAATCAAAAGCTTTTAACTATTATAATTAAAAAACATTATTATAAAAATAATGCACTTTAAAAAGAGAATTTTTTAAAAATAAATTGTAATTTTGTGATATTTGGTAAAGTATTTATAAATTTAAAGAGTCAGTTTCAGTTTTTTAATAAAATCAACCGCCTCTTTTACATCATCAAAGAGATAGTCGCTCTCTTTTGCAAGCTCATCTTTATCGCCATATCCACACCTAACGCCAATGGCAACAACTCCTGCTGCCTTTGCTGCAAGCATATCAAGCTTTGTATCACCCACCATAAAGGCATTTTTGGTTGATTTATTTAAAAGAGAGAGCGCTTTTAGAATGGGTTCTGGATGGGGCTTTAGATATGTTGTATCGCCTCTTCCTACGATGACAGTTAGCTTATCACTAAGATTTGCTTTTTGCATAATTGGTCTTGATGAACTTGCCGCCTTTGTAGTAACAACTGCAATATCTGCAAAGCTAGAAGCCTCTAAAACAGCCTCTTTTGCTCCACTAAAAAAGTAGGTATTGTCAAGATAGGAGCTTTTATAGCGCAAAGAGTAGCTCTCAATCATCGCCTCAACATCTTTTGCTTTTAGTTTTTTAAACATATCTTTAAGCTCATATCCAATAAGCGCCCTTATCTCATCTTCTTTTGGCAAAGGGAGATTAAATTTGTTGTAAGCAAAGTAAAAGGCGTCTAAAATAGTCTCTGCCGAATCAAGCAACGTTCCGTCAAGATCAAAAAGAATTGTAGGTTTTTGGCTCATAGTAAAAAAGAGTTATTTTTGAAATTTAAGCTCAACACGTCTATTTTCTATGCGCCCTTTTTTGCTATTGTTGCTAGCAATAGGAATGTTTTGTCCAAAACCCATAGTTGCAATTCTCTCTTTAGCGATACCTTGCTCTACCAAAACAGCTGCAACGGCATCTGCTCTTTTTTTGGAGATATTTAGGTTATAAGTTGGCTTACCTGTATTGTCAGTGTGACCCTCAACAACTACTTTGTAGTTGGGATTTTCTTTTAGATAGTTGCTAATCTTTTCGATCTCTAGCCGCTCTTTTGGACTTATTCTTGTGCTATTTTTCTTAAAAATCAATCCAAGCCTAACTATCTTTTCGCAGCCAAACTCATCTACTACAGCTCCCTTTGGACTGTCTGGGCAAAGATCAAGACTATCAACAACCCCATCTTTATCACTATCTACGAATTTGAGATTTTTTCTTGAGATATCTAGCATAGAAGTTTTGTGTCTTTTGCCATAATCTAGCGACAAACCAAATGTATATAAAAAGAGATTTTGCCTCTCTTCAACAGTTATGGCATGTCTTGCCTCCAATCTTGCGGCAAAATTTCTAGTAATATAGAGTTTCATACCCAAGCCATACTGACCAAAACCGGTGCTATCGCCATATTGCAAGCCTCTATTTGTGAGTGATTTGGCACCGCTTTTAACATCAATATAACCACCACCAAGAAGACCATAAATTTTAAATCGCTCTTTAAAATCGACTATATTTTTGATTAAATTTATCTGATAGAGATGGAGCTTGCTCTTTGCATCGCTCTCTTTTAGCTTTAAATTTATATAGTCATAGCCAAATTCAAACTGATCAACCACACCGGTTGCTGTATTTTTGGCAATCTTTCCACCATAAAAGAGAGTTCCTTGCTTTATATCTTTCTTTGGGCTAGCAGAGACACCACCAACTGTTGGTGTAAATTCCCAATGATAGTAGCTCTCATCGCCAAAAAGTAACGCTGATAGCAACAAAGCTAATACAAAAACTCTCTTTTTCATTTTCCACCCTTTTAAAAAATTATCTCTTAGAGAATTGTGGGCTCTTTCTTGCCTTCTTTCTACCAAATTTCTTTCGCTCAACAACTCTACTATCCCTAGTTAAGAGTCCTTGCGGTTTTAAAAGTGCTCTAAAGTCACTATCAAGTTGTGAAAGTGCTCTTGAGATTCCATGTCTTAAAGCTTCTGCTTGTGCATTGAAGCCGCCACCAAATGTAGTAGAGACAACGTCCATTAAGCTCTCTTGTTTGGTTACCAATAGTGGTTGGACAACTTTTAGTTTTGCTGCCTCGTGACCGCCTAACCATGAGTTTAGATCTTTACCATTTACTACGATCTTGCCACTTCCTGGCTTCAACCATACCTTAGCTACTGCTCTTTTTCTTTTACCTGTTGCATAAACTATAGAAGCCATTATTTATTTCCTTTTTGTGTATTGGTTTGAGCGGTGTGAGGATGTTCACTTCCCTCATATACTTTTAATTTTTTAATCATCTCTTTTCCAAGCTTTGTCTTTGGAAGCATTCCTCTAACTGCAAGTCTATAAAGTTTTACTGGATTGTCTTTTAAAAGATCTTCAAATTTCTCACTTTTTACGCTTCCAAAATAGCCTGAATGTCTATGATATAGTTTGTCGCTACCTTTGTTTGCCCCTGTATAAATTGCCTTTGAAGCATTTATAACAACTACATAGTCGCCACAATCTACATTTGGTGTATAGCAAGGTTTGTGTTTTCCTCTTAGTAAAGTAGCGATTTGAGTTAGCATTCTACCAAAGATTTTATCGGTAGCATCGATAACTACCCAGTCACGCTCTACTTGGCTGGATTTTATACTTTTTGTCATGTTATGCCTTCTTTTTGAAATAAATTTAATAAGTTGTTATTGTAATGAAGTTATACTTATAGATAGCTTAATTTAAGTATATTTTAAACTAAATTTATCCTTACCTCATCTTCTAAAAGTCGTATGATGTAGGCTTTTATTATTTTGTCTTTATAAAACGAGGCTAAAACCTCTTTATAGAAGCTAACTTGCTCTTGATTGGCCTCTACAAAGCCAAGTCCGCTCTTATAATCAACAACAATAACTTCACTCTCCTTTACAAGAAGTAGATCTAGTCTTATAAACTTGCCGCCTACCTTGATAGAGCGCTCTTTGTAAATTTCAGAGCCACTTAAAAGCTCTTTAAATTTCACGTTATCACAAAGCGAAAAAACTCGCCTCTTTATATCGGCAAAGTCATCCTCTTGCAAAAATTTACCATATCTGCTTTTGCTCTTTTGCACCGCTTTTTCTATGAGATCTTTTGTAAAATCTCCACTCATTTGCAAGGTGTAGTGAAGCGCAATACCATAGTTTATGGCGTGAATATTGCTATCTAGTGGCTCCTCTTTGAGATCTTTTATCTTCTGTCTTTCAACCTTTGCTAACTCAATCTTCTTTTGAGCTCCACCCTCTTCTTTGCTGCTTATAATATCTTTCAAAACCATACCAAACTCAAAATCCTCCAGCTCTAAAAGCGCCTCTTTGTCCTTTTTGAACGAAAGAAGTGAGCTGCTGTTGTCTGACTTTAGTATGATGAGTGACTTTTTGGCCCTTGTAAAGCCAACATATAGGATATTTAAAAGCTCTTCTCTATTAAGCAGCGCAATCTTTTCCGAAAGTTCTTTGTAGCTGTTATCTACAAATTCTCTACCAGAAACTCTAAGCTTTATCTCCCAGCCATTTTGGCTATCATACTCATAGATAAACTCGTTAAAATCGGCTGTATCTCTTGAGTTTTTGTCACAAATTATGACATGGTTATACTCAAGCCCCTTTGACTTGTGAAATGTCAAGAGATTGATACCCTTTTCTTTGCTTTCATCTTTTTTGACCGCGATTTTGGAAAAGGCAAGCTCGCTTATATCTTTATACTCAGAAGCAATCTCTATAAGTTTTAAAACATTGCTATCCTCAAGCCCAATACCAAGCTGCTCTCTGATGTAGTTGATGTTTTCCATCGTGCTTTTTTTCTTATCAAGAGTGATAAATTTATGAGTTTTGCCAGTAATTCGCTTAAGGCTCTCTTTGTAAATTTCCTCTTTTGTAACTAAATATCTTGCATACTCTAAAATCGCAAAAACCAAAGGATGACAAACTAAAAGCTCACTACTTTCTGAGTTAAATGGGATTTTTTTCTCTTTTAAAAGTACTGATAGTTCATCTATCTCTTTGTTTTTCCAACAAAGTATCGCTATTTGCTCTGGGCTTGCGCCATTTTCTAAAAGAAACTCTACCTTTGCAACAGCCTCTTTTAAGAGATTTTCTTTGGCATTTTCTACCTCTTGAATCTTTATATAGCCATACTCATCACCCTCTACATTGAAGTAGGGATTGGTTTTGGACTCTTTTAAAAGTGCCCTATTTTTCTCTATATCCTCTTGTAAAGTATCCTTAAAATCTTTATTTTGCGGGATTTTTTGAATGGTGTAGCCATCTATTTTGTCTTTAAAAACAGCATTTACAAAGCTTACAATCGCCTTATAGCTTCTATAGTTGTAGTCAAGATTTTTCTTCTCTATCTGCTTATACTCATTTGCCAATATGTTAAAAAGCTCTTTTTTACCATCACGAAAACGATAAATGCTCTGCTTTATATCGCCAACATAAAAAAAGCTACCAACACCTTTTTGTCCATATCCAGCCAAAATCTCACTAATTAGCGGCTTTAAAATTTGATATTGCTTTACGCTCGTATCTTGAAACTCGTCTATTAGGATGTGATTTATCCTGCTATCTAACCTAAAATAGATGGTATTAATGACCTCTTCATCGCTTAAGAGGTTGAAAACTAATGTTGAAAGATCTCCAAAAGTTAGAGTGTTTAGCCTTGAGTAGATGTTGGATTTCGCCCTTTTGTAGAGATCTAAAACTTTGCTTAGTTTGTAGAGCTTATACTCTTCAAGCTCGTTAAAATATCTTCTTAGCTCCTCTTTTATCTCGCCAACTAGCGAATCTATCGAACGATCAACTTCATAAATCTTTTTAAATGTTGAGTAGTTTAGTGTCTCTCTTTGTATAAAAGGCCTACCAAGTAGCTCTTTTGGACTTTGCTTTAGCTCATCTATTAGCTTTGATGCTTGATTGATAGTCTTAGAAAGGTCTGAAATGGCGGTTTTTGTAGTGGCTTGCGATAGCTCTATCTCCAAATTTGAAATGCTATTTTTTAAAAAACCCTCTAGCTTTTTTAAACTTCTGTTTAAATGCTCCAAATTTGGGTATGGCGAACTTTTTTTCGTAAAGTTCATTTGACTATAAAAATACTCAAGCGTTATTAAAAATCTATCCAAATTTGTATCAAAATAGAGATATTCAACAACCTCATCAAGAGCCTCTCTGTCCTTTTCAAGCTCCTTTTGAAACTCTCTTTTTACAATATCACTCAAGTCATCAACAGTTAAAAAGTTGGAATTTATCCCAAATTTAAGTGCAAAAGAGCGAAGTATCAAAGAGAAAAAGGCATCAAAGGTAAATATCTTAATCTCTGAGTTTAAAAATCTCTTTAAATTTTCATCTCTTAGCTTGATGAGAGGATTGGTTTTTTGGTTGGATAGTTTGGCTTTGTCGATATTTAGCGCCTTTGCTAACTCTAGCTGCTCTGCCTCTTTGTCTTGTAAATTTAAAAAAGTATCTATTATGCGCTCTTTCATCTGCGCTGTTGCTTTTCTAGTAAAGGTCAAGGCCAAAATTTCAGAGCTATTTGCACCGCTTAAAAAAAGTTCGATATATCTAACTGCGATGGCAAAGGTCTTTCCACTTCCTGCACTTGCCTCAAGCGCCAAAAATCTATCTTTCATCTTAACTTTCCTGCTTACAGATATTTTTGTAGCCGCAATATTGGCAAGTTGTGGTGTTGGTGGTTGGGGCAAACTCAAACTCTTTGCCTGAAATTTGTTTCAACTCATCAATTGCTACTTTTAAATCCTCCAAGCTCTTGGAACTGCCGATAAATTTGGCACTCTTTAAAGATAGATATGCTACTTTTACATCTTTTAACCCACAAATTGCTTGGTAAAATGGAAGTTGTAAAGAGCTAGAATTGCCATCGCCAAGCTTGTAGTCGATGATAAAAAACTCATCGCCTCTTTTGTCAATCCTATCAATACGTCCCTTTAGAGCAACTCCTTCAAATAAAACTGACTCTATATTTTGCTCAACTGCATAGACACTCCAACCATCATCATGGTGAAGTTTTAAAATAGATGCCAAATCTTTACTTTTCTTAAGGATAAGCTCTATCTCAAGCAAAGGGAGCTTGTCTTTTGCCAAAGAGCTAAAGAGCTCTTTAAATTTATCAAAGTCAAAACTATTTTTGTTAAATTTATAGCTCTCTTCAAATGCTTTATGCAAAATTAATCCCGCATTCATTGAACTAAGAGAGATAGTTTTGGCGGGCGAGAGATTTTTTATGTAGCAGTAGGCATACTTTTTTGGGCAGTCACTAAAACACTTCAGTCTGCTAAAAGAGAGTGGCTCTTTAAAAAAATCATGAGCTATTATAAACTCGCTACTATCATCATAAACTCTAGCTTTCAAACTGCCCTTAAATAGCTCTAAATAGTCATTTATAGAGTAATTTTTATCATCTATCGTATCTAGACTAAGCAAAAATCTTGATGGAATTAAACCATCTTCTGTGTGATAGGAGATGGCTGTTACTTTGGAGTTTAAAATGGCACTTTGATAGTAAAATCTTTGCAACTCCTCTCTATCAAGCCTACCAATTAGCCCTGCATGTTGCCTTACAGAGCTATTTATAAACATATCGTTTATCTCTCTTTTTGGAACGAGATTGTCGCAAAAATCAACTATGATAAGGTGGCTAAATTTCATACCTCTACTCTCCAAAAGTCCGATAACACTAACCTTTCCGCCACCTACGTGATCTATCTTTATCCTCCCTATCTTCAAAAGCAAAATCTCAATCAGATCGGCTAGCTTAAACTTATATCTCTTAGATAAAAGCTCAATTTCATAAAGCTCTTGTTTTAGCTCTTTTAGATAGTTGGTATTTGAAGTTTGGATAAGCAAAGAGTTTATAATCTCATAAAACTTCTCATAATCGCACTCTTTGTTATAAAGCTCTCTTATCATCTCTACAAATTTGCAATCTAGCTCTATGTTGTTTAAAAAAACATCTTCTAGCCTATATTCATCAGCCTCTTTAAAATAATCTTTTTTTATCTCTATATCAAGCTCTTGATCTATGCTCTCCTTAATACAAAGCAGCACTCTTGCAAAAAGAGCCGAGCTTAGCGGAATACCCATGGCAAAATTTAGCATATTGGCGCTATCTAGCTCCTTCAAAAGAGTGGCAAAACTCTCATCTGGCAAGATAACTGCTATATTTGTAGGATCAACGCCATCTTTTATAAAGGTAGAGATCTTTTCAAAAACATAAAAGGCCTGCATTGCTCTTTTTGGGAATTGTTTAAGGTAGATAAGTGGTTTTTGGCTTTTTTGGCTCTCTATCTCTACTATCTCTTTTGTCTTTAAATTTAGCCTGTAATTTAGTCCAATTTGTAGAGTTTTTGTAACTCCAAAATCTAATAAGTTTTTTAAAAGAAGATGATTTAGTTCAAAATTTAACTCGATCTTGCAAAACTTTGCCACCTCTTTTAGAAGCAATATCTCAAATTTCGTCAAAACTCCATCAACTGTAAAGCAAATTTGACTAAACTGCTCTAAAAACTCACTATTTATCTCAAATTCATCGCAAATCGTAATCTCATCATAAAAGCCATTTTTTTTAAGAAGCGCCTTGTAGTTAGTCAAAAGCTCCTCTAAAATATCTAGGTGTTCATCATAATTTGCATAAGTATCGCTTAGCCTAAGATCATCTATCCTAACTCTCATATAACCAAGCTCTTTAAAAAACGAAAAAAGATAATGGCTGTTTTTTAAAAAGGCGTAAAAAGTGGTTGGAATGTTTAGATAGGCAGAGTTTATGCGAGTCTGCTTGATAGCCTCTTGCATAAAGATAATTCTACTTATCTCATCACACTCTTTTAGGTTTTTGTGATAGAGGAGAGTTTTAAAAAACTCGCCAATAGTCATAAGCTCTGGAATAAAACCATCGCTAAAAAGTTCTCTTTGTGCCCTTATCTTTCTACTGTTTGAAAAGACTAAAAGTCTCATCAATCATTGCCTACAAAAAACTCAAATTTAAAAAATCCAACATTGCCATCAGAATCAGTTAGCTTTAAGATGAGTTGATATCTTCCAACTTTTGTTAAGTTTATAGGATCTACCTTAAGAGTGCCATCTTTTATCGTGGCTGGTGGTCTTTGATCAAACTCACTGCTATATGGAGTAGTTATCAAAAGCTCTTTGTTTGTGATAGTTTTGTCGCCAAAAGAGTTGATTTTTAGCTCAAGATTGATACTTTTTTTGTTGGAGAATGAATTTTCCAAAAGCTTCAACTTAAAATTCTCATCAAATTTCTGTTGAGAGAGCTGAATCTGGTTATAATTTTTATCTACATTTCCATAACTATCTAGATAAAAATCATCCATATAAACTGGATAGTTTAGCGACACTATCACCGTTGCTATACAAGCAATTGCTATTGCTATTATGGATAGCAATATAGCATAGGGCCAAAATGTCTTTTTCTGCTCTTTTTCTTGCTTGCTCATCTCTTACCTCTAAATTTAAAATAAACTGCCGCAACTATAACCAAAACAATAGTGCCATAAAAGATAAATCTAATGACATTTATGAAGTTTCTATTGGTATTGCCTACGCTATGTTCCAAAGTAATGCCCTTATTTTTGGCTATCTGCTCAGCCATATCAGCATATCCATTGAAAATAGCGGCGCTATAGACATTTGCTCCGCCCTTTTTTGAAGTTAAAATTGGAAGAATTGTCCCTTTGCTTGGCATTGGGCTAAGAACTTGCTCTTTGTCAAAATAGTGAAAATTGTCTGATGTGTAGATATCTATCTGCTTGTCCTCTTTAGATATCATTACAAATGCATACTCTCTGTTTTTTAGCATATTGCGATATTTTTTAGCAGCTTGATATAAAAACTCTCCATTTTGTAATTTCTCAATAGCTACAACACCCAAAAAAACAGCACTTTTATCATAAAGCTCATTTCCTATAAGCTCTATCTCATTGACCGCTTTTTCATTTAAAACAGATTGATTTTCTAGGATGATTTTTTCACCAAATAAAAATGAGAATGACAAAAGAGTGCCAAAAATGGCACTCATGATTATTTTTTTCAAAATAACTAACCTATAAATAGGTTGTTTTGAGTAAGAACTGACCATGCACATACTATAGCACTAATAATTAATCCAATTAATATTGACTTTTCTAATATATTTCCCATAATAACTCTCCTACTCTTTTATAACCATAGTCTTTTTTGCAACATCCATATTTGATTTCATATGAACATCCTGAGGATTTTGCAAAGTATATGGTTTATCTGCAACCTCTTGTTGAACTTTTATTCCCCAAATAGTAAGCCCCACTAAGATAGAAAGCAGCAAAACTGTAGCTATAAGCATACCTGTTACGCCATGTAGTCCAAATACATTTCTATTTTGATTTTCCATAGCTTCCCCCTTTCTACTTATTTATTGATTTGATGTAATAACCAAGCGCTCTTTTTTGGATATCTGAGATTCTTCCATCTGTATAACTAGGCATCTCTCCGATATTTCCAGCCTTTCCTCTATTTAAAACATCAACTACAAAATCAGGAGAACCATATTTTGTAAGATCTGGTGCCATTCCGTCCATACCTTTGCCATCTTCTCCATGGCATGCAGAACAGACCAAAAATAGCTCTTTGCCCTTCTCTACTAGATCAGGACGTGATGTCTTTTTAATAGCGGAAATCTCTTGTGCGACATATGCAGCAACAGCTGGTGCATCACTCTTATCTACAAGCTCTGCTGTCATCTCACCCAATGGATATCCTAAACCACGTGATCCCTTGTTAATACTATCAATCAATCCTTGCTCTGTTCCCCACACTGTAAGGTCAGCAGCTTTGCCATTGATACCTCTAGCATTGATTCCGTGGCAAATAAAACACTCAACCAAATATAAACCTTCACCCATATCTGTTAGAGTTTGCTCTGTTGGGTTAGCAAATTTGGCCTCAAATTTCTCATTATATACCTTTACCTCATCGTTATACTCGCCGATTTGTGAATAAGAATTTAGCGGATAACCAACTAAATAATACCAAATTGCCCAAACTATCATAGCAACAAAGCATATACTCCAACCTATAGGAAGTGGATTTCTTCCCTCACCTATACCGTCCCAACTATCCTCAAACTCTTTGCTTTGGGCTGATTGTTTCTCTTTCATCTGTTTGAGGTAGATTCCTACTACATAAAAGGTAACTACAAACAGCGCAATAGCAGCTAAGATGGTTAGCAGGTTAATATGGTCTTGCAAATTTAAAAATTTCATTTTTCAAGCTCCTTTTTAGCATCTTCATCTCTTTTAGGATATGGATATCTTGGCTCTATAGGCTCATCATCAATACTATCATCCAACGCTAGATTGCCATATTTTTCATAATCTCTATAGCCCTCTTTTTCAGATCGCTTTAGGTGAAACCAATATGCATACAAAACCATGGTCAAAAATATAACTAATACAATAAAAGCCACGCCTTGTATCATTCTAATAGTATCCACATCCATAAATTTGTCCTTATTTTAAGCTATTTAAATATGCGATTAACGCAACTATCTGTCTAACTTCGCCTCTTTTAAAGGCCTCTTTGACATCTTCATCTTTCATCTGACTAACAACCTTGCCAGCTTCGCTCATCATCTGTTTTTCTGCCTCTTCCCAAGTGCCAAGTGCTGGCATACCTGGTTTGTCATATGGAACGTTGAAGGCTTTTTTAACAGTTAGTGCCTCAGCATAAGCAGTTTTTAAATCAGCATTTTTATCAAATAAGTGCTTATATCCTGGCATAATACTACCTTGTACAGTGCCTTTAGGATCTAGCATATGGTGTTCGTGCCAATCTGTAGTTTTGGTTTTGCCAACTCTCATAAGATCTGGACCGGTTCTCTTTGAACCCCATAAGAATGGTCTATCATAAGCAAATTCACCACTTTTTGAATAAGCACCATATCTGTCAGTTTCTGACTTAAATGGTCTAATCAACTGTGAGTGACATGCATTACAGCTGTTGGCTATATAAACTTGTCGTCCTGCAAGCTCTAAAGCAGTGTAAGGTTTTCTACCCTCTATTGGTCTTGCGCTATTGGCAAAGTCTGGTAAAATCTCAACAATACCTGCATAGGCAATTACAACAAATACCGCTACTGCGAAAAAGAATGGATTGTTTTCTAACCATCTAAACATAATAACCCCCTTACCTTAAGCTGCCATCGGTGATGCATTTGCTGGTTCTGCATCGATAGCTTTGCTTGAAGCGGCTGATTTATATAAGTTATAAGCAAACATAAAGAAACCTATAAGATATAAAAGACCGCCGATTGCTCTAATCCAGAAGAATGGAATAAGTGCTAAAACAGTATCATTAAATGAATATGCCAAAACTCCAAACTCATCTACTGCTCTCCACATCATACCTTGAGTAATACCTGCAATCCACATTGATGAGAAAAATAGCACTATACCTGTAGTTTGAATCCAAAATTGTGCTTCCATAAGTTTTTTAGAATATAGTTCACGTTTGAATATTCTTGGTGCCATATGATACATTGCAGCAATTGTCATAAATCCAACCCATCCCAAAGTACCATCGTGAACGTGTCCTGGAATCCAATCTGTAAAGTGTGCCAAAGCATTTACTGATTTGATTGAAAGGATTGGTCCCTCTAGTGTTGAGAACATATAGAATGTGCTTGCTAGTATCATAAATTTGATTAGAGGATTTTCTCTTAGTTGATTCCACTCGCCTCTCATAGTAAGTAGGATGTTGATTCCTGAACCCCATGAAGGTAGAATAAGAACAACTGAGAAGACTGATCCCATTGTTTGCATCCAGTCAGGCACTGTAGAGTAGATCAAGTGGTGTCCGCCTGCCCACAAATACAAAAACATTAAGCCCCAAAATGAAAATAATGACAACTTATATGAAAATACTGGTTGGCCACTCTCTTTTGGTAAAAAGTAATAAACTTGTGCAATGATAGCAACTGTAAAGACAAATGCAACAGCATTGTGTCCAAACCACCACTGTACTAATGCGTCATTGGTTCCTGCATACATTGAAACTGATTTCATCCAATCGCCCATACCTGAGAGGATTGTAGTAGGAACAGACATATTGTTGAAAAGATAGAGCATTGCAACACCCAAAAATGCTGCTATGTAGTACCAAACTGAGATATAAAGAGTTTTTTCTCTTCTAATTCCTATAAGTCCAAAGATATTTACACCCCAAAGAACCCAAACAACAACAACTAAAAGATCCAAAGGCCACTCAAGCTCTGAATACTCTTTTGACTGAGTATAACCCATAAGCAAGGTAACAACAGCTAAAAGAATTAGTATGAAGTAGAGCCAAAAATGCAGTCTTGATAAAACTGTAAGAAATTTAGACTCGCTGATGGAGACTTTTAAAACTCTTTGTCCAACATAATACCAGGTTGAAAAGATACCTGATAGCATAAACCCATAAACCACTCCATTGGTATGTAGCGGTCTAAGACGACCATAAAGTCCATATTCACCTGCAATATAGTTTAGATCAGGATATGCAAGTTGGAATGCTATAAGTGTTCCAACACCCATACCGATGATACCAAACAGTACCGTAGTGTACATAAACCACTTGGCGACTGTATAGTCATAGCTTAACGCATTACTAGGTCGCATCGAAACCTCCTATTTAAAATAATTAAACAATTTGTTAATAAAAACAATGTAATTATATTGTTTCAAAACTAGATTTTAGCTTAATTTGCTTAAGAATTGTCATCAACTTTTTCCATTTTATATCCAAGCCCAGAAATATTGACAATAGTGTCCTGCCCTATCTTATCTCTTACTCTTTTGATAAAAGTTCTAATAGCAGCGTCTGTCACCTTCTCTCCAAACCAGATATTTTGCCTAATATCATCCATTGAAACAATAACCCCTATCCTACTTGTAAGCAGCGATACAAAAGCTAGCTCTTTTTTAGTAAGTGGGACCTCTTTTCCATTTTCTATAAGAACCTTTTTAACCTCACTAAAATAAAGTCCATCTCTAATCTTAATGTGATCGGCGCTATTTATCTTCTCTACCGCGATATCTTCTATTGCTTTTAAAAACTCTTCAATATCTATTGGCTTTAAAAGATATTTTGTAACACCAACATCTATAGCCTTTAGAAGCTTCTTTTTGTCGCTATATGCACTAAGCATAATTATTGGTGTTTGAGGCGAAATCTCTCTAATAGCCTTTGCCATATCCAGCCCATCAACTATTGGCATTGTGATATCTGTCACTACTAAATTTGGATTAAATTTTTTAAATTTCTTTGTCCCTTCATCGCCATTTTGAGCCACAATAACTTTATCAAAAACACCTTCAAGTGCCTCTACCATAAGTTCTCTAGTATCTTTTTCATCCTCTACAACAAGAATGGAAAGCTGTTTTAAAACATTACTCATTGCCATACTCCTTTATTATTGGTAATTTTATTATAAATGTAACGCAGTTTTTTTTATTGTCTATATCTATTTCGCCATTCATACTATCTATTATCATCTTGCTCATATAAAGTCCAAGTCCAGTTCCTATATTTTGATGTTTTGTAGTAAAATATGGCTCAAAAATTTTGTCTATTAGCTCCTTTTTAATCGCTTTGGCATTGTCACTTATGCCTATATAGACAAACTCTTTTTCGTGATTTTTTACAATCTTTGTTGAAATTTTTATAATCTTTTGGCTAACTTTATCTTTTTTTAGAGCATCTTTGGCGTTGCCTATGAGATTTATAATGACTTGCATAAGCTCACTTCTTATACCATAAACAGTAGCTTCTTCTTCTAAATTTACCTCTAGCTCGATATTTTCTTTTTGAAGTGTTGCACTAAGCATAGCGATAGAGTCCTCTATCGGCTGGCTAACCAAAAAATAGTCCTTGCCCTTATTTGAGTTGAAAAAATTGCTAAAGTCATCTATAGTTTTTGACATATTTTTGATGATGTGTTTTGACTTATCATAACTTTGCGCAAATTTATCTTCATCATCTCTTTGACTTTTTAGGTTGAAAAGGACAATGCTAAGTTCATTTAATGGCTGACGCCACTGATGAGCAATATTTGCTATCATCTCGCCCATGCTAGCAAGTCTTGACTGCCTAAACATTATGCGATTTTTCTCTTCGCTTTTTTTAACTTCGCTCTTTATACGCTTTTCTAGGGATTTGTTTAGCTCCAAAAGCTCTTTTGTCTGCTCTCTTACTCTCTTTTCAAGCTTTGCATTTAGCTCTTTTAACTCAGTTTTGATTTTGATAAGTCGCTCGTTTAGCCTTACAACTTCTGTGATATTGTGCCTAATGGCAATAAACTCTTCTATATCGCCATTTTCATCAAGAATTGGGATAATTGTGGCATTTAGGTAAAAGGCCGTGCCATCTTTTGCTCTATTTTTTACAATTCCTCTATAGACTTTTTTTGAAAGGATGGTTTCCCAAAGCTTTTTAAAGGTCTCTTTGCTAACATCTGGATGGCGAATTATGTTGTGATTGGAGCCTATTAGCTCCTCTTTGCTATAGCCACTAATTTTACAAAACTCATCATTTACAAAGGTTATAATTCCTTGTGGATCTGTCTTTGAGACAATGTTGTTTGCCTCAATTACATCTTTGTATTGTTTAAGCCTAAGTGCATCACTAACCATTTACCACCTCCCTAAAGCCTAAAAATGAGTTGTAGATACCAAAGACTATTATTAGTGCCGATGAGATAAAAAGCATAGTTTTTTGAAATTTGAAATTTAAAAAAGAGCTTACCAAAGAGATCCCAAACATCACAGGTATAGTTGCAACACCAAAGGCAAACATTATAAGAGTTGCACTAATTACACTTTTGGATAAAAATGCCGTTGCTAAAAAGGTATAAACTACTCCACAGGGCAAAAAGCCATTTAAAAATCCAAGTAGCAAAAGAGAGCGAAGTGAGTTGCTTTGAAGCGCTTTTTTTGTAGGTTTGCTAAAAAACTTAAGCCACAACTTGTCGTTTTCTATAAATTTCAAAAGATTGCCTCTTAAGATAAAAGCAGCTCCAACAAAAGCCAAAAAAAGACCAACTAAAAAATGGATAAAACCTCCAACTTTTGGACTAAAGCTAATAAACATTCCAAAAAATCCAACTAAAAATCCAAGCAAAACATAGGCAGAAACTCTTGCTAAATGATAGCCCAAAGAATAAAGAGCTGCTGTTGTTTTGTCAAAACCCGATAGCTTTGAAGAGTAGGCTATGACAAAACCGCCACACATCCCAATGCAGTGTCCAACGCTCAATAAAAATGATGATAAAACCGTTGCAACTAATAACTCGCTCATTTTTAAACAGCGGCTAAAATCTCGCTTAACTCTTTTTCATCTAACTCTTTAGTTGTAATCAAAGCCTTTAGCTTTCCATCTACTAAAGAGTCATAAACTGCTTTTGTATCGATGTCACTTATCATAGTAACGCCATTTTTGTCTAAATACTCAAGCAAAGAGAGCTTTGATGTATAGTTTGATGGAAAATGACAAAGCTCTCTTACTATAATTGCCTTTGCTTTTGGCTTGATATCTGGATTGGCAATGCCAACAGCACCGATAGTAGGCGAGACAAAAAGCAACATAGCGTCTTTGTTTTTCTCATCTTGAATTTGCTCTTCATAGCCACAAAAATCAGTTATAACTTTAATCTTAAGGGCGGCTTTTTGCATTTTTGTCTCTATGTCGCCAATAAATTTAGCTCCATTTTCTAAGTATAGATAGCCTTTTTTCATTAAAACATTCCTCTTTTTTTAAGCTCATCTTTATATAGTTTTTCAAAAACTAACTCATACTCTTGGCTACCAACCAAAAGTTTTTTCTCCAAATTTGACATCTTCTCTATAACAACCTCTTCAACTTTTTCATAAGTTTTTAGGTAGTTTTCTATTGATTGGTAGATGATATTTTTTACTCTATTTTCAGAGACACTATAGTCTATGAGATCTCTTTTCCAAATAGCTGCTAAAATCTCATGTGAGAGCGCATTGTAACGATCTTCATATGAGAGGGTAAAATCCTTATTTGCACAAAGCTTTCGTTTGATTAGCCAAAACATCTCTCTTTTGTCAATGCTCATCACATTGACATCGGTCTCATTTGCATCAAGAAGCTTGTTCGCCTCTTCATCAATAGCCCTTTCTGCTAAGATATTGGCCTTTAAGATCTCATTTGCCACATCAGCAACTCCCTCTATGCCACCATTAAATGTAACAACTCCGGAGTTAAAAAGATCAAGTGAGATTTTTCTTGCCACATATGGAACATGTTCAGCTCTTAATTTCATACATTTTCCCCCTATCTAATAATTGTTGCCTCTCTATCAGGACCTGTAGAGACAATCCCAACCTTTATACCTGTCAATTCTTCAATCTTTTTTATATATTTTTTTGCATTCAAAGGAAGTTTATCAAACTTATTAATACCCGCTATGCTCTCATTCCAACCTTTCATCACCTCATAAATTGGCTTTGCTCTCTCTAAATCTACAGGAAAGTGAGTTGTTTTTTTGCCATCTATCTCATAAGCTGTACAAATTTTTATCTCATCAAAAGTATCTAACACATCTATCTTTGTAAGTGCAAATGTATCTATGCCATTTAGTCTTGCTGCATATCTTACTCCAACTGCGTCAAACCAACCACATCTTCTCTTTCTGCCTGTTGTTGTGCCAAACTCTTTGCCTATAGTAGTGAGTTTCTCGCCAATCTCTCCAAGCTCTTCTGTAGGAAAAGGACCGTGTCCAACTCTTGTTGTGTAGGCTTTGATAACTCCTACAACCTCGCCAATCTCTTTTGGTGAAAGTCCAAGCCCACTGCATGCACCAGAGGCAACTGTATTAGAGCTTGTTACAAATGGATAGGTTCCATGATCTATATCCAAAAGTGTTCCTTGTGCCCCTTCAAGTAGTATCTTTTTATCGCTATCAATATAGCTCCAAAGAAGCTCAGTAGTATCTACTATGTAAGGCTTTAGCGCTTTGCTATAATCCTTAAGCTCTTTTAAAAGCGACTCTTTTTTAGGAAACTCTATCTTTAAAGCGTCAAATAGATATCTTTGTGACTCAAAATCGCTCATCAAATCATCGCACAACTTTACAGGATCTAGCAACTCACAAACTCTATGGCCTACTCTGTTTGCCTTATCGGCATATGTAGGACCAATGCCTTTGCCAGTAGTTCCTATCGCGCCATCTCCTTTAAGTGCCTCTTTGGCTCTATCGATAATGGCGTTATGCTCCAAATTTAGATGTGCTCTTTTGCTTATAAAAAATCTTCCATCAAGATTTTTAAACTGCTTCATCTCCTCTATTAGGACCTTTGGATTGACAACAACGCCGTTGCCTATGATGTTTTTGATATTGTTGTGTAAAATTCCGCTTGGTATAAGATGTAGGGCATATCTTTTACCATCAACACAGATAGTATGACCTGCATTGTGACCGCCTGCACTTCTGCAAACTACATCATATTTTTCTGAGAGCATATCAACTATCTTTCCTTTGCCCTCATCTCCCCATTGAACTCCAACTATTAAGTCTGCCTTGCTCATTGTCTATTTCCTTTATTTTCTAAGATTTTTTCAACTACACTATCGACCATTATGCCAAAACCGCTAGATTCCATCCCCTCTATCTCATATCCTCCACCACTACAATAAATTTCATTTTTATCAAAAAATCTAAAAAACAACCTATCATAATAGTTCATCTTTGAGTAATAAAGCGGCATAAGATAAAGATTGTTGCTATTTAATGGCTCTATAAGCTCTTTCATCTCAACTAAACTCTCTTTAAGCTCTTGCGGAACCAGCTCTATAGTTTTAGCAAGATCCTCTTTTTTGCTAAGCCTAATAAGCGCATCAACCCACCCTATCTTTTTGTCCCTTAAAACTCTAACCCACGAACCATCTTTAAAAATCTCCATATCAAGACCCAAAATCGAGCAAAGAATTTGCGGTATTTTTATATGGCTTATCTGTAAATTTAGCTCTATCTTAAATTTATCAAAGATTTTACTTACAATTTCAAGTGCTAAATTTGACTCTCTTTTGCCGATACTTTCAGCGCCTATTTGATAAATCTCTTTGTTTGGATACTTAAAAACTGGCTGTATATAAAAAAGTCGCTTGGTCTGTTTATCCTTAAATCTTTGTCTAACAATCCTTACAACATCAACTGTGCTATCGGCTCTTAGACTTAAAATTTGGTTATAAGAATCGGTTAAATTTACTCTCTCCTTAAAGCTAACTACTAAATCCTGATGATAAGAAAAGTAGGGTGTCACAATCTCTTTGTAGTCATAAGTTTTAAGAATTTTTGCAGCATAATACTCAAACTCTCTCTTTATATCGGCACTTTTGCCAAAGTAGAGTTTAGAGCCTTTTGGTATCTCATGATCTGCATGGTAAATATCCATTTTATAACCTTTATAATTTTGTCACTTTTTCAGCGATAAGGATAGCACATTTTTGCTTATGCAATTCTGTTATTAGAGCTTAAGTGAGATTATAGATACAAAATTTATTTTTGCCGTTACTTTTTGCAAGATACATTGCATCATCTGCCTGCTTTAAAAGAGTCTCAAAATCAACCTCTCCTTTTTGCGGATAAAGTGTCACTCCTATACTTGCAGTTGCACTTAAAATCTCATTTTTAAACTCAACTTTGCTAGCGGCAGTTTTTAAAATTTGCTCCAACATCTCCTTTATTTTGCCACTATCTCCAAAAATTATGGCACCAAACTCATCTCCGCCAATCCTTGCTATAACATCATCATTTAGAAAAAGCTTGCTGAGTCGCTTTGAAATTTGAGTTAAAAAATAGTCCCCCGCCTTATGTCCAAAGTTGTCATTTATCTGTTTAAATCCATCAAAGTCAATAAAGAGCAGAACAAAACTAACCTTTAGTCGCTTTGTTTTTTTGATAGCATCTTCGGCAATTTTTTCAAAATAAAGTCTATTTGGAAGCCTTGTGAGTAGGTCATAATGGGCAATTTGCTCAAGATAGCTCTCCTTTTCCTTAAAGGTGGTAATCTCCAAAAACATCATCACATAGTGAAGTAGCTTTTGCTCCTCTTTTACCGCACTTACCGTAATCATAATAGGATAAATTGACTCATCTTTTCTTCTTGCCCAAATCTCCCCCTGCCAAAAGCCATTTTTTGCTATTGATCTTTTAAAAAACTCTATTATATTTTCATTATCATCAAAGACAAAGTGATAAGAGCTCTGTCCGATAAGCTCATCTTTGCTATATCCTGTAATCTTTTCAAAAGATGAGTTGATACTTGTGATAGCTCCATTTTCATCAACTATGGCAATGCCCTCATGAGAGTTTTCAAAGACACTTGCAATGGCTCTAAGCCTTAACTCGCTCTGCTTTAACTCATCAACATCTTCAATTGTGCCAAAAAACAGAACAATCCTTTGGAAGAGATCTTTTTTAAAGGTATCGCTTCTAAAACTGACCCAACAATAACTTCCATCGCTTCTAACAACTCTAAACTCCACCGCCATTTTTTGGATTTTGCCATCGATGTAGAGCTGCAACTCATCTTTAAATTTCACCAAATCATCTCTATGTATAAGGCTAAAAAAGCGTTCAACTGCAATATTGTCTTCGATATAGCCCTCTTTATAGCCTCTAATCCTAGAAAAAGAGCCACTAAGTTTTATTGACTTTTGTCTTACATCCCACTGCCACGAACCAATAGAAGAGGCCTCCAAGATATTTTGATAGCGTTTTAGCTCCAAATTTAAGGTATTTATCTCACTTACAAATTTAGTAACATCTTGAAAGTAAAAAACCAAATCAAATTTCTTCTCATCTATCCAAAAAAACTTACAAACTACCAAATAATCGTGATAAATTTTGTTAGCATGGGCTATTTTGTAGTTTTGAGTAAAGACTAGCTCTGCATCTTTGTCTAAAAAGATCTTTTTGCTGTTGTCTAGCTCGTTTAAAACCTTTTTTTGCTCGCCTCTTTCTATTAACTCAAAAAAATCACTTCCAATGAGCTGCTCTTTTTCATATCCCCAAAGCTCTTTTACATTTCTAGTTAGATCGAGAATTTTATTTCTATCTAGGTCATATCTCATAACAACAACTGCGCCATCATCGTAGTTACGCCTATTTTTGGCAGTTTTTTCAAAAAAATCATAAAAATCACTTACATCAAGAAGTGCATAAATCCAGATATTTTCTACTTTTATATATTTTTTAGCAACTCTTAGCTTGACTTTTTGCCCGCAACACTTTTTGTGAACTGATAAATAGTAGTCACTTTTAGTAAAACTTTTTGAAAGTTGTTGCGATGAGTATGATAAAAAGTCCTCATCATCAAGATCAAAAATAGTCCTGTTTTCCAAAGTTTCATAGCCATAAAACTCCGTTGCTTTGTTGTTTGCTTTGATGATTTGACCAGTAGTTCCATCTACAAAAAGCACCATAAGAGAGCTATTCTCAAGCAAAAGCTCCAACTCATCATTTAGTTTTAAAAGAGTTTTGTTTAACTTCCTGTTTCTTTGCATCAAAGAGCTTATGTTAGATGAGATGAGCTCAAGTCCATCTTTTAAATTTGAAGAGTTGGTTTTGCCAAAGAGATTTTGTATATTTTTCAAAGGCGAAAGTAGCGATAAATTTAGAGTAAAGTAGTATTTCAAAAACAAAAATACCATCAAGCTAAGTAGCCCAAAGAGCGCACAAAGGTGCTTTATCAAAGTTAGGCTAAACTCCTTTAGGCTTACTAGATATCCATCAAAGCCATCAACTCTACTTACAAAAATATAGTAAAAAAGCCCTTTTTTGCTCTGGATTAGCCTTATGCCATCACTCTTATCCAAATCAACCGCCCTACTAAATAGCTCATAAAAGCTCTTTATAGCCTCATCTTTGCTAGCAAGTATAGTTGCATTTGGACTTAAAATGAACAAGTTGCGGCTAAACTCTTTTTGCTCTAAAAGAGTTTTAAAATAGCTCTTAGCATCTAACAAAAAGAAAAAATAGCCATCTTCTTTCTTTGCGCCAAAGATGAGATAGTTTTTGCTAACGCTCTCTTCAAGACTAAGAAGTATGGTTTTGTCTAAATTTCTAACCAACAGCTCATAGTCTATATCGACACTTGTCATCTCCTTGTTGGGATTTATCTGCTCTTTAAAGCTGTTTTTACTGCTTATAAAAGCTAGCACTTCTGGATTGGCTTTGTAAAATGAGTCTAAATTTGGGCTATTTTTGGCTGCTGTAAGCTTTGATAGTAAAATCTCTTTTTGAGTTTTCATAAGAAGTGCCAAAGTGCTATTTTCTTGATAGAGCCTCTCCTCTTGCTCTTTGTAACTTTGAAATTCATAAAAGCAAAAGAGTAAAATTATGATAAATATATTTAGGATAAAGGTCTTTTTTAAAGAGTCAAGCTCTTTGGAGTATAGCTTTTTGTCCATTGTTATTCCAAAATAAAGTGGCGAGAGAGTGAGGGAATCGAACCCCCCGCAAGATGGTCAACCACCCTGCTATCGGATTTGAAGTCCGCAAACGCCACCAGATCGTTTTACTCTCCAAAACCGCCATTATAGCAAAAATAGTTTTAATTCTCCCTCTTTTTTGAAAAAGAGATGATAAGAGCAGGCAGTAAAATAAGAGCGCTAATTAGCATAAGCGCCATTACTAGATCTATCAAAAGACCAAAATAGATAGTAGGCCAAAAGTTGCTTATGGTCATAACACAAAAGCCTAAAAATATAGCAAAAGAGGTATAATACATCGCATATCCAATGCTTCCGTGACTTATCATTACCGCCTCTTCTACACCGGCTCTTTTTCTCTCCATCTTATATCTATAAATATAGTGTATCGAGTCATCAATCCCAATGCCTATGCTAATAGCGGCTATTGTTATACTCATGATATCCAAAGGTATGGCAAAGATTCCCGTCACAGCAAAGACAAAGCTAAGCGGAATGACATTTACAACAATTGCAATAAATGCAAATTTAACACTTTTAAAGATGAAGATAAAGAGCACAAAAATAGTTAATATAACAAAACCAAGAGTCTCTATCTGCGAACTAAAAAGCGCTTGAAGCATATCGTTGTAAAGCACCATAATGCCACTTATCGTAACCTCTACATCTTCATCTTTTAAAAGCTCATTTAGCTCACTTGAGAGACTTTTCAAAAACTCATTTCTTTTTAAATTTTTATCGCTATCTACTGTCCTTACTACAAAATGCGCCTCATTTGCAGCTATGTTTATATAGGGATTTAAAACGATTTTTCTATACTCATCTGGCAACTCTTTATAAAAAACAGAGAGCATAAAATCATCAAGTTCCACCCCGCCATTTATCTCCTTGCCAATAGCCAAAACATTTTCAAACGAACCTACATATCCAACAAAATCTTTGTTACTTAGGTAGTTATGAACCTCTTTTATAACTCTTATCTTTTTGCTTGAAAACCAATACTCATCGCCCTGTTCCAAAGAAGCAAACTCGGATTCAAACTCATCTAATGGCTCGCTGCTAGTCCTCTTTTCATCTTTAAATTTCACTATAACATCAACTGGAACTGTCCCGCCAAGCTCTTTGTCAATCTTTGCCATTCCTTTGTAAATTTCAGTACTTTTTTTAAAATATCCAATAAAGCTATTTTCAACCTCTAGCTTTGATATGCCAAAAAGCCCAACTACAACAACACTGGCTGCAACGCTATAGATAAGCGCCCTTTTATTTATAGCTAGTTTTGCGCACCAAATGGTAAATTTGAAACTATCTTCAAAACTAGTTTTTATGGCTCTTTTTTTAAGCAAAACCATAGAGGCGCCAAAGAGCATATAGGCAACAATCAAAGAGATTGATATCCCAACGCTCATCATAACACCAAGCATGATAATAGGCTTGATATCTGATAGTACCAAGGAAAAAAAGCCAATTACAGTGGTAAAGACTGCAAAAAAGCAGGGAAAAAGTCTATCTTTTAGCGAAAGATAGATTAGTTGCGACTGTGAATATAGCGGATGTTTTAAGGCTCTCTCTCTATAAGCTACTATCAAATGTATTACTATTGACATTGTAATTACTATCTGAAGAGCGACAAAATTTGAGCTAATAACAGTTACTTCGATATCCAAAAGTCCAAAAAGCCCGCTTGCCAAAATGGCACTTGTCACACAGACAAAAAGTGGCAAAAAGACAAATCTCATCTCCCTAAAAAAGAGCCACAGACAAAACATCAAAAGCAAAGATGAGAAAAAGCCATAAAAAACAATATCATTTCTAATAAAAGAAATCATATCGTTTGCTATCATATTTACGCCGCCCAAAAAAAGCTCTCCACTTCCTTTGTGCATAGCAACGACTTTTCTTAACTCCTCTATGTTGTTTTTTTCTATCTCGCGGTTTTCATCTCGGTAAATCTTAAACTCTTTTTCAAGTTCTTTTAGCTCTCTTTTTTCATCGCTATTTATGGTATCGTCAGCAATTTTTTTATGAAGAGCCTGCTGCCTATCTAAAAAACTTTCATATTTTAAATTTGGCTTTAAATTTATCACAATTGCAGTAGTTTTAAAATCTTTACTAACCAAATTTGAGGCATAAAAAGGGTTTGTTAAAAACTCCTCTTTTGCTTTTTTTAAGTCTGCATTGCCATCTTGCAAAGTTGGAATTTCTCTTAAAAGCTCATCAAGCTTAAATTTTTTGTTTAGAAAAAGTGGCACATTTAGGATAGAAAGAGTATTATCTACAAAATCCAAACTCTCTATCTCTTTTTTCAAAGCGGCAATAGTCTCTAAGCTACTTTTTGACAAAAGCTCATCTTTTGGGGTGTATGCAAGGACTAAAAAATTTGGTGTTTGATATCTCTTATCAACCTCTCGCCAAATTTCATAATTTTTGTTATTTTGCAAAAGTAGTGTTTGGCTAGAGGCGTCAATCTCTAATTTTGTCGCAAAATAGCCAAAAATAAGTAGCAAAATGGCAAAACTAAAGATTATACTCTTTGGAAAGGCGATGATAAATTTAAAAAAGTTCTTCATTTAATCTCTACATCAGTTGCTTTTAGCTTGTTTAACATCTCCTCAAATGAGACATTGTTAGCAAGATCTGCAAATTGAGAGCGATATGTTGCAACTATGCTAACGCCCAAGATATCAACATCATAGATGAGCCAATTATCTTTGCCTTTTGGATAGAACTTAAAGTCAATATTGTAGTTTTTATCTTCGCCAACCAACTCACTTTTTAGCACAACTCGCTTCTCATTTGGAAAAATCTCATCAACTATCTTCATAGTTTGACCATTATAAAGTGAGAGTTGTTTTATAAAAGACTCTCTTAGTCTATTTTCAAAAGCCTCTTCAAACTGCTTTATCTGCGACTTTGTTAGGTTTTTGTAGTGATTTGACAAAGAGATTCTTGTCATAAGTCCATAATCAAAATACTCATCAAACAAAACAAAAATCTTAGTAGCCTTTGCCTCGTTGCTACTCTTTTCTTGCATAATCTCCATGCCAACAGCTATTTTTTGTTGCATAGTAGTTTTTATCTCATCTTTTGACAGCCCAAAACAAAGCGCAACCGCCAAAGTTAGCATTAAAAAAACTCTTTTCATCATCACTCCTTTATCATATACTCTCTTCTTTGTTCATATCCATCGCGCAAAAATAGATATAAATCAACAGCCTCTTTTTTAAGATTTGGATAGAGTTCTGTATTTAAAGAGGCTTCGTTTAGATAGTTAAAACTAGCAACGCCAAGGCTTTGATATCCATCATCAACTACATATCCAACTGGATTTAAAAACCAATCCCCAACCAACCCAAAACTATCTCTTAAATTTGACGGACCAAGGAGAGGAAGGACGATATAAGGACCGCTTTTAATGCCCCAAGCGCCCAAAGTCTGCCCAAAGTCCTCATTGCCTCTTTTAAGATCAAAGTGCATAGCAGCAGCGTCGCTAAAACCAGCAAATCCTATAGTTGTATTTATAAAAAATCTCTTAGTAATTCTCCAAGACTCTTCAAATTTACCCTGCAATAGGCTATTTACAACTCTTACAGGATAGAGTAAATTGTGAAAAAAGTTAGAAAAAGCACCTTGAATTGGATCTGGCAAAACAGCGTCATAGCCCCTTGCAACGGGAAGTAGCGCATAGGTATAGATAGTGTCATTTATGCTAGTCATTGCCCTGTTATATGTGATAAATGGATCATAAACCTCTTTTTTAGCAAACTCCTCTTCAAAATCAAACTCATCAAAGCTCTCACCAAAAGCAAAGGTAAAAAAAAGAGCCAGTGCCAAAATAGCCTTTAAATTTCTCAAAAACTGCTCCGCTTCCTAAATTTAGATATTAAAAGTTTAGATTATATGCAAATTTCTGTTAATATTCAATTTGTAAATATATATTTAAAATATAGCTCTCAAACAAAGCTATATATGTGCTATTAATAGATATATAAGTTTATATTTTGTAAAATTAGTTTTTAAAAAAGGGGTCAAAAATGAAAGCGGATGTAAAATTAGAACTTTTTTTGGATGGCACAACCTCTGTTTTAGAAAAACATATAGAGCTTCTAAAAGCGATCGAAAAGACAGGTAGTATCACAAAAGCGGCTAAATATGTTGGAATTTCATACAAAAATGCGTGGGATAGTCTAAATGAGATAAATAATGCCTCAAAACAACCTCTCATCATCAGACCACTTGGTAACACCAAAAATAGCGGCAGCAAACTTAGCGAATTTGGGAAAAAACTAGTAGATGAGTATGAGATCATCTCAGCTGTGCAACAAAACTTTCTAAAAGAGCTACTAAAAGATGCAAAGATAAATTTAGAAAATCTAAAGAGCTTACAGCATATAGGCGTTAGGCTAAGTGCTAGAAACAAGCTTCTAACAACTATTGATACCATTGATAATGGCGCAGTTATGAGTAGAGTTGTTGGCAAGTTAAGTAGCGGCGAAGAGCTTATCTCAACTATCACTTTAGAATCTTGCAAAAACCTTGACTTAAAAGTTGGCGATGAAGTTCTTTTTATCTTTAAAGCGCCAAGTGTGATATTGAGTAGAAAACAGGAGCTAAACATCAGTAGTAACAACATTTTAGAAGGTGTCGTTGAAGCGATAAAAATAGGAGCTGTCAATGCCGAAGTTATAGTTCAAACCAAAGGTCATCAAAAAATTGCCGCCTCTGTTACAAAAGAGTGGGTAATGCACGAAAGAGTTGGTGTTGGCGAGAAAATTTTTGCAATCATTCCATCAAATGAGATAATTATAGGTTTTTAAACCAATAAAAAGGAGAAAAAATGAAAAAGATAGTTTTACTAATGCTTATTGCGGCATTTAGTATAGCAGGTGAGATAAAAGTTGCTGCAGCAGCCAACACAACTTATGCCTTTGATGAGCTACTTGCCAAATTTAAAGAGCTAAGACCTGATATAAAGGTAGATGTTAGCCTTGGAGCTAGCGGGGCTTTTGCAACTCAGATTAGAAATGGTGCGCCATTTGATATCTTTATGGCAGCCGATATGGCTTTTGCGCAAGGACTTTATGAAGATGGTAATGCTGTTTTGCCAGCTGTAATCTATGCCAAAGGAAAACTTGCAATCTTTACAATAAGAAATTTTGACCTTAGCAAAGGGCTAGAACTTTTAAAAGATAGCAATATAAAGACCATCTCTATCGCCAATCCAAATGTTGCTCCATATGGCGCTGCAACTGTCCAAGCCTTTAAGAACGCTGAAATTTATGATGAGATAGAGGGCAAAATAGTTCAAGCCAAAAGTATAGGCGAGGCCTTAAGTCAAGCAATGAGTGCAAGCGATGTTGGCTTTGTTGCGGCTAGTGCAATGTATTCACCTAAGATGAGCAAATACAAAGAGGGACAAAACTATGCATTTGTAGATAGCTCTTTATATAGTCCGATAGAACAAGGTATAGTTATCCTAAAAAAGGCAAAAGATAGCGCCGATGCAAAGGCGTTTTATGACTTTATTTTAAGCGATGATGCAAAAGCAATCTTTAAAAAATTTGGTTATGAGTTTTAATGATAAAAGCCAAACTCATATCCAAAAAACAAAATGATGAGATAGCGGCTTTGAAGTTTTGCACAGCCAGCAAACAGGAGCTTTTTATGGTAGCAATTGGCATAGCTTCTAAACTAGAGCTTGGAGAGTGGGTGGATTGTGAGGTAAAAAGTAGCGATGTCATAGTCTCTAAAACAAAGCTAAAAGAGTGCTCTTTAAGCAATGAGATAGAGTGCGTTATAAAGGAGATGGAAGTGGGCAAGATTCTTACAAGCTTAGTACTTAGTGCAAAAGACTTTACTCTAAATAGTATCATCACCTCAAACTCAGCCAGAAGGCTAAATTTGAAACTAGAAGAGAGAGTATATGCCTATATAAAAGCAACTCAAATTTATATTAAAGAGAGGCTATGCTAGAGATAGATTGTCAAAAAAGCTTTGGAGCCAAATTTAACCTTGATATCAAGCTTCAAATTCCTAGCAATAAATTTGTGAGCCTATATGGCAAAAGCGGCAGCGGAAAAAGCACACTTCTTAGGCTTATTGCCGGTTTTGAAAAGGCAGATAGCGGCTACATCAAAAACGGCGATAAGCTCTTTTTTGACAACAACACCTTCCTTTTGCCACAAAAAAGAGAGGTTGGGTTTTTGTTTCAAGACTATGCTCTCTTTCCAAATATGAGTGTCATTAAAAATTTACTCTTTGCCAAAAAAGACCATGATTTAGCTATGCGGCTTCTTCATCTTATGGGACTAGAAGAGCTAAAAAACGCTACTCCAACCAAGCTAAGTGGCGGTGAAAAACAAAGAGTAGCTTTGGCAAGGGCGCTTATGAGAGAGCCAAATATACTGCTTCTTGATGAGCCGCTCTCTGCACTTGATACAAATATGAGGACAAAACTTCAAGACTATCTCATCAAAATTCAAAATGAATTTCAAACAACCATCATACTTGTAAGTCACGATATCTCTGAAATTTACAAACTTGCCTCTATCGTATATGAGATAGAAAATGGCAAAATTATCAATATTGGTAGCGCCAAAGAGCTCTTTCTAAAAACTAGCGGCTCTCAAAAGTTTTCATTTTTAGCAAAACTCCTAGAGCTAAAAAAGCAAGATAGCATTGTCATAGCAACCATATTAGTGGGCTCTCAGTTAAGTCAAGTAGCCCTTACCAAAGAGGAGGCAAAAGAGCTTATAGTTGGCGAAAATATAAAAATAACCGCCAAAGCCTTTGGTCTTAAAATCAACAAAATAAGCGGAGGAAAAGATGAGTAACATTGACTTTAGTCCATTTATCATCTCTTTGAAACTCTCTTTTATAACAACTATCATACTCTTTGTGGTACTTTTGCCACTTAGCTATATAGTTGCTACAAAAGAGTTTAAGGGACGCTCTTTTATAGAGGCGATCTGCTCTCTTCCGCTGGTGTTGCCGCCATCAGTCATGGGCTTTTATCTGCTTATTTTTCTCTCGCCCTACTCTTTTTTGGGAAGTTTTTTAGAAAATACATTCGGCATAAGAGTTGTCTTTAACTTCACTGGACTTGTCATTGCAAGCTGCATTTACTCACTTCCATTTATGTTCAATCCTCTTATCTCTGGCTTTCGTTCCATGCCAAAGAGCCTTATAGAGGCTAGCCACTCACTTGGAAAAGGTGCCTTTAAAACGCTTTTGTTTGTGGCGCTGCCTGCTATAAAGCCATCAATGATAAATGCCATTATCATAAGTTTTGCTCATACTATGGGCGAGTTTGGCGTCGTGCTTATGATTGGTGGAAGTGTAAGTAGTGAGACAAAAGTCGCAAGTATTGCCATTTATGAAGCTGTTGAGCTACTAGACTTTAAGATGGCACATATCTACTCAGCAATTATGCTTGCTATGAGCTTTCTTGTTCTCTTTTTGGTCTATCTTTTTGGCAACAAAAAAGAACTTAGATAAATTTAACTTTTGATTTTGACTAAATTTATGCTACTATTTGCTCTTTTGGAGCTAAATTTCAAGGAGTTAATAAGATGAAAAAAGCACTTTGTATTATAAGTGGTGGAATGGATAGCACGCTTTGCGCATATATGGCAAAAGAGATGGGCTATGAGATAGTTGGACTTCATTTTGATTATGGTCAAAGGACTATGAAAAAAGAGAGAGAGTGCTTTTTAAAAATATGCGAAAAACTCAATGTAAAAGAAAAAATCATTTTAGATGCAAGTTTTATCAAGGCTATCGGTTTTAACGCACTTACCGACACTACAATCCCCGTTCCAAAAGACAACATAAGCTCAAACAAAGCCAAAAAAGTCCCTATAAGCTATGTTCCCTTTAGAAATGGCATATTTCTCTCAATCGCCGCTGCTGTGGCTGAGACAAAAGAGTGTGAGGCTATTTTTATTGGACTTATTGAAGTTGATGGAAGTGGCTATCCTGACTGCACAGATAAATTTGTTCAAAAAATGCAAGAGGCGATAAACATAGGAAGAGCCTGTCCTCCGCTTCGTATAATGGCTCCTCTTTTAAATTTCAACAAGGCAAAGATAGTTGCAAAATCGCTAGAGCTGGGAGTTCCGCTAGAATACACTTGGAGCTGCTACGAGCAAGAAGAGAGAGCTTGTGGGCATTGTGATAGTTGTCTGCTTAGACTTAGAGGCTTTAGAGAAGCTGGCGCTAAAGACAAGATAGCGTATCTTTAAATTTAACTAGCGCCCCTTTTTGTAAGAACTGGTATGATTGTCTTTAAAATAATTACAACATCATTATAGACATTCCAGTTTTTTGCATACCAAACATTCATAGCAACTCTACTCTCAAAGTCCAAATCCCCTCTACCGCTTATCTGCGCAAGTCCTGTTATGCCTGGTTTTGCCAAAAGCAATATACTAAGATCTTCTTTTGTTATGTTTGATCCCTCATAATCCCCCTTTGGCACGGGACGTGGTCCAACTACGCTCATCTCTAGCTTTAAGATGTTGATGAGTTGTGGCAGCTCATCTAGCGATGTGGCTCTTAGGATTTTGCCGATTTTTGTTATCCTAGGGTCGTTTTTATATTTTTTAAATTTGTTATAAAACTCAACCTCCCAAGGATTGGCTTGAAGATATTGGCGCAACACTATATCGCCATCTTCTCTCATAGTTCTAAATTTATAGCAGCCAAACTCTTTACCATTTTGCCCAACTCTTCTTTGTGTAAAAAGTATGCTACCACGCGGTTCTTCTAGCTTTATAGCTATCACAACAACTACAAAAATCACAACAAAAATAGGCAATATAAGTAGCGTAATAGTATAGTCAAGTGTTGTTTTCAAAGCTCTATTTAGCGGACTTTGAAGTGAGTTTTGTATCAAGAAAAGATTGGTTCTTGTGTTGAAAAGATTGTAAATTTTTGCTCTACTAAAGTCGTAGTCTTTTAGCAAAGGCGTAAAGACAATCTCCTTTTGATGAAATAGGTTATTTTGTATAAGAGTGCTTAACTCATCTGCCATAAGACCTTGGCTATCTATAAAAAGTGTCTCATAGTCATCTTTTCTAGTTGGAACATAACCAAGATAGATGTTTTTAAAAATCTCTTTTTTAAATTTCTTATCTTTGCTAATAATCTTTGCTCTCCTAGCCCAAAGCCCAAAGCTAAAAAGCGCCCTTTTAAGAATTAGCTTAAGAGGTGGGATAATAATTGCAGCTATCATAAAGGCAAAGATAATTATCACACGCGAATAGGTGCTCTCTTTGCCAACAACCATAAGAAAAAAAAGTAGCACCATAGAGAATAAAAGCCCCTTAAATATGAGCAAGCTCTCATGCCAAAAATCATATCTTTTTGTATAAATTCCAATATACGCAAAGACAAAGATAGTCACAATGTATAAATTTAAGTAAGAGAGATAGGGCAAAAGCTCATGAGTAGCGGCGATACCAAACAAGGCATTAAGCAAATTTTTTAAGAAAAATGCCACTACAAGCGAGAGGGCGATAGCTACTATATCAACCAAGACAAATATCACAACGCAGATAATATTTTTCACCTAACATCCTTTTTCAAAGCTCTCATCTAGACTTTGCTATTATGCTATATTGATACTTAAAATTATCTATAGTTATAAAAGCTTAATTATAGCCATTTAATAAAGATTAAGAAAATTTTTGCTAGACTAACCGCTAATTTTTTTCTAAAGGCTGATTGTTGCTATTGTCTAAGAAATTTGAACTCTCTTATGTGAAATTTATCTATCTTTTTGCCATAATAAACTTGCTTTTATTTAACTATCCGTTGATGAAATATGCCATTTTGCACATTGAAAAGCTAAATTTAAGCGGCTTTTTCCTTTTTGTCACAACTATAGTAGCCTCTATCTTTGTTACAGCACTTATTTTGTTGATTTTGGGCTTTTTTGGAAATTGCTTTTTAAAAGTTTTTGCCATAGCCATTTTGCTTATAAACTCTGTAGTGCTTTATTTTATGTTAAATTATGAAGTGATACTTACAAAGGCGATGATGGGCAATGTCTTTAACACAAACACCGCAGAAAGTGGCGAACTTCTATCACTAAAAATCATCTTTTATCTTCTCTTTTTGGGTATTTTACCCTCTTTTTTCATAGCCAAAATAGAGATAAAAAAGAGCAAATTTATAAAAAAACTATTGGCTCTTTTTCTAACAATAGCTAGCATCCTAATTTATGGCTTTGCAACATCATTTTCTTGGGCCTGGATAGACAAAAATGCCAAAAACATCGGTGGATTGATACTTCCTTGGTCATACATCGGAAACTCCATAAGATACGGCATAGAGGCACTTCCAAACAAAGATGTAAAGTCGCTCTCGCCACTTAGCTTCAAAGATCCAAATGCGCCAGAAATTGTAGTTTTGGTGATTGGCGAGTCTGCAAGGGCTGATCGCTTTGGAGTTTTGGGCTATCAAAGAGATACAACTCCACGCCTTGCCAAAGAAAAACTTTATCTATTCAAAAACACCATCTCTTGTCAGACCTACACTACTGCTGGAATTTCTTGTATGTTAAGGTATGAGGGCTCTAAAAGTAGTATTTTTTCTAATGACGAGCCACTTCCTAGCTATCTTGAACGCTTTGGTGTCAATACATTGTGGCGATCAAACAATTGGGGCGAGATGCCACTTAAGATAAGCAAATACCAAAAAGCCAATGATATCAGAAAAGAGATTGCAAATCCTGATGGTTGGGAGTTTGATATGGCTCTTTTATACAAACTAAAAGATGAGATAGCCTCTTTGAAATCGCCTAAAAAGTTTATTGTCCTACATCAAACAGGAAGCCATGGTCCAGCTTATAGCAAAAAATATCCTAAAAGAGTTGAGAAATTTGGGCCAGTTTGCGATAGTGTGGAGCTTAAAAACTGCACAAAAGATGAGCTAAACAACGCCTATGACAACACAATCATTTGGACAGATCACTTTCTTGGCGAGCTTATTGCCATCTTAAAGTCCATAAACACCCCTTCTGTGATGATATATCTCTCAGATCATGGCGAGAGTTTGGGCGAGAATAACTTCTTTTTGCATGGTGCACCAAATGCCATCGCACCAAAAGAGCAAAGAAATATACCATTTATCATATGGACTAGTAGTGAGCGTAAATTTAAGCCAACAATTGACTCTTATAGCCAAGATTTTGTCTTTCATACGGTACTAGGTGCTTTTGGAGCAACATCAAAAGAGTATAACTCTAAATTTGACCTATTTGAGTAAAAGATGAATTTCTCTCGCATTGATAAGTTAAAGGTAGCATATAAACAAAGTTTATATGAGATTAGATTTTTAAAATTATCATTTATTTTAACTCTGCTATTTTTTCTTTCTTGTTTTTATCCAACCGACTCTTCATTTTATCAAGACAAAAGACGAGCCCAAAGTGGGGATTTTGTCTATTTTACAGAGCACTATTTGAGATTTACAACTACCATTGCAGCGGTTGCCATACCAATATACAAAAAGGACATCGTAGGTTTTATGCAGATGATAAATGTTAGTCTTGGCACAACTATCACAACTCAAACCCTAAAAAGAGTCCTAAACAGAGCCACAACTATCAACGGCAGACGTTTAGGCGAGCGCCCAAGTTCTCAAACTAGTAGATACAATATGCCATCTGGTCACTCTTCAATGGTCTCATGTGCTGCTTTTTTTCTTATAATTCGCTATAGGTTGTTTAAAAAACGGAGCGGATTTGCTTTTGCTATCATTTTGCTACTTCTTTGTTTTGCTACAATGTATGGCCGGGTGATGTTGGACGCACATACTATTTCTGCGACTATTGCAGGATTTATAACGGGCGGAATTAATGCGCTTGTTTTTACATCTGCATTGAAATTTAAAAGAGAAAATAACCAAAAGGAGTAATTACAAAAAAACTAGTTTTTGATTATAAATTAGCTAGAGAGCTAATGGACGATAGAAATTTGACCTATCAAGACTTATCAAAATACTTTAAAGAGCACGGAGTAATAATGTCTCCAGAGAGTATTAAGTCGTGGTTTAGGACTAATGACAATACCAGAGCTATGCCAGACCTAGAGAAAGCCTCTTTATTGTCTAATATCCTACAAATCCCCTTGCCAGCTCTTTTGCCACTTACAAATTATAGAGGCGATGTTAAGCCAATCCCAATCACAGGTGAGGCAAGTTGTGGGCTTCCAATAACCAATAGTTATCAAGGAGTTGATGTTGCCTATGTAAATGCCATTGACTACAGTAAAGACTATTACGCAGTAGTTGCAACAGGCGATAGTATGAGCCCAGAGATAACCAGCGGAGATATAGTCATTTGCAATCCAAAAGCTCAAGTGTTAAACGGAGATTTAGTTCATTACATACTTCACGATGAAAGTGCTATAAAAATATTCTACAGAGATAAAAACGATATATTGCAATTAATTCCTATCAACCAAGAGGGTTGTTTCTTTACTACAACGATAATGCCAGACAATACAGAGCTTTTATCTAATTTAACCTATGCCAAGGTTATACAGATTATCAAAGTAGAAACTAATAACAGAAAAGCAAGGTTAAGGGCTGTAGGTAAGGAGTAAAAGCTATTTTTTTCTCTTAGATTTTCTATACAGATAAGGGCTAGTAGGATTATCATCTTGCCAAAGCCCTATCTTATTAGACTTTGCAAATGCTATCTATCCGCCAATTAAACAGAGTTTTGGAGTTTTATTTTGGTGATGAGAGAATTTAGTCATATCATCCCATTGCTTTATTTGCATCGCTTTCACTAAAATTTATAAATTGCTCTCTATCTCAATTTATATTTTTTTATAATCCTATCTCTCTCATCTGCTAGAATTTTTTCACATTCATCATAGGTTTTTCTTTTGAGTATTCTTGCCAAATTTTATCTGTTAAATCCCAAAAATTATGCAAGTCATCGTTTTTATAAGTTTTATCTATAATATTAATCTGTACAATAACTGCATTTGGCTCTTAAATTCTCAAACTCATCACCGCTCATAGTTTTACAATAACAACCTCTACTTTGAAATTTAAACTAATAAGTAGGTTTTATGGTACTAAGGTTAAAAGTAGCGCAAATTAAATTTCAACTCTTATCTTATTGAAATTTAACTTTTTTATTAGCTCAATAACAAACTCTAAGTCTTATTGAAATTTAAAATAGATTTTGCTTGAGGATAAAGCTGTAAGCTAAACTAATTCAATACAGCCAATAAGAACTAAAGTGTTGGATTAAGCTTAAATTTCATCACAAAGAGTGATAAATTTAAGCTCTGTTATTTTATAGATAGTAATTAAACTTAGTTGCTACTATTACTTCCCCTCTACCTTTATATCATCTTTTATAGCTTCAAACTTCTTAGCACCT
>NZ_CAMYFP010000005.1 GCF_947255105.1 uncultured Campylobacter sp.
TTTAGTGGCAGAGCTAGAAGAAAAGAGTATGGTTGGTTTTGCGTTTTTAGCTTTATCGTTGGCTTGATACTAGGCATAATTGATGTTTTAGTTTTTGGTGATGCAGATGGGATGTTTAGTTCAATTTATGGTTTGGTTGTGTTTATACCATCGCTTGCGCTACTTGTAAGAAGAGTTCATGATTTTGGCAAAAGTGGGTGGTTTGTGCTAGTTATAATATTTGCCCCAACAATAGCACTTATAGTTAGTCTTCTTTTTATTCAAACATCAAAAGAATTAGGTATGTTATTTTTAGTAGTAGGACTTGCTTTGTTTTTTTATTTTATTTTTTTACCTATATTTAAAAAAGGTGATGAGGGAGAGAATGCTTATGGAAGTGATCCAAAAGCACTAAATTTGTAAATTTTTATTGAAATTTAGGCGCTATTAAAATTCACAAATCCACAAAGCCGGACTTTATGCCCGTGACAATGTGGATTTGAGATTTAAGAGTTTAATTTTAATTAAAATCTAAATTTTTAACTCTCTCATCAAGTTCTTTAAGTTTTTGTGATGGTGGAGTTGCAACTAAACCTTTATGACTTGTGATTTGTTCTGGCTCTGGCACCTCATCTGCTGTTTGAGTTAGCTCTATATTTACTCCAAATTTGGCTAGTTCATTTGATAGTTCTATTTGACCTTTTCTAGCAAATTCTTGGCATTGTCCGATGATCCTTGCAGCTTCTTGTGGTGCGTGGAAACCATAGCTGTTTTCACTAAATGCAAAGTCCCATCTCATATGAGCACGTCTTTGATTCCATAAAGTTTTTTCCAAGGCTTTTGAAATTTCAGCTTTTTGTGTGTCACCATCTAAATTTGCAAACTCAGGAAGTTTTGCAAGCTCGCCTCTTGCTACTTCAATATCTTGGATTAGAGAAAGTAGTGCATTTTCACATTTTCTAAGCTCATAAGAGTGGCGATTTTGTATAAAATTTATACGCTCTACTAACTTATCTTCGCTTTGCATATGGCAAGTCTTACAACTTCCTGTAATGTCAGCAAATGGACTTTGTACAGTATGACTTGAAACCTTTTGAGCGCCCTCTCTTTTATATGGCATGTGACAATCAGCACAACTTACACCACTTCTTGCGTGAATTCCAGCTGAGCTAAGTTCAGCTTCTGAATGTTGCATTTTAATGATTGGTGCATCTGTAGTTTTATGCTTATAGTCAAATTTAAACTTACCATTTTCAAACATCTCATCATAATACTCATCAAACATCTCTATTTTAAATGGTTTATCTTTTTCCCATTTAGCCCATGGGAAAGTTAAAGTTGAATCTTTTCCTTGGAAATAATACTCCACATGACACTGCATACAAACATAACTTCTCATCTCTTGGCGACTAGCTTTTAGTCCACTTTTTGCATCTGCCTCATAACCTCTATCAACCATAGCATTGACAAATGCAGGTCTTGTTACTCTTAAACTCATATCATCAGGACTATGGCAATCAGCACAGCTACTTCCTAAATGTGAGCCTTTATATGGATCTTCGCCATGTTTATCAGCTACTTTTTTCATAACATCAAAATAAGGAATTGAGTTCATCTTTGTCCATGCGGCTTTTTCTTTTTTGCCTTCTTCGCCTTTTACATCAAAAAATGGCATATCTTTACTAGCTGATTCAACAGGATCTTTAGTTAAGTTATAATCCCCATCTTTCATAATAGCAGTTAAATGCCCAGTATGGCAATTTACACAGACTCCTGACTGACCTTTAAATTTAGGAAGTCCGTGAGAGTTTAAATACTCTTTATCATTCCTTTTTGTTTCAATCTGGTCAATTTGTGTATAAAAATGAAGCCTTGGGCGGTTATAGTCAACTGCAAAAGCATATCCATCCCAAAATTTAGTAGCCGCAGGATAGCGAATTAGTTTACTATATGGAACCGAACCTGCGTATGGTGTCTCGTAAGCAATATTCTCCATAGCGGCAAAACTTTCATATTGTGATGGGAAATTTTTACCCCACTCTTTTACATCAGGGTCCAAATCACTTACCTTATGAAGCATCATCGGATAGCTTTTTTCCTCCTCAAATTTAGAACCGATATCTACAAATAGTGCAAACATAGCTGCACCCAAAACAACGGCAACAAAAAAAGCCACCGTATATAAAGTCCATTTTTTCATTATTTCTCCTTGTTGATTTTAAAAGTTATGTGCGTGTCCGACTTGTCTATGACACGATACGCAAGATAGTGGCTCGCTTCCTGGAGCACCTTTTTTCATAGTTGCATCTATTGAGTGTGCAGCGTATTCGCTGTGACAGGCGATGCAGTTATTTTGGATTATGTTTTTACCTTTATCTGTGGCTTGAAAAGACACTGGATTTTGCTTAAAAGTAACAGCATATCCATGATGAAGACCATTTTCAGCCTTGAATAACCACTTAGATACAAAGCCTTCGGGAACATGGCAATCACTACAGGTTGCAACATGTTGGTGCCCGCCTTTCATCCAGCTTTCATAGACTTGATTCATAACATGACAGTTTTTACAGGCTTCGGAATCATGTCCAAAATATGAAAAACCTTTTGCATAGACAAATGTAAAAAGCCCATGTCCGATAACCAAACCAAAGCTTATCACAAGAACCAAAGTAGCAAAAGCAGATGGAGAGCGCTTAATTTTATCAATTAGTTTTTTCAAAAAGCCTCCTTTGTTGAAATTTAACTAGGCTCTAATTATACTGCAATGAGAGAGAATTTAAATTATTTTCAATAATTAATTAACCACTTTAAGATTTAAATTTAATAAACAGTCCTGTTTTGAGCTATTGCTTGCAAATAGGCTCTTTAAATACATTTTAAACAAAAAATCTTGATAAGAAAAAAATTGCTATCTGATGATATAAAGAGAGCCAAGGCCTTTTATTTTGGGCTTTTAGGCGGTTTTGTGACTGAATTTATAAATTTGATAGATATAAAAAGTCATTTAATTTTAATAAAATGATAGCTAAGAGTTTGATTTTGTGCTTAAATTTATGTCAAATTTAACTCATAAAAAGTCTGAAATTTAGCTTTTCGTGGGCAAACATCGCCATATCTAGCTCATTGTGCGTTGCAAAGATATTTGAGCTATCATTTAGACTAAAATAGCCCTTTTGGATAAGCTCTTTTGCAATGCTTTTTGATTTGCTAGCCACCTTTTTGACTAAGTCCTGTCTTGAAAAGATAAGCTCATTGGACTTTTTATATGCCAAAGGAACAGCTCTTGTGGCATTTATCGTCAATGTTTTGATAGTTGCGTAGGCATAGTTTTCAAGACTTTGAGTTTTGCTTAAAAGTGCAAAAGCAACGGCAGGGTTGGCAAACTTGTCATCTTTTTCTATCACTTTAACATACCACTTCACATAGTCATCATGCATAAACTCGGTGTTGTTTAGCGTTGATTTGGTCATTGCAATGAGTGCTTGGAGATTTTCATAAGATGAGATTGAAGCATTTGCCGCTCTTGCCAACTTTAAAAGTGTGAGTTTTTGATCTTTGAGCGCGTAAGCTATGCAATAGATGGTGCCATCGCTCATAGCAAAGATATTTAACATATAGTTTTCAAGCCACTTTTCATAGGTTGAAATATCTCTAATCTCGCCCCAAGAGATGTAACTCTCAAAGCCAAAACTTTGAGAGTATCCGCCATTTGGAAATGCACTATCAAAGAGGAATTGATTTATCATATTAGTGTCTGTGAGTTGCGTGTTTTAGCGGTGTTGCAAGAACTAAGTTTTGCCTTGAGTAGGGAATTTTGTTCTCATCAAGCCACTTTGCTATGAGATAGTCATACTCAACTATCATAGCTCCTTGCTTAAAAACAGCCGGTGCGTGTCTATTGCCGATGGAGTGGGCAGCAAATCCCATCTGCAACATCTCTTTAGGTTTTATAACCAAAACATCTTGCGCCAAACACTCCAAAACATAGAGAAATTTATCATCTTCGCCTAAAATATCGCCATCTTTTAGCACCACTTCATCGTTTAAATTTATGCCAATATCAACGCCATTATCGCTAGTTAGCCTAACTACTCGCTTTAGTCTATCATCAGCACCAATCTTTACCTTAACAATCTCTTTTGTTTTGGTATCAAAGTTGGCTATATTGCCTAAAATCTCTTTTACTATCATCTAAACTTCTCTTTAAAATAGATAGTATCTTTGAGCCATCGGCACCTCATCAACCGGCTCACTATAAATCAACTTGCCATCAATAGTGACTTTGTAAGTTTGAGGATCTACCTCTATGTTTGGTGTGGCGTTGTTTAGCTTCATATCTGCCTTTTTAGCAGTTGCGGCTCCTCTTGTTGGTAAAACTTGCTTTTGAATGCCATATTTCTCAGCTACATTTAACTCTATTGCCAACTTTGACATAAATGTAAAGCAAGATTTATACAGAGCTTTGCCATATGCTGCATACATTTTTCTATGGATTACAGGCTCAGGTGTAGGTATTGAGGCGTTGCTATCGCCCATCTCTGACATGACACAAAAACCAGCTTTTAAAACCATCTTTGGTTTCGTTCCAAAAGATTTTGGATCCCAAAGCACCAAGTCGGCAATCTTTCCAACCTCAACACTACCTATGTAGTCGGCAACTCCTACTGCAATTGCTGGGTTGATGGTGTATTTGGCGATGTATCTTTTGATTCTGTTGTTGTCTGAATACTCGCTATCGCCCTCTAGCGTGCCTAACTGCATCTTCATTTTATGAGCTACCTGCCAAGTTCTTGAAATTACTTCGCCTATCCTACCCATTGCCTGTGAGTCGCTACTTGTGATAGAGATGACACCCATATCATGAAGTACATCTTCAGCACCAATTGTCTCTTTTCTTATCCTGCTATCGGCAAATGCAACATCCTCCTTGATATCTTTACTCAAATGGTGACAAACCATAAGCATATCAAGATGCTCTTCAATTGTATTTACTGTAAATGGAAGAGTTGGGTTGGTTGAAGCTGGAAGGACATTTGGAAGACCTGCCATTTTGATGATATCGGGAGCATGTCCGCCACCTGCGCCCTCTGTGTGAAATGTGTGTATGGTTCTACCATTTATCGCCGCTATCGTATCTGCTACAAAACCAAACTCATTTAAGGTATCTGTGTGAAGTCCAACAGAGACATCGCCTATCTGTGAGGCTTGTAGTGAGTATTCTAGTGTGCTTTTGGTAGCACCCCAATCCTCATGCACCTTAAGCCCTGCAGCGCCTGCCTTTAGCTGTTCCAAATTTACCTCCAAATTTGAGCCACTTCCCTTACCGTAAAGTCCAATATTTATAGGAAGATCATCTGTTGCTTGTAGCATTCTTTCGATATTAAAAGCTCCTGGTGTGCAAGTTGTGGCTTTTGAGCCATCATTTGGTCCAACTCCACCACCAAAAAGAGTAGTTAGTCCATTGGTTAGCGCCTCATCTACCTGCTCTGGGTTTATAAAGTGTATGTGAGTATCTATTCCGCCCGCTGTTACTATAAGCCCCTCGCCCGCTAAAGCGTCGGTGCTAACTCCAACTATAAAATCTACATCATCTGAGATATCTGGATTGCCACCTTTGCCAATGGCATAAATTTTGCCATCTTTTATACCAATATCTGCCTTATAAATACCTGTGTAGTCGATGATAAGGGCATTTGTAATAATCAAATCAACAACATCTTTACTCTCTCTTAAAAGTCTTGAGTTTTGTCCCATGCCATCTCTTAAGGTCTTTCCACCGCCAAATTTACACTCTTCACCATATTTTGTAAAGTCTTTCTCTACTCTTGCAAAGAGATTGGTATCTGCAAGCCTTATGCTATCGCCCGTTGTTGGTCCAAAGTGAGATGCATAATCTTTTCTTTTCATTTTAAACATATCTACTCCTTATAGCTTTCCGTCTATTAGGTTGTTTAGACCATAAACTTCTCTTGTCCCAGCCAAATCTATAAGTCTTACAGTCATAGTAACACCTGGCTCAAAACGAACTGCCGTTCCTGCTATGATATCAAGCCTTTTGCCTCTGGACTTTTCTCTATCAAATTTCAAAGCTCTATTTGTCTCATAAAAATGGTAGTGAGAACCAACTTGTATCGGTCTATCGCCGCTATTTGTGACCTCTAACTCTATCGCTTTGCTGCCCTCATTGCAGACGATATCGCCTTTGGCATATATAATTTCACCAAGTTTCATCATCTCTCCTTAGTTTATCGGGTTGTGTATGGTAACTAGTTTTGTACCATCTTTGAAAGTTGCCTCTATCTGCACTTCAGTCACCATATCAGCAACTCCCTCCATAACCTCATCTTTACTTACGATTCTTCTTCCCTCATCCATAAGCTCACTAACGCTTCGCCCATCTCTTGCGCCCTCCAAAACAAAGTCACTTATGATGGCTATCACTTCAGGACAATTGAGCTTCACACCTCTATCTCGCCTCTTTCTTGCAACAACAGCTGCATAGCTTAGCATTAGCTTCTCTTCCTCTTTTCGCGTAAGTTTCATCTACTCTCCTTTATAAATTTCATTTTAATTTCATCAATATAGCTCATTGCAATGTCATTGTTATTGCTAGCTACTCTTATCATCGTCAAGTTATCAATCCTACTTGAAAATGCCTTTAAATTTCGCTCATTTACCTCTGGTATCTCAAACTCGTTGCATATGATTATGATGGCATAAAAGTAGTCATAATCAAAAAATCCATTCAAATTTAAACGCTCTTTATACCAAAAAAGATCATTTAGTTTAAGCCTGTAATTTTCATATATCCTAAGGCTCATTCTAGCCCTACATTTGGCATTTGCATAGCCTATAAAGCCACCATCTAAGTAAAAAAGACGAGCTCCCTTTTTATAAAAAATAGCCACTTTGCTATCTAAATTTGACTCTTCATAAAAAATATTTGCATGATTATAAAACAGAAGTCTTGATCTTTCATCAAGCAAAACAACTGTCTTTAGGCGCGAACTACCTTTGTAAATCTTCTGGTTGGATTGTGAGCTAAGAGTTGCGTCGCTGTTTATGATGTTAAACTTTTGTAAATAGTCATCGCCATCAACCAAGCCACCACCCAAAGTGCTAAGATAGGCAAAAAATCTATTGTCATCTTTGGCTAGCTTACTACCATACTCAACTGGCAGATCAATAAGCCGCAAAGAGCCTCTTTGATAGTGCTCTTTTAGGCTACCATTTTTGATAGTTGTCCTTAAAATGCTCATTATAGGTCTTTAAACATGCAATTTTTTTCTATCCATTTTATAACTTCATCAAGTCCGATATCTTTTTTAAGATTGGTAAAATAAAACTCTTTATCCTTTCTAAATACCTTTGTATCCCTCTCCATTATGCTAAGATCGGCTCCAACATAGGGTGCAAGGTCTATTTTGTTGATGATGAAAAGATCAGACTTTATCATACCAGCGCCCGCTTTTCTAGGGATCTTCTCGCCTTGTGCGACATCTATCACATAGATACTAAAATCCACCAAATCAGGACTAAAAGTAGCAGCTAAATTATCGCCACCGCTCTCCAAAAAGATAATATCAAGCTCAAATTTACTCTTTAAGTTTTGCAAGGCATTTTCATTCATCGAAGCATCTTCTCTAATGGCAGTATGCGGACAACCGCCCGTTTCAACACCAATAATCCTCTCAGCTGGCAAAACGCTATTTTTAGCCAAAAACATTGCATCTTCTTTGGTATAGATGTCATTTGTAACAACGCCTATCTCATACTCCTTGCTCATCTTTCTAACAACTCTTTCAATAAGCAAGGTCTTGCCAGCTCCAACTGGACCACCAACTCCTATAATGATTGGTTTTTTCATACTATATTTACCTCTAAAATGATTTGTAGTTATCTTATTTTGCTGTTAGTTAAATTGCACTAAAGTATAGCAAAAAATGCGCCTAAAAAAAAGTTGTTTTTTATAGTTTTTTGGCTAAATTTATTAAGTATTTAAACTAATTTTATTTTTTAATATCTTTCTAAACTTACTAAGCTCTTTAAATGGCAAAATATATCTTAAGTTTGAATTTATATCTAACTATCAATAGTAAATTTATCAGAAATTTAAAGTTGAAATTTAACTTAACAAACAATAATTTAAACTTTCAAATTTGATTATTTAATAATACTCTTATACTAGAAATACTACTATATAGAAATTTACATTTTATTGCTAAGGAGAAAAGATGTTTCGCAAGCTGTTTTTAGCACTTTTGTTTTCATGTAGCTTTGTTTTTGCTACTCAAGTTACAGATATTTTGGATAGAAAGGTCGAAGTTAAGCAGAACTCAAGAGTGGTTTTGACATTTTATTTTGAAGAGTATTTTACCGCAGCAGGAGATGACTCGATAGATAAGATTGTTGGTTGGTCTAGGAAGTATTGGGAGGGCAGAAGACAGGCAACTTGGGAGGCATTTTTGCATAAATTTCCACAGATAGATAAAATTCCAGATGTTGGTTATGGACCAAAAAACACCATCTCTTTTGAAAAGATCATCGCACTCAAGCCAGATGTTGTGATTTTTGCACAAAATGACTATGAAAAGGTAAAAAACTATATCTCAAATTTGGAAAGAGCAAATATTGCGGCTATTTTTATAGATTTTCACATTCAAAATATGCAAAGACATATGCGAAGTATGGAAATCTTGGGTGAAGTTTTTGGAACAGAGGCAAAGGTTGCAAAGATAAATGAGTTTTACAAATCCAAATTTGAGCTTGTAGAAGAGAGATTAAAGAGCGTTAAAGAGCTAAAACGTCCAAAGGTCTATCTTGAGTTTAGCGAAAAAGATGGCCCAAATACATTTGGCCCAACATGGGATGACAAAATGTGGGGCGGTTTTGTAACTATTGCTGGTGGCGAAAATATAGCAAAAGGTCTTATCAAAGGCACTACAGCAACAATCAATCCAGAGTTTATAGTGGCTAAAAATCCTGATGTTATCATCTTTGCGGGCAACTATTTTTTAAATAGTTTTAAAAACATTCCACTAGGTTATGGCATTAGCGAAGAGCAGGCTAAGAAAAATCTTGGTGCATATACCAAAAGAAATGGCTGGAATACAATAAATGCTGTTAAAAATCGCCGCATAGGCGCTGTTTATCATGACTTAAGTAGGCATATATTTGATTTTGCAGGACTTTTATACTTTGCCAAAAAAATTCATCCTGAGCTATTTGAGGATATCGATCCAAATTTAGAGCTAAAAGAGTTTTTTGATAAGTTTTACCCTGTAGAGTTTAGCGGAACATGGATGGTTGATTATTGATGGCTGATTTTTATAAAAAACTTATCCTAAAAAGAGTTATTTTTATTCTCATTGGCTTGGTGCTAATGGGAACTCTTTTTGTTTTTGATGTCATTACTGGACCTGCGAAGCTAAGTTTCATTGAGGTCTTTAAAAATATCATCGGCATTGAGTATGATGAAAGTATAAATTTCATCGTCTTTGAGATGAGAATTCCCTATGCGCTTATGGCTTTGGTTGCTGGGGCTAGTCTTGGACTAAGTGGTGCTGTTATGCAGACTGCATTGCAAAATCCACTTGCTAGTCCATATACTCTAGGAATTGGCTCAGCGGCGGCTTTTGGTGCGGCCGTTGGAATTGTTTTTCTTGATGGAAGTTTTTGGGGCATTTGGATATTTGCCTTTATCTTCTCTGCAGCTAGCCTATTTTTTATCTACTATCTTTCTAAAAGGGTCTTTTTAGGCTCTTCAACAATTGTTTTGATAGGAATAATTTTGGTTTTTATCTACCAAAGTCTTCAAGCCTTTGTTGTCTATCTCGCCAATGAGATAGAGGTTTCAAATATCGTTTTTTGGACCTTTGGCTCACTATCGCGCGCCTCCTATCTAAACGTTTCAATACTTTTTGCTACGTTGCTAGTCATCTTGATACTGCTTCTAGCCAAATCCTGGAGCCTCAACGCCCTACTTCTTGGCGATGAAAAGGCAAAAAGTCTTGGCATAAATACAGAAAAACTCAAAATCGAGGTGCTAATATGCGTCTCTTTGCTTACTACAATTTGTGTTTGTTTTGTAGGAACTATAGGATTTATAGGTCTTGTAAGTCCGCATATAGCAAGACTTCTAATAGGCGGCGAGCAGAGATTTTATCTAGTTTTTTCTACTGTTATTGGTGCGTTTTTGCTATCGTTTTCATCGGTTTTGAGTAAAAACATCATAAGCGGCATAATTTTTCCAATAGGTATCATCACCTCTTTTATAGGGGCGGTCTTTTTTTTGGTAATTATACTTAGAAAAGGATTGAGATGAAGGTTGAAAATCTCTATTTTTCTTATGGCCATAGAGACATCTTAAAAGATATCAATTTCAATGTAGAAGATGGCGAGATAGTCACTGTTCTTGGCGTAAATGGCGTTGGTAAAAGCACACTTATGAAGTGCTTGGCAGGAGTTTTGAGACCAACAAAAGGGATGATAGATACTAACAACATCTCTATCAACAAAATTGGCTATCTTAGTCAAAATATCATGCCAAATGACGCTTTGAGTGTTTTTGAGTTTGTGCTTTTGGGACGAGTTGGCGAGCTAAGACTTAGAGTTAGCGATGAGGACTTAGACAAAGTTTGGGCAGCGCTTAAACATGTTGGGATAGTGGATTTTGCAAAACTCTACTTTAATGAGCTTTCAGGCGGACAGCAGCGACTTGTTTTGGTTGCGCAACTTCTAGCAAGAGAGCCAAAGATCATGTTTTTGGACGAGCCAACTGCAAACTTAGATCTAAAACATCAAAAAAATATTTTGGAACTTTTTTATAAATACTCCAAAGCCAACAACATCAAAACTGTTATCAACATTCACGACATCAACCACGCCATCAAATATGGAGATAAGATCCTTGTCTTAAAAGATGGTAAGGTTAGGTTTTTTGATGATAAGTCAAAGCTAGATATTGAGATATTAGAAGAGATATTTGATGTTGATTTTGAGATATTTATCAATAAAAACAGAGAAAAAATTATAGTAAATTACTAAATTAAGAGGTGCAAGAGCGCCTCTTCTTTCTTGTGATGCTTTTATATTTTCATTTTAGATTTGCCAAGATTTAAAAAAGTTGTTACTTTTAAATTTGACAATAATGGCTTTTATAAATGCAGCTTCCTAGTAGGCTCTACTAAAATAGCAGGAAGATAATATAGTTAAAATGTATGTTGCAAAGAGCTAGAAAGAATTAGCCAATACTTTAGGAGTGTATATAACTGCCGTTCAAAAGTGAGTGGCAAATGCCAATAACTTACCATTGCCAACGAAAAAAATCTTAATTTATTGGTTAAAAACTATCGTCTAAAAAATAAGATTAAAAAAATAGATTTGATTAAAGAGCTTAAAAATACAAAAGAATAAAATGTGAAAAAATATTACACTCCTTTGTTATGTAAATATTTCGTAAAAAATAGATATTTTATATAAAAAGCCTTGATATTTAAATAAATATGTCTATATGCTCTCAACAATACAGAAAAATCTGTAAAGTTCTTTAAATCAAGAGTGTTTAAGTTTTTTAGTGTAAAATTCCGAAAATAAGTGAATTAATAAAAAACATAGGCTTAGGTTTATTTGTTAATGGAAATTTCGCTCTTTTAAATGGCGTTTTTACAATACAAAGCTTCACAATTACAGCCTTTAGTGTTGGAATTATGGCGATTTTATTTACATTGATAAAAGGAGTAAAAGATGAATGAAACAGCTATGACAATCACAGCAATAATAACTGTTTTATTGTTTGCTTATGTATGTTATAAAGCATACAAAGAAAACAACACACAAGGAAAATCACAACACTAAAATTTTAAACTCTCTTGGTTGATTTCAACTAGGAGAGTAATTACAATCCTGCACGGTGCAAATTCAATTCTATTCTAAAATTATTGTTGCAAGTTTATTGTACTAATACTTTTAAAAGATATTAGTATATATTTCTTAAAATCATTTTATCTTTTGTTATGAGAAAGGTGCCTTTTGGTTTAAATTTCAATATGGAAAATATGAGCTTTTTTATAAGTTTTAGATGTTATGAGCTGGCAGTTTTAAAGCTCTTTTTATAGTGTTTGAAATTTAAAAAATGAATTTGTAAAAATAAAATTTAAAAACTTGGAGCTTAAATTTGAGAGTTAAATTTGAGAGTTAAATTTGAGAGTTAAATTTGAGAGTTGTAGGAGCCATTTAAGGCTCCTACATTTTATTACCAGATAGTTCCTCTGTTCATTCTAGGGCTATTGTCATGTAGAGTTTTGTTATCATCACCTACTATCCAGTTGCCTACGCCTTGTTTATCCTTGACTGTTCCGCCAAAGCCGCCCCATCCGCCTTTGGTATTGTCAAAGACTATGATAAACTCATTTCTATCTTCAAAACCATCGCCAAGTAGATAGCTCTTAGTTATGACTTTGATGTGGTCTTCATATGGCACTTTTGCCTTGTCATTTTTAAAGACACCAAACTCAGCTGCAGCTGGAGTTAGTCTTCTTGGGTTGTTAAGGCTAACACTTACATCACTCTTTGTAGGTCTATACTCTGATACAAAGTAGGTAGACATATCTATATTGCCCATATAGTTTTGAGATGAGTTTTTATAATATCCCGGTCTTGTTGTTATGGCAATTGAAGCACTATTTTTGAGCAACAACTCACCGTCTAAGTTCTTGCAGTTACCATTTGATATGCCAGCTTCTCTATCGTTGCAATATATATAACTATCTATTCCAACTGTTGCTTGAGAGTTACTTGCATAATACTTTGGTTGGTGTGCATTGGCATAGCCATAGTAAAAATAGGTTGAGCTAGATGAGTTTAAATCTAGCGGTTGAAATTTATCCTTGCTAGAGGCTGTTTTTTCAACAACAAAATCACCTGCATCAATCCTTGTTGGGTTTGATGGCTCTATAATATTCTTTTTGAAGTTAAATAGGAATTTATGTCCATTTCCACTTGCAAAGATACCTTCATCATAACCAAAGCCTTTGAGTATGAGATCTATCTTACCATTTGCCACAGCGCCACTTTGCTCTACAAGAGGCGTTGCGTTGGCATCAGCTGCAAATGAGCTGTAGGCAATGTTGCTAACTAGACCTTGAGTACCACCACGCTCATATGGGTTATAACATCTACTATCAAGGATATTATGTGAGCAGATATTCTCTTTGTTGCTAGCAGTTACCTTGCCAGTGACGGAACTACATCTATCTCCTTTTTTATCTTTGCCAGTTGCACAATCATAGCCAAAAGCAAGTGTCAATGGAGTATCTTTTGCATAGCAACCATTAGAAAAGAGCGTTGCGATGATCTTATCGCCAGATTTGTGATCGCTACTTATAACGATACTCTTTAGGTCGATATAGCCGCCCATTCTTCTTTCTTGTGTATCTCTTGCCTTTGTAAGATCGTTGTAAAGGTTGTAGTTCATACCAACTGCACCTTTAAAGGCTCTTAATGGAGCTAATGACATATCTGCAGCTAAATGGTCTTTTAGACCATCAACTCCCGCTTCTATGCGGTCATAGCTGTAGTATGGTGTGAGTGGATATTTAGACAATCCAGCCACATCACTCATCCAAGGCTCTCTATAGTCGTGATATCTATAAACTGCTGTATCGCAACCTACTTTGCCCAAGCTATCAGCAACAAAACTTGAGCTATCTTCTATACAACCGCCATTTGACTTATCGATGTTGGTCCAAGCTTGGTCTAAAAGATTGATATCTACATAACCGATGTTGTAGTAGGTAAAGGCGCCATCTGTATGGTTGTTGCCATCAAAATCCTCTACATTTACAACTGCGTAGCGGTTGTTGTCTTGTAGATATTTATTCATATTCTCTTTGGCAATTTTAAGGTTTGTTTCTTTATAAGATCTAACAAAGGCTTGATAGTCACCATCTTTAACTAACTCATCATCTCTTGGAGTATAGATAAATTTATGATTTTTGTAACCAAAGTCGCTCTTGATAGCCATACTAGAGGCTTTCCATAGTGTTTCTATGGTGGAGCCTACTGTTGGTTTGGTGCTGTTATACTCAACTTTTCCATCTACTAGATAGATACCTTTATTTGGGTTGCAACTGTTTGGATAGATAGGAGTTATAGCTCCACTTGGCACGCCTGTATAGCCCATAGCAAAAATGTTGGTTTTGTCTGGACCATTTGAGACATTGATATCACCTGTATAAAGTGATGGTGAAAATGTTAGTTTTATGGTCTTACCTGATGGATAGGTAGCATTTTTCTCTATGCCATCTTGACCGCCGCGCTTTACAACATCAACGTTATGAACTCTAAAAAACGCAGGTCTTACAGAGAAGACATCAGATGCTGGGCAGATGTTGATAACGCCTTGTTTATTGACCTTGTTGTCATTAATCCTACTTAAGTTTTTATCTATCTCATAGTCCTCTTCGTAGCTATCCATACATTTTGCATAGCACTCTAGCTTCTCTTTTTCTAATTTATCTTTTTGATTAGTATTTTGCTTTAAAGAACTTTCAAAATTCTTTTCACATTCTGCCTGGCAAGCTACCTTCTTGGATGATCCTGTAGGAATATAAGAGAGAACAAAGCTAAGACTTTGATCTGCCAAAAGAAGATTGAGATCTTTTAGAGGCACTCCATCTGGAGTTGTAACTAGCTTCTCATCTACTGGCAACTCATAACTCTTATAAAGAGTATTTTTATGTTTATCTTTATTTAGAGTGTGTGAGTCTAGTTTAGCTGTTCCATCGTCATTTACTCCAACTACCTTTTTGACTGATTTTGTACTAAAATCATTATAGATAAATGGGATTTTATGGTCATCGGTTAGGTTTTGGCAACCTATTTTGTTTAGAACTTCGTTTTTAACCAAAGAGAGCTCCATAGAGCCAATTCTTGTATAATTTCCCTCCAAAGTCTTGTTTATGTCTTGGAAGTCTGAGCTATCTTCTATGGTTTTGTTACCATCAAAATGAAATTTACCGATATGGCTATAGACAAATTTAGCATTGTGCTCTTTTCCTGCTACTTGAGTATAGAGAGTGTTATCCTCTATGACCTTGCCTTGGCTGTCTAGGTTTGTTAGACTTGGTGCTTTGTAGTTTTGATTGACTATCTTAAACTGATCAAGTGAGATAACTTTTATCTTTCTTTTTTCTTTGATATCTTTACAATCAGGTATAGGCATATCATAGTTAAAGCTTATTGTAGAGCCATCATCAGCATTCATTGAAAAGTTTGAGTAGATCCTTGGCTCGGTATATCCTACTCTTGCCTTGGTCTTCATCTCAAATGCAATCAACTCTCCTGGTCTTAAAGTTCCGCCTGAAACTTTCTTTGTGCCATTTATCTCTTGCATTTTACCTGCGCCATGACCTACATAGAGATTGATACGATTTTCTCTACTCTTTGGATCTCCAACTCTTGTTTTGAGGCTAAATTGTTTATTGGTGCCATCACCATAGACAGAGTCAGCCGTACCTCTTATGAGTTGGCCATTCATATATGCCATATCAATATTGCCATAGATATCTTTTTTCATATCCTTATAGACACCTGGATGGCTGTCTATAAGAAATTTGAGTCCTAACTTGTCAGCATTTGCATTTGTAAAATACTTAGGTCGTGTTTTTGTAACAACGTTGTCTAGTCTAATGGTATTGTCAATGTAATCATTTAAATTTATACCTATCACAAGACCCTCAGCATCATCGGTTTTTGAGCCGTTTTTATCATCATTTTCTATGATGATGAGGTGTGTTAGAGTCTCTCCATCGGCTGCTACAAAGTCATTTTTAAGACCTGCTTCATTGTAGGTATTGACTCTTTTACAAATGTTTGGAATGTAGAGTTCAGTTGAAAATGCAACATAGCTAAGGAATGATCTCTCAGGTCTAAAGCCACCATTGGTAGTTGATGGGTTGGTATTATCAACGCCAACTCGTAGTGTAGCTTGCGTCTGTCTCTTGCCAAGTAAATTTGATATCTTAAATGTATCGATATCGGTTCCAACTGTAGCCAATTTATCACTACTATTTGCCAAACTAGTAACTTTAAAATCGCCCGGCTTCATCACTGTAATAGTTCCATTTAGTTGATTTTGAACTGGGTTTAGAGCGTTGTGTAGCTGAGCAAAATTTCCATGATTTGTATTGGTTTTGTTGTAGTCTGGATTTTTTATATTTACTTTACCAAAGTTAGGGTTTCTTACCTCTCTTCCAAAATAAGGATTTGGCTTTAGTCTGCCATTAGCGTCTTTTATAAGCTCTCTTGTATCTTTTATATATTCTCTTTCATCTCTTATATACTCTCTCATATCCTTATCGCGACCATCTTTTATAGAGATACCGCCTTTTGGACTATAGGTAGCACCTGTTCCACCGATACTAAATATACTTACCTTAGCACCATAATCATCGCTCTTTGGAGTAAAAAAGCCGTCAAAGGTAAACTCAGCACTATCGCTTGAGCCAGTAACATCTCCTACAACCATAGTGGCCAATCCATCTTTAAGTGTGAGTTTTCTTGGTTTGTAGTAGTTAAACATACCACTATCTTCTCCAAGTTCATTTTTTGCAGGCGCATAAATGCCACCTTGGCTAGCTTTATCTATAGCATCTTTTTTATCATAGACTACAAGAAGTGACCATGCGCCAAAGTTACCCATCCTTGAGCCTTCATGATAGGCTATTTCACCTGTGTAGCTTCCGTCTGGATTTTGAGTAGCATCTTTACCAGTACCTACACCATAACCACCTCTTAGTCTAAATGAGCCATTTATCCATCTGTTACCTTTGTGGATATTTCTAACAGAGCCTTTAGAAGAGATGATATCTCCTGCTGTAAATTTGATAGAGACTGGTAGATTTTTGCTTGCATTTTTCTCATCTATCTTAAATTTGGCTTGATTGACAGCCACTGCCTCTCTTACTTGCTCCAAAACATCGGTATTGGCTGAATAGACAAAGAAATATCCTCTCTCCCTTTCAAACCAGATGTAGTTTTTAGCAAAACCAACTATACTATTTCTTGGATCTGATATAGTCAAAGAGTCATCAGATGAGAGAACAAACTTAATGTCTTTATCCTTTGCCTCATACTCTTTTACCTCTTTTAGTCCATCGGCTGTAAATTTGATGCTTCTATAGCCTTTTAGTGCATCTTTAATGTTTTGACTACTATTTGCTTCATCATTTGGATTGGCTTGAGCTTGGTTATCTAGCCAGACCATTGGAAGAAAGTTTGCTGTAGTGTCACCATTTGTTGTGCCATTTTTACCATCTCCGATTCTACAATAGTTTGGAGTTTTTACCCTGCCGATATTTGTAAGGTTATAGTTACCGCATGGATAGTTCTGTCTTATATTCATATACTCTTTACCCAAAGGATTGGTTTGGTTTTTTGTCTCTGAGCTAAAGCCATCTTGGATAACACCAGTCCAATAAAGTCTCGCAAAGACGATATCTTCAGGTTTTAGATCAGGTGGGAGATAGAGATCGTTGCTTGAACTATTTATTGTAAATGCAGCCAAATTTGAGTCTTTTCTAAAATCAGTAATTACATTATCAACGTGCGCTTCCAAAGATTCACCAAATACATTTGTATCAAGTGCATCTACCTTTAAAATGGTATTACCAGTAAGTGTGTAGTCTCCATTGACATACTCTCTTATCTTGTTATAGTTTCTTGGAAACTTAAAGTCAGAGCATTTATAGCCCTTCATATAGGCTCTTATTCTTTGTGGAACTACGTTTGTTGCTACGTTTGTTACAGTAGTATCCAAAAGGTCAAATGAGGTGTTGGTTCTTTCGCAAGGGACGTTTGTTTGAAACTGAGTTGTTTTATAGGTATCTATAAAGTTATCTCTATTTTCTCTTAGTCTCTTTTGCTTAACGACAAAAGCACCACCAACAGCATCTCCTGCAAGCTTTACACAACCATTGCAAGCTTTTCTTAGGTCTTTTGGAGCATTTTGTGAAACCTCTGCTTGTCTATCTATCCAACTATAAAGATATAAAAATCTATTTGCCTCTTCTGTATTTTTTATCTCATTTATAAAGTTAGGGCTCTTTGCCTTTTTCTTTTCGAGGCTAAACTCTCTATCTTTGTTAGCATAGTATCTACCATAGTTATAGAGATGTTTATTCATAGCAAAGCCATACTCTGAGTTATAAATAGGAACTGTTTTGTGATGTAGTGGAAATGGATAGCGATGATATCCATATACTTCCCATTTTGTAGGGTCGTTAAAGTTATTTTTTACGCACTCATCATATGCCTTTTTATCAGCTCTTTTTTCTTCACAACTCCATGCTATATCTGCAGTTTTTTTATCTTTAAATTTGACGCAGTGATAGCCAAGCCAAGCATTTGTCATAGACATGCAGTTAAAGGCCTCTGCATTTATCTTAAGTTCATTTAATTTTCCACCATAAATACCTTTTTGGAAAATAGTTCCATCATTTTTTGGTGGTCTTGCCATAATCTTTGGTGCTTCGATGAGTGGCTCTAGGATCTGGTCTTGATCGTCACCTACATCTATATTTTCTGCTTCTTCTTGCTCTTTTCTTTTGATAAACTCTTTTCTTAGTTTGTTGTATTCATCATAGTATGGATCTTCCACATAAGGAAGAGTAACACCTACTGTTGTACAATCACCATTACCAATCAAGTCTTTTATAGTACATATCTTACCATCACCTCTCATAAGTCTTTCAGAGACAAAACAACCTTTGCACACTTCGTTTAGTTTGTCTTGGCTCCAAACAGATGGATTCATTTTATAGTTATCAATAGGATCTAGAAGAGTTTTTTTGTTTAAACCTTTTCCAAAAGTTGATTCGTACGCATATAAATAAGCTCCTCTCAATCTATCATTACCATCATAAAATTTATTTCTTGGGAAGAAGCAAGCTTTAACCTCTGGCTTTTTGACACCTATAATAGTTACTCCGTCATTGGCAAATATATATTTTTGATTTTCTGGTATATACTCCACAATACTAAGGCAGTTTGGAAGATCTGGATAAGCTTTACCGATGGATTGAAAATCCTGATAGTGATTAGATACTCTAGTAGAGTCTAACTTTCCAGCCATATGATCTCTAACAGGAACACAATCTCTACCGCATAACTCATCCATAACACTCTGTTCTACTCGTGTAGCCATTCCAACAGCATTAGCACCCCAAAAACCAGCGCCTAATGCTCTATTGGTTGTATGATACTGATGAATTTTTCCACCACCAACATCTACATAGCACCATTTTATAGGCTTTCTTGAGTCATATAGAGTTCCTTTATCAGACTTTTGTAAATCTCCTGGTATATCCCTATCAAGATTTGCTATCATACAACGTCCCTTTTTAGTGGCGTCGATAGCTGCCTTGGACTTGCCGATATTTTTCGAATCGATATCTTCTGGCTTTATCTCAGCTTGCAGTACTACAAAGCCAAAAGCCAACAAAAAAGTTATAAAAAGTGATCTGAATTTCATCATATACCTCCGTATAGAACCTTATTTACAAAACTCTTACTCATAAAAGCTTTGTAAATCCGGCTTAAAAGCCGAATCCTAAAATAGACCAAATTTCCCATCTTTTCTCTTATAGAGTATGCGAAGTTTGGCGTCTAGGTCATTAAATACCAAAAATTGATCATCGCTTTGTTTCAAGACCTTGAGTGCCTCATCTACCTCCATTGGCTTGTATGTTTCAAGCTCCACTGGCACTATCTCATCGACATCATACTCTTTGATATCGTGCAACTCATCCAAAATCTCCTCTTTGTGGTCATCTTTGTTTTTGTGAGTTGTCTGTTTGTCATGATGACGGCGAAGCACTTTGGAGGCTCTATCGTTGATACTATCAATGGCAGCATAGAGATCTTTGTCTTTTTGAGTTATAACTATGGTCTCTTTCTTAGCTAAATTTAGCGCAAGATCTACTATAAAGCCCTTTTTGCCTCTTCTTTCGTCAGCGCTTATAACGCACCTTGCAGAGATGACATCTAAGTTATATTTAGTTAGCCCCTCAAAAGCGTTGTAGATGTAGTTTTTAATAGGTTCTGTTAGCTCAAACTGCTTACCGGTTATTGTTAAATTCATCTTCTCTCCTTTATGGTTTTTGGACTGTTCTCAAGCCATAGACTACAGGCGCATCTTTTAAGACACTTTTTACCTTGACATCAACTAAAGCCAAGTTTTGCAAAGCGGTATTGGTTAGGTCAGTTTGTGAGATGACTGTGCAACCAGGTTTGCCAACATAGCCCCTGTTATAGTAAAAAAGCCTTACATTTATATCAAATATCTTCTTATCTTTATCGCTAGATGGGTAGCTTATATTGATATCTTTTAGGCAACTACTACTAAAATCATGCAACTGCATAGCCATACGTGCATAGTTGGCAGCACTTACAGCAAGTAACTCAGCCTGTTCTTTTACAAAGTTATCTGTAGTTTTTGTGACATTTTTCTTCGCAAAATTCATAGTAAAAACACCAATTGTAGCGATGACTACCATAAAAATCATCGCCATAATCATAGCAAAACCTCTTTTTTTCATAGTAAAACCTTATTTTTGCAAACTACAAAATCTTTAGGAAAGCACTTCTTGCCCTTTGGACAAAATCTCATACAAAGCTTAAAATCGATTCCTTTAGCATGTCCTCTAAATCTAAAAAGCTCAATATTTCTTGCTAAGATAGTCTTTTTAAATTTAACTCTGCTAGCTGGTTTATAAAGTCTTATATTGCTATCAACCCATGGTCTGTAGTCATAGTAAAGAACTAGGTTTTTTACCTCTACGCCATCTGGCATTGTTACACTCTCTTCTGCCAAAGCATAGGCACTATCAACCAAATAGTATCTATAGGTATAAGAGCCATTGTAGTCGCTATAGAGTTTATCAGCACTGCTTAAGCTTAGATTGGCACGAGCTATCTTTGTTGCTACATCTCTATCAAAACCATAGCCAAGACCGCTATAATCACAAAGACCTATGAAGATAATACCCAAGTCTGAAACAGTGCCATTAGTTTTTGACTTGATAGTTTCGGCTGCTCTTACTAAGTCACTTCCTGGAGTGATAAAATAACTGCCTGACCTCTCTGTGATATATCCTGACCAGCCTGTAGCCCGTCCACCTTCTAAGTGTAGGTTTTTGCTAATGCTACTTTGCCCTATCCACTCCATAATACTGTGATTTGTATCGACGTTTGCCAATATTTCAAAATTTTCATCATCTATGTGCTTTCTACCTATGACGGTGTTTGGCACTCTATCACCAAGCCTTTTAGCAACTTGATCTATAGCCACGGTAGTTCTAGTCTCAAGGTCTTCAACCGCTCTTGATATGGCGTAGCTTTTATAGATGTTAAAGAGTATATTTGTAGCAAGAAGAGCCAAAATTCCACCCGCAACAATAACAACTATTAGCTCTATCATTGTAAATGCTCTTTTATTCATAACTCACTCCTTAACCTACAAAACTAATGAAGCGTCACTATCTCTGGCGAATCGCCATAGTTAAATGAAAACAGACTCATAACTATATCTTTGGCGATATGATCTCTATCGCTTACTTTTATATTGACTCTTTTTATATTTGTTGGACTTGGAAAACTAGTGTTAGTGTCGTTTGTAAAATCAATAGAAATAGAGGTTGCACTTTTATATCCTCCAGTGGCCTTATCGTTTATAAAATCAACACTAGAGTTGATATCCACATCTGTTACAAAATCAAAATTATCCTCACTTCTATAGACACGATAAGTAGTTCCATCAAAGTCATCTATGTCGTTTTTTTCTGATACACCCCAACTAACGTTTGTAAAATCAGCTTTTTTAGTAGCACTGTAAGTAATATCTGGTCTTAAACTCTCATATCTAGTGACAAAATCATTTCTTATGATGCCTGGACGAGAGGCGTCGCCTCCCTCGCCTTGCGGAGCTATCTTGTAAATCGGCAAAAGCATGTTATTGGTCCTAGCGCACTCCCCAACTGTTCTATTTTCCTCTGGATTATCTTGGCAATTTAAGTAGTAGGCTGCACTATCCCATGGATATCTCATAAATATAAGCGCTTGGGATTTGGCATGATAGATAAGCTCTTGTTTTAGTGCATAGATATTTGAACTTTGGGATTGTAAAATAATCCTAGGCACCGCCATAAGTGCTAAAGATAGAACAATGATGGCTAAAACAAGCTCAAGTAGTGTAAAAGCTCTCTTCATAAAATAGATCCTAAAAATATTTAAATTTCAAATAAGCCTTAATGCCAACTAAAATCTAATCATATTACCATAAAGTATGTGTAAATTTGCTGAAACTAATCTGAACTTGCACCAATAGCCTTTATAATGGCCCATCTAACGCCCTCCTCTTCCAAAGCTGCAATGCCTTTTATAGTGGTGCCTGCTGGCGAAGAGATTATCTCTTTTAAAAGAGCTGGGTGAGTGTGCGATAGAAGTGCTGATGTACTTTTGAAAAGTGCTGTTATGATGGCCTTGGCGCTGTTTTTATCCAAGCCCTCTTTGATGGCTCCATCTTGCAAAGACTCAGCAACCAAAGCCAAAAAAGCTGGTGCACAACCGCTTAAAACTCCCGCTATATTTAGCTCTTTATCGCTTTTTAACTCATAAATTTCACCAATTTTAGAGATGATTTCTACTGCTGTTTTTGCACCTTTGCTAGCTATGTATGGCGTTATGGAGCTGTTGTATGCGGCTGCAATGTTTGGTAGGCAACAGAGCTTTTCTTTGGCATTTAATGGCTCTAAATCTTTTAAATATTTTCTTGCCAAAACACTTATGCAACTTCTAGCTTCTCCCTTTAAGAGAGGCAAAACCTCATCTAGCACATAAGGTTTAAAAGCCAAGATGATATCCTTGCCATCTATATTGTAGCTTTTGCCATACTCTTCTACTTTTGCGCCAATACTTTCAAAGTTTTTTGCCTTTTTGCTATCTCTTGCAACTATGGTTAAATCATAATGTTTTATTAAGCCCTTTGCCAAAGCTAGCGCCATTTGACCGCTTCCTAAAATATAAATCATCTACTCTCCTTTTGATACATTTTACTACAAATTAGTTTTTATTGGTTAGAATAATGGACTATTTATCAAAAGATAGTAAAATCACCATTTAACAAAAAAGGGAGAGTATGTTAAATTTATACAAAAAAGCGGCACTAACTCTATCTTGTGCGCTACTTTTCGTGGCTTGTTCTACAAAAGAGAAGCTCTACAATCTATCGCCACAGCAGTGGTATGAGATGATTTTAAAAGAGCTTGACAAAAGAGAGTTTGACAAAGCCAAACAATACTACATCTCATTTAGTAGCGAACATATAAACTCACCGCTCTTAGAGTCGATACTGCTAACTTTAAGCAGTGTTTGCGAAAAAGAGGGTGACTATGAAGAGGCAAATGCCTATTTGGATCAATATATGGTAAGATTTGGAACATATGAGAAGATAGAGTATGCAAGGTATTTAAAGATCAGAGTAAATTACAACTCATTTGTTAGACCAAACCGCAATCAAGGACTTATGAAAGAGAGCATTGCTACCATTGAGAGCTTTTTAAATGACTATCCAAATAGCATCTACAAACCTCAAATTCAAACTATGCTTGTGAAATTTAGACTAGCATTGCTCTATCTAAATAGAGATATTTTATCACTTTATGAAAGAACCGGTAGAAATGAGTCGGCTAAAATTTATCGCCAACTTATAGAGCAAGATGAGTTAAACAAAGTCGATATGATACCGCCAAAACTCCCTTTTTATAGAAAGATTTTTGAATAAGGAGAAGATGTGCAGATAGAAAACAGACAGACCTTTCCTATGGAACTTCCAATAATTGTAGAAGATGAACTTTTTTTATATCCATTCATGATAACACCGCTATTTTTGAGTGATGAAAAGAATATTGAGGCACTTGAACTTGCACAAAAAAACCAAACTATGATAATGGTAGCAACACAAAAAAGTCAATATAGCGGACAAAGGGACTTTGACTCTATCTTTGATGCAGGTGTTATAGGTAGCATTATGAGAGTTACTAAACTACCAGATGGAAGAGTTAAAATCTTATTTCAAGGCTCACTCAAAGGAAAGCTAATAAGACCAGTAACTAGCTTTCCGCTTGTTGGCCTGATAGATACTATCGAGATGGAGCTTGGCGAAAAAGAAAAAATCACCCCACTTCTCAATGTCCTAAAAGAGCGAGTTAGAAGTTTTGGAAACTCATCTCATCTCTTTCCGCCAGATCTTTTAAAAACGATAGAAGATAGTTCAGATGCATTGAGAATTTGCGATCTAGTCCTTAGTAGTATGAAGCTAAAAAACAGAGAGTCTTATAAATTTTTCGTAATGACAAATTTAGAAGAGAAACTTTACAAACTAATAGAGCTAGTAAGCTCACAGATAGAGAGCCAAAAGCTCGAAAAAGAGATAAAGACCAAAGTCCATTCCAAGATAGAACAGACAAATAAAGAGTTTTTTTTAAAAGAGCAGCTCAAACAGATACAAAAAGAGCTTGGAAGCGATGATGAGAGAGAAGATCAAACTAAAGAGTATAGAAAAAAACTAAAAAAGAAAAAGCCCTTTATAGATGAAGATGGACAAAAAGAGATAGAAAAGCAGATTGATAGATTTGCAAGACTTCATCCTGATTCGGCTGATTCGGCTATGGTGCAAAGCTATCTTGACTGGGTTTTGGAGGTCCCTTTTGAAAAACTAGCTACCAAGTCAATGCTAGTAAGCGATGTGCAAAATCAACTAGATATTGATCACTATGGACTACAAAAGCCAAAAGAGCGGATAGTTGAGTATTTTGCGTTAAGAGAGCTTTTGGAGCTTAGAGGCAAAAGCCAGAAGTCAAACAACGGTATCATTCTTTGTTTTGTAGGACCTCCTGGAGTTGGAAAGACAAGTCTTGCAAACTCCATAGCAAAGGCACTTAAAAGAAGTTTGGTGCGTATAGCGCTTGGTGGATTGGAAGATGTAAATGAGTTAAGAGGTCATAGAAGAACCTATGTTGGTGCTATGCCTGGACGAGTGGTGCAAGGACTTATCGAGGCAAAAGAGATGAATCCTGTCTTTGTGCTTGATGAGATAGATAAACTTTCAAGAAACTTTAGAGGCGATCCTACCGCTGTTTTGCTTGAGATTTTGGATCCTGAACAAAATAGTAAATTTAGGGATTATTATCTAAATTTCAATATAAATTTAAGCAAAATCATCTTTGTAGCAACAGCAAATGATCTCTCTATGATACCAGCGCCACTTAGAGATAGAATGGAGTTTATCTACCTAAATTCCTACACACCGCAAGAGAAATTTCACATAGCCAAAAAATACCTACTTCCTCAAGAGTTGCAAAAACATGGGCTTTTAGCTAATGAAGTTGGCATAAGCGATGCAACACTAAAGCTTATAATATCGGACTACACAAGAGAGAGCGGCGTTAGAAATTTAAGAAGAGCAATAGCCTCTATTCTTAGAAAAATAGCTGTTAAAATACTCAAAAAAGAGAGTGATGGCAAGGTAGTTGTAAATAGCAAAAACTTAAATAAATTTTTAGATAAAAAAGTTTTTGAGATAGATGCAGTATCAAAAAACAACTATGTAGGTCTTGTAAATGGACTTGCTTGGACTAGCGTTGGTGGCGATATTTTGCAGATAGAGGCCATCAAAATCAAAGGCAAAGGCGAGCTAAAAATAACAGGTCATCTTGGCGATGTTATGAAAGAGTCAGCACAAATTGCCTTTAGCGTGGTAAAGGTGCTAATCGACAATGGCAAAATCAAAGCTATAGATGAGAGAGGCAGCAAAGATAACGAGCAAATTTATAATAAATTTAATCTTCATCTACACGTGCCAGAGGGCGCTACTCCAAAAGATGGTCCAAGTGCTGGAATCACAATGGCTACAGCAATCGCCTCTATCTTTACAGAGAAAAAAGTGCGCTCAAATGTAGCAATGACTGGCGAGATAACTCTTCAAGGAAAGGTTTTGCCAATTGGTGGCTTAAAAGAAAAGCTCATAGCCGCACACAGAGCCAAGATAAAAACAGCACTAATTCCTAGAAAAAATTATGAGAGAGATCTAGACGAGATCCCTGAAGAGGTGCAAAAAAGCCTTGAAATTTTGCCTGTAGATACCATAGAAGATGTGCTTAAAGTGGCACTTATATGACAATATAGGGTTTATTTTAGAAAAATGGCTTAGTTTAAACAAAAAATAAACATTGATATGTATAATTAAGCCATTATCTTAATAATAGGATTGTTGCAATGACTAAAGAACAGACTATTGGTACATTTGAAAATGCTATGTCACAGCAATTTTTTTTGATGACCCGCATCAAAAATGCCATTCTTTCTGGTAGAGCTGAAGACTTTTTGGATATCGTTGGCAAAGAGGAGCTTTTTGGTGAGTTTTTTTATGATGAGAAATTTAAGCTAGAAGATTTGGTTGGTATCATATTTTTTGATAGTATTTCAAAAAAATACGAAGAATGGAAAAAAACCTGTGAAAAAATTTACTCTATCTTTTTAGAAAACCCAATATCGCCAAAATCCAAGCTCAAACATCTTGAAGAAAATGACTATGAGATTGCAGAGGCACTTTTTGAAAGCTTAGAAAATATACACGATCTTATGCACGCATCTTGTGAATCGGCTCAAAGTAGATTGCACGCACTAAACAAAGATCACTTTAAGGCTTGATAGGCAGTGTAGCAACTACTAGCTACACCCAAGTCGCAAACTATCTTAAAGCTTTTCTTTTGAGTGATGTTATAAACTTTTTGTTGGCTCTCTTTACTTAAATTTGGTTGCTCTTTGCTATATATCAAAAGGTCATTTAGATAAATTTTAACTTTATCCATATCACTTTGTTGAAGTATCAAAGCCATTTTTTCTATATCTGAGTTTTTTAGTTTTTCTACAACAGCTCTGGCCTCATCGCTATTTTTTGCGCCCTTTATTTCAAAAACTACAATTTTTTTGTAACTGTCTCTTAGGCTCATTATAAAAAGCTCTCTTAAGAGCATATTTAAAGCTCTCTTAAAAGCCATTTTGTCGTATGGTTTTGTTTGGCTTGTTACAAATATAACATTATCGTTTGTTATCTCATCTTTCAAAAGAGCGCCAAAACTTTGCTCCATAGCCTCTTTTAGAAGCTCTTTTTGATCTGTTTTTGGGATATTTGTATCGGTTAAAATTAGGCAAGTTGTGGAGTTGGAAGATGAAATTTGACAAACTCCTGCAAGGTTAAAGCTACTGCTATCTTTTTTGACATTTAGACAAAGTTCATAAAAACCCTCTTTGCTTGTAAAAGCTTTGTTAAATTTCTCAAATTTGATGAAGAGTGGAGCTGTTTTTGGTGAAAGTTTTTTTAAAATATCATATTTTGAAGCTATCAGTAAAGCGTTGCTAGTTGTTGGTTGCTCTTTTTCAAAAATAGTTTTAAATTTATCCCTGCTAGTCAAATTTAAGCTCTCAAAAGGGCCATTTGCTCTTATTAAAAAAGCTTCATTCATCGGCTCAAAACAAAAGCCATCAACGTTTATAACTCCGTCCTTCAAAGGAAAGATATCAAACATATTTAACCTCTTTTGGCTTATATTTTAGGGAAACTAGCCTTTTTGCCATTCTTATGCCCTCCGCTGTCCCTACAACAAAGAGTCTTGCGTTGCTACCAATTAGCACATCGCCCTCTGGCATCGGTATAAACTTGCTATTTTCATCGGTTATTCCTATGACATTTGCCTTTGTCATATCTCTAAGTCTAGTCTCTGAAAGTCTTTTAAATCTAAGCCAAGAGTAAGGCGGCACAACAATCTCTTCTATATCAATAAGTGAGTCTTTTTGGTAGAGAAACTTATCCAAGATATTTTCCATATCGGGACGAACGCTTATTGCGCTTAGTCTTTGTGCGGCAAGTTTTGATGGTGAAACAACAGAGTTTGCTCCAAGTTTTTTTAACTTTTCAATGTCATTTTTGGTATCTGCTGAACTCATAACAAAATATGGCTCTCTTCCTAATTCCGCCTCATAAAGCCTTACAGTTGCGATAAGTGCGATATTGTCAGCGATATTTTGACTAAGAGAGATAACTCCTTTTGCACTTGATAAATTCGCCTTCAAAAGCGACTCTTCGGTGTGCGGCTCGCCAACTATGTAGTAGGGATATTTATATTTTAGAGCAATTTCTTCAAGCTTTTCATCTACATCAATTACAACAAATGGTATGTGATTTAGCCTAAACTGCTCCGTTAGGTCAATGGTATAAATATTGTGATAGCAAACGATGAAGTGGTTTTTTAGTCGTGCAATTTTATAGATCATATTTCGCTCTTTTATAAGTTTGATTAGCTTTCCATTCTTAAGAGTTTCTATCAAAAGACCCATTGAAAAGGTAAATGCGATAAAACCCATAAAAATAAAAAGAATTGTAAAAAGTCGTCCTGCAGTAGTTATCTGTGCAACTTCGGTAAAACCAACTGTCGTGAAGGTCATTCCAGCTTGATAAATGCCATCTATCAAAGAGAAGTTGCTAAAAAATACATAGCCCATAGCCCCAATCATAAGCATTGCAACAATGAGAATGAGTGGAAGTCTAAAGGGCTTTAGTTGTTCGTAGAGATCTGCGTTTAAATCTATCTTTGGTTTTGCAGGAGTTTGCCAGTTAAGAAATCTCTTTATTTTATCTAAAAGTGACATATCTTAAATTTATGCCATTTTTTTAAATTTATTGACAAATTTATACTATTTTGACTGTTTTCTCATAGTTCTTAAAGTTGAAGCGGCTATTTTGATCTTTCTTGTCGTTCCATCCTCTAAGACAACTCTAACTGTTCTTAAATTTGGTAAAAATATTCTTTTGTTTTTGTTGTTTGCGTGGCTTACTCTATGTCCTGTCATAGGACCTTTGCCTGTTATAGCGCATCTTTTTGCCATGTTGGTTCCTTTTTGATGATTTTAAATAAGGGATTATTTTATCAAAATAAGTTTTATATTAACTTAAAAGCCAAATTTAATAGCCCATTTATCGTTAAATTTAACTAAATAAAAATAAATTTCTAAATTTTATATAAGCTAAATCTCAATCAAAGAGTATATAATCCATATTTAAAAAGAGTTCAAAGGCAAAAAATGTATGTTGCACCAAGTATTTTATCGGCTGATTTTGGGATATTAAAAGATGAGATTGTAGCTATTTGCGAGGCTGGAGCTGATCTTATTCATGTTGATGTTATGGATGGGCATTTTGTTCCAAATCTGACCATCGGACCTTTGGTTGTAGAGGCGGTAAAAAAGGCTGCTAGCAAGCCACTTGATATCCATCTTATGGTAAAAGATATCCCATTTTTTGTAGAGCTATTTTTGCCACTTAAGCCTAAATTTCTAAGCTTTCACATCGAAGAGGCAACTCACCCTTTAAGAGTTATAAAAGAGATTAGAGATGCTGGGGTCTCGCCTGCTATAGTTCTAAATCCTCACACTCCAATATCAACTTTGGAATTTATAATAAAAGAGGTTGATATGGTACTTCTAATGAGCGTCAATCCCGGTTTTGGCGGACAAAGCTTCATACCATCAACACTTACCAAAATAAGGCAACTAAGAGAGCTTATCGATAAAAGTGGTGCTGCTTGTATGATAGAGGTAGATGGTGGCGTAAATGGACTAAATATAGCAGACATCGAAGAGGCAGGCGCTGATATAGTTGTGGCTGGTAGCTATATCTTTTCATCAAAAAATTATGCAGAGTCAATCCGCTCTTTAAAGCTTGAATTTTGACAAAACAACTCGAAAATCTCATCTCGCTTTTAGCAAGAACTAGCCTTAACTATCATGACTTTATACATAAGGCCTATCAAATAGAGGAGATTACTGAGATTTTTGATCCAAAAGATCTCTCTATGTGGAAGTTGCTTGGGCTAGAGATAGTTAAACTTGACAACACCAAACTCACTCTAAAAACAAGGCAGAGAGATTTTATAGATGATAAGTTTTGCATAGTTGATATTGAGACAAGCGGGAGCATAAAGAGCGGTCAAATCATCGAAATTGGTGCAATTAAGGTAAATTTAAAGAGCAAAGAGATAATTGATAGGTTTAAGACTTTTATAAGTGCACCATCTATCCCACCAGAGATCCAAGAGCTAACAGGTATAAGTTTAGATGACTTAAAAGATGCGCCACCACTTTCCTATGTTTTGGAGAAATTTAGGCTATTTTTAGGCACTAGCATTTTTGTCGCGCACAATGTTAGATTTGACTATGACTATATAAGCAAAAGTATGCAAGAGCTTGGTTTTGGAATACTTCTAAACAGAAGACTTTGTACCATAGATCTAGCAAGAAGAACAATACCTGCCACAAAGTATGGACTTGGTAGCCTAAAAGAGCAGCTAAACATCAGTGGTAAACACCACAGAGCATTAAATGATGCAATAAGTGCTTGGGAGGTTTTAAAAGTTTCGCTTAAACAGCTTCCTTGGTATGTGCAAACTACAGAAGATCTAATAACATTTAGTAAAACTGCCGCTAGCTTGAAGATAGCAGCAGTTAAAGAGTAAATTTAGTCATCCAAAGAGTATTTTACAACTGCTTTGGCAAGTTCGTTTGTAGCATCTAAAAAAACTCTCTCTTTTTTGAGATATGGTAACATTACAGGTATTTCTGTGCAACCTGCTATAAAAAGATCTGCCTTAACCTCATCTAAAGCGCTCTCAAGTCTATTTGCTGCCCACTCTACTCTACCGGCTTTTACTCCATCATATATGGCTGACATTATCCTATCTTGAGCCTCTTTTTTAAACTCCACTGAGTTAAAACCATTTGCGCTCAAAACTAGATCGTAAATTTTAGCCTTTTTTGTAGCAGTAGTTCCAACAACTGCTATATTTTTAACACCTTTAAAATCCCTCTTAATAGCCTCTACGGCAATAGTATTAATCCTCAAAATCTCAATACCAACCTCTTTTTCTATAGCATCTGCAAAGTAGTGAGCTGTGTTACAAGCTATGCAAAGTGCTTCACAGCCACCATTTTTAAGTCTTTTTGCACTCTCTATTAGTTGTGGTAAAGGATCTTTATCGCCGCCCAATATAAAAGCTGTTCTATCGGGAATTTGTGGATAATTATCGATAAGTAGCGGAATATTTTCTTGATCGCTTTTAGCCTTTGTAAGCTCTACTATCTTTTTAAAAAGATCTATGGTTGCCAAAGGTCCCATTCCGCCCATTATGCCTACTCTTCTCATTTTTACCTCTTTATTATAAATTTAAATTACTATTTCCACTTGCTCATATTAAGCTCGCCCTCTGTTTTTGCAACCCATATAGAGGCAATAACATCACCAACAACATTCATAGAAGTTCTTCCCATATCCAAAAGTGCGTCAATTCCTAGTATCATCGCATAGGCTATAGCAACATTGCCATCAACTTTTATGCCAATTGACTCCAAAACCAAAAGAAGCATTAAAGCGCCAGCTCCAGGAATTCCAGCTGTTCCAATAGCTGCCAATATCGCAGTGATTACAATAGTCACATATTGACTTGATGTTAGATCTATGCCGCAAGCATTTGCTATAAAAAGTGTGCAAACTCCCAAATAAACAGTTGTTCCATTCATATTGACGGTTGCGCCAACAGGCAAAACAAAGCCATAGATACTTCTTGGAACACCCATCTCTTTGTCAGTTACATCCATAGTGATAGGCAAAGTTCCATTTGAGCTCCTAGTAACAAAAGCTGTAATCATCGGAGCACGAACCTTTTTGAGAAACTCAAGTGGTTTAAGTCCTATAAGAAGACAAATTCCAAAATAGACCAAAACTACCTGCAAAACAAGTCCTGTATAAAGAGCAGCTGTTACATTGGCAAGTGAGCCAAAAGCTGTAGCACCATTGGCAGAAAAGACCACAAACATAAGGGCAAAAACTCCAATAGGTGCATACTCCATAACCCATCTAACTACCTTAAACATAATCTCACTCATACCATCAAAAAAGTTATAGACAGTATCGCCCGCCTTTTTGATGCGTTCATCATCGCTATCTCTTATAAAAGCTAGACCGATACCAAGAAATATACAAAATGTGATGATTGGTAATATATCGCCCTTTACGATGGATTCAAAAGGATTGGTAGGAATCATATTTAAAAAGATCTTGCTAAGTGGCTCTGAGTGTGCCTCTTTTGCAATTGCAATAGATGCGTCACTTAACTCTAGTCCGCTTCCTGGAGCAAACAACAAGCCACAACCTAGCCCTATGATGATAGCAAAAACTGTAGTTACAAAATAGAAAAATACCGCCTTTACTCCAACTTTTCCAAGATGAGATGGCGCTATAGAGCTAGTTCCTATTATCAAAGAACAGATAATGATTGGCACCATAATCATCTTCAAAAGTCTTACAAAAAGATCTCCAAAAGGTGTTAAAAAACCAATCATTTTAGCTCCCAAATTTAACTCGCCATTTGGTAGCTCGCCTGCTGTAAAAATCATTCCTACGATAATTCCTGCAATTAGCGCAACAAAGATTCTAACAACTAAGCTTGTATTGAAATAAAAAGATAATATACTTTTTTTAGATGACATAAATCCTCCTTAATTGATATGCACCATTTTAACAAAATCTATCTATCAAGAGATTAAAATATAAAAAAAGTGGCTAAAAATATCTATATATGAGAAAGATCGACTATCAAATTTAAAAAAGATAGACCAAATTTAGCCTATCTTTAAAATAACTCTATTTTTTTATAGAGCATCTGTTTAAAAAGTAGCAAGCAGGACAAAAGCCACTTATCCCAACTGCAATAGGCAAAAGCCCAACAAGAGCAAACCAACTATGAAAAGCAAAATAAAAAACCGCTATCCAAACAACTCCCAACAGAACTCTTAAAATTCTTTTGTTTCTACTCATCTTTACCCCTTTTAAATTTCAATAGTCTATCTTACTATGAAATTTATTAAAGTTTTTAAACAAATCACAAAAAGCTAAATTTTAGTTATAATCAACTCTTTACAATGGAGAGTTATGAGAAGACATATTGCACTTTTACTACTAAACAAAAACATAAGAATCCTTGCTACAATCCAACTCATCTGCTATTTTGGCGGATGGTTTAGCTACACTGGTATCTTTACCTTATTAATTGAGCTAAATGCTCCAATATGGGCGATAAGCTTTACAGCTGCAATGGCATTTGTCCCTGGTGTCGTCCTTGCTCCAATAAGCGGCGTTATCATAGATAAATTTAAGCCATTTAGTCTATTTATCTCATTTATGCTAATTGAGTGCATAACAGTTTTATTACTAATCTTGGTAGATAGTATGAGTTGGTTTTGGTTTATGCAACTTATTGTCTTTATAAGAATGGGCTTAGCGGGAATGTATTTTCAAGTAGAGATGAGCCTACTTCCAAAGCTCTTAACAAGATCTCACCTAAAACTAGCAAATGAAATCCACTCCGTCATCTGGGCAGTTTCATATACCGCTGGCATGGGACTAGCAGGCATTTATATACACAACTTTGGCATATATAGCTCATTTGTCTTTGACTCTATACTTTATGCTATAGGCATAGCGCTACTTTTTAAACTAAAGCTTCCACCACTCTATCAGAGCAAAAAGCAAAAAGTTATGACTATGTTAAAAGATGGTCTTGCATATATAAAAAATAGCCCCTTAATGATACATCTCATCATAATACACTCCTTTGTAGGAATAACCTCTTATGATACGCTTATTGCGCTTATGGCTGATTATAAATATAAAGAGATTTTAAGCACTTCTTTGATAATTGGCTTTATGAATATGTCAAGGGCTTGCTCGCTTATATTAGGACCTATAATCCTAAGTAAATTTACCAACACAAAAACACTATTTTGGCTCTTTATAGGGCAGTTTTTAGGCATTGGTATCTGGTCTATTTTGCAATTTGACTTCTATGTTGGCTTTATAGGCCTAGTCTGTGCTGGATTTTGCACCTCAACTCTTTGGTCTTATAGCTACACTCTTATACAAAATCACTGCGACAAGGAGTATCATGGAAGAGTTGTTGCCTATGTAGATATGGTGTTTTTAGGCGTTTCTGCCCTAACCTCTCTTGCTATTGGCTTTCTTTATAAGGTTGGGTTATCTCTTAGTTTTATCACATTTTTGATGGGTTTTGCCTTTTTTATAGGGGCCTTTTACTATAGATATGTCATCAAGAAATTTAGCCTATAGTGACTCTGTAAGTTTGCTAGTTGGAAACTCGTCGCTTCTGTCTTCTTTTGGGACCTGCCTTTGATAGAGTGCAAAGATAATAAGTGCAAAAAGCGCCACTACATAGACAAGCATAAAGCCCTTACTTCCAAACATCTTCATAAAAAGTCCTGCAATTAGCGGTCCAAAAAGCGAGCCTGTAGTGTAGCTAAGAAGCAGTGCCGCCCCTATCTCAACTGTTTTGCTTTTGTCGTGTAAGACATCATTTGCCCTTGCAAGTCCAAGCACATAGAGACAAAATGTTCCAAAACCTATGAAAAAGACCAAAAGTATCTGAGCTAAAAAGTTATCACTAAAGATAACCATCAAAGTAGAGGCAACTAATCCCGTGCTAGCTGCTAGCATTATGGAGTATTTTCTGCCGATTTTGTATGAGTAGAGTCCAAAAAATATCTGCGATACAAAGCCACCAACCATAGCAACTATCATAAATAGCGATATCATAGAGACATCTTGCCCCAAATTTAAGACATAAACACTACCCATAGAGAAAAAGCCATTTAGCGCAATACCGCCAACAAATGTTGAAAATAGCGCCAATGGAACTACTCCAAATATATTTGGTATAAAGAGTTTTCGCTTTGGTGGAAGACGTGGCTCTCTTATGCCGATGATATTTACAGGAATGGAGCCAAGCACTATAAATGAAGCACTTATTAGTATGATGTAACTAGAATCAAGCTTTAGCGATAAAAAAAGCACACCGATACCAAAACTTGCGTAGTAGATGATCTCATAAAGGCCTAAGAAAACGGAACGATTTTTGTTGGTAGATTTGGTATTTAGAAGGCTTTCTACAATCATAACAATGCTGTAGTATGAAAATCCTAGAAAAAACCTAAGAATAGCCCAATAAAAGATATTTGACCAGAAATTATGGAAAAGAGCTGAGAGAGCAAAAAGTGCCGTTAAGATGGCATAAGATCTCACATATCCAAAGGCCGATATAAAGCTATAGGTAAAGATAGTGCTACACATTGCCCCAAGAAAAAAGCACGATGTAACCAAGCCAATGGCAAGTTCGCTATAACCGCCACCTTTTAGGATAACTCCTGCTGAAGTTATAGCCAAACCATTACCTATAAAGATAAAACTAATACCGACATAAAGCCCAAGCAAGGCTCTTATAAGTTTAACTGCTCTTTGCATTGATAAATCCGTAGATAAAGATAGTAAGCTGCATAACAACAACGCCCAAAATGATACCAAAAACATTTAGTAAGTGAAATTTAGCCAATGCAAAGAATGAAAGTGCAAACAAAAAATAGCAAAAAAGTCTAAGTGGCGAAAAGTAGCTAGAAAATACTCTATTTTTCTTCATCTCTGCTCTCTCATCATCTTTGCCATTCTCATCATCTTGTGCAATCTCAAAGCCTGTGTCATAGAGGTTTTTTATGATTTTGTTGTAGTAGGCATTGTATGAGCTAAAAACAATAAGCAGAGACAACAAAAAACTACTAAAAGAGCTTATTAAAAAATTAAACCCCAAAAAATAGGACAAAATTAGCAGTAACAAAAGTCCAGCCAAACAGTACAAAGCTAGCTTCATTCATCCTCTTCTTTCTCTTCATCGCTAAAATCGGGCTTAAAGTTTTTATAACGCTCATCACTCTCAAGCTCTTTCATCTGTTTTATTTGTGATCTATAGACCTTATAGACATTTAGATAGGCAGCAGCTAGCCCAATAAACAGACAGAAGAAGAACAAAAACCTACTTCCAGTTAGCTTTTGTAGCCACATTCCCAAAAAGACTCCACATGCAATAGCTACAACTATAGAGATGCCAAGACTTAGATAGTTGGCACCTCTTATTATCTTGTATAAATGTCTTGTTATTCTTCTCAAAATCAACCTCTAAATGCTATTTATCGCTTTTTTAAATTTATCCAGTGCAAAATCAATCTCTTTATCGCCCATAACAGAGCAGATAAAGCCTGTTTCAAACTGACTAGGTGCCAAAAAGACCCCCTCTTTTAAGATCTTGTTATAAAACTTAGCAAAAAATTTGGTATCACTTGTAAGCGCGTCTGCATAGTTTTGGACCTTTCTGTCTGTAAAAAAGTACCCAAACATAGAGCCAACATAGCAAGTCTGTATAGCAACTCCCTTTTTAGATGAGATCTCTTTAAAGCCATCGGTTAGTTTTTTGGCAAGTGCTTCTAAATTTTGGTAGAGATTTTTACTCTTTGCAATCTTTGTTAGCGAGGCGATACCAGCTGACATAGCTACAGGATTGCCACTGAGTGTGCCTGCTTGATAGACTGAGCCAAGCGGACTAACACACTCCATAATCTCCTTTTTGCCAGCAAATGCCGCAGCATTGAGTCCGCCACCTATCACCTTGCCAAAGGTAACCATATCGGATTTTATGCCATAAATACCATAAGCACCAAGCCTACTTGCCCTATATCCGCTCATCACCTCATCAAAAATTAGCACTATATTTTCTCTATCACAAAGCTCTCTAAGTGCTATCAAAAACTCTTTTTTAGCAGGAACTAGTCCCATATTGCCAGCAATTGGCTCTATGATAATGGCGCCTATCTCATTGTTTTTTACTATATTTTCTACACTTTCAATATCATTATAGATAGCCAAAAAGGTCTTAGCAACAGCCTCTTTTGGCACTCCGCTACTACTTGCACTTCCAAAGGTTGTAGCACCACTTCCAGCCTTTACTAAAAGTGCGTCACTATGTCCATGATAGCAGCCTTCAAACTTAATAATGCCATCTTTTTTACTATAGCCTCTAGCAACTCTAATAGCGCTCATTGTAGCCTCTGTGCCGCTATTTACAAAGCGAATCATATCCAAAAAATCATAGTCATCTAGTATAAGTTTGGCAAGTTTTTCTTCAAGTGGCGATGATGTTCCAAAACTAAGCCCCTTTTTAACACTTTTTATAACTGCTTCTTCTATATCTTCATCACAATGCCCAAAGATAAGCGGGCCCCAACTCTGCACAAAGTCAAGATATCTGTTGCCCTCAATGTCTATTAGATAAGCGCCCTTTCCATAGTTTGTAAAAAATGGTCTGCTGCCTACATTGCCAAATGCCCTAACTGGCGAATTTACTCCACCAGGTATAAGCTTTTTTGCTATCATAAATAGTTCATCGTTTGTCATTCTCTCTCCTTTTGTTAATCTCTTCTAAATAGCTATATATAGCCAAAATCTCATCTGCTGTTAAAAAATATTGCGGCATAATATCTGCTGCTTTATAGATCCCGTCTGCCAACTTTTGAGGAGTTAGCCCTCTAATTGGTGGCGCCTTTAGCTCAACTATCTTTCCTACATCTTTATATGTAGCTATCACTCCGCCCTCGCCAAATTTGCCATGACAGCCATGACAGCCAATCCCACGGGGATTTTTATAAAGCATAGTTCCATACTCAAACTTTGTAATAAAGTTATCTGCAAAAACTAAAGAGAAAAAAAATAGCGATAACAAGACTCTAATCAACAGCCACTCCACAAATAAATACCCAAATTATAACCTAACAATCTTAAATTTATGGAGTTAAATTTATATAATAGCTCTTTAAATTTAATGATAAAAATAGCAAATTTATAGAAATTTTGTTAAATTTGAACTCCTTTTTAGGCTAAATTTATGCAAAGATAAATTTAAATTTTTTCTTTAAGTTAAGCTTTTTAAGATAGAATATAGCAAAACTGATAGAGCAAAGGATTGTTTTATGAAAAGAATTCTACTTATTTTGATGATTGGTTCGTTATTGGTTGCAAATTCAATTGATGAGATTAAAAGTGCAAATGAGATAAGAGTAGGCTTGTGGAAAGATTTAATGCCATTTTCAACTCTACAAGGCAACGAATATGTAGGTTTTGAAGCCGATCTTGCAAAAAAACTCCAAGAGAGAATTCTTCCAAATGGAAAAATGGTCGTAGTTCCGATAAGTTCTCCACAAGAAAGAGTCACACTTCTTAAAGAAAACAAAGTTGATGTCGTCATCGCAATGATTTCCAAAACAGAAGAATATCTAAAAGAGTTTGCCTTTGCTATGCCATATTTGCAAGTTCCTCAAGCAATAATGACTAAAAAAGATAGCACAGTTGGCGGACTAAAAGATTTAGTAGATAAAACTGCAATAGTCATTGCTGGAAGCCACGGTGAAAGCTATGTTAGAAAAAACTTGCCATCATCTTCTATCGTCTATAGCGGCTCCAATATGGAGGGTTATGCTATGCTAAAAGATGGTCTGGGCGACTACTACATAAATGACAACCTCATAATTCTCTCTTTTTGTATCACAGATGACGATGTTAAGGTTATCGAACCCTTTGCAACTCTTGGTCAAAACCAATACATCACACCTGCTGTATCCATTAGCAATAAAGGTTTGTTAGATGAGCTAAACAAGGCGATGATAGAGCTTAGTAAAGAGGGCTTTTTTCAAGAGCTATATAACAAATACTTTAAGCCATTTTATAAAGATACGCTAGATCCAAAGTCAGTCATACTTGATGATTTTTACCGCCTTTTTGGCTAAGTTAGATAGTTGGCGAGCAAAAGCCAACTATCACTCTGTTTTAAATTTCAAATTTAGACTATTTAAAGATAAAAAAGATTAAAATCACCCTAAATTTCAACAAGGATAGAGATGTATCTGTTAGTTTTATTTATCCATCTTTTGTCTGCTATATTTTTTATAGGCTATCTCTTTTTTGATGTGATAATCTATCCCTTTGCAAAACAAAAAATTGATGAAAAACTCTACATAGCTGTTAAAAAAGCCTACACAAAAGGAAGTGGCATAGTCTTTGGAGTGATATTTTTGGTATTGTTAGCTAGTGGAATATGGCTCTCATCAAGATATATCGGCATCTCAAAGGGCTTTTTTAACTCTAAATTTCAAATATTTTTAAGCTTAAAGATATTAACAATTATCTTTATGTGCCTTATAACATTTGTATCGGTCTATTTTGTAGCAGTTTTAAAAAAGCCAGATCCATTTGGCAAATTTTCACACCAAATAGCTCTCATCTTATGCATAATAGTTGTCTTTTTTGCAAAAGCTATGTGGCATCTATAATCTCAATTTATGCTAAATTTCAAACTCTAAATATGCCAAAACTAGATAAATTTAAGAAACATATTTATACTCAAAGCAAACAAAAAGACTCCAAAAATCTTCCTAACGATACTTGACTTGATGTGATGAACTATCTTTACACCAAGAGGGGCAAACAAAAAGCTAGTAATAGTTGTAAAAAAAACTGCCTTTAAATTTACATATCCAACTATAAAGTTGGCGATATCTGTATTTTGCCAACCGCTTATTATGTAGCCAAAAGTCCCAGCTATAGAGAGCGGAAAGCCAATAGCTGCCGAAGTTCCAATGGCCTTTTTGATATCAACTCCTTGAGATGCAACATATGGCACGCTAAGACTGCCGCCACCAATAGAAACGATTGCTGAAACTGCTCCTATAATAGCACCTGCGATAAACTGCACGCCCCTTTTATAGACTTTAGAAGCCTTTGTTGTAACAGTTGCAAAAAACATTCTTAGAGCTTGAATAAACATATAAAGACTAAATATCAAAGCTAGATAAAAAGCCGGTATAATCGAAGCTACAAATGCGCTACTCATAGTTCCTACAACAACACCTGGCGCCATAAATTTAAATATATCCCATCTAACTGCGTGATTTTTGTTGTGTGCTTTAAAACTTGAAAATGAGGTAATGATGATGGCACACATACTGCTTCCAAGAGCTAAATGAAGGGGCTCATTAACTGAGTTTTCTAAAAATATCATAGTAAATACTGGCACCATAATGCCACCTCCCCCAATCCCAAACATTCCTGCACAAACGCCAACAAAACAGCCCAAAAAAAGATACTCTATCACCTGAATTTCCTTTGAAAGTGGATAAATTTAATAAAACAGCTCTAAATTTATCTCTAATTGGTTGAAATATATCTGAAAAAAGCAATAAAAAATATTAGTTTAATCAAAAATTAGTTATCATACATAGTTATTTACAATTTACAAAAAAGGTTCTTTTATGCAGATAATAGATGGTAAAGAGATATCTAAAAAAGTTAAAAATGAGGTCAAAATAGAGAGCGAAAAGCTAACCACCCTTGGTACAAAACCAACACTTGCAGTTATTTTGGTAGGTGAAGACAAGGCAAGTATGACCTATGTCGCCTCCAAAGAAAAGGCTTGCAAGGCTTGCTCTATGGGCTCTTTTGTCTATAGACTTCCAAAAGATACAACCAAAGATGAGCTACTAAAACTTATAAAAAAGCTAAACAGTGACGATGAGGTTCATGGTATCTTAGTTCAACTTCCACTTCCAAAACAAATAGATACTTATGAAATTTTGCTTGCTATAGATCCAGCCAAAGATGTTGATGGCTTTCATCCAATAAATGTAGGAAGACTACTACTTGGTATTGATGGATTTGTCCCTTGCACTCCACTTGGCATAATGAGACTTTTAAAAGAGTATGGGATAGAAGTTAGCGGAAAAGAGGTCTGCGTTGTTGGACGAAGCTCCATTGTTGGAAAACCGATGGCAAACTTAATGCTAAATGCAAATGCAACTCCTACCATAACTCATAGCAGGACAAAAAACTTAAAAGAGGTCACCAAAAGAGCAGATATCGTAGTAGTTGCTATTGGCAAACCGGGCTTTTTGACAGCCGATATGGTAAAAGATGGCGCAGTTGTAGTTGATGTTGGTATCAATAGACTAGAGAGCGGCAAATTAGTAGGCGATGTGGATTTTGAGGCAGTTAGCAAAAAATGTAGTTTCATCACTCCAGTGCCAGGTGGCGTTGGACCAATGACTATAGCAATGCTACTTTCAAACACACTAAAAGCCGCTAAAGATTTCCACCAAAAAAGATAGAGATGATGAAAAACTTTTTTAGTAGGATTTATCACTTTTCAGGAACTTGGACAGGAACTATTGTAATAGTTTTGTTTATCATCTTTTTTGTAGCGCAAGCCTTTGTTATCCCAAGTGGCTCTATGAAAAATACACTTCTTATAGGCGATCATCTCTTTGTTAAAAAGTATAGCTATGGGATTCCTACGCCACACTTACCGTGGCTTGAGATAAAAGTTTTTCCTGATTTTAGAGGCGATGGACATCTTATTCGTGGCAAAATGCCCCAAAGAGGTGAAATAGTTGTCTTTAGAAATCCAAAAGCTCCAAAAATTCACTTTGTGAAAAGAAACTTTGCAGTTGGTGGCGATGAGGTTATCTTTATGCAAAATAGCATGTTTTTAAGACCACATGAGGGCGATAAATTTATAACCCAAAACTATCCCAAAGAAAAGCTAGCAACCATCGATGGCAAGCTATTTGTAAAAGAGCCCTATGAGTTTAAGGGGATAAGATATATAGCTACAAAAGATGCCTTTGAGCAAGCTGCTTTAGCAACTCTAAATAGAGAAATTTTTATAAGAAAAAATGGCTATGAGATAGCGATGAAGCCAATACTTCTAAAGGAGTTTCCAACTTATAAAGAGCTAGAGTTCAATGCCTTTTATACAAAGGTGCCAGAGGGCGAGTTTTTCATGGTAGGCGATAACAGAAATAACTCAAATGATAGTAGATTTTGGGGAAGCGTGGAGTATAAATTTATAGTTGGAAAGCCGTGGTTTGTCTATTTTAGTTGGAATTCAAACAAAGAGATAAGATGGGAGAGAGTTGGACGTTTTGTAGAGACTTTGCAAAATGATGAGAGATTTATCTATGATCAACCATAAAGGATAAAAATGACTGTAAAAAAAATATTTGTAGGAAGCGATCACGCTGGATTTGTGGCAAAAGAGGAGATTAAAAAGCTACTTTTGGCTCTTGGCTATGAGGTTGTTGATTGTGGAACCAATAGTAGCGAGGTTAGTGTTGATTATCCTGATTTTGCAAGGGAAGTTTGCCAAAATGTCCAAAAAGATAGTGACTTTTATGGAGTGCTAGTTTGTGGAAGTGGGATTGGTATGAGTATCGCTGCTAATCGCAACAAAGATATACGATGCGGCCTTGCAACAACCTGTGATCACGCAAGACTTGCAAGAGAGCATAACAATGCCAATGTCATTGCCTTTGGCGAGCGATTAAGTAGCATTGAAGAGATTTTAAAGATGACTAAGCTCTTTTTTGAAAGCGATTTTTTGGGAGGTCGCCATCAAAGAAGAGTTGATAAGTTAAAAGGAGAGTAGATGTTAGCATTTGATCTTATTTTGTCACTAGTTATTGTGCTTTTGATATTTTATATCATAACTATCCATAAGAAAAATTTAGAGTTAAAAAAGAGCCTAAATAGCGCAAATAACGATATCCAAACTCTAAAAGAGAGTCTTAAAATAGCGATAAACAGACTAGAGATGCAAAACAAGAAAGGATAGATAATGGAGCGAAAGCCAAATGAAAAAGAGCTGCTTTTAAATTCCATAAGAGCGATTGAAAATTTTCCAAGACCTGGCATAATCTTTCGAGATATCACCACACTTTTAAACAACAAAGAGTCCTTTGTGCTACTGCTTGACCACTTAGAAAGACGCTACAAAAAGAGAGATATCGACTTTATTTGTGGCATTGAAAGTAGAGGCTTTATCTTTGCTGGTGCGCTTTGTGCTAGGCTAAATTTACCCTTTGTTCCCATTAGAAAGCCAAAAAAACTTCCATTTACAACAATCTCTAAAAAATACTCACTTGAGTATGGCTTTGATGAGATAGAGATTCATCTTGACGCCTTTAGGGGCAAAAAGGGAGCCAAAGTTTTGCTAATAGATGACCTAATAGCAACTGGTGGAACTGCAAAAGCTAGTGTTGAGGTAATAAAAGAGATTGGTGCGGAGTGCGTAGAGGCTTGCTTTATCATAAATTTAAAAGAGCTTAATGGAGCAAAAGAGATAGAGAAACTTACAAAAGTCTATAGTGTGTTAGAGCTGTAAGATGCAGGAATTTTTAAGAGATTTTTTAAATAACTATCAACAATATGCCTATATTATTATATTTGTTTGGTGCGTAATTGAGGGCGAGTTAGCACTTATTTTGGGCGGGATTTTTGCACATGAGGGCTATGTAAATTTGGGACTTATTATACTTTTTGCAAGCTTTGGCGCCTTTTTGGGAGATCAGCTAAACTTCTACATTGGGCGCTATAGCAAAGGTTATATCAACAAAAAACTAGCCAAACAAAGACAAAAATTTGCCATTGCACATCTACTACTTCAAAAATATGGTTGGCCAATAATCTTTGTGCAAAGATATATGTATGGTTTTAGGACAATCATTCCTATGAGTATTGGCGTTACTAGATATGATGCGAAGAAATTTGCCATTATAAATTTAGTTAGCTCATTTGCCTGGGCTACAAAGACAATACTTTTGGCCTGGTATTTTGGAGATGAAATTTGGCAGCTAGTTGCTATTATTGAGCGACATTGGTACATCGCAGTGCCACTTATTGTGCTATTTTTGGGAACTATTATCTACATTTTTAAAAGAATTGAAAAAAATATATTAACAAAAAGAAAGGAAAGAGATGATAAAAATTGATTATATAGATGAGAGTTTTGATAAGGTTAAGGCCGATTTTGAGGTGATATTTGTTATAAAAGAGGACCTATCTCATAGATTTATAGACAAAGATGATTTTAAGTTATGCCAAGATTTAAAAAACCCCAATCTGCTTTTAGTTGAGAAAAAAAGACTCTATATCGCGCTAGAGGAGCTAAATTTGGACTCTATTAGAGTTGGAGTATTTAAGGCGATAAAGGCACTAAAAAACTTAAAAATCAAAAGCTTCAAAATACACTCCTATCTTACAGAGCAAGATGAGCTAACTTTTGTAGCATATGCCGAGGGAGCGCTATTTGGTACATATGAGTTTGATCTTTATAAAAGTGAAAAAAGCAAGCTAAATTTGAGCAATATCTATATTTGCAAAGATGAGTTTAACAACAGAGCAATAGATAGCAAAATGGCAAAAGCTGCCCTTAAAAAAGGCGAGATTATGGCAAGTAGCGCAAATTTTGCAAAAGATAGAGTAAATGAGATTCCAAACAGCTACACACCTGAAAAAATGGCTAACGATGCCAAAGAGGTTGCCAAAAGATATAAAGAGATTGAGTGTGTGATACATGATAAGGAGTTTTTACAAAAAGAGAATATGAATGCCTTTTTGGCGGTCAATCGCTCATCGGCTAACCCTCCTTACCTCATCCACCTTATCTACAAACCAAAAGAGGCTAAAAAAAGAGTTATTTTTGTTGGCAAGGGGCTAACTTACGATAGTGGCGGACTTAGCCTAAAGCCTAGCAACTATATGGTTACTATGAAGAGTGATAAAAGTGGTGCTATGGCTGCGATGGCGATTGTTGAGGGTGCTTGCAAGCTCAAACTTCCATTTGAGATACATGCCATACTTGGTGCAACTGAAAATATGATAGGCGGCAACTCATATAAGCCTGATGATGTGCTTATCTCTAGAAGCAAAACAACTATAGAGGTTAGAAATACCGACGCTGAAGGACGGCTGGTACTAGCTGATTGTCTGAGTTATGCGCAAGACTTTAAACCAGATATATTGATAGATTTAGCAACTCTAACGGGTGCTTGCGTTGTTGGACTTGGAGAATATACAGCCGGTATTATGGGAAACAATGCAAAGCTAAAGGAGAAATTTAAAGCTCTTAGCAAAGATAGCGGCGAGCTATATACCATTTTGGAGTTCAATCCATACCTAAAAGAGCTAATAAAAAGCAATGTAGCAGACATTAGCAACACTTCAAGCAGTAGCTATGGTGGCGCTATTACAGCGGGGCTTTTTCTTGAGCGGTTTATCAAAAAAGAGTATAAAGATTGCTGGATTCACCTTGATATAGCAGGTCCTGCCTATCTTGAAAAGGCTTGGGGATATAACAGCTTTGGTGCAAGTGGTGCTGGAGTTAGAGCTTGCCTTTACTTTTTGGATGAACTTAAAAAGGAGCTTTGATGTCTTTAGCAGTTGGTATAGTAGGACTTCCAAACGTTGGCAAATCAACCACCTTTAATGCACTTACCAAAACTCAAAATGCTCAAGCGCAAAACTATCCATTTTGTACCATTGAGCCAAATAGAGCCATAGTGCCGGTGCCAGACAAGCGAATCTTAAATTTGGCAGATATTGTAAAGCCCAACAAAATTCAATACTCAACTATCGAATTTGTCGATATTGCAGGGCTTGTAAAGGGCGCTAGTAAGGGCGAGGGACTTGGCAATAAGTTTTTATCAAACATAAGAGAGACACAAGTCATACTGCATATTGTGCGTTGCTTTGATGATGAAAATATCACTCATGTTGAGGGCAAAGTAGATCCCATAAGAGATGTTGAGATCATAAACACAGAGCTTATCTTAGCCGATATCGAGCAACTTAGTAGAAAAATAGAGCGTCTTGAAAGAGAGGCAAAAGGCAACCAAAAGGGAGCAAAAGAGACTCTTGCAATAGCAACAAAACTCCTAAATCATCTAAATGAGGGCAAAAGTGCAAGTAGCTTTGAAGAAAGAGATGATGAGTTTTTTATAGAGCTAAACAAAGAGCTTAGATTGCTCTCTGCAAAAGAGGTCATTTATGGTGCAAATGTAGATGAAGCAGGCATTGAAAGCGACAATAAATATGTAAAAGCCCTAAAAGAGTTTGCCAAAGAGAGCGACCATGAAGTTATAAAACTTTGTGCAAAGATAGAAGAGGAGCTTGTAGGGCTTAGCGATGATGAGTCAAAAGAGATGTTGCAAGCCTTGGGTGCCAATGAGAGCGGACTAGAGCATATTATAAGAACCTCATTTAAAAAACTAAATCTCATAAGCTATTTTACAGCTGGAGTTGTTGAGGTGAGAGCCTGGACCATAACTAATGGCTGGAAAGCACCAAAAGCAGCAAGTGTGATACACAATGATTTTGAGAGAGGCTTTATAAGAGCTGAAGTTATCTCATATGATGATTTTGTCAAATTTGGCGGTGAAAATGGCGCAAAAGAGGCTGGTAAGATGCGACTTGAGGGCAAAGACTACATTGTAAATGATGGCGATGTCATGCACTTTAGGTTTAATGTATAAAACAATCTGAAATTTAAGTGGCTAAAAGAGTCTGTTACTGCTCTTTTGCGGGGAGAGCTTTTTTAAGATCTCCTCCATATCGCCTAAAATAAGTAGATAAAAGTCATTAGCACGTATCTCAAGCTCTTTTATATTGTAATAATACATATCCGCCTTAAGTCTATTTTGATAGTAGAGTGGCGCTGCCAAATAGCTAGAGTTTGGGAAGATTTTTCTTAGAAAAAGTGCCGCTCTTTCAAAGATAAATGGATCACTTTCAATTATAAAAACTCTCCTACTCTCTCCAAAATCTATCGGCTCATAGTTTTGATTTAGAAAAAGTGGTTTAAAATGGTCAAATGGCCTTTTTGTGAGTCGATATGAAAGCTCTTCTCTATCCAAAAAAGAGAGCAGCTCACAAAGCTCTTTTAAAAAAACTCTTGGAAAGGCAAGTTCATAGAGTCTGTCTTCATAGCCAAATTTAGAGTAAAAAAGTCCATAACTAAACAAAGTTGGCTCTTGTGATAGAGCAGAAACAACAAAAGAGCTCTGTTTGCTAAGCTTGGCGGCAAACTCTTTTGCTGCTACAAATTTGGTATCACTCTCCCCATCATAAATTTTAAAAAAGCTCTTTTCTAAATTTGACTCTTTTAAAAGCGCCCCAACTCCCAAATAGTCTAAAATCGCCTCTTGAAGTGGATCTACAGAGTAGATGGTGATATTTTTTGAAACGATAAAGTAGTTTATAAGTCGGTAAATGGCTCTTTTTATATCGCTAACTTTTATATAGGCAATCTCATCATTTGTCATCTTGATATCATCATCAAAAATCACAGCATAAGCACCATTTGCAATGGCCTCATCGATATCTTCTTTCAAAGTATCTAGCGCTATAAAGGCATCTGCATTTTTAACCTTTTTTGGATTGAAGCAAAACCCCTCAATAGCCGCTATTTTTGGTGTTTTGGATAGTTTAGAGCCAACTAACCGCGAGAGGTTTTCTACAGTCATAAGTTTAGGAAATAGTTGCGCCATTTTTTACACTCTTATCCACACTCAAAAGTGCCAAAGAGCCATCATCTGCCGTAAGAATCATACCTTCGCTCAAATTGCCAAATATCTTTGCTGGCTTTAGGTTGCAAACTACACAGACCTGCTTTCCAGCAAGAGTTTTTGGCTCATAATACTTGCTAAGTCCTGAGATGATTGTTCTTGGTCTCTCTTCGCCAACATCAACACTAAATTTAAGCAGCCTATCGCTATCTTTTACATTTTCACACTCAAGCACAGTGCCAATCTTCATAACAACCTTTTTAAACTCATCTATCTTTATAAACTCCTCTTTTGGTCTCTCCTCTACGATAGGTGCAGTTTGGATAAGCTCTTTTTCAACTTTGGAGAAAAGCGGCTCTGTAGGCGTGCTAACAAAGTCTACAAGTTCCCATTTTTCTATGAGCTTTTGATAGTTTTTGGTATCTATGCAAAATCCAAGTGAGTGTGATATCTCTTTGGCTTTTGTAGGCATAACAGGTGATAGCAAGATAGTAGCCTTTGCAAGTAGGTTTGCAACGAGCCCAACTAAGGCATTTGCCTCTTTAGCTCTGCCCTCTTTTATCAGTTTCCATGGCTCATACTTTGCTATGGATAAATTTGCAATATGAAGCACCTTCCAAATAACGTCAAGATATCTGTTGGTCATAAAGTCATCAATCACACTCAAAGCCTCATCAACAGCCACTTTTGCCTCATCTAACTCATCTTTATAAAATTTAGCTACATCGCTACTTGAAATTTGATAGTTGGAGTATTTGCTACTCATTCCAACAATTCTATTTAAAAGGTTGCCAAGATCGTTGCAAAGTTCGCCATTTATGCGGTTTATAAAGGCCTTTTGTGAAAAGTCGCCATCTTGCCCAAATGGCACCTCTCTTAAGATAAAGTATCTAAACTCATCAACCCCATAAGCATTTGCTATCTGCAACGGATCAATTACATTTCCCAAAGATTTACTCATCTTTTTGCCATCTCTAGTCCACCAACCATGAGCTGCTATTTTACGCGGTAAAGGAAGATCTAAACTCATCAAAAATGCTGGCCAATAGACTGCGTGAAAACGAAGAATATCTTTACCAACTAGATGAGTTGCATCCTGCCAAAAGTCCATATCTTTACCATCTTTTGCATAGCCAAGCGCTGTTATGTAGTTGATGAGTGCATCAAGCCAAACATAGATGACATGTTTTGGCTCATTTAGCTCTTTTGGTAGTTTAATACCCCAGTCAAAGCTAGTTCTTGTGATAGAGAGATCCTTTAGTCCGCCACTTACAAAATTTACTATCTCATTTTTTTTGGATTTTGGGATGATGCAGTCGTCGTTTTCTTCATACCATTTAAGAAGCCTATCTTGATATTTTGAAAGCTTAAAAAAGTAGCTCTCCTCTTTTACTATAGTTGTTTTTTTGCCACAATCTGGACAACAATCATCAGCCACTAGTTGATTTTCTGTATAAAAAGACTCACAACTTACACAGTAGCTTCCCTCATATTTGCCCTTGTAGATGTCGCCCTTTTCTAACATCTTCAAAAAACATTTTTGCACACTAAGACAGTGCTCTTCATCAGTTGTTCTTATAAATTTGTCATAGCTTATATCAAAATCGTCCCACAACTTCCTAAATTTCATACTTATCTTATCGGAATACTCTTTTGGAGTAAAACCATTTTTTTTGGCAGCATCTTGTATCTTTTGCCCATGTTCATCAGTCCCTGTCAAAAAAAAGACCTCATCGCCCTTTAGTCTATAAAATCTAGCCATAGTATCTGCAATGATGGTCGTATATGCATGACCAATATGCGCAACATCATTTACATAGTAAATTGGCGTAGTAATATATCTTTTCATTCTCCACCTTTAAAATTAAATTCGCCCGCCTTGCCCTTAGACATGCTCTTATAAACGGCATCTACATAGTCATCTCTTACTTTGCAATCCAACAGCTCATCGCACTTATAGCAACTTAAAAGATTGTGCTCTTTTTGGCAAGACTTTAACTTTGCACTCTCTTCTTCTAATTTTTTCTCAAAACTATCCATTGTTACTCTCTATAAAACTCTCGCGTCTTTTCTATCTCATAGCGTGAGCCAAAAAAACATGGCGAAGTTTGATGAATCTTAGAGATTTTGATATCAAAAAGAGTTTTGCTCTCTCCATCTGTAGTAGCCCCACCCGCTCTTTCAAAAATATAGGCAAATGGAAGCACTTCAAAAACAACTCTAAGCTTTGCATTTGGTGCGTCGGTAGTTGCTGGATAACTAAAAAGTCCGCCGCCCTTTAGTAAGATTTGATGAAGATCTGCAACCATTGCGCCGCTATATCTTAGGCGGTATCCCTCATCAAAAAGTGACCTAATAAGCGCTCTATGCTTATTACTCCAACCTTTTTGTGTAGCACCAGAGGCATTTAGCTTGCCCTTTTCTTTAAGAGTTATCTCAAAGGCCTCTTTAAATTTCATGTCTTTGCCAAGTCTATATAAAACCGGTCTATCTATGCAAACAACCAGCTCAACACGCGGTCCATAGAGAGCATATACCGCACCTTTTAAATTTGACGGCGTTACCTCATCTTCATAGATACCAAAGATGGTGCCTATTGCAAAATTTACATCTACAAGACTTGAGCCATCTAATGGATCGTAAGCTACTATGTATTTTGCCTCTTTGTTTATGATGAGCTCCTCTTTTTTCTCTTCGCTAATCAAAGCTTTGATAGTTGGAACTTTCAAAAACTCCTCTTCTACTATCTTGTCACATCTAATATCCAATTTTAGCTGTTTATCGCCCGTTTCATTGGTCTGATCGCTATATCCAAAGTCTGCAAATTTGACCTCTTCTGCTATCTTTATAGCAATCTTTTCTATCGCTTTTACTATCTCTTTCACGCTCTTTTCTCCTTGATTTTTTTGCCATTTTTATCTATCCATGAAATAATCGCCTCTACATCATCTCTTCTAAAGTGTGGCAGCTTTGTTTGGTAGGACAGCTCATCTGTAGCAATAGCATCTGAGTAGTTAAGATAGCTCTCATCTACACTCCCTTTAAAGAGTGAAATTCTGGGCAAATTTAGAGTTTTAAGTCCTTCAACCAACAAGTAGTCAAACTCTCCAACCATCCCAACAATCTCATCTAGCTCTTTTTCTTTTCTGTTTTTACAAAAATAGGTTGTTTGGCTTGGGCTTGCAACTACAACATCTGCTCCTGCCTGGCTAAATTTAAAGCTATCTTTGCCCTCTATGTCAAATTTGCCCTTATCTTTTGGGTCGTGCTTTAAAACAACTACTCTAAAACCTCTCTCAATAAGGCTTTTTGTTATCTTTACTATAAGAGTTGTCTTGCCTGAATTTGATGGTCCTGAAAATGCAACTGCGATCTGTTTCATCTCTTCCTCAAATGTAAAATAGCTTTAATTATAACAAAGTAGAGTTTCAAAAATACTAAATTTGCCTATTTTTATCTAAATTTAGATAAAATCCCAAATAAAAAAGAGAGAGTATGAGAGCTGTTTTTATCGCTGCTATAGTGGTACTGTTTTTTGGATGTGCAAAAAAAGAGAGTGAAGTTGAAAAAATCAAATATGAACTTCTCTCCTATACGAAAAACGCTGAGTTTATAGAGGGCAATTTGAGAGTTTTTGCCGTTGGAACCTATCTAAATCCCGCCTATGCCAAATTTGCAAACTCTGGTCTTGAGTGGTTTATTTTGAGTTCATATCCACTAAATGAAACAATCAAGCTTGATAGCATAAAGATAAATGGCAAAAAAGCAACCGCTAAAAAGCTTGATGAAAAAGACCCTCTTATAAAGCTCTTGCCAATACAGGTCCCTTGGGCCAACTACTATGAGATAACAACAGAGTCAGTTGAGAGCAAAATACTTACTCTAAGCTACGAAACCGATCACTTAAAAGAGGTGAAGTTAGATTTTGTAAAAGTTCCACGATCGATGTATTGGACTCCTTCGATAGAATTTCCAAATAAATAATATAATTTGCAAGAACTCTTTTGCCATAATCCCTGCTCTCTGCATATGGGACTAGCTCCATTGATAAAAATGGCTCATACTCGCCACTATTGAAAAGATCGCCTTTTAAAAGCATTCTTTTTGTAAAGCCAATGCCGCCATTATATGCATATGCCACAAAAACTGGGTGCAAAAGATAGCTATTTAGATAGTCAAGATGAATATTTGCAAAATTGTAGGCAACTATTGGGTTAAACATATCATCGCTATCAAAGTTTTTCATCTGCTCTTTTGCGGCGATATCTTTTGCAACAAATGGCATAAACTGCATCATCCCAAGCGCATAAGAGGTAGAGATAGCACTTGAGATAAAAAAGCTCTCCTGCCTTGCTATGGCAAAGATAAGTGCTTTTCTCTCAAGACTAAACTCATCTAAAATCTCTTTAAATGGCATTGGATAGTAGTTGTTTGTATATCTTTCAAGTTTATTGGAGATGTAGGTATACTCTCCAACTGTCTCTTTTGTATAAAACTTCTCTTTTAGCTTCCTTAAAAGCTCATCATCAGCACTATCAACTTTGGCTTTTAAATTTACCCAGTCAAATGGATCTTTGTTGTTGTAGTTTGGCACTTTGTTTTGTGTAGGATTTGGTACTACAACTGTTATGTTAAAGCTCTTTAAAAGCTCTTTTGCATAGAGTGAGTAGATATTTATGTTGCTACTTTTTGATAAAGTTTCTAAATAGCTCTTATCTTTTGAAAGAAGATAGAGCCAAAAGATGGCATTGTCTTTTTGGATAGCCACATCAGAGTCGCTTGCCCTTAAAAATAGCTCTTTTGCTCTCTTTTTTTTGTTTAGAACAACTGCATTTACTCCAAGCATAAAGGCATCTTTTGGCTTTAAAAGCTCTTTATCTATCAAAAGCAAAGAGCTGCTTAATTTTTTTAGTCGCTTTCCTATGGTCAAATCTGCCACAAAAGAGCCAAACCACCACTCTTGCACCAAATTTGAGGCAAACTCTTTTGAAAGCGCGAAGTTAAATTTATCCTCTTGCTCATCGCTCTTTAGGCTAAGAAAGTAGAGATAAAAATTTTTTACATTGTTGCTTTTTGCAAAGTATTTTGCGGGATTATCCTCGTTAAAGCCCAAAAGAAGATTGTTTATCTGGAGATTGTCTTTAAATTTCTTGGCAAGCAAAGCTCTTGTTTTGTTATCTAAATCCCTTATAAACCAGATCTCCATTCTACTTTTTTGACAACTCTCATCAACTTCTAAAATATTTTGCGTAGTTACAAAGCTACAGTTATCATCCAACAAATCAGGCTCTAAAAACTCATCAAATTTCTTTGTGATTTTGTTAGTTCTTCTAAATATCTCCCCCTCTAGTGCCTTTATCTGTTCGCCACTAAGATTTTCGCTCTCATCTAAAAGTCGGTAGATATAGTAATCCTTTGCCAAAGATCTAGGTTTTTTCATAAGCTCATCATAGGGCAAAAGAGCGGCATTTAACAAAAATGGTAGTGATAAAAAGAGTAGAATTTTTGCTCTCAACGCATACTCCACAAAACAAAACTATCCAAAAATTGCAGAGACAAAATGATGACAATTGGCGAAAAATCAAAGCCACCAAAACTCATCGGCAACACTCTTCTTACTAAGTTAAAAGCGGGCGCTGTTAGCCTGTAGATGGCGATTACTAGCTTGTTATATGGATCTGGATTGACAAAACTAAGAACGCAAGCGATGATTACAATCCAGGTATAAATAGTAATCAAAATGTGACAAATATAGAGAATTGAGTTTAAAAACAACCATATCATAAATTTACAATCTCCTTTAAATCATCTTTTATGAAGCAGTAAAGCTCGCTAAGCTCTGGACCATGAGTTGTGCCTGTAATAAGCAGTCTAAGTGGCATAAAAAAGCTCTTGCCCTTAAGGGCAGTTTTACTCATCAAAGCACTTTTAAACTCATCAAAACTCTCAAAACTATCCAAACTCAAAATCGCCTCTTTTAGGATTTTTATCTCATTTTCATACTCGCTAAAGCTCTTTTTTGAATAAATTTGAACTATCTTTTCCTTGATATCAGGAATAAGACTTGCCTCTTGAGTATAAAACCGAATAAGTGGCGCAAACTTTTTGTCTAGTTTAAAAAAGGTGCTAAGCTCTTCATCGCTAGCAATTTTTATATGTTCTCTGTTTAGTTGAGATAACTTTTCAAGGCTAAATTTAGCTGGACTTTTTGAGATATTTTTAAGGCTAAACCACTCGGTTGCCTCTTGCAAAGTAAAAATCTCTTTTGGCGTTTTGTTGCCAAGAAGCAAGAGATAGTTGGCTATAGTTTTTGGCAAATAACCTTGATCTAGCAACCACTTAACAGAGGAACTATCATCTCTTTTGCTCATCTTTTTGCCATCTTCGTTTAGTATGATTGGAAGATGCGCATAGGATATCTTGCCACTATATCCAAGCTGCTCTCTTATCCACTCCTGTTTTGGCGTGTTGCTTACATGATCTTCACCACGAATTACAAAAGTAACACCTTGAAGCATATCATCTATAGCGCAGGCAAAGTTGTAGGTAGGAGTTTTGTCGGCTCGCATTATGACAAAGCTATCTAAGTTTTCTGGCTCAAAAGTTATCTCGCCCTTTATCTCATCAACAAAACTAAGCGCCCTATCTGGACGTTTTATGCGGATGACAAAGGGTTTTTGAGAGCCAAGCACCTCTTCATCGCTTAAATTTAAGCAGGTATCATCATATCTATAGGGCTTTTGCTCTTTTTTGGCAAGCTCTTTTTTTCTCTCTATCTCCTCTTGCGTGCAAAAGCAACAAAATGCCTTTTTTTGAAGCAACAATCTATTTGCAAAATCTCTATGAAATTTAAGATTTTTGCTCTGGTAGTAAAAATTATCCCACTTAATACCAAAAATCTTTAAAATTTCTATAATCTCTTCCTCTTTTCCCTCAATGTTGCGCTCTTTGTCGGTATCTTCAATGCGTAGATTGAAGCCACTTTTATCTTGCAACGAACAAAGATAGTTAATAAGCGCAGCTCTTAAATTTCCAATATGCATATCACCTGTTGGTGATGGGGCAAAACGATACATAATATCTCCTTTTTAAATCTTGCATTATAGCGATTAAAAGTTATAAGAAATTTAACAAAATTTGGTAATATCAAAAGATTATAACTTATAAAAGAGGTGAAAAATGAATAAATTTATGAGTGAATTTAAAAAATTCGCTATGCGTGGCAATGTCATTGACCTTGCAGTGGGTGTTGTTATAGGAACAGCTTTTGGAAAGATAGTTAGCTCTTTGGTTGCAGATATCATTATGCCAATCATCGGAGTGATAACTGGTGGTATAAACTTTACAGATTTTAAAATAGTGCTTAAAAAGGCTAGTGATGGGGCGGCGGCTGTTACTATAAACTATGGCAATTTTATCCAAGTTGTGGTTGATTTTGTAATTATCGCTTTTTGTATATTTGTCGCTATAAAGGCTATAAATAAGCTAAATCACAAAGAAGAGAAGCAAGAAGAGCCAAAGCCTGCCGAGCCTAGCGAAGAGATTTTGCTCTTAAGAGAGATTAGAGATAGTCTTAAAAAATAGCTTAAATTTCAATAGATAGTTAGAGAAATTTAGCTCTAATTATCTATTTTTAGTTGGTTTTTATGAGTTTTAAAAATATTTTATTGATGCTTTTTCCAGTCATATCTTCACTCCTGATATCCACCATCAATCTCTACATCTACACAGTTTTTGCAAAGTCGATTTTCAAGCCTTATAGCTTAGTAGTTGCCGTTGTTTTGATAACTATAACTATCTTTGAAGTGCTCTATTTTTTCTCATTTAGAAACTACTTTTTGCAAGAGAGGCTTTATGCTTTTGCCATATTTTGCTTTGCTTTTAGCATCTCTTTTTTCTTTATTGCCATTTTTTATAGTCCGTTTGACTTTTTGGCTACAAAAATTCCATTTAGCAGTGAGCGTAGAAGAAGTTTAAAGGCGATTTTGGATATCTCATTTTTGATTTTTGCCTTTAGCTACTTTTTAAAAGGCATCTACAACGCCATCAAAAAACCAACTATAAAAGAGGTTGAGGTAGTTTTGAAAAACTTAAAAAAAGAGCTTAATTTTGCCATCATCTCAGATCTTCATCTTGGAGAATACTTAAAAGAGGAGTTTTTACAAAGAGTTGTAGAGGAGATAAACAGCCTTGAATATGACGCACTTTTAATAGTTGGAGATATGTTTGACGTGGATGCAAAGAGAGCAAAAAAGCTAATAGAGCCACTAAAAAATATCAAAAAACCAATCTTTTTTGTAACTGGCAACCATGAGTATTTTGTAGGAGCGGCCGATCTTGTAAAACTGCTAAAAGAGAGCGGTATAGTTGTGCTTGATGATAGGATGGTAGAGTTTGAAGGGCTAAATTTGGCTGGTGCAAATGATCTTATAGCTAGCAGTTTTGGCTATGAAAACAAAAGCGTAGATGAGATCTTAAAAGACAAAAAAAGCGACCAACCGACACTCTTTCTAGCTCACCAACCAAAATATGTCATAAGAAATATAAAAGATGAAGCCGATCTTTGCATATGTGGCCATACTCACGCAGGGCAGATCTTCCCCTTTGGCCTACTTGTAAAGATGGATCAAAAATATCTTCATGGACTCTATAGAGATGAGTTTAAACAAATTTATGTCTCAAGTGGAGTTGGCTTTTGGGGGCCGCCGATTAGAGTTTTGGCCCCTGCTGAGATAGTCCTATTAAAATTAATTAAGGAGTAATATGAGAAATTTAATTTCAAAGATATTTGGAGCGGTTGCTGCATTTAAATTTATATCGCCTCTTCAAAACTTCATAAATGGCTGGTATGTAAGGCACTTTGAGATAAATTTGGAGGGTTTTAAAGAGCTAAATGAGTATAAAAGTCTAAACGAACTATTTACACGAAGCTACATAACAACTCCTACCATAAAAGCGGAGCAAAACGAACTTATAGCACCATGTGATGGGCTTTGCTTTGATGTTGGAAGTAGTAAAGATGGAGTTGCATTTAGCATAAAAAACAGAACCTACTCTTTGAGTGATCTTTTTTTAGATGAGATAAAAGAGGAGTTTGACTATCTAAATATATATCTATCACCAAAAGATTATCATCACTACCACGCTCCTTTTGATCTTGAAGTTTTGTGGAGTAGCTATATACCAGCAGATCTCTATAGTGTGAGCAAAAAAGCACTTTTAAAGGTGGATAATCTATATGCCAAAAATGAGAGAGTTATTTTAAAATGTAGGCTGAAAAATCAAAAAGAGCTCTATCTTGTCTTTGTTGGAGCGCTCAATGTCGGTAAGATGAACTTTGACTTTGATAGTCGCATAAAGACAAATGCTAGTAAAGGTAAAGCTACATATAACTACAATGGAATTTTTCTAAAAAGAGGCGAACATATCGGCAACTTTGAGCTTGGCTCAACTATATTGATAGTGGCAAAAAGGGGAGTTTTGGAGTTTGGACTTAAAAATGGCGATCTTTTAAAATTTCCAAAACCAATAGCTAAGGTGCTATAGAAAAATATTTTTGCTATAATAAGCAATTATATTATCACAACCACAAAGGATTTGTCATGGGCTTAAAAAAGGGCTTTACTATGATAGAGTTGATTTTTGTTATAGTAATTTTGGGAATTTTAGCAAGTGTTGCCATACCAAGACTTGCTGTAAGTAGAGACGATGCACAAATTGTTAAATTAAGAGCAGATGTTCAAGCCATACAAACTGGAATCGCTTTGCAAAAAGGTATAAATTTGATGAGTGGAAATATAGCTGCACCAACGATAAAAGCCGGTTTTGGCAATGTTTTGGAGGGCAAGTCACTAACAGCCGCACCAAATGGAATTGGCTGGAAAAAAGTTCCTACTGCAGATACCAATGGAGATGAAAACAGAAGCACTATTGCAACAGCTTGTATCAAAAAGAACCAATGCGCTGATTTTTACTACGACAAAGATGGTACTTTTAGTTGCGACAACACAAACAAAATTTGTGCAATCATAATCGGTAATTGATGAGTTATTATGAACTTATCATTATAGGGTTAGAGGTAAAAACTCTAACCTACCACTCAAATTTAAGGCTAGAAAAAAACGATATTGTTGAAGTTTTGGTTTTGGGACGAAAAAGAGAGGCTATAGTTGTAAAAAAGACGCAAAAGCCCCCCTTTGACACTATAGAAATTTTAGCAAAAAGCCCCTTTTTTTACACAGATTATCAGCTAAATTTAGCAAAATTTATCTCATATTATTATGTCTGTTCGCTAGGTATAGCTTATGGTCTTTTAGTTCCTACCAAAAAACTACCGCCAATTTTAAAAAAAGATGATATAAAAAAGCCAACTCTTAGCCCACTTCAACAAAGAGCAAAAGATTTTTGCAACAAAAACAGAGCTTCACTACTTTTTGGCGATACTGGAAGTGGCAAGAGCGAAGTCTATATCTCACTTATAGCCGATGTTTTAGAAAGTGGCTCTCAAGCGCTATTTTTAATGCCCGAAATCTCCCTTACACCGCAAATGCAAAAAAGACTTAAAAACTACTTTGGAAAAAGAGTTGCCATTTGGCACTCAAAGATAACAAAAGCCAAAAAGAGCTCCATTTTAGAAGGGTTTGAAAGTGGTGAAATTTCTTTGATAGCTGGCGCTAGATCGGCTCTGTTTTTGCCATTTAGCAATATTAGTCTAATCATAGTCGATGAAGAGCATGACGATAGTTATAAATCCTCGCAAAATCCGCGTTATAACGCAAAAGACTTGGCACTTTTTATCTCTCAAAAGGCAGACATTCCCGCAGTTTTAGGCTCTGCAACTCCGCTACTTACCACCATTTACAAACAGCCAACATTTAGGATGAAAGGAACCTATTTTGAGAGTAAAAAGGAGTTTATCTATGATGAGTGCGAGCCAACTATCTCGCCACTTATAAAAAAAGAGCTTGAAATTTGTTTTAGCAAAGGTCATCAAGCCATAGTTTTTATCCCAACAAGAGCAAATTTCAAATATCTCTATTGCAAAGAGTGCAAAACCATAGTAAAGTGCCCTTTTTGTAGTGTAGGTATGAGTCTTCATAGTGACAAAAATCTACTAAAGTGCCACTATTGCGGTTACTCTTGCTACAAAGAGGTAAAATGCAGCAAATGTGGCAGCACCACTTTAGAGTCCAAAAAGATAGGCACAAACGAAGCTCTATCGATACTCCAAAGAGCGTTTCCTACAAAAAATATTGCTAAATTTGACAAAGATGCCATAACTACACAAAAAAAACTTGAAAAAACATTGAGAGAGTTTAACGATAAAAAGATAGATCTTCTTGTTGGAACGCAGATGTTAAGCAAAGGTCATGATTATCACAATGTAAAACTCGCCATAATAATTGGTCTAGATGAACATCTTGGATATGCTGATTTTAGAGCTAGAGAAAAAGCTCTTTCAACTGCTATGCAGCTAGCTGGAAGAGCTGGAAGAGTTGGCGATGGAAAGGTTGTTATTCAGACTTTGCACAAAGAGTTTTTTAGCCTCTATATCCAAAATTATGACGCCTTTTTAAAAGATGAACTTCCATTTAGAGTGGGTCTTTATCCGCCATTTAAAAGGCTACTTCGCATACTCATCTCAAACAAAAATGACAAAAAAGCCCAAGCTATACAAAATGAAGTTATAGAGAGGATTAAATTTCTAAAAGATATTGAGATAATTGGCTATGGAAAGGCCTTGATAGAGTATATTGCCTCCAAATTTAGATATGAGATACTTGTTAGATCAAACAGCTATCAAGAGCTTATAAAAGCGGCAAATTTGGCTAAAATGCCAGATGTGCAGATAGAAATGGATGCCATAAATTTCAGTTAGGATGAGAGATGATAATTTGCGATGAGAGCTATCCTGCAACTCTTGATGAGATTGTAGCGATACAGAATAAATTTATAGAGCTTATCTTTGTTGATAGCGCCAAAATGCGAGAGATAAACAAAGAGTCAAGAAACATAGACAAAACTACAGATGTGCTTAGTTTTCCACTCATAGACACTCCAAACAACAAAATTGGTGGCTCTATTGTCATAAACTTGGAGCTTGCAAAAACTATGTGTGATAAATTTAGCCATACGCTTGATGAGGAGATTGCGATACTCTTTTTGCACGGACTTTTGCACATCATGGGCTATGACCATGAAAAAGATAGTGGTGAAATGAGAGAGCTTGAAAAGAAGCTCTCAGTTAAATTTGGGATTAAAAATAGCCTAATATTTAGAGCTACTAAAACTTGTGAGTAAATCCGCCATAAAAGCCTTTATTTTCTATCTTTGCGTCACTTAAGACAATATTGTCATACTTAAAGCCAAAATTTATTGCATTTAAGTTATCCAACTCAAACATACCGCCTAAGTTAAATCCATAAAGCAAAGCAATGCTGTTGTCTATTGACTTTTGACTAACTCTACCGCCTCCGCTCTCCTGGGCTTTTGCATCAACTACTGCAGCACCTACAAAAGCACCCATTACAGCTCTTATATTATCTACCACAATAGGGGCAAAGTCATATCCTAAAGCGACTTTGTGAGCTCGCCATCTTGAGTATCTCTCTACACCCGCTTCAATAGTGCTTTTGCTAACTCGTGGTTGAAAAGCATAGCCAATATAGGCTCTATGAGCTTGTTGATGACCATAGATATTACCAACTTTTACGCCCAAATTCATAACAGTTTTAGAGTCGCTTTTAAAATTGTCAGGCTTAAATTGGCTATTTACTATAGCACCCTCAAATGTCGCATACATAGAGTCTGCAAAGACAGATGTGCCAAATAGTAGTGCTGCACAGACAACTTTAGAAATTAGTTTATACATTAATTCTCCTTAAATTTATTGTCTCGTTATTATAGCAAAAACCAAAGAAAATCAGGCTTATTTTGTTTTCTCCTGCTTGATATATCCAAGCTCTAAAAGTTTTTTATAGATTGCCTTTATATATGGACTTGCAGCACTAGCTCCACCACCATGTTCTATTAGCACAGTGACTGCATATTTTGGATTGTCATATGGTCCATAGGTCGTAAGCCATGAGTGAGAGCGCTCATAATACTTCATATCCTCCTCTTTCATACGCTCTTTTTCATTTTGAGGTATGCTTATTACTTGAGCTGTTCCAGTCTTGGCGGCTATTTTGATAGCACAATCACTCAAGGTGCGATACGCTGTTCCTTTTGGGTGATTTGCCACTTCATACATCGCCTTTCTAATGCTTGGCAAAAGCTTTTTCTCGCTATCACTAAAAAGTCCCCTCTCTTCATAGATAACATCTTTGTCATCTATGCTCTTTATAAAATGTGGCACCAACCCCTTTCCACTTGCAATCTCAGCTGTATGTTTTACCATCTGCATAGGAGTTATTAGCATATTGCCCTGCCCAATAGAGCTAATAACAGTCTCGCCTGTAAACCAAGGCTGTCTAAATCTTGCCATTTTCCACTCTTTATCAGGAATTGTTCCAATAAACTCATTTGGAAGATCAACGCCTGTTTTGTTGCCAAAGCCATAGTTTCGCAAGGTCTGTGCGATAAAATCAATACCAACTATTAACCCACCCTCATAAAAATAGACATCACAACTCTCTCTTATGGCATCTTTTAAGTTCATATCGCCATGTCCCCACGTCTTCCAACATCTAAAGTTTCTACCACCAAGCTTGATATGCCCTTTGCAGGTAAAAATAGTATCTTCTCGAATAAGCCCACTATTTATAAAAGCCATTCCAACAGCCATTTTGATAGTAGAAGCTGGTGGATAAAGTCCATTTACTAACTTATTTGTAAAAGGATGGTCAAAGTCTTCGATGAGCTTTTTCCACTCACTCCACGATATGCCACTTACAAATGGATTTAAATCATACTCTGGAAAGCTTCCGGCTGCTATAATAGCGCCCGTATTTACATCCATGATGATAGCAACTCCTGCACTATCTTTAAAAAGCTCTGTTAAAAACTCTTGAAGCTCAATATCTATATGAAGTGATATACTGCTGCTTTTTGGCTTTTTGTAATAAAGCTCTTCTACCGCCCTATTTAGCGCCGTTACCTTTATCTTACGCTCGCCTGGCTCTCCTTGCAAAATCTTGTTATGATAGCGTTCAACTCCACTTCGCCCTATAAAATCCACTATACGCACAGAGGGATCTTTTTCGATATCTTTTATATTTACTCGCCCAACATAGCCAATAACGTGCGACGCAAGCTGACCATATGGATAGTATCTTTTGCTAGATGATATAAGTTTTAAGTTCTCTCTTAAGTTTAACTTTGAAAAATATGGCACAACCTCTTCATACTCCAAAAAGTTTATAACTTCGATAAACTCGTGATTGTAGGGAGAGTTTTGCTTCTGATACTCTTTTTGTATCTCTTGGCTGCTTATTTGTGGAAAGACAGAGTTTAAAACTCTTGCCTCCTCTTTTAATTCATCTTCTTTTAGATGAGGGGCCAAAAGTATGGCAAAACCTAGCTTATTTATCGCCATTGGTCTGTTGTTTCTATCTAAAATTTGCCCTCTAGTTGGTGCAATTAGCTCTGTTTTTATCACATTGCCCAAAGCTATCTCTTCATAATATCTATTTGAAACAACCGCAAGATAATAGACTCTTGATAGAAGCACCACCCAGATAAGTAGCATAACTGCTATGATAAACTTAACTCTCACAACAAAGCCCTATCTTTAAAAAATATAAAAGCTATCAAAAACTCAACCACTATAAAGAGAAAATACTCATAACTCAAATGAAGAAAATGGCTGCTGTTTGCAAAGTAAAGTAGTGCATTGTTTATCAAAAAAGTTCCGATATATCCATAAAAAACAACTATAAAGATAAAAAGTGAGTTTATCTTGATATAGTGCTCCATCAGCGTAAAAATATAGATATAAAAGATAATGAAATTTATAAAGAGTGCAAATGGCTCAAAACCCTTTATTGTGCTTGCAAAAAGTAGATAAAAAAAGGCTACATACCAGCTAAATTTGAAGTTGCTAAATGTCCTACGGCTCTCATAAGTTAAAAAGACAAAAATAGTAAAAAAAAGTCCAATAAGCGGCGGAAGAAGCTGAGTTAGCGCTGCAATTTGAATGTAAATGATGAGTAAAAAAATTGCAAAAACTCTTTTTAAAGAGAGTAGATGAAGACTAGTTTGCATATTTTATCTCTATTGAAATTTAAAAGTTGTCGCAACACCTTCTCACCAAAAAAGGTCAAATTTAAAGACTTGCTACTCTTTTTGCTCTTAAATTTGAGCAATATCTCTATAAATTTAGACACTTTCTAAAACTCCATCTATAATAACCTCTCTTAAATGGTCTAAATTTCGTGGCTTTAGAGTTGATGAAAAAAGTGCGTTTTTGTCGCTATTTAGAAGCTTTGCTCTGCTACTTTGGTTGATTTTGTCACACTTTGTATAGACTCTTAAGAGATTTTGAGTTGGCAGGAGAATTTTATTTATATAGCTATCAACCTCTCTATCAATCTCTAGATCAAAGTGTCTAGCGTCGATTAGATGGATAAAAAGCTTGATATTTACTCTATTTTGCAAAAATTCATCAAGAGTTATGCGCCACTCATCTTGAGTTTTTTTAGAAACTTTCGCATAGCCATAACCTGGAAGATCTACCATCATAAATCTACACTCTTTTTTCTCACTCAAACTCTCTTTTGTAGCTCTTACTTCAAAGAAGTTTATAAGTCTAGTTTTGCCTGGTGTTTGGCTACTTTTTGCCAAGTTTTTGTGACCTGTAATAGAGTTTATGAAGCTACTTTTGCCAACATTTGAGCGTCCCAAAAAAACAACTTCACTAAGTCCTGTTTGTGGAGAGCTTTGCAAAGAGGTAGCTGAGGTGATAAATTTAGCCTCATTTATAACTATCATTTGCGTGGCTCCTTAAACTTAAAGATGAGTTTGGCTGGCTCTTTGCTTTTGGCATTGCCATCTACTTTGTAGGTTGCATCTGTTTGGTTGATAGTTATTTGCTCTCCATAGACATCTCTACTATCGCTTAGGTCTTTAAGATAGGCATTTTGTTTTAAAATATAGAGATTTTTTACAACATCATAAACTAGCTCATCAGCGCTACCCTTATAGCTTTTTTCTTTGATGAGTACTTTAAATTTCGCACTCCCAGTGGCTATAAATTTGGTTGGATTTTTCTCTTTGTCAAAGTAAATTTCTAATTTATTTGAGGTAAGGCTATCAAATTTGCCCTTTTGAACCTTAACATTGCCACTAAGTAGCGCCATTTGGCTCTTTTCATCGGCAAAAAACGAATCAGCGCTCACAACAACTTCAACCTCATTTGCTAGCAATGCAAGTGGCAACAATAAACATATCACTCTTTTAAAAGATACCAACTCTTAATCCCTTTTGAATATATTTTTTTATCATCGGTTTCATACTTTATAGAGTCGCCAACCACCCTATTTTTACCCTGTTTCATGAGATATGAGACTGGAGAGCTTATCTCTTTTTTAGTTAGGTCATAAACTATCTGCTCTGAAGCAAAGGTGAGATTGTCGCTATTTTTATACAAAGCATCACCATAAAAGGTCAATATATCATTTGCAAAAGTAGCTTTTTTAGAACTTAAGCTGTGATTTATATCATCTAGCCTAACGATATAAACATCACTAAGCTCATCTTTGTCTTTATATCTTATGGCGCTTTTTGCCTCGATATAGCCAAAAACTGAGTTTTCATCTAGCTCAAAGTCCTTAAAATCATCAATCTGTATCAAAGCAACTTCTGGCTCTTTTACAAAAAAATCACCCTCATATGGAGTTTGAAATACTAAATAGATCATAGAGATGGTAAAAAGTATGACAAAAAAGTTAAAAACCTTTAAAACCACCTCTTAAGCCACTCCTGCTCTTGTCCATTTTCCCTTATCAAGATCTCTATCATCTCTCTTACAGCGCCCTTGCCGCCACACTTTTGCAAAACTACATCAACATTTAGATCGCTCATCGCATCATTTGGCTTAAAGCTTTTAGCAACAGCGCCAAGCAGTTTTGCGTCATTATAATCATCGCCAATAGCCGCTGCTTTGCTAAAGTCAAGTCCCTCTTCTTGCAAAATCTCTTTTGCCACCTTAAGTTTATCTTTGACACCTTGATAGACTCTCTTTATACCTAGCTCTTTTGCTCTGTTTTCTACTATTTTGGAACTTTTTCCTGTAATGATAGCTACTTTTTTACCTAAACTAAGCCAACCAACTATACCAAAGCCATCTTTTACATCAAATCTTTTTGCCTCATCGCTCAAATTTGTATGCCAAAGTCCGCCATCACTCAAGCAGCCATCAACATCTAAAAAAATTATCTCTATCACAAAAGTCCCTTTGTACTTGGCAAGCCAACTCTTTTGTTTTTAGCTAAGGCTCTTCTAAGAGCAAGTGCTAGCGCCTTAAAGGTAGCTTCTATGATGTGATGAGAATTTTTGCCATCAATCAAATTTAGATGTAGAGTAATCCTTGCGTTAAATGCAAAAGCTCTAAAAAACTCCTCTACCAACTCTATATCAAACTCGCCAACTTTGCCCTCTGAAATGCTTTTATAGACTAAAAAAGGTCTATTGGAAAGATCAAGTGCACAACTTATAGCAGCCTCGTCCATAACAGCGATAGCATCGCCATATCTCTCAACGCCCTCTATGGGATAGATTGCTCTATTTAATGCCTGACCCAAAACTATCCCAACATCTTCTACAGTGTGATGTGCATCAATATGCAAATCCCCAACCGCCTTTATCTCCATATCGATAAGCGAGTGCTTTGATAGTGCTTCTAACATATGGTCAAAAAAGCCAACTCCTGTAGAGATATTGGAAGCTCCAGTGCCATTTATATCAACTCCAACACTAATATTGGTCTCTTTTGTTACTCTTTTTTCTACTATCATCTCTTACTCCCTTACGATAAATGCACCCTCAAAATGCTCCGCCTTTTTAAAGTCATTGGCCTCGCTCTCACTTCTAAAGCCTCTTAAAAATACTCTAAAAATCGGCATCTCGTCTATATCAAATCTTTTTATCTCAGCTCTATATCCATCAAAACCATCATAGCGCTCTTTGAAATTTAGCGCACCGCTATAGTTTCTAAATGCACCAATTTGGACTAAAAATACTCCACCACTATAGACAAGTGGCTTTGAGTCACTCTTAGACTCCATCACCTTGCCACTAAATCCAACCACCTCTATCTCAACAGGTGCAGTTCCTGCGGCGATGAGATCTATCCCTTTAGCTGCTGTTTTTGAAAGATCGATAATCCTACCGCTAACAAATGGACCTCTATCATTTATCCTTACTACAACTGTTTTGTTGTTGTTTAAATTTCTAACCTTTACCATGGTATTCATAGGATAAGTTTTATGTGCTGCACTCAATCCATGCATATCATAAACTTCGCCATTTGAGGTCTTTCTACCATGAAATTTATCTCCATACCAACTTGCTAAACCCCTCTGTCTTTGTCCAACACTAACTCTTTCTGGATAGTATTTTTTGCCATGCACCACATATGGTCGCATAGTAACTTCGCTACTATAGACAGTATTTGTCTCTGGCCCTTTTGATGAGCAACCTGCTAAAAAGAATAGCAACAGAGCCAAAGGTATGGTTCTAAGGTATAACAATTACATCTCCTACTATAATTTTGCTACTTTTTATATTGTTTGTAGCTAAGAGTAAATTTAAATTTACACTAAATTTATTAGATATCCCAATAAGCGTATCGCCCTTTTGGACCTCATATTTTTTAGTGTCAAGCTCTACTTTTTTAATGGGAATCTGAATCTTTTGATCTGGCGTTAGCTGACTACTGGTGAGTTCGTTTTCTCTAACTAAGTCAATCATACTTATATCCCAACTTTTTGCTATCTCAGTAATTGTCTCGCCCTGCTTAACAGTGTGAGTTCTATATTCAGTAACACGTATTACCTCTCTTTTTTCATCTTGTGAAAGACTTGCTATGTAGGTTTCTACTTTGGAAGATGGTATATAAAAATAATATTGAGTTGAGTTTTTTGGTGAGATATTTTTCTTGATATGCGGATTGTAGTATTTCATATCGCTAATAGAAATGTCAATGCTTTTTGAAACATCGCTTAGTTTTGTTCCTGACTTCACCGCTATTTTGCTTAGCTTTAGCTGTTTTTTAGAGCTATCAAGAAGCTCTCTAATCTGCGGATTTTGCGCAATCATAAAGTGCTTTATAATCTTTCTTAAGAAAAATCTAGTCTCCTTTGGAAGAGTGCCTGGCTCAAAAAGAGCTGAGAGGTCATTTGAGTTTGCTGTTCTAATGGCCTTTCTCATACAGCCTTGACCACAGTTATAGGCCATAATCGAGATATACCACTTATCAAACATACTTTGAAGTGAGTTTAGATATCTAAAAGCCGCATCAGTAGAGGCAAATGGATCTCTCCTCTCATCAACATACTCATCTATTCTTAGCCCAAAAACTCTAGCTGTTCTTGGCATAAACTGCCACATACCGCCAGCTTTTTTAGCAGAAGTTGCGCTGTTTAGAAGCCTTGACTCTGTCATTGCCAAAAAGAGCAAAAACTCAGGTGCATTGATAGCGTCAAGCTCACTTTTTATCATACTTACATGGTAGTATTTTGACCCTACGATATCTATAAAAGAGTCAATATCGCTACTTGTAATCTCATCTTGCAAGGTAGCTATAAGATCTCTGTTTGCTGCTGTATTTGGGATATTAAACTCATCTAAAACCCTGTTAATATCAACTTTTAAATTGCTAGCTACCAAAAGAGTCGAAAAGATAGATAGAAATAAAAAATAATTGATAAATTTACTCATCTTTCATCCTAAAATCTAAATAATTTTTCTGCATTGTCAGTTGTTAGTTTGCAAAGCTCTTCCATCTCCATACCAAGTATCTCAGAAAGCCTTAAGGCAACATAGTAGGTAAATCCTGGCTCGTTCCTTTTGCCGCGATGTGGCTCTGGAGTGAGATATGGCGCATCCGTTTCTAAAAGAAGCTTTTGTTTTGGAATAGAGCTAACTATCTCTTGAAGTGCCTTTGCATTTTTAAAGGTAAGCACTCCACCTATTCCAAAATAAAAACCTTTTTGTGCCAAATTTAAAAAAATAGGACTTGCATTATAACAGTGCAAAACTCCGCCATTTAGGTTATTAGCATAGCTATTTAAGATATCGTAACTATCTTGATTGGCATCTCTTGTATGGACAATTAGCGGTTTTTTATACTCAATTGCAAGCTCAATTTGCTCAATAAAGATCTTTTTTTGTAAATTTTTGTTCTCTTCTCTTTCTTCGTCACTATCAAAATCATCTTTTAGCCTATAGTAGTCAAGGCCGCATTCACCAACTGCTACGCACTTTTTGTCTGTTATCTGAGATCTTAAAAGATCTATATCAAAATTATCGCAATTATAGGGATGAACTCCAACTGCAAAATAGACTTCGTTGTATTGATGAGAGATGGATTTTGCTCTTAAAAGATCGTTTATATCGGCACCTGGTATTATAAATTTCATCACGCCATAGCTCTCTTTTGCACGAGTTATAACCTCTTTTAAATCATATTCATATCTATTATCGTCCAAATGACAGTGCGTATCTATAATCATATCTCTCCAAAAAATAACATAATCTGACAATTTTAGCAAAAAAGTTAAATTTAATCCTTAAGAGTTTTCATCTATGAGTTTTTTTGCAAATGAGAGCGCTTCATCTGTTATAACCTCGCCGCTTACCATTCTTGCAAGCTCTTTTACCTTTTCATCTGCTCTTAAAAGCCTTATGGTTGAGTGGTCTTTTTCTTTTGTTATTAGGTAGTGATTGTTGGCTTTGGAGCTAAGTTGAGGCTGATGTGAGATGGCAAAAATTTGGTGAAATTTAGATATTTTTAGCAGCACATTGGCAATACTCATAGCCTCTTTTCCGCTTAAATTTGAGTCAATCTCATCAATAAATATCACACTTCCGCCCTTTCTTGTAATCTCTGCACTAGTTGCTATTAGAGCAAGTGAGAGTCTATTTGACTCGCCAGAACTAAGCTGACTAGCAGGAGTTTTGTCTAAAAATAATGCTAGGCTCTCTTTGCCACTCTCTGAGATATCGCACCTTTGCAAAGAGATATCAAGCTCTTTCATATAGAGCTCTTTGGTATAGGAGTTTATTATCTTCAAAAAGCTATCTAACCATTTTTCTCTGCTTTTTGAGATTAACTCTGAAAGATCAAGGCAAATTTGCTCTAGCTTCTTTTTTTCAACTTCCAAATGCTCCTTTTCAAAGCTTAAATTCTCATATCTTTTAAGCTCCTCTTTTCTCTTTTGCAAAATCTCAAGCGCCTCTTTTATCCCTTTGTATCGTCTTATTAGATAGTAAAGCGCATCTATCCTATCAAGCACCTTTTCTATCTCAATGTCATTTAGCTCTTCAAGATTTAGACTCTCTTTTTTAATCCTAAGCTCATTCATCGCTTCTTCAAAAAACGAGCTATCAATCCCAGAGATATTGAGCGCTTCAACAACTGCTCCTTCAAAGCCAAATATCTGCTCTGCGCTCATCCAAGCACTCTCTATCTTATCTTTTTGACTAAGTCGCTTTTTTATCTCCATAAGCTCTTCAAACTCACCTATTTTTGGGGCTATCTGCTCGATTTTTTCTATCTCAAATTTGGCAAGATCTTTTAACTCAACTATTTTATTCTCTTCCTCTTCTATCTTTAAGAGCTCTCTTTTTACCTCATTTAACTTAAAAAAATTCTCTCTTAAAGAGCTTAAATTTGAGTCGTGACTACTCTGCTTTTTGGAGATAAAAAGATCAAACAAAGAGATAATATCTCTACTTTTAAACTCCTCTTTATCTCTTGTTTGAAGGTGGATAATATGCTCTTTTGATAGCTCAAGTAGGTTTTTTTTGGAGATATTTTGCGAGTTGATAAAATATCTAGTGCTTCTATCTTTTACCACCTTAAAGCTATTTGGAGTTAGATTTTCTATCCCATACTCATCCATAAAAAACTCATAATCAACATCGCACTCAACGACATTTGCCATAGTTTCACTCATCGCAAAAACACTAAGTAAATTTGACATCATCACAGACTTTCCCGCGCCACTTACTCCAGTTATGACGCTAAGCCCATCACTAAGCCCAATCTCTACATCTCCAAAGAGAGGATCTTTTGTTATTTGAATCTTTTCTATCATTTAAGACTTTGCCCCCAACCAAGCTTTCGTTTTAAAACATCAAAGTAGTCATGCTCTATATTTTTAACCAAATTTGAACCTTTATCACCCAATGTTACAAAAATCTCATCAAAATCTTTCAAATTTATAATATCTTGCCCATCTATAATGGCAACTATATCATTTGAAATGCTATTTTTAAAACTAAGAGTATATTGTTTTGGCAAAAGTAACGGTCTTTGAGTAAGACTATGAGAACAAATTGGCGTGATACAAAAAACATCACTTAAAGGATAGATTATTGGACCCATAGCACTCATATTGTAGCCTGTAGAGCCAATTGGCGAAGTTATAATAACGCCATCACCCCAATATGTGTTAAAATACTTACCATCAAGATAGGCATCTATTTTTGACATCGTAGCTATGTTTTTTCTAGTAATTACAACATCATTAAAGGCATATTTTTTAAGCTCTTTTTGGCTCTTTTTTACTCTTACTTCTAGCATTTTTGGATGCTCTATGACATATTTGCCATCTAAAAAGTTTTTAAAAAACTCTTCAAGTTTGCAAAGCTCAATATCGGTTAAAAATCCCAAAGTTCCTGCATTAACTCCCATTATATAGGCCTTTTTTAGTGCAAGCTTTCTACAAAGAGAGATAAGCGTTCCATCACCGCCAACACTCAAAAAAAGCGAAGTCTCGTCCAAAACAGCTCTTATATCGCTAAAATTTGCTATCGGAGTTATTTGAAATTTAGCAAGTATAGCGCTTATATATGGCAGATCATCTGGATTTTTACAGACAACACCAATCTTTTTAACATCTGTGTGAATTTTTTCTTTACTACATTTCATTGTGTTATTATATAAAAATTATCTTTGTAAAAGCAAAATTTTAATATAATGGCAGAGAAATTCACAAAAAAGGAAATAAAGAGAGATTATGCGAAGTCATTATTGTACAGAGGTCTCATCTAAAAATATCGGTGAGAATGTTGAAGTTTGTGGCTGGGTAAATACCTACAGAGACCACGGCGGTGTTATCTTTATTGATCTTAGAGATAGAACTGGATTGCTGCAACTGCTTTGTGATCCAAAAGACTCAAAAGAGGCTCACGAAGTAGCCAATAGAGTTAGAAATGAGTTTGTTGTTAGAGCCAAAGGAAAAGTTAGAGCTAGAGGCGAAGGACTTACCAATCCAAAGCTAAAAACTGGCGATATAGAGATAGTAGTTAGCGAACTTATCATAGAAAATGAGAGCAAACCACTACCTTTTGTAATAGGCGATAAAGATGTTGGCGAAGAGACAAGACTTAAATACCGCTTTTTAGATCTTAGAAACCCTGAGCTCTATGCCAAATTTGAGTTAAGATCAAAAGCTGCAATTGCTGCTAGAAATAGTCTTGAAAAACAGGGCTTTTTAGAGGTTGAAACTCCAATACTAACTCGTGCTACACCTGAGGGCGCAAGGGACTATTTGGTGCCAAGTAGAGTTTATAATGGTAGTTTTTATGCACTTCCTCAAAGCCCACAACTTTTCAAACAGCTTTTAATGTGTGCTGGGTTTGATAAATATTTTCAGATAGCAAAGTGCTTTAGAGATGAGGACTTAAGAGCCGATAGACAGCCTGAATTTACTCAAATAGATATCGAGATGAGCTTTGTTGAGCAAAAAGATATCTTAAATGTTGCTGAGATATTGTTAAAAGATATCTTTGGTGCGTGCGGTCATAAGATAAAAACTCCATTTATGAGAATGAGCTACAAAGAGGCAACTGAAACCTATGGAAGTGATAAGCCAGATCTTAGATTTGACCTTCCTCTTGTTGATGTGGCTGATATCTTTGAAAAGTCAAACAACCCTATCTTTTCTGAGCCTGCAAAAGACAGAAAGAAAAATAGAGTAAAAGCTATAAGAGTTCCAAATGGCGACAACATCTTTTCAAAGCGCCAAATGCAAGGTTTTGAAGAGTATGTAAAGGGCTTTGGTGCAAAAGGTCTTGCATTTTTCCAAGTAAAAGAAGATGGACTAAAGGGTCCTTTGGTCAAGTTTTTTGAAGAAAAAGAGCTAAAAGAGATTATCAAAAGATGCTCTCTTGAGGTTGGAGATGTCGTTTTCTTTGGTGTTGGAAGCAAAAAAGTTGTGCTTGACTATATGGGACGATTTAGAATCTATCTTGCCAACCAAATGGGCATAATAGACCAAGATATGCTCGAATTCCTTTGGGTTTTGGACTTCCCAATGTTTGAAGAGAACGATGATGGTTCATATTCAGCTATGCACCATCCATTTACCAAGCCAAACAACATAGATGATCCAATAGATGAGATAACCTCTATTGCTCACGATGTTGTTTTAAATGGCTATGAACTTGGCGGCGGAAGTATTAGGATACACAAAACAGAGCTTCAACAAAAGGTCTTTGAACTTCTCAAAATCGAGCCTAAAGAGCAAAGAGAGAAATTTGGATTTTTGCTAGATGCACTTACCTTTGGTGCGCCTCCACATGGAGGAATTGCAATAGGTTTTGATAGACTTATCATGCTACTTACTAAGTCAAGCAGCATTAGAGATGTCATTGCCTTCCCAAAAACACAAAGAGCACAATGCCCACTTACAAAGGCACCAAGCACTGTAAGCAAAGAGCAACTAAAAGAACTTGGACTTAAATTAAATGTAAAGGAGAGCAAATGAAGAGTCTATTTTTAATTATCGGTGCGCCAGGAAGCGGTAAAACAACTGACGCAAGCTTGATAGCACAATCAAACGACAATATGGTTCACTACTCAACAGGAGATCTTTTAAGAAGCGAGATAGCCAAAAAAAGCGAGCTTGGCAAAAAGATCAATGACTACATCTCAAAAGGAAACCTAGTCCCACTAGAAATAGTTACCTCAACTATAGTAGACGCCATCAAAAACTCAAAACAAGACTACATCATCATAGATGGATATCCTAGAAGTGTTGAGCAGATGACAGAACTTGACAAAATCCTAAGCAAAAATGGCTCTGTAGTGCTAAAGGGCGTTATAGAGGTTGATGTTAGCAAAGAGGTGGCGGAAGAGAGAGTTTTAGGACGTGCTAGAGGCGATGATGATAACAAAGAAGTTTTTGAAAACAGAATGTCAGTATTTTTAAATCCTCTAAAAGAGATTAGAGAGTTTTATAAAGAAAAGAAAATTTATCACATCATCAATGCAGAGAGAACTATCGAAGAGATAGTTGCCGACATAAGCAAACTCTTAAAAAAGATATCATAAAAAAGAGTTAGATTGGTGCTTTTGGGTATTTTTAGACGATGAGACAGATTGTTTTTATTAGCGCCATACTACTTTTTGTTGGAGGTCTTGCCATATATATGCTCTCAAGTAGGAGCGATTTAACACAAGACCTTCTCTTTCCACTCTCTTGTGATTTAAATTTAAACAGCTGCACCGTAGAAAAAGATGGCGAAAGAGTGAAATTTAGCATAAGCTCACTACCAATAAAGCCGCTAAAAGAGTTTGAACTAAAGATAAGCGGACTAAAAGAGTGCAAAGAGTATGTAGTAAAGGCAAGAGGGCTAAATATGCACATGGGAGTAGTTCAAGCTCCATTAGAGCAGATAGCCAAAGATGAGTGCAGAGCCAAAATGATAGTTGCAAGTTGCACAGAGCCAGTTATGAGATATAGAGTTGAGCTTTTTAAAGGTAAAGAGAGTAGTGAAATTTACGCAGATTTTGATCTAGTTCAAAAATAATTTAGCGCTTAAAACTTTATTTGAAGCATCTTATTTGTAGGATCAAATCTAAATGTAACTAGATGTTGCAATATGCCAAAAAGTGCAGCAAATGTTACAAAACTACTTCCACCATAGCTAAAAAATGGCAGCGGTATCCCAACAACAGGAGCAAATCCTATAGTCATAGAGATATTTACACCGATGTAGATAAAGAGCAAAATAGCAATTCCCGTTGCAGTAACTTGCGCTAAATAATCCCCCTTTAACTTATAGTTCAAAAGCAATATATGAAGTATAAGCAGAGCATAAATTCCCATCAAGAAAAATCCGCCCAAAAAGCCGTGCCGCTCTATAAGATAGGCAAATATAAAGTCACTAGTAGCAATTGGTAGAAATTTAAAGTGAGTTTGAGTTGCCTCATCTTTGCTCTTACCGCTCATTCCGCCATTGCCTATTGCAATGATAGATTGTTTTACATGATAGCTTGGTTCTTTTGAGATAAAGTCAATGATACGTTTCTTTTGATATTGATGAAGATTTTGATAAAGAAGCGGTGAAGCGACAACTGAACAAAAAAGTATTGTAAGCCATATTCGCCTATTTACTCCAACTACAAAAAGTATCCCATAGCCTGTCAAAAAAAGCAGCAACGCACTTCCAAGATCTGGCTCTTTCAAGATAAGAACAAATGGCAAAAGTATCAAAAAGCTAAATTTCAAAAAGTCCTTAACTCCATAACCTCCACTTTGTGGTGGATTTTCTCTTATAGTGTAGGCAAGCATAAGTATAAATGCTGGTTTCATTATCTCACTTGGCTGAAAGGTCAAATTTGTAAATGGGATCTCCAACCATCTTTGCGCTCCAAGCTTAGAAACTCCCAAAAACTCAACACTCAAAAGCATTGCAACATTTAGCCAATAGATCAAAGGAATGACCCAAATAGCTCTTTTGATAGGTAATATAAAAAAAAGCAAAAAGACAGCAGCGCCCAAAGAGTAGTAGAGATATTGTTTAAAAGCAAGAGTTCCACTCGCCTCACAAACAAGCAAATTTGAAAGGATAATTATGGGGATTATTAAAATAATCTGTATAAAATCAAAATGTGTTAAAATACGCTTATCAAAAACTATCAACTCATGCCCTAAATTTTTATTGGTATTATAACAGATGGAGGTTAAATTGGAACAATTCAAGAGCAAAAAAGATGAAAGATTGGACAAAATTGTTTCAGAATTTTTAGCTATCTCAAGAAATCAAATTCAACCACTCATAAAAGATGGCAATATAGTTGTCAATAAAAAAAGAGTTGATAAGCCCTCTTTTAAGGTCTTTGCTGGAGATGAGATAGAGATAAGCTTTCCACCAAAAAAAGAGTTAGATATCAAAAAAGCCTTAAGCGAGTTTGATTTTGATGTGGAAGTTGTCTATGAAGATGAAGATCTCTTAGTCATCAACAAGCCATCAGGACTTACAGTTCATCCTGCTCCAAGCGTCAAAGAGCCAACTTTAGTTGATTGGCTAAAAGATAAAAACTATCTTCTTTCTACCATAAATGGCGAGCTTAGAGCAGGCATTGTCCATAGGCTAGATAAAGGAACTAGTGGCGCTTTGTTGATTGCCAAAAATAACAAAACTCATGAGATTTTAGCCAAACAGCTACTAGATAGAACTATGGGCAGATACTACATAGCGGCGATAAATTTAGCCCTTAAAGAAAATCTCATAGTAGAAAGACCAATAGGCAGAAATCCCAAAAATCGCCTAAAAAACAGCGTCTTACAAGGGGCAAGAGAGGCAAAAACAGCCTTTTGTAGCCTTTATGATGATGAGGGGCTCCATCTTATCGCAGCAAAGCTCTTTAGTGGAAGGACTCATCAAATTCGCGTTCATCTTGAAAGTATCTCAAGAGCTATAGTTGGCGATAATTTATACGGCTTTAAGAGTGGGAGCGATAAAATAACAAGAATTATGTTACATGCTTATATATTGTATTTTATCCATCCAAAAAGTGGAAAAAAGATAGAAGTTGTAGCAGACCTCAAACAGGACTTTAAAGAGTATATTAATAGTAAAAATAGGAGTGAAATTTATGGACAGATCAATCCGTCTATTGTTATCAATAGTTTTAATAACCTTTCTAGCTGGTTGCACCTTAAATAATGACGCACTTACTACTCCATCACCATCTCATATGCAAAGTGATGACTCCATACCCAACATAACAACTATAAAAAGTATAGCCTCAAGTGATGAAATTGGGCTTGAGTGGGAGTTTATGGGGCAGATGGAAATTGATGGATTTTTCATCTATAGATCCATGCCAAATGAGAGCGATTTTGGCTATATAGCGACTATAGATGACAAATTTGCAACTCACTTTTTAGATAGAAATTTAGAGCCAGAAACTACATATCGCTATATGGTAAGACCCTACATAGGAGATAGGATAGCAGCACCAAAGGGCTTTACTGTAGTTACAACTCAAAACTCACTAGAGCCAGTCTCATTTGCAATTGTATTTAAAAATTTAGATGGCAAAAACAAGCTACTTTGGAGACCACATACCGACTTAAGAGTTGGCTCATATCTCATAGAGAGAGGAGTTGGCGATAGTTGGAGTAGATTGGCTGAGTTAAAAGGTAGATTAAATGCCGAATATATCGACAAAAATGTAGATGACGAGTATCAATACAGAATAACTGCCATAAGTAAAATTACAAAGGCCTCAGAGCCTCTTATCTTTAAAGAGGAAAATTTAGTCTTAAAAAAGAGCAAAAAGGTCCAAATTCCAACTATCTTAGGCGCAAAACTAGTAGAAAACAGAGTTGCCATAAGTTGGGATGAGATAGTTGGCGCAAAGAGCTATCTACTCACAAAAGAGAGCTTAGATGGCAAAGAGGAGATAGAGCTTAAAGAAAATATCTATTATGACTCCAAGATAAAACAGGGCTTTCACTACGCCTACAAAGTTCAAGCTATCATGGAAGATGAAAGCAAAACTGCCTTTTCAAAAGAGTATAGGGTCATCATAAACTAATGCCAAATTTCATAACAAAAGAGTTAAAAAAGATAAATTTACCACTTAGCAAAGATGGTATAAACTTCTACAAAAAGGCAAGTTGTGGTGATGAGTTGATTATCTTTACTGCCAATCAAAATGAAAATTTTCTACTAACTGTTAAAAAAAGAGATGAAAACTATCTAGTAAAGGGTTACAAAGGAATGAATCCTAGCAAAACTATACTTTTGCAAGAGGCACTTGAGCTTTTTTCAAAAGAGTTTTGCAAAGAGATTGTAAGTAGTGCCTTTAGAGCCAAAAAAAGCTCACTTAAAAGCAACTCCGCCATAAAGACAAAAGAGGAAATTTTAGAGATTTTACAAGAGAAAAAAAAGGTCGCTTTAGAGATTGGTTTTGGATCTGGTCGCCACCTTTTATACCGCGCCAAAGATGATAAAGAGTGCTTTTTTGTAGGAGTTGAAATTTACAAACCCGCCATAAAACAGGTTAGCAGACAGATAGAACTTCAATCCATCTCAAATTTAGCTCTCATAGATATAGATGCGAGACTTTTTTTAGAACTTCTTTGCTCAAATAGCCTAAATGCGATATATCTTCACTTTCCAGTTCCTTGGGACGATGCACCGCATAGAAGAGTTGTAAGTGGTGATTTTTTAAATGAGGCCTTAAGAGTGCTTAAAAAAGGGGCTAAATTTGAGCTAAGAAGTGATAGTAGAGAATACACCATCTTTACCTTTCAAGAGGCCTTAAAACTTGATGGTATCGCCATAGAGTGCTACAAAAATCACGACCTAGCAATAAGTAGCAAATATGAAGATAGGTGGAAAAGAAAAGATAAAGATATCTACGATCTTAAACTTACAAAAGAGTTTGACTCTCAAGCAGACAGCGATAAGCTTAAGATTAAATTTGACTTTAAGATTGACTACAACGCCTTTGCCAAGGAGTTTAAAAAAGAGCGCCTCAAGTTTGAAAACTTTTTTGTTTTGTTTGACAAGCTCTATGAGATAGATGGCGGCGGATATCTTTTAAAGGTTGCAATGGGCGCATTTGACAAACCACAAAATAGATTTATCATACTTGATGACAACACTCTTAGCTATTTTCCAAAAGAGCCAATACCAACCAAAGAGAGCTTTTTGGCACACACAGCTATCCAACAAAGGTTAAAAAAATGGCAGAAGTCATAACTGCAAACAACCTAACTTTACAATACTCAAAAGGCAACCCAATCATCAAAAACGCCACCTTTTCTCTAAGTTCCAACGAAGTTATCATCATAACAGGCGAGAGTGGAAGTGGCAAATCAACTCTACTTAAGTCATTTTATGGCGAGATAGAGATAACAAGCGGAAGACTAAATGTCTGTTATAGCGAGATGAAAGGTATCAAAAAAAGAGCTTTAATGAACTTAAGAAGAGATATAGGAGTTGTTTTTCAAGATTATCGCCTCATCAACGAGTGGAGTATCGAAAAAAACATAATGCTACCGCTCATCATAGCAGGACGTAGCAAAGGGCTTTGTATGGAGCAAGCAAAAAAGCTCTTAAAGCACATTAGCCTAAGTCACAAAATGGGAAGATATCCATATGAGTTAAGTGGCGGCGAGCAGCAAAGAGTCGCAGTTGTAAGAGCTATGGCAAACAACCCACCAATTTTGCTTTGTGATGAGCCTACAGGAAACTTAGATGAGCTATCAAGCGATATCATATGGAAGCTTTTATACTCTGCCAAAATCTCCTGGGGCGCTTGCGTAGTTGTTGTAACTCACAAAAAACCATCAGCTTTGATGTTTCCTCATAGACATTTTGAGATAAAAGATGGAGTTGTTCATGAGATCTATTAAAACTCATTTTGGCTTTATTATGCCACTTGTTTTTTTGCTATTTTCTTTGCAATTTGTAATATTTATCGATAGAGCTTTGGTTGATTATAGAGCCATTATGCAGGATAATTACGCCATTGTTTTGGTTGCAAACAAAGAGCTTTTTAACAAAGATGAAGCGCTTAAACTAAAAGAGATAAAAGAGTTAAATATCATAGATCCAAGCAAAATATTGGCAAAAATAGAGGGCAAAATGACACAAGAGAGCTTAAATAGACTAAAAAAGAGCTTGCCAAATTTCTATGATGTAAAACTCTCCATCTTTCCCAACAAAGAGCAACTTAAAAGCATAGTTTCATCTCTAGAAAAACTTGATGGCATAAAGAGAGTTGAGAGCTTTTCAAAGTCGCATGACTCCATTTACAATGTCTTTTTACTAGCCAAACAGATAGTCTATGTATTTAGCGCATTAGTCGCAATTTTGGGCGTTATACTTATCCTAAAACAGATTAGTATCTGGCTTTATGAGCATAAAGAGCGCATTAGCATACTTGATCTTTTTGGCGCAACTTTTATGTTAAAAAGCACCATTCTTTATAAAATGGCGATGATAGATAGCATAATTGCAACCGCAATTGTTACCTTCATCTACTATGAAGTGCCTAACAATCTCTATTTTTCTAGATTTATGCAAGAGGTTGGACTGCAAACTGCACCTATAAATTTAAAAGAAGATCCTATTTTACTCTTTAATGCCTCGCTTGCCATCTCAATCATCTCTGTAACATTTGTAATGCTTAATGCCTCTAAAAAAAGAGCTTCATGAAACTCTTAATTTTGTTATCTCTCTCATTTTTACTACTTTTTGCCGATACCAAAGAGCAGATAAAGCAGACTTCACAAAAGATAGATGAGGTCGATTCAAGTAGAGTTGAGATAGAAAAAGAGATAGAGATAGTTGGCAAAAAAATCATACAAGAAAGCAGAGAAAAAGAGAATCTAGAAGCAGAGCTAAAGGTGCTAAATGAGAGCCTAAAAAGGCTTTTTGAGCAGAAAAAAAACTCCATAAATGAGCTAGATAAATTTAAACAAACAAACACCAAGTTACAACAAGAAAAAAAACAGCTAGAAGAGAGCCTAGCAACTCTTTTTTCCAATGAATTTGCCTTTGACCTCATCCAAAACGAGAGCAAAAAAAATAGCCAAAACATCATCATGAGTGAAATCTTTGAAAAGTTTATGGAGATAAAAGATGAAAAAAGCTCAAAGCTAGTTCTTGAGTATGACAACATCTCATCGCTTATTGATGAGACCTCTAGTAAAATAACCTCTTTAGAGGTCGATATCAAAGAGTATGAAGATAAAAAAAGAGAGCAAGAGCTATTAACCAAAAGACAAAATCGCCTTATAGAGAGCCTAAACAAAAGTAAAAAAGAGTATATAGCAAGGCTAGAGCAGATTCAAAAAGAGCAAAAAACTCTAAGAGACACTCTGTCAAATTTAAAGATAATTGACAAAAAAGAGAGCGAAGCAAAGGCAAGTTCAGTCAAAGAGATTGACCAAAAAATCAAACAATATGGCTCCTCTTACTCACAAAGCTCTGTTAAAAAATATAGAGGCACAAAGACAATATCTCCGCTAAAAAACGCACAAGTTAAAAGAAAATTTGGAAGATATAAAGATCCAGTTTATGGTATAGAACTTTTTAATGAAAATATAGTCCTTAGCTCTTCGGTGCCAAACAGTAGCGTTGTGGCGGTACTACCTGGCAAAGTTGTCTTTGCAAAAGAGACATTAGTTTTAAACAAAGTTGTCATCATCTCACATAAAGATGGGCTTCACACTATTTATGGACATCTATGGCAGATTCCAAGTGACATAAAAGTTGGAAGAGCCATCAAAAAGGGACAGATTATCGGAAGAGTTCAAAGTGATCTTACATTTGAAGTTACATGGCAAAAACATCATATAAATCCGCTCGATCTAATAAATTTAAACTAACCAAAGTAGCTAAATTTGACTTCAAAACAGAGAGTTTTCAAATAAGCCTCAAGCTTAAATTTAATAACCAAATTTTTATATGAAAATTAGCACTTTTTAGATAAAATAAGAAATTTAAGGAGGACTAATGAGCAAAAAAAGCAAAAGAATATTGGTCAAGTTTTCAGGTGAAGCACTTGCAGGCGAAAATGGTTTTGGGATTGATAGCAACATCTTAAAGTTCATAGCATCTCAGATAAAAGAGCTTGCCTTGGCAGACATTGAAGTTGGCATAGTAATTGGCGGTGGCAACATCGTAAGGGGAGTAAGTGCTGCAGCTGGCGGTATCATCAAAAGAGCAAGTGGTGATCATATGGGAATGCTTGCAACTGTGATAAATGCAATAGCTATGAGAGAGGCTCTTGAGAGTGCCGGACTTGATGTAAGAGTTCAAAGCGCCATAAAAATGGAGGCTATTTGCGAAACTTTTATCATTGGCAGAGCCATAAGACATCTTCAGAAAAAAAGAAGTGTTATCTTTGCTGCAGGAACTGGCAATCCATTCTTTACAACCGATACAGCCGCAACTTTAAGAGCTATAGAGATAAATGCCGATATGATTATAAAAGCGACTAAAGTTGAGGGGATTTATGATAAAGATCCGCACAAATTTAGCGATGCAAAACTTCTAAGCAGACTTTCATATGAAAGAGCTTTGGAAGACAATATCAAGGTCATGGACGATACAGCAATTGCACTTGCCAAAGACAACAACTTGCCTATTGTAGTTTGCAACATGTTTAAAGAGGGCAACCTACTAAAAATTGCAAATGGCGATCTTTCATTTTGTTCAGTAGTCAAAAATCAAGGAGAGTTATAATGGAAAGAAGGATAGAAAACATAGTTGCACAAGCACTAAAAAGAGTTGATGGCGATAGATATAAACTTGCCTTGATGGTAGCAAAAAGAGTTGAAACACTTTCAAATGGCGAGCCAAATTTAGTTGAAGGTATCGACACTAAAAAGATGAAATTTTCTGATATTGCTCTTTTAGAGATAGCTCAAGGAAAAGTGCTTTTAGATGGAATTGTTGAAGCAAATCAGTGATGGTCAGATAGAAACCATCATTGAAGATATTGTCCATATAAGAGATATAAACTCAGCAGTTGAACTTCTATACAAGTTAAAGCGCCCTACTTTTATGCTAAAAAGAGGCGTTGAAATTTGTATAAGAGAGCATAGTGGTCAATTTAGAAGAAGTGGCGAACCATACGCAGTCCATCCTATATTGGTCAGCTGTTTAGTGGCTTTTTTGGGTGGCGATGATGATATGACTATCTCTGCTTTGATGCACGATGTAGTTGAAGATACGACATTTAGTCAAGAGCAGATAGTTGAAGAGTTTGGAAATGAGGTTGGAAAACTAGTTCTTGGACTTACCAAAATTGTAAATATTAGAGAAGATAAGCTAATTCCATCCGACAAAAAAGATGAAAAGCTCCACGCATCCGCACTTACCTTTAGAAAGATATTGTTAGTCTCCATTGAAGATGTAAGAGTGCTAGTCATAAAGCTTTGTGATAGACTTCACAATATGCTAACTCTAGACGCATTAAGACCCGACAAGCAAGTTAGGATTAGCGAAGAGACTTTAGTAGTCTATGCTCCTATAGCCCATAGACTTGGAATATCATCCATAAAAAACATTCTAGAAGATCTTAGCTTTAAGTATGTCATGCCAAAAGAGTATGAGATGATAGACAACTACATCAACGAAAACAAGCAGCAACTTCAGATGAATCTCAATAAATTTAGCCTAAAAGTAACTGAGTTTTTGCTAACAAATGGCTTTTCTGAAAACAGCTTTGAGATACAAAAAAGACTAAAACACTACTACTCAATCTACCTTAAGATGCAAAGAAAAGGGATCTCAATACAAGAAGTTCTAGATCTTTTGGCAGTTAGAATCATAGTAAAAGAGGTAAGAGATTGTTATTTGGTGCTTGGAGTTTTACATACGAAATTTAACCCACTCATATCTCGCTTTAAAGATTACATTGCTATTCCTAAAGAAAATGGCTACCAAACTATCCATACAACGGTCTTTAATGACACTATGATTATAGAGGCGCAAATTCGAACATTTGATATGCACAATACCGCAGAATACGGTGTTGCAGCCCACTGGAAGTATAAATATGGCGCCTCACTCAACCCAAGGCTTGATTGGATAAGCGATATTGGTAAAAATGAGCTTGAAAATGGCGATGTGGAAGATATGTATGAGTATGCAAAAGATAGCTTATATGGCGAAGATATCAATGTCTATTCACCAAAAGGTGGTATTTTTACATTGCCAAGAGGCGCTACTGCACTTGATTATGCCTATGAAATCCACTCACAAGTAGGATTAAAGGCTGTTGAAGCTTATGTTGATAGAGTAAAAGTTCCACTTCTAACAGAGCTTAAAAACGGCAACATAGTCCATATCATAACTGGTAACGAACCGCAATACCGATGTAGCTGGCTAAATGCAGTAAAAACTGCCAAAGCAAAGGCTACGATGAAAAGTTTTTGCAACCAAAAAAGAAAAGAGATTAACTATGATGTCGCAATAAGAATCCTTTGCTACATCTTTGGCGTAAAAAAAGAGACTATCATCTCGTGGCTTGAGAAAGAAAATCTCTCCAAAAAGATAGGAAATGTCTCTTTTGACTCAGTCTATCTACAGTCAGTTGTAAATACTCTTAAAAAATATCCTAAAAAAGAGTCCGTTTTTGGGCTAAATTTTGCAGACAAATATCTAGTCAAAAAGCAGAAATTTGAAAATATTGTAGTCTATTGCAACCATAAAGTTTTGGGTGTTGAGTTTGACTTTTGTTGTAACCCAAAAAGAGGCGATGATATTATCGGATTTAAGACATTTAGCAATGTAGTGGTTCATCATAAATTTTGCGAAAGAGCAGCCTCATTTATAAAAGAGGAAAAAGAGATGATTTTTGTAAAATGGACGAGAAATGCGCCGCACAGATACAAAATAATTCTTACTTTAGAGAACAAAAGAGGCGCTTTGGCTAGTTTTTTAACCTACCTTGTAAAGCTAGGCGTAGATGTAGTTGGAATAAAACTTGATGAAAATAGCTACACATCTACAGATTATTTTGAAATAGTAATAGAGTTAAATGAAAATTTAGACTCAGATGATATAAAGAACAGATTAAAAGAGAGGCACAAAATCGTTGAGTTTATATCGCTCAATGATGCATACAATTAAAGGAGTATAGATGAATATAGATGCAATTATGGTCGAGATAAAGAGTGGAATAGCTGAGATTATAGATGAAGAAAGGGTCAAATCACTCATAGAGAGATATTATGAAAGTGGTGAGAATTTCTATGTAAAGGCAGGTTTTGATCCAACAGCACCAGATTTGCACTTTGGACATACAGTTGTTTTGCAAAAAATGGCACTTCTTCAACAACATGGCGCCATAGTTCAATTTCTAATAGGCGATTTTACAGGTCAAATTGGCGATCCGAGTGGCAAAAGCGAAACTAGAAAAAAGCTAAGCAAACAAGAGGTTTTCAAAAATGCCAAAACATACGAAGAGCAAGTTTTTAGGATATTAAATAGAGAAAAAACTAAAATTTACTTTAACTCAAACTGGCTAAATAACCTCAAAGCAGCAGATCTCATCGAACTTGCTAGCACCTACAATGTTGCAAGAATGCTAGAAAGAGATGACTTTGAAAAGAGATACAAAGCCGAACTTCCAATCTCAATAAGTGAGTTTTTATATCCACTTCTTCAAGGATATGATAGTGTCGAGATGAAAACAGATATAGAGATGGGCGGAACCGATCAGAAATTTAACCTCCTCATGGGAAGACATCTACAAAGAACCTACAACATAGGCAAAGAGCAAGCTGTCATCATGATGCCACTACTTGTGGGACTTGATGGCAAAAACAAAATGAGCAAATCTCTTAATAACTACATCGGCGTTACAGATACTCCAGATGAAATTTATGGCAAAACTATGAGTATTAGCGATGAGTTGATGTGGGATTGGTATGTGCTTTTAAGTTCCAAAGATACGCACGAGATAGAACAAATTCACAACATGGTAAAACATGGCGAAGTCCATCCCAAATCAGCCAAAGAAAACCTTGCAATGGAGCTTGTAAGTAGATTTTATGGCGAAGAGGTGGCACTTAGAGCAAAAGAGGAGTTTGATAATGTCCATATGGATAACCAAACCCCTACAGAGATAGAAGAGTTTAGCGCTGTTTCGCCTATTTGGGTAGTAAAAGCTATACTTATATGTAACCTTGCAAAATCAAGCAGCGAAGCTAGAAGACTCATAGCGTCCAATGCCTTTAGTATAGATAAAAACAAAATTTTAGATGACCAACTTCAACTAAGCAGTGGCACCTATTTATTGCAAATGGGAAAAAGGAACTTTGCAAGACTTAAAGTTATGTAAGGAGTCAAGATGAAAAGCGTCAAAATAGGTAAATATGAGTTAAAATATCCCATCATTCAAGGCGGAATGGGACTTGGCATAAGTTGGGATAGACTTGCTGGCAATGTAAGCTTAAATGGCGGCCTTGGAGTAATAAGCTCTGTTGGAACAGGGTATTATGAAAATGGAAAATATGCCAACAAACTCATCAGCAACAAACCATTTGGAAGCGAAAACTTCTACTCTGGCAATGCCCTAAAAGCCATAGTAGCCAATGCAAGAAAGATTTGTGGCGATTTACCTATTGGAGTAAATATAATGTATGCAAGCAACGACTTTCAAAGAACAGCCAAAGATGCTTGCGAGGCAGGAGCAAATATCATCATATGCGGCGCTGGACTTCCTACAAATTTACCTGAATTTACAGCTGATTTTAGCGATGTTGCGCTTATGCCAATCGTCTCATCAGCAAAAGCTCTTAGAATAATTTGCAGAAGATGGACCACAAGATACAACAGACTTCCCGATGGCGTTGTGCTTGAAGGACCTCTTAGTGGCGGACACCAAGGCTTTACGTATGAGCAATGTCTTGATCCAAACTATCAACTAGAAAACCTCATTCCTCAAGTAAAAGAGGAGATAAAACAGTGGGGCGATTTTCCACTATTTGCAGCTGGTGGCATTTGGGATAAAAAAGATATCGACAAAGCTATCCTTCTTGGCGCAGACGGTGTGCAGATGGGAACTAGATTTATCGGCACCTTTGAGTGCGATGCAAATGAGGGCTTTAAAGAGGTCATTATAAATGCCAAAAAAGAGGATATTAAACTCATCAAATCTCCAGTTGGCTATCCAGCAAGAGGGATAAAAACCAATCTTATAAATTTAGTTGAGAAAAAAGAGGGTCCAGCTATTCGCTGTATTAGCAACTGTGTATCGCCCTGCCAAAGAGGCAAAGAGGCCAAAATGGTAGGATATTGCATAGCAGATAGACTTTATGACTCATACAGCGGCAACAAAGAACTTGGGCTTTTTTTCACAGGAGCCAACGGATATAGACTAAAAGAGATAATAAGCGTAAAAGAACTTATGCAAAAACTGATAAATGGTGAAGATGAGTAGATTTTTTCTTATATTTCTCTTTAGCGCAACTCTTTTTGCCTCTAACCTCAACCAAACACTATCAAGCTTTGATGATAGCTTTTTGGCTTCAAATTACGATGATAGAGTGCTTATCTATCTTGATTTAAAAGATAAATTTAAAGAGGCAAAAAATAGACAAGAGAGAGCTGAGTTTTTAAAACGGCTTATTTTTAGCTCCAAAATTTTAAAAAAAGAGTATAAAAACTATGAAAAAGAGCTAAATTCTCTTGGTGGCGGCTATGAAAAGTATAGAAAATTTATAAACTCAAAAACAAAAAAGAGAGATAAAAATCTCCAAAGCGATCTCCTACTCAAATTTAAACCAACCACGCAACCGCCAAATTTAGTAAAAAAAACAAAAAAAGCTAAAAATCTAGTTGCTATAAGAGATAACTTAGATAACATTTTACTTCTATTTGATGGCAAAGTTGCAACAAATGAGATAAAAACCCTGACTCTCAACTCAAAAAACAGCTCAAGATTTGTCATAGATCTACCTATTTTTAAGGCGACTAGCACAAACAATATCAAAAAAGCTCCACTTAAAGATGTAAGAGTTGCAAATTTCAAACCAGGCGTTACTAGAGTTGTTTTAGAAAACCCTACTCCTTTTAAGGCTTGGATAAAAAATGGCAAGGATAGACTTGAAATTTATAGCACTCTTTTTAGTAAAACCACCCCACCAAAAATAATAACTCCAAAAACAACAGCTCCAAAAGTTGCAATACCAAAAGCAATAACTCCCACCCCTATGGCAAAAACAATAGTCATTGACCCAGGGCATGGTGGCAAAGATCCAGGTGGAATGGCATTTAAGCTAAAAGAGAAAGATATTGTCCTGACAATCGGACTAAAACTATCCAAAGAACTTACCAAAAGAGGCTACAAAGTTCTTATGACAAGAAGCAGCGATAAGTTTATAAACTTAAGAGATAGAACCAAGTTTGCCAACAAAAACAGAGCAGATATGTTTATCTCACTTCACACTAACGCCGCACCAAATAGCAAAAAAGCAAAGTCTTTGCAAGGCTTTGAGACATTTTTCCTAAGTCCAGCAAGAAGTGAGCGCAGCAAAAATGCAGCAGCACTTGAAAACCAAAGCACAGTTGATGAGATGAGCTATTTTTCAAAACAGACCTTTTTAAATTTTTTAAATAGAGAGAAAATCATCTCTTCTAATAAACTTGCCATTGATATTCAAAGATATACTCTAAATCATATGTTGAAACGCTACAAAATCAACGATGGAGGTGTTAGAGAGGCTCCATTTTGGGTACTTGTAGGAGCGCTTATGCCAGCAGTGTTAGTTGAGCTTGGCTACATAACTCACCCAAATGAGTCAAGACTCCTAAACAACCAAAACTATCAAAATGACCTAGTTATTGGCATTGCCAACGGGATAGATGCATATTTTATAAAAAATAGATGATGATATTTAAAAACAACAGCTTTTACTCCAAAGAGTATGATGATATCTACTTTAGTTTGTTAGATCCAGTTGGCGAGAGTAACTATGTTTTCTCATCTTGCGTTGATGAAATTGTAAAAGAGAGCATTGTTGTAGCAGAGAGTGGCTTTGGAACGGGACTAAATTTTTTTACAACCATAAAGCGGCTCAAAAACAAAAAACTTCACTACATAAGCACAGAGAAAAATCCACTCACAAAAGAGCAGTTAAGAGAGGTCTATAGCCACTTAAATGTTTTTAAAGATGAGCTTGAAAAACTTCTTTTAAACTATCCGTCAATGCCAATCAGTGGTCTTTGGCGCATCAAATATAGCGATAATATAACTCTTGATCTCTTCTTTGGCGATATAGACAAAGCACTAGATGAGCTTGATTTTAAGGCAGATATCTGGTATCTAGATGGCTTTGCACCTAGTAAAAATCCAGACATGTGGAGCAAAGAGATCTTAGAAAAGATCTCATATCTTCTAAAACAGAATGGAATAATCACAACTTTTAGTGCAGCAGGGGCGCTAAAAAGAGCTTTAAAGTCGCTTGATTTTGAGCTTAAAATACAAAAAGGCTTTCAAAACAAAAAAGAGATGATAAGAGCTGTTTTAAAAAAAGAGAAAACTAGCCTAAAAGAGATCTGGTTTCAAAGAGCAAAAAATAGTATCAAAAAAAGAGTTGTCGTTGTTGGTGGCGGAATTGCAGGATGTGCGAGTGCATTTGGGCTAAAAAAAGCTGGCTTTGATGTGGTTCTTTTAGAGAAAAACGAGCTTGCAACTGGTGCTAGTTCCAACCCTTACGGCGCCCTACTACCTCTAATCGCCCAAAAAAACACAGAGATAGGACTTTTTCATCTAATAGCTTTTAAATTTGCCAAAGAGTTCTACAGACGAAATTTAACCAAAGAGTTAGTAGAGTTTAACGATGCCATCTGTTATGCATATGACAAAGAGCTTGAAAAAAGATACAAAAATAGCTTTGAGTGCTTCAAATTTGACCAAAATAGCGCGCCCTACCCCTCCATAACTATAAAAAACGCAGCTATTTTACAGCCAAAAAAGTGCTGTAAATTTCTAGTAGATAGCGCAGATATTGATGTTAGGCTAGGTTGGAACTATAGCGGCTTTATATTGCAAAAAGATGGAAGCTATACTCTCTTTTGCAAAGATGATGAGATAAACTGCGATATCATCGTATTTGCAATGGGTCACAAAAGCATGGAGCTTTTTGATGGCACCATTAATTCTTTTGATGAAAACTTAAAGTTAAGTAGCGTTAGAGGGCAGACAACCTTTTTAAAAAATGGTATAAAAACTGATATCATCATCAACTCCAAAGGATATGCGATACCGCCACACGATGGCTATGGGCTTATTGGCTCTACTTATGATAGAGGCGATTTTGATGACAATCCAAGGCAAAGTGACGATCTAAAAAATATAGATAAGCTTAAAGAGTTTATCAACTTTACACCCGAGGTCATAGGCTCAAATGTAGGACACAGAGCTTATAGTAGCGATAGATTCCCAGTAATTGGAGCTTTGCATGACGCGTCACTTTACAAAGAGAGTTACAAAGCCCTACTTTGGCAAAAAAACAGCATATCCAACCCAGCAACAACGCCGCCAAGCTACCTACCAAACATCTACATAACCACAGCTCACGGCTCACGTGGTCTTGGCACAGCGATACTTGGCGCAGAGCTCTTGCTTGACTACATCCTAAATCGTCCCTTTTGCCTACCAAAAAGCCTCATCCACGAGCTTCATCCTGCTAGATTTTTGATACGCAAACTTAAAAAAGGGCTTTTATGAGAGTTCTTCTGCCAATATTGACCTTGTTCTTACTGATAGCTTGTTCAAAAGAGCCATTTAGCTATGAAGACGGAAGGCTTTTTTATAAAAAAGATAGAGCTTTTGGAGTTGTTTTTGTTATGCAAAATTGCGCCTCTTGCACCACCTTACTACAAAACATCAACAAAGCTATGACAAAAAAGAGCTTTGATTTTGTCGCAATATCACTTTTAGATGAGGATTTACAAGCCCTAAAGAAAAGCAAAAATATAAATTTCCCACTACTAGCAAATTCCAAAACTATAGAAAAAGCCATTGGCACTCCAAAAGCGGCACCATTTACCATATTTTTTGATAAAAATGGCGAAGTTTTCTTTAAAAAATATGGCACCATCGATGAAGAGAAGCTGCTAGATATCATCACAACTCTTACAAAATCCAAATAAAACTAAATAAGAGCTTTAAATTTAAACAATATTGATATAATCACAAAAGTTCTAAGTTTAGAAATGACATTTTAGGAATGAGTGTGTATTTTATCGGCATAGATATCGGCTCTACATCGACAAAAGTAGCAGTTTATGACCCAAATTTATCGAAATTTTGCGACCTCTTTTTTATGCCAACAGGCTTTAGTGGTGTTGAAATTGCCAAGAAAATTTATCAAATTCTACTAGAAAAGGGTTATTTTCCATTTTTTATCACTGCGACTGGCTATGGAAGAGTTAGTGTTGAGTATGCAAATTTGACCCTTACGGAGATTTTGTGTCACGGGATTGGAGCGAACTATCTTTTTGAGCAAGATTGCACTGTTATAGATGTCGGCGGACAAGATACAAAAGCGATAAAAATTGTCAATAACAAGCCAGATGACTTTATAATGAATGACAAATGCAGCGCTGGAACGGGCAAATTTATCGAAGTTATGGCAACTAGGCTTGGAGTTGATATCTCTCAAATTTGGCAAATTGCAACCTTTAAAGAAAATATAGAGATAAGTGCCACTTGCACAGTTTTTGCAGAGAGCGAGATTGTCTCACTCATAGCAAAAGGGGTCTCAAAAGAGCATATAGCCTATGCAATCATCGACTCATCTGCCAAAAAAGTGGCAAGTTTGGCTAAAAAGTTTGAAAATGAGCGCTATTTTTTGAGTGGTGGATTGAGCAAAGTTGCGCTCTTTGTAAATTTATTGCAAAAAGAGCTAAATGCCAAAGTCCATACCGACAAAAATGCCATTTTTTGCGGTGCAATGGGCGCTAGTTTGATGGGAAAGAGAAAAAATGAATCTTAGTTTTCTAAAGCAAAAAAATGCAGCCGAGCTATCCTATCTCAAAAAAAGCGGCAAAAAGATAGTTGGAGTTTTTTGCACCTATGCACCAAAAGAGCTTATTTATGCAAGTGGCGCGCTAGCAATATCCATTTGCGCCTATGATGAAAGCCCCATAAATGAAGCGCACAAAGAACTTCCTAGAAATCTCTGTCCTTTGGTAAAGGCAAGCTATGGATATGCACTAACTAAAAAATGTCCCTATATGAATGCAAGCGACCTAATCATCGGCGAGACAACCTGCGATGGCAAGAAAAAGATGTTTGAGTTGATGGCAAAACACAAAGAGCTACACGTCATGCAACTTCCAAACACCAAAGAGCCAAATAGCCTAAAACTTTGGAAAGATGAAATTTTAAAGCTAAAAGAGAAGTTGGAGCATAAATTTAATGTTAAAATTACAGATGAAAAGCTTTTAGAAGCTATTGAAATTTACAACAAAGAAAGAGATCTGATGAGCGAAGTTATGGATCTTGCCAAACTTGATCCAACGCCTATAAGTGGGAGTGAGATGCACGATATACTTTTTGCAAATGACTTTATTTTTGACAAAAACGAAAAGATAAAAATATTGAGTGATTTGATAGATGAGTATAAAAACAGAGCAAAAAGTCCCTTTATCCTAAAAAACAACAAAAAACGAATTCTAATAACCGGTTGCCCAAGCGGTGGCGTTTATGACAAGATAATAAAAGAGATTGAGAAATTTAACGCAGTTGTAGTTGGCTTTGAAAACTGCGTAGGCACCAAAAACTTCGACAACCAAGTTGAAACAAAGGGCGATCTTTATGAAAATTTAGCCAAAAGATATCTACAAATTCCTTGCTCAGTCATCTACAATAACAGCTCTCGCCTTGAAAAATTGAGCACGATGATAAGAGAGCTTAGAGTAGATGGCGTAGTTGATATAACTTTAAGCGCCTGTCATACCTACGCCATAGAGGGATTTAGTGTGAAAAATAGCGTAAAAAAAGATGGCGCTTCCTATCTACAGATAGAGACTGATTATTCAAAGCAAGATATCGGTCAGATAAGAACAAGGCTTGAGGCCTTTTGTGAGCTTTTATAGATTTAAATTTCAAAATAAGGAGAAGTTATGAAAAAGTTAATTTTAACTCTATTTGTGGCAGTTACCATGCTAAATGCAAAGATGACTGTCTATTTTGACGCCGGTGGAAGCGCTGGAGATAACTTTGGCACCGTCATATCAAATGGTGCAAGAGCTGCGGCTAAGGATCTTGGCATTGAGCTAAAGGTCTATTATTCGGATTGGGATCCAAACAAAATGGTTGAAAACTTCAAAACATATAGCGCTACAAAGCCCGATGGAATGGTCATTATGGGACATCCTGGCGATGAACTTTACAAGCCTTTGGTAGATAGAGCTATGAAAAGTGGCATTGTTGTAACAAGTATCGATACTCCGCTTAAACAAACAGAGCAAAGCAACGCTGCTAAAGGCTTTGGATATGCAGGAAGCGACAACTATTTAGCAGGAGTTGCCATGGCAAATGAGGCTCTTAGATTTTTTGACCTAAAAAAGGGCGATAAGGTTATGATATGGGGACTTTTAAGTCAGCCAACAAGAGGACTACGCGCAAAAGCTATGATAGAAGTTTTGAAAAATGCAGGAATGAAGGTCGATTATATCGAAATCTCGCCTGAGATAAACAAAGATCCAACACTAGGTCAAAATGTCTTTGGCGCATATGTAGCCAAAAATCCTGATCTTAAAGTTGCCTTTATAGATCACGGCTCACTTACTGCTACAATGGCGCAAATTATGAAGAACTTAAACATAGATAAAGATAAATTTGGCGTGGCTGGCTTTTCTCTCTCGCCTGCAACTCTAGCTGGCATAAAGGGCGGTTATGTCGATATCATAGGCGACGCACAACCATATTTTCAAGGATATTTTAGTGTTCTTCAAATTTATATGAGTAAAAATTATGGCTTTTCAGGCTTTAAGATAGATACAGGTGGCGGATTTGTCACAAAAGAAAATATAAGCCTAATTGAGCCTTTGATAAAAGATGGTATCAGATAGTCTTATAAAACTCAAAAACGCCTTTAAAAGCTTTGGTAAAACTGAAGTTTTAAAGGGCGTTGATTTGGAGCTAAAAGAGGGCGAGACCTTAGTTTTGCTAGGCGATAACGGCGCTGGAAAAAGCACACTTATCAAATGCCTTTGCGGACTAGATAAATTTGATAAGTTTGATGAGTTTCAAATCACCAAAAAAAGCCTTACTAGCAAAGAGTTAGACTTTAAATTTATGCGAAATTTAGGAATGGAAGTTGTCTTTCAAGAGAGCTCCATCTGCCCCAATCAAGAGATTTATCGCAACATCTTTGCCACAAGACATCTTAAAAAATTTGGTCTTTTTATAGATAAAAAAGCAGAGATAAAGGTGGCAAATGAACTTCTAAAAAACTATCTAAACTACACAGGCGCGGGGCTTGATGCCAAAAGCAGGGCATTAAATTTAAGCGGCGGCGAAAGACAAGGTCTTGCTATAGCAAGGGCAATTTATTTTAAGTCAAAGATATTGATACTAGACGAGCCAACGACAGCTTTGGGCGTTTTGCAACAAAACAAACTTATGAACTACTTGCAAGAGCTACAAAACAGAAGTATCATTCTCATAACTCACAGCCTAAACAAAGCATATGAGATAGGTGATAGATTTATCCTGCTAAAGAGTGGCAAGGTCGCAAAAACAGCGCTAAAGAGCGGGTTTGAAAACTTAGAAGCGCTTTATAGGTTTATAGAATGAAGATAAACTCAATCTTAACACTGATGCTTTTTGGAATTTGGGTACTTTTTTGCTACTTTTCGCCAACTGTCTTTTTAAGTGGCAACATCTACTTTAGCTACCTCTCATCAATCCCAATTATCCTAATACTCGCCTTAGGACTTCTACCGCTTATCATAAGTGGCGAGTTTGATATGAGTTTTCCATCTGTCATGGCTATGGGCGGATTTGTCTGCTCATCGGTCTTTAACCAAACTGGCTCTTTGTTGTTGGCAGTTGTAATCTCACTGATATATGGCTGTTTGGCAGGAGTTTTCAACGCCCTACTTACAATAGTTGTAAAGATTCCCTCCATCATCGCAACCATCGGCACTCAGTTTTTTTGGCGAGGATTAAGTGTAGTTTTGAGTGGGGGACTTAGTTTAAGTCTTTATGAGGCAGATGGTTTTGTAAAAGAGCTCTTAGTCGGTAGAGTTTTTGGAGTGCCGATGCAAAGTATCATAGCTCTACTTCTAGCCTTTCTTATCTATCTTTTTATCTTTAAAACTAGCAGCGGCGAGAGTGTGCTTTTTGTTGGAGATGATGAAAAAAGCGCTAGAATGCTTGGTTTTAGACCAAAAGTTGTTAAATTTATGCTTTTTATAAGCTCAGGCTTTATGAGTGCTTTGGCAGGTGTGATTTTGAGCTTGGAGTTTATAAACTGGTGGCCAAGTCAAGGCGATGGCTACATGCTTCTTGTCTTTGCTGCTATTTTTATAGGCGGAACTAGCGTCTATGGTGGAAGCGGTAGAGTTTATGGCACAGTTATAGGAGCTATTATCATTGGCATAATGGAGAGCGGTATCGTTGCTATGGGCTTTGACGCCTTTTATACGCGGCTTGTTTATGGGGTGATAGTTATCGCTTCTGTCTGCCTTTATTCGCTATTTCTAAACAAAAACAGATAAATTTTTAAATTTCACTTTACAAAAGATATAAAATTTTTGTAAAATCACGTACTCAAATTTAAAAGGAATTCATATGAAAAATATAGTTTTAAAAAGTTTAGTTGCAAGCTCACTGCTTTGCTCATCGCTCTTTGCTGGCAATGTCTTTGTAGGTGTCAATGGCGGATATAGTAATTCAAAAATGAAAGTTACACCAGATGGCTATGATTCTGAAAACTTTAAAGACAAAAGATTAAATCTTGGCTTTAAGGTTGGATATGACTTTGGAGAGTTTAAGGCTTATGGAGCCTATATATACAAAGCTAAAGGCTCAAAATTTTTAAACCCAGAAACAATCAAATGGGGTGGCTCTGACTTTTTAGTTGGTGGCGATTACACCCCAAAAATAGCCAATAACTTTAAGCTTGACCTAGGTATCTATGCTGGTATTTCAAAATTACGTTATGAACTTGACAATCCTGATTACTCTATTAACTCAAACAAACAAGGCACAATTTATGGTGCTAAATTTGGTGGTATATTTGAATTCAACGAAAGCAACGAGCTTGAATTTGGCTATCAGATAGACAAAAGCACATACAAAAATGTAACAATAGCCGATGGAATAGAAGGTAAAATTAAGGTTAAAGACCATGGATTCTATCTAGGATACAACTACAAATTCTAATAACCAAAGGCATGTTCTACATGCCTTGGTATTTCAACATTCAAATTGGATTTAATCAATACAATGTCTCAAATCAAGTTTAAATTTGACGATAAATTTAGACAAGATAGAAATTAATCTTTTATTATTAGTTCATAATTTAACTAATTTAATTCATATAATTGTAAATCAATAAGTATTAAATTAGCTATAGTTATAAATTTATATTGACAGTTTTCCTATTTTTAATTTTAATTTAATTATAAGTCAGATATCCTTGCTAATTAGTAGGATTAACTTACACTAAAGGAAATACAATGAAAAAGCTACTTATAACAACAGTTGCTTTATCCACTCTTTTATTTTCCAAAACCATGTATTTACAAAACGATGAAACTATTTTTAGCGACAATAAACCAGTAGGTTTTGCCACTATTTTAACGCCCGTTGAGGTCTTAAGCCAAGACAAAAACTCATCAAAAGTTGAAATAATAGGCTATGTAAATGAGTATTATCAAGTAAAACTCATAAAAGATCCGATGCTTGCTGAAGATTTTATCGTTTTTGAGGATGAAAATGCCTCTGTTTCATATGAGGGCGATGAAAATACATATATAAAAGTTTTAGAAAAGATAGAAGATAACTATGGTGAGAGTTGGTTGAAAGCTAAATTTAGTCTTGGAGTCAAAAACAGTTCACTCACAAACGATCCAAACGCACTTTATAACGAGGCAAAAAACTTATATGAGCAATCCTGTTCTCCATGTCACCGTTTGCACGATACAAAGGAATTTACAATAAGTCAGTGGCCGTTAAATGTAGAGGAGATGATAAGTTCAGGCTTTGTTTTCTTTGAACCAAGCCAAAGGGATTTGATAATAAAATACTTACAGCATAATGCAAAAGATGCAAATTAAAGGGGGTGTATTATGAAAAGAAGAGATTTTATAAAATTTAGTCTTGTGGCAAGTTCTGCTGCATATGCAAATAGGATTGAAGCTATAAAAGAAACTATTTTTGATGACAAAAAGGTCTTATCAGCAAATAGGTTCGGTGCATTTTATGCCAAGCTAAATAGCGGTCAAATAGTAAGTGTTGATAACTTTGAACATGACGCTTTTCCAACTACGATGAATAATTCACTAGCTGATCGCATCCAAAACGAAAGTAGAGTTTTGTATCCTTATGTAAGAAAAAGCTATCTTGAAAAAAGAGGTCCTAATAAACCTGAGCTAAGGGGCGAAGATGAGTTTGTAAGAGTTAGCTAGGATGAGGCTCTTGATCTTGCAGCAAATGCCTTAAAAGAGAACTTTGATAAGTATGGTCCTGAGTCGATTTATGGTGAGTGCTATTGGTGGGGTGGCTGCGGAAAGGTAAGCTGGGGAAGAACTGTAGCTCATAGAATGTTAACAATTTTAGGCGGATATGTTGAAGAAACTGATGACTACTCAACTGGAGCTGGAATTGCTATAATGCCTTATGTGCTTGGTTCTACGGCTGTTTATGACACGCCTACAAGATGGGAGACTATCATTAAAGAGTGCAAAAATGTAGTATTTTGGGGAACAAACCCCGTTGTGACAAACCAAATAGGTGGTGCTGTCAATACCCATGATGTCTATAAATACTATCAAAAAGTAAAAAAATTAAAAGATGAAGGTAAAATTTCAATAACCAGCATAGATACTTTTAGAAATGATACAGCAAGATACTTTGAAAGCGAGTATATCCCTGTAAGACCAAATACAGACACTGCGATGATGATAGGAATGTGTCATTATCTATATGAAAATAAACTTTATGATGAAGAGTTTATCAAAAAATATACTGTTGGCTTTAACAAATTTAAAGACTACTTTTTAGGAAAAAATGACGGAGTTGTAAAAGACTTAGCTTGGGCTAGTCAAATTTGCAATGTAGATATAAAAGTTTTAGAAGAGCTTTGCAAAAAACTAGTAAAAGACAACTCTATCATAATAGCTGGTCGTGCTCTTCAAAGACAAGATCATGGCGAGCAAGTATTTTGGATGGTAGTTACACTAAGTGCTATGCTTGGACATATTGGTAAAATGGGTGGTGGATTTGAGTTTAACCAAAGCTACAATAACGGTGGCGCAGGTAGCATGATAGGACCTAGCCTAAAAGGAATTTCTGCTATCCCTAGCCAAAAATACACAGACGAAAATAGTCCTTGGACAAAAAATAAAAACTACACAATCCCAACAAGTAGAAGCATTCAGGCGCTAGAAAGTCCAGGAAGCGAGATAGACTTTAAAGGAACAAAGATAAAACTTCCACACATGAGAGTTGCCTATAATGCAAGTGGATCTATGTTTACAAGACATCAAGATGTAAATAGAGCCGTTGAGGCGTGGAAAAAGTTAGATACTGTCATCACTGCTGAGCCATTTTGGACATCACAAGCAAAACTTAGCGATATAGTATTACCTGTGGCAATAGAAGGCGAAAGAACTGACATTATAGAATCACAAGCTACAAGAGAGTTTGTTTTTGCATTAAAACCTGTAATAACTCCTATGGGCGAGAGCAAGAGTGACTTTCAAATTTGTAAAGAGATATGCAAACGCTGGGGAATGGAAGAGGTATTTAGTGAGGGAAAAAGTGAGCTTGAGTGGGTAAAAGAGATTTATGCAGATGTCATGAATCAAGCAAAAACGCTAGGATATGCAAATATACCAAGCTTTGATGAGTTTTGGGAAAAAGGATATGTGAGATTTGATAAAAAAGATGATGAAAATAAATACTACACAAGATTATCAAACTTTAGAGAAAATCCACGCAAATTTAGACTTGGAACACCATCAGGCAAGATAGAGATATTCTCACCTGAGATTGAAAAAATGGGTTATGATGACTGCTTGGCTCATCCAGCTTGGCTTGAACCTTTTGAGTGGCTTGGAAACAAAGAGAAGACTAAAAAATATCCACTTGCTATCTCTAGCCCTCACTCAAGATTTAGACTTCACTCTCAGCTAAATAACTCTATCATTAGAAATTATACAGAAATAGGTGCTAGAGAGCCAGTTATACTAAGTCCAAAAGCTGCAAAAGCTAGAAATATAAAAACAGGGGATATCGTTAGAGTCTTTAATGATAGAGGTGAGATTTTGTGCGGTGCGATAGTAAGCGATATTGCTCAAGATGATGTTGCGATAATCTGCGAGGGTGCGTGGTATGATCCAGAAGTTTATGGTAAAAAAACTCTTTGCCAACACGGATGTGTAAATGTCCTAACCCACGACAAAGGCACAAGCAAACTTGGTCAAAGCAACTGCGCTCACACTTGCCTAGCTGAGATCGAAAGATATAAAGGCGTGGTTATGCCAATTAGAGCATTTTCAAAGCCAAAGATTAAAAATGCTTAGCAATGGTTTAAGTTGCTAAATTATGACTTAGCCCGAGTTGTGAGGGCTAGGTCACATCTTTGTAGTTTTTATAATTTTTACCTATTGACACTTTTATCTTATTAATGTTTTTCCACACATTAAAATAATCCAAAGAAACATGACACTTAATCTGAAAATTTGACATAGCTATGGCAATACTACTCGCAACACATAATATATAAAATAGATATTTCAATTGTAAATAAGTTTTATCAATTTGTCAAAATTTTGTAAATTTCAGAAATTAAAAGCTATTTTTTTAGTATTTTTTGTTATTTGCGGTGAAGTAAATTTTCTGTAGGTTTTGATAAGCAGTTTTCACTAGCGAGGTTTTTTTGAAAATAGAGATTTTAAAATTTGATAAAAAAGATAGCCAATAGCATAAGGCGAAATAAAATCAGCTATAAAATTAACAATAATGAGGTCAATGATATAACAGCTTCTATTAAACATCTGCTCAAATATATTATCCTTATTGTTTTAATTGTGCCATGAAACAGATCCCTTAAATTAATAAAAACTTAATTTAAAGCGTTTCAATAAACGAACTTTAGCTACTTTTAGATAAATACTAACTTCGTTTCAAAATCCATAGGATCAAATTTATACTGGTGGCACTTGAGAAGTTAAGACCATATGCAGGGAGTTTCAAAATCCATAGGATCAAATTTATACGAATTTCAAAGAGATTTTTTAAATAATCATTTTTTGTTTCAAAATCCATAGGATCAAATTTATACTTTGCGATTATGCAAAGAACAGCAAGAAAGGAGAAGTTTCAAAATCCATAGGATCAAATTTATACTCTAAAGGGGGGTTTGAGATGAAGTTTCTTCAATCTTGTTTCAAAATCCATAGGATCAAATTTATACCGAAAATATCATACCCATAACTTTGAAATACTTCTGTTTCAAAATCCATAGGATCAAATTTATACCACGATATAAGGCATTTAGTTGCTACATATTCTAGTTTCAAAATCCATAGGATCAAATTTATACTGTGGCAACTTGACTTCTATACCCTCTGCGCTCCAGCCGTTTCAAAATCCATAGGATCAAATTTATACTTTATGATATAATTTTGTATTTTAATTAAAAGGTTTTAAAAATGACTAAAAAAGATTTTGACAATTATTTAAGAAAGTTAGGATTAAATAAAAAAGATTTGTCTATTTTGTTAAATTTATCTTACAACACTATAAATGGTTGGAATGGAGAAAATAAGCCCTTTCCTGATTGGCTTCGAAGTTGGTTTTTTCATTATGAAAAATCGTTAAAATTTGATAAAATAAAAAAACTTTTTAACGATGATATTTTATATTAATAATATCGTTATTATTATAAACGATATCGCTCGTTTCAAAATCCATAGGATCAAATTTATACCAAAACGCCCACGTCTTAAAAGTGCAGGTTGATTTTTGTTTCAAAATCCATAGGATCAAATTTATACTCAATAAGCTCTAATTTTAAGCCATCATTTTTCACGTTTCAAAATCCATAGGATCAAATTTATACGATGGAGTAGGAGTAGGAAGCTGTTTTTTACCTACGTTTCAAAATCCATAGGATCAAATTTATACTTCAAATCAATACGCAACAGAAGTCTTCTCAAATGCGTTTCAAAATCCATAGAATCAAATTTATACAAACCTAGAGAGAGAAACTATGATATAGATACTTTGTTTCAAAATCCATAGGATCAAATTTATACTTGCAGTTGAAGTTATAAAACTTTATGGCTCGATAGAGTTTCAAAATCCATAGGATCAAATTTATACCTTATTTTTATCGTGAGAATTCTAACGATCTAAATTGGTTTCAAAATCCATAGGATCAAATTTATACGCTAATAAATTATCTATTACATTGTTTATCCAATGTTTCAAAATCCATAGGATCAAATTTATACTAGAAATAAAACACTATTAGCATTATTATCACAAAGTTTCAAAATCCATAGGATCAAATTTATACTTTTCTGGAGTGAAAGGCAACTTTTCATTTTTCAAGTTTCAAAATCCATAGGATCAAATTTATACTTTAACATCTTTAGTTGTTTCGATTTTGACATCTAGGTTTCAAAATCCATAGGATCAAATTTATACAATATTTATGCTGTAATTATATCATCATAATGAAGTTTCAAAATCCATAGGATCAAATTTATACTAGACGTTTTATCTAAGAACTCGAATCTACACCATGGTTTCAAAATCCATAGGATCAAATTTATACGTAGTTCTGTGTTAATGGCTGAGGTTGACTGCGTTTCAAAATCCATAGGATCAAATTTATACCAAAAACACAACACCTAAATTCACACCAATTTCTGGTTTCAAAATCCATAGGATCAAATTTATACGGCTACAGGGCGCGCAATGGTGAGTTTGTCATCAGCCGTTTCAAAATCCATAGGATCAAATTTATACCCATTTCATAATAGTCTATAAACTCATTTAGTGTGTTTCAAAATCCATAGGATCAAATTTATACAAAGTGACACCTATGCAAACAGCTTTGAGACGCTACAGTTTCAAAATCCATAGGATCAAATTTATACCTTGAGTGCGGCTAGATTTGATGCAGAATATGGCAGTTTCAAAATCCATAGGATCAAATTTATACGAAATCTTTTTTATTCATCTCTAGTCCTTTCGATGTTTCAAAATCCATAGGATCAAATTTATACAGGGTTGTTTGGTTCAAATAGGCTCGGCTCTTGCGAGTTTCAAAATCCATAGGATCAAATTTATACCTTTTATTATTGTTTGGCTAGGACTTTTAACTTTATGTTTCAAAATCCATAGGATCAAATTTATACCAAAGCGGTTAGAGTCACCAACTACAAAGTTTTCAAATTTCAAAATCCATAGGATCAAATTTATACAGGTGATGTTTTTTAGATAATTGATTGATTTGGGTGGATTTCAAAATCCATAGGATCAAATTTATACAGGGCTATAGTGAGTGTGCTTTGCAGATAGACGGAAATTTCAAAATCCATAGGATCAAATTTATACCTTGGAAAGATATAGATTTTGAAAACAATCTCATCAAATTTCAAAATCCATAGGATCAAATTTATACATTGTGCTATCTCCAAACAGAGCCGATACATTAGAATTTCAAAATCCATAGGATCAAATTTATACGCAAAGCTTAGAGATGTAGGAATTGCACCATTTAATTTCAAAATCCATAGGATCAAATTTATACTTAAAAGGCATTTAGACTGCTTACATTCTCTATAATTTCAAAATCCATAGGATCAAATTTATACCCTCTGTTTCTCAGTCATCTAAAGCAGCCCTCTTATAATTTCAAAATCCATAGGATCAAATTTATACTTTTAGGTAAGGCTGATAGTGTTTTGATTTGGTGGCATTTCAAAATCCATAGGATCAAATTTATACCTACTCTTGATGATCTTTTTCTTCTTTGTTTTAGATTTCAAAATCCATAGGATCAAATTTATACATGTATAATTTGTTTCATCAACTACAAACTTATTAAATTTCAAAATCCATAGGATCAAATTTATACCTTGTTCTGCTTTTAGTTTTGCTTCGTATGAGTTTGATTTCAAAATCCATAGGATCAAATTTATACGCAACTGGTGCGGCTTTATTTACAGCTTCTGTTCATTTCAAAATCCATAGGATCAAATTTATACATTTGTTGGTATGCAAAACAACTAGGATACTCTGAATTTCAAAATCCATAGGATCAAATTTATACGGTAGATTATAAACTACTTTTTATGTCTTTCATCTATTTCAAAATCCATAGGATCAAATTTATACTAGCTCTACTTGAAATCCAGTTTGATCTCCTAATAGTTTCAAAATCCATAGGATCAAATTTATACTCTGGTTTTATGTTTGCACTACCTATAACTGAGTTGTTTCAAAATCCATAGGATCAAATTTATACCTTTGCCCTCTTGTGATTTTTCATACCACTCACGGCTGTTTCAAAATCCATAGGATCAAATTTATACCAAGCTCAACAATTAGAGGACATCTTTACAACTAGTTTCAAAATCCATAGGATCAAATTTATACGGAGGGCGTTTTTTGGCTCTTGGCTATATATAATAGTTTCAAAATCCATAGGATCAAATTTATACAGAATATCAATGTTTAAATTATTTAGACAAAATTAGTTTCAAAATCCATAGGATCAAATTTATACAATGTAGATGATAGATCTTCTTTCTTATATGATTTGTTTCAAAATCCATAGGATCAAATTTATACTGGTTCAAAACAACGTTGAAAGCCTTAGCAAAAGACGTTTCAAAATCCATAGGATCAAATTTATACATAGTCAATTCCAATGCAGATAACAACACTATTCGTTTCAAAATCCATAGGATCAAATTTATACTCACGGTTTTCGTGGCACACTTGCCACATTTGCGAGTTTCAAAATCCATAGGATCAAATTTATACTTTTGACTTTTTGCGGTCTAGCTATGTTTGGCTCGTTTCAAAATCCATAGGATCAAATTTATACGTTATTTCCCCTTTGTTGCTGAAATTATAGCGAATGTTTCAAAATCCATAGGATCAAATTTATACAAAAAGATTACAACAATTCTATCAATAGCAGAATGTTTCAAAATCCATAGGATCAAATTTATACGCGAGTTGGCAAAACAGGCAAAGGCGTAATATTGGGTTTCAAAATCCATAGGATCAAATTTATACGACGTTCTGCCATATCTATTTGGGCTATTTAATGGGTTTCAAAATCCATAGGATCAAATTTATACTTCTGTTCTCGCCTTTGTCATTCTTCCATTGTTGAAAGTTTCAAAATCCATAGGATCAAATTTATACTCCATTCCCTGCACTCTCAAGTGAGATATCCCCAAGGTTTCAAAATCCATAGGATCAAATTTATACTTGGCGAGCTAATAGGATATGGCGAGGGAGCTATGTTTCAAAATCCATAGGATCAAATTTATACGACTAATCTAATACTATAAAAGGAGTAGTCTATGGTTTCAAAATCCATAGGATCAAATTTATACCTGTTCGCTTGTTTAGGTGGATTAGTAGAGTAGGCGAAGTTTCAAAATCCATAGGATCAAATTTATACATTGAACCTAAATAGTCCATTTCATTAGCCACATTACCGTTTCAAAATCCATAGGATCAAATTTATACCAATTGCGGAATAGCTTTAAAAAAGGTATTTAATGAAGGTTTCAAAATCCATAGGATCAAATTTATACTCTAGCCCTTAGCTTTGGCTTGGTTGCTTTTTTAAGTTTCAAAATCCATAGGATCAAATTTATACATGATATTTATCAAGAATAATAGTTATAAAATTAGTTTCAAAATCCATAGGATCAAATTTATACCAAGAGGCAAACAAAAAGCAATATAACGAAGAGTTGTGTTTCAAAATCCATAGGATCAAATTTATACCTTGGCACAATGCTTTGGAAAGACGAGATGATAAAGTTTCAAAATCCATAGGATCAAATTTATACTTGTCTATTTTGTTGAACTTGCCTTATAACACTGGTTTCAAAATCCATAGGATCAAATTTATACAAAAAGCCCAACATATAAACGCCCTCTAAAGTCCAATTGTTTCAAAATCCATAGGATCAAATTTATACGTTGTTTCTTTTCTTTTTTGTCTTTGTAGTCTCTAGTTTCAAAATCCATAGGATCAAATTTATACTGAGTTTGAAAGCGGAAAAGAGCTAGAAGTTACTATGTTTCAAAATCCATAGGATCAAATTTATACCAAAGACTATCTATATGATAGCTGCACTTTGCAAGTTTCAAAATCCATAGGATCAAATTTATACGCTAGCCCAGGTGGCGGTGCTATCAACATTAGCTTGTTTCAAAATCCATAGGATCAAATTTATACATCTGTTTTTTTCGATGATACTCTGTAGGTAGAGTGTTTCAAAATCCATAGGATCAAATTTATACGAAAGACTAATAGGTGTAATTTTCAATCTATTTTATATGTTTCAAAATCCATAGGATCAAATTTATACTAAGTTTTGACAAAATGTCCGCACTGCTACCTATAGTTTCAAAATCCATAGGATCAAATTTATACCTTTATTTAGGAGAGAAAAAATCTCTCCTATCTTTTGTTTCAAAATCCATAGGATCAAATTTATACAATTGGTTTCATTATTATGAAAAGTCCTTGAAATTTGAGTTTCAAAATCCATAGGATCAAATTTATACCAAAAAAGGGCTATCTTATATAGCTCCTACTCAAGGATGTTTCAAAATCCATAGGATCAAATTTATACTGTTCTCGCCTTTGTCATTTTTCCATTGTTGAAAGTTTCAAAATCCATAGGATCAAATTTATACCTCCATTCCAGCCTAAGACTGTATCATTTTGTGATACAGTTTCAAAATCCATAGGATCAAATTTATACTTGTGGCAACTTGACTTCTATACCCTCTCCATTCCAGCCGTTTCAAAATCCATAGGATCAAATTTATACACAGAGGGTGTAGATGAAACATTTGTAGGCACTTAGTTTCAAAATCCATAGGATCAAATTTATACAGCCGTTTCTATATGCTAGTGATATATAGCCTTTGGTTTCAAAATCCATAGGATCAAATTTATACTCGTGGGTCAAATACTCCTGCAAAAAATAGCATTTTGTTTCAAAATCCATAGGATCAAATTTATACTCTATGCAAAAGACGGACAAAGCAACGAGTTTAGCGGTTTCAAAATCCATAGGATCAAATTTATACAGCAAGGCGGAGCTTACAAAAGAGATACAAGAGGTTATGTTTCAAAATCCATAGGATCAAATTTATACTCCATTTCCTAAACTATATACACCAGCATTGCCAGTTTCAAAATCCATAGGATCAAATTTATACCAGGGGAGCAAGTGGAAAAAGTTTGCAAAATGCTTTGTTTCAAAATCCATAGGATCAAATTTATACTAAATAGCCCTTATAGTTTATCGCTCTAGTCATCTGTTTCAAAATCCATAGGATCAAATTTATACGGGGGATAGGCGAAAGCCTTTGACCGACAGCCACGGGTTTCAAAATCCATAGGATCAAATTTATACTTGATACATAACCTTTGTTTTCTCCGTCGTCAAACTGTTTCAAAATCCATAGGATCAAATTTATACATTTGTCTATTTTATTGAACTTGCCCTATAACACTAGTTTCAAAATCCATAGGATCAAATTTATACATACTATCAAGCCCGCCACTAAATAGTGCTAAACATGTTTCAAAATCCATAGGATCAAATTTATACATCTTTGCTCCTTAGTAGCCTATTGCAATGTAGTGAGTTTCAAAATCCATAGGATCAAATTTATACTTTTTATGCTAGTAGTTGCACAATTTGTTCTTAGTGGTTTCAAAATCCATAGGATCAAATTTATACCTTTTGGCAAGCTTGCGAAATACGATCAAATATCCGTTTCAAAATCCATAGGATCAAATTTATACCC
>NZ_CAMYFP010000006.1 GCF_947255105.1 uncultured Campylobacter sp.
AGGTGCTAAGAAGTTTGAAGCTATAAAAGATGATATAAAGGTAGAGGGGAAGTAACCTTTACAAAATAGCTTATCTCTAAATTTTTAAATAGTGGTTTATTTTTTAAAATAATAAATCTAAGATACTTTTTAAACTATAGTCAAATTTTAATTTTTATAACAACTTTGAAGAATTTTATTTATTTAAACTATTTGATATAAAAAGTTAATAATTTTTATTTGGCGTGTCCTGAAAAAGGATGCAATAATGCTGGAGAAAATAAATGGGTAATAACTTATATAAAAAAGAGCTATCTTAGATAAAATTAAGGGCGATACCGCAAAAAATTTAATGGAGAACTGACTTCTTTTAATCCACTTTTAATTTCTAACTTAAATGTGCTGTACCTCAAAACGGTTTAAACAAAAATAAAATGGAAAAAGGTTTTATAACTCCAAATTAGCAAAAGATATAAGATACAACAACAGGCAAACTGAACCATCTAAAATAGTAGATAATCAAGGACGCAGTGACTGGGAGCATAAAAGACAAGGTAAACACAGAGCCAAATCATAATGCTCATTTCCAAACTACAAAAGCTGATGTAAATGCTATAAAAAACATCGCTACATCAAATCAAACAATCTAAAAATTAGCTGATGATTTAGAGCCTAGTAAATATTTAGGCTACGGATATGATAACTTTTCTAAAAATATAGATAACCATTTGAACTCTTGCGAATGATAGTTTATAGCAAATTTCAATTCTTTTGGCTTATTTACCAATTTATCTCCTCTGTTTTTGCAATAAAAAGCGACTAGATTTTAATTTATAATCGTTACTTTTGCCTAAAAAACTATCTCATTTCTTAATAATTCATTGAAGTTTTTTTCTATTTTGTTTTTTATCATGTTTATTGTTTTATATTTATCAGCCAATTTTTTTTGCTTATCTAAAGATGGTTCACCTTTGATGTTATATGGTATTGGAATCATCTCATTTCCTATCATACTTGGTGTAAGTTTTGTAAATTCATTTTTCCCTTTTAGACCCTTTCTTCCTTTGTTTTTATTTCTAAGAATTGGCTCTAAAATATTTTTTACATAATCAAGATTAATATTTTCTACTTTTGGGATAAAAACAACTCGATCTGCATTTGTAGAAAATTTTCCATCTAAAATTGTCAAAACTCCAGCAATACCATTTATTGATGAGCTAAGATATTTACCATCATAATCGTAGTTATTTCTGTACGCCAAAGGATTATTGTTATCTGCTGAATATACCGGATATTCTCCCTTATTGTTTTTGCAATAAGTTTTTGTATAAATCGACTTGCCTCTTTGTATATCAAATAAATCCCTAACCCTTATATATATATATATGGAGTCTCGCTATCAAACTGCACACTTGAAAGAGTGAACGGAAGCCCTTTTTCTAAAATTGAATTCTTCATTTCTTCAATAGCTTTATACTTGCTTACAATTTGCTTTTGTTTTTCTAAATCGAAAGTTCCATCTTCATTTATAGGAATATTAATTTCTATATCTTCAATCATATTTATATGAAGCTTAGTATATTCATTTTTTTCATTTTCTCCTAAGCGACCTTTTCTATTATTTCTGAATATTGGCTCTATAGCAAATTTCAAAAACTCTGGATTTAAAAAATCTCTGTATTCATCTTTTATTATTAGTGGACGAACTTTTTCACTTAAACTAAATTTACCTCTTCTATAAAAAACATAACCAGCAAAGCCGTCTATATTATAAGTTATACAGTCGTTAAAATATTTAACTTTTGTTTCTTGGGTTTTATTATTTCTTTTTTCTTTTATTATTGCATTATCTATTACATATCCATAGGATGGATTTTCATCTTCTTTACTTGCTCCATATACTGGAATATCTCCACTATTATTTTTTATAAAAGCTTTTGTGAAATTTGAGCCATTAGAGCTCACAGATAAATCGAAAACATCTTTGATTTTTACTTTTTTGCTTCTCCCAATTTCTGAGTTCATAAAATCTACTTGAGCATCTTTAAAGTAGTCTAACTTTTCTTTTAATTCTTTTTTCTTTTCCTCAACTATTTCATACTTTTTCACAATTTCTTTTTGTTTTTCTATATCGTAATTACCATCGCAATCAATTGGCAAACTGATTGTAGCTTCTAATATCTGTTTATTAGTCAAACTCTGTTGCTTATTTCCCGTATCAGCTCCCTTAGCTTTATTTTTTAATTTACTTAACAATATTATTTTCAAATATTCATTTAATATAAATTTAGTTTTTTCTATATTCTTAGATGCTAAAACGCCATTATTTTGTGCTAAAGAAAATTTTCCATTAATTATGCTAATTTCTCCTACTTTGCCAACTGTAATTATTCTTATAAATTCCCCGTTAAAGTCATAAAAATTAATATAACCCATAAGTCCATCATTTAATTTAGAGCCGGAATAAACAGGATATTCTCCTTTATTCTCATCGATTATTTTTTTATTGATTTTATTAGTTCCTTTTACAAATTTATATAAACTTCCAATCATAACTTCCTTATATCTTACTTCAGCCATTCTAACTCCTCCTTGAATTCATTCATTAGAGAAATCATATCATCAAGTAACATTTGAAATTCATCTACAGTAACTATCTTTTTAGCTTTCTTAAGACCTATTTCTATCTTTTCTTCTTCTGACCAAAAATTTTCTATTATCCAGGATTTATCCTTATCAAATTCTTTTATATCAATTAGTTTTAACTTAGGGTCTGATTCAATATGAGTTTTTATCAAACCTCTTAAATTGTTTTTGTCTTCTTTTCTATAGAAGTTGTATTTGGCAACAGCTTCTTTTAGATCGTTATCTTCTATATCAAACCTATATACATCAAGACTTTCACCTATAGATGTTGCAATGTAAGAAAACACTGGATAATCTTGTTTTTTATTGTCTTCTTTTTCTCTTTCTGTCGCTTTTCTAACTGTCAATATATAAGTCTTTTTAGGTGTGTTGAAAAATGCTCCTACCGGCAAGGAAATTATTGCTTCTATAAAGAAATTATTTAGCATATATTCTTTTAATTTAGAGTTAGCATAGTTTGAAAATATACCATCAGGCAATACGACATTTGCAGTTCCACCTGGCTTTAAAGATTTTAATATCCATTCTAAAAACAGGCTTTCGACTCCTGCACCGTTTAAATCGTAATATCCAGTATCTCTTGCTGCTTCCATCATTACCTTGCTTTGATAGTAAGGAGGATTTGCGAGTATTAAATCATATTTATTTTCTTCTAACTCTCCTAAAGTTCCAAGCATTGTTTGATATAGGTAATAAGACTCATTCAGTAGACTTTGAGATATGGTTTTAACATCTTGTAAAGAGTTATTTTTCTTAAAAAGTTCAGAGAAATAAATAAGCATATTGGCCTTAGCAAGTATTATTGTTAAGTCATCTCTTTCAGACATCATCTTATCGTAGCCAATTATTTCAATTCGTTTTTCTAATTTTTTCTTTTTATAGGTAAAGTATTCAGGAATTTTATCTTCTATTGCTTCCAAAATAAATTTTCCAACTCCACAAGCTGGGTCGCATATTGACATTCCCTCATATATATCAACCATTTCAATCATTTCATTTACTATCTTTAATGGTGTGAAAAACTGTCCCATATTTGATTTTTCATCACTATGTTTCATGAATGTTTCAAATAGTTTTGATTTGAAATCTGTACTTATATGAATGAATTTTCCATTTTCTTTTTCGTAGTTTTCAAACTCTAAAACCACTTCTTTAAATATTTTATCTGTATTATCAAGGCTTACATATTGATTATATTCATCTTTTTTAACATGAAAAACTTGACCATTTATAATGCTTGTACCATCTTCTCCCTCTGGAAATAGAGTCCTCATAGTTTCTCTTGGACCATCTAAGTATTTACCTAATATTTTTGCGTCATTGATACTTGGGTCTATTTTTTTATATTCTTCCTTGTACATATTTGCGATATAAGAAAATGAACTATCTCCACTTAATACTCCAATATCTGATAGATATTTGAATAAAAACAATTCTACAAAAGTATATAAAGACATTTTTGCTGAAGCAAAAGTCAAATTTACTAATTTTCTATTTATTTTTACTGCTAAATCTGTTGGATCTAAAAATTCTTTTTTTAGTATTTGATCAGACTCATCATTAATTGATATCAATATATCATTTATTAATTTAGCAACTTCTTTTCCATTTTCTTTTGGTTTGATTTCTAAATTGATTAGATTATTATTTTCATCAATAATTGGATTGCCGGTTTTAGGATTAATCCAAATATATGAATTTCCGTCACTAACTACATATATTTTTGCATTTATTGCCTTTGCAACATAAAGCTCTTGATTTATAGCGTCTTTTATATCTTTTTTACTTTTTAACCTACTTGGTCTTTTTTGCTCAACATAGATAATTACATTTTTTTCACTATCAATTATTAATACGTCAGGCTTTTTTGTGCCAACGTTTTTATTTAATGAGTATTCTTTTATAATTGATGATTTCATTAAATTATTAATTGTAGTTGCACCTAAGCTTAAACACTCATATTTGTCTAAAATGGTTGTATTATTGCTATATATTTCGTTTTGTATCATCTGTTCAGATTTTCCCATGTTATTTTATCCTATTGTAAGTTTTAAATTATATTTTCAATTTTCTAGCCCACAGAGTCAAACAAATTATCTTACGTTTTATTTGCCTAATTGCTAAAATATATTATATTGCAAATAGGCTGATAATATGCTTGTATTAGTGCTGGTGTTCAATATCACAGCAAAACTAATAATAATCAGTTTGACGACAACTATCATAAAAATCATTTTTTTAACAAACAAGGATATAAAAAATAAATATTTATCATAGCAGATCTTCTATATTTTAAATTAATCAAATTTATAAAAGTAAATTTATTAAATTTGATTTAATCATATTCTTTTCACTTTGTAATATTAATGAACATGTTAAATAATATATACCAGTTTAGAATATATTAATAACTATTTTATATACTGAATAAATATTATTATTTAAAGGATTTATTTATGAAAAAACTATTGTTATTGTTTGTTTTTAGTTTTAGTTTGTTGTTTGGTGCTGTAAATATAAACACTGCCTCTAAAGAGGAGCTTATGAGTCTAAAGGGCATTGGAGAGACAACAGCTAACAATATCATCGAATATAGAAAAGAGAATAAATTTAAAAAGATAGAAGATCTCAAAAATGTAAAAGGCATAGGTGATAAGAAATTTGAAGCTATAAAAGATGATATAAAGGTGGAGGGGAAATAGCCTTCATAAAATAGCTTGGCTCTAAAGTTTTAAATAGTCTAAATTTGAGCTTTTAAATTAAATGGGTTAAAAGTCTTTCTATTCTATTTACACGACTTTTAACCGCTATAAAACTTTAAATTTGAATTAGAGTTAAAGATTACTAGAAAGGATCTAAAATGAATATAAATTTAGACTTAGATTGGGATAGGGCAATGAGCGGTGATGAGTTTGAGAATTTAAGAGCCAAATGCAGTTATTGTGCAGATCTGATAACTCGACTTATGAGAGAAAAAAATATTATAGATAAAACTTATAAAAACGATGACTTGCATAATTTTTGGGATTTAACAGATAAAATTTGGCAAGAATACTCAAAAGAAAAAACCTATGCTGAGTGTGAAAAGATTCTAGTAGATGAGAGAGATAGGATTATAAAAAAATATAGATTGAGATAGAGAGCAATTTGCAAATTTTAGTGCAATAAAATGCTAAAAAAGCAATGGATAATACGACTAACTTCTCTCATCACCAAAATAAAACTCCAAAACTCTGTTTAGTTGGTGGATAGTCTAGAGTTTGCAAAGTCTAATAAGATGGGGCTTTGGCAAGATGATAACCCTGTTAATCCCTATCTGTATAGAAAATCTAAGAGAAAAAAATAGCTTTTACTCCTTACCTACAGCCCTTAACCTTGCTTTTCTGTTGTTAGTTTCTACTTTGATAATCTGTATAACCTTTGCATGTTAGATTGGATAAAAGTTAAATTTAACTATCAATTTAGCTTGAAAAGATACATATTGCATGTGTTTCTTAAAACCGGTATAAAGTTTCTAAAAATAAAGCCCAAAAAGCCCCATCGGTTCTTATACATATCAATCATCACTCCCTTTTTTATAAAACTTATCCTCTTATCCCATGCCAAAATCTCATCTTCGCTATCGATTCCAAATTTAACTTCAACCTTTTTCATAAATTTCATTGTATCGTGCCGTTTTGTATTCATTTTGGATGTGAATTTATTTAGACAATCAAGCATAATAACGCCATCAAACCTATCAAGCAGATTTATGAAAAAGCCTTTTAGCTCATCTTGGCTAAAATACATACTAATGCCCTCAAGCACAAAGATAAATTTTGCCCCTTTATGCTTTTGCAAAAGCTCATCCATCCACGCACACTCTAGCATGGAAGCGGCTATATAAAAGTTATTTTCCACCTTTTTGACAAGTTTTTCACGCAAATTTATAACATCACTTAGATCTATATCATAAAAATATGCACCTTTTAACTTTTCACAAAGTCTTAGAGGCCTCGTGTCAAGCCCTGCGCCAACTTGAACTACGACTAGATTTTTATTTTTACTAGCTATTTTTAAAATCTCATCGTCAAAAAACCGGCTTCTTATGACGCAACCAACGCGGCTTAGCTTGCTTTTGTCAAATTTCGAAAAGTCATAATCGATATTTTTTATAATATCTTGCGAAAAATTATCTTTTAAAATCGGCTCTGGCATTTTGTTTTCAAGGCTTCGAAAATATAAATTTATAAGCAAAGTTTCACTTACTGAGTTTGAAAAATCAACTTTTTGCATAATAGCTCCTTTTTAAAAATCAATATCAATATTACAGCTACTTTCATTAAAAAAAATTAAATTTAGCCACTTAATTTGCCTTATAATTTTGCTTAAATTTAATTGAGTGGTTTTGAAATTTAAAGCAGAAATATCTTTAAATTTGGCTCTTATTTAAGTTTGTGTGGTATCATTATAAATATTAATTGATAATCATAAGGAGTTGATAGATGATAAAAAGTAGGGCTCCTATAGTAGCAGCTGTTGCTGCAAGTTTGCTTGCAATGTTTAAGTTTAGCGTTGGTTTTTTGAGTGGCTCTATCTCTATTTTGGCCTCTGCAATCGACTCACTGCTTGACTCTTTTATCTCGGTCATTAATTTTTTTGCCCTTAAAAAATCAAACGATAGTCCAAATAGAGAGTTTAACTATGGTTTTGGGAAGATTGAGGGCTTGGTGGCGCTTTTTGAGGGACTGTTTATTGCAAGTGTTGGAGTTTTTCTCATCTACAAAAGTATTGAAAAGCTCTTTATTGTGGAGAGTTACTTAAATTTTGATATTGCTATTGCTGTTATGCTTGTCTCGATTTTTACCACTATTTTTCTCATTTGGTATCTGTCAAAAGAGGCAAAGCGTACCAACTCGCTCATCATCAAGTCAGACCTGCTTCACTACAAAAGCGATTTTATCGCAAATGCTGGCATTATCTTTGCTCTTGTTGCCATTAAAATAACTGGATATGAGATGATTGACTCTGGAGTTGGAATTTTGATTGGTTTTTATATTATTTATAGCGCTTATGAACTTGCAAATAGCGGTATCTCAACACTTCTTGATAGGGCTATAGAGGATGAAGTTATAGACAAAATAAAGCAGATGATAGGCGAAATTAGCCCCATAAAGAGCTTTCACGATCTAAAAAGCAGAAAAGTTGTAAATGACTATTTTTTAAGCCTCCATCTTGTCTTTTCGCCCGATATCAGACTTCAAGATGCTCACGATATTGGCGATAAGCTTGAGGGACTTATAAGGGATAAATTTAGCGATAAAAAATGGTTTTTTGAGATACATTTTGACCCTAGAGAGGACCTTTAAATTTGATATAATCTCTTTAAAAAAGGAGTTGATATGAAAGATAGATTAAAGGTTGGGCTAATCTCTCACGCTTTTTTAAAGGATAAAAAAAGTACCATTGAAAAAACACTCTCTCTTATAGAAAATGCAGCAAAAGAGGGTGCTAAGCTTATTGTGCTTCAAGAGCTTCATCAAAGTGCCTATTTTTGTCAAAGCGAAGATGTTGAGCTTTTTGAGCTTGCAAATGAGATTGAAAAAGATATCGCTTTTTGGAGCGGTGTTGCAAAGAAAAATGGTGTAGTTTTGGTAACTTCACTTTTTGAGAAAAGAGCTGCTGGGCTCTATCACAACACTGCCTATGTCTTTGAAAAAGATGGCTCAATGGCTGGCAAATATCGCAAAATGCACATACCTGATGATCCAAATTTTTATGAGAAGTTTTATTTTACGCCGGGGGACTTGGGCTTTGGTGCTATTGATACTAGTGTTGGTAGGCTTGGCGTGCTTGTTTGTTGGGATCAATGGTATCCAGAGGCAGCAAGACTTATAGCTTTAAATGGAGCAGAAATTCTCATCTATCCAACTGCTATTGGTTGGTTTGATAGTGATAGCGACGATGAGAAATCTCGCCAACTAGAGGCTTGGGTTGCTGTGCAAAGAGGTCATGCGGTTGCCAACTGCGTTCCTGTTGTTACAGTCAATAGAGTTGGTTTTGAAAAGGCGCCTGCTAGAGATGGTGGGATTAGGTTTTGGGGTAATAGCTTTGTTTTTGGGCCGCAAGGTGAAGAGCTGTTTCGCTCAAACTCTACAGATGAGCTAAGCAGCGTTGTGGAGATTGACCTAAAAAGATGTGAAGAGGTTAGGAGATGGTGGCCGTTTTTAAGAGATAGGAGAGTTGATGCCTATCAAAATCTCTTGAAAAGATATGTAGATTAGCTCTAAATTTGGAAATTTGGAGCTTTGATATATCAGCTGTTTATCGCTCTTTGGCTTTTAAAACTATCATTTTTCATGCTTAAATTTAGCTCCTTTTGTTAAATTAAAAGATATGAAATTTAGGCGATTTAGAGTTAGAGATGTTGAAATTTATGAATATTACTAAAAATACTTTAATGAAAGTATAAGCCAAATGGGGCTTTTGCTCTATGGTATAATAGACGAGTTACCTTATTAAATACTTTAAGGATACAAATTGAAAAATATAACATTCAGAATAATATTACTAATTATTTCAGTTATAATCGTATATTTAACCATACCTAGTAGCAATATCGAAACTTTTTATTCAGAAATGAAGCTTTTTATTGGTGCTATTTGCATCTCTATTTTAATAGCCTTACAAGCTAATGATTTTAACAATTAATTTTTCACTACCACTTAATCCACCTAGCTTTTAAAACTTTTTCTAATTTTAATACAAATTTAAAATCTACATTACAAAAAAGATGAAAATGTAGTGTTTAAAAGGGATTTTTTTACAGTCCTGTCAATAAGATAGAAGTCAAAGAGCTTTTATCTACCAATAAAATTAAAGCCCCATAATAAGGACTTTAACAACAATTATAATACAAACTACACCCAATAAAAGGCAATAGTTTCTGTTTTGAGAGATAAAATAGTGCGGCTCAAAAATAATTATGTAAGAATAGGCACATAAAACTAAAACCAATCTAGCTTTTAAGGGACTATTTCCAAATTTTATGGCAATAATAGAGTATAAAATGATAAAAATATTAAAAATAAGAGTCCAAAAACCATATCTCACAAAACAACCTTTTTAAAAACTAACAAAGCCTATATAAAACTTTTTCTAACTCATAACTCTTTTATCTATCAACTAAAAAGCACCTTAATATCTCATTTTGTAAATGTCTATTCAAATGAGCTAGGGTAATTAACTTACTTTTTAACCTAGTCAAATGAGATGTTAAATTTCAAAATAGCTATAAAAGACGTTTGCTCTGCCACTTTTTGTTTCGCCATCTAACTGTATTTGCTAGCCCTCTTAAAAACTCATCAGCACAAAAACCAAGCCAAACTCCAACTATGCCATATCCAAGATAGATACCCAAAAACCAGCCAAGCGGAATGGAGACTCCCCACATAAAAATAATTCCCATCGTAAATGGAAACTTAGCATCACCGCTTGCACGTAGTGAGTTTACCATGATGATGTTAAGTGCTCTTGATGGTTCCAAAAAAAGTGAGATGACAAAAAGCGGCAGCATGATACTTTTTAAGTTCTCATCAAGACTTAACTCTTGCATGATAAAGTCTTTGGCAAGAAAGACTAAAAAAACTAAAAAGATAGTTGCGATAACGCCTATTTTTAGGCTCTTAAGTCCTCTTAAATATGCAGCTTGAAGCTTGCCCTTGCCAACTAGCCTTGCCACTATCACCTCATTTGCAATACTTAAAGAGGTTGATAGAAAAAATATCGCTGATGAGATGTAAAAGTAGATGGTCTGCACTGTAAGACTCTCTTTACCCATACTTGCAACAAAGCTAAAAGCTACCATATATTGCCCCATCCATAGCAGATTTTCTGCTGCACTTGGCACACCGATAGAGAGAATTTTTTGAATTGTTGTCAATCTACAGCGAAAGAAAAGTTTAAGATAGAGCGGGATTTTTACTATCTTTATAAGCACAAAAAAGATTAGCACAATACCAAAAATGCGACCTATAATGGTAGAGTAAGCCACACCTTTAAGCCCAAGATAGGGCAGCCCAAATGGCTCAAAAAGCACTAGATAGTTTATGATAAGTGTAACTACGTTCATAGATATTGCAATCGTCATCATGCTAGTTGCGTGGTTATAAACTCGTATTATAGTTGCTGTTACAATGGCGATGGCGTCTATTATAAATGTTATTGAGATGATGTGTAGATAGTCATAGCTATCATTTAGTGCCTCATTTGGAACTTGCAAAAGCTCCAAAATCCTATTCGTAAAGAAAAAGACCAAAGAGCCACAAATAAGCCCTACAATGGCATTTAGTGTGATACTTGTATGAGTTGCTCTAATGGCAAGAAGTTCTTTTTTTGCACCAATTGCTTGAGCAACTACCACAGAACAGCCTATGGCTAAAAAGTTGCAAATAGTCGTAAAGAGCGAAAAGACTTGATTGCCAGCGCCCATTGCACCTACTAAATTTACATCTATTTTGCTAATCATATAGATATTGATAAATATAGTAAGAAGCCGAAGCATCATATCTATATAGGTTGGCATAAAAAGCCCAAAAAGCGTGACTTTGTCTCTGTTTTGTCTCATGATTTTTTGACTATGTAGAGCTGCTCTTTTATGTGTAGCGGTTGGCTGTTTAGATTTCTTGAGCCTCTAAAGGTGTTGTAGCGTTTTTCTATAAACTTAACCTCTCCAAATTTAACTAACTCCTTTAAAAACTCCTCTTTTTTGATAAAGCCTTCGCAGTTGTATGAGATGAGGATGATTTTGGACCTTAAATTTGAGACAATTTCCAAAAGAGAGTCCTTTGCCTTTGCCTCTTTGTTAAATAAAGAGCGGTTCCAATCCTTTGTGATACCAGAAACTTTTGAAATTTCCTTTGGCTCTTTGTAGTTTGCAATGATATTTAACATAAAGTAGTTTGAGCCATAAGGGTGCTGATTGTAGGGCGGATCTAGATAACAAACATCGGTATCTATCTGCTTTGATAAAGAGATGGCGTCTTTCTTTAGCACCTCAAATGGCAAAGAGAAATTGCTAAAAATAGGCTTTTGAAGCTCTATTGGCTTCATTATCCTTGAGAGAGCATTTTTTCCTCTGCCACCAAACTCGCCAACTCCATCTTTGTTTTTGTAAAAACCTTTGAAAACTCCGCTAGTATTGGTATGCACGCTTGCAAGATAGAGAAGTGGCGCTATAAAATAGACCTTTAGATCATTTGGTATAAATTTCTCTATATTTTGTCTAATAGTATCGATAGCAAGGGCATTCTGGCGAGTATAAAAAACTCTCTCATCCTTTTTGATATCGCTATCGTTTTTTGGGGCATAGAGCTTTGAGATGAAGCCCTCTTTTATCTCATCTTTGGCTCTTAATTTTTCAAAACAGAGCTCTATATTTTCTAAAAGCTCTTTTGTCTGGTTGCTAAGATAGCAGCGATTGATAACGGATGAATACTCCTCTAGGTCATTTGCAACTATAAAATTTGAGTGTGCTTTTGCAAACCGTGAGACAATTCCAGAGCCACTGAAAAGATCGCAAAAGCTAAATTTATCCCTACCAAGCTCATTTTTTGCATAAAAAAAACCCTCATTTAAAAAGTCAAGCAAAGCCCTTTTGTTGCCAAGATAGGTGATGATTTGCTCTGTTAAATAGCTGCTATTTTCTTGCATCGCCAATCAAGCTAAGATTTTATTGCACAATTTACAAAAGAGATGATAAACTCCAAGCTACTATCTATACCGCACTTTGAAGTATCGATGCTTAGGTTATAAAATTTAGCTTTTCCCCACTCTTCTCCTGTGTAGTAGCGATTGAATGAGGCTCTTTGGCTATCTTTTCTATTCATATACTCTATGGCTTCCTCTTTTGAGTAGCCTTGAGCCTCCAATCTTTGTAGCTTAAAGTCAAAGTTAGCATGCAAAAAAACAGAGACAAAGTCGGCTCTTTGCCTTAAAAAGTAGTTTGCAGCTCTTCCAAGTATGACAAAACTACCTCTTCTTGCCAACTCTTCAAATACCATAGCTACAATTTGCTGATTTTTTGAAACCACTTCATTTTTGGCAATCGCTTGTAGCAGTGTATTTGCAGGTTTTTCGTTGCAAAAGCTATAGACCTCTTCAAAAAAGCCCATCTCATCGGCTGTAATTATAAGTTTTTGTTGTGTAACATACTCAAGATTTAATCTTTTTGAAAGCTTTAAAGCCATCTCTCTACCGCCGCTTCCAGCCTCTCGTCCTATTGAGATTATCATAACTTCTCCTTATAAAAAGTTTGCAAAAATAGATGCGCCAACTACAGTAAATAGTCCTGTAACTGCAATTGCAAGTGAGCTCATAGCACCTTCAACATCGCCAAGTTCGATAGCCTTTGCCGTTCCGATGGCGTGAGATGCACAACCTATGGCTATTCCTTTGGCTATAGGCTTATTTATCCTAAATATCTTAAACAGACTCTCAGCCATAATTCCACCAAGTATTCCAGTGGCGACAATTACAGCAACACTTATTGTGACAACTCCGCCAAGTTGCTCGCTGATGCCTATACCAATAGCGGTAGTAACGGACTTTGGAAGAAGTGTGACATATAGTTCGTGGTTTAGTCCAAAGAGTAGTGAGAGCAATAAAACTGAGCCAAGACCGGCTATTACTCCGCCAATTAGCCCTGCAAAAATCGCTTGATAGTTGTGTTTTAAAAGATCTAATTGCTCATAAAGTGGCACAGCTAGACAGACTGTTACTGGCGTTAGAAAATAGCTTATGTAGGTTGAGTTTTGTTTGTAGTTCTCATACGGAATTTTAAGCACAATCAAAACAACAATAACCAAAACTATAGATATTAAAAGTGGATTGAAAATGGCAAATTTAACTCTTTTTTTGATGATTAGTCCAATTTGATAGCAAAAAAGGGAGAGAAAAACTGCAAAAAATGATGAATGAAGTAAAAGCTCTTTCACTCTTCGACCCTCTCTTCCAACATCTGCTTTTTGATTTTTTTCATATTTATCTCATATATTTTTTGAGTTATTAGTCCGGTTACTACGATAACTGATATGGTTGAAAGCACTGTTATTGTAACAATTGCAACGATATTTTGCTCAACTTGCGCCCAAGCTGCCATAAGTCCAACGCCGGCTGGTATAAAGATAACTGGCATAATTTCGATAAAAAACAAAACACTCTCTTTTATTTGCGAAACCTTCAAAACCTTAAAATAGAGAAGTAAGAACATAAGTATTAGCCCAAAAACGCTAGCTGGTAACTTACCAGGAAGTAGGGCACTCAAAAGTTCTGCAACAAAAGAGATAGCAAATATAATGGTTACTTGTTTTAGATATTTCATCAAGCCTCCTTTTTCTGTAGTGTAGTTAAATTTAGATAAATTTATAGTAAATAAAGAGCTATTTTATTCTATCTTTACTCACTTTTCTACTGAAATTTAAAGTTTAAATTTAATAAAAAATGTTACTATAATCAGATTTTTAATTAAAAATAGTTGAAATTTAGCCAAAGCTGCAACAAAATAAGAGGTGAGAGTATGCTAATCATAACTACTACAAAAGATAAAAAAGAGGCAAAAAAGATTGCAAAAGGACTTCTTAAAAAGGAGCTTTGTGCCTGTGTTTCTCTCTTTGAGATAGAGAGTCTTTATAGATGGAATGGCAAGATAAAAGATGAGAGCGAGTACCTTGTAGAGATAAAAACGAGCGATAAAAACTATAAAAAAGTAGAGAAATTTCTAAAAAAACAGCACTCTTACAAAACTCCGCAAATTGTTGCTATAAAGCTAGATAAGATAGAAAAAAGATACAAAAAATGGCTAAAAAAGGAGAGCAGATGAAACTAGTTAGTTCAAGAGACGCCAGCCAAAAGGTAGGTTTTAAAGAGGCGATTTTAAACCCAAGTGCAAATTTTGGGGGGCTTTTTACTCCTAAAAAGTTGCCAAAACTAAAGGATAGTTTTTTTGCCAATCTTCCAAACTATAGTTATAAAGAGCTTGCAATGGAGATTATCAGGGCTTTTAAATTTGATATTGAAGATGAGATTTTTCAAAAAGCACTTCTTAGATATGACAACTTTGAGACAGAACAACCACCGCTAAATTTGAAAAAAATAGGCAAAAATCTCTACATAAATGAGCTTTATCACGGCCCAACAAAGGCCTTTAAGGATATGGCGTTGCAGCCATTTAGCTCTATTGTTGATGATCTTGCAAAAAAAGAGGATAAAAAATATCTCATCATCTGTGCAACAAGTGGCGATACAGGTCCTGCAACTCTTAGCGCATTTGCAAACTCATCAAATGTAAAGGTTGCTTGCCTCTATCCAAAAGATGGTACAAGTTTGGTTCAAAGATTGCAAATGACAACTATTGATGCACCAAATTTAAACTCAATTGCCATTGAAGGAAACTTTGACGATGCACAAAGCGCACTTAAAGCTCTACTTGCAAATGAGGAGTTTAGAACCCAGCTTAAAGAGGCGGGGTACTACTTGACAGCTGCCAACTCAGTCAATTTTGGGCGAATTTTATTTCAAATCATCTATCACTTTTATGCCTATGCGTGGCTTTTGAAAAGTGGAGTTTTAAAGGAGGGAGAGAAATTTGACATCGTAGTTCCAAGTGGCAACTTTGGCAATGCACTTGGCGCTTACTATGCCAAAAAAATGGGAGCAAAAATAGCAAAAATCAAAATAGCCTCCAACCAAAATGATGTCTTAACGCAGTTTTTTAATGAGGGCATTTATGATATAAGAGAGAGAAAGCTTCTAAAAACCATAAGTCCAGCGATGGATATCCTCATCTCATCAAACATTGAGCGACTTTTGTTTGATAGGCTTGGCGATAAAAAGTGCAAAGAACTTATGAAAAGTCTAAAAGATAAGAAGTTTTATAATGTGCCAAAAAAGGTCTTAAAGGGTTTTAGAGCAAAATATTGCAGCGATAAAGAGGCGGCAAAGTTTATAAAAAAACTCTCCGAAAAAAAGATTCTTATTGATCCTCACACAGCAACTTGCTTTAAATTTCAAGCAAAAAAGCGACCAACCATCATCACATCTACAGCTCATTGGTCCAAATTTACACCATCTATGGTGATGGCTATCAAAAACAAAAAGTGCCTAGATGAGAAAAAAGAGATGTTTAAGTTGGAAAAAGAGTTTGGCGACGCTGTTCCAAGTGGAATCGCTGCTCTTTTTGACAGAAGTGAAATTCATAAAGATATTGCAACTACAGATGAATTAAAAGAGATGATTTTAAAGTGGGTGAGAAAATGATAGTTATACCTGCAAGACTAGGTTCTACTAGATTTAACCAAAAAATATTGGCAAAGCTTGGTGATAAGCCGCTTTTCATACAGAGCGCCATCAATGCTAAGGCAGCTGGAAGAGTTTTGATAGCGGTTGATGATGAGAGTGTTTTAAAGATAGCTAAGAGCTATGGATTTGAGGCAGTTATGACAGATAGCTCTCATAAAAGCGGCAGTGATAGGATAAATGAGGCTATTGGCAAAGTAGAATTAGATGATGATGAGATTGTCATTAATGTGCAGGCTGATGAGCCATTTTTTGAAAGCAGCAATCTTGTTTTGTTTAAAGAATTTGCCAAAGAGGCTATCTTAAAAAAAGGCGCTTTTATGGCGAGTTGCTATAAAGTGGTGGATGAGGGCTTGGCAAAAGATCCAAATTTGGTCAAGGTTGTAACAGATGAGTTTGGCAATGCGCTTTACTTTTCAAGATCACTCATACCATATCCAAGAGAGAGCGTAAAGAGCTTTAAGGCTCATATTGGGATCTATGCATATAGTAAAAAAACTCTTATGGAGTTTTGTCATCTAAAGGATAGTTTTTTAGAAAATAGTGAAAAGCTAGAGCAATTAAGAGCGCTTGAGAGTGGCAAAAAGATAGCAATGCTTGCAATAAAGACCAGTAGTTTTGGCATAGATACAAAAGAGGACTACGAAAGAGCGGTTGAGTTTTATAGACAAAACTATAGATAAGCTTAACTCATTTTGCTATAAAAATCTCTCTTAAACTGGCTAAATTTGCCATTTAAAATCGCCTCTCTCATCTCTTTCATAAGAGTTAGATAGTAGTGTAGATTGTGAATGGTGGCAAGCCTAAAAAAGGTAAGCTCTTTTGCTCTGTAGAGATGATTTAGATAGGCTCTATGGAAGTTTTTGCAAGTATAGCACTCACAAGCGCTATCTATCGGCGAGAGATCATCTATAAATTTGGCTGATTTTATGTTGATTTTGCCAAAAGTTGTAAAAAGTGTGCCATTTCTTGCATTGCGACTTGGCATTACACAGTCAAACATATCAACTCCGCGCTCGACATTTTCTACAAGATCTTGAGGCGTGCCAACTCCCATAAGATATCTTGGGCGATTGCTATGCATAAATGGCATCATTGCCTCAACTGTATCATACATAAGCTCGTTACTCTCTCCAACACTAAGTCCGCCAATAGCAAGTCCATCAAAATCCATACTAGAAAGTGTAAGCGCACACTCTTTTCTTGCATCAAAATCTGTTCCGCCCTGAACTATGCCAAAGATATTTTGACCAAGACCAACTCCCTTGCTTTGTGACTCTTTGTGATAATCTATAGCCTCTTTTGCCCATTTTATCGTCCTTTTGACACTAAGCTCTAGTCTAGCTTTGGTTGTTGGAAGCGCTATTAAATCGTCAAGTATCATCATAATGTCACTTCCAAAGTCATACTGCATATCAAGCACACTTTTTGGCGTAAAGTAGTGTCTGCTACCATCGATGTGGCTTTGAAACTTTATGCCACCATCGTCAGGTTTTGCCATTTTGTTTAGTGAGAAGGCTTGAAAACCACCACTATCAGTTAGAAAACTTTTATCAAATCCCGTAAAACCATGAAGCCCACCGCACTTTTTGACTATTTTGCTACCTGGTCTTAGATACATATGGTAGCTGTTTGCTAGGATAATTTTTGGAGAGAGTATCCCATTTAGGTCTATTGCATCAAGGCTTTTTATAGCGCCAACTGTGCCAACTGGCATAAAAACTGGTGTTTTTATCGTAGAGTGCGCTGTTTGTATAGTGCAAGCTCTTGCGTTTCCATCAACTTTATCAATATTAAATTTCATCTATTTCCTTATAAAAGCTCTATTTTATCCAAATTTATCCATTTGTTAGCGAGCTGAAATTTAAAAGCTACCAAAAATCATATATTAAATCAAATTTAGTTATAATAAAACTTTTAAATTTGGAGCAGTTTTATGAAAAATATATTGATAGTTTGTGATGGAATTTTGGCTAAAAAATTTATAGAAACTATTGTAAAACTTAAAAATGTTCATCACAACTACGTTATAGTTTATAAAAGCGATAAGACCCTGCCAGAAGTTTTTTTCCCAGACAATATGGAGTTTTATCAGTTTGATCCTACAAGCAAGGAGCGACTCAGATCAGTTATCAATGGCGATTTTAGCCGTTTTATGATCATTTTAGATGATAAATTTGAAGCTCAAGTTGTCTATGAAAACTTACGAGATATACAGGCGCATAGAGATATTTTTATAGTTGATATGTGGAATGGGGCTTTAAAACTTAGAGCAAATGATGAGTTTGTTAAATTTATAGATATGACATCAATTATTTGCCAAAGACTTACTGGCTTTTTGCCCGACAATCCGATATTTGCTGACAATATTGGACTTGGTATTGGCGAGATTATGGAGGTTAAGGTTCCTGTAGGAAGCTCTTTTGCCTACAGAAAAGTTGGACTTTTTAATCAAAATAAATTTCAAATTCCACTTATTTACCGTCAAAATCGCTACATCATCACCAAAAGTCAGACAACTATCATGCCAAATGACTCACTTCTTTTAACAGGCGAGCCAGCCGCTCTTAAAAATATATTTAACGCTATAAAAAAGGAAAAAGGGCAGTTTCCATCGCCATATGGTATCAATATCTATCTTTTGATAGATCTAAAAGAGATGACAAGAAGCCGCTTTTCAAAGCTTATTCAAACAGCGCAGTATCTAAATGAAGTGCTTAAAAACCATCTTCTTTACATAAGAGTTATCAATCCTACGTTAAATGAGTATTTTGATGAGATAAAGAGCCTCTCTTTTAAAAATAGCTGTGAAGTGCTAGTTGATTATAAAAACACAACTGCCAATTTTATGGGGAGTGATATAAAGAGATTTAATATTGGCTTTGTTGTGGTTGAGAATGATTTTTTTGAAGAGTATAAAGAGAGCTTATATAGGGAAAATATCCCTGTGCTAACTCTTGGCGATGGTAATATAAAAGCGATAAAAAAAGGCATAATTGTAACAAATGATAGAAAAGACGCTCCTGAGTCGAGTGTTGTTTATGATGTTTGTGAGCAGTTTGGTATGGATATCTATCTTTACTATTATGACCAAAACATAATAAGCACAAAGGAGATTATCAAGCACTACAAAGAGCTTTCGGAGCTTTTTAAAAAGGAGCTAATCATAGTCGATAAAGAGGAAAATCCTATAAAAATACTTGAGAAGAAAAAGGATTTTTTACAGTTTATTCCGTTTACCAAAAAGATATTAAATAGAGGGCTTGCAGCTCCATTTATGAGAGATTTTGATCTGCTTTATTATGCTCTTAGATCAAACTATCAGCTCTTTATACCTTCATCTTATGAAATTTAAGGATATATATGGAAATTGCAATCAAGATAGAAAACAGAGCCAAAAAATATAGTGTTTTTATCAACACCAACAAAGAGATTATTTTAAAAGGAAAGTGTGCCATTGTAACTAATAAAACTATCTCTAAACTTTGGCTAGATGATATCAAACAAAGAGTAGAGTGTGGCTCTGTAGTAGTTATCGAGGTAGAAGATGGCGAAGAGTATAAAAATTTAGAGACCTTAAATTTCATATTGGAGAAGATGTTTGATGCAAGGCTTGATAGAGCAAGCGCTGTAGTTGCATTTGGTGGCGGAGTAGTAAGCGATATGGCAGGTTTTGCAGCAAGTATCTATCAAAGAGGGATAGACTTTATAACAGTTCCTACAACTTTACTCTCTCAAATCGATGCAAGTGTTGGCGGAAAAACGGGAATAAACAATAAATTTGGCAAAAACTTAATAGGCTCTTTTTATCAACCAAAGGCAGTTTATTGTGACTACAAATATCTCAAAACTCTCTCTAAAAGAGAGTTTAATGCAGGAGTTGCAGAGGCCATAAAGGTTGCTGTGATGTTTGATAGAGAGCTTTTTGCTTTTATGCAAGAGCATGAGCTTAAAAGTGAAGATGAGATTGCCTTTTTGGTTCAAAGGTGCGTTTCTATAAAAGCAGAAATAGTAAGACTTGATGAGAAAGAAAACGGCATAAGAGCGGTTCTAAACTATGGCCACACCTTTGCGCATGTCATAGAAAACAAAACAAATTATAAGAAATATCTTCACGGCGAGGCAGTTGCTATTGGCATTGTTATGGCAAATGAGCTTGCAGAGTCGCTTGGACTTATTAACAGGTATGAAAAAGAGCAAATTAGGGAGCTTTTGGCTAAATTTGAATTACCAACTCAGTTTAAAATAGAAGATGAAGAGAGCTTTTATGAGGCATTTTTTCTAGATAAAAAGAGTAAAAATAGCAAGATTAAATTTATATTACCAGAGGGCATTGGCGCTTTTAGAATGGTTGACAATCTAAAAAAAGAGCTAGTTTTAGAGGTCTTAAGAAGGTTTTTATGAGAGTATTTTTAGCTGTTTTATCTATATTTGTATTTTTGCACTCAGATGTAAGTTTGAGTAGCGATCTAAATTTGACCATTAGAGATGATCAAGTTACCAATTTAGAGATTGAAAAAAGAGTCTCAAGTTTGGAAAAAAAGATAGAGATTGGCAGAAGAGATATCATAAAAAATATTTGGTATGTTCGCTATAACAACTATAAAAATTTTCAAACTCTAACTTCAGAGCGAAATAGCTTAAAAGAGGAGCTTAGCAAAACTTATAAAAGCAATGTAAAAAAAGTAGAGATGTTAAACAAAAAGATAACTACCATCTCAGAGCAACTTGAAGTTTTGAAAGATTTTGAAATTTCGCCTACTGTTTCGCTCTTGCAACCGCCAGAGATTGCCATTGCGCCAAAGATTAAAAATCCATTCGACATAGTTTCAGGCTACAACCATATAAAATATCTCTTAAATCAAAGAGATGATTATAAAAATAAAGTTCTATCGCTAAGTGCATTGCTTGATGAGTTAAAAGAGCAAGAGTTGCTTTTAGAAGAGCTTTTGAGCTATAAAATGGTAGGCAATCCAGTAAAGCTAGAAAGCGAGCTTTTGATTATCAAAGAGCAGATAACTGATTTTGCCAGATCGCAAGAGTTTGCAAGTAGTGCGCTTAATGTTTTTGAAAAAAGAATAGATGAAAATGTTGAAGATATAAAAGTAGAGATAAGAAAACAGATAAAAAGAGCTATAAATTTAGCCATTGTTATCGCACTTGTTTTGCTCTTTGCGTTTTTGTTTAAATATACCTGCAAAAAGTATTTTAGAGATGATGAGCGGCTCTATACCATAAACAAATTTATAAATTTCACTCAAGTTTTTCTCATCATTACCATTGTTATCTTTGCCTATATCGAAAATGTAACCTACCTAATAACCGTGCTTGGCTTTGCATCGGCAGGTTTGGCTATCGCTATGAAAGATATGTTTATGTCTATACTTGGTTGGTTTGCCATAACATTTGGCGGCACTTTGCATGTTGGCGATAGGATAAAGGTAAGAAATGGCCCAACTGAAAACTTAGTTGGAGATATAATAGACATCTCGCTACTTCGCATAACTCTCTATGAAGATATTACACTTGCAACTTACACTGAGAGCAGAAGAGCTGGTCGAATTGTCTTTATACCAAATAACTATGTCTTTACGCAGATAATTGCAAACTACACTCACAGCGGCATGAAGACAGTTTGGGATGGTATAGATATACTTCTTACATTTGAGAGCAATCACACAAAAGCTGCCTATATCATCAAAAATATAGCGCGCAAATACTCCAAAGGCCACACCGATATTGCCAAAAAACAGATGGCAAAGCTTCGCAACAGATATAGCATAAAAAACTCCAATATAGAGCCGCGTATCTTTACCTTTTTTGAACCATATGGCATAAAGATAAGTGTTTGGTATATGACAAACTCTTATGCAACTTTGGCTCTTAGAAGCAACATATCAGGCGATATTTTAGAGGCTTTAAGAGCTGAAAAAGATATAGAGATAGCCTATCCATCGCAAACTTTATATAGAGGCGATAAGAAGAGTTTTCACTACAATGGCGAGCTTAAGATGGAGAGTGAGGCTTGAAAGTCTATTTTAAAACCTTTGGTTGTAGAACAAACATCTACGATAGCGAGTTTATGAAAAGTAAAGTAAAGAGCTATGAAGTTGTAGAAGATGAAACAGAGGCCGATATTGTTGTAGTTAACTCTTGCACTGTTACAAATGGCGCCAATAGTGATGTTAGAAACTACATCAACAGAGTAAAAAGGGTTGGCAAAAAAGTTTTAGTAACTGGATGTGGAGCTGTTGTTGAAAGAGAGCAATTTTTCAAAAATAGCGCTGTTTTTGGTCTATTTAGCCCATCAAAAAAGAGCAATATCGATGAGTTTTTGCAAAGAGAGAGTAAGTTTATAGAGATTGATAGCTCAAATACCATAGATAGCGAAGAGGTCTTTAACTATAGCACTCACTCAAAGGGATTTATCAAAATTCAAGAGGGGTGCAATTTTAACTGCTCATATTGCATAATTCCAGCCGCTAGAGGCAAAGCTAGAAGCAGTAGTTTGGAAAATATCTTATTGCAGGCAAATGCACTTGCACAAAATGGCTTTAGCGAGCTAGTCTTAACAGGGACAAATATCGGTAGTTATGGCAAAGATAGAGCAACTACACTTGCCAAACTATTAAAAGAACTTTCACTTATAAAAGGGATTAAGAGGATTAGGCTTGGTAGTTTAGAGCCCTCTCAAATAGATGATGAGTTTATGGAGATTTTGAGTGAGTCGTGGCTTGAAAAACATCTTCACATTGCACTTCAGCACACCGATGAAGAGATGCTTAAGATAATGAGACGAAGAAACAATGTAAAGAGAGATTTAGAGCTTTTTAATAAAATTGCCTCATATGGTTTTGGGCTTGGGACGGACTTTATTGTTGGACATCCAGGCGAGAGTGAGCAAATTTGGAGCAGGGCGGTTGAAAACTTTAAAAAATTTCCACTAACTCATCTTCACGCCTTTGTTTTTTCACGCAAAGATGGCACACATTCAGCAACTCTAAAGCAAGATGTCGATAAAAAAGAGGCAAAAAAGCGGCTAAATTTGCTTAAAAATATAGTAAAAGTCAATAATTATAACTTTAGAAAAGAGCATAAATTTCAATTGGAGGTTTTGATAGAGTCTAAAAAAGAGGGCTATTATAGCGGTTATGATCAGTTTTACAATAGAGTTTTTATAGAGTCGCAAAGTGAGCTTAAAGGTTGGCAAAGGATAGAAAACTATGAGATTAAATTTGAAGGAAATTTTGCAAAAATTTAGGCAAAGTCGCCTAAAGATAGTGGCAATTTTGTTTTTTATACTTATGTTGCTTGTTGGTTTTGTCTATTTTAGACAGACAGCTAGTTATATCAAATATGATCAATATGAAAAACTTTTGGAAAGTGGCACTATCAAAAAGGCGCTTATCATTAAGGATAGAGTCTATCTTTCTACTAGCAACGGGCAGTTTATCATACTAAAAGAGGCCATTGATATTGAGCGTCTTTGCAAAGAGGTAGCAGTGGTTTCTAAAGAGCCGATGAGTTTTGTACCATTTTTTGTAGTGGCTGGTTTTATTCTGTTGTTCATTCTTTTATATAAAAAAAGACCGCAAAGAGTGGATAAATTTATACCAAATAGCAGCTCTGGTGATGAGCACTACATCATAAATTATGCGATGAGTAGCGTGAAATTTAGCGATGTTGCAGGGATAAAAGAGCTTAAAGATGAGCTTTTTGAGATAGTTGATTTTATAAAAAATAGAAAAAAATATAGCAAACTAGGGATAAATTTACCAAAGGGAGTACTTCTCTTTGGACCGCCTGGAGTTGGTAAAACTCTCATTGCAAAAGCACTTGCTGGCGAAGCTGGAGTGCCGTTTTTTTATCAAAGTGGAGCCTCTTTTTCACAGACATATGTAGGAGTTGGCGCAAAAAGAGTAAGAGAACTTTTTGCAAGAGCAAAGAGCGAGGCACCATCAATTATCTTTATAGATGAGATTGACTCTGTTGGCAAGAGTAGGGGCGGCGATAGAAATGATGAGAGAGAGGCGACCTTAAACGAACTTTTGACTCAGATGGATGGCTTTGATGAAAACAGCGGCGTGTTAGTAGTTGCAGCAACCAATAAAATAGAGATGATTGATGAGGCGCTTTTAAGAGCGGGTAGATTTGATAGACATCTCTATCTTTTACTTCCTGATTTTAGCGATAGAAAGGAGATTTTACAAGTCCATTTAAGGGCTATAAATGCAAAGGTAGATCTTGACTATCTTGCTAAGATGAGTGTTGGTTTTAGCGGTGCGGCTATCGCTACATTTGTCAATGAAGCAGCAATTCATGCCTTTAGAAGAGGTGGGAACGAAGTTGTAGATAGCGATTTTGAAGCTGTTAAAAACAGAGTCTCTTTTGGCAAGAAAAAAAGTATAAATTTAAGCGAAGATGAGAAGAAGATCCAATCGATATATCAAGGGGCAAAAGCAGCTACCGCCTACATCTACAAAGTTCCATTTAACAAAATTAGTCTTTTTGAAGATGATTTTTTGCTACAAGATCGCCAAATCGAGTCACGTGAGTGGCTTGAAAAAAAGATAGAGGTTTTGTTAAGTGGCAGTGTGGCAATGAGAATTTTTAAAGATGATCTCTTTTCCAATGCAAGTAGCGACTTAAAAAAGGCCAAAGAGATTGCACAAAAAATGGTATTTGAGTATGGAATGGTGCAAATTGTTCCAAGTGATAAAGATGTTGAAAACTTGTTAAAAGAGTGCGAGAAAGCGCTCTTTGAGAGATTGCAAAAGTCCAAAGAGATTATTTTTGAAGTTTCTGAGATAATTTTTAGAGATGAAAAAATTAGTTTTGATGAGGTTAGCAGAGTTGTAAAGGAGCATGAGTGATAAAGATAGGCATTTTAACGCTAAGCGATAGAGCTAGCAAGGGTATTTATGAAGATAGGTCAGGAATGGCGATAAAAGAGCTACTTGATGAGTGGATTGTCAATGAAAAGAGCTATTTTTATGATGTTGTAAGTGATGAGTTTGATGAGATAGTTGAAAAGCTAAAGTGGCTAAGTGATGAGAAAAAGTGCGATCTCATCGTTACAACAGGCGGAACTGGACCTGCTTTACGAGATGTTACACCTGAGGCAACAACTGCAGTGTGTGATAAGATGATGCCCGGATTTGGTGAGCTTATGAGACAAGAGAGCCTTAAATTTGTCCCAACAGCGATACTTTCACGTCAAACTGCTGGAGTTAGAAAAAACTCACTCATAATCAATCTTCCTGGCAACCCAAAAGCGATAAGAGAGTGTTTGGAGCCTGTTTTTCCAGCTATTCCTTACTGCATAGACCTAATAGGCGGCGGATATATAAGAGCAGATGAGAGTAAGATAAAGATTTTTAGACCAAAGGGCAAATAGAGTTAAATTTAACTTAAAAAGTGGCTAAATTTGACTACTAAAAGTTAAAGCTCTCGCCAAGATAGTATTTTTTGACATCGGCATTGCTTGCTACTTCGCTAGAGCTTCCACTAAATAGTATCTGCCCATCTTTCATAACATAGGCTCTATCACAAATCGCCAAAGTTTCTCTAACATTGTGATCGGTTATCAAAACTCCAATTCCAAGATTTTTAAGATCTTTTACAATATTTTGAATATCGGCCACAGCTATAGGATCAACCCCCGCAAATGGTTCATCAAGAAGTAAGAAATTTGGCATAGCTATCAAAGCTCTAGCTATCTCACATCTACGCCTTTCACCGCCACTTAGGCTAACTCCAGCTCTTTTTCTTATGGGATCGATGTTTAAAAGAGAGAGCATCTCATCAATCTTTTCATTTACCATCTCTTTGTCTTTGTAAAAAATTTGCGCTGCTATAGTTAAGTTTTCTTCAACACTCAAGTCTTTAAAAATGCTACTTTCTTGCGGAAGATAGCCAATCCCAAGCTTTGCTCTTTTGTGAAGTGGCATTGATGTTATATCCTTGCCATCTAGCAATATCTTGCCACTACTTAGCGCTAGTAGGCCACAAATCATATAAAAAGTAGTAGTCTTGCCAGCGCCATTTGCACCAAGCAAACCAACAATCTCACTGCTTCCTATCTCTAAATTTATTCCCTTTATAATCTCTGTTTTTTTAATCTTTTTTTTGATATTTTTTACTTCAAGTTTATGGCTCATAGACTAAATACTCTCTTTTGTTTTGTTTTGATTTGATTTTTACTATTAGAGTTGGTAGTTCATATTTTTTTGCAAACTCAATGACTCTCTCATCTCCCCACTCAACGATATGAAGCCCATCTTCAAAAAAGTTTTCATACAATCCATTTTTGACAATTGCTTCGAAATCATTTTGATAAAGATCATAGTGAAAAAGAGTAAAATCATTGTTTTTATAACTTTGCATTATCGAAAATGTTGGAGAGGTAAGCTCTTGTTTGATTCCATTTTTAAGAGCTATTTTTTTAGCTAAAGTTGTCTTTCCGCTAGCAAGTGTCCCTTGCAAAATCAAAAGCCCCTCTTTTGGTAGGCTATCTACCAAAATATCAAGCTCATCAACTCCTAACTCAAAGCTCCTTGACATATCTATCCTGCTGTGATTTGGGTGTATTTTTGCCTGTTGGAATTGCTAAAACCTCAAATTTAAGCTCACGATCAAGCATTTTTATGGTGATAATGTCACCAACTTTGATCTCTTTGGCTGCTTTTGCTGTGACGTTGTTTATGGATACAACGCCACTTTTGCACATATCTTCGCTAACAGCACGTCTTTTTGTAATATTTACCACATTTAAAAATTTATCAACTCTCATGAGGTTGATTTTATCTAAATTTGTTTAAATTTCACTCCAAAAAGCACTTTTTGCTAAATGTAATTTGAAATTTATTAGTACTTATGAGGATTTTTTGTCTGTGGCATAGTAACATCACTGTTTTCTATATCATATGCACCGCCAAATCCTTTTACATATCTGCACTTTCCAAATTTAAGTCTAAATAGATCAAAATCTCTCATAGTTATGACCTGCTCGGCACCGCTTTGCTCTTTAAATTTAGCCACAAACTCAGTTGCAAATTTGGCAAATTCTTTGCTATCTCGCTCTATTTTTATAGCCTCGGCTCTAAAAGTGGCTCTTTTTCTAGCAAGTATTGTTTTGGCAGAGTGCTCATCTTCTAAAAATAAAATCGATATTTTATCTGGATTGCTAATGATATTTTCATAGTGGTCACTAACTTTGCTTATGTAGATGTAAAAGCTCTCATCTACTTTAGTAATGGTTGAGTAGCTAGCAAGTCCGTAGCCATCTTTTGAAACTGATGATATTATGACGCTTTTAAAAGAGTTGATAAATTTATCTAGTTCCTGTTTTATGACGCTATCTTTCTCTTTTTCTTCTATGGTAACTTTGTTCATTGTTATTCCCTTTGAGTTTATTAAGATAATTAATATCAAATTATAGAGCCGATTAGTTAATAAAAAATAAATTTATATTAAGACTAGATGTTGCTACAAAAGTTCTATTTTATCTTTATTTTATCTAAATTTCGCTACCATTTTAAGCAAATTTTAATCTAAGGAAAGCTCTATGAAAAAAGATGTTAAAAAGGTAGTTTTAGCCTATTCAGGCGGTCTTGATACAAGTGTTATTTTAAAATGGCTCGAAGATGAGTATAAGTGTGAAGTGGTGACTTTTACCGCAGACATCGGTCAAAATGAGGATTTAAAGCCAATCAAAGAAAAAGCACTAAAACTTGGCATTAAGGAAGAAAACATTTTTACGCTTGATTTAAAAGAGGAATTTGTAAAAGAGTTTGTTTTTCCTATGTTTAGAGCAAATGCTGTTTATGAGGGTGAATATCTGCTTGGAACATCAATTGCTAGGCCTTTGATAGCAAAACATCTTGTTGAAATTGCAGCAAAAACAGGAGCAGATGCTATAAGCCATGGAGCTACAGGCAAAGGAAATGATCAGGTTAGATTTGAGCTTGGAGCATACGCGCTTAATCCTGATATTAAAGTAATTGCACCTTGGAGAGAGTGGGATTTAAATAGCCGTGAAAAACTGCTTGATTTTGCACATAAAAATGGCATAAAAATAGAACAAAAAAAGGGAAAATCACCTTATTCTATGGATGCAAATTTACTTCATATCTCTTATGAAGGACTTATCTTAGAAGACCCAAACCACGCACCAGAACCTGATATGTGGCGATGGACAACAGATCCAAAAGATGCTCCAAATGAGAGTGAAGTCATAGAAATAGAGTATAAGCATGGCGATCCAGTTGCACTAAATGGCAAGAGTCTAACTCCTGCAAATATGTTAAGTGAGTTAAACAAACTTGGTGCAAAACACGGCATTGGACGACTTGATTTGGTTGAAAATCGCTATGTTGGTATGAAAAGTAGAGGTTGTTATGAAACTCCAGGTGGAACAATTATGCTTAAAGCTCACAGAGCTATTGAGAGCTTAACGCTTGATAGAGGTGCGGCTCATCTAAAAGATGAGATTATGCCAAAATATGCAGAGCTAATTTATAATGGTTTTTGGTTTAGCCCAGAAAGAGTTATGCTTCAAGCTTTGATTGATGAGAGTCAAAAGCATGTAAATGGCAAGGTTAGACTTGAGCTTTATAAAGGAAATGTTACCGTGCTTGGAAGAAGTAGCAAAAAAGATAGTCTATTTAACGCTAGTTTTAGCACATTTGAAGCCGATAATGTCTATAACCAAAAAGATGCTGAGGGCTTTATAAAACTAAATGCGTTAAGGTTTATAATTGCAGGTAAAAATGGAAGAAAAATATAATAAAGGATAGAGATGAAAGTATTACTTATAAAAGATGTAAAAGGGCTTGGAAGAGCTGGCGAGATAAAAGAGGTAAAAGATGGATATGGCAACAACTTTCTTATAGCTAGAGGTTTTGCCAAAGCCGCAACAAACGAGGTCTTAAGACAGTATGAGGCAGCTAAGAAAAGAGAGGCGCAAGAGCTAAAAGATGAAATTTCAAATTTGGAAAAATTGAAAAAAGAGCTAAAAGATGTTGTTGTAGTTGTCAAAAAGCCTGTTGGCGAGGGCGGAGCTCTGTTTGGTTCTGTTACAAAAGATGAGATAGCAAATGCTCTAAAAGAGCAGAAAAACTTTGATATAGATAAAAAAGCTATAGAGATTGATACTATAAGAAATGTAGGACTTTTTAATGTTGAGGCGAAATTTAAATATGGTATAAGTGCGCTTTTTAAGGTAGAAGTTAAAGGGGAGTGATGTTTGAAGCAACTACTATACTAGCTTATAAGGGCAAAAATGCCTCTGTAATTGGTGGCGATGGACAAGTTACCTTTGGAAATACAGTTTTAAAAGGTGGTGCTGTAAAGATTCGCAAAGTTGGAAAAGATGGTTCAGTATTGGCTGGTTTTGCAGGAAGTACAGCTGATGCTTTCAATCTTTTTGATATGTTTGAAAAGTGCCTTGATGCCGTAAAAGGCGATCTTTTAAGAGCAGCTGTTGAGTTTAGCAAAGAGTGGAGAAAAGATAAATACTTAAGAAAACTTGAAGCAATGATGTTGGTTTTGGATAGGAAACATCTTTTTTTACTAAGTGGAATGGGTGATGTGGTTGAGCCAGATGATGGTAAGATTGCCGCTATTGGAAGTGGTGGCAATTATGCACTTTCAGCTGCTAGAGCTTTGGATGAGTTTTCAAATTTAGATGAAAAAAAGCTTGTAGAGGAGAGTTTAAAAATAGCAGGAAATATCTGTATCTACACCAACACCAACATAAAAATACTTGCGATAAAGGACTAAAATGTTATTGCCAAAGCAGATAGTAGAAAAACTTGATGAGTATATCATAGGGCAAGATGAGGCAAAAAGAGTCATCGCTGTAGCGCTTAGAAATAGATATAGAAGAATGCAGCTAGAAGATGAGATGAGAAATGAGATCATCCCTAAAAATATCCTGATGATAGGCTCAACTGGCGTTGGAAAAACAGAGATTGCTAGACGACTTTCAAAGCTTTTTGGTCTTCCTTTTATAAAAGTTGAAGCTAGTAAATATACTGAAGTTGGCTTTGTAGGGCGCGATGTTGAAAGCATGGTAAGAGATCTTGCAAAAGAGGCTTTAAATTTGGTAAAAGATGAAGAGATGGAGAAAAACAGAGATAAGATCGATGAATATGTCCAAAAAGAGATACTCAAAAAACTTCTTCCTCCGCTTCCAAAAGGTGCAAGTGATGAGAAGTTGCAAGACTATGAAAAAAGCTATCAAAAGATGGTTGAAAAGTTGCAAAATGGAGAGCTTGATCTGTTAGATATCAAGATAGAGGTAAGTCAAAATATCTTCGAACAAAATCCAAATTTACCGCCAGAGATGGCAAATATGCAGGAGAGCTTCATCAAAGTTATTGGCATTAGCAATAAAAAGGTAGAAAAAGAGGTAAAGATAGCTGAGGCAAAAAAGCTTCTTAGAAGCGAAGCAAGTGAAAATATCCTTGATATGGAGCTTTTAAAAGAGGAGGCACTTAAAAGAGCGAGAGAAAACGGCATTATTTTTATAGATGAGATTGATAAAATTGCAGTTTCTAACTCTGTTCAAAGTAGGCAAGATCCTAGCAAAGAGGGAGTTCAAAGAGATCTGCTTCCGATAGTTGAGGGCAGCAACGTAAATACAAAATTAGGAGTTATTCCAACAGATCACATTTTATTTATCGCTGCAGGGGCGTTTCATATGAGCAAGCCAAGCGATTTGATACCTGAACTTCAAGGTAGATTTCCTTTAAGAGTGGAGTTAAAGAGTCTTGATTCTAAAGCATTGGCGCTTATTTTATCAAAGCCAAAAAACTCACTTCTAAAGCAATATATCGCACTTTTAAAAACTGAAAATATAGATATAGAGTTTAGTAAAGATGGTATAGAGGTCATTGCAGAGCTTGCAGCAAAAGCCAACCAAAAGATCGAAGATATCGGCGCTAGAAGACTTCACACTATCATGGAAAAACTTCTTGAAGATATAAGTTTTGACGTAGAGAGCTATCAAAACAAAAAGGTAACAATAGACGCAGATTTTGTTAAAAGTAAGCTAGAAGATGTTGTAGAGGATGTCGATATTGCAAAATATATTCTTTAGGGCAAAAAGATGAGTAAAAGTGGTTTTGTCTCACTAATAGGGCGAACAAATGCGGGCAAGAGTTCGCTTATTAACTATCTTTTAGGGCAAAAAATTTGCATGGTTTCGCACAAACAGAATGCAACTAGAAGAAAAATTACAGCTATTGTGATGCATGATGAGGCTCAAATCATCTTTAGTGATACGCCAGGTCTTCATGAGAGTAACAAAACTCTCAATAAAGCGATGGTTGAGCTTGCTTTGGGCTCAGTGATAGATGCTGATTTAGTGCTATTTTTGGCAGTTTGTCACGATGATGTTAAAAATTATGAGAAGTTTTTAGCCAAATTTCCAACTCAAAAACATATCTTAGTCCTAACCAAAATTGATGAGATGGATGAGAAAAAACTCTTTCAAAAGATAGGCGAGTATTCTAAATTTGATGATAAATTTTTGGCTTTAGTTCCAGTAAGTATAAAAAAACAGGCCTATAGAAAGATTTTATTAGATGAGATAGTAAAACATATCGATGAAAATCCATACTTCTATCCGCCTGAGTTTATTAGCACAAAAACGACAAAAGAGATTTATAGAGATCTTATCCTTGAGGCAGTTTTTGACTCTTTGAGTAGTGAGATTCCCTATGCGGTCGATGTTATGGTGGATAAAGTAGAGGATAAAGATGAGATAGTAGTTATCTATGCAACCATCATCACATCAAATGAAAATCATAAAAAAATGGTGATTGGCAAAGATGGAGGCACCATAAAACGTGTTGGAATAAGAGCCAAAAAACTCATTTGTAAATTTGAAGAGAGAAAAATTTATCTAAATTTGACTGTTAAGGTAAAAAAAATGTGGAATATTGATGAAAATTTGATAAAAAAAGAGTTTGTTTATTGACTTTTTATCGATATTTAATTAATCTATGACAATTTTTAAATTAGTCTTAGAAAGTAGTATGAATAATGGCAAAAAAGTTAAAAAATATGGCAATTGTCTCTATAAATAGAGTAAGTGGCGATTCCTTTAAACTTGACGGCAATAAGCTAAGCTCCTTTAACATCACAAAGGCAAATAGCTCGAAAGAATTTTATATCTCCTATATCAGCAACAACAATGTCACAACTGCTCATGTTGAGATACCAAAAACAACACCTGCAGAAGAGATAGACAATATGATTATTGTTGAGACTTATAAAGAGCTTTCACTAGATCCTGAAGCTGATTATAAGATAGTCTATACTCAATCAGACAGCCAATCTCCTGACAATCAATACTTCAACGTATTTGTTGTAAATAATGATATTTTGGTCAATGACCTGTATCCGGTTGTTTCAAACACAGGATATATCGACTATCTTGCATATGCACCATTTTTGGTAGGCGCTCTTTATAAAAGAGGAGTTTTGCAAGCCAATGAGTGCGACTGCTTTATCTACTTCCAAAAAAATGATGCTTTTTTGGTTGTATATAAAAATGGAGAGTATTTTCAAACAAGAAATGTTAGGTTCAACCTAAAATACATCTGCGATAAGTTTTCTGAATTAACAGGCAATCGTGTTGATGAAAATGATTTTTACGCCATGCTTAAAAAAGATGGTATCAACTTTGAAAATCCAATGGAAAGAGACTCTCTTATAGATATATTCAATGATATATTTATCTACATAGGAGATATTATAAACAGTATCTCAAAGGTCTATAAAACTCAGATTAAAAATGTCTTTATAGGTAGCGATATTGGTAGTATAAATGGTGTTGAGATATTTGTAGAAGATAGGCTTGCACTTACTTATAAGTCGTTTGATTTTGATATAGCAGTCAATACTAAAGACTTTGAGATAACTCAGCTAGATATGCTTATGATGCTTGCGGCCCAAAGCTACCTTGCAGAGCCAGATGATGAGTTTAACTTCTCTACATTTTTAAGACCACCTCCTTTTATGAAAAGAGACAGTGGTAAGCTTTTTGCGGCTGTTGGAGCGGGAATTTTGATTGGTGTTTCAATGCCTATATATTGGTATGGATTTGGCTATTTCAACCTTCTTCAAACAGAGAAAAAAGAGGTTGAGTTGTCAGCTGCAACAAATGAAAAAAATAGAATTGAAAGAGCTCTTTCAAATTTAGATAACGAAATTAAAGCTGTTATGAAAAAATCCGATGGTCAAAAGGCTATTTTGGATGACAAAAAACTAAGGCTTACAGAGATACATGGCAAGAAGATGAACTATCCTATGAAAGCAAGCGCTCTTTATGATATGTCCAACTTTGTAACAAGCCATTATGGACAACTCAGCGGCATAAATGTAAATTCAAACTCACTTAGTTTCTATGTCAAAACAGACACAGATGAAAAGATGACAGAACTTTTAAAGAGTATAAGCAAGTCATCTAAGTATTATGTCACTACAAAACTTATCTCTCAAGATGATAACAATATCACATCACAACAATATGAGAGTAACATCACATTACAGATAGTGGAGCGAGCAAAATGAAAAATATGTCAGTATTAGACAAAATAGACAACTATTTTGAATTTAAAAAAGAGAGTGAAGTAAAGCTCTATTTTGGTATGGCCGCTCTTCTTGCAACAGGACTTATCTATCTTCTTGCTTGGGCAGATGCAGAGAGTTATTATGATGACAGACTTTCTGAGCTTACCACAGTAACTGCCAATCTTGAAAAGGTCAATAGCTTTTTGACAAGCACTGATATAAGTGGACCTGGAAGAAATGATAGAAATTTTGCCATAAACAAAAAGAAAGAGGCGCTTGCAGCACAGCAAGAGAGACTTACTACTTTGATAGATGGCAATATCTATTTTGATGATAGACTAAAAGAGGTTTCTACTGTAACATACAATGAGCAAAATTGGGCTAAATTTCTAAATGATCTCTCTGCAGATGCGAAAAAATATGGTGTCAAAATTCACTCAATTCTCTCTGATGAAAGAGAGCCAGAGCCAGGAAAAGTTGAGCAGATATTAAATGTAAATGTAAATTTGACAGCTGATTTTAAGAGTCTTTTAAAATATATCAATGCCATCGAAGAGTCGCAAATGGTTGTCGATATAAATGGTATAGATATTGTTGAAGAAAATGGGATACTTAACGGAGAGCTTAATATCTCCTTATGGGGCATAAAATATGAGCAGAGCCAAAAGGGTGGTGCACAATGAAAAAATTAGCTTTACTGTTTTTAATACTTTTTAATTCAGCCTTTCTTTTTGCCAATGATGAGGTTGAAAAAGAAATTTACGATCAAAAATTTAAAGATCTAAGTCAAAAGCGTGTTGGGTTAGATCCTAAAAAGATTGATGAGATGATAGATCCATTCCCAGCAAAAGCACTTGCTATTGATGAGAGCGATCAAGAGGAGAGAACCTTTATACTTTATGCTATATTTGGTGAAAGAGTCAAGATAAATGAGCGTTGGTATGAAAAAGGCGATAAGATTAATGGCTACAAAATAGAAAAAATTGGTAGAAATTTTGCTATTATAACAAACGGAATCGAAGAAAAAATATTGAAATTAAATCAAGGAAGTAAAAATGTTAAAATCACTCATAACTAAATACCTCAAAGGAGTTCTCCTTGCCATGTTGCTAGTTGGTTCACTAGCATATAGTGATGATGAGATGGATTGTTCAAAAAAGCTTTTTGATATGCAGATTTCTGAAGGTACTACAATAAACGACATATTACTTCAATTTTCTGACAAATGTCAATTTAGTATAGTTACAAAAGATGTAATGGCTGCCAAAGACTTGCAAAAACCACTTAGTGGAATAAGTATCAAGCAACGAACATTGCGAGGTGTTTTTGATATTATTCTTTTGCAAAACAACATAAACTACAGCTACAAAGATGAGATTTTACAACTTTCATCTATCTTTACTAAAAGCTTTAAGATTGATTACATCACCTCCAAAAGAGATGCAACTGCTACAGTAAGATCAAGCGTTGAAAGCACTCAAAGCACAGGCGGTGAGGGTAGTGGCTCAAGTAGTAGTGACAACGAGATAACCTCTGTTGAGAGCTTTGACTTTTGGGAGACAATTGGTCAGCAAATTGGTTCAGTTTTAAATAGCGGTGCAGAAGACTATAAAGCTCCAGAGCCAATAGTCAATCCAAACGCAGGATTGGTAACTGTAACTGCTACTAAGTCTCAAATGGACAGAGTAGAAAAATACATAGCAGATCTTCAAAAAAGACTCAAAAGACAGGTTATGCTTGATGTTTCAATCATCTCTGTTAACCTTAAAAATGAGTATAAAACAGGAATTGACTGGTCTAAATTTGAGCTTGGTTTTGACTCTGTATTAAATGCTGGATATAAAGATAGCAAGAAAAAAGCAGTTGATTCTGGTGGTGGATATTGGACAATAGACTCCAATTTGAAATTTAACATTAATGGTATGATGAATTTCCTTGAAGAGGCAGGCAATTCAAAGATGATTTCTAGTCCAAAGGTTTTGACACTTCACAACCAACCAGCACTCATCTCTGTTGGAGCCAATATAAACTATCTTTTAACTACCTCTTCTAAGACAACAGGCTCTACTACAGAGACAGAGACAAGTAGCGAGCAATACACCACATTTGTTGGTATTTTGCTAAATATCTTGCCTGAGATTTCAGATGACAACAGAATAATGCTAAGAATCAATCCATCACTTAGTGACTTTTTAAATCAAGATGATAAGCTAGTAGGACAAAGAACTATTGCTCCAGATACAAGAGAGAGCAAACTTTCTACAGTAGCATATGTAAATGATGGTGATACTGTGATTTTAGGTGGATTGATAGAAGAATCAAAAGGTAAAGATAACACAAATGTTCCAATATTAAGCTCAATTCCTCTTGTTGGTAACCTTTTCAAATCTACAAAAGATGCAAATAGCGTAACTGAGCTTGTTTTTGTTATAACTCCAAAAATAGTTCATAACTCAATGCCTATAAGTGAATCTTTAAGAGAGTTAGGTTTTTCTAAATCACTATATGAATAAAAATAGCTATACACTTATAAAAGAGATTTTTATTGAAAACAACGAGATTGGCGATTTCGTCAATCTCGACAAATCAAGGCTTGCATATCACAAAATCCTAAATGCCTTGCAAAAGCCTCTCAAACTCATACTTTTTTATGGCAAACCTGGAAGTGGGAAGACTTTCTTGCTTCATAAAATAAAGGCAGACTTAGACAAAAAACTAAAAATTGTCTTTTTTCCACAGCCCTTTTTTGATGAAGAGGAGTTTTTTACAGAGATCTTTTATCAAATTTTTGAGATAAAGCCAAAAGAGAGATTGAGCGACTATGCTACTTTTATAAGGGTCTATAAAGAGATGCTAGAGCTAAAAGAAAATAGCTTTTTAGGAGTTGATAAGGTTGTGATACTACTTGACGAAGCACAACTCTATCCGCCAAATTTGATAGAAAAAATCCGTCTTATGGCAGACACTAGACTTTTTAAATTTCTATTTACGGTTCATAAAACTGCCCAAGAAGATCTCTTGGCAAAGGATTATTTTAAAACTAGAATTTGGGAGAGTATTGAGCTTCCAACATCAACTCTTAATGAGCTAAAACTTTACATCGAAAAAAAGCTTCTCATACATAGCTTTCACGGCTATTATGCAATGTATGATGAAGATAATTTCAATCTCATCTATACTCTAACAGAGGGAAATTTAAGAAATTTAAACAAACTTTTATATAAGCTTTATGAGCTTTTTGAGTATTATGAAGAGTATGAGCCAACATTTATAAATCCTGTTGGCATAAATCACAAAACCATTGAGATGGCTGCAATAAGTGCGGGGTTGATAGATGCTTGATCATTTTGAAGTAATAGAGCTAGAGAAAAAATGGCAAGAGTTTGATAAGAGTAGGCAAAAAAAGAGTTTGCTAAAAGACTCTTTTTCTTCTATACGAATTGATAAATTTACCTTTGTTTTAATAGCTATTATTGGAGTTGGACTTGGATCTATATTTTGGCTACTTTATGGTGGAAACTCCACTATAAAAGAGTCGAATTTAGTAGCAACAAAGATAGAGCAAAATACCACAAATGAGTCAAAAAATGAGACTAAAGATCTTAAATTTGAGAGTGAAAAAAGAGTTAAAAAAAGCGATACAAGAGAGTATCTTAGCTTAAATGATATCGGAATAAAATCAAGCATTGATTCTGGAGGCTTTAGTTTTCAAGATAGCAATGCCAAACAAAACCTCTCTTCGCAGAGTGAATCAGCAGTAATGAGCGAAGAGTTTATTGACTTTGGTAACCCACCAAATCCACCAAGCAAAAACTCTGCAATTAACAGATCATCTACTGCCAAGAAAAAGCCAATTATAAAGATAGAAAGCACCTCTATAAAGCAGTCAAATTTAACTCTAGAACAGCGATTTGAAGCAACTAGAAGTATAGAATATGCCATTGAAATTGCACAAAAAAGTTACGATAGTAATGAGTATGGCAAAGCAATAAAATGGGCACTTATTGCAAATGATATTGACAAAAATAGCATTGATAGCTGGGTTATATTTGCCAAATCAAACTATAAAATTGGTAGAAAAAACGACGCGATAACTGCACTAAAAGCCCTTAGCTCAAGGGTTAAGAGTGAAAATATCATCGCTCTTATCGCTAAGATGGAAGATGGGACTTTCAAATGAAAAAGTTAGTCATCCTGCTTTTTACCCCTCTTTTTTGCTTTGGAAATGATGTGAATATTGATGATGTAAAAGACTGGATAGCGGCTGGTCAATATAGTAGAATTTGCAAAGATAACGTTAGAAAGCTTTTTGTAGAGCAAAAAAATAGCACCGTAGCAAACATCTATGCAAAAGCTTGTCTAAAACTCGACAAAATCAATGAACTAATCATTCCAATAACAATGCTCTATGAAGATAGGGCATCAAGAGAAAATGCTGCAATCTATGCAACGATTTTATATCAAAAAAAATTGCTCTATTTTGCTATAATCGACAATTATGATATAAGCTATATACAAACTCCAAAAATAGAGTATATACTCTCTTATATTTTTGATAAATTTGTTGCAAAAGAGTATGAGCTTAAAGAGAACAGATATCACTTTATCTTAAATGACGATCTAAGATGTGAGCTATTTATAGAAGATGACAGCGGTATCAAAAAATTAAAATTAGAAATTTATGACAATGATAGGCTAGTTTCAACTAAGGTCTATTGGTAGGGGGAAATATGACTGATTTGGATAAGCAGATTATACATGAGTTGGTAAGTAGCGGTAAGCTTGATATAAACTCAATAGCTGAGATTACCGAAAAGATGGAGATTGGGCTTACTCTTCCTGAAGTTTTGATTGGTGATAACTATATATCACAAGAGCAGTTTGCCGAGCTGTTTTTCCAAAAATACAGAAGAAGACAACTAACATTGCAAGAGATTAGCGATAAGTTCTATTTAGATAAAAGAACTTTTTTAGCAGCCTATGCCAAAGCCAACAACATGACCTATATGGATCTTGATAGTATCTCTGTTGATTATAGACTTTCCGAAAAACTATCAGCTAGTCAATTAAGAAGATTAGAGGCATTTCCAGTAAAGAGCGATGATATCTCTATCTATGTAGCTTTTAAAAATCCTTTTGACCTTGATGCACAGGATAAAATCCAACATATGTTTAACAGAAAGCTTCTTAAAGTTGTTATGTCTGAGCCTGAGCAGATAGATAAATATCTTGATAAGCTTGAGCTAAAGGACAGCATCAAGGGTATTGTTTCAGAGATTAGAAATGAGTTAAGCAATGCAGGAACTGCTGGAGAACAGACAGAGAGCTCAGGTATTTTAAAGCTTATTGAAGTTATTGTCCATCAGTCAGTCATCTCAAGAGGTAGCGATATTCATATTGAGCCAACAGAGAATAGCTGTATAGTTAGAACAAGAATTGATGGTATGCTAACTGAGCTATTTTTATTTGATAGAGATATCTATCCACCACTTGTTTCAAGACTAAAACTTCTTTCAAACATGGATATATCCGAAAGAAGAAAACCTCAAGATGGTAGATTTTCACTAAAAGTTGTAGATAAAGAGTATGACTTTCGTATCTCAACTTTGCCTATATTGACAGGTGAGTCAATAGTTCTAAGAATTTTGGATAAATCTAAAGTTTTGATTAGTCTTGAAAAACTTGGTATGCACCCTGATAGTTTTAAGCGTTTTCAAGCGGCTATGAAAGCTCCATATGGAATTATTCTAGTTACAGGACCTACTGGTTCAGGTAAGACTACAACACTTTATGCAGCACTTAATGATATGAAGAGCATTGAGACTAAAATCATCACTGTTGAAGACCCGGTTGAGTATCAGCTCAATATGATTCAGCAAGTTCACGTCAATGAAAAAGCGGGACTTACCTTTGCAGCAGCTCTTAGATCTATACTTAGACAAGATCCTGATGTTATAATGATTGGTGAGATTAGAGATCAAGAGACACTTCGTATAGCAATACAAGCAGCACTTACTGGACACTTAGTTTTCTCAACACTTCACACAAACGATGCCATTAGCGCAATTCCAAGAATGGCTGATATGGGTATAGAAAACTACCTTATAAGTGGCGCAGTTATCGCTATAGAGGCGCAAAGACTTATAAGAAGATTGTGTCCTCACTGCAAGGTTAGAACTGTTTTGCCTGACAATATGATGTCACACATCAAGCAATATCTTCCACAAAACTACACTTTTTACCGAGCAGTTGGATGTGAGAAGTGTGCGGGTACTGGCTATTCGGGACGTGAAATGATAAGTGAGATACTTACAGTATCTGATAAACTACAAAGTCTAATAGCAACTGGTGCGTCAAAGGATGATATGAAAAAAGTTGCATACGAAGAGGGCTTTATTGATATGTTTCATGATGGAATCATTAGAGCGGCAAAAGGCTCAACTAGTGTAGAAGAGATCTATAGGGTGGCAAGAGAATGAAAAAAATAGAATTTGATGTAAAAGGTAAAGATAAACAAAGGCAGAGAGTTCAGCTTGGAACAAGGAGCCGTTATGGTGGTAGAAATCTCTCAAGACGAGGCTCTTTTAGCAAGATTGCAGAGACAAAACCAGTTACGCTAAATGAGCAATTTGCTGACCTTTCTATAAAGGTTACAAGGCTTCTTGGAGTTGGTGGAAAGGTTAAAACACCAAATTTGGTTGCCTCTGTAAGACAGCTTTCTGTTATGGTAAATGCGGGTATCTCTATACACGATAGTATAAAAGAGGTTGCAAATACCTCCGAAGATAAGGTGCTAAAGCATATTTTTTCTGTCTTAAATGATGATTTGAACTCTGGTCTTAGCTTGACTGAATCTACTGAGAAATTTAAAGAACAGCTTGGCGATATAACGATAGCTATGATAAATTTGGGTGAAAATACAGGTAACATGGCAGAGTCACTTTCAAAGCTCTCTCAAATGCTTGAAGAGGTTTGGGAGAATAAACAGAAATTTAAAAAGGCGATGAGATATCCTATTACTATATTGATTGTTTTGGCTATCGCATTTTTGATACTTATGCTCTTTGTTGTTCCGCAGTTTAGGGAGATATTTGAAGAGCTTGGTGCAAATTTGCCACTTCCAACAAGGATACTTCTAAATATAGAGTATGTCCTTAGCAACTATGGAATTTGGGTGCTTGCGATTTTTGTAGCTTCAATATTTGCACTTATCAATGCCTATAAAAGGAGCGATGAGTTTAAAAAACTTTGGGATAAATATATTCTAAAGGTCTATTTGCTTGGAAAAATTACATTTTTATCTACAATGGCTAGATTTAACCTTATTTTTACTGAGCTAGTAAAAGCTGGAGTTCCAATAGCCGATGCGCTAGATACTGCAATTTTGATGGTTGATAATACAGATATGAAATTTAAACTCTCAACTGTTAAGCCATCAGTTGAGCAAGGTGTAAGCTTAACCGATGCCCTAAGAAATACTGGTTATTATGAAAGCATGCTTATACAGATGATTAGTGCTGGCGAGCAAAGTGGTAGTTTGGAGACTATGCTTGCCAATGTTAGTAACTATTTTAAGCTTAAATTTGATGAGATTATTGACAACATCTCAACCTATGTTGAGCCTATCCTTCTTGTAGTTATGGCAGCGATGGTTATACTTCTAGCTCTTGGTATTTTTATGCCTATGTGGGATCTTGGAAGCGCGGCAAAATCATAGATTGTCAAAATAGACCTAAATTTAGGTCTATTTATCTTTTATTTTTACTATAGTTGTACTTTTGTTAAAGGATTGATGATTTTTAGACTATTTATTTTTATAATAATATCGGCACTTTTTATATTTTTAGGTATATCTACTATCTCACTAAACTACGATATGGTGGGGCTAATTGGCAAAACGATAGGCAGATACAACCTAAAGCTCTTTGGAAGTATTGCCTATATCTATCCTTTTTTATCCGTTTTTATACTCTATTTTATCTACAAAAAAATCACCAAATTTAACTTAAGAGCTTTGGAGCTTCTGTTTGGTGGATTGATACTATTTTTCACACTTTTGATACTTCAAGCCTTTGTTGGCGGCAAAGGTGTCATTGGAGAGTTGATAGTTTTAGGACTTTTGGACTTTATAGGAAGAGTTGGCATAATAGTTTTTATGCTTATGTTACTAACTCTTTCATTTGTTCTTTTTTATGACCAAAACAGCTCTTTGAAATTTATGAAATTTAGACTCTTACAAAAAAAAGATAGTAAAGCTGATAGTTTAGTTGTGGAGCAAAAAAATGAAAATATGCCAGATGAGAGCGTTATAAAAACTATAAAACCACTAAATGGCGAAAAGGAAGAGCTTATTATTAACAAAGAGGATGGAAGTGCTAAATTTGTAACAACCAATAGCGAGCCAAAAAGTGAGTCAAAAGATGAAAAAAAGGTAGAAGTTGTAACAAAAGAGCCTCTAAAACTTGGCGGCGTGCAACATTTAAAAGAGGTTGAGCAAAATAAAAAGATTTTAGATACATTGGAAAAAGGGGCTGTTGAAAAGCCAAAAGATTTTGAACTTCCACCGCTTAAATTTCTAAAAGATCCGCCAAAACAGACCATTGCAGTTGATGAAAAGGAGATTGATAAAAAAATTTACGATCTTCTTGAGAAGTTGAAACGCTTTAAAATAGATGGCGATGTTGTTAGGACCTATAGTGGCCCAGTTGTTACTACCTTTGAGTTTAGACCCGCCGCACATATAAAAATATCAAAAATCTTAACTCTTGAAGATGATCTTGCAATGGCGCTAAAGGCAAAGATTATTCGCATACAAGCGCCAATTCCTGGAAAAAATGCTGTTGGTATTGAGATTCCAAATAAGCAGATAGAGACTATCTATCTAAAAGAGATTTTAGATAGTGATATTTTCAAGTCAGCCAAAAGTTCGCTAACTGTTGCTCTTGGCAAAGATATAGTTGGGCAGCCTTTTGTAACAGATCTAAAAACTCTTCCACATCTCTTGATAGCAGGAACTACTGGAAGTGGAAAGAGCGTTGGGATAAATGCAATGCTTCTAAGCTTGCTTTATAGAAACTCTCCAAAAAGTCTAAGGCTTCTTATGATAGATCCAAAGATGCTTGAGTTTAGTATGTATAATGAAATCCCCCATCTCTTAACACCTGTTATAACTGAGCCAAAAAAGGCGATTGGTGCTCTTTCAAATTTGGTTTTGGAGATGGAGCGAAGATATAAGTTGATGTCAAAAACAAAGACAAAAAACATTGAAAATTACAATGAAAAGATAGCTAAATTTGGCTCTGATGCTGAAAAATTGCCCTATATCGTAGTTATCATTGATGAGCTTGCTGATTTGATGATGACAAGTGGCAAGGATGTTGAGTTTTATATCGGGCGTTTGGCACAGATGGCAAGAGCTAGCGGGATTCATCTCATAGTTGCAACACAACGTCCAAGTGTTGATGTTGTAACTGGCTTTGTAAAGGCAAATTTACCATCTAGAATAAGTTTTAGAGTGAGCCAAAAGATTGATTCTAAGGTTATTTTAGATGAGATGGGTGCAGATGGACTTTTGGGTAGGGGCGATATGCTTTTAAAGCTTCCTGGCTATGAGTCAGTTAGGCTTCATGCGCCTTTTGTAAGCGAGGAAGAGATTATTAAGATAGTTGAGTTTATTAAGGCTCAAGGTGGCGCTTGCTATGATGAGCTCTTTTTGGAGTCGCAAAAAGAGACAAAAGATGGCGAAAGTAGTGATGTCTCAGAGCTTGATGAGCTTTATGAAGAGGCAAAAAACATTGTGCTAAGTGAAAATAAAACCTCCATAAGCTATCTTCAACGAAGACTCAAAATTGGCTACAATAGGGCTGCTAGCATCATGGAGCAGTTAGAAGAGATGGGCGTTTTGTCAGAGATTAATGCCAAAGGACAAAGGGAGATTTTGTGATTGGCAAATTGTCACCACTTATGGGTCAAATTTACCCATATTGGGATAAATTTAACAGGCTAAATTTAGATAGCGCCCTATGAATAAAAGACTCTTTTTTCTTATGAGCACTCTTATTGCTATAGGTATTGTTTTTACACTCTCTCTTCCGATATTTGAAACTCTAAAGTATGGATATAGCTCAATTTACTTTTTTAAAAAACAACTCATTGCTGGAGCTGGAGGACTCTTTTTTGCTTGGTTACTCTCTTTTGTGGGCAATCAAAAGTGGATCTCTAGGATCTGTTTTACTGCTTTGATAATTACAGCGCTACTTATAGTAACTATGCCATTTATGCCACAATCTATGGTAACAAAGGTAAATGGCGCCTATAGATGGATAAGAATATCTGGATTTTCGCTATCGCCAGTTGAGTTTTTTAAAATAGGTTTTATCTATTTTTTTGCATGGAGCTTTACACGCAAGATAACCTATCAAAAGCCAACTATGAGCGATGAGTTTAAGACATTGGTGCCATATCTATTGCTTTTGTTTTTTGCTTCTTTTATTGTTGCAATGTTACAAAATGACATAGGGCAGGTGATGATTTTAGTCATTGTCTTTATGCTTATGCTGTTACTTGCTGGCACTACATTTAAATTTATAGTTTTGGGCATGCTTTTTGCATCGACTATTTTAGGTGGCTTTATCGTCACAAGTCCGCACCGCATAAGAAGAGTTGAGTCTTGGTGGAGTGGAAGTCAAGATGTAATTCTCTCATTTTTTCCATCAAATGTAGCTGACAAGCTTAGAGTTGATGATGTTGAAGCGCCCTATCAAGTAGGTCACTCAATCAACGCCATAAATAACGGCGGCTTTTTTGGTCAAGGACTTGGCGAGGGAATGTTTAAGCTTGGATTTTTATCTGAGGTTCATACGGACTTTGTTTTATCTGGAATGATAGAGGAGATTGGCATTGTTGGGATAGGCGCTGTTTTGTTTATTTTCTTTCTGTTTTTGTATCAAATTTTTTCTATCGCAGATATGTTAAAAGAGAAAAATAGGGTCTATTATCTATTTAGCGCGGGGATTGGACTTATGTTTTTGTTTTCATTTTTGATGAATGGTTTTGGAGTAACATCTATAATACCGATAAAAGGTATCGCAGTGCCATTTTTGAGCTATGGCGGAACTCATATCTTGGCATCTTGCTTCGCAGTGGGGCTAATATTATCTATGTCAAAACAAAAAAAGAGTGAACCATGAAAAAACTTAAAATAGCAATTACAGGTGGTGGAACTGGCGGTCATCTAATGGTCGCCAAATCCTTAGCAAGTGAGCTAGACAATAGAGATATTGAGTGTCTGTTTATTGGCTCTACTAAGGGGCAAGATAGAGAGTGGTTTGCAAACAGCCCTCTTTTTGTGAAAAGTTACTTTTTGGAAAGTAGCGGAGTAATGGACAAAAAAGGGCTTGGCAAAGTTTTTTCTCTCTTAAATATCATAAAACTATCCTTTAGCGCCTTTAGGATTTTGAAAAAAGAAAGAGTAGATTGCGTCATAAGTGTGGGTGGATATAGTGCTGCACCTGCCTCTTTTGCTGCTAAATTTGCTAGAGCCAAGCTCTTTGTCCATGAGCAAAACTTTGTAGTTGGAAGATTAAACAGACTTCTAAAAAATATCTCAGATGGCTTTTATAGCTCTTATGGCAAGGCTACATTTAACTATCCTGTGCAAGAGTCCTTTTTTAAGATAGCTAGAGTAAGAACCAAGTTAAAAAATATCATCTTTTTAGGCGGATCTCAGGGGGCCTCTTTTATAAACTCTTTGGCGTTGCAACTTGCGCCAAATTTGACCAATATGGGTATCTCTATAACTCATCAGTGTGGCAAGGCACAATATGAGGAGATGGTAAATGAGTATAAAAAACTTGGCATAAAGGTCAATCTTTTTGCTTTTAGTAAGAACATCAAAGATGAGTTGCAAAAGGCAGATATCGCCATATCAAGAGCAGGAGCTAGCACTGTTTGGGAGCTTTGTGCTGCTTTGTTGCCAACTATTTTTATACCATATCCATTGGCTGCTAACAATCATCAATACTTCAACGCTAAATTTCTAAAAGAGCAAGGGCTTGGAGAGGTGATAGAACAGCAAGATGTTACCAAAGAACTCATCTTAAAAACTATCAAAGAGCTTCCGCTTGAAAAGATGAGTAGTGGGCTTAAAGGGAGTATAAATTTGGGTGGCGCTAAAGAGATAGTTGATGATATTTTAAATAAAATAGAGAGATAAATTTAACTATTGTGCTTGAAAGTGCTAAATTAAGGATTGTTTTTTATCCTTTTAGATAAAATAGTCAATCAAATTTTAAGGAGGTTTTATGAAAAAAGTCGCTTTGGCATTTTTTGCTTTGGTTTTAAGCCTTGGTCTTGAAGCCAGTGAGCCAAAATATGGCGGAACACTGGTCTTTGGAAGAGGCGGCGATAGCTCAACTCTTGATCCATCTCACGCAACTGATGGCGAGAGTTTGTATGGCTCAACACAAGTTTATGACAACTTAGTTCAGTTTAAATATGGCTCAACAGAGATTGAACCTGCTTTAGCAAAGAGTTGGGATATAAGTGATGATGGTCTTGAATATACATTTTATCTACGTGAGGGCGTATATTTTGCACCAACTAGCTATTTTAAGAAAAAGGTAGAATTTACAGCAGATGATGTAGTTTTTTCTATAAAAAGACAGTATGACAAGAGCAATCCTTACAACAAAGTTGGCGGTGCGTTTGAGTATTGGCTAGCTATGGATATGGATAACATCATAAAAGATGTTGTAAAGATTGACAAATATACAGTTAAATTTACCCTTAAGAAAAAAGAGGCTCCATTTTTAGCCAATATCGCTATGGACTTTGCCTCAATACTTTCAAAAGATTATGCAGATGAGCTTTTGAAAAATAACAAAGCCGACAACATAAACCGCTATCCTGTAGGAACTGGACCATTTATCTTTCAAAAGTGGATTAAAGATGATAGGATGATATTTACTGCCAACAAAGAGTATTGGAATGGCAGACCTTATGTAGATAGACTTATCATGAGAGTTATACCAAACAACTCAGTTAGGGCTGCTGAGCTAAAAACAGGACAAATTCATATTATGGACTTTCCAAATCCAGCAGAGGTAAAAGAATTAAAAGAAAATCCAAACATCAAGCTAGTAGAGCAAGAAGGAATGAATGTTGGCTATCTTGCGCTAAACAATAAGAAAAAAGAGTTTCAAGATCTTAGAGTTAGACAAGCTATCAACTATGCTATAAACAAAAAAGCTATAGTTGATGCTGTTTATGAGGGCTTTGGTAAAGTTACAAATGCTCCATTGCCACCTAGCATGTGGGGATACAATCCAAATTTAAAAACATATGACTATGATCCAAACAGAGCAAAAGAGCTACTAAAAGAGGCAGGATATGAAAATGGCTTTAATGTAACACTCTATGCTATGCCAGTTCCTAGACCATATATGCCAGATGGAAGAAAGGTTGCAGAGGCTATGCAAGCAGATCTTGCTAAAGTTGGTATCAATGCAACAATAGTTAGCTATGACTGGACAACATATCTAGAAAAGATAAAAAATTTAGAGCATGATATGTGCCTTATGGGTTGGACAGGAGACAATGGCGATCCAGATAACTTCTTATATGTTTTACTAAGCAAAGCCGCTCTTAGAGCGCCTGCACAAAACTATGCTTATTGGGATAATGATGAGTTTAATAGACTTATAACCGAGGCAAAAGAGACAAGCGATCATAACAAGAGAGATGAACTTTACAAAGAGGCTCAAGTTATCTTTGCAAATGAAGTTCCGTGGGTTACTTTGGCCAACTCAGTTCTAATTCAGCCTATGCAAAAATTTGTAAATGGCTTCAAAATCGACCCTGTTGGTAAAAAGAGATTTCATAAGGTTTGGTTAGACAAATAATGTTTAAATACATTTTAAAAAGAATTTTGTGGGCGGTGCCATCGCTTTTTGGTATTACGGTGCTAGTTTTTTCTATGATTCACCTAATACCGGGCGATCCAGCACTCGCTCTCCTTGGTGAACATGCTACAGAAAAGAGTGTTAAGGAGTTAAGAGCACATTTAGGACTTGATAAACCTCTATATGAGCAATATGCAACCTACATCAAAAACATATCAAAAGGCGATTTTGGCAACTCCATAAAAACCAAAGAGCCAGTTTTGGCTGAGTTTAAAGAGCGCTTTATTGCTACAGTTGAGCTTAGTTTGGTTGCTATGTTTTTTGCTATCATCATAGGAATTGGCGCGGGCATAATATCGGCTGTGAAGCGATATAGTCTGTTTGATTATAGCTCTATGTTTGTAGCTTTGGCGGGAGTTTCTATGCCTGTTTTTTGGCTTGGTCTGATGCTTATCTACTTTTTTAGTATTAAACTTGGTTGGCTTCCTGTTTCGGGACGACTTGGATATGAGTTTTATGTAGATCAAGTAACTGGATTTTATCTTATAGATACACTTTTGGCAGGCGATAAAGAGGCATTTGTTGATGCGCTTAAACATCTCATACTTCCAGCTATTGCACTTGGAACTATCCCTATGGCAATCATTGCAAGAATGAGCCGCTCTAGCATGAGCGATGTGTTAAAAGAAGACTACATAAAAACTGCTAAGGCAAAGGGGTGTAGTAACTTTAGAGTTATAATGATACATGCTTTAAAAAACGCTATGATACCAATTGTCACCATTATCGGACTTATGTTTGGCTCTTTGTTTGCTGGTGCGATTTTGACTGAGACAACATTTTCTTGGCCAGGTGTTGGAAAGTGGCTTGTAAATGCAGTCTATCAAAGAGATTTTCCTATCATTCAGTCAGCAACGCTTATTATAGCAACTCTTTTTGTAGTTATAAATTTACTCACAGATCTGCTCTATGCAGTTATCAATCCAAAAATAAGGCTTAGCTAATGTTTGGTCAGTTGGTATTACAATTTAAGAAAAATTACTTTGCACTTTTTGGACTTTTTATAGCACTTGGTCTTATTATCTCAGCTATCTTTGCACCATTTTTAGCCCCTTATGATCCATATGTGCAAGATCTTTCACAACGTTTAATTGAGCCATTTTATGGAGAAAATGGAAGTTTTAAGCATATCCTTGGGACGGATGATTTTGGAAGGGATCTTTTTAGTAGAATTGTCTATGGAACTAGAGTTTCTATCTTAATTGGCGTCATCTCTGTAGTTATCTCACTCTTTTTTGGACTTATTTTAGGTCTTAGTTCTGGCTATTATGGTGGCAAAGTTGATTTGGTGGTGATGAGAATTGTTGATATTATGCTAGCAATTCCAGCTATTTTGCTAGCTATTGTTATAGTTGCCATTTTGGGACCTAGCCTCTATAATGCGATGATTGCCATAGGAATTGTTGGAATTCCAACTTATGCTAGAGTTATTAGAGCAAGTGTCATGGCAGAAAAAGAAAAAGAGTATGTTACAGCCTCTAGGATAAATGGAAGTAGCGACCTTAGACTTATGCTTTTTATCATACTTCCAAACTGCTTAAGCCCAATAATAGTCCAATCAACAATGGGTTTTGCAAGTGCAGTTTTGGAGGCCGCTGGGCTTAGCTTTTTGGGACTTGGAGCACAACCGCCATTGGCAGAGTGGGGCTCAATGCTTTCAAATTCGCTTCAATACATCACCACAGCCTACTGGATGATACTCTATCCTGGACTTGCTATCTTTTTGACAGTGCTAGGCTTTAATCTCATCGGAGATGCACTAACCGATGCCCTAGATCCGAAGTTAAGGAGTAGATAGTGCTTTTAGATGTTAGAAATTTAAGTGTCTCTTTTAGAAGTGATTATGGCTTAATTGACGCAGTAAAAGCTATTGATTTTACTTTAGAGGAGAATAAAACTCTTTGTATTGTTGGCGAGAGTGGAAGTGGCAAAAGTGTCACTAGCCTTTCTATAATGGGACTTTTGGACGAAAATGCTATTATAAATAGTGGTGAAATTTATTTTAATGATAGAGATCTTTTGACTCTAAGTAAAAAGGAGTTAAAAAAGATAGTAGGATCGCAAATTTCTATGATTTTTCAAGAGCCAATGACTAGTCTTAATCCAAGCTTAACTATCGGCTATCAAATAGGCGAAGTATTAAAGATACATGAGCCACATTTAAGCAAAAAAGAGCATAAAAAAAAGATAATTGAGAGTCTTGAGATGGTCAAGATTAAAAATCCTGAGCAAAGGGCAAAAGAGTATCCATTTAAGCTAAGTGGTGGACAAAGACAAAGAGTTATGATCGCTCAAGCGATGGTTTGCAAGCCAAAGCTACTCATTGCCGATGAGCCAACAACAGCGCTTGATGTAACTATACAAGCAGAGGTTATTAGGCTTATGAAAGAGCTACAAAATGAGCATAATATGTCAATTTTGTTGATAACTCACGATCTTGGCGTAGTTAGCGGCATTGCTGATAATATTGCTGTTATGTATAAAGGCGTTGTAGTTGAGACTGGAAGTGCAAAAGATGTTTTATATGACCCTAGACATCCCTACACAAAAGCCCTAATTGGCGCTATTCCAGAGGCAAAAAAGCCAAAGCAACGACTTGATTTTGTTGATGAAAATGTAGATTATTTGAGCTTTAAAAAAGAGATAAGATGAATTTATTTGAGATAGAAAACCTTAAGAGATATTTTATTGTTAAAGATGGATTTTTTAAAAAAGCCCCAATTAAGGCGGTTGATGACATTAGTTTTGAGCTAAAAAAGGGCGAGATTTTAAGTATAGTTGGTGAGAGTGGTTGTGGCAAAAGCACCACTGCAAAGCTTCTTATTGGTATAGACAATCCAACTGATGGCAAGATATTGTTTAAGCAAAAAGATAGAACCAAATTTAGAGGCTCAGAGCTAAAAGAGTTTAGAAAAAGCGTTCAGATCATCTTTCAAGATCCCTACTCAAGTCTAAATCCACGTTGGAAAGTGGGTAAAATCATAGCCGAGCCTTTGGAGCTAAACTCAAATTTAAACAAAAAAGAGATCAAAGAAGAGGTTTTGGCCATTATGCAAAAAGTGGGTTTAAAACAGGAGTGGTATGAGCGCTATCCACATCAGTTTAGTGGCGGTCAAAGGCAGCGTATAGGTATTGCAAGAGCTCTTATTTTAAAGCCTGAAGTTATAATTTGTGATGAGCCAGTAAGCGCACTTGATGTAAGTATTCAAGCGCAAGTTTTAAACCTTTTGTTGGATTTGCAAGAGGAGTTTGGGCTGACATATCTTTTTATTAGCCATGATCTTGGCGTAGTTAGACACATAAGTGATAGAATTTTGGTTATGCAACTTGGAAAGATAGTTGAGAGGGGAACTACAGAAGAGATATTTGAAAATCCACAGCATGAATTTACAAAAACTCTCATCGAGGCAATTCCTAAGATATAGCCAAATTTGACCCACTTAAAGCATTTATCCTTTGAGATAATATTTTTCTACAACTTTTAAGCAAACATTTTATACAATAAGCTCTACATAAATTTAAAGGATTGAGATGAAAAAAATTTTGTTAGCTCTATTTTTTAGCGCAACTATACTATTTGGCTTTGAGATAGTCGATATGAGAGGCGTTAAGGTTGAGATAAAAGAGCCATTAAAAAGTGTTGCAACTATAGATGATGGCTTTGTTGAAGGGGTGATGACACACCTTGGAGTTATTGACAAAGTTAAAGTTATCGGCTCTTGGAGTATGAAAAGAGACTATAAATACAACTTTGAAACAGTAAGTGGCGAAAAATACACTCTTAGCGGTTGGAATACTATGAAGTATCTTCACCCTTGGTTAGATGAGCTTCCATGTATAAACTCGCCTCAAGGCAATATCATAAACTATGAAGAGCTTGCCAAAAACAATCCTGACTTAGTCATTCTTAGAGTAGGCGATTGTACCATAAGAGGTGGCAATGCGGCAAATACGGAGCAGGCGATAAAAACTATAGAAAATTTAGGGCTAAATTTGGCTGTTATCTACTCGCCATCATATTATAAAAGATCAGATCTCTCAACTATGAGAGATGAGATAGCAGTTATTGGCGATATATTTGGGCAAAAAGAGCGTGCTTTGCGACTTTATGACTATTTGCATAGCACAGAAGAGCTCATCAAAGCAAGAACAAAAGATATCAAAGAGAGGGCAACTATGCTCTATATCGGACTTTCACCATCTGTTAGAAAAAAGGGTGGAGTAGGGCTTGTAAATGGCATAGATACGCCAGAGTCCTATATCATAGAGAAGATAGCCAATGCCAAAAACGCCTTTACGCACAATGGCACAAATGTTATGTTAAATGCAGAGCAAATTTATGCACTTGATCCTGATGTTATCATTCTTCCAACCTCAAATGGCTATCATCCACCAAGAGAGCTTTATGAGTCACCTGATTTTACCTTGCTTAGCGAACTAAAAGCTGTAAAAGAGAAAAGAGTCTATGCAATGCCTTGGTCGCCGATGAATTGCTCTAGAAGAGTTGAGTATCCGCTAGATATGCTAATCATCGCAAAAGCTGCCTATCCAAAGCTTTTTAGTGATATCAAAGTCCATGAGTTTGCACTTAAATTTTACAAAGATGTCTATGGCGTAGATGATGAAACAGCAGTTGCTCTAAGAAGCCATCAGATACTTGACTGGGCTGTTGAGACAGATTTTTAATGACAAAAAGGTTTTTAATACTCTCTATTGTCGTTGCTTTGCTGGTCTTTGCGATACTTTATGGGCTAGTTGCTGGTAACTATGAGATATCGGCAACTACCATAAAAAATGTCTTATCCAATGAGATTTTTGGTCTAAATTTGGGCGAGTATAAAAAGATGGATAAGGTCATAGTTTATGACATAAGACTCCCTAGAATTTTGATGGCTATCTTAGTTGGTTTTGCTCTTGCACTTTCTGGCGCTGTCTATCAAGGCTGTTTTAGAAATCCACTAGTTGAGCCATTTATCTTGGGAGCCTCTTCTGGCGCTGCTTTTGGCGCCTCATTTGCAATTATATTTGCTCTTAAGTTTATGGGACTTTTTGCCTTTGCTTTCTCTATCTTTGCAGTATTTTTGGCCTATTTTTTAGCCAAAGGCAGAGATGGGACGCCGGTTGTTGCTTTGATTTTGAGTGGAGTTATAATTGGCTCTATCTTTTCAGCTTTGGTTTCGATTTTGAAGTATGTAAGCGATGATACTGGACTTAGAGAGATAACTTTTTGGATAATGGGCGGACTTTACTACTCAAATTTAAAAGATGTTGCCATACTTTTTGGAGTCCTTTTTATAGTCTTTTGCCTACTTTTTATCTTTAGTTATCGCCTAAATTTGCTCTCTCTTGGAGATATTGAGGCAAAGACTTTGGGGATAAATCCTGAGATAAACAAGCTCTTTTTTATAGCTTTAGCTACGCTTATTACAGCTTTGTCTGTTGCAAATGTAGGGATTATTGCTTGGATTGGACTTATGATGCCTCATGCTACAAGGCTTTTAATAGGAGCAGACAATAGATGGGTTTTGCCACTAAGTGGGCTTTTGGGTGCCATTTATCTGGTAGTTTGTGACACTATCGCACGAACTCTAACCCCAACTGAAATTCCAGTAGGTATCATCACTTCGATACTTGGAGCACCATTTTTGATATGGCTTATTAGAGATAAAAAAGAGGAGCTATTAAGATGATAGATGTAAAAGAGCTCTCTTTTTCATATGGCAAAAAAAGTGTCTTAAATTCGGTTAGTTTTAGTTGCAAAAACAACCAACTCTACTGCCTGCTTGGCGCAAATGGAAGTGGAAAAAGCACTCTTTTTAAATGTATTATGAACTTTCTTAAGCCAAATGGCGGCACTATTGAGATAAACAGAGAAGATATTACAGACAAAACTCACGCATGGATGGCAAGGCAGATCTCTTATGTTGCTCAGCAGAGCAATCCAACTTTCTCTTTTACGGTTTTAGAGATCGTTCTTATGGGAAGAGCGCTTGAGTTAAGAGGCGGGCTTTTTCACAAAAAAGAGGATATAGAGCTTGCTTGCAACGCGCTTGAGAGAGTTGGGATAATTCATCTAAAGGATAAGATAGCGATGAATTTAAGTGGCGGACAGAGACAGCTAGTTTTTATAGCAAGAGCAATAGTTCAAAACGCCCCTATAATGATATTGGATGAGCCAACTTCAGCGCTTGATTTTAAAAATCAAATATTGTTTTATAAGATTGTAAAAGAGATATCAAAGACAAAGACGGTCATAGTTTGCACACATGATCCAAATCACGCTTTGTGGTTTGGCGATGAGATAATCGGACTAAAAGAGGGAAGAGTTTTGTTTGTCACTAAGCCGCAAGAGATGAGTGAAGAGCTACTTTTTGAGCTTTATGATAAAAAATGCAAGCTTTTTAGAAGTGAAAATTTTATAAAACCTTTGGTATAAATTTAAAAGTGAAATTTGAAATTTAGAGTTGAAAACTGAAAGTTAAAATTTAAGAGTGAAATTTAAAGTTGAAATTTAAAGTTGAAATTTAAGATTAAGAATTGAAATTTAAGATTAAGAATTGAAATTTAAGATTAAGAATTGAAATTTAAGATTAAGAATTGAAATTTAAAAGATAGATTAAAAATTTAAAGTTGAAATTTAAGAGTTTAGGAGCTTTTGCCCCTAAACTTTATTAAAGAGATTTTAAAAGTAGATCGCTTAACTCTTTTGCAAGAGTAGTTGGATCTTCTAGCTCAATGCCCTCTTGAATTTTGCAGATATTTAACAAGATATTTGCATTTTTGGATAGTCCTAGCTCATCTTTTTGGAGCTTTTTTACTATTTCGTGGTTTGGATTTAGCTCTAAAATAGGCTTGATTGAGCCAATATCTTGCCCCATTTGCTTTAGAAGTTGTTGTGTCGCAAAGTCTGGATCATTTTTGTCAAAAATAAGGCATGCAGGCGATGAGTCTAGTTTGGTGGTATATCGCACCTCTTTTACGCTCTCTTTTAAACTCTCATTTAGTTTGGCAAGTAGCGCCTTTTCATCACTGCTATACTCCTTTTTCTCCTCTTCTAACTCAACCTCTTTTACTGCTTTAAAAGGTGTGCCATCATAGTTCATAACCATCGGCATAACGATACTATCTATCTCATCATCGTAGAGCAAAACTTCAATATTTTTTTGATTAAACTGCTCCAGTAGTGGCGAGTTTTTCAATATCTTTGCATTCTTTCCTGCGATATAATAGATCTCTTTTTGCTCTTTTTGCATATTTTTCTTATACTCATCTAGGGTGATTGGCTCATCTTTTAAACTCGACTTAAAGAGGCAGAGTTTTAGGATATCGTCTTTGTTTGGACTAAAACCATAAAGTCCCTCTTTTAGGACCTTGCCAAAGAGAGTGTAAAATTTCTTAAACTTATCCATATCGCTTTCTTGAGTTTTTTTAAGCTCGCTTAGGATTTTTTTGATGCTTTGCTCTTTTACAGTTCGCATGATGGCGTTATCTTGAAGTAGCTCACGACTTACATTTAAGGGCAAGTCTTCAACATCAATTATCCCTCTTACAAATCTAAGGTAAGATGGCAAAAGCTCTTTTTCATCATCGGTTATAAAGACTCTTTTTACATAGAGCTTCACACCACTTTGATAGTCGGCACGAAAGAGGTCAAAAGGCTCAACACTTGGTATGAAAAATAGTGTTTGATACTCGACCATTCCCTCTGCTTTGGTGTGAATGTATAAAAGTGGATCGTTGCTATCGTGACTAATTTGTTTATAAAAGTCAAAATAATCCTGCTCTTTTAAATTTTGTTTTGGCATTCTCCAAAGGGCTGAGGCTTTGTTGATTTGGCTATTTACTATCTCTGTTTTTCCATCTTTCTCTCCCTCTTTTGGTGGGATATAGTTGCTTTTATCCATAAAGATTGGATAGGGGATGTGATTTGAGTATTTTTTTATAATTGACTCTATGTTGTATTGGTCCAAAAACTCATCATCTTTTAAAAATAGTGTTATAGTTGTTCCAAAGCTCTCTTTTTTGCACTCTTTGATAGTAAAGTTTGTAGTGTCACTGCTCCACTCATATGCCTCTTTTTCCAAAGGCTTTTTGCTAGTGACATTGATTTTGCTAGCTACCATAAAGGCTGCATAAAAGCCAACTCCAAACTGACCGATGAGATTGGAGTCCTTTTTGGCATCACCACTTAACTCTTTTATGAAGTTTTTTGTGCCACTTTTTGCAATGGTTCCTAAATTTGAGATGAGTTCATCTTTGCTCATGCCAATACCATTATCACTTATGGTTAGTGTTTTTGCCTCTTTGTCGGTAGAGATATCGATACGTGGCGTGTAGGTGAGCTTTTTATATCTCTCATCAGTAAGCGTTAGATAGTGCAACTTATCAAGCGCATCGGAGGCATTTGAGATAAGTTCTCTTAAAAAAATTTCCTTGTTTGAGTAGAGCGAGTGAATCATCAGTGACAAAAGTTCATTGACCTCTGTTTGAAACTCAAAATTTTCTATTTTGTTTTTTTCTTTTTGTTCCATATCATTCTCCTAAATTTAATTAGCAGAGTATAGCACAAAGTGATTAATATTTGTCAAATATTGATAGTGTTACTATCAACTATCTTTATATCCAACAAAACAAACGGCTGAAATTTAGATAAATTTATCTCTTGAACACACGCAAAAGAGTCTTTAAATTTACTCTTTAGCTCTCTCTTTTTTTATCCAGCCAATTATATTGTTGTCTAGTAAAATCTTGATATAATCCCCATTTTTAGCCAAAATTTCTCCCTTTTCATCTTTTGGTGTAAGGTAAAAAATGGTTGAGTTTTCAAGTGGCAGTATTCTAATCTGACTATCTTTTAAAACAACTATTTTTTCATAATTTGTTTGAGAGTAGAGTAGGTAGATAGCTAAAAGCACGGCAAAGATAAGTGGCGTTGTGTTTCTTGCAATTATCGCCATAACGATAAAAATACCAATGATAGTTAAGATAGTGATAAATTTATAAAAGACAAATGAGTTCTCTTTTGGGTTTAGTCCGCTTTGAGTGCTTAGAGTTTCTAGTTCTAAATTTATCTTTAAATTTATCTGCTCAAATTTGGTTGTTATCTGGTTGAAGTAGGAAAAGCTAAACTCATCCATCTCTTTTGGAATGACTGCAAAATAATATCCGCTCTCTTTTCCTATGCCGCCTCTAATTGACTCAACGCCCTGTTTTATAATGCGTTTATCATCTATAAAAAAGGTTGAAAGGTTGGTATTTAGCGAGCCAATTTCAACGGTTAAGAGGTTGGAGTTTTCATCAAACCTAGAAACCTTATGACTCTTTACCCAGAGTCTATTTGCAACACTATGAGAGTAGTTTTTGGGACCATCAAGTTTTTTAAAGGTTGGCATATTGAAGCTAATGGTGGCATCTTGAAAAAGCTCGCCATTTTTTATTAGCTCCATTTTAATGCTCTCTATCTTTGCACTCTCGTCTAATCCCTCAAACCAAAGTGTTGTTTTATAGACATTGCCATCTTTTTGCCAGCTAAAATTATCTTTGTTTAGCCATATAAGTGAGCTGTTTTTGTTGATAGTAAGCAGTGGAGTAGCGTCGATATCTTGCTGTATATTGCCACTTAATACTACATTAAAAATCTCATTTAGATAGAGAGTTCTTGGGATATTTGAAAGTGAGAGAAGTAGTTTAGTTTTCTCTGGCTCTTGATAAATTTTAGACTCATCGATGTTTAAATTCTCTTCATCGCTTGGAGTTATGTTTATTAGCTCATTTATATTGGGCGATTTGGAGCTATTTATAATCTCATCGTTGCTTTGAGGTCTAAGCTCTAGCAGAGGATCTGTGGCAAATGCAGCAACAAAAAGCGCGGCAATGGCAAAAAGGGCTTTTCTCAAATTAGCCCTTTAAGCATCCTAATGCCATCAACATAGCCTAAAATCTCTTCTACCGCTCTTTCTGGATGCGGCATAAGACCAAAGATTTTCTTTTTTTCATCACAAATTCCTGCTATAGCATCGCGTGAGCCGTTTGGTGCTGTTTCATTGCCATGTTCATCGCAGTATTTTAGAAGTATCAGTTCTTTGTCATAGAGTTTTTTTAAGCCATCATCATCTATAAAATAGTTGCCATCAGCGTGTGCTATAGGAAGTTGGATAATCTCATCTTTTTTAAAGTTTTTTAAGAGTTTGTTATCGTTATTGATAACTTTTAAATTTAAAAATTTAGAGATAAAATCAAGCTCTTTATTTTTTATCATGGCACCTTTTAAAAGTCTTAACTCTAAAAGTAGTTGAAAACCATTGCAAATTCCCAGAATATAACCACCTTTTTTTGCATAATCAAGAAGTGGCTCTATGACTGGAGTAAGCTTTGCTATGGCGGCACTTCTTAGGTAGTCCCCATAACTAAAGCCACCGGGCAAGACAACCAAGTCAGCATCTATCTTTTCTCTGCTTGTGTGCCAAATAAACTGAGTTTTGGCGCCAAGTAGCTTAAAAGCATACTCCATATCTCTATCGCAATTTGTCCCTAAAAAAGTTATAATTGCTACTTTCATAAGACTATCTCATACTCTTCAACTACGGTGTTCGCTAAGAACTCTTCACAAGCTTTTTTAAGAGCTGCTTTTGCACTCTCTTTGTCTGTAGCTGGATTTAGCTCTATAACTATCTGCTTGCCAATTCTTACATCTTTGATATCTTTGTTGCCTTTGGATTTGAGCGCCTGCAGGACAGCTTTTCCAGCAGGATCTAAAATACCATCTTTAAGTTTTATGTTAATAACTGCTTTCATCTATTTTGCCTTGCTCATTATTCTTTTTAAAACCTCTTCATAGGCAACTTTAACACTTCCAATACCTTGTCTAAATCTATCTTTGTCTAGTTTTTCGTTGGTGTTTTTGTCCCAAAATCTGCAGCTATCTGGGCTTATCTCATCGGCTAAGATGATATTTCCATCTTTATCTCTTCCAAACTCAACCTTAAAGTCAATAAGTCTAAGCTCTCTTTCGTCGAAAAACTTAACCAATATTTTATTTATCTGTCTAGCCATATCTTTTATGCGAACTAGGTCATTTTCGCTCTTTACAGCATTCAAAATAAGGCAATGTTCATCATTTAAGATAGGATCTCCAAGCTCATCATTTTTATAGCAAAACTCAACAAGTGCAAATGGAAGTATAGTTCCCTCTTTGATATTTAGTCTCTTTGTAAGACTGCCTGTTGCTACGTTTCTTACAATAACTTCAAGTGGGATTATGCTGCATTTTTTAACAAGTTGATTGTTGTCATCTATAATCTCAACAAGATCGGTATTTACACCTTTTTCTTCAAGTAGCTTAAAAATTTGAGTGCTTATTTTGTTATTTAGTGCACCTTTTCCAGCCTCTTTTGACTTTTTTTCACCATTAAATGCAGTAAGATCATCTTTAAATTCAGATATTAAAAAATCATTACTCTCATTTATTGACCACATTTTCTTGCCTTTACCCTCATAGATCATCTCTTTTTTGGTAGCTTTCATCACTTCTCCTTTATTTTAAGTTTAGTATTTTAATTGTATCTATTGCAGTTTTAAGTTGAATATCATCATTTATCTGTTCGGCTGTGATTAGGTTTTTTGACTCTTTTTCTTTTTTATCTTTCTTGCTACTGTTATCATCTATCTTTGTAAGTTCGCTTTCAAGATGTTTTTTTAAGTCCGCCTCTTTGATGGTGAACTGACTTGAGCTGTTTGGAACCTTGCCGGGAAATACCTCGATATCAGGTTTTAGACCAACAGCTTGAATTGTCTTACCGCTTGGTAGATAGTATTTTGCAATTGTCAATCTAAGAGCCTCTTTTTCTTTTTTATCTATCGGAAGAATCACTTGAACGCTTCCTTTACCAAAGCTATTTTGTCCTACTATGACAGCTCTTTTATGATCTTGCAAAGCTCCACTTACTATCTCACTAGCACTCGCACTTCCACCATTTATCAAAACAACCATAGGTTGATCGGATATTTTTAAATTTTTCTTTGCCTCATAGACGATATTTTCGCTCTCATTTCGTCCCTTTTGTGAGACAATAACACCACTATCTATAAATAAATTTGCAAGTCCAATTGCCTGATCTAAAAGTCCGCCAGGGTTGTTTCTAAGATCTAAAATAATACCTTTTTTATCTCTGTTTGCTTCTAGGAATTTTTTAGTTTGACTTGTGACCTTTTGATCGAAATTTGTAACTCTTAAGTATAAAATATCATTATCTTCTATCTCTTTTGCATAGACTGACTCGACCTTTATAATATCTCTTATGATTTTGATATCAAAAGGCTTTACCTCGCCCTCTCTTACGATAGTTATGGTAACTGGAGTTTTTGGCTCGCCTCTCATTTTATTTACAGCTTCATCAAGAGTTGTTTCTATAGTTGAGTTGCCATCTATACGCAAAATAACATCATTTGGTTTAACTCCAGCCTTATCTGCAGGAGTTCCTTCGATAGGTGCTATAACTGTCAATGCGCCATTTTTCATACCAACAGTTATGCCAAGTCCGCCAAACTCACCTTTTGTCTGTATTTTTGTCTCTTTGTAGCCCTTTTCATCCATAAAACTTGAGTGAGCATCCAAATTTGAAAGAAGTCCTGATATCGCCTTATCTACAACTTCTGATAGTTCCAACTCATCAACGTAATAGTTCTCAACTATTCCTATAACCTTTGTAAGTTTTGCCAAAGACTCAAGGCGAGTTGGCTGCTCTTTTTCTGTAGTATCACTCTTGGCAACTAAATTTAAATGAAAGCCCATTGTAAGTAGGACTGCAATAACAAAACCAAATCCAAAAGATAATCTATTTTTCTTCAAATAACTCTCCAATTCTTTTCTTGCTAAATTTTAATCTCTATTTTATAAAAATAAGATAAATATCTTAATAAAATGAGTGTATAATCAAAATATCTTAATAAATCAACCATTAAAAATGGCAAATGGAGGAGAAAATGGCAAATATATTTGAAAAACTTACCTCAAATATGTATCAATCAATAGAAAGCGCCTTTTCGCTTGCAATTCATGCAAAAAATAGCAACGTTTCTGCTCTTCACTTTCTATGGGGGCAGGTAAGCGATAGCTCATCGATTTTAAATCAAATACTGAATTTAAAAAATATATCAAAAGAGGCGTTGGAGCTAGAGATAAAAAGCAACATAAACAAGCTTCCTACAAGCTCAAATGTTACCAAAGATAATGTAAAAATTTCAAATGAATTTATGCACGATCTTGATAGAGCAGAGGGGCTAATGAATAGTATGGGAGATAGTTTTATCTCAGTTGATACATTTTTGTTGGCAAATGCAAACAGCAAGCCATACAGCGAAATTTTGTCTAAATTTATAGATATTTTGGAGTTTAAAAAAGAGCTTGAAAAGTTAAGAGCAGGGCAAAAGATTGACTCAAAAACTGCTGATGAGACAATGGATAGTTTGGCAAAATACGGTATCGACTTAACAGCTAGGGCAAGAGAGGGTAAGCTAGATCCTGTTATTGGACGAGATGAAGAACTTCAAAGAGTTATGCAAATCTTAATAAGAAAAACTAAAAATAATCCTATTTTGCTTGGTGAGCCAGGTGTTGGAAAAACTGCAATTGTTGAAAGTCTAGCTCAAAAAATAGTAAAAAATGATGTTCCAACAAGCCTTGCAAACAAAAAATTAATTGCTCTTGATATGAGTGCATTAATTGCAGGTGCAAAGTATCGTGGAGAGTTTGAAGATAGACTAAAAGCGGTTATTGATGAAGTTGTAAAAGCAAAAAATGTCATTTTATTTATAGATGAAATCCACACAATTGTAGGAGCAGGTGCAAGTGAAGGAAGTATGGACGCGGCAAATATACTAAAACCAGCTCTTGCAAGAGGTGAGCTTCACACAATCGGTGCAACAACACTAAAAGAGTATAGAAAATATTTTGAAAAAGATGCAGCATTGCAGCGCCGTTTTCAGCCTGTAAATGTCGGTGAGCCAAGTGTTAATGAAGCTTTGCAAATTTTAAGAGGTATCAAAGAGCGTCTTGAAGTTCATCACAATGTTAGCATAACTGATAGCGCATTGGTTGCAGCTGCAAAGTTAAGTGATCGCTATATCTCAGGCAGATTTTTACCAGATAAGGCTATAGATTTGATCGATGAGGCAGCAGCTGAGCTTAAAATGCAGATAGAAAGTGAGCCTTTTGAGTTAGCAAAAATAAAGCGAGAAATTGTAACTTTGCAGGTTGAAAAAGAAGCCTTAAAAATGGAAGATAAAGAAAAGAACGAAACAAGGCTTAATGAGATAGAAAAAGAACTAGCAAATTTAAATGAAAAGAAAAATGCCCTAAATTCGCAATTTGAAAACGAAAAAAAGGTATTTAGCTCTATAAGTGATGCTAAAAAAAGCGTTGATAGTTTAAAAAATGAAGCTGAGATGGCTAGGCGAAATGGAGATCTAAACAAAGCTGCTGAGATAGAGTATGGAAAAATTCCTGCTAAAGAAAATGAAATAAAAGCTCTTGAAGAAAAATGGGCAAAAATGCAAGAAAACGGGACACTTTTAAAGAATGAGGTTGATGAGAATTTAGTAGCTGGAATTTTAAGCAAATGGACTGGAATTAGTGTAGCTAAAATGCTAACTAGTGAGAAAGAAAAATACCTAAATATTGAAGAGCATTTAAAAGAGAGTGTTGTAGGGCAAGATGAGGCACTTCATGCATTAGCAAGAGCAATAAAGCGAAATAAAGCAGGTCTTTCAAGTGCCAATAGGCCGATTGGAAGCTTTTTGTTTTTAGGGCCTACTGGAGTTGGAAAAACTGAGTCGGCAAAGGCTTTGGCTAAGTTTTTGTTTGATGATGAAAAGGCGATGATACGCTTTGATATGAGCGAATATATGGAGCGTCATAGTGTCTCAAGACTTCTTGGAGCACCTCCTGGATATGTTGGATATGATGAGGGCGGACAACTTAGCGAGGCTGTTAGAAGAAAGCCTTATTCGGTTTTGCTTTTTGATGAGATAGAAAAGGCTCATAAAGATGTTTTTAATATCTTGCTTGGAATTTTAGATGATGGTAGAGCGACTGATAATAAGGGCGTTACAGTTGATTTTAAAAATACAATTATAATCTTAACTTCAAATATCGCCTCAAATGAAATTATGGAATTCAGTGGTGACAGAGAAAAAAGAGATGAGCTTGTTAAGACTGCTTTGAAAAGCTATTTTAAGCCTGAGTTTTTAAATAGACTTGATGATATCATCGTATTTAATCCTTTAAAAGAGGAGAATTTAGTAAAAATAGTAGATATTATGTTCAAGTCGTTACAAAGCAAGCTATTGGAAAGAGAGATAAAAGCAACTCTAACTCAAAATGCCAAAAAACTTATCGCAAGTGTTGGATATGACGCTGAGTTTGGTGCAAGACCGCTAAGAAGAGCAATGTATGAGTTGGTTGAAGATGAGATAGCTGAGATGATACTCAAAGATGAGATAAAAAGTGGCGATGAGATAGTAATAGATGCTGATGAAAACAATATAAAAATAAATGTAAAATAGTAAAAATGGCAGTTTTGGCTGCCATTTTGGTTTTAAATTTCTATTTAAAACTAATACACAAATTCTTAAAAATAAATTATAATTTTAATGTATAGATACCAAATTAAAATAACACTGATAAATGAAATTTACCATACAAGGCAAAATAAAAACATCCAAATTTAAGAAACAAAGTTATATAATTTCTTCATTGCATTTAAATTTTAAATTTAAAAATAAAGATAAATAAATGAAAAGATTTATAATTTTTTAAAATTATAAATCTGTGTCGCTAGGAAAAAACAAATGGGATTTCTTTACAAAAGATGTGAAATTTGTGGAAATAAAATAAAAAAATGTAATTCTATAAGTGATTACATCTTTGGTACCATATGTGCAAGATGTAGTAAATGCGGTTTGGTTCATGGCATTAGTCCTGCTTGTATGTTTGTTTTGGAATGGTTTGTTGGGTCTGTTTTTTGGCTACATATAATTTTAATAGTTTTGGCAATAGATTATATATTTCCGGCAAAATTTGGCTTAGAAATTTGGATAATTGCAACTGCAATATTTTTTCTACTTTTAAGGTTGTTTCTAGGGTTGATTTACTGGGTTCCATATAAAACAAAATATAAAAATATTAAATTCTTTCCAAAAAAATGTAAAAAATGCGGCTCAAAAATATCAATTGCAACTTCTAAATACCCAGCTATTTTGGGCGTGTATAAAAGTATGTGTGAATGTTGTCATACAGAATATAAAATAAAAAATAAATTTGAAAAGATTTTTATGTTTAATGTAAAATATCTTTGGATTTTTTATATATTTCTAATAAATTTTATTTTAATTTCTGCGTTAAAGACAGACAAAGACAGTGATTATATTTTAATTTTAACATTTGTTTTGTTTTATCTATTATATAGAATTGTTTTAAAAATTTTACCTGTTGAAGAGTTGGATAAAAAGATATAAAAGGTGCAAAAGTCAAATTTAAATTTATAAATATCCATCCAACTCAATCAATTTTGAGCCATCCAAAAGTAGTCTGTTATTAATTTGTATTCAAACTACCTACATCGCATATTTCTTAAAAAATGCTATTTTAGATAGAATTTTAATTAAAAACAAGGATATAAAAAATACTACTACTGCCAAAATTGGTACTAGAATTCCTGCGTAATTCCAAAAATTACCTAGTTTAAGTAAATTTGCTAAAAAGCTAAGTATAAAAGCGTGAATCAAGTAAATTCCAAATGTTAATGAACTAATTTTTATGATTTTTTCTGAAATTTGTGGTGAAAATTTACTATTTTTAAAATTATTTTTTATTAATATAAAAATTCCGAAAGTTACAAAAGCTGTATTTAGAGCCAAATTTTCATATAAAATATTTATATATTTTCCAAAATATAGCGATAATATGGAAGTGCCAATTATAGTTAATAAAACAGATAAAAAAGCCAAAATATAAAGATACTTTTTACATTTATCTGAAAGATTGAAATTTGCAAAATAATATCCTGCTACAAAGTATCCAATATATCCACTAAATTCTGGTAAAATTTCACTAAAATAAAAGCCTTTAAAGTTAAAAATTTCAAGAAAAGAATTTATTAAATTTAATCCAACCCCAAAGCTCAAAAATAAAAGTAAAAACAGTTCAAGTGTGGTCTTTGTAGCATTTGCCACAAAAATTTTAAGAAGAGGAGATAAAATGTAAAGACCTATAATGAGATATAAAAACCAAAGATGATAGTGTGGAATTCCAAAGATAATGTTATAAAAAATTTTTACTATTTGAACTGGTGAAATGGCAAAACTGTCAGATGCTGCACTTTCTCTTATAAGATTTATAGTCCCGTAAAACATACCCCAAATAATAAGTGCAGTGCTAATTCTAAAAATATTTTTAGATATGATTTTTTTATATTCGCTTTTTATACTTTGGTTATAATTTTTACCTCTCTCATTTTGTAGGAAAAATACTCCACTTATCATCACAAACATCGGAACGCACCAACGAGTTAGGCTACCATAAAAGATGCCAAATTGCCAATTTATGGTATTTAGATTGTTGTCATATATTGGAAATGCTGCACTATGTGCGAACACAACTGCAAAAGTTGCTAAAATACGCAAAATATCAATATAGATAATTCTTTCTCTCATTATTCCTCTCTTTTAATATATAAATTTTTTTATATATAATTATTTTTTACACTTTATTTAAAATATACCACAAATGTTTTTTAAAATGGACACAGCGAAATTTAGTTAATTTCTCAAAATTAATCTTTGTTTTTAAATAACTTAATTAAACAAATAATCACAAATTTAAATTTATAAATATCTATCCAACTCAATCAATTTTGAGCCATCCAAAAGTAGTCTATTGTCAATTTGTAAAAATGTTTTGATATCTTTGTCAAATTTAATCTTTTCCACAACTTTAAAATTATCTAAATTTACGATGACTAGCTCATCTTTAAAAAGAACAAAAAGCTTGTTTGATAAAATTGTCACTCTACTTTTAACAACATATGGTTCTATATCAAAGCTTAAGGTGCTGGTTTTTTCAAAGCTGTTATTTTTAAATTTGGTTTTTAAAATAGTTCCATCTTTTTTAACGACGATTATAAAATCCCCATACTCTTGCATAAATTCGACATTTTCTTCCTCATCATCAAAAACTTTTTGAAGATTTGCAGGTTCTTTTAATGTGTAAGATCTAATGCCTTCCAAAAGATTGATAATAAAAAGATTGTCTTTTATGATGAAGAGTTTGTTGCCATAATTTCCATCTTTTTCTTTTAAATTTGTGTCTATTTTATTTATTAAATTTAAGCTATTTTTGCCGACTTCATATACATAGATAGAGTTGCTAGGATTTTTAAAGTTTTCAAAATTTTGTAAAACATAGAGATAGTTTTTGTATAACTTCATATCTAAAGTCTCGCCTTTTAGTTGGACTTTGTAGAGCAAATTTAGATTTTTATCGACCATGTTTAGATTGGAATAGCCCTGAAAAGAGTCACTAAAAAAGAGAAATTTATCACTTATAGTTAAATTTCTAACATAGAGTCTTTCTAACTCATTTATTATTTTAAATTTATCATTGTCATTTAAAATAGCTTTTTTTATGGCTTTATTTGTTAGGATATAGTAATTTTTCTCATCTTTTGTAATAAAATTTATTTCTTTATCACTCAAATTTAACTCATAAGAGTTTGGAAGTTTTTTTATAAAATTATTGTCAACTATATTGATAGGCTCTTCTTTAAACAAAAAATTCACACCTTTATCAGATGTAAATTTAATAGTATCGTTGGTTTTTAGGTTGATTAGTGTATTGCCACTCCATGCGAGATCTTCTTTTTTTATTCCACTACCAAAGATGATAAAGTTGGAGTAGTCAAATGGAAAGCTTCCATCATAGCCCAAGATATTTTCTCTACCACTCATCTTTAAGACAAAGTCTAAAGGGCGATTTGATATCTTTAATTCATCATTTCCCCAGTTTTTCTCAAAAACAAATATATTAAAGCCATCTTGTTTGGTTATGATATCATTGCCACTACTAAGGAAAAATATATCATCGCCACCGCCACCATTTATCGTGTTGTTACCGCTGTTTAGGATAAAGATATTGTCACTATAATCGCTACATTCTAAGGTGTTGTTTGCATCATTGTCTATTATAAAAAGAGCGTTTAAGTTATCATCATTGCAAGCTGTAGTTTCATCACAGATAATCTCATCTCTAGGAAGCAAATTTAGATCTTTTAAAGAGCCTTTGGGCGTAGCTAAAGAGAGGATTGTTTTTGGAAAATATCCTTTTTCTATACCGTCATTTATAAACTCTTTTGCATCATCAAAATTTCTTATCTCTTTTGAAAAGGAGAGACCAACAATCAAAACTAAACAGATTAAAATTCTCATTTTGTCACTTCCAAATTTACTTAAATAGTAAGCTTCCAACTCTTATCATATTTGAGCCACATTTTATAGCTATTTTATAGTCAGAGCTCATTCCCATCGAGCAAATTTCAGCACCTTTATTTTGCAAGCTTTCATAAATTAGATAAGCTTTTTCAAAACTTTTTGCAACTTCTAACTCATCATCGCTATGGGCACCAATGCACATTATGCCTTTTAAATTGAGGTTTTTACAACTCTCTTTTATGGCGCAATAGCTCTCCTTTGTAAGGCTTATATCAAGTCCGGTTTTACTATCTTCATCTGCTACATTTATCTCAAGCAAAGTATCGAGCCGATAATTAAGCCTTTTATCTACAGCTTGTGCAAGTTTTATGGAGTTGCAACTTTGCCATAAAGTAGGGCGGATTTGTAAAAGGGCATTTATTTTATTTGTCTGCAAAGTGCCTATGAAATGCCAGTTTAAATTGAGCTCTTTTAGCTCATCACTTTTTTTAACAAGATCTTGAACTCTGTTTTCTCCAAAGCTCATTTGACCCTTATTAAAAAGCTCTTTGATCTCTTTTGGGCCGACATACTTGCTAACTGCTACGAGCTCAACTTTTCTGCCATTTGAAAGCTCATTTATCTCATCTAAAAGTTTGTTTAAATTCATCAGTTGTATGCTCCAAACATTCTTAAAAAATCATTTATGATAGTAAATGCCATAAGCGTGAAAAGTAATGCCATTCCAGCGTAACTAAGTCCTACAAAAACTCTATCGCTAACGGGCTTTTTAAAGATGATCTCATAAATGTTAAAAACTATATGCCCACCATCAAGAACAGGGATCGGAAAGAGGTTTAAAATACCTAAATTTACTGAAATAAGTGCTGTCAATACCAAAAGAACTGATAAACTTATGCTTGCTGCTTTTGTTGTGATATCGGTAATTGCGACTATTCCGCCCATCTCTTTTACTGAAACTACACCACTTACTAACTTTTGAAGGCTTACTATGATGAGCTTTGAAGCTTCAAAGCTTTTATTAAAAGCGTATGGAATAGCGCTAAATCCTTTGTGATAAACTCTTACAAAATCGCCTTTTGGAGATATTCCAATTAGTGGCTTTTTAATATCTTCTCCAAATAAAGTTTTGGCATCTCCTGTTTTTGGCGTAAGAGTTAAATTTAAAGTTTTTTTATCTCTTAAAATCTCTATATTCATAGTTTGTAATGTAACTAGTTTTGAGATATCATCCCACTCTTTGATTGGCTTGCCATCAATGCTTAAAATTTTATCATTTGGCATTATGTTTGCACTTTTGGCAGCTGAGTTTTCCATAACCTCTCCAACTACAGGGGCTAGTTTTTCAACACCGATAAATCCAAGTGCAATATAGATAAAAAACGCCAAAATAAGGTTAAAAAATGGTCCTGCAAGAAGTATATAAATGCGCCCCCAAGGGCTTAGGGTGTTATAGCTATCTTTATCATAGTTCTTAAGTGCTGGATTGGCGTCATCTTGTCCTTTTAGCTGGACATATCCGCCAAGTGGAATCGCACTTAACGCATAAGTTGTAGAGCCAAATTTTTTAGTATAAATTTTTTCTCCAAAACCGATGCTAAAAACATTTACGCAAACCCCAAGTTGCTTTGCTGCCAAAAAATGTCCAAGTTCATGAAAGAAAATCAAAAATGAAATTACTAAAATAGTTACAAAAAAAAGTGGTCCCCAATGCCATAATGCTATAGCTAAAACTATTAAAATAGAAGTTAAATTCAGTAGCTTTTCTCTACTCAAATTTATCCTTTGTCTGTCTTATGTATGATAAAACATACTCCATTCCTGAATATAGCGTCAATACAACAGCAACCCAAAGTAAAATTGTGCCGCCAAACCACTCCATAGTAAGAAAGCCAATGGCTATCATCTGAAAAGTGGTCTTTACTTTGCCTGCCATACTAGCTGCAACTTCTACGCCATCACTCACCATAAAGACTCTAAAACCTGTTATAAAAAACTCTCTAATGAGTATGAGATAGATTGCCCAAGGATCTGCTCGTCCTATCACCATAAGGCCCAAAAATCCAGCAAGAGTTAGCATTTTGTCAGCTAGTGGGTCGATTATGGCACCAAGCTTTGTAGTCTGCTTCCAATTTCTTGCGATAAATCCATCAAAAAAGTCGGTTATACAGGCAAGTGTAAAGATTAAAGTAGCAAAATAATTTATCCAACTCTTGTGAATCTCAAATGGAGCGTCATTTGAGATGAGAAGTAGATAAAAAAAGAGTGGTGCCAAAAGCACCCTAATTATGGCTAAAAAATTTGGTAAATTTATCATTATTTAAATGTAGTCCCACCATCTACTATAAATGTATGTCCTGTAACCCAGCTAGCTTTGTCTGAGCAAAGAAACAGACATGCACCTGCTAAGTCATTTGGTTGACCCATTCTTCCAAGTGGGCTTAACTTTGCGGTCATATCTCTAACCTCTTCATAGTTGGTAAAGGCTCTTAAGGCATCTGTTTCTATCGGTCCGCCACTTACTACATTTACTCTTATATTTTTTTCTCCAAGCTCTGTTGCTGCATATCGTGCCATCGCCTCAACTGCGGCTTTTGCAGTTCCATGACCAGCATAATGCTCTATATAGACTCTATTGCCAGTGCTTGAGATACTAATGATACTTCCGCCGCCTACTTTTTCCATTCTTTTGGCAGCTTCTTGGGTGCCAACTACAAAGGCATCAACAGTTGCTGTAAAGATGTTGTCTATGCCCCTTGGTTTTAACTTCATAAATTTAGTATATCCGCCAACTACAGCGCGACCTGAGATAATGGCATTTGAGATAAAAAAATCAACTCTATCAAAGTCTTTATCGATTTCTAAAAAAAGCTCTTTATATGTTTCGGGTTCAAGTATGTTAAGTGGATAAGACTTAGCTTTTATGCCGTATTTGCTGGCTAATTCTTTTTCTATCTCTTTTGCAAGTTCTTTGTTTGAGTTGTATGTAAAGGCTATATTTACACCATTTTTTGCAAACTCCTCAACTATTGCTCTTCCAATACCTCTAGTTCCGCCGCTTATAACTAGCGTTTTATCTTTAAAAAATTGATCCATTAAAATCCTTTTATATCATATTGTTTCATTGTCTGTTCGATTTTGAGTAAGTTTTCTTTGCTTGGTTTGCAAAGTGGAAGTCTGTATTCTAGACTGTCAATAAGTCCTGCTATAAACATCGCCGCTTTTATAGGGATTGGGTTGCTTTCGCAAAACATAACTTTGTTTATATTATACAAATCGTCATTTATCGCCTTTGCCTTTAAAAACTCATTATCTAGTGCAAATTTAGTTAATTTTGCAGTGTAGTCTGGAAGTAGGTTGGCTGTAACTGAGATGACGCCTTTTCCGCCGTTACTTAAAATAGGATAATTTATCGCATCTTCTCCACTAATGACAACTAAATTTGGCTCATGCGCTAGCAAATCTACACATTTATCTATGTTACCGCTTGCCTCTTTTACTCCATAGATGTTTTTACACTCTTTAAAAAGCCTTATGATGGTTTCGGTTTTGATTTCGCATCCACATCTTGATGGGACATTGTAGAGCAAAACAGGGATATCAACTGAATTTGCTATCTCTTTGTAGTGTAGGTAAAGTCCTTCCTGGGTTGGTTTGTTGTAGTAGGGAGTGACAGAGAGAATTCCATCGGCACCATGCTGTTGTGCAAATTGTGCAAGTCCAACTGCTTCATGAGTTGCGTTACTTCCAGCACCTGCCAAGACCTTTACATCGTTGCCTTTGCAAGCTTCCACTGCTATATCGATACAGACTCGGTGCTCTTCGTGAGTTAGAGTTGCACTCTCTCCAGTTGTGCCAACAGGAACTATCGCATCTATACCATTTTTAATCTGCCTTTTTATGAGATTGTAATACTTCTCTTCATCTACTTTTCCATTTTTAAAGGGTGTAATAATCGCTGTCATCGCACCTAAGATCATTTTTTTACTCATCTTAGCTCTCCTTTTTTAAGATAATTGTAGTTTTGTTTTTGTCGGTAAGATATTTTTGTGCAACTAAAAGTGCCTTTTTAGAATCTAGCTTTTCTAATTCTTCTATAGAACTTGAGAGATTGTCTAAATTTCCCATAGCGATATATCTACCATAGAGATTGGCAACTTTTGAAGCGCTACTTAGTGAGTGGATAAGCTCAAGTTTTAGATTGTTTTTAATCTTTGTAATATCGTCATCTTTTAGCTCTTTGGCTTTTAGTTTTGCAATGCATTTTTCTATCTCTTTTATCGCTTTTTTTGCCTCTACGTTCTCGTTGCAAGAGCCAATTATGATGAAAAGATTGTCATCTATAGCGCTTAAATTTATAACATCAATGCTACTTAAAAGCCCCTTTTTGTCGACTAACTCTCTATATAATAATGAGCTTTTTCCATTGCCTAGATGATATGATAGTGCATCTAGCAAAGGTTGGTCTGCTGATGAAAATGGTGGAGTTTTATAAGCTATGGCAAAGAACTCTACATCGCTCTTTCTATAAACAACTGCCTCCTTTTCCCCATCTTGTGGTGGCTCTTTTATAAAAACAGAGGGAATCTCTTTTGCGTTTTTTATCTTTCCAAAGTGTTTTTTAACAAGAGCAAAAACCTCATCTTCGTCTATATCGCCACTAACTACTACAAAGGCATTTTTTGGTTGATAAAACTTCGCGTGAAACTCTTTGATGTCATCAATAGACCAATTTTTAATATCAGCCTTAAAGCCAATTGGAGTCCAGTGATAGGGATGGTGGATAAAGGCGGTATTGTAAAGTCTAAAAAATAGATAGCCGATAGGGTCGTTATCTGTGCGCCATCTGCGCTCTTCTAGCACAACTTCACGTTCAGGCAAAAACTCCTCTTCTAAAAGATTTAGATTTTGCATAATATCGCTATATAGCTCCAAAGCGGTCGTTAAGTTTGCTTTGTTGCAAGTAATGAAGTATTGTGTGTAGTCAAATCCAGTTGAGGCGTTGTTAATGCCACCAAAGCCCTTAACTATGGCGTCAAACTCACCAGCTTTTCTATTTTTGGTTGATTTGAAATTTAGATGCTCAAGCATATGAGCTATGCCACTTTTGCCCATATTTTCGTTTCTTGAGCCAACTTTATAGAAGATATTTATACTTGCTACTTGACTATCTTTGTTGCAAGGTATGGCATAGACTTCAAGCCCATTATCAAGAGTTGTTTTTTTGTATTGTAAAAGGGTCAAAGATCAACTCCTACAGCGCTACTTAAACTTGTAAAGCCATCAGCTCTTAAAAGGCTAGCAAGCTCTTTGTTGATATCATAAGAGATTGTTGGTCCTTTGAAGATAAAGGCGGTGTAAATTTGAACTAAACTTGCGCCCATTCTTATGCGCTCATAGGCCTCTTTTGCGTTGTCTATACCGCCACTTGAGATGAGAGTTGTTTTGCCAAAAAACTCTTTTGAGAGTTCAAAAAATAGCTCTCTTGAGAGTTTTGTAATGAGTTTACCACTAATTCCACCCTTTTTGATATCGTTTTTTACAAGTGAGTAGTCGTTGCTGGTGTTGTTTATGATAAGTCCGCTAGCTCCGCAATTAACTGCAACTTGACAAATTTTTAGTGCCTCATCAATCGTCATATCAGGTGCAATTTTAAATAAAATAGGCTTTTTGGTAATCTCTTTTGCTGAGCTAAAGAACTCTTTGATAAAACCTTCCTCTTGAAGAGCTCTTAAATTTTGTGTATTCGGAGAGCTTACATTGATGACAAAAAGGTCGCATAAAGTGTCAAATTCCTTCAATAAGTAGCTGTAGTCCTTAATGGCGTCTTCATTTTTTGTATCTTTGTTTTTGCCGATGTTTGCAACTAGTGGTATGGTAAAAGGGTAGATTTTTTGCACTCTTTTTTTGATAGCTTGTGCGCCATCATTGTTAAAGCCCATATGGTTTTGAATGCTCTCTTCTTTTACAAGTCTAAAAAGTCTTGGTTTTGGGTTGCCTGGCTGAGCTATTGGAGTCATAGTTCCATACTCTATAAAGCCAAATCCCAAAGCTGCAAGTGGCGCTATCATAGTTGCATTTTTATCAAATCCACCTGCGATACCTACTGGATTATAAAATGTAGTATCAAAAAGTTTTTGATATAGTATCTCATCGTTATAGACACATTTATTTGCTACAAAGCTCAAAGCTCCTGGGAAAATAGCGCTACTTCTAAGGGCTAGTTCAGCCATATAGTGCGCTGTTTCTGGATTGAATTTAAAAAGTATCTTTTTTAGATCATTATATTTCATTAGCTACTCCTAAAAAGCTTGATTTTACCAAAAATATGGTTAAATTTAGTTAATAAATTTATTTTTTAAAGTTTCCTTTTAAGGTTTTGTAAATTTCACACTCCCTCATCAAACTCTCATCGCTACCTATCCCTGCTACTTTGCCCTTTTCTATGACTACAATTCTATCTGCATCTTTGATGGTTGAGAGGCGGTGAGCTATAACTAGCAAGATTTTGTCTTTTCTAATCTTATTTAGCATTTGAGTTATGATATTTTCGCTAGCGTTGTCAAGTGCTGAAGTCGCTTCATCAAAAATTATAATCTTTGGATCTTTATAAAGCACTCTAGCGATGGAGATTCGCTGTCTTTGCCCGCCGCTTAAATTTGTGCCATGCTCATCAAGCACTGTATAGATACCATCTTTTTGTTTTTGGACAAATTCATAAGCATTTGCCATTTTTAAGGCCTCAATTACTCTTTGTTCATCTATCTCATCGCCATAAGCAACATTGTAGGCGATAGTTTGGTTAAATATATAGACTCTTTGAGAGACAAGACCTATATTTTTTCTAAGACTCTTTAGGCTAAATTCATAAAGGTCGTTTTGATTTATCAAGATATTGCCGCTGCTAATGTCATAAAACCGCATTATTGCATTGACTATCGAGCTTTTTCCACCACCGCTTTCGCCAACAAGTGCCACCATCTCGCCTCTATTTGCAAAAAAACTAATCTCTTTTAGAGCTTTTTTATCATCATAAAAGAGCTCAACATCTTGAAAAGTGAGCGAATTTACCTCTTTTGGAAACTCTTTGTTGCCACCTATTATGGATGGAGCTTTGTCCATTAGCTCAAAGGTTCTTTGGCTTGCAACTACAGCATCTTGCATTTTGCTATATAAATTTGAGATCTTTTTTATTGGTGTATAGAGCATAAAAAGTGCAGTTGTAAATGAGAAAAATCCACCAACACTCATCTGCCCATCAATGACCTCTTTTCCGCCGACAATGATGACAACTGCAATACCAATAGAGCCTAAAGTCTCCATCAAAGGGCTTGTTAGCTCACTTATTTTTACCGATTTTACATTTAGTGTGAAGTATTTTTGGTTGTCTTTTTCAAAGTGTGATATCTCTTTATCTTCGGCATTGTTTGCCTTGATAACTTCTATATTTGTGTAAATTTCATTTAGAGTTGAGCTAATATCTGAAATCTTTTCTTGCGAAGCTTTGGAGAGCTTTTTCATACGTTTTGCAAGGATAGAGAGCGGATAGACGGCAGCTGGAAGAATGATAAGTGCAAAAAAGGCAAGCTTTGGACTTTGGTAGATGACAACGCCAAGAAGACCAACTATCATGATAGATTGTGTTATGAAGTCCGGCATCATGTTGGATACGACATTTCTAATGCGCTCAATATCATTTATCGTTCTACTTATCAACTCGCCCGTTCTGTAGCGGTTAAAAAATGCCATATCAAGATGTAAAAGAGTTGCTACCATCCTGTCTCTAAACTCTCTTATGATATCTTGTCCGATATATGAGGTAAAGTAGAGTTGCATATAGGCACCGCCGCTTTTTAGACCATAGACAACAATGACAGCATAGGGCAAAATGTATAGCAGCTCTTCATTTTTTTCGATAAAAATTTTATTTAAAACAGGATCTATTAGGAGCGCTAAGGCAGCTGAGCCAAGACTTGCAAAAATCATTCCTAAAATTGCTAGGAAAAACTTAAATTTATACCTTGTTATATAGGGAGCAAATCGCCTAAATATCTCTTTTAATCCCTCCATATCTTCTCCCATTCAGTGCCATTTGGTGTATCCATTATAGAGATACCATTTTTTGATAATTTATCTCTTATCTCATCTGCTTTTTGATAGTTTTTCTCTTTTTTGGCTAAGTTTCTCTGCTCAATTAGCAAGTCTATCTCTCTTATCTCATCTTTGCTTACGCCAAATTTAAAGTAGTTTTTATCTTCTAAAATTCCAAAAATCTCTCTAATAAACTCTAAATTTGCCAAAATTTCTCCTTTTTTAGAGCTATCTTTTGGAAATTTATCTAAAAAATCGTTGCTTAAATTTACAAAATCATCGATTGAGGCAAGGGCTTTTGAAGTATTTAAATCATCGCTTAAAGCTTTGATTATCTCATCTTTAAACTCCAAATTTATCTCTCCTATTTTGGAATTTTCAACTCTTTTTTTGAGGCGGTAAATTTTATCAAGACGCTTTTTTGAAGCAAAGAGATCATCAATGTTATAGTTGAAATTTGCTCTGTAGTGTGAGCTAAGTAGATAAAACCTAAGCACTTCGCCACTTACAATATTGAGTGCATCTTTTATAAAAAAGCTATTGCCAAGACTTTTGCTCATCTTTTCATTGTCTATCTGAACAAAACCATTGTGCATCCAGTATTTTGAGAGCTTCTTCTCATAGGCACATCTACACTGAGCTGCTTCATTTTCATGATGCGGAAAGAGTAGGTCAAGACCGCCTGCATGGATATCTACGGAGTATTGCTCATCTTTGCTGTCAAGATGTTTTTTTATCATAGCAACGCACTCTGTATGCCAACCAGGACGCCCTTTGCCAAATGGGCTATCATACCAAGCATCATCAAACTTCCATAAAACAAAATCTTTCAAATCCCTTTTTTGGTCGCTACTTTGGACTCTAGCTATGCTGTTTTCATCTTTTTTGCCACTAATTGAGAGATAGTTGCTATCTTTTTTGGTATCAAAATAGATGCCATCGCCCTTTATCTCATAGGCAAAATCTTTTTGTTTTAAAAGCTCGATATATCTTATCATCTCTTCTAAATGCTCTGTTGCCTTTGGCTCAATATCGGCTCTTAAGACATTCAAAGCAGCCATCTCATCTAGATATCTTTCTATATAGTAGTCAGTTATCTCTTCTAGGCTTTTGCCACTCTCTTTCATCTTGGCAATGATCTTATCATCAATATCGGTAAAGTTTTTAACAAACAGGACTTTATATCCAACTGCCTTTAGAACTCTTCTTAAGAGATCAAAACTTACCGCACTTTTTGCATGACCTAAGTGCGAGTAGTCATAAACAGTTGGACCGCAAAGATAGATCTTTACTAAATCATCACAAATAGGTGTAAATTTCACCTTTTTTCTCAAAACACTATCATAAATAACCATCAATAAAACCTTTAAAAATCATTAAGACTACTATCTCAAATATGCAAAAAAGAGCAATAAAGGAGAGTTTTTTGGGGCAAATTATAGCCAAAAAATTGCCAAAGCCAAATTCCTTCAGGTTCATAACAAAAAGAAAAATTCCAGATATCGAGCTTGCAAGTGCCAGTCCTGCAGCGCCAAGCGGCTTTATAAGAATTATAGAAAAAACTAGAGTAACTAAAAGACTTTTTATAGCTATCTTTGCAGCTATGTCTTGACGCATTTTAGCATACAGCCAGAGTGAAAAGAGCTTTGCAAGTCCAAAAGGGATGAGCCCTACCATATACATGGATAAAACCTTTGCACACTCAACTGTATCTGCTTTGTTAAACGCGCCTCTTTCAAAGATGAGCCAGACAATCTCTTTGCTAAGCAAAATACCGCCGATTGTAGAGGCCAAAAGTAAAAATAAAAGTAGATAAAATGCCTTACTTAAGCCATCTATCGCCTCTTTTTCACTGCCTAGCTTAATCTTTTTGCTAATAGTTGGAAAGATAGCAGTAGAAAGTGCGATGGCAAAAAGCGCAAGTGGGAGCTGAAAAATCCTGTTTGCATAGTAGAGATAACTTATACTTCCAAAGGCCAAAAAGCTTGCAAACCAAGTATCAAAAAATGTCCCAAGCTGAGCAACAGAGGAGCCAATAACGCCATTATAAAAGCCCTTATAAAAGCCTTTTGTATCTTTCTTATCTGCTCTTTTACCATGAAAAATAGCGCCAAGTCCTTTGGTAAGTAGCTTTAACATACCTGTAAACTTAAGAGCAATTATATGTACCAAAGCTTGAAGAAGTCCACCAACCACAACGCCGATACTAAGGTATAAAACTACGCTTTCTTTGGGTAGGTTTCTTGATAAAAGTAGAGCAACTATCATGGAGATATTTAAAAGTGCAGTTGAAAAGGCTGTCGTTGCAAAATGGGCTTTGTAGTGGAGCAAACTTGCAAAAAGAGTGACAACAAAGATAAAGCTTAGATATAAAAAGTTTATCCTTACATATGGAACTGCCATCTCTATGGTCTTGCTATCAAATCCAATGGCTATTAATTTAGTAAAAAAGGGGGCAAAAACAGCTACAAGCAGAGTTAAAATGGTAATAAATAAGAAAAATCTTATAAGCACGCTTGCAACAAAAGTTGCCTTTCTTCTAGCTCTTACAAAGCCCGGTAAAAAGGCTTGTGTAAAGGCTCCCTCGCCAAAAAGTCTTCTAAATAAATTTGGCAATTTAAAGGCTATAAAAAAGATATCGCTCCAAACTCCAGCGCCCAAAATCCCAGCCGTTAGAAGATCTCTAAAGAGCCCTAGAATTCTTGAAGTCAAGATACCTGCGCTATTTGTAAAAAATCCTGCAAAAACTCTTTTTTTAGTCAAGTTAAACTACCTATATAATTTAAAGTAAAGAATGATTATATTATAATTATTCTTATTTTTTAATTTAAGGTTAAATTTGGAAAAAGCCTCTTTTAATGTAGATAAAAATAAAATTTCTCTTGATGGTGTTTGGACTTATAGTGCCGATAAAAACAGCATTAGGCTTCTTAAAGAAGAGATGGCAAATTTGCAAAATGAAGTTATTTTTGATATGTCAAATTTAAAAGAGCTAGACTATGCTTTGGCTATCATTATCTGCAGGTTTAGCCTACAAAATAACCTTAAAATAAAGCTTATCAACTCAAACAAAACTTATGACGCAATCTTTGCCCTAACAAAAAATCAATCTTTGCAAAATAGCTATAAATTTAAAAAGCAAAATATCTTTGAAGAGATTGGAGTTGCTGTTTATGGGGCTTTTTTAAGTTTTATGAGCTTTTTAAATTTCTTAGGCGAGCTCTCTATAAAAACTCTCTACAACCTCTTAAATTTCAGAAAAATAAGGCTAAAAACTATCTCAAATATCTGCAAAGATGGTGGAATCAACTCTATCTTTATAGTCTGTCTGACCTCTTTTTTGATAGGTGTTGTGCTTATTTATATCGGTTCTGAGATGCTTGCTGATTTTGGAGCCACTTTTTTTATAGTTGAGATTATGGGAATGCTTACATTTAGGGAGTTAAGCCCACTGATCGCAGCTATTGTTGTGGCTGGAAGAAGTGCTTCATCTTTTACTGCAGAGATTGGTGTTATGAAGATAACTGATGAGATTGATGCGATGAAGACGATGGGTTTTGATCCATTTGTAAATTTGGTCATTCCACGTATCATAGCGATGGCGCTAATCATGCCATTTGTGGTCTTTTTGGCTGATATGGCAAGTGTTTTGGGACAGCTTTTAGTATCATACTACTATCTAGATATTGATCTTTTTGTCTATTTTGATAGAGTTAAAAACTTAGTTGAGATAAGGCACTTTTATTTGGGACTTTTAAAAGCGCCGTTTTTTGGCTTGGCTATTGCGCTGATTGGCTGTTTTAGAGGTTTTGAAGTGAGTAAAAATTCGCTTAGTATTGGAAGGCTTACTACAAAAAGTGTTGTCAATGCGATATTTTGGGTCATTATGATAGATTGTATCTTTGCAATATTGTTTATGAAAGTTGGCTGGTAATGCTTATTGAGGGTAAGAATTTAGTCGTTGGATATGGCGATAAGATACTGCATGAGAGTATAAATTTTCATATAAATGAGGCTGAAATTTATGGCTTTTTGGGAGGGAGTGGAAGTGGCAAAACTACTTTGATGAAAACTCTAATCTACCTAAAAGAGCCACTTAGCGGAAAAATCTATATGTTTGGCAAGGATTTGTGGTCGCTAAACTACAAAGAGAGAGAAAAAATCAAGCTAAAAACAGGGGTTACATTCCAATTTGGCGCACTTTTTTCATCGATGAGTGTGCTTGATAATATTGCCATTATGCTTAGAGAGTATAGCTCTTTGGATAGCAAAGATATCATCGATATAGCAATGTTTTGGCTTGATAAAGTTGGGCTTAAAGAGGAGTGTGCTACTCTTTTTCCAAGTGAGTTAAGTGGCGGCATGAAAAAGCGAGTTGCACTTGCTAGAGCTTTGGTTTTAAGTCCAAGAGTGCTTTTTTTGGATGAGCCAAACTCAGGACTAGATCCAGTTAGCTCTAGAGCTATGGATAGACTTATAATGAGTTTAAGAGATAGTCTTGGCATAACAGTTGTAGTGGTAACGCATGATGAGGAGAGTATCTTTACTATGCTTGATAGATTTTTGATAATAGGCAACAAAAAAGTGCTATTTGAGGGCAGTTTAGATGAGGCAAAAGCACTAAAGAGCAATCCTCTAAGAGAGATTGTTTAGATAAAAGGAGCGATAGATGGAAAATAAGAACTCTTTTACCATTGTTGGGATTTTTACTGTTTTGGTGGCTATACTTATAGTTTTATTTGTTGGTTGGATGACACTAAAATCAGATAAAAAAATTCACTACACAACATATTATATCTATGCAAAAGAGCTTCCAAATGGGCTAAAAGAGGGAACTACGGTCAAATTTATGGGACTTTTGGCAGGTTATGTTAAAGATGTAAATTTTGTAAAAGATAGCAACTACAGCACCATAGAGATAGTTGTTGATATTCAAAAGGACTTTCCAATCAAAAAAGATAGCATTGCAACTATTGAGATACAGGGCATTAGTGGTCTTATAGCACTAAATTTGACAAAGGGTGCTGGAGAGAGCTTTAAAAATGGCGAAAAACCTATAGTCTATCTTGATGATGGATTGTTAGCTAAATTTAACAAAGAGGCAAAAAACCTCTCTACCAAGATTGATACGACCTTAAAAAAGGTTGATTTATTGCTAAATGAGAGCAATCTAAAAAACTTTAGCGGCATCTTAAGCTCTTTAAATTTACTTACTTCAAATTTAAGTAGCGAAAAAAACTTAGAAAAAATCGACTCTATCTTGCTAAATCTAGATCTAAATTTAAAAGATTTAAATAGCTTGATAAAAAGTGCTAACAAAAGTGCTCTAAATTTAAACCAAACATTAAGTTTAGTAAACTCGGCTATCAAAAGTGACAACTACAATCTAAAAGAGATCATTTCGCCAACTTTAGATGAGGTATCGCTAAGTCTAGATGAGTTTAAAAAACTTATAAATGAGCTTCAAAATACGCTATTTAGGCTTGAAGACAATCCATACGAGTTCTTTTTTAGAGATTTGCAAGAGTGAGTGAAAGGAAAAATATGTATAAAAATCTATTGGTTATCTTTGCTTTGATTTTTTTGAGTGGATGTGTTGATCTCTCCAAAAAAACTCCGCCAACAAGCTACTATAACCTAAGCTACAAAGGGCAAAAGTGCCATCAAATAGCGCCAAATGCATCCAAAATTTATATAGCAAATGTCAGGTCACTCAATCTATTTGATAGCAAGACAATTTTAGTTATTGATGGCGATAACAAGGTAATAAGAGTAGATGATGCAAAATATATAGCGCCTCCTAGCCAGATGGCTTTTAATGCCATTGTAGATGCTATCGCCTCAAAATGTGAGTTTAAGGAGCTTTTTAGACCATCAAATGATATTTTGGCACTACATAGCTCGCTACTCTCTTTTTTGGTAGATGACAAAAAGGCAAAGATAGCTTTGGCATATGAGCTTAAAAAAGGGTCAAAAACTCTAAAGCAAGGCACTATAGAAAAGAGTTTGCAGCTAGAAAATCTCTCATCAAAAAAGATTATAAAAGGGATGGAGAGCTGTTTGAATTTGGTCATAGATGAACTTTTAAAAGAGATAAAATGATAGTAGAGATTGAGGGAATTTTAACAAAACTTGAGCCTACAATGGCGGTTATTAAACTAAGCAGCGGGATTAGTTATGGAGTTATTATCTCGCTAAATTGCTCTTTGGTCTTAAAAGAGGGGCAAAAAACAGCACTTATCGTAAAGCAGATTGTTAGAGAAGATGCAAATTTGCTCTATGGCTTTAAAGATAGCGATGAAAAGATGATGTTTGAGCTACTTTTAAAGGTAAGCGGAGTTGGCGCAAGCACGGCTATGGCAGTCTGTTCGACGCTAAATTTCAGCGACTTTACAAGTGCTATAGTAAATGGCGATATCAAAGTTTTAACTCAAGTCCCAGGAATTGGGCAAAAAACAGCAAGAAAAATGGTTGCAGAGCTAAGCGATGCAAAGCTAATTGGCAATGAGAGTTTAGAGAGTTATAAAAGTCAAAGCATAATGGCGCTTGAGAGTTTGGGCTTTAAAAAGGATAGGATACTTAAAGTTTTATCAACTTGCAAGTCAAAAAATACAGCCGATCTTATAAAAGAGGCACTGAAAAAATTAGCATGAAAGGAAAAAAATGAAATTTGCACTACTTTTTGGAGCACAAAGCTATGAACATGAGATTAGTATAGTCTCGGCAATTGCTCTTAAAAATCACCTAAAAATGGACTTAGTCTATATATTTTGCGATGAAAATAGAGACTTTTATCAAATCGATGATAAAAATATGAGAGCTAACTACTTTAAAGCTCTTGAGTTTAAAAAACTAAAGCCACTCACTTTAAAAAAGGGCGGTTTTTTTAGGCAGGGGCTTTTAAATGAGAGTAGGCTTGAGTTTGATGTCTGTATAAATTTGGTTCATGGAAGAGATGGCGAAGATGGCAAGATAGCGGCTTTGTTGGACTTCTTTGGAGTTAGCTATATTGGACCTAGACTTGAGCCATCAGTTTTAAGCTATAGCAAGCTCTATACAAAATATCTTGCAAAGGTCGCTGGCGTAAAAACTCTTCCCTTTGAAACTATCACAAAAAAGAGTGATGTTACTCTAAACTATCCAATCATCATCAAGCCAACTCATCTTGGAAGCAGCTTAGGAATAGCTGTTGCAATAGACAAAACAGCACTTGACTATGCCAAAGATAGCGCTTTTGAATATGATGATAGCGCCATTATAGAACCATTTATAAAAGGTGTAAAAGAGTATAATTTAGCAGGCTGCAAGGTGGCAGATGAGTTTATATTCTCTACCATTGAAGAGCCAAAAAAAGAGACAAAAGATGGGATTTTAAGCTTTAAAGAGAAGTATCTTTTGTTTAGTGGCGAGCAAAAAAGCCAAGAGGCGCCTATTGATGAGAATATTAAGGCAAAGATCAAAGAGGCATTTTCTCAAATTTACAACTGCGGTTTTGATGGGGCCATCATTAGATGTGATTTTTTTGTGATAGATGATGAGGTCTATATCAATGAGATAAATCCCAATCCAGGTAGCTTAGCCTACTATCTCTTTGATGACTTTAGATCTGTTTTAGAAAAACTTGCTCTAAATTTGCCAAAAGAGAAGCCTATATCTATAAAGTATAGCTATCTTGACTCTATCTCGTCGCACAAATAGTTTATTTGTCTTGATATCTTAAATTTTATGTATTATAATACATAAAATAAAAAATAGGGCGTGATGATGACTAGTTTTAAAAAAGATGAGATATTTACAGCCACACAGGTGGTGAGAAATTTTAGCAAAATACTCTCTGATGTAAGTAGCCAGAAGATTCAAAAGGCAATTATTGTAAAAAATAACAACTTTGAAGCAGTTCTTTTAAGCATACAGGAGTATGAACGGCTTCAAAAGGCGGTTGAACTTTTAAATATCGTCTATGCAAAAAAAAGGTCTCAAAATGGCGATTAAGACTATTCGTTACAAAAATAGAGAGTATAAAGTAGCTTATGAGATTCGCAACCAACAGATAGAGCCATATGTGCTTATTCTTCATGGCTGGGGTGCTTCTAAAGAGCTTATGATAAAGGCTTTTAGCAAAAATATCACCAAATATAGACAGATTTATATAGATTTGCCAGGTTTTGGTGGAAGTAGCATAATAGAGCCATTTTCTACAAAAGACTATGCAAACATTTGTCACATCTTTATAGAAGAGCTTGGTCTTTATCCAAAGATTGTTATGGGACATAGTTTTGGCGGAAAGATAGCCACGCTTCTTAGCCCTTCAAATTTGGTGCTTTTAAGCAGCGCTGGGATAATTGAAGAAAAAAGCAGCACTGTTAAGATAAAGATAGCTCTATTTAAGTTTTTAAAACTTTTTGGGTTGGGTAGATTTTATCGGCTCTTTGCGACCAAAGATGTAGCGGGTATGAGTAGGGTGATGTATGATACTCTAAAGATAGTTATAAATGAAGACTTCACAAAAGAGTTTTGCAAATTTGAGGGTGAGGCGCTCATTTTTTGGGGCAAAGAAGACAGCGCTACCAAACTGCAAAGTGGCGAAAAAATTCATAAACTTATAAAAAATAGCAAGTTTTATCCACTTGATGGTGATCACTTTTTCTTTTTGATGCACTCTGGGTTTATTGGTAAGATGATTGACGAGTGGCAGACACAAGCAGAGTTAGGTGATAGAGGCGATTTAAATTTCAAAGATGGCAATAGACAGATGGAGCTGCTTATCGATGAGGCGCTAAGTGAGGCTGACACTTCAAAAGAAAAAGAGGGCTTGGGCGAAGATAAACTAGAAGATAAACTAGAAGATAAACTAGAAGATAAACTAGAAGATAGAGTAGAAGATAGAGTAGAAGATAGAGTAGAAGATAGAGTAGAAGA
>NZ_CAMYFP010000007.1 GCF_947255105.1 uncultured Campylobacter sp.
ATTGGCTTGTAAATTTGAAGCATTTAAATCTGCTTTTTTAGATAAGTCAGCTGCTGTAGTTGAGCCACCTGTAGAGCTTGAGCTTTCTATCTTTTTGATCCACTTAGTTAAACTTGTATAGTTTCCATCTTTTGAGATGTTGATATCATCAAATTTCGGAGTTCTAGCCATAAGTAAATTTATACTACCATCTTTGTTGATTGAAGTAGCTAGGTTTTCACCACTTAGTAAGTCGTTTAAGTCCTTTTTGCTACCTGTTAGCTCAAAATCGCCTCTTACTTTGATAACTCCACCAAGGGCGTGAGAGACTTTTGTGCCTTTGGTGATGTCGGTGTCGGCTGTGGCGTTGTAGTCAGCCTGTGTGAGAAAGCCTTTATTTACAGTTTGATTAACATCATATAGTTGCTTACCAGTGACTGCATCGGTGCTATCTTTGGTGATGTTGCCATCAGCTAAATTTGTAAGTTTGATAGTGCTATTGTTTTCTCCAGCAAAACCGATAGTTTTATAACCAAATTTTTTTAACTCGATAGGCGACTTATCCTCTTGATTCTTCGTAACGTTATCATCTGCTATGGTTATGGATTTAAACCTAGGTTTATCTGTCATAGCGATTTCAAATTTACTATTAACATCCTTTTTTGCATTCTGATCAAAATATCCTTTTGTGAATCTTGTCTCAAGATTTTTACCGGTATAAACAACATTAGTCTTGTTGTCCTCCCAGTTGCCATCAGTTTTTATCTTTAAAGTATTATAACCTTTCTTTTCAGTGTGTATCTTGTCACCAATATCGCCGATATCTCCTTCTGCATACAAACCTATTTGTTTTAGTTGAGCGACATTGACTGCATCGGTATCTCTGGTACCTGCTGCAACACCAGTAATTTGGCGAGTTATTTTCTCTTTGCTTGTATCATCACCTACGGCAAATGGTTGATCTGTTGCTTCCCAAGTTGATTTTTGATGCTTAATAAAATAATCGGTACTTTTATTTATATCAGATGCTAGAGGTTCATATCCCACAAGATCTGTTGCTCTAACGTTTGAAACTGAACCTTGCCCTATAGCCACACCACCATTAGCAATGACTTTAGCACCACTTCCTATAGCTACTGCATCATTGGCAAGTGTATGTGCATCATGTCCTATAGCGACAGAATTTTCATAAAAAGCATTCGATTTATACCTGACAGTTTTTCGAATTTTCATTTTTTCAGTTCTAGGAAGCTTATCAAATTCTGCTTGTGTTATTAGCTTGCCATTATATTCATATTGTGCTTCATATGAGTCTATTATTTTTTCATATGTAGCTTTTATTTTTTCATATTTATTTATTAATTCTTGCTGTTCATTTTTTATTCTATCATATTTACTTTTATCTGGATAAGTTATTGCTTTGTTATAATTTTCTACTGCTTCATCACGTTTTTTTACTGCTTCATTTATATTTTTTTGCAATTGTTTCTTAAATCCTACAAGTGAGTTAGATCCAATGTTATATGAATCTCTATCAATTACACCTTCACCAGTTTTTGCACCAAAACCTACGGCAACTGAGTTATCACCTGCTTTGGCATTTGGTCCGATAGCGATAGCGTCTTTACCTATGGCACCGTCATTGTCATAGTTTGAGCTGGGGCCTGTTATAGATGAGTTTATATCTATATAGTGGACTTTTGTACTTTGTAGTGTTTGGTTTAGTTGTCCTAAGTTGACAGCTTCATCATCAAGCTTTGCTTTGGCGACATTGCCAAGGCGAATTTTTCCATTTTTGTTGTCTCCGACTTTTCTGCCGGCGGGTATTGTGCCATTTGCCTCATCAGCTGGCGTGTATTTTTCTGGAGCTGTGCTTTTGCCATCAAAATCAACTAAACCAAGACGATCGGGTCTTTTTAGATTATTAATATCTGGTTCTTCACTTTCCATTAAATTTAAATCTCTAAGAAGCTTACCCAGATTTTGCTCGTTAGCATTTATTAGGCTGGTAGAAACGTAATAGCCATCTGGTCCTGTATATAATGTACCATCACTGTTTTTTTTTAAATCACCAATTCTGAAATACTTAATTGAATTTCCACTCTTTACTGCATATAGCTTTTCATCATCTGCTAGATTATAAACATACCATTTTTTTTCTTTAGCATCATACCTAACAACTTCTTTATTTGTAGCTTTTCCAGCGCCGGTAAATTTCTCACCAAATTCAAAAAATCTCACTTCAGAAAGCTTTCCATCTGCTCTAGCTAAAGTTCCTGTTGGCAATACATATCTTTTTCCATTTTTTAGGGTTATCACACCTCTTTCATCATAAGAATCAACCTTATACCATTGGCCATTTATATCAATATATCCTCTGCCTTGCCCATCGATGTAGCCATCCATTGACTTGACAAATCTAGCGACTCTATCACCACCATTTGTAGTATAAACAATATTACCGTTCGTCTGGGTAACAAGCTGCTGTCTAGTTATATCTGGTGTTACTTCAGCTTTTAGATTACCTACAAACACTCCACAAAATAGAGTTGCTGCAAATAGTCCTTTTAGTAAAAAGCCATTATTTAAAACAACTGAATTTCTTAAATCAAAAAAGTTTTTTAAAACTTCAACACCGCTCTTTTCGACTACTGTGCCACTTCCTTTACTTGAGCTCACACATGAGCTGTTTTTGACGATGGCTACCCAGCCGATACCATCTTTATAAACTTTGTTCATAATATATCCTTTTCACTCTTTTCTAACTTCGCACTTGCAAAGTCAAACAAAAAACTTGCAGCACAAATGGTTATCATCATAGATAAAATTCTAATATTCATTAAAACAACTCCTTGTTTTAAAATTTTATATTTATCTCAATATAATCTGTAAATAGTAGCATAAATTTATGTAAATTGTGCTAATTTCAAAAAAAAAAAAAAACGAATGTCAAGCAAATTTAGGCAAATTTGTTCTAAAAAATACAAATGTTACAAATCGTAAATTTCAAAGTTACAAATGAGCCTATTTAGCTACTTGAATTTATGCTTCATAAATTTGAGTCTAAGAGAGTTTAAAACAACACTCAAAGAGCTACATCCCATAGCAAGTGCCCCATAAGCTGGATCTAGCGCTGAGTTTGTAAGTGGGTAGATGGCGCCTGCTGCTATCGGTATGCAGATGATGTTATAAAAAAATGCCCAAAAAAGGTTTTGTTTGATGACTTGCATTGTAGCGCGTGACATCTCTATGGTGTAAGGCACCACTCTTAAGTCGTCATTTACCAAAATGATATCGCCTGCACTTTTTGCGATATCGCTTCCAGAACTCATCGCAAAACCGCACTCTGCTACCTTTAGAGAGAGCGCGTCATTGACTCCATCGCCCACAAAGGCAACTTTGCTTTTGCTTTGATACTCCTTTACGATATCTAGTTTTTGTGTTGGAAGTTGGTTGGCATAAACTTGCGTTATGGAGCAGTTTTGTGCGATGAAGTTGGCGGTCTTGGAGTTGTCGCCTGTCAATAAAACTGAAGCAATGCCTTGCTTTGCCAACTGCTCTACTGTCTCTTTTGAGCTCTCTCTTAGCCTGTCACTAATGGCTATGTATCCTACGAATTTTTTATCGATAGCTACATAGACTACGCCAAAGCCGTCATTTAAAAGCTTTGTAGCGACCTCTTGGCTCTCTATGGCGATGTTGTTTTCTGCAAAGAGCGCCTCATTGCCAATGTAAATATTGTCATCGGCTATTATGCCCTTACCGGCTATGTTTTGAAGCTCTCCGTGAAATTTAGTGATAGAGATATCTTTGTCTTTGGCATACTCTACAATTGCCTTTGAGATGAGATGTTCGCTAAGCTCTTCAACTCCTGCAACTATGGCCAACTCTTCGTTGGTTAAATTTGTCTTATAGAGTGAGATTTTGCCCTGCGTTAATGTGCCTGTCTTGTCAAAAATAACTGTTTTTATCTCTTTTATAATCTCTAAAACCTCTGTATTTTTAATCAAAGCTCCATTTTTGGCTAAATTTGAAAGTCCGCAAACTATAGCTACAGGCGTTGCAAGTCCAAGTGCGCAAGGACAAGAGATGATAAGCACACTAACTGCCGATATAAAGCCATTTGAAAGACTACCAACTACAAAAGCCCAAATCAAAAATGTAATGAGCGAGATGGCGACGACAGTTGGCACAAAGATGTTGGCAACCCTATCGGCAACTCTTGAGATGGGCAGCTTCTTGGCTCCTGCTTCGCTTAGAAGTTTGATGATGTTGGAGAGCATATTTTGCGAGTTTGGCACTGTGCATTTGATGTTTAAAAAGCCATTTGTGTTGGTAGAACCAGCATAGACCTCATCGCCAACTTGGCGATAAACAGGCAAACTCTCCCCTGTCAAGCAGGAGGTATCAAGCTCTGCACCGCCACTTACTACGATACCATCACAAGGCAGACTCATGCCATTTTTTACAAGGATGATGTCGCCTACTTTGATCTCTTTGGCTAAAATCTCCTTTGTAGTGCCATCGCCACAGACTAAAAGCGCCTTTTTGGGAGTTAGGTTTAGAAGTGATGTTATGTAGTCATCTGCTTTGAGTTTGGAGCGCTCTTCTAGGTATTTGCCAATGAGTATAAATGTGATAATCATAGCGGCTGACTCAAAATAGAGATGAAGTTCTATGCTAGCACCTTTAAAAATAGCACCAAAAAACAGCACAACAACAGAGTAGAGATAGGCTGAGCCACTTCCAAGAGAAACTAAGACATTCATATCATAGTTGCGGTTTTTAAGAGCGAGATAGCCATTTTTAAAAAAGTCAAAACCGCCATAAAAAAGTATCGCAGTTGTAAAAACAAAAGAGATATAATCCTTAAATTTAAAGCCAGAAAACATCTCAAAATAGACAACAATAGCCAAAAATAGCGCTGAAATAAAGAGTCTATTTTTGAGATGATTTAGGTAGTTGCTCTTCTTTTTTTGAAGCTCTTCATAGTCTGAGGCTATTTCATAGCCAAGCTTTAAAATCCTCTCTCTAATCTTCTTTTCAACACTTTCATCTTCTATCACAAACTCGCCATAAGAAGAGGCAAAGCTAACATTTACACTTTTTACACCATCAATCTTGCTAACTGCCCTTTCTACGGCGTTGGAGCAATTAACACAGGTCATTCCAACGATATTTAGCTCTATTTTCAACTCTTTATAGCTCCTCTATCACTTCAAAACCAAGCTCATCTAGTTTGGCACAAAAGTCGCTTACTTGGGAGTTTTGTATCTCAAGAGAGACAATTGCATTGGCAACATCTACTTCGATATTGCCAAACTCATCTTTGAGAGCATTTTTTATGGTATTTGCGCAGTTGTTACAGCTAATATTTGCAACTTTAAATTTCTTCACATCTGACTCCTTAAATAATTTTGATATTGATTAATTATATATGGCTTAATTAAACTATATGTTAATGTTAGGTTGCTGTAATTTTTGCTATAATTCTTTTTTTAAGAAAATAAGGAGTAGATAGATGGGAAGAGCGTTTGAGTATAGAAGAGCCGCAAAAGAAGCAAGATGGGGCAAAATGAGTAGAATTTTTCCAAAACTTGCAAGATCTATAACAATAGCTGCAAAGGATGGTGGGATAGATCCTGATATGAATCCAAGGCTAAGAACTGCAATAGCTGCTGCCAAAGCTCAAAATATGCCAAAAGACAATATCGATGCAGCCATAAAAAGAGCTAGTGGCAAAGAGAGCGAGAACTTTGAAGTGATTCACTATGATGGAAAGGGACCGCATGGCGCTCTTATCATAGTAGAGTGTGCCACCAACAACCCAACAAGAACAGTGGCAAACATAAAAGCTGCCTTTGGAAAAAATGGTGGTGAGTTTTTGCCTATTGGAAGTCTCTCTTATATGTTTAATAGAAAGTCCGTTTTTGAGATAAAAAAACCAAAACATCTAAGTTATGATGATGTGGAGTTGGAGCTTATAGACTATGGACTTAGCGAACTTGAAGTTATCAAAGCCGATGAAGAGCATAGTGATGAAATGGCTGTAATATATGGCGCTTATGAGGATTTTGGTAGGCTAAATGAGGGTATTGAGCGACTTGGACTTGAGCTTATAAATGGTAGTTTGAAATTTATCCCTACAAATAAACAAGAATTTAGCGATGAAGAGATAGAAGAGATAGAAAAGCTTATCGACAAACTCGAAGAAGATGACGATGTGCAAGAGGTTTATACAAATATAGCGTAAGTTAGTTGGCAAAATGCTTTTTAATAGTTATGTTTTTATCTTTGCCTTTTTACCGATAACTTTTGTTGTATACTATCTGCTAAACTATAAAAAGTACTTTTTGGGTGCAAAAATTTTCTTAATTTTTGCATCACTGTTTTTTTACGCTTGGTGGAATGTAAAATATCTACCAATTCTTATTTTTTCGATAGTCTTTAACTACTTTACATCAATGGCAATACTTTCAGACAATAAGTTAAACAAGAAATTTGTATTAATCTTTGGAATTTGTCTGAATATAGTGCTTCTTGGCTATTTTAAATATGCTGATTTTTTTATAGATAACTTAAACTTTACACTAAATTTAGATATAAATTCTCTAAATTTGGCTCTGCCTTTGGCTCTATCTTTTGTTACTTTTCAACAAATTGCCTATTTGACTGACTGCTATAAAGTGAGAATTGCAAAAGATAGTAAAAATAGTGGTGAAGTCTACAAAATAGATAAAAATTTTCTCAACTACTGCACTTTTATCACATTTTTTCCACAACTAATAGCTGGACCAATAGTCCATCACAAGGAGATGATGCCACAATTTGCTAGTTTTAAAAACAAATTTATAAACTACAGAAATTTAAGCTTAGGACTATTTATATTTTCTATCGGTCTGTTTAAAAAAGTGGTTCTTGCCGATACTTTTGCACTTGTTGTAAATGCTGGTTTTGCAAACAGTGCTATGCTAAATTTCATAGAGGCTTGGGCAACATCACTTTCTTATACATTTCAGCTCTATTTTGACTTTAGTGGATATTGCGATATGGCGATAGGTCTAGCCTTGATGTTTAACATAAAGCTTCCATTAAATTTCAACTCTCCTTATAAGTCTTTAAATATACAGGAATTTTGGAGAAGATGGCATATCACTTTGGGGCGATTTTTGACAAGATATCTCTATTTTCCACTTGGCGGTAGCAGAGTTTCTAACAAAAGAACCTATCTAAATTTAATGATAGTATTTTTGATAAGTGGGCTTTGGCACGGTGCTGGATGGACATTTGTATTTTGGGGGTTTCTACATGGAGTTGCCATAGTAATTCATAGAATTTGGTCAAATTTAGGCTTTAAGATGCACAAACTAGCAGCTATTTTTATAACTTTTAACTTTGTCAATATAGCTTGGGTATTTTTTAGAGCAAATAACTTTAAAGATGCTTTAAATGTCCTAAGAGCAATGTTTGATCTAACAAATATAGCTTTGCCAATAGCTTTAAGTACAAAACTTGGCTTTCTGGCAAAATATGGAATTATTTTTAATAACTATACTGTAGATTCGCATTTGATTTTAAAAATAACTTTTTATATGGTTTTTGCCTTTATCTCTGTCTTTTTCTTGAAAAATTCAATTCTTCTATCAAAGACTAAAAGAAAAAACTATCTCTTTGCCCTATACTGCGGCTTTATCTTTGCTATTAGTATTTTAACGATATCGGTTTCAACATATAGTGAGTTTATCTATTTTAACTTTTAGGATGGGACGTGAATTTTAAAAAGTTATGCTTTGTGTATTTTCTGGGCATTGCACTATTTTTTACGCTGTTTTTTGCACTATTTTTTATCACAGTTAGGCATTATGACCCACTTAAAATTTGGCATATAAATAAAAACTATAGCCAATACCTGCAAATAAATATGCGACAACAAGCAGCTGGGATTATAAACAATTATGATTTTGATAGCGCTATTTTAGGAACTTCTATGCTGGTCAATACATCAGCTAAAGAGGCTAATGAAATTCTAGGTGGGAGATTTTTTAACATCTCAATGCAAGCAAGCAATTTTTATGAAAGAAGCTTTGTTTTACAATATGCAATAGACAAAAAAAAGCTTAAAAAAGTTTTATACTCGCTTGATACATACTCAATAATCAATTCTGATATATCTAATAATAAAGGGCTAAAAGAGTGTGTATATGATAAAAATCCATTAAATGATTTTGAGATATATTTAAATGATAGATATATTATGTGTTTATTTACCTTTATGAAAATAAAAGGTTGTAAAGGGGAAAAAGCTGATTTTGATAGACCAAATAAATGGTGTGATAATGTTTTATATCAAAATAGATTTGGAGGAATAGACAACTGGCTTAAAAATAAAAATAAAAATCAAATAAGAGCAACATTTGAAGATGTGCTAGATGCCATAAAAGAGATAAAAGCCAACAATACAGAATATGACAAAGATGTAGATAAAAAAATGAAAAATTCAAAAAAATATATAGATGACTACATAGTTAAATTTGTAAAAGAGAGCCCAAAAACTGAATTTTTGATGTTTATTCCACCATACTCTAGGATAGAAAACTCTATTTTAGTTAGATATAAAAAATCAGATTATAAGATTTTGTATGATGGCTTAAAATATTTAGTAGAGATATCAAGTAAATATCCAAATTTAAAAATCTATGCTTGGGGTGATATGGATTTTGTAGATGATATCGCAAACTATATGGATTTAACCCATTATAGTCCAAAGATTAACTCCAAAATGCTCTTGTGGATAAAAGAAGATAAGGGGCTTTTAACACTTGAAAATTTTGATAAATATTGGGAAACTTTCACTAAAAAATCAATGGAATTTGACATTTTTTCAATTGGTGAGAAAATAGAAAGCTATTTAAAATAAACTTTTAAGTTGGTATTGGTTAAAGTTACCAATAACTAATAAATTTAAAGGATAAAAATGGAAAAATTAAAAGTTTTCGATATAGATAAAGATGAGTTAGCAAAGTATAAATTTGCCATAATTAAGACTGAAAAAGGCGATATGAAAGCAAGATTGTATCCAGATGAGACACCGCAAACTGTAATGAATTTTGCAAGCTTAGCAAAAAGTGGCTTTTATAAAGGGCTAAATTTTCACAGAGTTATACCAAATTTTGTTATTCAAGGTGGTTGTCCTTTTGGCACCGGAACTGGCGGTCCGGGATATAGGATAAAGTGTGAGTGCGATAACCAAACTCACAAGCATAAACGCGGAACTCTCTCTATGGCTCACGCTGGACGCGATACTGGCGGAAGTCAGTTTTTTGTTTGCCACTCGGCTCAACCTCATCTTGATGGCGTGCATACAGTTTTTGGCGACCTAATAGACGAAAAGTCACTAAAAGTTCTTGATAGTATAAGAGTTGGCAATAAGATTGTAGATATAGAGATAAAGGAAACTTTGTAATGCTACACTCTATAAATGATCGCTCGCCTGTGGTGCATTGCATAACCAACACTGTCTCAGCAAACTTTCAAGCAAGCGGTCTTTTGGCAATTGGCGCCTCATCAATAATGACAAATGAGCCAAAGGACGCAACCGAAACAGTTGAAGTCTCCAATGCGCTCTCTCTAAATATCGGCACTATCAACAAAAAAATTAAAAAAGCTATGATTCTTGCTGGAAAAAGAGCTAATGAGCTTAACATTCCTATTGTCTTTGACCCTGTTGGTGCAGGTGCTACTAGCTACAGAACAAAGATTGCAAAAGAGCTTTTGACAAATCTGAAATTTAAAGCCATTAGATGTAACTATACAGAGCTTTTTACCATAGCAAATTTTACCTTTGATGAGCAAGTAGAGCAAGGCAGTATTGATGATATTATAAAGATAGCCAAAAAAGTAGCCTCGCACTATGGGACAATTGTAGCTGCAACTGGGGCAATTGACCTGCTTAGCGATGGCAATCTAGTAGAAAAGATAGAGGGCGGAAGCTCTATCACAACAAAGATAGCAGGAGCTGGTTGCCTGCTTAGTAGTATAGTTGCTGCAGCGCTTACTACAGACAGTGATCCTTTTATTGCAACATATGAGGTCTTAAAAGAGTATAAAAAAGCCGCCTCAATGGCCGCGTCTAAAAGCACGTTGGCTGGTAGTTTTAAGCTCTATTTTATAGATGCTTTGCAAGAACTTAGCCAAAACTAAAGCTCTATCTACCACTATAAATTTAAAGTGGTAGATAGAAAAATAGCTTGTTATTTAATATCTTTTAGAAATTCAGCCACCAAAAAGGCAAGTTCGACTGCTTGATCGGCATTTAGCCTTGGATCACACATCGTTTCATAACGGCTCGCAAGTTCCTCTTCAGTAAGTTTAAAAGAGCCACCCATGCACTCTGTGACATTTTGACCTGTCATTTCTAGATGTATTCCACCTGGATAAGTTCCAACAGCTTTGTGTATCTCAAAAAAGCTCTTAACCTCGCTTATGATACTATCAAACTCTCTAGTTTTGTAGCCGTTTTTGGTCTTTATGGTGTTGCCATGCATTGGATCTATACTCCAAACTACACTTAGACCCTCTTTTTTGCACTCTTTTAAAATTGGCTCTAAAGAGCTTTTAATAGGCTCTGCTCCCATTCTTATGATGAAATTTAACTTGCCCTCTTCGTTGGTAGGATTTAGTTTCTGACTAAGTTTTATAACATCATTGGCAGTTGCATTTGGGCCGATTTTTACGCCGATTGGGTTTTTGATACCACTCAAAAACTCAACATGTGCCTCATCAACAGCTCTTGTTCGCTCACCTATCCAAAGCATATGTCCCGAACAACCATAATAATCACCACTCAAGCTATCAACTCTAGTAAGCGCCTCTTCATATGGCAAAAGAAGTGCTTCGTGAGAGGTATAGACAACTGTTTCATTTATGCTTGGTGTATTTTTGGAAGTGATACCGCAAGCTTCCATAAAATCAAGCGCCTCAGTTATTCTGTCAGTCATTTGGTTAAATTTAATATCTAGCTCAGGCTTTTTTGCAAAACCCAAATTCCACTGATGAATTTCATGCAGGTTTGCAAGTCCTCCCCTTGCAAAGGCACGAAGTAGGTTTTGCGTGCTTGTGCTTTGATGATATGCCTCTATCATTCTTTTTGGGTCAGCCACTCTTGCCTCTTTGCTAAACTCAAAGCCATTGATGATATCGCCTCTATAGTTTGGAAGCCTAACTCCATCTATCTCTTCAAAGTCGCTACTTCTAGGTTTGGCAAATTGTCCTGCTATGCGCCCTACTTTGACAACTGGCTTGCCACCACCAAAGGTCAATACAATCGCCATTTGAAGCAAGACTTTAAACATATCTCTTATGTTGTTTGCACCAAAATTTGCAAAACTCTCAGCACAATCGCCACCTTGAAGCAAAAAGCTCTTTCCCGCTGCAACTTTGGCAAGCTCTTTTTTAAGACTCCTAACTTCACCTGCAAAGACAAGTGGTGGCAAAGTTGCAAGGTAGCGCTCAACTCTTTCTAGCTCCTCTTTGCAAGGATAGCTAGGTTGTTGCCTTATCTTATAATTTCTCCAACTATCTTTACTCCAACTCATAGCTCTCCTTTAAATTTAAAAATTCATCGATACTATCTAAAAATATCTTAAACACCAATATAAGAGTATTTTAAAAAAACAATCTATATAATTGGCGCTTGGAGAAATTTATGAAATTTAGCGAATATAACCTGGGTCTTTTTTATGGAGCGCTCTCTTTTTTGATGTGGGGGCTCTTTCCGATATATTTTAAGCAACTAACGGATTGTAGTGCGTATGAGATACTTGCGCATAGAATCTTTTGGTCTTTGGTGCTTCTTTTTATACTAATTAGGCTTAGCAACAGGTGGCAAAGTCTAAAGACTATTTTTGCCAAACCAAAGGATGTTATTTTGCTAATGGCAGCTGGAATTTTCATAAGTATGAATTGGGGCATCTACATCTACGCCGTAAATAGCAACCAAATTTTAGCAACTAGCCTTGGGTATTTTATCACTCCATTTATCTATCTACTTTTTGGAGTTTTTATCTTCAAAGAGAAGATTTCGCTAACTGGAAAACTCTCAGTAGCTCTGCTTTTGCTAGCCCTCTCTATTCAAATTTATGCTATAAAACAGCTTCCGCTCATCTCACTCTCTTTGCCACTAACCTTTTCCATCTATGGACTTATCAAGAAAAAGGTAAATGTGCCAACAGTTGAGGGGCTTTTTATAGAAAATACACTTATCTGTCTTTTTGCCATCATCTATCTCTCATATCTTGGCATAGATGGCATAAGCCACTTTAAATTTGATAAAAATGGGCTACTACTTATGGGATGTGGCATAATAACAGTTCTTCCGCTTCTTACATTTAACGGGGCGGCTGCTAGAATAAAGCTCTCTACTATTGGGTTTTTGCAATATCTCTCGCCATCAGTGCAAATTTCAATAGCGGTATTTATCTACAATGAGAGCTTAGATAGTTACAAAATAATAAGCTTTTTACTTATCTGGGTTGGATTGATAATTATGACAACAGAGAGTATAATAAAGAGAAAAAAAGGTAGAAAATGAATCTTGAATTAATGGTCATTGCTGTCATTGCTGTGGCAATAGTTGTCTATATGCAGATTAAAAAAGTTGAGATGAATGATGGAAAAATCGCCTCTAGTGTGGATGAGCGCCCTATTTGTGAAAAATATATGGCACTTATAGATGATATAAAAGAGCTTATAGAAAAAAGTATCCAACTAGTAAAAGATGAGAAAATAAAACTACTAAAAGATGAAAACGACTACAATAGCGAGATAAAGGGGCTTTTGTATGAGCTTGACTTTATCGCCCAAACTCACAAACATCTAGAAGATCCAAAAAGATGGGAGCAAAAGATATTTGGTGTTTTGGATAAACTTACAAAGATAAATGAAGAGTATTTGGTAGATGGCAAAAAGATAAATGAAGAGCAGAAAAATAGCCTTTATGAGAGTTATAAGGAGTTAAATTTATAGTCTAAATTTGGCATTTTGGGATTTAAATTTGAGATTTGAATTTGGTAAAGGCTATCTTCTTTTTAAAAGACTTTCCAAACTTGACTTTATCTCTTTGCCCTCTAAAATAGCATCTATCTCTGTGGCAATTGGAGTGTAGATTTCATATTTTTTGGATATCTTTACAACTGCTTTGGTAGTCCAAACTCCCTCTGCAACTTCGCCAAGCTCATCTAAAATTTCATTAAGCTTTTTGCCCTTTGCAAGGGCGTAACCAACTCTATAGTTCCTAGAAAGATTGCTTGAAGCTGTCAAAAAGAGATCTCCAGCGCCACTAAGTCCTATAAAGGTCTCATCTTTTGCGCCAAAAAACTTACCAAAACGGCATATCTCAACAAGTCCTCTTGCTATTAAACTAGCTCTTGCATTGTTGCCAAGAGCCAAGCCATCGCAAATTCCACTAGCAATAGCTATGATATTTTTATAAGCACCGCAAACTTCAGCGCCTATTACATCATCCGATACATAAGCTTTCATAAATGGTGGAAAAAGAAGAGCAAAATCATCTGCTGTTGTTTTGTCTTTGGAGCTTATGACTACAGCGCAAGGAAGCTTTTTAAGCACCTCTGTGGCAAATGATGGGCCTGAGAGATAGGCTAAATTTTTGCTATCAATCTTTTCTTCCAATATATCATTTAGAAATTTAGTGCTTTTTACATCGATTCCTTTTGATGCGATTAAAAATTTTTGATCTTTTCTAAAGTTATTTTGACTAACCCACTGTCCAATGGCTTGTGCTGCTATTGCAACTATAATATACTCAGCGTTCAAAGCCTCTTTTTGAGTTACAAAGCCATCAATATCGCGTTTTGTCCTTGAAGATATGACTATATCTTTATGGTTGATTTTGATTGCGTTATATAGAGCTAGCCCCCATTTGCCAGCTCCTATGACTGCTATTTTCAAATTTTTTGCCTCAAAAGCTCATTTACCTTTGCAGGGTTGAATGCTCCTTTGCTAGCCTTCATAACTTGACCTACAAAAAAGCCAAAGAGTTTATCTTTGCCACTTTTATACTCCTCTACTTTGTCGGCATTTTTGGCAAGTACCTCATCAATAACTTTGATAATGGCCTCATCATCACTAACTTGCTTCAATCCAAGCTTATCTATAGCCTCATCAACTTCTACGCTGTTTTCCATAAGATAGTCAAGTATATCTTTGGCAGCTCTTTGTGAAATAGTGCCATCTTCTATCCTCTTTAAAAGATGTGCCATTTTTTTGCTATCAACTGGCGAGTCTTGTATCTCAACACCACCTTTAAGCCTTGATAAAAGCTCAACACTTAGCCATGTGACACAAAGTCTTGGCTCAATACCGGCCTCTAGTAGGTCCTCAAAATATCTTGCCATCTCATAACTAGAGATGATAACTCCCGCATCATACTCTGTTATTCCATACTCTTTGATATAGCGCTCTTTTTTCTCTTCTGGAAGTTCATTTATAGCTCTTCCCTCTTTCAAAAGCTCATCTGTAAAGACTACAGGAAGCAAGTCAGGATCTGGAAAATAGCGATACTCGGCACTATCTTCTTTACTTCTCATAGATCTTGTAGTTAAATTTGAGGTATCAAAAAGTCTAGTCTCTTGAATGATATCTCTATCATATCTACCATCATTCCAAGCTTCAATTTGACGCTCCATCTCAAACTCTATCGCCTTTTGCACAAATCTAAATGAGTTTAAGTTTTTTATCTCAACTCTTGTATAGAGCTTTTTATCGCCCTTTGGTCTAATGGAGACATTGACATCACATCTAAAACTGCCCTCTTGCATATTTGCGTCACTTATATTTAAAAATCTCAAAATTGAGTGTAGTTTTTTAAGGTAAGCAACCGCCTCATCACCACTTCTTAAATCCGGCTCACTAACAATCTCCAAAAGTGGAACACCTGCTCTGTTTAGATCAACCAAACTATCACTGCTCTCATGAACGTTTTTACCGGCGTCTTCTTCAAGGTGGGCTCTAGTTATACCAACTCTTTTTCTCTTTTTATCGCCATCTTCTTCAACCTCTATAAAAAGCTCGCCATGCTCTACTATTGGTCTGTTAAATTGTGAAATTTGATAGGCTTTTGGAAGATCTGGATAGAAGTAGTTTTTTCTATCAAAAACTGAGCTTTGATTGATGGTTGCATTTATCGCTGTTCCAAAACTTATAGCTTTTTTAACCGCCTCTTTGTTAAGCACTGGTAAAGCTCCTGGCAAAGCCAAACAAACTGGGCAGACATTGCTGTTTGGTTCGCTTCCAAACTCAGTTGAGCAAGAACAAAAAATCTTGCTTTTTGTATTTAATTGACAATGAACCTCAAGACCTATTACTAACTCAAACATATAAATTCCCCTAACTCTTTTCTCTTTTTAGTTTTTGGTTGCTAATTAGCAGTTTTACTATAACTACAGCTATAAATCCTGGCATAAGATAGAACAAAAGCAGATAAATACTCATTAGATGAATACTTAGTGCGACTCTTACCATGCCACTAAATAAGAGTCCGTATGATGCTCCAAGTAAAAAATATAAAATTTTAAAGATCCATCTACTGCTCATCAATAAGAACTGCGCCGGCTAAATAGACATATGTAAGTATCATAAAGATGAAAGTTTGTAATATGGCCATAAAAGTTAGCAATGCATATGGAACCATAGGAACAATCCAAGGCACAAGTGTTAGCATAACCAATAAAAATAGATCATCTCCCTTTATGTTTCCAAAAAGACGGAAAGATAGAGAGACAACTCTTGAAAAGTGTGAAACAATCTCTATGACAAAAAGAAGCGGTGCCAATATCTTTGATGGACCTGAAAGGTGTTTGATGTAGCCAAATATGCCATTTACCTTAATGCCTTGATAGTGATAATAGACAAAAACACAAACAGTCAAAGCAAGTGTCAAAGTAAGGTTGGCAGTAGGTGACTCAAAGCCCGGTATCATACCAATGCAGTTACCCAAAAAAACGACAATACCAAGTGTTGCAACTAAAGGTAGGTATTTTCTAGCAAGCTCATCGCTACCCATAACATCGCGTCCCATTGCCATAACGCCACCTAAATATGCCTCTACAATGTTTTGAAAACCTCTTGGAACAAGTTGCATGGAGCGTGTTGCCATATGTGCTATAAAAATTGCAATAGCAACTACCAACAAGAAGTGAAACAGATAGATAAACGTATGATTGTAAGTAAATAGACTACCGGCAAAGAGAAAAATTTCTTTTAACATTTGATAACCAACTTTCATTAAGATATTTAAAAGCCCAATTTTATCAAAAATTTGGTTAAATTTAATTTAAAAGCTCTTTTTATATAAGGGTTTGGAAAAAAGGAGATATTGTGAAGATACTATTTGCTGCAAGTGAGCTGAAAAACAGAGGTGGAAAGGAGCTTAAATTTGAGCTAAACAAACTCTTTTTAAATGAGATATCTCCTCTTAGAAAAACTCTCATAGCAGAGTATTTTGAGGCTCTAAAGATAGAAAAATATAAAAAAGAGATGCTTAAAAACTATGATGAGAAAGAGATAGACTTTAAAATACTTTTGCCAGCCATAGAAAGATATGAAGGAGTTGCCTATAAGGCGCTTGATTTTGCAACTCTAACTAAAACTCAAAAAGAATTTTTGCTAGAAAAAACAGTGATATTTTCAAATCTCTTCGGAGTGCTTCTTGCAAAAGATGAGATTCCCTACTATCACCTAAGACAAGGAGCGACAATTGGCGATGCCAATCAATACAAACTCTACCAAAAAGAGCTCAAAGAGCCTTTGGATAGAGCTTTTAAGGATAGTTTGATAGTAGATCTAAGACCTATCTTTTATGACAAAATTTATCTTTTAAAATATCCACACATTACATTTAAGTTTTATAAAAATGGAAAAATTCAAAGCCATTATGCAAAGTTTTACCGAGGCGAGCTACTCCGTCAAATAGCAATAGAGCATCCCCTTACAAAGGAGGCTGTTATAAACTTAAAGCCAAAGGGACTAAGGCTCATTGAGATTATGCAACTTGGTATAAAAACTCAGCTAAATTATGAGATTATTTAAAGGCCTTTATAAATAGCACTATTATCATAAAGCCAACGACAGTTAAAAAGAGCTTTTTAATAACTTTGGCTTCCATCTTCATAACCATATTTGAGCCAGTAAAACCTCCAGCTATCTGCCCAACAGCCATAACAACTCCAGCCACCCAAAGTATCTCAACTCCTGCCATAAAAAAGGCGATTAGTGAGACGATGTTTGAGATGAAATTTAACACTTTTGCCTGTCCAACAGCCCTCTTTATAGAGTATCCAAGAATTCCTACTATCGCAAATGTCCAAAACGAGCCAGTTCCTGGTCCAAAAAATCCATCATAAAAACCAAGTAAGAAGCCAAAAGAGATGTAAAATATCATAGGTTTTAGGAGTGGATTTTTCTCAACTTCGCCAAGAGATGGCGAAAAGAGCGTGTATAAAAATATTGCGCCAAGCATAAAAGGCACCAAGTAGGACAAAAAGCTAGGATCTAAGCTAGCAACTGTGGTAGTTCCGATAAATGCACCAATAAATGTAAAGAGTATTGCAAGCCAAATCTCTTTTAAATTTACAAGTTTTTTAACAACGAAATTTAGAGCTGCTGTGAAAGTTCCAAAACTACCTTGAAATTTGTTTGTAGCCAAAGCAACGTCAGCTGGCACTCCAACTGCTATTAGAGCTGGCAAGCATATAAGTCCGCCGCCTCCCGCAATAGCATCTATAAAGCCACCGCTAAAGGCTGCCAAAAAAAGTAACGCGTACTGCCATAGTTCAAATTCCATCTTCTCTCCTTAAGCTACTTAAAAGAGCTAAATTCTACTCAAATTTAAATAAATTTACTCACTTTAGTGCTAAATTTGAGCCTTTGAAGTGTCATTTTTTAAAAGGCTCTCTATCTCTTTGCTCTGTCCTAGCCTATAAAGCGCAAAATCATATCTTATCGGATCTGCCATGTCATAGCTCCTTAGTGCATTTGTAAGCTCCAAAACTGCGTCAAAATCATATGTTTTGCGACTCATTAGCCCAAGTGCAAGAGAGGTTTTGTGAGTATGAACATCAAGCGGAATCAAAAGATCTTTTTTATCAAGTTTTTTAAAAAGCCCCATATCAATGTCGCTACTACGCACCATCCAGCGAAGATACATATTGTATCTTTTGTATGGTGACTTTGGTTTTTTATCAAAACTTTTTCCAAAAAAGAAGCTGTAACCATCACTACTATAGGAGTTTAGTTGCTCTATTTTTTCTATTAGAGTGGCTATGCCATCAACCATATTCCCCTCTTTGTTAAAGCCCTCCAAAACAGTCTCCTCTATGCTAAAACTCTCTTTTAGGCGTCTAAAAGTTACAAAAATCTCAGCCACATCGCGCAAGCTTTGGAAGCGGTATTTGTGAGTAGTTAGAGTTTTTCGTATAGTCTCTTCGCTTAAATTTAAAAGAGCAAAGTCAAGTGAGTTTAGAAATTTAACTATATTTGCAGCATTCCCATAAGAAAAAAGAGCACAAATTAGCGCAATAAGCGGGTCATTATATCTTCTTGCAACTTGCAAAGGATCTGGCTTTGCAAAGAGGTTTTCATCGCAGTTTTTAAGCTCTGCGTGATAGTCTAAAAGCTCTTTTAAATCACTCATAATAGCTAAGCGTTGTCCTTCCAAATCTCTTTGATTTTTTGAGTCTAAATTCTCCGATAGTCTCACTAAACTCCACCTTTGAGCTGTGTTCTATCACTATAAAAACAGCTCTTTTGTCCTTTAAAGAGGCGATAAATTTATTGACCCTCTCATAAATATCGCAAAAGCCGCTTCTTAAGTCAAATGGCGGGTCGATATAGATGATAAACTCTTCATCTTCTTCTAAGATAGAGGCTATTTTTTGGAAAAAATCGCCATTTATAGCAATCAAACGACTATCTAAATTTCTAAAGTTTTTTTGCAATATCTTAAAAGCTTTTTCATCTTTTTCGATAGCATAAGCTCTCATTGCGCCGTTACTAAGCGCACTTGCTGCCATTATCCCGCTGCCTCCAAAGCCCTCTATAAAAACTCTATTTCTAAGCTCATCTCTCAATGAGTCAAAAAAGGACTCTTTTACCCTATTTTTGGTGCTTCTAGTTGTAAGAAGCGGTGGAATTTGAAGCTTTTTTCCTTTTAAAAATCCACTTGTGATGTAGTTAAAATAGTTATCCATTTTGCCTCTCTTTTAAAATCGCCATAACTCTATCTTTAAACTCATCAAAAAGCGCCTCTATCTCTTCTTGTGCGTCTCTACTTGGCTTTACCACCTCTTTGCAATAAAAGTTATCTAACGCCTCTAAAAGCTGCTCCTTGCTAAAGGGGATATCGATATATTGTGACTCATGTGATATGAGAAATAGAGGTTTTTCGCACTCTTTATAGACATCGCTTATAACAAACTCAAAATCATCATCAATATACTCCTTTAAAAAAAGCTCCAAGCTCCTTTGAAGTATCTCACACTCGCACTCTATCTTAACTCTCATACTACCTCTTTTCAAAATGTATCATCTTAAATTTATCGCCAAACTCATAAAGTAGCCTTTTTAACTGCAAAGTGCCATTTTTATATGCTAGCTCGCCCTTAGCAGCCAAAAGCTCCATAACTTCGCTTGCCCCAAACTCTATCAAAGCCAGCGGTTGGCTCATAAATGCAACCTTTCTAACTCCTTTGTTCTTGCAAAACAAAGATGAAAGCAGTGAGAAATTTAGATCATAAGTTATATCACTTTTTCCAAAAAACTCATTTAAGTCCTCTATCTCAAAAAAGTTATAAACATTGTGATTTTTATAGACCCTTAGGCTAAAATCCCCTCTTGGCTCCCACTCCCCATAATCAAAGGTTATAAAGTCAAATTTGGCCCTGTTTTTGCAGCAGTTTTTTATAAATTTTTCCAAACTTAGTGGCAACTCGCCTTTTTTTATGCCGTAAGTTATAGCGAAATTTAGACACTCTTTATCTGTCTTTTGCCAAACTAACTTACCATTTTTAACATAAGCCATAAGACCATCATTAAAAAGCTCACACTCAAAGCTATCAAAAAGTTCATTTGCAATATAAATAGCGCTTTTAAACTCCATCTTTTCTACACTATCAAGCCACTTTATCTCGATCTCATCGCCAAATTTGGAGTGTAAAAACTCCTGCTGAAGTTCTTGGAGTTTTTTGTGTGGCTCGATGATAATAAAGTTAAATTTATCTCTTAAATTTGGCATAAAAGCATAAAGCCCTTGAATGATATCTGCCATCAAATAGCCCTCATTTGCCCCTATCTCTACCAAATTTATCTTGCCGTCATACTTATCTTTTAGGGAGTGAATTTTTTTAGCAACAGTTGCACCAAAAAGGCTTCCAACACTTACAGCCGTATAAAAGTCGCCATCTTTGCCAATTTTGGCGTAGTTTTGATAGTAATTTGTGTGAAGCCACTCTCTAAAATAACTGCTAAATTTTTCCAAAATCTGCTCTCTCTTTTGCTATCTTAATGGCGGTAAATTCCATTTTTTGTAGTAGGCAACCATACGCCACAAAATACCAAAGCCCATCAAAACAAAGAGTGCGAACAAATTTGTCAGCCCAAAAAGATGCAAAATATAGTAGATAAAGCCAACACTCATGCTAATCGTGCCATAAAGCCCCGTTTTTAAAAACCACGGAACTTGATTTAGCAAGATATCTCTAAATATGCCGCCGCCTACTCCATTGATAAAGGCTACCATTATTACGCCAAAGATATTTAGCCCATATTCCAAAGAGACCATTGAACCAACTATAGAAAAGCAGATAACATCGATAGCATCGGTAAATATAAAGATAAAGCTCTTATCAAGTTTTTCACGTTTTTGATGAGCTTTTAAGATATAACCTACAAATATCATCACCAAAACAATCACAATAGGCATATAGTGAGTAAAAGAGTAGATAGCTCTTCCAACTAGCACATCTCTTGCAACTCCGCCACCAAGAGCAGTTAGAAACGCTGCCAAAAAAATCCCAAGCCAGTCGCACTTCTCTTTGACGCCAAAAAGATAGCCACTAAGCGCTGCAGAGGCGATACCGATATATTCAGTGATTAATATAGCGTCCATTCTAGCCTTTTTAAATGTTTCGCATATTTTACAATGGTTAGCTGTGAATAAATTTAAACAAAATTAAGGCTCTTGCCTTTATAGCTAGTAAATTTAAAGCTTTTGATTCTATTGAAAATTGCTAAGATCTACCTTGCAACTATCATCGCTCATTTGGCACTTTTGTTGCTTTTTGTGCTGTTTTAATGGCTCTTTTTTAAAGTTGCAACTTTTATCTTTTGAGTTACACATTTGCTCTTTAGAATTACAGCCATTTTTAAATTTCTCAGAGTTGCACATTTTATCTTTCATACAATTTTTCTTAAAAGAGCCACAATCTCTTCTAAACTCCTTTTTGCTGCAATTACAATCATTGGCTCTGTTGCATGAAAACTCTTGCGCTGTCAAATTTAGAGCAAAAAACAGAGTTAGTGCCAATAAAACTCTCTTCATCTCTTCTCCTTAAGTTAAATTTCAAAGAGTATAAAGTAAGTTTCATAAGAAAAAGGTAAATGACTATAAAATCTTTTTTTGACAACTTGTTAAGTTTTAAAAACAATTAAGAGTAGAAATTTAGATAATTTTTCACTCTCAATAGCTATTATATTTAATAATACTTTTAATTTATTGATATTATAATATCAATATTTTTTTAAAAAGGATATGAAATGAAGCATATTTTTAAGCTTTTTTTACTAATATCTTTTGTTCTAAATTTCGCTTTAGCAAAAGATGTTTTAGTTGTTGGGATTGAAAACGAATCAAGCCGTTTAAATCCTTTATACGATGAGGATCACGATCCAGCTTTAAGCCTACTTTTTTCAGGTCTTACAAAACACGATGAAAATACAAAAGTAACTCCTGATCTTGCAAAAAGTTGGGAAGTAAGCAAAGATGGGCTAACTTATACATTTGATCTAAGAGATGATGCTTACTGGCATGATGGAGTTAAATTTACCGCCCAAGATGTTAAATTTACAATAGAAAGTGCAAAAGATAAAAAACTAAATGCACCTGCTATTTCAAACTATGAAATGGTAAAAGATGTTGAGATTTTGGGTGATTATAAGATAAAAGTTACACTTGATACACCTTTTCCACCATTTTTAGATGCGCTAAGCTTTGGAATACTTCCTAAACACTTACTAGAAGGCAAAGATATAGCAACTTATCAATTTAACGATAATCCTATCGGAACAGGACCTTATAAATTTGTAAATTGGAAAAAAGGCGAAAGCATAGAATTCGTAGCAAATGATAAATTCTATAAAGGCACTCCAAAAATTAAAAAAGTATTTTTAAAAGTAGTTCCTGATGCAAATGTTAGATTAATGCAACTTAAAAGCGGTGAGCTTGATGCTGGACTAATTGATTTTAGCGGTGTTGAAATGGCTAAAAATAGCAAAAATTTAAATATCTTAAAGTTTAAAAGTGCTGATTATAGAGCTTTGATGTTTAATTACAATAATGAAATTTTAAAAGATAGAGATGTTAGAGTTGCGCTAAATTATTTTATAGATAAAAATGATATGGTAAAAACACTACTTCACACTCACGGAAGTGTTGCAAACAACCCTATTGAAAATTTTATAAAAAGCGATAAAGTTTATGAGTTTAACCCTAAAAAAGGTGATGAAATTTTAACAAAAGCTGGTTGGAAAAAGAACAAAAAAGGTATTTATGAAAAAGATGGTAAAACTTTAAGTTTTGAAATTTACAGCTTTAATTCAGATCCTTTAAGAGTTGCTATGTCAAAAGTTATAAGCTCTGAACTAAACAAATACGGCGTTGATGCAAAAGCTTTTGCAAAGCCAAAAACTGCATTTAAAATAAGCAAAGTTGATAGCTTTTTAATTGGCTGGGGAAGTCCGTTTGATCCTGATTTTCACACATATAGAATTTTTGGTGGCTTTGCAGATAGTGATATAAATGAAAACGGCTGGAACTATAGTCACTACAAAGATGCAAAAGTAGATGAAGCTCTTAAAAAAGCAAGAAGCACTCAAAACTTAGAGGAAAGAAAAGCTTATTATAAAGAGTTTTTAGATGCACTTTATGAAAATCCTCCTTATATTTTTATCGCATATCTAGACTACAATCTAGCATATAATAAAAATTTAACTGGCATAAAAACACAAATTTTAGGTCACCATGGTGCAGGATTTTTATGGAATCTAGAAGAGTGGAACTTTAAAAATTGATAAGTTTAATCTTAAAAAAAGCAGCCTATAGCATTGGGCTGCTTTTTGTTTTATCATTCTTAGTTTTTTCACTGCTTTATTTTTTACCAGGCGATGTAACAAGTGCGATGTTTTCACGTCCTGAAGCTATGTCGCAAGCTATGAAAAATCAAATTTTAGCAAATTTAGGGCTAGATAAAAGTCTTATTACGCAGTATGTTTCTTGGCTGAAAAATGCTTTAAATTTAAATTTTGGAAAAAGTTTTGTAAGTGGTGAAGATATCTATGAAATGTTTAAAACAAGGCTTGTTAATAGCATAATTTTATTAATTTTTGCATCATTTTTTATATTTGTATTTTCGCTTATTTTAGGACTAATAAGCGCTGTTTTTAAAAATAAATTTATCGATACTTTTATAAATTTAACAACTTTTTCTTTAATGTGTATGCCAAATTTTTGGTTAGGTCTAATATTTATCTATGTTTTTAGTATAGCTTTGGGTCTACTTCCAAGCTCAGGAGCTAATTATCTTGGTGTTAGTGGAATTAGCCTAAAACACGTTATTTTACCTCTTTTTGCGATTGTTTTACCGCATCTTGCTACAAGTGTTAAATTTATAAGAGATATTATAATCTCAAACCTAAACACAGACTTTATCCAAACTCTTTATGCAAGAGGGATAAAAAATATTCAAATTTATCGTCTTGCGCTGTTTAGTTCAATGAGTGATATTGTGCGCTATTTTGGGACTATGATTGGTGGCGTTTTTGCAGGAAGTTATGTCATAGAAAGCGTGTTTTCATATCCTGGCATTGGAGAATTAGCACTTAAATCAATAATAGCAAAAGACTATCCTGTAGTACTTGCAGCTATTTTACTAAGTGCTATTTTTGTAATTTTGGCAAATTTAGCGGCTGAAATTATAGCAATTTTAATTGATAAGAGAAACTATGCGAAATAAAATTATACTCTTTATTACTATAATTTTAGTAATTTTAGCTGTTTTTTCAAGCTTTATAGCACCTTTTAATCCAAATTTAAGTGATTTTTCTAACACAAATTTAGCGCCTAACTCAACTCATTTTTTTGGAAGTGATTTTTTAGGGAGAGATATTTTCTCAAGAACACTTTATGGACTTAAAAACTCACTTATAATAGGAGTAATTGCCGGATTTATCGCAACAATAATTGCGTTTTTATACGCTTCACTTAGTATTATAAAACCTTTGCAAAATAGCTTACAAAGCGGAATTGATGCGTTTTTAAGCATACCAAATATTTTATTTATCCTAACTTTTGCCTCAATTACTGGCGGTGGGATTATAAGTATAATTTTAGTAATTGCACTTTTTTCATGGATGAGCTCAGCAAAAGTTTTTATAGGTCGCATAAACTTACTTTACCAATCGCCATTTATAATCCAATCAATGAGCCTTGGAGCTAGCAAATTTAAAGTTTTATTTTATGAAGTATTGCCAAATTTAAAGGGACTTTTTTTATCGCTTTTTGCCATAAACTCAGCTCATGCGATTTCACACGAAGCCACACTTAGTTTTTTTGGAATGGCTGGGGATTTAAATATGATAAGTTTGGGACTAATGATAAATGAAAGCACAAATGCTCTTTTTATGGGAGCTTGGTGGGTTGCATTTTTTCCTGGATTTATGCTATTTTTACTAATTTTTTGCATAGTTTCCATAACGCCAGATGACAAAGGCATAAAGATATGATTGAAATTTCAAATTTAAATCTTTTTTATAAAAGAGTGCAAATTTTAAAAAATATTGATTTTACAATGCAAAAAAATGGCTGTGTTTGTATAATGGGCGAAAGTGGAGCTGGAAAGTCAATGTTTGCAAAAAGTTTCATAAAACTCTTTGATGATGAATTTAAGCTAAGTGCAGATAAATTCAGTGTTTTTCAAAATGATATTTTATCCTTAGATGGTGAAAAACTAAGAGAGTTTAGAAGTAAAATTTGCGCTCTCGTGTTTCAAAATGCAAAGGCAAGTTTTCATCCACTTTTAAATGTTGGAGATAATTTTAATCTATATCTTAAAGACCGCATAAGCGAGCCTAAAAAAGAGGCTTTTGAAGTTCTTGAAAAGCTTTTATTTGATGATTTAAATTTGCTTTGGCATAAATTTCCGTATGAGTTAAGTGGTGGTGAAGCAAGTAGAGTGCAAATCGCCATAGCACTTTGTCTAAAACCAAAAGTTTTGATTTGTGATGAGATAACAGCAAGCCTTGATGCACAAAATCAAAAAAGCATAGTAAAAATCATAAACTCTCTTAAAGATGAACTTCAAATTTTATTTATAACTCATCAAAAAAATGTGGCAAATGCAGTAGCAGATGAGTTTTATACGATGCAAAATGGAGTTTTAAAAAATGCTTGAAGTTAAAAATGTTGATAAATTTTATGATTTTAAAGAGCATATAAACAAAAAAACAGAAAAAATTCAAGTCCTATATGATATAAATTTCAGCCTTGAAGATGGAGACAATCTAGCAATTTTAGGCGTTAGTGGAAGTGGAAAAAGTACATTAGCAAATTTGCTAAGTGCAGTAGAAAAGCCAACAAATGGCGAAATTTTATTAAATGAAGAAAACAAGAATCTAAATAAAAAAATTTCACTTATCATGCAAACTCAAAAACTTTGCCTAAATCCGATACTAAGGATAAAAACAAGTATCAATTTACTAAAAAAATACTTGCATTTAAAATTTAGTGATAATGATGTAAAAAATTTATTTGAAACTTTAAATTTAAATCAAGAAATATTACAAAAATTTCCTCATGAAATTAGCGGTGGCGAGGCAAGTAGGATAGGCATTTTAAAAGCTCTATTGATTAAACCTGATATTTTAATTTGCGATGAAATAACCGCTGGACTTGATGAGGAGAATAAAAACTCAGTCTTAAATATTTTAAAAAAAATAAAACAAAGCATTATTTTTATAACACACGATTTAGAGGCTGCAAAAGAAATTTCAAAAAATGTCCTTATTTTAGAAAAAGGAAAAACACTGTTTTTTGGCAAATTTAGCGAACTTCAAAATAGTGAAATTTTGGATAAATTTAGCCAAGATTAAAAAATTTTAAAGCTGTAATAAGTCAAAAAAAGATAAAATAAAATTAAATTTTAACAAGGAGAATAGATGAAAAATTTAATCTTTACAGCTCTTATTGGAGTTGTTTTTTTGTGTGGATGTGCAAGTGAGAGCCAAAGAGCAATAAGCGTTCCAAAAGTTGCCATCGCAAATACAAATTATAGTGGCCAAAAAGTTTCTGTTTCTATAGGCAGGTTTTCAAACCAAAGCTCTTATAATAATGGAGTTTTTAGCGATGGCGAAGATAGACTTGGCAACCAAGCTCAAACTATCCTAATAACTAGCTTACAACAAACTGGTAGATTTGCGGTTTTAGATAGAACAAATTTAAGAGCGATGAAAGAAGAAAGCGCAATTAGCAAAAAAGCTCAAAACTTAAAAGGCGCAAAATATGTAATAACAGGCGATGTTGTTGAGTTTGGCAGAAAAACTCATGGAGATCATCAGCTATTTGGGATTTTAGGTAGAGGAAAAACACAAGTTGCCTACTCAAAAGTAAATCTAAATGTCGTTGATGTAAGCACTTCAGAAGTTGTTTTTTCAGCTCAAGGTGCAGGAGAGTTTGAACTATCAAATAGAGAAGTTATCGGCTTTGGCGGAACTGCTGGATATGACTCAACACTAAATGGAAAAGTTTTAAGTCTATCAATTAATGAAGCTGTAAATAACCTTGCAAGTGCGATAGATAGTGGCGAGTGGAAAATAAAATAATGAAAAAATATATTTTTCTTGTTTCAATGGCCATCTTTTTTGTAGGTTGTGCAACAAAAAATCAAAGCATTTATTACTGGGATGGAACTTATGCAAAGTCTGTTTATGAATATACAAAGCAAGATGGTGATATAAACGAACAAATTGCAAATTTAGAAAAATTGATTCAAAAATCATACGAAAAAAATAAGCCTATTGCACCAGGAATTTATGCTCATCTTGGGCTTTTATACTCAAATTTGGGAAATCACGGTAAGTTTATTAGCTACCTTGATAAAGAAGCACAGCTTTATCCTGAGTCAAAAATTTACATCGAGTTTTTGAAAAAATCAAACAAAGGCAAAAAAGATGAAAAATAGCATTTTTATAACTTTGATATTATCTTTTATTTTTGTAGGTTGCGCTAAAAAGCCTGAAATTTATGACTACTCGGCATTTTTGGAGTCAAAACCAAAATCAATTTTAGTTGTAATGCCAACAAATGAATCAGTTGATATAAAAGCTTCTCCTGCTATGCTTGCAAATGCAACTATGCCTTTGGCTGAGGCTGGATATTATGTATTTCCTGTGGCTTTAGTAAATGATACTTTCAAATTTAATGGAGTATATGATGCAAATGATATTAAAAACATCCCTTTAAACAAGCTTCAAGAGATCTTTGGCGCTGATAGTGTGCTTTATATAAATATTACAAAATATGGCACAAGCTACGCTGTTTTAAATAGCCAAACAGAGGTAGAAGCAGATGTGATACTGGTTGATCTAAAAACTGCAAAAATTCTTTGGGACAAGCAAGTTTTGGCAAGGTCTGACTCAAGCAATAGCGATCAAGGGCTTATTGGTATGCTTATAAGTGCGGTAGTTAGCCAGATAGCAGACACATTGAGCGATGCTGGATATGATATGTCAATAATTGCTTCAAATGCAGTTTTTGCCACCGATTGTAATGACTGCATACTAAAAGGACCTCGCTCACCAAGTTATGGGCAAGATCTACAACTAACTAAAGATTAAATTTCACCTAAATAGTCAAAAATTGCATAGTTGATCCTCTCTATAAACAAGAGAGGATTGACACTTACGCCATTTATAGTAATTCCAAAATGAAGATGAGCTCCGCTAACTCTACCAGTTGCGCCACTTAGTCCAATAACCTCTCCCCTTTTTACCTTTTTGCCTAACTTGGTTTTGATTTTGCTTAGGTGATAATACTGCGAATAAATCCCGCCGCCATGGTCTATGACAACAGATTTTCCTGCATAATATCGCTCTTTTGCAAGGACAACTACGCCATCATTTGAAGCAACTACTTTTGAGCCAACAGCTGCTCTAAAATCAACTCCTGAGTGGTAACTCTTTAAGAGCCCATTAAAAACTCTCGCATTGCCAAACTCAGAGGTTATAGTTGAGTCCATCGGTTTTATAAATTTATCTTTAAAAAGAAATTTTTTGGTAGTTTTTGCATAGAGCAAAGATGCCTCTTCAAACTCCTTTTTTATCCTTTTTTCAACCTCTTTTGGAGGCTTAATCTTGCTTTTATCAACTACAACTTTCTCTTTTTTATAATCCCCCTGCTCTATCTTCAAAACAACCTTTTGGCTTTTTTGATTTAGCAGATGTTCTACAACTACTTCGCCTTTTTTGTAGTAATGAACAGGCACGATAGCAAAGCAATAATCACTATTTATAGGGCTTTTTATCCACTCAATCTGCCTACCATCTAAAAAAAGCTTGCCGCTATTTTGACACTTTATAGAGAGTATTTTGCTATCGCCATTTATAATGGAAGTTGCAAAAAGAAGTGGCGCAAAAATAAGACTTAAAGCTACTTTTCTAAACATATCTCACCTAAATTTCAATTTGTTTTGATTGTAACAAAAATAGACCAACAACCATATTTTTTGCCGATTTTCAAATTTAGATGAGCTTTTAGGGGAATTTCAATGATAAAAATTAAATTTATTGATATAATATCAAAATTAGTTTATTTAGAAGGATAGAGATGAAAAAAATACTTCTTAGTCTTAGTCTGTTTTTGTGTGGTACCTTTGCAAGTGCCGATATCATTCAAGATCAACAGCTGTATGCAAGTATGAATGCAATTAAAGCCTTTGCTTTTGATAACAACAGAAGCATTGATAGCTATTTGATAAAACGTGCTAAAGCGGTTGCAATTCTTATGGATGTTAGAAAAAATGGAGTCATCGTAAGCAAGAGTAGTGGAAAAGGTGTTTTTAGCATGAAAGCCGACAATGGCGAGTGGAGCAATCCTATTATGCTAAGATACAAAGGTTATGGCTTGGGACCTCAACTAGGTTTTGCCGCTGGCGATGTGATAGTTCTTTTTAACACTTCTGAGTCATTTAATGGACTTTTCAATGACAAAGATTATATCTCAGCAAATGTCGCTGCTGCTATTGGTAGTGCTGGAGCAAAGTCTGGTTCTGCGACAGATGTTCCTGAGCTAACTGCTTGGGCAGTTGCACCTGGCAAAATAAATGGCGCCTATGTTGGTGCAAGTATTGATGTAGGAAGAATTTCTATAGATAGACAGGCAACTTATGATCTTTATGGAAGAATGTATACATATGAAGATATCTTAAATGGTTCACCAAAAGAGACAAAAAATCTTAAATTTTTCAAAGAGACACTTACAAAATATCTAGGTGATGCACAATATTACAAAGACTCACCAGCCAATCCAAAAGAGTATAAAGTAACTCCTAGAGGAAGAAGCGAACTAAAATAACAGTAGCGGAGAAAACTCTCCGTTACCTTACCTATATCGATATCTCTTTTATATCTGCAATCTTCAAAAACGCCTTATATATAGAGCCAATTAGCGCTACTCTATTTGCCTTGACTCTCTTATCATCGACATTTATCATAACATTATCAAAGAATTTATCTATCTCATTTTTCAATGAAAATAGCTGGTCAAGATACTCTTTGGCATCTGTGCTGTCTAAATGCAACTGACTAAATTTCTCATATAGCTCTCTTTCGTAGTTAGAGCTAAAAAGAGTCTCATCAACATCACATATCTCTTCATCTCTTAAAATATTTGCAACTCTTTTAAAGGTATCAAAGTTCTTTTCAAAATCCTCTTGAGAAACTATCTGCATAAGTGCATTGATAGAGCTATCCAAAGTCTTGATATCGCTTTGCTTACTACTAATTACAGCCTTAATAATGGATGGATTGGCTTCATAAAAAGTATATAATCTATCCAATATAAAACTCTTAAGCTCTTCTAAATTTAGCCCACTATACTGATAAGATATGGCTTGAAAAACTCTGTCTAGGTCAAAATTTATCCCTTGATCAAGGACTATTTTGATAATTCCACTAGCCGCTCTTCTTAATGCATATGGATCTTTGTTACCTGTTGGAGTTTTGCCTACACTAAAAAGCGCTGCAAGTGAGTCTAGCTTGGTAGATATAGCAACAATGGCACTAAAAAGTGCTGTTGGTAAAAAACTATGTTTTCCATCTGGAAGATATTGCTCTTTGATAGCTCTTACAATCAATGGATGTTTGCCATTCGCCGCTGCATAATATGAACCCATAATGCCTTGCAACTCGCTAAACTCGCCCACCATCGCACTGCTTAAATCAGCCTTGCTAAGCATAACAGCCTCACTCAAAGCCTCTTTATACTCACCACCAAACTCCTCTTTAAGCTCCTCGTCATAAAATCCTGCCAATGCAATGGCAATCTCTTTCTCTCTTAAACTCTTGTCATAAAGCGATCCAAGCTCTTTTAGATAGGTTATATTTTTTAGAGGTTTGGCTTCAAAAGGTGAGTTTAGATCCAAATCATAAAAAAAGATAGCATCACTTAGTCTTGCTCTCAAGACCTTCTCATTACCCTTTACAATAAGACTTTTGTCATCTGTAATGGCGTTGCTTACTACAACAAAACTGTTACTTAACTTGCCATTTCTAAAGGTTGGAAAATATCTTTGATTTTCTCTCATTGAAGTTATTATCACCTCTGTTGGCAATCTCAAAAACTCCTCTTGAAATTTACCAATAAGCGGAGTTGGATACTCTGTAATTGCGACAACCTCTTCTAAAAGATCTTCATCTATCTCGATCTCTACGCCATTTTCTTGCTGTATCTTAGAAAAACCATTGATGATGAGCTCTTTTCTCTTCTCTCTTTCAAGCACGACTCCATTTTCTAAAAGTAGCTTGAAATACTCATCTGTAGTGTTAAATTTAACAGGAGAGTAGCCATATGAGCGGTGTGGCAAAAATGAAAGTGATGATTTAACACCATAAAGCTTCATCTCAACAAGAGTATCATCCAAAGAGACAACCAAAGAGCGAATTGGTCTAATGAAACTATACTCGCCATCGCCCCATCTCATGGATTTGCCAAAGCTTAAAGAGGCTAAAAACTCTGATATCATCTCTTTTAAAAGCTCTCTTAACTCTCTTCCCTCTTTTGTCTTTTCAAAATAAAGCACCTCTTTGCCATCAATCTGCTTAAATACAAGCTCGCTCTCATCTATGCCACACTTTTTGGCAAAACTAAGCGCTGCTTTGCTCCACCTTCCATCTTCAATGGCGATATTTTTTGGAGCACCTGTCTTTATCTCAACAAAATCTTCCTGTTTTTGGGCTATATCTTTGTGATAAATAACCAATCTTCGCGGCGTAAAATAGAACTCAAACTCACTTTTCAAAGAATTTTTTTCTAAAATATTTTGCCACTTAACCGCTATGTTTTTCTCTTCGTTTAAAAACGGAATTGCGGGGAGCTCTTCAACTCCAATCTCAATCAATAACTTCATTTTTATTCCTATCTTTCTTTAAATTTTTCTCTTCTCTTTCTCTGTGTCGCTCCAACATCTGTTTGTTAAAGCCAACCACCATAAAGATCATAAACAAGACAAAAAGCCCAATCATAACTACATCAAAAATTCGCACCTACTATCCCTTGAAGCTCGCCCTTATACTCGTTGATATAAAGTGAGTTAAATTTATAATAGCCATCTTTTAGTTTGGCAATTTTATTATAAACTCTTAGTTTGCCATAATTTGTATAAAGATAGCCTTTTTTAAACTCGCCCTCCAAGCCACTTATCACATCACCAACTTTTGCCTCTTTTAACTGGCTTGGCTTTAGCAAAAACTTATCAATGTTGGCTCTGCTTTTTTGTGAAATTTTATACTCTTTTATCTCTAAATTTCCCATAAAATAGTCAATATCTCCAACCTCTAGGTCCAAAATATCGCCAACTTTTAGCCTCCTCTTTTGCCTATCAAAGAGATAAATTCCTCTCTTGCCATCAAAAAGAGCATAACCATCTCTATCTGCAAATACAACAGCTACATTTTTTAGTAAAAATGGCGTCTTTAAACTTGGCTTTTGATAGAGCTCTTCTATGCTTTTTTCTTCTACTTTAGTAAATTTATCCTTGGTTGTGATGATAAAAAATAGTCCATAATGGTCTGAGATGGGCTTTTTAGCCTCAAAATATCTATCTGGAAGATATCTTTTTAGACTAAACTCTTTATAACAAAGCTCGCCCTCTTTAAAAAAGTTTTTACTCAAAAATATATGATCAATCGTTCTACCAGATCTATGAGAGCTTGAAATTTGAGCCTTTTTACTCCAAAGATTTGTCCCAATTTGGACTGAATGGAGCATAAAATTATCTCGTTTATAGTCCATATTAAAATCGCCCAAAATTATATTGTAGCTATTTGGACTATTTTTAACTGCTCTCTCTAAGGTATTTAGAGCAGCTATTCTTTGCCATTTTGGGTTTTTGGCAGCTGGAAAATGAACGTTAAAAAGGCTAAATTTCACACCTTTAAATTTGAAATCAACTCTTAATATATCTCTAGTTTTGACATTTGCAACGGTTATTTTTGAAGATGACAAAGCCCTATTTTTGCTAATAATTCCAACTCCAAATGGCGAAGTTTTGCTCTTTGTAAAGTAGGAAAAATCATATCCGCTTTTTTTGGCAATCTCTTTTAAAACTCTTTCATTTTCTATCTCTTGAAGTGCGACAATATCGGCATTCATATCCCTTATGTAGCTTGAGACTAAAGTGAGCTTTTGGAGATATTTTGAGTTGTTCCAGTTTGATTTGCCAATGACAAAATCCCTATACTCTGTGCCATCATTTTTGCCATCAAAGAGATTTTCTACATTAAAAGTTGCTATCTTTAGCTCCGCTCCAAAGGCAAAAATTGCCATAAATAGTGCAAAAATTACTCTCATAAATCAAACTCTTTGTAATTTTGTCTAATAGCCTCATAGCCTATAATTCCAACCGACATTGCCAAATTTAGGCTTCTGCCCTCTTTTTTCATCGGTATTGTTATTAGTCTATTTTTGTCTAAATTCATCAACTCATCTGGAAGCCCAAAACTCTCAGATCCAAAAAATATAAAATCCCCATCGCTAAATTTAACATCAAAATAGTTCTTATCGCCCTTTGTAGTTGCAAACCAAAAATGCTCTTTAAACTCTAAATTTGCCTCTAAAAACTGCTCTAAATTCTCCCAAATTTTAGGATCGAGCCTTTTCCAGTAGTCAAGTCCTGCTCTTCTTAGGGATTTTTGAGTTATCTCAAAAACTATTGGCTTTACGATATGCAGCTCAAATCCAGCATTTACACAAAATCTTCCAATTGCTCCCACATTTTGTGGAATACGCGGATGGACTAAAACTATCTTAAACATCAAAAAACCACAGTTTTGTTGTTGTAGACAAAGATTCTATCATCAAGCACCAGGTCAATTGCGTGAGAGAGGACACTTTTTTCTACATATTTTCCAGCCTCTCTCATCTCTTCCCAACTCATCTCATGATTTATCCTAACTACATCTTGCGAGATAATCGGTCCTTCATCTAAGTTATCATTTACAAAATGCGCCGTTGCACCGATAATCTTAACGCCTCTTTGATGAGCTTGTTTGTATGGATTGGCACCGATAAATGCAGGCAAAAAAGAGTGATGAATGTTGATAATCTTGCCATCATACTCTTTTATAAATTTAGGCGATAAAATTCTCATATATTTTGCAAGGACGATATAATCTAGCTCATATTTGCTAAGCTCTTTTAGCACCAGCTCTTCGTGAGCCTGTCTATCTATATCTTTTGCGCTTACAAAGTGATATGGAATGCTAAATTTTTCGGCAAGTCCTTTTAGGTTGTCGTGGTTTGAGATGATACACTTTATGTTGGCATCTATCTCTTTACTATAAAACTTAATAAGTAAATCCCCAAGACAGTGCGCCTCTTTGGTTGCAAGTATGGCGATATTTTTTAGCGATTTTTTATCAAGATAGATGTAACTATCTTTTGGCAAACTATCTGCTATCGCCTCTTTTACGCCGCCTACTTCAAAGTCACTCTCTGCTTCAAAAACTGCCCTAAAGAAAAACTTGCCATACTCTCTATCGACAAATTCGTGATTGACAATTATGTTTAAGCCAAACTCGTAAAGCACCTTTGTAATCTTATAAACAAGCCCTTTTTCATCTTCGCAACTTATCTTTAGTATAAATTTATCCATTTTTTAGTTCCTTTAAATAGTTTTCTATCTCTCTATCAACTCTTCTTTCCAACTCTTTGGCAATCTCATCTTTTACAAAGCCCTCATTTATAACAGAGGCGCTTTTTATCCTGCTTTTAAACTTGCTCTCATAAACTCCAAGTGCCTTTGCACGCTCAATTCTCTCATCCGAGTAGCAGCCAAGCCACTCTTTAAGCGGCTTTTGAAGTGCAGTTTTGACAAGATCAAAGTCGGTTGCTTTTTGAAAAAAAGGCTCACTTAAGAGCGATTTATAGCGCTTTGAAAGACCAAGTTTTTTTAAAAAAGCCTCCATATCAAGCTTTAGAGTATTTACAAAAATATAGAGAAAAAGTCGCTCATCTTTTACAAATTTTCTTGCGTCATCTATAAATTTGGCAATATAACTGCTCTTTTTTTCATCTAAATTTATGCCAAATAAAAACTCAATAATCCCAAGCCTAAACAAAAGCATAAGTCCATGACCTTGATAAGTAGCACCAAAGAGCTTAAGCAACTCCGCTTTTATGCGCTCTTTGCTTAAATCCTCCAAACTAATGCTTCTTAAAAGGGCTATATTTTCCACCTGCAAATTAAATCTACTTGCAAACTGAACCGCCCTTAAGACTCTTAAACTATCCTCCACAAAGCTCTTCTCATCAACAACTCTTAAAATTCTATTTTTTATATCTAAAATACCACCATAAAAATCCAATATATTTTTGTTAAAGATATCAATCATAATGGCATTGATGGTAAAATCCCTACGCCTACTTGCGCTCTTTTCATCATTGCAGAGCCAAACGTCAAAACCTCTATGTCCCTTTGAGACCTTGCTTTCACTGCGTGGAAGTGAGAGATCAAAGTTTTTATAGCGATAAACAAAAAAGCTCTTGCCAACACCTTTTGCGCCAATCTCACTCATCAACTCTTCAAATTGCGATAAGCTCAAATCATAAATTTCTATATCAATATCATCTGAGTCGATACCCAAAAAACAGTCTCTTACAAAACCGCCGACAAAATAGGCTCGCTTTGTAAATTTGGCAATTTTATTTTTAAGATAGAGAAATTCGCTATTTTGATAGATCTTCAATTCTATTGGCAATTGTTGCAAGCAAAAACTCCAAAAATTTGATATTTAACTCAAGCCTAGCCTCTATATCTTTTTTATCAAAATAGTTAAGCCCCTCAAAAAGCACCAAAAGTCTCTCATTGATGGCGGTCAAAAACTCAATCTCATCCAAATGGCTTTCATCATTTGAAACTTCGTTTTTTTCTGGCTTTAAAGATGGTGCCTCTTTTTCTAACAGTTCTTTGTCTAGCTCTTGTTTTTTGGAAAGTTCCTCCAAAAGTATCTTTGTCATCTCTTCAATCATAATCTTATAAGCCACTCTTTAAATTCTTTTTTATTCTCTAAAAAAAGCAAAAGCATCTCTTTGTTGAAATTTAACCTCAACTTAGCAATATAATAGAGTTTTTTTATCTCAAAATCATCGCTATAAAGCTCTCTTAATTTAGCGTAAATTTCAAGTGCCGCTTTTATATTGCCTCTTTTTTCAAGCTCTTTTGCTATGCGTAAATTTTCACTCTTCATCTTCTATATAGCTACTAATGATTGAACCAATCTCATCGGTAGAACAGATCTCTTTGGCATCGTAGTTTGATATATCCTTGGTTCTATATCCTTCTGAGAGCACCTTTTCTACAGCCCTTTCTATAGCATCAGCTGCTTGAGTTTCGCCAAATTGATGTCTTAACATCATAGCAGCACTTAAAATTGTAGCAATAGGGTTTGCAATGCCCTGTCCTGCGATATCTGGCGCACTTCCATGGATTGGCTCATAAATTCCAACCCTGCCGCCAATACTTGCACTTGGCAAAAGTCCGATAGAACCACAAATCATACTTGCCTCATCGCTCAAAATATCGCCAAATAAATTTTCAGTCAAAATTACGTCAAACTGCGATGGATTGCGGACTAACTGCATTGCAGCATTATCAACATACATAAACTCCAAAGTAACATCTTTATACTCTTTTGCAAGCTCTTCAACAACTTCACGCCAAAGCTCACTACACTCCAAAACATTTGCTTTATCAACAAGAGTAACCTTTTTTTCTCTTTTTTCTGCAAGCTCAAAGGCGATCTTGGCAACTCTTAAAATCTCATCTTTGCTATATCGCATTGTATTTATTGCAACATCGCTGCTCTTGCTCCTTGGCTCTCCAAAATAAAGCCCACCTGTTAGTTCCCTAACAACGATAAAATCAATCCCTTTTATAACTTCTGGCTTCATAGTAGAGGCATTTACAAGGCTATCAAAGGCAAAGGCTGGACGCAAATTTGCAAATGCTCCAAGCTCTTTTCTAAGCTTAAGTAGTCCGCTCTCTGGTCGTAAATGTCTTGGCAAAGAGTCCCATTTTTCGCCACCAATTGCGCCAAAAAGCACTGCATCGGCATTTTTAGCAGCATTTAAAGTCTCAGCTGGCAAAGGCTCTCCATAAATTTCAATAGCCTCTCCGCCCATCAAAAAATAGTCATAATTTAGCTCGAAATTAAATTTAGAAGCTGTAGCGTCAAGAACTTTTATCGCCTCATCGACAATCTCAGGACCAACTCCATCGCCCTTTATAACACAAATACTATACTTTTTCATAAAAATTTATCCTTACTCTTTTATAAGTTTTTTTGCATAATTTATAAGACCGCCACTCTTTAGCAACTCCTGCATAAAAGGCGGAATTGGCTCAAATTTATACTCTTGCTTTTTGGTAATATTTTTGATAATTCCACTATCCAAATCTATCAAAAGCTCATCTTTTTCATCAATTTTATCACTCTCTTTACACTCTAGGATAAGAAGACCGGTATTGAAACTATTTCTATAAAAAATTCTAGCAAAAGACTTAGCTATCACAGCCCCAATTCCAGCGGCTTTTAGAGCTATTGGTGCATGCTCTCTACTGCTTCCACAGCCAAAATTTTCTCCTGCTACTATGATATCTCCCTCTTTTATCTTGGATGAAAAATCGCTACAAGCATCTTCCATGATATGTTTTGCAAGTATATTTGCATCGGATGTATTTAAATATCTTGCAGCTATTATGATATCTGTATCAATATTGTCGCCAAACTTCCAAACCTTAGCCATAAATTTCCTCTCATAAAAACTTTAATCTTGCATTTTATCTAAAATTATATAAATTAATAATCAAACAGAACCAAATCCAAAAAGTTTAAATTTAAATGGCTAAAAACCATCAAAAATCCTAATGGCCAGCATATAAATAGCTGTAGAAGCAGCAATACTTACAAGTGGATTTTTAAATTTAAGCTCAAAGAAAAAGGCGCTAATTAGAGCTAAAAAGATAGCAACCCAAGAAAAGAGGCTCTTTTTTCCATAACTCCCAATGAGTAAAAAATAAGCACAACCATTATAAACAAGCCCATATTGTGCTGTAAAAATATCAAAATTTTGTTTTTGGTATGTTTTTTTAAAAAAATATAGGGCAAAATTCGCGTAAGATAGGTAGCAAGATCTGCTGTTATCATAGCAAGAAGCAGCATTAAATTTGAAGAGTGTGGCAAAATATCTTCACCAAGCCAATTAAACATAGCCGCCCTTTCTTAAGCTAAGAAGAGTAATTAGTCCAAAAAATAGTGTCACAATCAACATATACTCTTTAGGAAGCCCAACAAGCCCAAAAACTCCAAAAAATATCCCTAAAAAGAGTATTTTGTAGTTTTTGTTATTTTTAAAAAGCTCAATAGAAAGCACCACAAAAAGCGCTGTAAGAGTAAATTCAATTCCACTATAATCAACATCCAAACTCTTTCCAACAACAATGCCTAAAAGCGCACCACAAATCCAATAAATATGGTTAAAAAGCGCAACCAGAAAGTAGGTTTTATCGCTATTTTTATCTCTATCCAAGCTCTTTAAAAGAGCAAACCTCTCATCAGTTAGTGCAAAAATAATATAGTGTTTAAATTTGGATTTAGGAAGTTCACCAAGTAAAGAGAGTGTATAAAAAATATGTCTGAAATTTATTATAAAACTTGCTACAAATATACTCAATAAATTTGCCCCGCCAGCTATCAAGCCAACTAACAAAAACTGACCACTACCAGCATAGACAAAAAAACTTGAAAGTATCAAAAACCACGAGGAATGCCATAATTTACACCAAGCAACGCATAAGCCATGCCAAGCGGTATATATCCAAATAAAACTGGTAGAGTTATCTTAAAAGTATCTTTCAATCACTCGCCTTTTTATTTTTAAATCCATCATTTTATATAAATTTAACTTTATAAAACTTTAATAAATTTGGATTTAATTTAAAATTTCGGTATAATGCCAGCCTACAAATCTCACAATAAGGAATTTTACAGATGTCTCAATCCCAAACAACCAAAAAATCAACAAAAAATGTCGATCCATTTTTGCAGATAGAAGAGCTTTTCAAAGAGAGCGAAAACGGCTATGCAACCTATGAAAAGATAGTAAAATTTTTTAGCAAATCACCAACCGTAGCAAATGTCAAAAAAATAGAGACACTTGCTAAAAAATACAAGATAGAGATTGTCTCTTCAGCCGAGATGGCAAAGATAAAAAATAAAGCCGATGCACAACGAAAAAAAGAGGAGGCACAAAAACTTATTGAAGAGAACCTAGAAGAGGACTTTGACCTAACAAGCGAGAGCGATTTTTTAGAGTGGTCAAGATCTGATAGTCCCGTTAGAATGTATCTTCGAGAGATGGGGCAGATTCCTTTGCTTACCAAAGAAGAAGAGGTTAGTATCAGCAAAAAAATAGAGCTTGGAGAGGATATCATCATAGATGCCTTTTGCTCTGTGCCATATCTTATAGACTTCATACTTGACTACAAAGAGCCACTTATCAACAGAGAAAGACGTGTTAAAGAGCTTTTTAGAAACTTTGATGAAGATGAGCTTGAAGATGAAGAGATTGATGAAGATGAAGTTACTGAAGACAGTGTTCAATCAAACAAAAAGTTAGATAAAAGAGCACAAAATGTCTTGGCTAGCTTCAAAGCACTTGAAAAAGCCAAAAAAGATTGGATGAAATATGCTGACAAAAATGCCAAAGAGCTAAGCGATGATGATCACAAAGATTCACTTTATGCAAGACTTAGTCTAACCTTTAAAAAGAAAATCCTAAAAGAAAAACTTATGGATTTAGGTCCTACAAGTAAGCTTATAAGCGAGATTGTAAAGTCTATAGAAACTACACTAAAGAGCGATGATGGATTTGAAAGGGAGCTTAAAAAACTAGAGTATAAGCTGCCGATGTTTAGTGAAGAGCTTAGAGAAAATCACAGAAAACTGCTAGAGGTCATCACAACTCTATCCAAAGAGGAGATTACAGAAAGAGTCCCTGAGGCAACGATGGTTTCAACTTATGTAGATATCAAAAAACTCTTTCAAACAAAAGAGGCTAGCAAACAGAGCTTCAACCTTGAGCCAGATATTTTAAAAAAGATTTTAGAGCAGATAAAAAGAGGTAAAAAAATCTCTGATGATGCCAAAGATAGAATGGCAAAGTCAAATTTAAGGCTAGTTGTAAGTATTGCCAAACGCTACACAAACAGGGGGCTTCCTCTACTAGACTTGATACAAGAGGGCAACATTGGGCTTATGAAAGCGGTTGATAAATTTGAGTATAAAAAGGGTTATAAATTTTCAACCTATGCTACATGGTGGATAAGACAGGCTATCTCAAGAGCAATTGCAGATCAAGCAAGAACCATTAGGATCCCAATACATATGATAGAGACAATAAACAAAATAAATAAAGTAAATAGAAAATATCTTCACGAAAATGGCAAAGAACCAGATGTAAATTTGATAGCACAAGAGATTGGACTTAGTGTTGATAAGGTAAAGCAAGTCATCAAAATAACCAAAGAGCCAATAAGCCTTGAAGCGCCTATAAATAGCGAAGATGATGGCAAGTATGGCGACTTTGTAGAGGATAAAAGCTCAGCATCTCCAATGGATCATATCCTAAAAGAGGATCTAAAAGAGCAGATAGACGAAGTGCTTGAGCAGTTAAATGAGCGCGAGAAAGCTGTTATTAGAATGAGATTTGGTCTGCTTGATGATGAGAGCGATCGAACTCTAGAGGAGATTGGCAAAGAGCTAAATGTAACTAGAGAGAGAGTTCGTCAAATAGAAAGCTCAGCTATCAAAAAACTAAAACATCCAAAAGTTGGTAGAAAACTTAAAAACTACATAGAGGGCTAAACCACCAATTTAAGGTCTAAGTAGCTTTTAGACCTTAAATTTCAACTCTACAAAATATCTTATAAAAACAAAAAAAGCAACAAATTTAAAACTTTTTAGGCTAAAATACTATCTATACAAATTTATATAAAGGAGTCATCTTGTCAGAGCAAAATAAAAAGAAAGATGAGAAAAAAGCCTATAAAAAAGAGCTTAAATTTCTACAGATTGAGCTTTTAAAACTTCAAAGTTATGTAAAAAGCAAAAATGAAAAGATACTTATCATCCTTGAGGGGCGCGATGCTGCTGGAAAGGGTGGCACAATCAAGCGTATAACTCAGCACCTAAATCCACGCGGTTGTATAGTTGTCGCTCTTCCAAAACCAAGTGATGTAGAGGCAACTGAGTGGTACTTTCAAAGATATGTCAAGCATTTACCAAGCGCTGGCGAGATAGTTATTTTTGATAGAAGTTGGTATAACCGTGCGATGGTTGAGCCTGTGATGGGCTTTTGCACAGCAAAACAGAGTGCGGATTTTCTTCAAGATGTCAATCAATTTGAAAGTCTTATCAAATCAAGCGGCATTAAGATATTTAAGTTTTTCCTCTCCATAACTAAGAAAACTCAAGAAGAGCGCTTTCAAAAACGTTATGAAAATCCACTTAAACGCTATAAAATCTCACCGATTGATCAAAAAGCACAAGAGCTTTGGTATGAATACAACAAAGCAGAGCGCGATATGTTACTTCACACCTCATCCATTGCCAACCCCTGGATTGTAGTTGATGCCAACAACAAACATAAAACCCATATAAATGTCATTAAAAAGATTTTGTTTGAGCTTGAGTATGATAACAAAGCAAGTAAAAAAGAGCTGACTCCATCCAATAAAGTCATTGTAAATATAGAAGATGAAATTTTAAATTTGGAGAATGAGATAGCTAAAAATGAAGAAAAAAAATAGGCAAGAGAAATCTCTTGCCTTTTGGCTTACTCTACTTCAGCGTCGATGACATCGTCATCTTTTTTGGCATCTTTTTGTGCGCCCTTATCCTCTTTGCTGTTTGCTGCAGCTGCTTTATACATCTCTTCAGCAGCCTTGCTTAGAGCTTGAACTTTACTGTCTATCTGCTCTTTTGTAGCATCTTGATTTTTAAGAACCTCTTTTAAGTCATTGAGCGCTGACTCAATAGCTGCTCTTTGCTCACTTGGAAGCTTCTCGCCCATCTCATTTAGAGTTTTTTCAGTTTGGTGAGCTATGCCATCGGCTTGATTTCTTGCCTCAACACTCTCTTTTCTCTTTTTATCCTCTTCTTTGTGAGCTTCTGCATCTTTTACCATCTGCTCAATCTCTGCCTCACTTAGTCCGCTTGAGCCAGTAATTCTTATATCAGTCGCCTTTCCAGTTGCCTTATCTTTGGCTGAAACTGTTAAAATACCGTTTGCATCGATATCAAATTGAACTTCTATTTGTGGAACGCCACGAGGTGCAGGCATGATCCCCTCAAGGTTGAAGTTACCCAAAGTCTTATTATCTTTTGCAAACTCTCTCTCACCTTGAAGGACATTTATGGTAACTGCACTTTGGTTGTCCTCTGCAGTTGAGAAAACTTGAGATTTTTTAGTTGGTATTGTTGTGCCTTTTTCAATAACTTTTGTCATAACGCCACCAAGTGTTTCGATACCAAGACTAAGAGGTGTGACATCAAGCAAAAGCACATCTTTTACATCGCCCTTTATAACAGCACCTTGGATAGCAGCACCAATTGCTACAACCTCATCAGGATTGACTGATTTATTTAGCTCTTTTCCACCAAATGCTTTTTTAACTTCTTCTTGAACTAAAGGAACTCTTGTAGAGCCACCAACCATAACAATCTCTTGAATATCTCCTGTAGTGACATTTGCCTCTTTTAAGACATTTTTAAGTGTTTTAATTGTACTTGCTACCAAATCCTCAATCATACTTTCAAATTTAGCTCTAGTTAGAGTTTTGGTAAGGTGTTTTGGTCCTGTTGCATCGGCTGTAATAAATGGTAAATTTATAGTTGTCTCCATTGCTGAGCTTAACTCTTTTTTAGCATTTTCGGCAGCCTCTTTAAGGCGCTGCATAGCCATAACATCGCCTTTTAGATCTATTCCGCTCTCGCTTTTAAACTCACTTACAAGCCAGTCAATTAACCTATTGTCAAAGTCGTCACCGCCCAAAAAGGCATCTCCACCTGTTGATAAAACTTCAACTAAGTTATCGCCAGTTTCTAGAACAGTAACATCAAAAGTTCCACCACCCAAATCATAAACTACAATCTTTTCAGAGCTCTTTTTATCAAGTCCATAAGCAAGTGCCGCTGCTGTTGGTTCGTTGATGATACGAAGAACATTTAATCCAGCAATAACGCCCGCCTCTTTTGTAGCTTTTCTTTGAGCATCATTAAAATATGCAGGGACTGTAATGACAGCATCAACAACCTCGCCGCCAAGATAGCTTTGTGCATCCTCTTTTAACTTCATAAGAACCTTTGAAGAGATCTCTTGTGGAGTATAGACTGTGCCTGCTATCTCAACAGCTGCTGCGCCATTTCTATCAACTATCTTATAAGGAAGTCTTTTTTGTGCCTCTTTAGCATTATTTTCATTCATCATAAGACCCATAATTCTTTTGATAGAGTAGATAGTTTTTTCAGGGTTGGTTACTGCTTGTCGCTTTGCACTATCGCCTACCAAAATCTCGCCCTTATCTGTAAAGGCAACAACTGATGGAGTTGTATTTTTTCCCTCTTTGTTTGGGATGATTTTACTCTCCCCTCTCTCATAAACACTAACACATGAATTTGTTGTTCCTAAGTCAATTCCTATAACTTTACTCATTTTTTATCCTTTTTATTGTTTTATTTTTATTTTACTACTACAACCATTGCTGGTCTTAAAACTCTATCTTTATAGATATAACCTTTTTGATAAACTTGATGGATATCTCCACTCTCTTTGGACTCATCTTCAACTTGATTTATCGCATTGTGGATATTGTGATCAAATTTACCATCAGTTTCAACCTGCTTAATACCTTGTTTTTCAAGGCTTTTTAACATCATATCAAGGCACTGTTTTACGCCATCTTTTATCTTGCTAGCCAAATCATCGCCCTGCGTATCTATGCTTAAAGCAGCCTCCAAAGCATCAATTACAGGCAAAATATCCTTTGCAAAACTCTCACTTGCATAGGCAACTGCGGTGAGTTTTTCTTTTTCAAGACGCTTTTTGATGTTTTCAAAATCTGCATTTGCACGGTAATATTTGTCGGTTAGCTCATCAACTTTTTTCTCAAGATTGATAATTTTTTCATTATCACAACTGCTTGATTGCTCCTTTTCATCGCAACTATTGTCATTTTCTATAGTGCAATTTTCATCTTCACAAACTTTTTCAGTGCAACTCTCATCAACGTGCTTCTCTTTGCAATCGCTCTTTTTATAAAACTTCTCTTTTTTCATTTTAACCTCGCTATCTGACTAAAAAAACTCTCATAATTTTCATAAACACTTCCAGCACAAAACATCGTAGCATCTCGTCCATCAAAGACAACATCTTGCCTAATGCCCATAAAACCCTCTTTAAAAAATGGTTCAAAGACAATATTTTTAGGCAATCTATTGGAAAAGCTAGGGTCAAGCAAAAGCTTAAATCGCTCATCTTCAAATATCTTAAATGCCACAACTTCATTTGCCAAAAAGCCAACTTTTGATAATTTGAAGTTTTCTATCTTTCTTCTAAGCTCACCAAGTCCAACCTGCATGCTGATCTCTTCGAGCTCTCCTAATGATGAGCCAACCAAATTTAAAAGTAACTTATAAACGCGCTCGTTAAATTTCACCATAAATTCAGTCTCATCAAAGATTAGCAATATATATCTACTATTATAATTTATAACCTCTTTTAAAATCTCATCGTCGCTGTTATAAATCATGCAGTAAATTTCAAAGTTGCTAACTATACGCTCAAGTTCATCATGATCGCTCAAAACCAACTTCTCGTCAAAATTTAACTTTTTCAACCAATAAGAGATCATAGTTGAGATGGTAGGAATCCTGCCGCTACTGATGTGTAGCTGCTTTATAGCTCCCTCGTCACTTAACTTTTTAAAATAAACTCTTATTGTAGAAGCTGGTATAGGCTCGTCCATTCTTACCATAAGCTCGGTTGAACCTATAGGTGAGTTATCTGCTAAATAGGCGTCTATGATGGATTGAAGTATCGCATCTCGTTTATTTATCTTCATAGTTAGCACTCACTCCTTTAAATTGCTAGGTGAATTATACACTATGAGTGTAATATTGTCAAGTATCTTAACTAAATTTTTAAACTTTCTAGCAATAGGGTTAAAAAATGGATGAATTTATAACTTTGAGTAGCAAATAACTTAGGTATAAAAACAGCACCAACAAAAGAGTTATTGCTCTTAAGAAAAAAGCGCTAATCTCTTTAGATAGTTTAAAAGTGCTTAAATTTCACTCTATCCTGTTAATTGAAATTTAGACAGAAAATTAAAGAATTATTGCTCTTAAGCAAAAAAGTGCTGTCTTTTAGATAATTAAAAAGTGCTAAATTTCACTCTCTCTTATAGTTGAAATTTAGATAAAAAATTTAGGATATCTCTCTTTCAGAAAGCTAACAACCTCTATAATCTCATCAACACCCTCTGCCTCAGAGTTTTGTAAAATCTCATCAATATGCTCTACATAGAGGTCGCGCACTTTTTCAAGATTGTCTTTTTTTACTCCTGCATAAAATAGCGTAGCCCGTAAAAGCAGCTCTATCTCATACATCAAATCATCAATCTCTATCTCTTCTAGCTCATTTTTTTTCATCGCTATTCTCCTCTTTGACCTTTAAATTTATATAGTCTTGAAGCTGTTTTTTGATCTCTTCATACAAAAATCCATCTTTAAATTGCAAAAAGACTCCGCCACTCGCATTTTTATGTCCACCGCCACCAAAAAGTTTTGCCGCCATCACACTTACATCAAGTCCATCATCGGCTCTTATGCTAACTCCCTTTTTAGAGTTGATATCCATAAAAAAGTCAAAATCCCTGTTTGCCCTTAAAAAGTCATTGCCAATTACCGAAGTATTGCCTATGTTGTAGGTCAAAATGCCTCTATGTCCGTTATAATCAATGCTAAATTTCTCCTTTTGATCTGACAAAAGCAGGACAATATAATTTGAGATGAGATTGCCAAATGAGTCGTTTTTATCTCTTTTAAAGAACTCTTTTTTTATAAAGTAGAGCTTCTCATCGAGCTTTATATGAGCCTCTTCTTCATTAAAAAAGCTCATAGAACTACTTAAGATGTGAAAAATATAGTCTCTATGCTCTTTGTCAAACATAATCTTATTTATCTCTTTTGCAGTTGCAACTGCCGCAAGCAAGACCTTCCCAAGCTCAAATTCCTCTTCATCACTCTTCCAGATATCTACAGAATTTATAACTTTTGTTATCTTTTCAAGCCCCTTTTTATCGCCAAATATTGAGCTAAAAAAATCAAAAGTTATAGCACTTGCTGATCTTTGAGTATCCAAAAAATACCACTCATACTCGCCAACGCACTCTAACGCGCTTATGTGATGGTCTAAAAGAGTTATTTTTACCTCTTTTTCTTTGCAAAACTCATCTAATTTTTTGCACTGGGCAAGAGAGAGATTTAGATCGGTTATCAAGATACAATCGCCCTTTTGCGCCAATGCAGTTATCTGCTCTATCCTTTGATCGATCTCTCGACCATAATTTGAGTTAAAAAAGACAATATCATCAAAATATCTGCTAGTTATAAATTGCGCGCCATATCCGTCAAGATCGGTATGTGAAAGATGGAAAACCTTCAAAATTTCTCTCCTTTTAAAATATCTTCTAATGTAATATCCTCTAAAAAGTTGTCAATATGCTTTTGTAGGGCGCTAAACATATACCAAATTTTACAGCTTTGATTTTGATAGCACTCATTTACAGTGCAGTCAAAAACCCTAGACTGGCTATTTTCAGCAGCACTCAATATCTCTTTTAAGCTTAAATTTGATGGCTCTTTAGCTAAGATAAAACCACCATTTGCCCCTTTGTATGAGATCACAATCTCCTCTTTTGCTAAGTTTTGCAACACCTTTGCCAAAAAGCTTTTTGAAAGAGCAAGTTCGCTTGAGATCTTCTCAACGCCAACTGCCTCTTTGTGATCGGCAAGATAGATAAGTGCAAAAAGTGCATATTCGCTAGCTTTTGTAAAGAGCATATCACCCCTTTTTTAGTTTGTCTTATTTTAGCTAAAAAATTTAACAATAATCTATTGAAATTTAGCTAGATTTGAGATTGTTTTTGTATAATATGAGCTTAAATTTACCGATCAGGAGGCTAAAATGGCTTTAGAAACGGCTGACAAACAACAAATAGTTGCGAAATTCGCTAGAAATGAGAAAGATACAGGCTCAAGTGAGGTGCAAATTGCACTTTTAAGTAGTAGAATTACATACCTAACAGAGCATCTTCAAAAAAATCCTAAAGACTTTTCTTCAAGACTTGGACTATTAAAACTAGTTGGTAAAAGAAAAAGACTTATGAAATATCTAAAAGAAAAAGATTATTCAACTTATACAAAGCTTATAGCTGAGTTGGGATTGAAAGATAGATAGTCGTTAAGCCCATTTGGGCTTAATCTATTGTATTTTCCAAATTTAACTTAAAATTACTTCTTAATTTAACTTTTAAAAGCTACAAAAGTAGAAAAATTGCCCCATCTAAAGAGAGTTTCAACTGCTTTAAAACCAGCATTTTGACAGAGTTTTTTGTTTTCATCTTCGGTATATGGTATCAAGACATTTTCCAAAGCCTCTCTTTTTTGAGCTATCTCATATCTGCTATAGCCCTGTTTTTCTTTGTAACTTTCATAAATTTCAATCATCTCTTTGGTAAAAACGCCATCCTTAAAGACCAGTTTTTCACTAAAGATAAAAAGAGCGTTGTCATTTAGGGAGTGATAAATTTTGTCTATGAAGCTCTGCCTATTTATCGGGCGGATAAATTGCAATGTGTAGTTAAGCAAGACAACATCGGCATTTGCAAAAGAGAAATTTAAGATATCATCTAAGACAAACTTCACATCTGCTCCAAAAGCCAAAGCTTTGTTTTTGGCGCTCTTTATCATGGCATCTGAGTTATCAACGCCAACCAAACAGAGATCTTTTCTCTTTTGATAGAGTTTTAGAAGCAAAGATCCAGTTGAACAGCCAAGATCAAAGACTTTTGCCCCATTTATCGCTCGTTTTGCCACTACATCGCAAATTAGCTCGCTGCTTATCTCATAGTAAGGCACACTTCTGCTTATCATATCGTCAAAAACACTAGCAACACTCTCATCGAACTCAAACTGCTTTTTTATCGGTCTTTTAAATAGCTCATCTTTCAACTTCTAAAATCCTTTTTGCCATCTCTATATCTTTGTAAATTTGCTCTTTTAGGTCGCTAAAAGTTTTAAATTTGTGATTATCTCTCATAAAGTCAATAAAGCTAAGCTCCACCTTTGAAACTTTTGTGCAACTAAATGGCTCAAGGATGTGTGACTCAACACTAAACTCATCATCAACACTAACCCTTTTTCCAATAAAACTTACACTTTTATAAGAGATATTGTCAATGAGTGTCTTTGTTGCATAAACTCCCTCTTTTGGTAGAAAGTAGCCTTTGGTATCTAAATTGAGCGTTGGAACAAACTCTTTTTTGCCAAGCCCGTTACCTTTGATAATCTCTCCTACAAGAGTGTAGCTTCTACCAAGAAATTTATTTGCCATAATGGTGTTGCCGTTTTTGAAAAATTCCTTAATCTTACTAGTATGAACGCCAATATCATCTATACAAAACTCATCGATAATCTCAACTTCGCCATCAAAATAGCGCTTAAGATCGGCTGAGCTTGCCTCTTTGTTAAATCCAAAATAAAAATCATTGCCAACAACAATAAGCTTTAAGTTTGCAAAGCGACTTTTTAGCTCTTGGATAAATTTCTTAGCACTCCACCTCTGTATATTTTCAAACTCATAATAGACAAGTGGCAGGTCGCTAAAACACTTTCTTCTTTTGCCAGGTGTAAGCGTTGCTTTGTGATTTTCGATAACTACAACTGCCCCGTTATTAAGTCTTTCAAAGAGCTTTTTATGTCCCAAATGCATACCATCAAAGCGCCCTATTGTGATAGAGTCAATTTTGTCCATTTTAGTTCCAATTAAGCCAAGTGATCTTTGAGTTATCATAGCCATGCATCTTTGCGTGATTTAGAAAGACAACTTTTATAACTTCTGGTATGCTCTTTTTACGCGAGATTATCCAGAGCTTATTTTTGCCAAAGATAAGTGCATATTGGTAAAATGGATCCACCTTTACAATCTCATATCTACCACTAAAGCTCTCCCCAACAAAAAGTGGCGAGCCCTTTTTTCCAAACTGCTTTGCACTAAAATGCTCTGTTTTTGTAAATGGTGGGTTTTTTTTGCTTAGCTCTTTGGTTATAAAAAGAGTTTTGTTTTTATAAAGATAGTTAGATCTTATCTCATCAAACTCATTTTGCGATGAGTCGATAAATGCAAGCTCATACCAAAGTCCTGCTACTTTGCTCTCATCGATACTTTCAATGCTATTTTTAGAAACTGTCGGCGAGTTTGTGGCACATCCAACAAAGATAAGAACTAAAGCAAATTTAAAAATCCATCTCATATCATTCCTTAAATTTTTAGATAATTTTATCATCTATTTTTGCATATAATGGCAATTACTGAAGAGATTATAAACAAAACTCCCATTGCAACCTCTATATACTCTTTTTTATGAAAGCCATTATAGATGAAAACAAGGGCGATGATGATAAGTAGATAAGGTAGCGCTTTTCTAACCATTATCTACCATCTTAAAAAAGCTCTCTTCGTCCAAAATCTCTATGCCAAGCTCCAAAGCTCGCTCTTTTTTTGAACCCGCCTTCTCTCCACAAAGAAGAAAATCTGTCTTTTTGCTAACACTATTTGAAACTGTGGCGCCAAGCCCTAGAAGATAGTCTTTAAAATAATCCCTAGATCTACTCAAAACACCTGTAATTACCACTGTTTTGCCATAAAACAGAGAGTTTTTATCTACTACTTTTTTGATGGATTGTGGCTTGATATATGATAAAAGTTGCTCTATCTTTGCCCTATTTATGCTACAAAAAAGAGTAAAACTCTTAGCCATTATCTCGCCAAAGCCCTCTATTTGCATGACCTCATCAACACTTTTATCAAAAAGCTCCAACCCAAAACTCTCATCAAGCTTCCTTGCTGCAACTTCGCCTATGTGATCTATCCCAAGAGCAGTTACAAAGCGATAAAGCTCACACCCTTTTGAAGACTCAACTGCATTTAATAAATTTAAAACACTTTTCTCTCCAAAGCCCTTAAGTCCGTTAAAATCGCTCTTTTTTAAGGAGTAGAGATCGCTTACCTTTCTAACCAAGCCTTCATCATACAAAAGTTTACAAACTGCCTCGCCAAAGCCATCTATATTCATACACTTTTTAGAACAAAAGTAGATAAGTGAATTGATAACTCTTGAGCTACAATCAATATTTTGACATCTTATAAAAATCTCTTCGTTTAAAAGCTCTTGATTGCAAGATGGGCATCTAGTAGGGGCTACAATCTCCCTTTGGCTGCCATCTCTCCTATCTTTAAAAACAGAGGTGATTTTTGGAATTACATCGCCGCTTCTTATGATACCAACGCTATCATTTATCATAAGACCAAGTCTTTTTATCTCTTCAAAGTTATGAAGTGTCACATTTCTTACAACTGCACCATCGATATTGACAGGTTCCACCTCTCCAACAGGCGTGATAACTCCACTTCGCCCAACTTGAAAAGCAACATTTTTAAGCTTGGTGCTACGCTCTAGCGCTGGAAACTTATAGGCAACCATAAATTTAGGAAACTTAACAGTAAAACCAAGTCGCTCTTGAGTCTTTAAGCTATCAACCCTTACTACCATGCCATCTAGCATAAACTCTTTATCATCTCTTTTTTTGTGAAGCTCTTTAAATGCTGCCATAACCTCTGAGCTATCTTTGCAGATCCTAACAAAGCTATCTTCATAAAAGCCAAGTGAGCGCACAAAACTCATAACTTCACTATGTTTTTCATAGTTAAAGTTGTTATATCCAACGCCCCATGGCACAAAAACTAAATGACGTTTTTTGACAACTGCACTATCAAGTTGCCTAAGACTACCTGCTGCTGCGTTTCTAGGGTTGGCAAGTAGAGTTTCGCCCTCTTTTATACGCATCTCATTAAGAAGGTCAAAATCTTTTTTTGAGATAAGTACCTCGCCTCTAATCTCTATCTTCTCTTTATAGGCAATTTGAAGTGGAATGGAATTTATCACCTTTGCATTGGCTGTTACATCTTCGCCAACTTCACCATCGCCTCTAGTTATAGCAGAGATTAAAATTCCATTTTCATAGAGTAAATTTAGACTAGCTCCGTCAAATTTAGGCTCACAAAAAAAGCTCTCATCTGCCTTATCGCCTCTTTTTATCCAAGCCATCAACTCATCATCATTAAAAACATCTTCCATTGACCACATTTTGGCGATATGAGCTGCCTTTGTAAAGCCATCGCTTATGGCTCCGCCTATCTTTTGAGTTGGAGAGTAGCTAAGAATTAAGGCTGGATTTTCTTTTTCAAACTCTACAACTTTTTTATAGAGAGTATCATACTCTTCATCTGTTGCTATCGGACTATCGCTTGTATAGTAGGCTCTTGCCCAGCTATTTAGCAACTCTACTGCTTTTTTATACTCGTTTTTATCCATAATTTTCACCAAATAGTTGTTTTGCTCAATGCTTCGTGCATTTTAAAAAGTTGTGCATGCTCATAAACATCATGCGTTCTTATGATAGTTGCGCCATTTTCAAAGGACTTTAGATGAAGATATAAAGAGCCTGCAAGCCTATCTTCTACTTTAGACGGCGAGTAGTGGTTTATTACGCTTTTTCTACTAGCTCCCACAAGAAGCGGATAGCCAAATCTTAAAAAATGTTCCAGATGTTTTATAAGAAAAAGGTTGTCTTGCGCACTCTTTCCAAAACCTATTCCAACATCTAAATAAATTTTATCTATGCCAAATTTAGCGATTTGCTCCAACTTCTCTTCAAAAAAACTATCTATCTCATAGATAAGATCTTTATAGGTTGGGTTGTTTTGCATAGTTTGAGGGTCATTTTGCATATGCATCAAAAGATACTCTGCGTCGTATTTTTTGGCGATGTCGCAAAGTGAGAGCTTGGCACTTATATCATTTATCATTTTAAACCCGCGATCAAGCGCATATTCCAAACAATACTCATCAAAGCTATCAAGGCTAAATTTCGCTTTTTCATAGAGTTTTAGTGAGTAAATTTCATCAATTACTGGTTTTACTCTTCTAAACTCCTCATCTCTTCCTGGATAGATACTATTTGGTCTGCTTGAACAGCCGCCAATATCTATGTAGCTTGCACTGTCTATTATCTGCTTTTGGATTTTGGCAATGGCGCTGTTTTTATCTACTCTGCTAGCTTGGTTAAAACTATCTTCGTTGATATTTACAACTCCCATTATAAGGGCTTTTTTTGGCTTTTTAAATTTCATCTTTAAAAACAAAGAGAGTTTTTTAAGTTCAAAGTCTTGCAAAGCTGTCTTTTTGGCAAGTTCTTCAATCTGCCTGTCCGTTGCCATCAAAAGAGCGTTGGTAAGCCCTTTTGCTAAGATAGTTTCCCTCTTTACAACAAGCTCTGCACCAACGCTTAGAGCCTCTTGTTTTAGGATATTTGCCCCTGGAGTTTTTAACTCTTTCATATAGATATAATTTAGGCTTGACTTTTTCTTCATATATCTTTGCCCGTATGGATCTGGCTTGATAAATTTGGCTATTTCATTAAAGTCGCTGTTTGGGTTAATCTTGAAAATCTTCATATTTTTTTAACCTTATTGTGAATTAGCAAAAAAATTGGTGTAAGAAGTGTTGAGACCTTGCCATTTAACTCAGCCAATTTGTAGATAGTAGAAATTTGTAAAAGCTCTTTTTGGTTGAAGCAAAAGCCCTCAAGAAGGCACTTTTGAAGAAGCGCATTGATAAACCCCTTTAACTCCTCCCTGCCAAAGTTTCTCTCTAACTCCTCTTTTTGATACTGCTCTAGCATAGAGTAAATTTTCTCTAGACTTAACTTTTTAAAATCTACATCAAGATGAGTTAAACTGCTCTTTTTTTTCTTTAGTATGATTGGCAATCTTGAGATGATAGTTGCTAAAAGCCTATTTTTGCTTGGCACCACAACTATAAAGTAGATGTTTTTTGGCGGCTCTTCAACTATCCTAAGAAGTGAGTTTTGTGCCTCAATGCCATAATTTTGTGCCATAAGTATGATAAATTTAGACCTATTTTCTGCAATCATCGCCTCATTTATCACAAGTTTTGAGTCCTCTATCAAAAAATTTTCTCTTTGGAAAAATCTAAGATCGTTTATAGAAAAACTCTCCTCTAGCTCCTTTTTTAAGCTTTCAAAGTCGCTAGTTAGGATGATTTGACTTTTTTTCTCTATCAAACTACTACCTCATCAAACAAAATAGCGCTGATACTTTTATCAAAAAGGGCAAACAGACTAAGAAGTTTTGCGTCCAAACTCTCATCTTTTGCATCAAGAGCAAAACTATTTGGCGCATTTTCGCCTATTAGCCACATATAACTATCATCTTTGTTTTTGGCTATTTGAGAAAGTGCATAGTTGCCACGTCCAACATAAAAATAGACAAAGCCATTTGGAAAGGCAAGATGAAGCATATCATTTAAAAGCTCCATTCCTATATTTGTATTGATACTATCAAGCCACGGATAGATGGATTTGAGTGAAAAAAATGGCAAAAGAGGTCTTTGACTAGATGGTCTGTTGATACTCTTTATAATATAGTCTTCAAGCCAACTTCTCTCATCATCACAAAAGACCAAAAAGGTATAACCATCTAAAAGTAGCTTCATCCTAGAGGCTAAAAGTGGCGTCCAATCCTCTTTTTTATCCTCTATCCAACTCATAGATGAGTCGCTTCTTATGGCGCCTAAGCTCCAAGTGTAGAGATCTTGCATTATTTATCAAGTCCATAAGCTTCGTGCAAAGCTCTAACGGCAAGTTCACCATACTTTGCATCTACAATAACTGAAATTTTTATCTCACTTGTAGAGATCATCTGGATATTTATTCCATTTTTTGCAAAGGTGCTAAATGCCTTACTTGCCACGCCACTATGAGACTTCATGCCAACTCCAACAACAGAGACCTTTACAATGTGACTATCATACTCTACAACCATATCCTTGCAATAGTCCCTAACTGCTTCCAAAGCACTATCTAGCTCATCTTGAGGAACTGTAAAGCCAAGATTGGCTGCACCATCTACGCCTACATTTTGGATAATCATATCCACATTTATCTCTCTTTTTGCTAGCAAATTAAAAATCTCTGCTGCAACGCCTGGCTCATCTTTTAGTTTTCTTACAGTTACTCTTGCTTGATTTTTATCAAGTGCAATTCCGCTTATTATAGCCCCTTCCATCTTATGCTCTCCCACTATCATTGTTCCTTTATGTTCATTAAAGCTACTTCTTGTAACTACTGGTATATTTAGCTTTTTTGCAAGCTCAACAGAGCGACTTTGAAGTACCTTTGCCCCCAAATTTGCCAACTCCAACATCTCATCATAGCTTATAACATCAAGTTTTTTGGCTCTTGGCTCTATGCGAGGATCTGTTGTATAGATACCATCAACATCTGTGTAAATTTCACAAAGATCGGCTTTTAGGGCGCCAGCAAGTGCAACTGCGCTTAAGTCACTTCCACCTCTTCCCAAAGTTGTAATCTCTCCCTTTTCATCTATACCTTGAAATCCCGCCACTACTACAATCTTATTTTCGCTTAAAGCTTTTGTTATATTTGAAATATCAATTTGCTCTATCTTTGCCTTTGTATGAAAACTATCTGTTCTAAGACCTGCTTGGCTTCCACTAAATGCTATCGCACTATGTCCTTTGGCGTTTAGCGCTATTGAAAGAAGTGAACTTGTTACAAGTTCTCCAGTGCTTACTAGCATATCATACTCTCTGCCCTCTGGATGTTTGCTAAAGTGATTTGCATACTCTATAAGCCCATTGGTAACTCCACTCATTGCAGAGACTACAACTAAAACTTGGTTGTTCTCTTTTTTAGTTTTTATAACTCTTTTAGCAACCTCTTCTATACGCTCCAAACTACCAACGCTAGTGCCGCCATATTTTTGAACTATAAGCATTATATAAAACCCTCTTTCTTAAAATAAGTTAAAGCAATTTGATAAATCGGTTTTTTAAAATGGTTAATATGATCTAAAACCTCTTCGATTTTTACAAATTTATAGCTATCAAACTCTAAATCTTTAGTTGGAATGGTTATTTTAGCATTTTTTTTAAGCTTTACTAAAAAATAAATTTGTTTTTGTCCGCTATAGATTCCCATCTTTTTGCCACTTGGAAAGTCATAACTAAGCCACTCTGGATATCTCGATAAAACCTCTATAGAGTTGGTCCCAATCTCCTCTTTTAGCTCTCTAAAAAGCGCCTGCTCTGGACTCTCATCGCCATCAATGCCACCTTGTGGAAATTGCCATGCATCTTTTATATCGCTTCTGTGACCTATAAATACATTGTGACTGTAAGGATAGCCCGAAGACATAATGATGGCTGCAACATTTGGTCTATAAATTTTTTCCTCATTCACTATTAAAACCTTTGTTATTTTTATAAAATATTAGCAAAAAGATGTTTAAAATAACTTTTTAGGAGCCAAAATGACAAAACATATCTACATACACATTCCATTTTGTAAAAGCAAGTGTCCATATTGTGCCTTTGGCTCTCACATCAAAAAAGAGGCTCTTCACAAAAGCTATTTTGATGCACTTTACAAAGAGATGAAAAACTACTTTAGCGCAAACAAAGAAATGATAGAGACGCTTTTTATAGGTGGCGGAACTCCAACTTCAGTAGATAGCTTTTACTATGAAAAACTCTTTAAAATAGTTGAGCCTTTTTTAGAAAACGAGTGTGAACTCACCATCGAATCCAACCCAAACAGCATAAATTTGGACTATCTAAAAAAATTAAAAAGTCTAGGTATAAACAGGATAAGCTTTGGCGTGCAAAGTTTTAGAGATGAAAAGCTTAAATTTCTTGGCAGAACTCATAGCAAAGATGAGGCGATAGAGGCGATAAATTTAGCCTCTATGGCAAAGATAGAGAAGATAAATATAGATCTCATCTATGCAACAAAACTAGATAGCAAAAAAACTCTTCTATCTGAACTCTATATTGTAGGGCAACTTCCCATCTCTAGCATAAGTGCCTACACTCTAATGTTAGAGCCAAACACCCCTTTTTTTGGCAAAAAGAGCTATCAAAAAGAGAGTGCTGGAGTTAGCCAATTTATGATTGAGTCGATAGAGAGATTGAAATTTAAACAGTATGAGATCTCAAATTTTGGTCAAGTTTGTAGGCACAATCTTGCCTATTGGGGACAGAAAAACTACTATGGATTTGGCGCTTATAGTGTTGGATTTATCGATGATAAAAGAGTATATGCCTCATCAAATTTAAAAGATTATATAGCAAATCCACTTCAAAAAGAGATAGAGAACTTAACAGTTGGCGATTTGAGATTAGAGCATATTTTTTTAGGACTTAGATCGATTTTAGGCATAAAAAAGGCAAAAATTACTAAAAAAGAGCAAGAGAGAGCAAAAATCCTTACAAAAGAGGGGCTTTTAAGAGAAGATGAAGAGCGTTTTTACAACAATAACTTTTTGCTTAGCGATGAGATAGTGCTTTTTTTAACAAGCCAAAATTAAAGAAATTTAGTGTAGAATACTCACTTATCAATATTTTAGGAAAGTAGATGTTTGGAATAAGTTTTTCTGAGATGCTTATCATTGCAGTTGTCACAATAATAGTATTAGGTCCTGACAAACTACCAAAAGCAATGTATGAGATTGCTAAATTTATAAAAGCTTTCAAAAAAACGATTGATGATGCAAGGTCTGGGATTGAGCAGGAAATGAAAATTGCAGAGCTCAAAGAAGATGCTAAAAAATACAAAGAAAAATTGGCACAAACTAATGAAAATTTACGCAAAAAACTAACTTTTGAAGAGCTTGATGAGATCAAAAAAAAGATAAATGAGAGCAAAGAAGAGATAGAACAAAACATAACTAGCATTGCAAAAAAGAGCGATGAAGAGCCAAATTTAACTCAAGACAACAAAATAAAAGAGCAAAAAGAGGATAGCAATGTTTGAAGAGCTAAAACCGCACCTAGTAGAACTTAGAAAAAGACTTATAATTTGTGCTTTTGTGCTTGTGCTATTTTTTGCTATCTGCTTTGGATTTTGGGAGGAGATACTTCAGTTTATGACAGCACCACTAAAAGATGCACTTCCAAAACAGGGCAATGCTATCATCACAACTCATGTTGCAGAAGCCTTTTTTACCTCTATGAAGGTCGCTTTTTTTGCGGGATTTATCTTCTCTATGCCGGTTATTTTTTGGCAAGCGTGGCTATTTGTGGCACCCGGTCTTTATGACAATGAGAAAAGATATGTTATGCCATTTGTCTTTAGTGCAACGGTTATGTTTTTGATAGGTGCTTCATTTTGTTACTACATAGTAATTCCAATGGCTTATCACTTTCTTTTAAATTTCGGTAGCTCACTTTTTGTTGCTATGCCAAAGATTAGCGAATATGTGGGCTTTTTTGCCAAATTTATCGTAGCTTTTGGGCTTAGTTTTGAGCTTCCAGTTGTGACATTTTTTCTAGCAAAAATCGGCTTAGTTACAGACAGGACATTGAGCGACTCTTTTGCTTATGCTGTTGTTGCTATCTTTGTTTTTGCAGCAATTATGACGCCACCAGATATCCTTAGTCAGTTTTTATTGGCTATTCCTTTAGTTATACTTTATGGAATTTCCATACTCATAGCAAGAGCAATCAATCCGGCAGCAAAAGAATGATAGATAATATAGAAGAACTTTCAAGTTACGACTACGAACTTCCAAAAGAGCTTATCGCCTCATCTCCAATAATCCCCAAAGAAGAGGCAAAACTTCTAGTTTATGAGAGAAAAACAGCCAAAATATCTCACTATAAATTTAGAGATTTGATAGATATCTTGCCAAAATGCAGCATTGTCTTTAACGATACAAAGGTGATAAAAGCTAGGATTTATGGACAAAAACAGAGCGGCGGAAAGATTGAGCTACTTTTAAACTCCTTTTTAGATGATGATAAATTTAGTGTCTTTATAAAGGGAAGAGTAAAAAATGGCGATATTTTAAATTTCAATGAAGGGTTAAAAGCAGTAGTTTTATCGCTCTTGGATGATGGATTAAGGGTGGTGAAATTTAGCAAAGACAACCTTTTTTTAAATAAATTTGAGCTATTTAATTTACTTGAAAAAATTGGTCATATGCCACTTCCGCCCTACATCAAAAGGCAAGATGAAAAAGATGATGAGATATGGTATCAAAGTAGTTTTGCTAAAAATATCGGTGCAGTTGCCGCACCAACCGCCTCACTTCACTTCTCAAAAGAGCTTTTAGAAAAACTCTCACTCAAGCACAAACTCTACTACATCACGCTTCATGTAGGAGCTGGGACATTTAAGCCGGTCGAAGTTGAGAATATAAAAGAACATAAAATGCATAGCGAGTGGTTCAATATTCCAAAAGAAAGCGCCAAGCTTCTTTCTAGCGACGAGCCAATACTTGGAGTTGGGACTACAGTTACTAGAGTTGTTGAAGAATTTGCAAGAAGCAAAAGAGAGAGTGGCGAGTGCAATCTCTTTTTAAATTTATACAACAGGCCAAAAAGACTAAACTACCTTCTTACAAATTTTCATCTACCAAAATCAACTCTTATTATGTTAGTTAGCTCATTTGTGGGGCTTCAAGAGGTAAAAGAGATCTACAGAGTTGCCATAGAAAATCGATATAGATTTTACTCTTATGGCGATGCTATGTTGGTGCTTTGATGGATTATCTAAACTTTTATAAAGGCTTTTTACTAGCATTTATACCGCTTTTATTGCTCTTTGTCTTTTTTATGGGCTTTATCTTTAAAAAATTTCTACCAAAAGAGTTGCCGTCTCAAAGCACTCTTCAAGAGAGCGAAGAAAAAAGTGAGCCGCACAGAGAGATAAAAGAGTTAGATAGAAAATACAAGCCCTTTTTCAACATAAAAAAAGAGCTCAAATTTATAGATCAGCAGCTTTACTACTCTAGCAACAATAACAGCTTTTTTATCTATCTGCCAACTTATTTTGGTGAGTATGGAGACTTTTATAGGCGCTCTTTGGTTGAGTTTTGCTCTATTTTGTTTAACTATATCGATAACAATATCTACAATGAAACTGTCAAAATCTCATTTTTCAAACGAGTTGTTGTTGAAGAGCGCAATATGGTAAATATCGAGATAGAGTTTAACAGCGCCACTATGAAAAGAGAGGAGCTTTTAAATTTAAGATATTTTTTAGAGAACAAAACGTTGAGCGATGAGCTATTTTTGAAGCTACAAAAACTTGTAAATAGCCTAAATTTAACAATAACTCCACTCTTTGAAAAGGATAATCTCAAGATAAATATAAGTTTTTTAAGCTCACTTAAGGGCGAAAACAAAACATTAAAGCTATATAAATTTAAAGAGATAAGGGCGATAGTTTGCTTGCAAAATAGTATTTATAAAGATTTTTTAGAGGGAATGCTTAAATTTTTTGAAGTTGAGTTGCTGCCAAAAAATGATTGGGAAAGCACCAAAGAGCATATACTAAACCCATACTATAGCCCAGATATCATCTTTTTGGATGCCAAAACTCTAAGCAGCAGCGAGGTTGTGGACTTTTTAAATAGCTATCACAATGAAAAAGAGATTGTTTTTGTAGTAATTTGCAAAAATTCCAACGACAAAATTCCACTACTAAACATCAAATATTATGAGATAAATGGCTCAATTTTTTATGAGGATATTTTGCTACTTTTAACGACCATAAAAAAGGGCTCTAAAGACCAAAGTATCTTTGCAGTATGATCATAGCAGCAAGACTATCTCTTTTGCCATCTTTTTTCTTACTACTAAAAGTGGCTAAATTTTGCGCCTCAAAGGTTGAAAAACTCTCATCAACATAGACAATATCACCATTAAAGTCTATTAAAGAGACAAAATGCTCAATACGTCGCTTCATCTCATCTTCGCTACTTCCGCCCTTTGGAATGCCAACTATGAGTTTTGTGGCGCCATTTTCTTTTAGGAGTTTTGAAAGTTTCATAGCTGCATTTTTTCTATTGTCTCTAATGATTGGATCTGCTGGGATTGCTATGGAGTTGTTATATCCAAAAGCAACACCGATGCGCCTTAGTCCAACATCAATAGCAACTATCAAAGAACTATCACCCTATTGCCATCAATAGCAATCTTTCCCTCTAACTCATACCAAAAAAGCTTCTCGCCAAACTTTTCATAAAGTGTGTCAAAATCGCCATTTTTCTCGATATCGGCAAGAAGTGGGTCACTTATTGACTTTTTATTAAAGCCTAGCTCTTTTATAAACTCATCAATATTGTAGATAAGCCTTGCTTTGTTGTTTGCTAAAAGATAGTTAGTGCCATCACTTTCAAACATCTTTTGAGGCAGCACATAGATGGGAATTCCAAGCTCAAGAGCATATTTTGCACTTCTCATAGAGCCACTATCAAGAGCAGCTTGGGCTACCACTAAAGCGCTAGATAGCGCTACAACTATTTTGTTTCTCTCCAAAAAATAGTATTTTCTAGCCACTTCATCTGGATCATAAGCACTTAGTGCAAGTGAGTTTTGGTAGATTTTTTCTATCATCTGTCTGTTTGTTTGTGGATAGTAGATATTAAGCCCATTTGCAAAAACTCCGATAGTATTTGGATAGGCGCCCTCGTGAGCTACTATATCAACCCCAAGAGCTCCGCCACTTACTACAACAACTCCTGCGTTTTTGAGTTTTGAAGCCAAAGAAAAGACCAAGTTTTTGGTATAGACAGTCATCTTTCTTGAGCCAACGATAGCTATCTTTGGGCTTTTTAAAAGCTTTAAATTGCCTTTATAATAGAGCTTTTTAGGAGGATTTTTTAGCTTTTTTAACTCCTCTATCTCACTTATAAAATTCATAAAGCTCTCCTACATAGACTAACTCTATCTCTTCAAAAAGTGGCTTGCTGTTTTTTAAAACTTCCAAAGTCAAGCTCTTTGGATGTCCGATGGCTATGGCATAACCTCTTTTTTTGGCCAACTCTATAGCCTCTTTTACCTTTTTTTCTATGGCACTTTTTTTCATCGTATGATCTAAAAAAATATCTCTATAGATATAGGACATAGAGAGCCTTTTGGACTCACTTTTTACTGCATTTGGCATAATTGTTCTAGAGTCGATGAAGCTAAAGTTATATTTTTGTAAAGTGGCAAGTAGCTTTTGCATAGAGGCTCTATCTTTTGTAAATTTACTTCCTGTATGGTTGTTTATAAATTTGGCAGCTGGAAAGTTGGCTCTTATCTTTGCAACTGTTTTGTCTATCTTTTCTAAAGAGTCGCCAACATTTAAAACACCCGGCTCTTGATGATTATAATCCATCGCCTCAAGTGGTAAATGTATCATATAAAATGGCTCTTGTTTGGCTAGTTTTGGTGTGTTTGGATAGCTGTTTGTAGGTGGAAAAAACGAAAGTGTAGCCAAAATGCCACTAGCTTTAACGAGCTTAACTTGCCTCTCATTCATCACATCATCTATGATGATTGCAAGCTTGCCTTTTTTTGGTAGTGTTGCATTTGGTTCAAAAGTTTTGTTTTTTGTCGATGTTAAATTTAAATCTGTCGCTTCTTTTGACTCGAATGTTGCATTTTCTTCTTTTGTGGGATTGGTTGCTAGCTCTTTTTCCTTTGGCTTTTCATCTGCAACTGGCTCTATTTTTGGACTTTGATAAGTTGGCTCCTCTTTTGGCACAACAACTTTTTCTATCTTCTCTTTTTTGGCTACCTGCTCCTTGGCTAAAAACTCTTGCTTTTTAAAAGTTGGCTCTGTTTTGCTAACTAATGCAACTTTGCTCTCTTTTTTGTTGAAATGCTCAAGCGATAGATAGGTTGCGCCAGAAACCAAAAAAAGTGTTAAAAAAATAAGTGATAAATTTAAGATAAGAGGACGAGTTTTTCGCCCTCTCTTGCCTCTTTTTTTTGCCATTAATTTTTGTCTTTATCTACAAGTTTTCCCTCTTTTATCCATGGCATCATAGCCCTAAGTTTCTCTCCAGTTTTATTTAGTAAACTTACCTCATCCATCTTTCTTTGTGCCTTCATTTTGACATAACCAGCTTGTTTTTCAAGGATAAAATCTTTTGCAAAACTGCCGTCTTGAATGCGAGCTAAAATCTCTTTCATTGCCTTTTTGCTACTATCATTTATAACCTTGCCGCCACTTACATAGTCGCCATATTCTGCTGTGTTTGAGATGGAGTATCTCATATCTGCCATTCCACCTTGATAGATGAGATCTACTATAAGCTTCATCTCATGCAAACACTCAAAATATGCCATCTCAGGCTCATATCCCGCCTCAACCAAGGTCTGGAATCCAGCATTTATAAGCGCGCAAAGTCCGCCACATAAAACTGCCTGCTCGCCAAAAAGATCGGTCTCAGTTTCAGCCTTAAAAGTAGTCTCAATAATAGCTGTTCTTCCGCCACCTATCGCACTTGCATAGCTAAGTGCAAGCTCTTTTGCTATTCCACTTGCATCTTGTTCTACAGCTATCAAATCAGGAATTCCACCGCCCTTTACAAACTCACTTCTTACAGTATGACCAGGTGCTTTTGGCGCTATCATGATACAATCAACACCCTTTGGAGTAATAATCTGTCCATAATGTATATTAAATCCATGTCCAAAGGCGATAGCTTTTCCCTCTTTTAAATTTGGCTCAATCTCATTTTTAAAAATCTCAGCTTGAAGCTCATCTGGAGTTAAAATCATAATAAGATCGGCCTCTTTTGTAGCTTGGGCAACTGTTGTAACCTTGAAGTTTTGATCTTTTGCCTTTTTCCAGCTCTTGCCACCCTCTTTTAGTCCAACAATAACCTCAACACCACTATCTCTCAAATTTAGCGCATGAGCGTGACCTTGAGAACCAAAACCTATCATCGCAACTTTTTTAGATCTAATAAGCCCCAAATCGCAATCTTTATCATAATAGACTTTTATAGCCATATAACAATCCTTTAAAAAAAATTTGGTTATTATACAACAAACCGACTTTTAAAGTTCTGAAGTGTTTTGATATTTTAAGGATGATATTTGAGAGATTTTTTCATAGCATTGGCAAATGGAGTTGCCAAAAATGAGACAAACCAAAGAGAAAAAGAGCTACTTAGAAATATGGAGTTAGTTGGAGCAACTACTCTTTATAAGGGAGTTTATTATCTAAAGGATGGTTTTTATTGTGGAAGAATAGACATTAGCAAAACAGGAAATGGCTATGTAAGAGTCTTTGGCGATAAATTTCAAGAAGATATTTTGGTCGAGAAAAAATATCTAAATGAGATAAATTTAGGCGATATTGTCCTTATAAAAACTCTTACAAAAAAAAGAGGTAGAGTCTGCGCAAAGATAGCTATGCTTTTAAAACCGGCCTTTGCAACTAGCATTGTCTATACAAAAAAAGTTGGCAAAGAGATAGTTGGTATCAACATAAAAACAGCTCTTGCAAGAAATTTAAAAGCCTCTTTAAAATCCCTAAAAATGCTAGATGAGATGACACTTCTTAAAATAGACAATTTTAGCAATGAGATTATCGAAGTTATCGGCTCTTTGTTTGATGAAAATGTTGATGAAAAGATCTCACTTGGACTTTACAATAAACATGAAAGTTTCCCACATGAGTGCGAACAAGAGGCAGATGCATACAAAGATAGTGTTGATACTAACTTTTATAAAGAGAGAGTTGATCTTAGAGCGCTTGATTTTTGCACCATTGATCCAGTAGATGCAAAAGATTTTGATGATGCAATATATTATGATATAAAAAATAGGATTTTATATGTCGCAATAGCCGATGTTAGCGAATATGTAACCGCCTATAGCGCGATAGATAAAGAGGCTAAATTTAGAGGATTTTCTATCTATTTGCCACATAAAAGCATTCCGATGTTGCCGCCAATTCTTAGCCAAAACCTCTGCTCCCTAAAGCCAAACGAAGATAGACTTGCCTTTTGTTTTAAGATAAGTTTTGATGAAAAGAGCAATGTCACAAAAGAAGAGCCGATAAGTGCCATCATAAACTCCAAAGCTAGGTTAAATTATAATGAAGTAGATGAGTTTTTAGATGGCAAAGAAACCAATAAAAACCAGCCAAAATGGCTAAAAACTCTCTTTACTCTTACTCAAGAGATAAAAAAAGAGCGCCTTAAAAAGGGCTTTGACTTTAAAAGCAAAGAGCTTAGAATGGAGCTAAACGAAGATGGCTCTTTAAAATCAACTAGATTTGAAACCTCTTCGCCATCTCACAGCCTAATAGAAGAGTCAATGCTACTAGCCAACAAAGCAGCAGCCAAGATTGTAGCGCCGCGCGGTATCTTTAGAAACCACGAGAAAGCGGACTTTAAGAAATTTGAGCTCCTACTTAATGACCTTAGAGGCTTTGGAATTGATGTGAAATTTAACTATGACCTTTGCAAACTTGTAAAATCCATCCAGGCAAAGGCAGATAGTCTAGGCATACGAGAAGAGGTTGATAAACTCATCATCAAGTCACAAAAAAAGGCTGGCTATGGCGGAGAAAACAGAGGGCATTTTGGACTTGGATTTGATCTTTATAGTCACTTTACAAGCCCAATTCGCCGCTATAGTGACCTACATCTTCATCGTCTTTTAAAGGCTAAACTAAACAACGATGAAAAACTTTTTGACTATCTGCTTCTCAATATAGAAGAGAGCTGCAACTTATTAAATGAACTTGAAAGAGAGGCTGATAAGGTCGCATTTGACTTTATGGATAGAAAATTTGCAAGATGGGCGGCTAAAAATATTGGTAAAAATTTCAGATGCTATATAGATAGTAACCAAAACTTAACCATCGCAAAGCTAGATGATGAGATAAAAGGGGCTACAATTTTTATAACCAACTATGAGGGCGAACTTTTAGAAAAAGTTTTAGTCTGCATAGTAGATGTAGATATTGCAGCCACCAAAATTTATGCACGAGTGGTAAAGAGATTAGATGTATAGAAGAGATTTAGAACAACTCATATCAAAGAAAAGCATTCCTAAATTTATCCTACTTCGTGGTGCTTGCCAGTTTCAAAATGAGTTTTTTGGCGAGCAGCTTATCAAGATGTTGGGCAAGGAGTGCCTTAGACTTTATTATGGTGAGTATGAGTTTAATAGCGCTTTGGAGTTTTTAAGCCCATCACTCTTTGGAAGTGGCGGCACACTCTACATAAAAAGCGACAAAACACTGCCATCAAAAGAGATAAAAGCTCTGATAGAGCAGTGTAAAAAGGTGCAAGACTCCTATCTTATATTTGAGCTTTTTGATGAGGGGATAAGAGTGGCGCCAGACTTTGTTCGTGCTTTTGAGCAAAATTTTGTTAGATTTTTTAAGCCAAACAACCAAAATGAGGCGCTAAATTTACTCATACTTTATGCAAAAAAATTGGAGTTAAATTTCAATAGCGCCGCCCTGCTTCAAATTTATAAAATTCACAATGAAAATCTTTTGTTATGCGCCAATGAACTTGCCAAATTTAGGACTTTGGGAGTTGAGGTAAGTTTAGAAAATGTAAAAAACCTTGTCTTTGGACTAAGCAATGTAAGTTTTGAGGAGATTTTTCAAAAAATTATTGAGTTAAAAGACTTTAGAGAGGACTTTTTTTTGTTGCTGCAAAGTGGTTCATACAACGAAGTTGCGCTGCTTAACTATCTCTATAGCTCATTTTTTAGGATTTTTAAAATTTACAGCTACATAAAGATAAATGCCAAATTTGACCTAGTTGCAATACTTGGCTACAATCCGCCTGTAAATGTAGCAAATGAGCTAAAAAGAACTGCTCTGAAATTTAACGAAAAGGGCTACTTTGAGATTTTTACTCATCTAAATGAGAGTGAGTTAGCTCTTAAGACAAACTCCAAATTAGACAAACCGCTCTATCTTTTATCACAACTTCTAAGACTACAATATATCATCTCTAAGTATAAGTAAAGTTTTATTTAGTTAAAATATCCCCTTTGTAAATACAAAAATACCTTGCCTGCTTTTGCGAAAGTAGGCTATAAACCACAAGGAGAAAAGATGAAAAATTACGAAGTTTTATTCATCCTAAAGCCAACATTGACTGAAGATGAAGCAAAACAAAGAGTTGAGTTTGCAAAAGATATAATTGCAAAAAATGGCGGCGAAGTAGCCTCAGTTATCGAGATGGGGACTAGAAAACTTGCCTATGAGATCAAAAAGTATGAAAGAGGAACCTACTTTGTTATCTACTTCAAGGCTCCACCTGCAATTATAGAAGAGATTCAAAGAAACTTAAGAAACAACGAAGACTTTATTAGATTTTTGACTGTTAAGTATGAAAACAAAGCAGAGGTTGCGGCGTGGGAAAAGCTTAGCAAAGGTATAAAGCTAGATAGCATAAAAAGAGCACCACGCAGAGAACCAAGAAGAGAATCAAAAGAAGAAGAACAAAAAGAAGACAGAGAAGATATAGAAGAGTAAAGGACAAAATATGTTCAATAAAGTAATTTTACTTGGAAATCTCACAAGAGATATAGAGCTAAGATACGCAAGTAGCGGTAGTGCTATAGGAAATAGCGCGATAGCAGTAACTAGAAAATTTAGTGTTGGTAGCGAAAAAAGAGAGGAAACATGCTTTATTGATATAACATTTTTTGGACGAACTGCTGAAATTGCCAACCAATATCTTGGCAAAGGAAGACAAGTTCTCATAGAGGGAAGACTTCAGTTACAGCAGTGGCAAGATAAAGCATCTGGCACCAACAGAAGCAAACATGTAGTAGTTGTTGAAAGTATGCAAATGCTTGGAGGTGGCAATTCACAAAATAGTGGCTATCAAAACAGCGGCTATCAAAGTGACTATAGCTCAAACTACACCTCACAACCAACCAAAGCGCCAAAAACTTCAAAAAAAGACAACATGCAAAGATATGATGACTCAGAAAAGATAGATGAGATAGATGTTGATGATTTTAATGGCGATGAAATACCATTTTAAAGGAATATAAATGTCAGAAAAAAGAAGATATGCAAGAAGATATTGCAGATATACAGAAGCTAAGATAGAGTTTATCGATTATAAAGATACATCAATGTTGAGATATTGTCTCTCAGAGAGATTTAAAATAATGCCTAGACGCCTAACTGGCACTAGCAAAAAATATCAAGAGATGGTTGAAAAAGCCATCAAAAGAGCAAGACAAGCAGCTCTTATACCTTATATCGTCGATAGAGATGATGTAGTTCAAAATCCATTTGAAATACTATAAATTTAGCCCACTTTGGGCTAAATTTCACACCTAAATTTACACAGACAAAATTCCAGCCAACTTCAAGTTTAACCAAACTCCAAATTTAAAAATAGTCAAAAGCTTATTATATATATAAAAAAATATACAAATAAAAAAGAAAACATTTACTCCATATCAAATAAAATCACAGATATTTTAGCTAGAATAAAAGCTGTTGATTGAATGCAAGGAGGATTAATCAATGAATAGAAGAGATTTTATCAAAAGTGCTGCAGCAGCCTCAGCCTGTTCTGCTATTGGCATAAGTGTTCCATCTTCTTTATCAGCTAAATCAAACGAAGCTGAAAAATCATGGAGATGGGATAAGGCAGTTTGTAGATTTTGTGGAACTGGATGTGGGATCATGGTAGCTACAAAAGATGGAAAAATAGTAGCTGTAAAAGGTGATCCTAAAGCTCCAGTAAATAGAGGCTTAAACTGCATAAAAGGTTATTTTAACGCTAAAATTATGTATGGCGAAGACCGCTTGACAAAACCACTTTTAAGAATGAATGAAAAAGGTGAGTTTGATAAAAAAGGTAAATTTGCCCCTGTTAGTTGGCAAAGAGCCTTTGATGAGATGGAAAAGCAGTTTAAAAAAACATATAATGAGCTTGGACCTACAGGAATTGGTGTTTTTGGAAGTGGTCAATACACAATCCAAGAGGGATACGTTGCTTCAAAACTTATAAAAGGTGGATTTAGAAGTAACAACCTCGATCCAAACGCAAGACACTGTATGGCAAGTGCTGTTGTTGGCTTTATGCAAACTTTTGGAATTGATGAACCATCAGGCTGTTTTGATGATATCGAGCTAACTGATACTATTGTTTGCTGGGGCGCAAATATGGCTGAAATGCACCCAATTTTGTGGGCAAGAGTAAGCGATAGAAAGTTAAGCGATCCAGAAAATGTCAAAGTTGTAAATTTAAGCACCTATTCAACTAGAACTTCAAATTTAGCAGATATTGAGATTATTTTTAGACCTTCAACTGATCTTGCCATTTGGAACTACATCGCAAGAGAGCTTGTTTATAATCATCCTGATTTGATAGATATGGATTTTGTTAAAAATCACTGTGCGTTTGCAACAGGACCTGTAGATATTGGTTATGGCTTAAGAGAAGATATAAATCACCCAAAATACAAAAAAAGTGAGCTTGATACCGCCGCTAAACAAAAAAGCAAGGTTGTAAGCGACTTTGAGGGTGAGAGTTTAGCCTATCTTGGATATAAATCAGGCGATACTTTAGAGATGAAAAATACAAAATCAGCTGGAAAGCACTGGGCGATAAGTTTTGAAGAGTTTAAAAAAGCACTTGCTCCATATACTCTTGAATATACTGCAAAAATTGCAAAAGGCGATGAAAACGAAGATACCCAGGAGTTTAAAGCAAAACTTCAAGCACTAGCTGATCTATACATAGAAAAACAAAGAAAAGTTGTTAGCTTTTGGACTATGGGCTTTAACCAACACACAAGAGGAACTTGGGTAAATGAACAAAGCTATATGGTGCACTTTTTGCTTGGCAAACAGGCAAAACCTGGAAGTGGAGCATTCTCTTTAACAGGTCAGCCAAGTGCCTGTGGAACAGCAAGAGAGGTTGGAACATTTTGCCACAGACTTCCTGCTGACATGGTTGTTGCCAATCCAAAACACAGAGCTATTACTGAAAAAATTTGGAAACTGCCAAATGGCACTATTAATCCAAAAAATGGCTCACATTTTGTAAAAATTATGAGAGATTTAGAAGATGGCAAGATTAAATTTGCTTGGGTTCAAGTAAATAACCCTTGGCAAAATACTGCAAATGCAAACCATTGGATAAAAGCAGCAAGAGAAATGGATAATTTTATCGTAGTAAGTGAAGTTTATCCTGGAATTTCAGCAAAAGTAGCAGATCTGATACTTCCAACAGCAATGATTTATGAAAAATGGGGCTCTTACGGCAATGCCGAAAGAAGAACTCAACATTGGCGCCAGCAAGTTATTCCAGTAGGCGATGCTATGAGTGATACTTGGCAAATGCTTGAGTTTTCAAAACGATTTACCTTAAAAGATGTTTGGGGCGAAAAAAAGATAGATGAAAAACTCACTCTTCCAAATGTTTTAGAAGAGGCTAAAAAAATGGGCTACAAAGAAAGTGATACACTATTTGATATACTTTTTGCAAATGATGAGTGGAAAAAATTTAGCAAAGATGACAAAATCATGGGCAAGTTTGACAACTCAGAAGTAAATGGCGATAGCAGAAATGTAGTTGGAAGCGATGGAAAAGAGTTTAAAGGATATGGCTTTTTCGTCCAAAAAGCAATTTGGGAAGAGTACCGCAAATTTGGACTAGGTCATGGACATGATTTGGCTGATTTTGATACATACCACAAAGTTAGGGGTCTAAGATGGCCAGTTGTTGATGGCAAAGAGACTCAATGGAGATTTAATACACTTTATGATCCTTATGCTAAAAAAGAAGCGCCACAAAGTGATTTTGCATTTTATGGAAACAAAGGCGCAAAACTAAGTGCTGGAGATTTAGCAAAGGCAAAAGATGATGAAAAGGTTGATATCAACAACAAAGGTAAAATTTTCTTCCGCCCTTATATGGATCCGCCTGAGATTCCAAATAAAGAATATCCATTTTGGTTATGCACTGGAAGAGTTTTGGAGCATTGGCATAGCGGAACGATGACAATGAGAGTTCCTGAGCTTTACAAAGCAGTTCCTGAAGCAATGTGCTATATGAGCGAGCTAGATGCTGGAAAGCTAAATTTGATGCAAAATGATATCGTCTGGATAGAAAGTAGGCGTGGAAAAGTTAAGGCAAGAGTTGATTTAAGAGGACGAAATAAACCACCTGTTGGACTAGTCTATGTTCCTTGGTTTGATGAAAATGTCTTTATAAATAAAGTTTGTCTTGATGCGACCTGCCCTTTATCAAACGAAACTGATTATAAAAAATGTGCAGTAAAAATTTATAAGGCGTAGATTTATGACAAGAAGAGAGGTGTTAAAAATAGCTTGCCTGTTTAGTGCCGGTGGGGTCTTATGGAGCATTCCTCAAAATACGAAAGCTAAATTTTTTTTAAGACCACCTGGTGCAAAAGATGAAAAAAGTTTTGTGGCAAGTTGTATAAAGTGTGGACTTTGCGTAAAGGCTTGTCCATACGACACACTTAAGCTTAGTACTATTTTTGACAACACCTCTATTTCAACGCCCTATTATTCGCCAAGAAAAATTCCATGTTATATGTGTGAAGATATCCCTTGTGCTGCTATTTGCCCAACATCTGCACTTGATATAAAGTCTTTGCAAAAAAATGATTTGTTAGATGTAAATTTGATGAGATCTGGCGTTGCGGTTGTGGATATGAAAAGTTGTGTTGCCTACTTTGGAATTCAGTGCGATGCCTGTTATAGAGCCTGTCCGCTTATAGACAGGGCTTTGTATTTGGAGTATAAAAGAAATGATAGAACGGCAAAACATGCCTTTTTACTTCCAGTTGTTGATGGCGATATTTGCACGGGATGTGGGATGTGCGAGAAAGTTTGTATAACCAAAAAACCTGCTATTAGCGTAGTTAGAAGAGAGTTTGTGCTTGGCAAGATGAATGATAACTATGTAATTGGCTGGGAAAAAGACGGCGATAAAAAGCTAAAAGATACCAACACAAAGATAAAGCTTGATAAAACAAAAGCGCTTGATTATCTAAATAGTGAGGAGTTTTAATGAAAATAAACAATCTTAGAAGAGTTGTTCAAATTTTGATTTTAGCTCTATTTATGCTTGGAAATTTAGAAATTTTAAATATCTTAAAGGGAAATTTAAGTAGCTCTGTTTTATTTGGCAAGATTTCACTAAGTGATCCATTTGCAGTGCTTCAAATTTACCTAGCAACTTTCAATGTTTCATTTGTTGCAATAAGTGGCGCTTTAATCATTGCTTTATTTTATAGTTTGATAGCTCCAAGGCTCTTTTGTTCGTGGGTCTGCCCTGTCAATCTCATAACAGATTTTGCCTACTTTGTAAGAAAAAAGCTTAAAATTAGAGGTAGTTATTTAAATTTAAATGCAAATTTTAGATACTATTTTTTGGCTTTGAGTTTAATAGCTAGCTTTGTTTTGAGCGTACCTGCTTTTGAAAATATAAGCTTTGTAGGGGTCATTCAAAGGGGATTAGTCTATCTAAATTTGACCTTTTTAAATGTTGCTTTTTTGGTTTTTGTTTTTGACACTTTTGTAGCAAAAAGAGGAATTTGCTCTAAAATTTGCCCACTTGGTGCATTTTACGCACTACTTTCAAAATTCTCACTAATAAGAGTAAAACATAGTTTTAAAAACTGCACAAAATGCATGGACTGCATTAAGGTTTGCCCAGAAGATGGCATTTTAAAAGATATTTCAAAAAAAGATTTTTTTATTAGTAGTAGCTGTATAAGCTGCGGTCGTTGCGTGGATGTTTGCACGCATGATGCATTAAATTTCGGTATTATAAAAAAGGATAAAAAATGAGAAAAATTATACTATTTTTCATCTGTGTTGTCTTTGCTTTTAGCCAACAAGATGGCCTAAGAAAGGCTAGTTTAACGAGTGAAGAGAGTTTGGTTTTGCAAGATTTTGCCTACAGCAGTGATGCGCCTGGAACTTCAACTAGATTTGATAGATCTTTTGAAAACTCACCGCCACTTATACCGCATGATCTAGACGGACTTTTGCCAATTACATTAGAGCTTAATATGTGTACAACCTGCCATATGCCTGAGTTTGCAAAAGATATCGGCTCAACTGCCATACCAAAATCTCATCTTGTGGATTTAAGAACTGGCAAGGATTTGCACGGAGAGCTTGATATGACTAGATATAACTGCGTTCAATGTCACGTTCCACAATCAAATGCAAAAACCGTGGTAAATAATAAATTTGAAGCAGTTTTTAGAGACAAAGTTTTAAAACATGGCTCAAACTTACTTGATGTGCTAAATCAAGGCGTTGAGTAAAAGGACATAAAGGTGCTAAAAAGATTTCAAAAGACTATTTATCCGCCCTATTTTAGCGGTAAATTTGAATGTTTGGAATGCAAGGCACCTTGTCTTACTTCATGCGATAAAAATCTAATTAAGCTTAAAGAGAATTTTGTCTATTTTGAGCCAAATGAGTTTGGATGTGATTTTTGTAAAAAATGTGCAATTGCTTGTCAAGAAAATCAAAAAAACACTCTAAATTTAGACTTTAGCGCCAAAATAAATGCAGTTGCAAAGATAGAGATAACATCTTGCCTTGCTTGGAATGATACGATGTGCTATAACTGCTATGAAGTTTGCAAATTTAAGGCAATTGAATATTTTGGAGTCTTTAAGCCAACTATTAATGAAAACTGCGTTGGATGTGGCGAGTGCGTGGGAGCCTGCTTTAAGGAAGCACTTAGTTTAAAAGGGGTTGCTTTTTGAGAGTTTTTATAACTATTTTACTTTTATTTAACTCTATTTTTGCAGCAGAGTTTTTAGGTGAGATTAAAACTGATTATCCTGTTACAAATTTGCTTTTAAAAGATAAAAATTTATACATCTCAACCGATAGTGGCGAAGTTTTAGTCTATGATGTGGAGCAAAACCAGACTATAAAAACCATAAATTTACCTCAAATTTCATCATATTTTGAGACAAAATTGCCAAAAGTTTTTAACACAGATGCATTTGATGATAAAATTTTGATTTTAAGTGAGGATGATTATTATAAAAGAGCCATATATATCTATGAAAATGGAACTCTAAACAAAATAAAATTAGATAATGAAAGTGTTAAAAAAGCTCTTTTTATAAATGAAAATTTGATAGTTTATGCAAGTTTGAGTAGTGAAATTTCATTTTTCGACCTAAACAAAAAAGAGGTGATTTTTGAGTATAAATTTTCTACTTCATCACTTGGCGATATTGAAATTTTAGATGATATTTTGATAGTTGGGTGCGAAAGTGGAGAAATTTACAAATTTTCATTAGATGAAAATAGAGTTTTGGATACTATTTTAGCTCATAAAGATAATATTTACGATCTTTATATGAATTGTAAAGATGAGTTTATAAGCGGTTCGGCTGATAAAAATGCTGTTTTTTATAAAGATGGAAATTTAAAAAGCTTTCAAGCCAATTTTTTGGTCTATGCTGTTGGGCTAAGTGATAAATATTTAGCTTTTATGAGCGATGAAAATAGTGATATATTGGTATTGGATAAGAGTTTTAATAGAGTTGATTTTATAAAAACAGAACAAAGCACACTAAATGCAATTATTTTTTATAAAGATCTTATTTTTTCATCAGCTTATGAGAAAAATATTAAAATTTGGAGGATAGAGTGAATATTTCAAGTTTAGTTGTAAATTTAATAGACAAAAATGGCTTAAATTTAGCCATAGAAAATTTAAATAAAATCAAAAATTGTGAAGTCATAGCTCATCAAAACAGCCAAATAGTCGTTGTTTTGGAGTGTGAAAGCTTTGATGAGCAGATAAAAACATTTAAAGAAATTGAATGCTTAGAAAATGTAAAAGAGGCTTATATGGTATATAACTACGAAGATAGCGATGTTTCTTTAAAACAAAATTTTATAGATGAAGTCTTAAATAAGGAGTTAAAAGCTGGAGTGATAAAATACAGTGGAAATATCAAAGTGTAATCACTCGTATTTTAAAAAGTCAGTTTTTTTATAAAACTCATCAACATCTTTATGACTTTTGATAACTCTGTTTAAATATGAGTTGAAATTCTCGCTTTTTTTGTAAACTATCTTTAAATTGTTAGGCTCAATTGCTCTTGAAAGTGCGACATAAAGCTGTCCTTCGGCAAAAATATGCGTTAAATCACAAGTTAGCCGCTGGATACTCATACCTTGAGATTTGTGGATAGTTATGGCATAAGCAAGTCGAAGTGGAAACTGAAAAAAACTAGCTATTATATTGTATTTAAGCTCATCATTTTCATTTATATACTCTCCAAAATCATAGTTATTTGGCTTTACTTCGACTAATTCGCCATTACTTTTCTCTACTAAAATTTCTGAAATTTCACCATCATTTAAAAAAACATCTTTTATAACACCTTGCTCACCATTATAAAACTCACTATCATCAAGAATATTTTTATATTTATTGATAGTAAAAATCACCTTTGCACCAATTTTAAACTCGAAAACAGTTGCAACATTTAGATTATTTAGCCATTTATCAATCCTATCTTTATGAACTAAGTTATCATTTATTATAGTCTTACCAATGTGTTTTAGAAGTGGAGAGTTTATTTTTTCAAGCATGAAGACATTTAATTCATTTGCCTCTTTATTTCTTCCAAAAAGCACTGTTTCATCGCTACTTGGAGTAAATTTTACCTCTGTAAAACCATATAAATATCTAGCATTCTCAATACTAATCTTGCCAACTCTTATCTTAGATAAAACTTTAAAAAATTCTAAATTTTTAGTTCTTTTTGGCTTGATTAATTCTATATTTTTAAATCTCATCATCTCCCATGAATAAGATCCAAAGGCATAGATACTTCTTTGGAAAAGATCTAAATTTTGATCTTTTGTAATTGGAGGTAGTTGATAAAAATCACCAACTACCATAACCCTACCTTTGTAAGTTAAATTTATAAGCCTTAAGTAAATCATCTCGAATAAATCAGCCGAAACCATCGAAATCTCGTCAATGATAATAAGTTCTGTTTTATCTAAAATATTTTTTAAATTTTTAATTCTTTCCTTAGCTTTTGAACCTTTGTCATACTCGCTTAACTCGTTTTTGTTTTTACAAATCCCGAATCCAAAAAATGAATGAAGTGTAAGACCACCGATGTTTACAGCGCTAATTCCAGTGCTCCCCAAAGAGACAACACCTAAATTCTCATTTTTATAATGCTTTATTACTTTTGAAACAGCATAACTTTTGCCAACACCAGCCCCGCCTGTCAAAAAAATATTGTCAGTTTTTAAAAAATTTATTAACTCATCTATCATTTTTTATCCATCTTTTTTAATTACACTACATTATCATCTATTCCTAAGAATATGATAAAATCTAAACTATTTTTATTTAGGAGTTTTTGATTACTTTGATGAGTATTATCTGGGTGCTTTTAGGAAATTTGCTACTTTTAGTGGCAGAGCTAGAAGAAAAGAGTATGGTTGGTTTTGCGTTTTTAGCTTTA
>NZ_CAMYFP010000008.1 GCF_947255105.1 uncultured Campylobacter sp.
AAAGGAGCTGGACACTCTAAATTTTTACAATCAATTTTCATAATTTTTCCTTTTTTATGTCTCTTCAACACTTGAAGCTTAAGTGCAATTTTAGCACAATAGTATAAATTACTTTACTTTTTTGGTTAAAAAAAGCTCTTTAAATCTTTTGTTTGCAAACTCTTCAATCTCTTTTTGAAGCTCTCTGTAGGCAGCTATTAACTCCAATGTTCGTGGCAGCAACTTTGTCCCACTACCGCCTTGTTTGGTTAAAAAAAGCTCCTCTTTTAAGTTATCTTCCAAAACTTTAAGATGGCTCCAACACTTTTTGTAGTTCATATCCAAAATCTCAGAGGCTCTTTTTATACTTCCAACCTCATCAATGGCTTCCAAGATCTCTGTTTTGCCTTTGCCAAAAAGCATTTTACCATCGACATTTTCTATCCAAATTTTAGTTTTGACAACCATTTTTTTGCTCTTTTTCTCTTTAAAACAGCCAAGCTCACAATACTTCACACCGATATTAAAGTTTTTAAGCGTCGCTCTAATGGTCTTTGGGCAAACATCTTTAGCCACTTCTAAGCCGTCTTTGCAAAAAATTCTTCTCTTTTCATCCAAGAGTTTTTTAAAGCGCTCATCATAAAGAGCGGCGCTTGCAGTTCCAAGCTCTAACTTTCCAAACTCGCCAAGCTCACAATCAGTAATTTTTACGCCAAGCTTGCTTGCCACCTCGCCAACCTTTAGTGGTGAGATTGCTGTTTTGCTGGCTATCTCAAGGGCATTTTTGCAGCTAATTTTGCCCTCTTTGTCTTTTTTCTCCTCTATAAGCTTGGCAATCTGACTTTCCATAAATTTCTCTTAAATTTGGCTATTTTAAATTTAGATATTGCTTTTCAAATATGGATGGCTTTATTTTGCCCTTTCTAACTAACTCTTGATACCAATAGTGATGAAGTATATAGACCTCTTCTTCCTCTTTGTAGCCTGTGATGATGGAGTGAATTGCCCCTTTTATAGCAAAAACTGCCATGTAGATATGAACTAGCAAAAAGATAGCACAAACTATGCCAAGTATGTTGTGGATGAGAGCTGCAGCTCTTAAAAGTTCTATCTGACTAATTCCAAAAAACTCTCTTACAAAAGCTGGTGTGTAGTGATCTAAAAAAAACATCATTGTGCCGCTTATTACCATAATTAGCCCGCCAATAGTGCATACCCAAAACCAAGCTTTCTGACCGGCGTTAAATTTGCCTGCTGGAATTGGCTTTTTGTTTTTGGAAAGATAACCGCCTACCATAAACATCCATCTTATATCATAAACTCTAGGAAGCATTCTTACAAACCAAAAAGAGAGCATCGGAAAGAGGCTTATGGCAAAAGAGATAGTTGCAAGTCCATGCAAGTTTTTACAGAGCCTTACAAAAAAGCCACCACCAAAAGTTGCGCCAAACATCATGATAACGCCGGTTGGCACAAGTATAGTCCAAGAGATAGCTGCTATTAGATGGATAATCCTTTCAAAGGCACTAAATGCATAGACCTTGCCATGGTCGTGTGAAAACTTTTTTGGACCTACGATAATGTAGTGAAGCGCAAATGCCAATATCACGCCAAAAATCCCAATTGCAGCACCCATTGCAAAGTAGTCGTTGCCTTGCAAATAGACAAACAATTTAGCAAAACCATCACTATAGCTATCGATATTTGTAAAACGACCGCTTGCCCAAACAGGACTATCTAAATTTAACTTATTTACAAAGTCTTCATTGGTAGCAAAAAGTGTTCCAAACAGCCCAAACAAAAGAAACAAAGCTCTCATAATCAACCTCTCAATCTAAACTTTTAATGAACAATGATAGCACGCTTTATTCAACAAAAAGTTAGTGCTAATTTCTACGGCGATACTCCTCATATCCAAACTCTATTTTTTTTATAACATCTGCGTTTTCATCAACCAAAACTAAATCAGGTAGCTTTATGCCATTAAATGTTGTGTTTTTTACAATGGTGTAGTGAATTTGATCTTTAAATATAATCCTATCACCAACTTTTAAAGGCCTATCAAACTTATAATCAGCATCTCCTTCTTCAAGCCCTACAATATCTCCTGCTAGGCAGGTATTTCCACCAAATCTATACTCAAACTTAGCGCTTTTTTTCTCACCCACAACAGCTGGACGATAAGGCATAAGTACGGTATCTGGCATGTGAGCTTCAGCTGAAGTATCCAAAATAGCAATATTTTTCTCATTTTCAACGATGTCTAAAACAGAACTTATCAAGTCCCCACACTCCCAGCCAACCGCCTCGCCAGGCTCTAAATAAACATCAACACCAAACTCATCTTTAAACTCTTTTATCAAATTTATAAGAAGTTTTATATCATAACCTTTTTTAGTTATGTGATGTCCACCGCCAAAATTTACCCATTTTACCCCATGGATAAACTCGCCAAAATCAGCTTTAAATTTATCCAAAACTTTTTTTAGACTTTGACTGCTTTCTTCACAAAGTGCGTGAAAATGAAGTCCACTAATGCCATCAAGCAAACTCTTATCCTCTTTTAGAGCTTTTAGCAAATTTGCCTTTGTTGTTCCAAGGCGGCTAAATTTAGCACAAGGATTGTAGATATCTTTTGGCGAAAAAGAGCTTTCTGGATTTATCCTAAGACCACACTCTATGCCTTTATCAAGCGCGATTTGTTTAAATTTTGAAATTTGATTTGGGCTGTTAAAGACAATGTGATTTGAAATTTGCATAATCTCATCAAAATCTTCATCTTTAAAAGCTGGTGAATAGGTGTGAATTTCGCCATTTTTTATAAACTCTTTTGCAAATTTAGCCTCATGTAGTCCGCTGCAAGTTGCTCCCCAAAGGTACTTATCAACATAGGGCATTGCTAAGCTAAATGCAAAACCTTTTAATGCACAAAGCACTTTTGCCCCACTCTCATCGCCAACACTTTTTAAGATTTCTAAATTGCTAATGAGCTTTGGGAGATAGCAGACATAAGCTGGTGTTTTGATATCGTTAATGTTCATTTGGCACTCCAGTTTTTTATAAATTATATAGAAAATATCACAAATCTTGCTATGATTTATAAATAATAAGATAGAATTTGAGGTTAAAAAAGAGGTAGTTATGATAAGAGTTGAATTTTTAGGACCGATTAAAAGAGAGAGTTTAGAGATTGATATCTCAAATTTAAGAGAGTTAAAAGAGCTTTTTGCCAACGATAAAGAGCTAAAAGAGTGGTTAAAAATCTCATCTGTTGCTATAAATGACACTATTGTTGATAGTCTTGATGTAGGGCTAAAAGATGGCGATGTAATCTCTATACTTCCGCCCGTTTGTGGAGGATAAGATGGAAATTTATAGTGGTGCTTTAGATGTTACAAAAATTTATGCCTCGTGGTATGAGCGATACAAAGATAAAAATTGCGGCGCTTTTATCACATTTGCAGGAATAGTAAGAGATGAAGATGGCATAGATGGACTTAGCTTTGATATACACAAACCGCTTCTTAAAAGTTGGCTTGATGGCTGGCAAGAAAGGCTTAAAAAGATAGATGGATATGCGCTTTTAGCACACTCCAAAGGCGATGTTTTGATCCATGAGTGCTCATATGTAGCAGCCATAATTACGCCACGAAGAGCCGCTGGACTTAAGCTTTTTGCTGAGTTTGTTGAAGACTTCAAACAAAACGCCCCAATCTGGAAATATGACATCATAGAGAAAAAAAGAGTCTATGCAAAGCAGAGATCTCACAAACTACCAAATGCAGGGATACTTAGCGATGATTAAAAAAGATTATGTAAGTTATGAAACAGCTCTTAATGCACTTTTAAAAAGCACAAAGCCTTGGGATAGAGTAGAGAATGTTGCCATTACCGAGGCACTTGGAAGAGTGCTAGCAAAAGATATAGTTGCAAAACAAAACTACCCAAAAAGCCCCATTGCTTCGATGGATGGTTATGCTTGCCGCTATGAAGATATCAAAAACAAAAGATTAAAAATAGTTGCAAAACTTCCCGCTGGTAGCAACAAAGAGATAGAGGTAGGCAAAAACGAGTGCGTCAAAACCTTTACAGGTTCGCTTCTTTCCAAAAATTGCGACACATTGATACCGATAGAAAATGTAGCTCTAAAAGAGATGACAATAGAGATATTAAAGAGCGTAGATAGAGGCTTTGCTGTGCGAGATGTTGGGGAAAGCTATAAAAAAGATGAGCTACTTTTAAAAAAAGGCACCACTCTTAGCTACTCACAAATCGCCCTTCTAGCAGAGCTTGGCGAGTTTTGTGTAACTGTTTTTGCAAAACCAAAGGTTGCTATTTTGGCAACTGGAAGTGAGATAAAAGATCTTGGCGAGCCACTTGAAAATGACGCTCAGATTAGAAGTTCAAACCACATAGCGCTCTTTTCAATGCTTCGTCTTTTGGGCTGCGAGACCGCTCTTTTGCCCATAGTTAAAGATGAAAAAGAGTTGGTAAAAGAGGCTATTTTAAATGGCTGCAATGGTAGCGATATCCTAATCACGACTGGCGGAGTTAGTGTTGGGGATTATGACTTTGTAAAAGAGATCTTAGGAGATGGCGAGATGATAGTAAATGGCGTTGCTATCAAGCCTGGGCGCCATCTAAAAATAGCTAAATTTAACGATAAATTTATCTTTGGACTTCCTGGCTTTCCCTACTCAGCGATGGTTACGGCAACTCTTTTTATAAGGGAGTTTCTAAATCACATCTTTGGCTTAGGGCAAAACTACAGAATAAGAGCGATAATCGATGAGGATTATGAGAGAAAAAGTCCTTTTTTGGAGCTTGTTGCCTGCAATCTTTATGTCGATGAAAAGGGTCAAAATAGAGTAAATTTAAGTGGCAAAAAGAGAGGTTCGAGTGCTATTATTAGCAATCTAAACAACGATGCTATGTTACTTATGGTGCCAAAAGAGCTTAAGGGATATAAAAGTGGCGATGTTGTGGAAGTTTTAAAGATGCTTTAATGAAAAAAGTTTTTTATATATTGAGTTTTTAATAATATTTTTACTCATTCCAGCTCTTTTTATACTGCAAATTTTGCCAAAAAATTATATGTTTTTTGTCCTTTGGCTTGGGAGCTTATATGCACTTTATCATATAAAAAAAGCAAATTTAAATCTTTTTAAAGGTTTTAAATTTGATGAGTTTAAAGATATTTTTAAAAGATTTTTAATTTTATCCATTTTTTTAACTATTTTTACTTTTATTTTTTCAAAAAATAGATATTTGGATTTTAGTAATGCTGCTTTACCCCATTTTATCAGCATTTTTTCAAGAAATTATATTTAGAACATTTTTTGCATTAAGATATATTAATTTATTTAAAAATCAAACTCAACCCTACTTTGCTGGGTGGAGCACTCTCTTTATGGAAATTTTATCTTCACAATAGGACTTGGGCACTACTTTTACAATGGCTATTAATAATATAAACAATGTTATTAATAATCCTTATCTATTTTTATTGTTTTTTAAGCAAATATTTTATAAATTACACAGCTATAATTATGATGATACGCACTATCATTATATATTTAAAATAAATTTAGAAGGACTAAAATGCGAAAAAATTATCTTATCTTTATAAAGCACTGCCAAATTTTGGTTATATAAAAATATATTCACCATAAACAACAATAAAAAATTTAAAAAATAAAATTTAATAAAAGGTTTAAAGGAATGGAATTTTTAAAACATTATTTTGAATACGCAATAATGGGTTTGCTCGCATTTATGAGCTTTTTAGTCTTACTTTATACGGTTGAAAGACTTTATTTTTATGCAAAAGTTAAATTTAGTGATTATAAAAATGCTGAAGATTTTGAAATCGCTCTGACAAAAAACTTGACTATACTTTACATAATATATTCAAATGCTCCATATATTGGGCTTTTAGGAACAGTTGCTGGTATCATGGTAACCTTTTATGAGATGGGTTTAGCAGGAGGAGTTGATGCAAGTGCTGTAATGATCGGTATGAGTTTAGCCTTAAAAGCAACTGCGCTTGGGCTTTTAGTAGCTATTCCAACACTTATGATATATAACGCTTTTAGTAGAAAAGTAGATGTTTTAATGACAAGGTATAATAACCGATGAGGCGTTCAAAACTAAAAAAAGACGGACTTAATGTCATTCCGCTGATAGACGTTATGCTTGTGCTTTTGTGTATAGTTTTAAGCATATCAACTTTTATAGCTCAAGGAAATATAAATATAGACCTCCCAAAATCAAAAAGTGGCGAAGGCGATCCAAACAAAGAGGTCGTAAATATCATAATAGATGCAAATAGCACGATTTATCTTGATGATAAGCCTATTTTAGAAGCTGAGTTTGAAGAATACATGAAAGAAATTGATCCTAAAACTCCAATAGTTTTAAGAAGTGATAAAGAGGCTAAATTTGAAAGCTTTGTAAAAGTTATAGATATTTTAAAGTTAAAAAAACATGAAAATTTCGCAATCGCAACAGAAACTAGAAAATAACGGCTTTTTAATCGGGGCTTTAATAAGTGCTTTATTTCATGGAGCTTTAATTTACTGGATATTTTTTTATGCACCAAAGCTTAAAACGCAGCCACCTGTAAATATTACAAAGATCGATTTAAACATCTTTGAAATTGGTGGAGGACCAAATGATGAAGCGCCTACTGAAACGGTTGAACCAGTAGTAGAAGAAGAAATAGTTGAGATAAACGAACCAGTCGAGAAAGTCATCGAAGAGGTTGAGGTGGCAGAAGAACCTGAAATTATCAAGCCAGTTGAAGAGGCAATAATAGTCGAAAAAAAGCCTGAACCTGAACCTAAAAAAGTAGTTAAAAAACCAGCTCCAAAAAAAGTCGAGAAAAAGCCTAAACCCAAACAAGCAAAAAGTGGTGGATTTAACGCTTATAATCCAAATGCAAATAATGTCGCCTCAAGTGCGATAAATAGCGAAAATACAGCTCAAAGTATAGGTGCTGATGAAAAGCTCAACATTGGAGCTCAAATCCAAGCAATCATCGCAAAAGAAGCTAAGAAAAACTACCCTATCAGAGCAAAGCGTCTAAGACAAAGAGGAATCTCAACTATTAGTTTTACCTATGATACTGATGGAAGCGTGACAAATATAAAAGTTAAAAAATCATCCGGCTATAAAATCCTTGATGATACTGTCATACAAGCTATCAATAGAGTAAAGAATAAATTTCCAAAAATAAGTGTAAAAACCAATTTTAATATTCCTGTGAATTTTACACTTAATTAAATTAATCTAAATTTTGTTTTACACAAATTTTAAACCTGCTTTAAAAAGTAGGTTTAAAATCTCATAAATCTATATGATTTAAAGACTATAAAAGTTAAAAATTTGATAAAGCTTTATAAAAGTAAAAACAATAAAATCAATAAATGTATTTTGTAGAATTTAAATATGTAAATTTATGTGTAAAAAAATAAAAAAGACTAAATTTAAAAGCTAAATTTAGTCTTTAATATAGCAAAACTATTTAATTCTCAAGTGATAAATCTTATGTATAATGTAAAAAAAGTAAGAAAGAGTGGCAAAGGCTTGAAAAGTGTGGTTATATGGCTATTTGGTGAGGAAAATAAAAAGGTAAAGAATGAGAATATTTTTTATATTTTTTTCGTGAAAAGTGACAAGATAGCTTAATCCACCACTTGCTACTATTAAATTTTTACATTCAAGATTTCCATTATTTGTATAAATTTTAAAAATATCATCATTTTTTACAACATCAAAAACTTCGGTATTTAAATAAATTTTTGGATTTGTAATTTTACTTTTTAGATAATTTAAAACACTTTTTGAACCAGTTTTGCAAAAAAATTGCGAGTTTTTTACTTTTTCAAATTTTAAAGGTTTGAAAAATTCCAAAACTTCTAAATAGTTTAATTTTGAAATGATTTGATTTATAAAGTTTTTATCACCAAGATAATACTTTAATAAATCTTTTTTAAAAGAGATATTTTCATTTGTGATATTGCATTTTCCTCCACCGCTAATTATTGCCGCGTTATCTTGCAATTGTTTTATTTGATTCTTTTTCTTTTGGTTCCTGTGCTGATATTTCAAAGCTATTTTTTTACTCTTGCTCTCTTTTTAGTTTTTCCGAAGCATCAACTACAGCCTGCTTGGCTTTCTAGCTGGCAAGATTTTATAAAAGCACCTATTAAATTCGCCTTGGTGAACTATACCGACACAATTACAAGCAAAAAATGGCTACAACCAAAACTTTAGCTAAATTTCAAAGCCAAATAACAAGCTCCGAAGCAACAAACTATGCTAAGTCCTACATTTAAAAAACAAAGCGCATATTTGGCATTTTGAAGCAAGTTGATATTTTCTATGGTAAAGGTCGAAAAAGTGGTAAGTCCGCCCAAAAATCCCGCTATCAAAAGAACTCTTAACTCCAAACTAAGACCCATTTTTGTAAGATAGCCCACCAAAAATCCACCCAAGATATTGACTATAAAGGTAGCTAGCGGAAAACTATAAGAGAAAAAAGTAGCTATCACATACCTTAAAACTGCCCCAAAAAAGCCACCACATCCAACTAAAAGTAGAAGTTTTAAACTCATATTTTTGCCTAAAATAGAGCCAAATTACGCATCAACTTTTTTATAATAGCCATTAGCAAAACGCTCTTTTTCTCTATCATAAATTTTTTGCATCTCTTCTCTTGTCTTTTCAAACCAATCTTGCTCGCTGATATCTACAACTGGCAGATAAGTTGCACTCACATCCTGTCCAAATTTAACGCAAAAGGTCTTTTCGTTCATTATCGCTGAAGTATCATACAAAACTATCGGTTGAACCTTTAAATTTAGCTTTTGTGCGATGATTTTAGCGCCACTGTGAAATTTAAGTAGTCTATCGCCCTTTGATCTAGTGCCCTCTGGAAAGATGGCGACTACTCTGCTGTTTTTTACTCTATCTTCAACATCTTTTAGAAATTTTGGCAAGCTTCTTGAGTTGCCTCTATCTACCGCTATCATCTTTGGAAGTTTTAAAATCTGACCAATGAGCGGGATCTGCCCTATCTCTTTTTTGGCAACCCATGCTAGATCTTTTGGGTGACGCTCCTCTAGGATGATGATATCAAGCATGCTTTTATGGTTGATTAGTAGTAGCTGCGCCTCTTCATCTAGCTTGCCATTTTCTATAAGATGATATCTCAAAAAAAGCTTTTGAAACTTGCCCCATACCTTCCTTATGCTTCTATTTTTCTTTCTAAATAGCGCCATAAAAATTATCACAATAAAAACTGTTAGCAAAAAATAGATTGCAAAAACAGAAGCTCCTATTTTACCTCTCATCTCTCAAAGCCTCCTCTAACTGCTCTTTTGTAACTAAACTTGAATTATATCTTATGACATAACTCTCCCCTGTTTTGTAAGACTCTATAAAGCCTTTAATGTTGTGAAGTTTTGTTAGATCTAACTTCTCTTTTTTGTAGACAAAGCTCTTAAGCAGACTTGGGTTGGTTAGAAAAATAAGTTTATAAAACCAAGGAAAGGCCATAATTATGACAAAGAGCGAAAGCCAACCTATCCCATAATTGTGCATAAAAAAGCCGCCAATTAGTCCGCCGCAAAAACTTCCAAAATATCCAACTCCGTTAAATATCCCAAGAACTACCCCTTTTTGTGTAGCTTTGGCAAATTTAGAGACGCTGCTTTGAAGTATTGGCTCATGCATACTAAAGCCTACAAAAAAGATGGTAACTCCTACGATGAAAAATAGCTTTGAGCTTGAAAGTGCAAAGAGAAGATAGGCTATGACAAAAAGGACAATTCCAAAAAGCAAAATCGCTTTAGCAAGCCCACCTCTTTCGCCAAACATTCCAACAAAGCTCATCGCAACAAAACCAAAGCACATAGCGATACTATAGACAATCCAAAGTTTATCGATGTTGTAGTTCATTTTATTTACCAATATGAGCGGAATAGCCAAAAAAGCTATCGTCATAATCATCTTTTGCAAAAAATTTGTCATATTCATCAAAAAAAGATCTCTATCTTTTAAAAGAGTTGCTATATTGCTCTTCTTCTCGATACTACTTATCTTTGGCTCAGCTGGCACAACTGTATAAAGAAGAATGATACAAAAAACAGTAAGCAAAGCACTTAGATAAAAAAGACTTGAAAGTCCAAAAAATCTAGCCAAAACTGGGCTAATAACCAAAGAGATAGTAAAGCCAAAGCCAATCATAGCGCCCATTATAGCCATCGCCTTAGCTCTTAACTCCTCTTTTACAAAGTCGCTTATCATAGCAATTGCAACAGCTCCAACAGCGCCGCACCCTTGGAGCAACCTACCAAAAATCATAGTATAGATATCACTTGATAGTGCACAGACCAAAGAGCCAACAATAAAGATAATTAGCCCTATCAATATGCTATTTTTACGTCCAAATTTATCTGACATAAGACCAAATGGAAGTTGAAAAACCATCTGCATAAGTGCATAAATTCCTATAGCAATACCGATAAGAAAAGTATTTGCACCATCTAAATTTTTGGCATAGACGCTAAAAACAGGTAGTATTATAAAAAGCCCAAAAAATCTAGTAGCAACTATAAATGAGAGCGGTAGAGTGCTTTTTAGCATAAATCTTCCTTTCATAAAACAAAAAGTTTATCATAAAATAGCTAATAAATTTTTCTCTTTTGTTGGATTTTGGTAAAATAGTCCCTATCTTCAAATTTAGGATAAGAGTTGAAAATAGTAGTATCAAGCACAAATTTAGACAAGATAAGAGAGATAAAAGCACTTTTTCATCAATATCAAATTTACTCACTTACAGAGCTTACTGATAGCTTTGAGATTGAAGAGGTTGGCAAAAGTTTCAAAGAAAATGCACTCATCAAATCAACCGCACTCTATGAAAGACTTAGCGACAAACAAAAAGATGAGTTTATAGTCTTAAGCGATGATAGTGGCATAAGCGTGGAGGCTTTGGACTTTAAACCAGGGATCTACTCTGCAAGATATAGCAAACATGGCGATGATAAGGCAAATAGAGCAAAACTTATGGCTGAGTTAGAAAAAAAAGGTGTTACTACAAGTAGGGCTTTTTATAGCGCTGCTATCGCACTTAGTTCCAAATTTGGCAACTACTGTGTTCATGGATTTATGTATGGAAGTGTGATAGATGAAGAAAGAGGCACAAATGGCTTTGGATATGACTCACTTTTTATACCAAATGGCTATGACAAAACTCTAGGCGAGCTAGATGACAAAACAAAACTACAAATTTCTCACAGAACAAAAGCATTAAAACTTGCTGAGATACTTTTAAGACTATTTGATAAAAAAGTCTCACAATCTCGACTATTTTAACTTTTTGTTTTATTCTCTGTAATATAATCTCAAATTTAAGGAGTAAAGATGAATATATTTGACAAACTAAAAGATGGCGTCATTATGGACGTAACGGATGTAGAGCAGGCCAAAATCGCACAAGATGCGGGAGCTGTTGCTGTTATGGCACTTGAGAGTGTTCCATCAGACATTAGGGCGATGGGCGGTGTTGCTAGGATGAGCGATCCAAAGATGATAGAGGATATTATGAAGGCTGTAAATATCCCTGTTATGGCAAAAGTTCGTATAGGTCACTTTGTAGAGGCACAAATTTTAGAGAGTTTAGGCATTGATTTTATAGATGAATCAGAGGTTTTAACACCTGCAGATGAGTTTTATCATATAGATAAAAGAGAGTTTAAAACTCCATTTGTCTGTGGTGCTAGAAATTTAGGCGAAGCACTTAGACGTATAGAAGAGGGCGCAAAGATGATACGCACCAAAGGTGAGGCAGGCACTGGCGACATCTCTCAAGCGGTCAACCACTTAAGAGCCATACACAAAGAGATAGCAGTAGTTGCCGCACTTAAAAAAGATGAACTTTTTAATAGCGCCAAAAATCTTGGTGTTAGCTATGAGCTTTTACTATTTGTTCATAAAAACAAAAAATTGCCTGTTTTAAATTTCAGTGCGGGCGGCGTTGCAACACCAGCCGATGCAGCACTTATGAGACAACTTGGCGCTGAGGGTGTCTTTGTTGGTAGCGGTATTTTCAAATCAAGCGATCCAGAAAAAAGAGCAAAAGCCATCGTAGAGGCGGTCAAAAACTATAAAAATGCTGATGTTTTAAAAGAGGTTTCCAAAGGCATTGGCAAGGCTATGAAAGGCATTTGCGCTAGCAATTTAGAGATAAAAATGCAAGAGAGATAACAACTAGCTCTAAGACTGTCAAAGCGGTCTTAGAGATTTTGCACAAAAGTTGTTATAAAGTAGATAATAAGCCCTATCAAAGCTCCCACAACCATACCATTTAGCCTTATGTATTGAAGATCTTTGCCGATCTCTAGCTCGATTTTTCTGCTTATTGTTTTACTATCCCAACTATTGATAGTCTTTTCAATGTAAGATGATATTAGCTCACTTTTGTTACTTAGCAAATTTATAACAAACTTTTTAAGCCACTCATCAAAAGCAGCAACTCTTCTATCATCTTTTATCAGCTCTTCTAGCATATCACCAAAACTTCTTTTTAAAAGAGTGTTAAATCCTTTGTCATTTTCAATAGACAAAATAATGGCGTCTATCATATTTGCCAAAGTTTTTGAGTCTGTTAAGGCTATGAAATTTTGGTTAAATTGAGCTTTACTTTCATCATCTAAAAGTAATTTATCGATGACGTTATCGATATCTTTTAAAAGCTTTACTCGCTCACTACTGCCCTCTTGCTTGCACCTTTGTAGATAGCTCTTTATACCATCTATAAGATAGCTATCATAGCTAGTAAGAAAGGCCAAAAACTTAGCGCCCCAACCTATAGTTACTTTCTTTTTAATCTCTGGCTCATACTTGTTGAGTTTTTCTTCCAAAGAGTTCAAAATGCCATCTAGTATAAGAGCGTCCTTGTTGCTTTGCTTGAAAGCTAACAGTGTCTTTGCAAAAATAGTGGCAAAATCAACATTTGAGATATTTAAAGTGCCACTTAAGCTCTTGCTTTCTCGAAGTTTTTTATAGATATATGGCAAGATTTTCTCTTCAACAGTGACAAAAAGGCTATCTATATTGAAATGTGCCTCTTTGGAGTGTAAAAAGTTGTGAATAAACTTTTTGGTGTTGTAGCTTTTGATGAAGTCAAGCTCTTTTAAATTTCGCCTATTTAAAAACTCCGCCCTTACAAAGATGGCTAAGTTTTTGGCAATTTTATCTTTGTTGTTTGGAATGATTGCCGTATGAAAAGGAAAGCCTAGCGGTCTTTTAAAAAGCGCTGCCACTGCAAACCAATCGGCAAGTCCGCCAATAAGCGCTGCCTCGCTTACCGCTTTTAGCCACTTTATATCATAAAAAAGTGCCACCAAAAAGACCACAAAAGCAACAACAAGTCCTGCTACCATAAAGCTTTTCATCTTAAAAAGCTCTTGTTTTTTTATCTGCTCGTGTTGCTGATATTGCCACTTTTGTCTTGCATCTTCATCATAAATTGTTATTTCAAAGTTTTTTGATGATGTTTTATCGCCATTTTTATCCATATTCATCTCCATACTTATAAAAACTCCTTAAAATAAAGATAATTCTACACTAAATTTATACTATTTAAGATAGATAAAGGTTTTTATATTAAAATAGTAAGAAATATTTTAATAAGTAGAAGAGATGAAGATAAACAACATTTGGATTTTCTCAAATAAAAATACGATTTTAGGCGCTTTCTATCAAAAAGAACTTGCTGAAATTTTTATAAAAAAGTATAGTCTTAGCGGCACACTTACCGCCTATCCTATAAATGAGCCAATCTATGAGTGGTCTATCGAGAATGAGTTTTTTGCACCAAAAAATATAGATGAAAAAAAGGCAAAATTTATTGAAAGCTTTACTACAGACAAAATTCCTACATTTAACTACAAAGAGGGCATTTTATCAAGAGAGTAATCTCTCTTAAAAATCAAAATTATCTTCAAATTTAACCCCAAAATAGAGTTAAATTTAGATTTAAATTTCAAAGAGAGCAAAAACTGCTCTCTTAATATCAAAGCACTACAAATACAACTACAAGTAGCGCAACAACCATTCCTGGCGCTGTTCTTTTAACCATCTCAACAGGATTGATACCTGCAATTCCTGCACAAACTATAGCCGCACCCGCTATCGGTGAGCAAGTTCTACCAAGAGCACCTGCAATAGTTGCTGCCATTCCAAGTTTGTCTTGCTCAAAGCCAAGCTCAAGAGCACGAGAGGTTATCGCCTCATTAAATGCCATAGTTGCCGCATCGCCTGAACCTGTGATTAGTCCCATTAAAAATGGTATGAAAGTTCCACCATAAATGGCATAGTCTTTCTCATTTTTAAGCCACTCGATTACCAAATCAATAGCTCCGCAAGCCTTGAGTCCTGCGACAAAAACTCCCGCTGCTATGATGATACCCATGATGTTGGCATAGCCACTTCCCATACCACTGAAAAACTCTTTTGTTATTTTTTCTGGGTTGGTTAGAGTTACGATGATAGTAATTACTGCACCAAGCAACATCGCCTCAGCAACTCCCATAGTGATAAAGCTAACCCAATATGGCTTTACGCTCATACCTTTTAGCTCTGGGTGTGTTGCAGTGTAGACTCCACCTATAACTAGTATAAGAAGTGGAATTATTGGCATGATAGCATGAAGGAAGTTGATCTTCTCATCGCTTGCATTGCTGCTTTTTTTATCTGTGTTATTAGCAAGATTGAAATTTGTACCTTTTTGGAAGTCTTTTAAGAAAAGTGCCATCACAGAGATACCAACAACCGCTACAGCAAGTGCTGCCAATGCGCTTGGTATTTGAACTTGGATTATATCTGGGATTGTATATGTTGGATCAACTTTTTGGATATATCCTGCAACCATTGCGTTGTGTGAAAGTCCTGGGCTTAAAAGTGAGCCAAAAGTTCCGCAAAATACAGCTGAAGCTGCCATCTCTGGTCTAACGCCGGCACTCATCAAAAGTGGTATCATAGTAGCACCAACCGCTGCCGCACAACCTGCTGCTGATGGAATAGCAATATTTATAAAAAATGTTATAGCAACTGCTAGCGGGATTAAGATAAATCCAACATTTCTCAAAGGTTTAGTTAGCATCAAGACAAACTGTCTATCGCAGCCTGTATATTTCATAACAAAGGCAAAACCCATACTAGCACAAATAGCCTTTATAAGGGCTGCTTTTGTCATACTTGCCGTAAAGGCATTTAGTGCACCTAGTGGATTTAGGCAAAGCACACAAAGCACAAGTCCAACACCTATAAGCACAGTTTTGGTATCGCGCTTTTTAATGAGTAGGTAGATAGCCACTATCAAACCAACAATGGCTAAAATTATCCTAAAAGTCTGCATTATCTCTCCTTATTTATTGTTTCCATTTATCTTAGTAGCAATTCTTAAAAAGACATCAAGTCCGCTGCAAAGCGCATCTTCGTTGAAGTCAAAAAGGCAGTTGTGGTGACCTGCTTTGAGTTTTGTTCCAATCATCGCATATCCGCTGATACCGCCATTTTTTTGAACTTTATCCATAAAGTGAGAAAAGTCCTCGCAAGCACCAAAATCATACTCTTTGATGATCTTATCGTTGTCTACAAAAGGTGACTCAAGCGCTGCTTCATAGAAAAACTCTCCCGCTTCTTTGCTACTATCACCGCCCCCTGTGCCGCCTGTGCGAACTATCTTATACTCAACTCCAAAAGCCTTGCTAACACCCTCAATGATATCTACACATTTGTCATACATAAACTCATTTAGCTCTGTTGTCTCGCCTCTAGTTTCGCATGCCAAATAGCCATTTGGTGCGATGACATTTCTTCCCTCGCCCGCTCTCAAAACTCCAACATTTACTCTAGTAACGCCCTCGCCATGTCTTGTAATGCCATGCATCAAAAGTGCCATTTGTGCCGCTGCTAGAAGTGCATTTGCACCTTTTTGTGGCTCGGCTGATGCGTGAGCTGAAAGTCCTTTGAGATAAACGTCAAATTTGGTGGTTGAGAGAATTTTATTTACTCTACAGATAAATGATCTATCCTCTGTCGCCTTAAATCCAATATGTGCTCCAAAAAGATAGTCAATGCCCTTTAAAATGCCCGCTGCTTCCATACCAACAGCGCCTCTACAACCCTCTTCACCTGTTTGGAAAATGAACTTAAATTTGCCGTTAAATTTGTCTAAATTTGAGGCAATTGCCTTTGCAAGTGCAAGTCCTATTGTGATGTGTCCGTCGTGTCCGCAAGCGTGAGTTACGCCGTCGTTTTGTGATGAAAAGCCATCACTTGTTGGTCTGTGAGTTTTCTCTTTGCTCTCTGTTACATCAACGCCATCGATATCAAATCTAAAAGCCACACATTTGCCCGGTCTTTTGGTATCTATAGTGGCAACTAAGCCTGTTTTACCGCCCTTTAGCTTTGGTAAAATCTCGGCTTCTTCTTTGGTTAGTAGTTTTAGTGCTTTGTCATAAGCAGCTTGAAGCACGTCCTCGTTTGCTACGCCATACATCTCATCTTTGCAAACTACCTCATCGCCAAACTTTAACTCATATCCATAGCTCTTTAAAAAAGAGGCAATCTTTGCAGTGGTCCAAAATGTAGCCCAACCGCTCTCTGGGTGAGAGTGGAAAAGTCTTCTATGCTCTTTCATCTCGTCTTTATAACTTGTCACTAACTGTGCAATCTTATCCATATTTTCCTCCTTAAAATCTATATGAGCTTAATTATACAACGAATTAAGCTTAAATTTACTTAAATCAAAAACATTAGTTTTTTGATAAATAAAATTAAATTTGACTTAAGACTTAAGATTGGTTGTTGATGGTGTTAAATTTGAATACATTTATTTGTTGATATATATCTTAACTAAGCAGTAATAAAATATCCAAATAGCCAATCCAAGCCCTTTGGCAAGAGGTGGTTTTTTTGGTTGCAAACATTTTTCAAAAACAAATGAAATTTTAAAAAAGCTTGGAAAAAGCCCGATTGACTGGGATTTAAATAACTATTAGTTTATTCACGATATTCAAGCTCAAGTTTTAGATCCATATTATTATTTTTTGCTATCATTTCAAAATATTCTTTTGAGACATTTTGTGTCATTTCAAGCATTTTTGGTTCGTATTTTTGCAAAGTCGAATTTAAAGCCTCCGTCATCTTTTTTTCTACATCAAACTCGGTTCCATTTTCATCAATTGGGGCATATTTTTCTCTTCTTGTTTTTAAATGTGCTATTTTTCTATCTATTGAAATCTGCTCTGGTCTTGGAAGTTTTACATAAAGTGTTTTTTTATCGTTGCCATAGACTTTTACTTTTATCTTATCAAGTGGATATCCGTAAAATATCCTAACATCATCAACTCTTACATAAAAATCATTACTTCTTATTAAATTTTTACTTGTATTTGTAAAGTCAATCCCATAAAAAGCCTCTAAATTTGACAAATAGCCCATATCTTTTAAAATTTGTGAATTTAATTTTTGTGTTAAAGCTTCATTTTCCTCACTATTAAAACAACCTGTAATTAAAAAAGAAATTATTAAAAATAAGCATAATCTAAATCTCATAAATTATCCTTTGCTTTATTTTGACTGGCATGCATGTTGTTAGGGCAATAATTTTTCAAAAATGTCATCAACATATCTTTACCATTTTTTGATATAGAATTTCCATAATTTTGATATATATGTCTTCTTATTTCTATCTCACTTTTTGTACCATTTACCTCTTTTATATCATATGAATCACACTCCGATCTCGTATATTTTCCATAAATTTCTGATGAAACTGGATTTGTGGATATTATTTGTGGACTTGGCAAATTTTCAATGTTGTCATTTTGACAAATATCGTTTTCATATTTTTTGAAAATTTCATAAATATTTTTGTAACCAAGTCCAACTTCATAACGCCTAAGACAGTAACCATCTGCCATATTAGAGTTATCGGAAAATAAAGTAAACTTATCCTTAAAAACAATAATTGGCACATAAGCAAAAGATGTAAATAGCGTATCGATTTTTTTACTTCCTCGCATACTCACTTCCATATTTGTCTTTCCGCTTTTTTTCATAAAGTCAAAAAAACCCAAGCTTAAAGCTACCACCAAATATTAATAAAGCTAAAAGCCGAAATAAAACTAAATGTCTCTCAACAAAAGCCCATATGGGCTTTAAAATTTGAACTATCAAACAAAATATTTTTTTCATTTTTTGCCTTTACTTAAAAATTAATGAAAAATTATCTATTGTCCAATGCATCCTTTATCATTTTAATAATTTCAGGAAAATCGTTTAATGCCAAATTATTTTCTAGCATACTTTCAAGTTCATTCCACTCTTTCTTTTCAATCATTTCTTCAACCATTTCTTTATAGGTATCAAATCTATCTGCATTCGAAAGAATATTATCGCTATCATTGGCTTTATTTTCATTTTTACTATCAGACAAATAGCAAATTGCACCAGCTACCATTACAACACCAATTACCACTAAAATTTTTCCCATTGACGACATTACTTTATCTCCTTTTCAATTTTTTCTAAACAATCAAGTTTAGTTTGATTAATACTTAAATTTTTTTCGCTATTTTGTATGTCTATTTTTAACTTGTCCATATCCCTTAACTTGTTCCTTCTAAACTCAACAAAAATTCCATTTGAGCTATCTACATAATTTTTTATAGCTTCAATATGTATTTTTCTTTCTTTTTCTATGAGCTCATCAACTCCTTTTTGCATATTTTGCGACAAGATCTCTTTAAGTTCATATCCACTTACCTGCATAGTGTGTTTTTCATCTTTAACCATAATTCTTTTTTTGCTAAACCATGTCCAAGGTTTATACCAAGTAGAATCACTAACTGTTTCATAACGAGCACTTTGATATTCGTATGAGATAGTAGAGCTAGGAATTTTTATTTCAGTATTAAAAGATGTCGCAATGTCAAGCTTTGGCAGATTAATTTCCCCAATTGTAATATCCAAGTCTTTTTCAAGCTGTTTATTGAGTTCTAATTTAACCATCTCAATTTCGTTTGTCAAGGCTCTATTTAATTCAAAATAAATATTATCTATATCTGTTTTTATATCAAGATAGTTATTTTTACAATCGTTAATAAGACTACCTGCATATTTTTGCATACTATACATAACATCTTCTACATTTATTTTATGAGAGAGTTCTATTTGATCTTTACCAAGATTTATTTTTCTAAAATTCCTCTCAGCTGTTCTTTTAGCGCTAGTTGAATCAGCTCCTGATGCTAACTCAATAGAATAAGCGATGGATTTTTTAGCAATAACATCAATTTGATCTATAATTTCATCTTTTGCTCTTTTTTCTATACTGTATTCTATCTCTTCTATTGCTTTATTTTCTTTTTTTTTAAGACTATCATATAGTTTGTTTTCAAGTGTTTTTGCTCCATTTTCTAAGAAATCCATAGCGTTTTTAAGTCTTAGTTCGCCTTCTTGTTTTGGTTTTTTTAAAACTAGTATATTTTTTAATAAATCTGATTTTTCTTCATTTAAAATAGACTTAATTTTAAAATTTATATTTTCAAGAAAATTGCCTAAGAATTTATCTTTTATAAGATTATTTATATCTTTTTCAAGTTTTTCAAATCCTAAATATTCAATAAATTTTTCTTCCCACTCATTCTTGAAAATTCTTATAAAATGTTTTCTCTTGAATTCTTCAAGTTCATCATCATCGTCAAAACTTTTTGTTATGTCTCTATTTAAAAGCTCAAATTTTGATGAAGCTGTATAGATTATTGGATTTTGTATGCCATGTTTTTGAGCTGCTATTTTAATTTTTTCAATAGCTAAATTTTCGTGTTTAAACCAATTTTGTCTTTTTGCCTTTATAAATTCTTCTTTGTCCTGTATATAAGATAAATCTTTAAAATTATCTTCAAAGGCCATATCTATTTTATTTATAATAAAATAGACTTCAAAGAATTTATCTTTACTATGTTTTTCTTTGATTGTGTTCCACAAACCTTGCCCATCACTTCTTAAATTTGCATCTATTTGGCCATAATCAAATAAAAATAGTGCTAAATTAGCTTCATTTAACACACTTCTTGTTTGATCTTTATGTTTTTCTTTGTATTCATCTCCAGTTGAATTTGGCCCAGGAGTATCTATAAAAATAATCTCAAGCTCATCATTGAGATCTGTTCTGATATTTTTAAAAGGATAATAAAGCTCTATTTTTTCAACATTTTTGTATTTATCATATTTGCAGTCTTCATCTTTTTGAGCATATTGTTTTATCTCCTGCTCTAAATTCTCAACAATCTCTATCTTAGGCTTATTATCGCTAAAAGTTATCACAGCCTTTTTACTCACGCCTTTTTTAGAACATATAAATGTAGCACAATCGGTTGTTGCTTGATTATACGCTGGCAAAACATCATCGCCAAATAAAGCATTTATAAAAGTTGATTTTCCAGCGCTCATATTTGCAACTACTGCTATTTTATACTTTTGATTTTTTAAATCAGATATTGTCTTGTTTAACTCTTGTTCTTTTTCTTTATTTTTATATTTTTCAAAATATTTTTTTAAAGTATCAATATTTTGTTCTAAAATATTTTTAGTTTTCATTCTTATCCCTTTCTATTTTGAATTTCTTGGTCAACTATTTTTTCATATCCATCAGCTATTTTTTCCTCAAAAGTACTTTTTGGATTATTTAAATCTATGCTAGGAATTTTGTTTATCTTATAGTTTTCATTTCCTTTTAAAGGCGTTTGACTAACTTCATTTCCACTAGAATCTACTTTTGAGATTTCTATTTGTAAATTACCATCAATTTCTTTCATTCTCCAAATTCTTGCTCTATATTCACCGTTTAAAACTTTTTCTTCGATTTGAGCGCAATCAGAATTCTCAGGATCTTTCTTTCGCAATTCACCCACCTTTGCTTCAATCCACTCTTTTGACATTTGTTCGCCATTTTGGGTCTTTCCTAGACGAGAAGTATTATATTTACTCTCAACAACTAAAACATCTATAATATTTCCATCTTTATCTCTTTTTACATATAATCCATCTATGCCATTGCAACCAACTTCTCCTTCTATTTTTTCCCAACCCGTTCTTTTAAAATGCCAATCCATAAGTCTTTCTGATATATCACCTTTTATTTTGTCTGTTTCTGACTTTGAAGCCTCGGGAAGATCTTTTTCTATTCGCTCTTTCAAAGTATCGTTTGCGAAATGCATGCCCTCTTTTTGCACATCAGAAATACCAAGCTCTCTTGATTTAGCCAAAAGCTCGTTTGGAGAAATTTTTTTTATGAACTTTTCAAATAATGAAACTTTTGTTTCAACAAAGGATTTTTCTATCTCTTTAGTAAAATTTAAAATATTCATAATACATCCTTTATACATTTAATTGCTTGTGAGGCAAATTTTATATTTGAGTCTGAAAAACCAATTATATTTGATAAAAAAGTATCTAAATTTTCATTTAAAGCATCATCTATTTCTATATTGGACCAAATCTCGAATATATTTTCACTGCCAGATATATTTTCTAATATTAGCAGTGTGTAATCAATTTCATATTTTGGAAAACTATTCATAAGTGGATAAATAGTTTTAATGTTGCAATGAAAAAAAGAATCTACAAATTTACTAACTTTATCCTTCAGATCATCTTTTTCATTTATAATTGAGTTTAAAACACCAAAAAAAGTTCTATAAGTTTCCATGTAACAATCAATATCGTTATAGTATTGATAATTTGAAATATAGTTTAAATTTGAAAAAAGATATAAAACCGCATAAATATATGACTTGTCATCTTTATATTCTGGTAAAATATTTTTTAACTGTTTAAATCCATCTAATATATTATTATTGGCAAATATCAAATTTATAAATTTGATAAATTCAGGCTTTAAATAGTCTAAATTTAACTCTTTTAAATTTGGTTTTTCTTCAAGATAATAATATTTTTCATAAAACATCTCATACTTAAAATTTGGATTTTTTGTTATGAATTGTTCATAGAAATTTTCTATATCTGTTTTTTGTAACGGAATTTCTTTATTTTCATCTATCTTAACTAGAAATGGTTGATGGATATCCCTATTAAAGACTATCGCTTCACCTTTTTTAAGTTCTGCAATGTCTAAAATTTGATTATCATTTAAATTTATAGCCTTTCCAACCAAATTTCTATCTTCATAAGACATTGTTTTATGAATTATTTTAATATCGGTGTTTTTAATAACATCCTGATTTAGTTTAGAGGCAATTTGATCTGCTACAATAATTCCCTCACCAAAAGAGCGAATTTCAGCCAAAATATTTGTAAAGGTTTCCACTGCTCCAACTCTTGCATTTGAATCTTCACCACTCACATTGAGTGATATATTTGGCAAGAGTCTATGAGCCTCTTCTATAACTGTGACATGTTTCAATCCACTATAATTTCCACTTTCTTCTCTGTATTGATAAAGTTTATTTAATAAAAGTCCCATAAAAAAAGATTTCTCTTCATCATTTACTATATTTGAAAGTTCTATAATGGTAGGTTTTTCAAATAAAATTTTCGAATCAAATGCGTATATTGAATTAAATATCTTTCCTTTTATACCAAGAGTTAAATTATTTATCCTAGTTTTTAATGCAGCTTTAATATTACTTCCTACATCTTGATAGTATCCAGCCCTATCTGCAACCTCAACAACTTTTCTCTTTAAATCGTCCATATTTGGAAAAAATAAGCTTTTTCTAAATTCATCAAAACTATCACTATTTGTAAAATATGGATGGGATTCTGTATTTAAATTCCAACCTCTTTCTTCATAAACCTGATAAATAGCATCTTCTAAAACATAAGGCATTGGTCCATACATAGCAAATGCTGAAATAAAAGTTGTTTTTAACATATCTATGTGTTTTGTTAAAGATATAGCTATATTATTTTTATTATATTCAAAAATAAATGGATTAAATTTAAAAACATCATCTTTGCCGCCTGGTCTAAAAATTTGTAAATCTTTTATATCGCTCAAAAGATTTTTATATTCAGATTTTGCTGGTTCAATCACTAAAAACGGTATATTTTTTTCATTTAATCTTTTTAAAATAACCTTAATAGTGTTTGATTTTCCACCACCTGTTGCACCAGAAATAAATAAATGTGAATTTAAAGCATCCAAACTAAGTTTGAATCTTTGATTTATAGGTTTTTTCTTATTTAAAATTTCGCCTATTTCAATAAAACTATTGGTTTTTGTATTGTTTTGTTGAGTTAATCCAAAATCAGAAATTTTAGTCACGCTTATACCATTTATATCATTATTTGGAAGAGCAGATAAAATGGCTAATTCTTGCGAGTTAATAGTAGAATTTAGTCCTGCAAAACTTTGATGAATTGGATTTGCTATAATTTTATCACTAAAATAAGCAGTTGGAAATCTATCTAAATTTACAACTGAATGTTTTAAATTTGGAGTAAACCTTATGCTTTCATAATGAGTTTCATCCCCGCTATAAACACTTTTTAAAGTATGTTCTAGCTCACTTAATGTAATCTCATCATCAGCCTGTATATAAAGTGATGCATTCCACATACCATAGCTTAGACCTTTTTCAAATCTTTCTATATATTTATCTATCATTTTTTCTATGTTTTGAGCGTTTTTGTTTATTTCATCAAATGTTACACCAGCACCTTTTGTTTTGGTATCGCTTGTTGAGTCACTTTGACTATTATTTGTCGTTTTTGTGTAGCTAGTTGTATCTGAGCTGCTATTTGTGATACTATGGTTTATAGTTTTTGATGAGCGAAAAGCATTTCCGGCAAAACCACCAATTGCAGCCCCAACATATCCAAACAATCCGCCAATTGCTGCACCAATTATAGGAAAACTCTTTGAAATATTTCCATATATTGTTGTATCACTATAACCATCAGTTTCACTAAAGCCTTTTGTTTGGCTATTTCCATAACTTTGGCTACTTCCAGTTGTAAAAGTTATTCCTTTTGTTTGTGAATCGCTCTGTGTGGCATTTTTACTTATTTTTGCAAGCTTATGAACTTCGTTACCAAGCTCTTGATATTTTGAAATAATTTCTTTTATAGTCGAATTATCATAACTATCAGCAACAATAACTATCCTAAATTTTTTGCCTTGCATAGGAAATAAGATATTTTCAAGACTTTGCTTGTATTTTTTATCAGAATCTCTTTTTAAAGATGGAATACCAAGCATTGCCTTTTTGTTTTCCATATCGCCAAAATTTAGGTCTTGACAAATCTCACTAGATGAACCAGAATAAATTCCATTAAAGGTTGCATTTAAAAAATTCACCGAATCCTTATGCGTACCAAGATATAAATCAACTCCTTTTTCACTGCTTTCTATGACGTAAATAAATTTTCCAGTTTTTGAGGAAATTGCATTTAAAATTTGCTCAAAATCAATTAAATTTATATCAGTCTGACTTTTATCTCTTGCATAAGTTATATGAGATATTTTTATAAATGACAACTCGCTAGAGTATTTTAACTCTAAATTTTCAAGCTCACAATTTTCATAACCAACCCTTTCTAAGAAATTGTTTATAGCTTTATCAAGTTTTATTTCTTGAAAATTTTCAATCATCAAATCATACATAATAACTCCTTTTATTGCTTAACGCTATCTATAATTTTTATGGCATTATTTATATGAGAAGCTGTATTTATCGCCCAATTATTTGATAAAGATATTAAATTTTCAGATAAATTTAATTTTCCTTCCAGCTCTTTTTTGATTTCATTAGTAAATTTATTTGGATTTAGACTTACTATCATTAAAAACTCAAGATAAAATTTAAAATCAGCTCCATCTAATAATCTTAAAACTGCTTCTTTGAGCTCTTCTTCATTATTTTTTAAAGATAAAATTTCATTAAATTCGCTATTAAATCCTTCGTCACACTCAAGATTAATTTCAGCTATATAATAATTAGCTATTTCTAAATCATCAGACAAAGCAGCTGCAAGTTTTATTAAATTTTTTCTTATTTCATCATTTTTAAATTCTTTTAAAAACATCATATATCCTTTTGAATTAATTCTAGTTCAGTCATCTGAGCTGTAAGTTCAATTTGTTTTAACATATCCATTTGAGCAGCTAATGCTCTTGCACTATTTTCTAAAACAGATAAATTTATAATTTGATATTTTTTGTAATTCCAATTATTTGCAATTAGTTTTTTTAGTCTATTGATAATATCTCTTTCTACATTATCGACCAAATTATCAGCATGTATCATGATAAATAATTCAAAAAGTATTATAATGCTATCCCTTGGCTCGCGCTCTATCTTTGCAACTATTTCTTCAACTTCACTATAATATTTTTTAGGATCATTTTCATAAGAATCAACAATATAATCCGCCTTGTAGGTCTTTGCTGGCTTAGCAATCCCCATTTCGTCGCAGTAAATTTCTAAAATTTCTGCTTCTTTATTGTCTAAATTTTCATCGGCCTTAGCACAAATCAAAGCCAAATCCAAAAATGCCTGTTTTGAATGGTCTTCTAATTGACTTAAAAACATTGCTTCTCCTTTTTTAAATAATTTTTTATATTTTTCAATAACTCGTCTTTTAAATAAAGTGGTTCTAAAATGCTAATATGTGGTATCCAATAGCTTATAATTCCCAAAATATCCGGTATAAAACTAGCCTTTGTCTCGATGATGATATCTCCATCTTCAAGCTCTTTGATTGTTTGTTGATTTGGAAAAATAGCTCTTCTTGTTATAAATTCTTTTATTTGTTTATCCACTTTTAACCTTATAGTTAGCGGATTTGCTGAGATGAAAGTTTGGTGATTGTCCTCAATAAATTTTGTTATTTTTGCATTTTTATTAAAATGTTTAGAGATTTTTAAATTTGAGATTTTTCCTAGTGAGAAATTTTTTATAATATCACCCTCAGTTGCTATAAGATACCAAATACCGTTTAAATTTATAAGTTTATAGGGATTGACATCTCTATTTTTGTTATTATATGTGAAATTTAATGTTTGATTGTCTGCAATAGCGTTTTGAATTTTATCAAAAAAGTTTTTATCTATCTTTTCATAGTCAAAACCTTTTACAAAATTATCCTCGTTTAAGTTGTCGATGCTTGGATAAAGTCCAAAAACTCCGCTTTTTTTACTAAAATTTATAAAATCATAATTTTTTAAATTTGAATTATCCGATAAAAAATATTTGCCATTTTTGCAGACAATAGGAAGATGAATAAGCCTTTTATTTAAATCTGTTCTAATGGTTCTAGTTGTGACATTAAACTCATCTGCAAGCTCATCTACATCAAGTTTTTCGCCACACAACAAAAGAGTGATAATCCTAGCAAGACGTATGCCAAGTTTATCATAGTCGCTTTTTAGGCGAACCCCCCCCTCGACGTTTTATTGAGTTTAGTTATCATTTGCTATCCATTAGTAGTTTTTATATTTGGAGAGTATGATATCAAATTTAAATGAAAGGTTGCTTCATCTTTGAATTATAAAAAACATAAATATTAAATTAATTCATTTTGCAACACTTTGTGATGAAGTTGCTTAGAATAGTGTTTTTATTGTTGTTGGTAAGGCGATTTGTTATCATAAAAATTGTAGTTTTAATTATAAAAACTAGATTTTAAGCTTTAGTTAAATTTCATATCAAATTTAGTTTTTTGGGTGTTTAGATTTCACTGAATTATTTAAATTTCAGATGATAAAGGGTCTTTACAGACCCTTTTTTTAGAAGCTATCAAGCTCCATTCTAGCCGCTTTGTTTTTGCCTTTTCCCATGCTTTTGCCAACTCCATCGCCTTTAGAAAGTATCCTTTTTCTATAGATATTGGAAACTTCTGTCGCGTCGCCAACCAACAAAGCATTTGTCGAGCAGATAGCAGCACACATTGGAACTTTGCCCTCGGCTATGCGGTTTTGTCCATAAAGCTCTCTTTCTTCATGTGAGTTAGTCTCTTCAGGTCCGCCTGCGCACATTGTGCATTTATCCATCTCGCCTTTTATGCCAAAAGCGCCATCTCGTGGGAATTGCGGCGCACCAAATGGACAAGCATAAAGACAATATCCACAACCTATACAGGTCTTTTTATCGTGCAAAACAATGCCATCTTTTCTAATATAAAAGCACTTTACTGGGCAAACTTGCGCGCAAGGTGCGTCGGTGCAGTGCTGACAAGCGATAGTGCTTGCATACTCTTTGCCTACAACGCCCTCATTTAGTATGATGACCTTTCGTCTGTTAATCCCAAGAGGCACTTCGTGAGCTGAAGAGCAGGCCACTTGACAACCATAACATGCTATACATCTATCGGTATCTACATAAAATTTCATTCTTGCCATAATGCCCTCCTTAAGCTCTTTCTAGTCTGCAAAGTCCGGCGTTGAACTCTGAAATTTGAGTAACTGGATCAAAACCGTAGTTTGTTACTGTATTTGAACTCTCGCCTATTACGTAAGGCTTGGTTCCCTCTGGATATCTGTGGCTCAAGTCAATGCCTTGCATAACTCCTGCGAAGTTATATGGTAGGCAAATCCTATCTGGCGTGATAGAGTGCGAATAGATACACTTTACCTTTATCTTTGTGCCTTGCGGCGAGTGGATCCACATCATATCGCCATTTCTTATACCATAATTTGCCGCTAAGCTTGGATTAACATGTGCAAACATCTCAGGTGTGATGGCTGCAAGATATTTGGAAGTCCTCTCTATCATGCCCGCACCACTTAAATTTACAAGTCTAAGTGAGCTTATAATAGTTGGGAATTCCTTACTCCAATCTTTCTCCTGCTGTTCGCTTATAAATCTACTTGCAACACGGAAGTTTCGCTTTTGATCCTCCCATGTTGGGTATTTTTTAACCAAATCCCACCTTGGTGAGTGGATAGGCTCTCTATGTTTTGGAATTTGATCGGCAAACTCCCAAACAATAGCTCTTGCTCTTGCATTGCCACATGGACAAACTCCAGCTTCTCTACATTTTTTAGCAATAATTCCACTATAATCATCACTCCAGCTAGGTCCCATCTTTCTTCTTTCTTCATCTGTTAGAGTAATACATAAAACTTTTTCAATGTTTTCTTTTGTAATTTGTGGATATCCACCTTTTACTTTTGAACCAGGTAAAGTTATGCTCTCATCAGCTAGTTGATTTACCCCATTGTGCTCTAGTCCAAATCTATTTCTAAAGCCCATACCGCCTTCTACATAAGGCTTAGAGATGTCATAAAGTATCGGTGTGCCTGGATGCTTTTCATCCCAACAAGGCCATGGAAGTCCGTAGTATTCGCCCTCAACTGGACCTCTTCCCATTTGTGTATCAGGATCGAAGTTGTGCCAATTTTCTTGATGTTTTCTAAGTCTTGCGGCAGTTCTTCCGTTGTTTCCTATGCTTTGAGTATTTCTTGCTATCTCATCAGTTGCATCATCTGGCCACTTAAAGTTATCTTTGACCTGTTTTATCTCGCCATCAACAATGCCCATCTTCATACCGCGCACATACTCATCATAAAAGCCAAATTTCTTAGCAAATAAAAACATCACTTCTTGATCTTCTTTACTTTCATAAATAGGCTTTATAATCTGTGTTCTCCACTGAGCGGCTCTATTTGTAGCTGTTACATAGCCCTCGCTTTCAAACTGAGTTGCAACAGGCAAAACATAAATGCCATCAGGTCTATCGCTAAGGATTGCAACCTCATTTAAAAATGGCTCTGCGACAACTAACATATCTAGCTTATCAAGTGCTTGTTGAATTTTGGTAGTGTGTGCCATAGAGGTAATGCCCGTTCCTTGCACCCAAAGAACTCTCAAATTTCCGCTTGAGTGAGTTTTTTCCTCTTTTAAGACACCCTGCCACCACTTAGAAAGAGAGTAGCCCTTTTCATTTCGCCAATTTCTATCTTCAGGATTTGCAGGATCGTGATAAAAATACTCTTTGAAATTTGTCCCTTTAACTGGCTCGCCCAACTTCTCTCGTGGCTCTTTGGTTGAAACAGCAAATCTTTTTACAAACTCATCAAAATCAACGCCCCAACCTTTGCAGTGATGTTTAAATGCAAAGTCCCCTAGTCCATAATATCCCGGCAAGCTATCAGCCAAACAGTTCATATCGGTTGCACCTTGAACATTATCGTGACCTCTAAGGATGTTTGTTCCGCCACCCTCTTTGCCCATATTTCCTAAAACTAGTTGAAGTATTGATAAAATTCTTGTATTTGAGTGACCAACTGAGTGCTGTGTGATACCAAGTGACCAAAATAGAGTTGCTGGTTTTGCTGTAGCAAACATCTTTGTAAATTGTATAAGCACCTCCGCTTTACAGCCTGTTACATTTTCAACCTCTTGCGGCGTCCATTTTTCTGCCTCTTTTCGTATCTCTTCGATACCATAAGCTCTAGTTCTAATGACCTCTTTGTCTTCCCAACCATTTTTAAAGATAAGATGAAGCATTCCATAGACAAATGCTATATCAGTTCCTGGTCTAATTCTGATGTAAAGATCGGCTTTTGCCGCTGTTCTTGTATAGACAGGATCTACCACAACTAAAGTTGCGTTGTTTCTATCTTTGGCTTGTAAGATGTGTTTCATCGCACCAACTGGGTTTGCAACTGCTGGATTTGCTCCAATTACTAACATCATTTTAGCATTGCCAGCAACATCTCCAACGTGATTTGTCATAGCGCCATAACCCCAAGTATTCGCCACACCGGCGACTGTTGCACTATGTCAAATTCTAGCAACGTGATCTATGTTGTTTGTTCCCCAAAATGCTGCAAATTTTCTAAAGTAAAATGCCTGTTCGTTTGAAAACTTCGCCGAACCTAAAAACTCAACTGAGTCAGGTCCATCCTCTTCGCGGATTTTAAGCATCTTATCGCCGATTTCATTTACGGCGGTTTCCCAGCTAATTCTCTCCCACTTGCCATTTACCTTTTTGAGTGGGTATTTTAATCTCATCTTAGACTTTGTTAAGTCCATTTGATCGATTCCCTTACAGCAGTGGCTTCCTTGACTTATCGGATGGTCTATCGCCATATCTTGTCTTATCCATGTATTGCTTGCCTCATCAACCTCAGCTACTACTCCGCAACCTGCAGAGCAGATAGAACAGATGGTCTTTTTCATAACTGAGTTTGGAAATGGATTTTGTACCTCTTGCTTAGTTGCTGTTCTAAAAACATCAGCGTCGCTACCAAAAAGCGTACTTCCACCAGCTCCCAAAGCAGCAAGCTTTAAAAAGGATCTTCTTCCGATGCTATTACTCATCTTTTACTCCTTAATAAGCTATATCGTAGTATTGTTGCCAAGCCTTACTTTTAAAATAAAGCACCTCATTTTTCTTAGCCTTGCCACTCACAACTCCGCTACCACCGCTCTCTTTGGCATGGAGCGCAGCCGCTGTAACAACCGCCGTAGCAGCAGCTGTTTTTAATGACTTCTTAAGAAATTCTCTACGCTCTTTTTTCATCTTAGACTCCTTTGTAGAAATTTCAACTATTGCAACTCAAATTTACATATCAAATGTAAATAAAACTTGGCTTGCTATCCGAATCTATGTAGTAATTTTAGCAAAATCAATAAATTTAACTCTTACAACCAAAAACTAATAACTAAGTTTAATTTTAATTTAACTCTCTCTAATCAATATCAAAGGTCTCAATCTTGCTTATATATGGTTTTTTGGCAAGTGACTCTGCGGCAATGTGTTTCATCTCTTGCTTAGAAACCCCATAAACTGAGCGTTCAAGTTGCATAAAACTATCAAAAATATTGGCTACACTTTGAAAGTAGTGCGCCCTTTTGTGAGTTTTTAAAAGATAGCAAAACTCCCCCTCAAACTCATTGATAATGGTTTTGAAAAGCTCTTGTGCAAGCTCTTGCTCGTTTAAATTTAAAAGCTTTGCCATAAACATAAAGATCAAGCCGATAAAATCCTCGCTATCTTTGCAACTGCCCTCATCTCGCCTAAATTTGGTCTTTCGCAATATATTTATCACTTTAAGTTTTGCCTCGCCCTCATCTCGTCCTTCAAGATAAAAAGAGGCGCTTAATGGGACATTGGCAAAAGAAAAGTCGAAAAATAGCTCATTTTGCTCCTGCATAAACTCTTCAAAACTCATCTTTACTAAACTCTCAAATGCCGCCCCATCTTCCTTTGTAATAGGCTCTTTACTAAGATAAGAGAGCTGTTTTTGCCATCTTTGAAACTTGCTTTTATCTGTCGTAAAAAAGAGCGTAAATGCTATAAACTCATAATAATAGGCTCTTAAATTTGCTAGTTCATTCATATCGCTTCTCCTCTCTCCATCGCTTTTTTTATCATTATTTTTGCCTTGCAATCGCTACAGCAATAAAGTGCCCTAAGTTTGTATTCGTCATCTTTAAATTTCTCACTCATAATAGAGGCTATTTTTAAAACAGCTTTTGTAGTAGCAAACTCTTTTCCACACTCAATGCATTTAAAAAGCTCATCTTTTGCCAAAGTTTGATACTCAAAATACTCTTTTTTAAGCTCCATTTCACCACGCTCTAAAAAGATCGTCTCTTTTTCAGCGCAACTTTGTATGCAGTATCCACAAGTTGTACAAAGTGAGGCGTTAAATTTGATAGAATTATCGCTCTCATCGGCAATTAGCGCTGCAACATTACACGCACCTACACAACTCAAGCAAAGCGTACAGGTGCTCTCATCGATGCTTACTTTTCCATATCTTACCCACTCGCCACTTTTTGCAACGCCAAGGTCATCATCGCCTACAATATGCAAAACTCTTTTTGAAAAAATCTCTCTTTTTGATAGAGTTCGCTCATTCATGTGAAATTTAAGCCCATCTATAAATTTAAGTTCTTTTAATTGTTTTCTAAGCTGGGTCTCATCTTTTGCAACCAAAATTCCAACTTCGTTAAACTTAGCTTTTATTATTTGATTTACTAAATCTATAGACTCTTTAACTCCTGGTGCGATAACATCACTAAAAAAGATCAAATTTGCTCCACTTTCTTGTAAAAGCGTCATAAAATGAGTCTGACTTAAAAACTTCTCTCCCTCTATAGCAAATGGCAAAACTCCCTCATCAAGGGTAACATCACAGGTTTCTAGATCCATAATCCTTGGTGTTATAACTATTTTTTTATCTTTAAATTTCAAAGCTACATCATAAAAGGCCTCACTTGGCATCTTTGCATAATCAATCGCCCCACTTGGACAAACACTCACGCATCCGCCACATCCAACACAATCAATATGCGAAAAAACTAGCTCTTTTTTTTCATCATCTTTTAAAATCGTAACCGTTGGGCAGATATCAACGCATTTTGCACAGTGCTCGCTTCTTCTTTTGTGGTATTGGCAAATTTTATCATCATAAGTTATGGCGCTTTTATAGTGGTAAATTGGCGTTTTTTCATCTAGATATTTTAAAATTTCCTCATCTGTTAAAATGCCAATATCCAAAGTTCCACTTTGTCTTAGCATATACTCTTTTATCCCATCAACTAAAACAAAGTCGCTTTTTACCTCAAACTCATCATTTGCACTCAAAACTGTTGTGTATAAATCACCAATTTCACCGTATAAAAACTTAACTTCAGCGTGAGTTAAATTTATCACTTTGTAGCCATTTTGCTTTAAAATTTCGGTCAGATTTGTGCGATCTTTATCGCTTATCAAAATAACATTTTTGCCAACATTTTTTTCATAATCCATATCTTTTGCCAAGTCAAAAACACTGGCTCTTGCTTCGTATAAAATGTTTAAATTTTTAGCTTTTTGTAAAACGCTATCTTTACTGTTTTTTAGATAAAAATCAATCTCAGATGCGTAAATTTCAGCCTTTAAATTTGGTGAGTTACTAACTAGATAATGCTCATCATTTGGCGCTTTTAGCTCCTCTATCTCATCAGGAATTACAACTTCTAGCCCATTATCTAAATATGCAAATTCTTTCATCTATCTTCCTTAACTGCAAATTAGACAATTTTATAATGATTGTTTTAATTTGAATTAAACCATAAATTAGTAGCTGCTAATAACCATAAATAATTTAGATTTCTATCCATGCAACACTTTCATAAATTTCTCTATCTTGCGGTATTCCGTCTGTATCAAAGCTATAATTTTTACCTAAATGGTTAAATTTATACCCAGTTATCTCGCCAAACAAAGGCAGTTTTTTTATCTTTTTATAGTGATTTTTTACAACTTTTGAGATAAATTGAAGCTGTTTATCTAAACTTTTAAAAACCAACTCTTTTTTATCAAAATAAAGATATCGAACGCCTTGCATCATCGCTAGCATAAAAATAGGCTCGGTATTTCTTTTGAAATTTGTATCGATATAAATATAACTATTTTTATATTTATTTACCTCATCGTTTAGCTTTTTTGCCTGATTTAACTCATCTAAAATATCTAAGCCATAAATTTTGGCTAGTTTAAGAACTAAATTTTCAGAAGTGTAAAAATAGTCATAATACCCATTTTGCAAAAACTCATCCAGACTTTTTGCTTGTGTGATTTTTAAAAGAGCTTGATTGAGCTTATCTAAACTATAGTAACCTAATTTTTTAGCTAAATTTAAGCGCTCATCTGAATTTGTAAGATTTGTTTGAAGTGTTTGAAATATCATTTATTATCCTTTTTAAAAATTTTCGCCGATACATTTTTTGCGATTAGTAATTATAGCTAAATTTTTAAAAAAGGCTTTGGATTTGTCTAATGTTAAAATTGTTGTATTTAAAAAATGTTATACTCACATAACCAAATTTTAGGAGTTTATATGAAAATAGCTCTGCCAAAAGTGGATAAAATCGCAAATTTGGCTGAATTTAAAGACTATTTTTATCCACTTGTTTTAAATTTAGCCAAACAAATTATCGAAAAAGAGAGAAAAAAAGCTCTTTTAAATTTAGAATATAAAGATGAGCAAGGCATTATTGAGGCGATAAAAAGCGAGTATGAAATTTATAAAAATCTAGAGTTAAAGCCCTTGATAAATGCAACTGGCGTTGTGATTCATACAAATTTAGGAAGAAGTGTGATAAATGATGAAATTTTAAAAAGAGCTAAAAAAACCATAACTTCATATTCAAATTTAGAATATGACTTAAAAACTGGAAAAAGAGGGCTAAGATACAACTACACAGCAAAGCTTTGTTCCATGCTTTTTGACTGTGAGGACGCGCTTGTTGTAAATAACAATGCAAGTGCTGTTTTTTTAGTCTTAAATACATTTGCCAAAAATAGCGAAGTTATCGTTAGTAGAGGCGAGTTAGTTGAGATTGGTGGAAGCTTTAGAATTCCAGAAGTCATGGCAAGCTCAGGTGCGATTTTGCATGAAGTTGGCACAACAAACAAAACAAATTTAAACGACTATGAAAAAGCTATCAATGAAAACACAAAAATGCTTATGAAGGTTCATCAATCAAACTTCAACATTCAAGGTTTTAGCCAAAATGTAAGTGCAAGTGAAATTTCAAATTTGGCTAAAAAGTGCGGTTTAATAAGCTATTATGACCTAGGAAGTGCTTATGTAAATGAACTTCCATACTCTTTAAGCTCTCATGAACCACCACTTAAAAAGGTTCTTCAAAGCGCTGTAAATTTAGTTAGCTTTAGCGGCGATAAGCTTTTTGGAAGTGTGCAATGTGGGCTGATTTTGGGTAAAAAAGAGTTGATAGATGAACTTAAAAAAAATCAACTCTTAAGAATGCTACGAGTTGATAAGATAACTCTAAGTATCCTAAATGAAACCCTAAAAGCCTACATCAACAAAGAATTTAACCTCATCCAAACAACTCATCAAATTTACAAAGACATCGATGAGCTAACCGATATGGCAAATTTAGTAAAAGCAAATGTAGCAGCTCCCTCAAAAGTGGTAAAAACAAAAACTTTTATAGGTGGTGGAACGCTTCCATGTAGGGAGTATCCTAGCATTGCATTAGCTTTTTTGGAAAACCCGATAGGGTTAGAGAAAAAATTTAGAGAAAAAAGAGTTATTGGAAGAATTGAAAATGATAAATTTATGCTTGATTTTAGAAGCATAATGGATAAAGACTTGCAAAATTTAATCAAAATTTGCAACGAAATTTTTAGCGAACAGCCTTAAGGATATTTAATGCAAAGTATGATAATTGGCACTGCAGGACACATAGATCACGGCAAAACTTCACTCATAAAAGCGCTAAATGGCTTTGAGGGTGATGAGATGAAAAGTGAGATCGAAAAAGGCATAACAATTGATTTAAGCTTTTCAAACTTAAAAAAAGGTGAAGAAAATATCGCTTTTGTTGATGTTCCTGGACATGAAAACTTAGTTAAAACTATGATTTCAGGAGCCTATGCATTTGATGCGGCGATGCTAGTTGTAGCAAGTAACGACTCTCTTATGCCTCAAACTAAAGAGCATATTCAAATTTTATCACTTCTTAATGTAAAAAGCTTGATTTTATGTATCACAAAGTGCGATTTAACAAGTAAAAGCGAGCAGGTTAGCGCCCAAAACCAAACTCTTAAATATATAGAAAATTTTAAAAACTTAGAAGTTTTAAAGACCTTTTTTGTAAGCATAAAAGATGAGCTTTCCATAACTGAGCTTAAAAACTTTTTATTTACATTAAAGCCTAAAAAACGTGAAGAAAGTGCCTTAACAAGATACTATATCGATAGAGTTTTTAGCTTTAAAGGAGTTGGGACAATTGTCACTGGAAGTTTGATAGAGGGCACTATAAAAGAAAATGAAAGGCTTTTTTGCCTAGATATAAATAAAGAGTTTTTAGTAAAAAGCATTCAAGTCCATGATGAGTTTACCAAATTTGCCACTCATCCAAACAGAGTTGCACTAAACTTGGCAAATGCAAAAACAAGCGAGCTTAAAAAAGGCTATATTTTAAGTAAAAAAGGCTTTTTTAGAGGCTTTAAAGAGATTGATACTGTATTTTATGGAGAGATTTCTCATACAAGTGAGGTTATTTTTTGCGTTGGAAGTAGGCAAATCGCAGCAAAAGCTTTGGTTTTAAGCACAAAAGAAGAGCAAAGTTTTGTAACTTTTAAGTTTGAAAAAGAGCTATTTTTGAAATTTAACGAAGCTTTTGTAGTGCTTGAAAACTCGCGTGTGATTGGTGGTGGAAGAGTTTTAAACCCAATTAGCGAACCACTTAAAAAAGCTCAAAAAATAGAGTTTTTAAAATGCCTTTTAGAAAAAGATTTTAAAAAAGTTTTTGAGATTTTAACCACCACTCACAAACACGGCTTTGGACTTATCTCATCATTTCAAAGATTTGATCTAACCCATGAAGAAGCTTTAGAAGTCGCAAGCTCGCTAAATCAAGTATTTGTTGATAAAGAGGGGCTTTGTATTTATCCAAATAGCGCTATTTTGGAGGTAGGTAAGTTTATTGGGTTTATTATCTCCAAAAACAACAATGCTATTTTCTCAGCCCAAAGTATCGCTCTTAGGCTCTCTTGGGCAAGTACAACTTTGGTTCAAAAGGCCATAGATGAGATGGTTAGCAAAAATCTCATTGAAGAAAAAGCTGGAGTTTATATAAAGCGCGGAGTTGATTTTGAAGAGTTAAATAAAACACTAAAAGATGAGATTTATAGAGAGCTTCAAAATGGCGGTTATAAGCCAGTTGCACCATACAATATCTATGATCTTTTAGATATCGATAGAGTTAGTGGCGACAATGCACTAAAGAGCCTAACAAGTGCTAAAAAGGTAGTAAGACTTCAGCACAATCTCTTTATCACAACGCCAAATTTAACGCTACTTTTGCAACAACTAAGAGAGCTTATCAAAAAGCACGGAAGTATTGATGTGACGATTTTAAAAGATGAGCTAGGACTTAGCAGAAAGTTTGCCATCGCCTATCTTGAGTATCTTGATGGCTTTGCCGATATCCAAAACAGCGACAATAAAAGATCATTTATATAATGATGTATTGATTTGAATTTGGAATATGTTTATAATAGTTGCTTATCATTAGAAAATTTCTTACAAAGGTTAAATATGAAAAAAATTATTTTATCACTAGTTGCTATGACAGCCATTTTATCTGCAGCTACAAACGAGCAGATTTTAAAACTCTACCAAAATCCACATCTTCCAAAGGATATAAAGATAGAGATAGTAGATAGAGTACCACTAGATAAAGCGCCTGGTTTTGAGGCAGTGACACTAAAGATGAGCCAAGGCGAGATGTCACAAGAGTCTGTGCTTTTTACAAATGGTGACTTTTTACTCTTTGATCTAGTAGATGTCAATAGTGGCGAGTCCCTAAAGAGCGCTTTTGAGCAAAAGTTAGTCAAGTCAAGCGTTGCAAAGATCTATAAAAATGAAGATCCAAAAAACATCATCAAGCTAGGTAGCGACAACAAAAAGGCAACTGTTGTTATCTTTACTGATACTGACTGTCCATATTGCAGACATGAGATGGATATGATAGATGATAGATTGAAAGATACAAATGTTGAGATAATCATGGCTTCGATACATGGCGATGCTGGTCACAAAAAGAGTGCTGCCATCTACAAAGAGATAGCAAAGGCAAAAGATGACAAAGCCAAAATCGCAATACTTAAGAAGTATTATGACAAAAACTTTGATGATAGCACTTTGAAGATAGAGGAGAGCGAGATTCAAGCTGCTAAGGCATTGGCAGAAAAATACTTTATGGCTGGTATCAACGCCGTTCCATTTATCGTAGATAAAAGTGAGCTAAAATAAATTTAGGGCCCTTTTGGGCTCTTTGTCTTTTATTTAAATTTCAACTCTTTGTTTAAATTTCAACTATTTTAAATTTGAAATTTAAGCCGCTCAAAACTTTGAAATTTAAGCTCTTTTTGTTGGATTGTAGTTAAGTGCTCTTGCCTCTTTGTTAAACTTATAAAGCGCCTTACGCTCTTTTTGACCGATTTTATAACTGATGTATTGTAGATACCACCTTATCTCTTTGGGCACGATATCTCTACTAAGTGAGTAGTTTTTTAGGATATATTGTGGAATGTGGATCTTTTGTCTGTGGAAACTTTTTATTAGTTTTTTATAAAAAGAGCTGTTTTTTGTAGCACAAAATAGCCCAAAGACAAATGGCAATCCTGTCTTTTCGTGCCAAACCCTGCCCAAATCATAAAACTTTTCTTTGCCATCACTTAAATAAGCCTTAAGCGCTCTATCGCCGATGATAACTTCGCCCTCTAAACCCAAAATAGCGCTTAACATATTGGAACTTTTGGAAGCGGGGTCTAGCTTGGGTGGTGTGTTTTTCTTAACCAAAACGCTTATAACCTCTTTTTTGGCAACTATGCCCATGGGAAGTTTTTGGTATTTTTTGTGCCTGCTTTCTATGCTTGAGATAACCGCTGCATCGACTCTTAAGCTATAAAGCTCTCTGCAAAGAAAGCTAGGCACTCCCTTTTTAAACTCAATTGTCTTTTTGACATAGCTCGGAAGCGGATACCTTTTTAAAAACACATGAAAAGGTAGTAAATTTAGATAATCAATTTTTCCAAAAATCAAGTATTAAACACCCTATCTCCAGCATCTCCAAGCCCTGGAACGATATAACCCTTTTCATTTAAGCCCTCATCAATAGCAGCTACATAAACTTCAACATCAGGATAGATCTCGCTAAATCTCTTAAGTCCCTCAGGAGCGGCGATAATAGAGATAAATTTAATCTTTTCAACACCCTTTTCTTTTAGAAATTTAACTGCATCTATCGCTGTGCCACCTGTTGCAAACATCGGATCTATGACAATGGTAATTCTATCTTTATAATCTTTTGGAAGTTTTGCATAGAAAAATTCTGCCTCTAAGCTTTTTTCATCTCTTTGAAAGCCCAAAAATCCAACACTTGCATCAGGAATAATCTTAAACACAGCATCGAGCATACCAAGAGCAGCTCGCAAAATCGGGCAAATCATAACCTTTGTCTTTAGCTTTTTACCCTTTGTTTTGCAAATAGGTGTTGTTATCTCAACATCTTTAAGCTCCAAATCGCTGCAAGCCTTAAATATCATCAAGTAGCTAATCTCATCTATTAGCATCCTAAACTGAAAAGGATCGACACTTTTTTCCCGTAATAGCGAGAGTTTATGAGCTATTAGCGGGTGTGATATCTCTTTGATATTTTGCATTTTAGTTATAGGTGTGAGGCAATATCTCTTTTTTGAGATACTCTCTATACTCTTTGATATCAAAATCTCTAACTCTTGCAACTCCATCATCAACTGCTGCTTTTGCAACTGCTGGCGCAACTTCTAGCAAAACTCTACTATCAAAAGGGTTTGGTATGATGTAGTCTTTGCCAAAGGCTAGTTTGTCATTGCCAACTAGCTTTTTAATCTCATCGCTTACTGGCTCTTTTGCAAGTTTTGCAAGTGATTTTGCCGCTGCCATTTTCATGTTTTCGGTTATCTTTTTGGCCTTTACATCAAGTGCACCTCTAAAGAGAAATGGAAAGCCCAAGACATTATTTACTTGGTTTGGATAGTCACTTCTGCCAGTTCCTACCATCGCATCATCTCTTACTTTATGGACCTCTTCAGGATAGATTTCTGGCACAGGGTTGGCCAGTGCAAATATAATAGGATTTGGCGCCATGGACTTTACCATCTCGCCCTTTAGCACGCCCGCTTTGCTAAGTCCCAAAAACATATCGGCTCCATTAATGGCATCTTTTAAAGTTCTAAGCTCTGTATCGATGGCAAACTCCGCCTTTTGCGCTGTTAAGTCTGTCCTTTTTGTGTGAATTACTCCCTTTGAGTCAAGCATAACTATATTTTTCGCACCAAGCGCTCTATACATCCTTGCGCAAGCGATCCCAGAGGCGCCACTTCCGCTTACTACAATCCTAATCTTATCAATTTTCTTTTTGGATATCTCAAGTGCGTTTATAAGTCCAGCAGTCGTAATCATCGCTGTTCCATGCTGATCGTCATGCATAACAGGGATATCAACCAACTCTTGAAGCTTCTTTTCTATTGCAAAGCACTCAGGCGCTTTAATATCTTCTAAATTTATGCCGCCAAATGTAGGCGCTATCGCTTTGCAGATCTCTACTATCTTATCGGGATCTTTCTCATCTATCTCAATATCAAAGCTATCAATATTTGCAAATTTTTTAAATAAAACTGCTTTGCCCTCCATAACAGGTTTGCTAGCAAGCGCTCCAATGTTTCCAAGACCCAAAACTGCACTACCATTACTTATAACTGCAACTAAATTTGCTTTGTTTGTGTATTTGTAGGCTAATTCACTCTCTTTTTTAATAGCTTTGCAAGGCTCAGCAACTCCTGGACTATAAGCCATACTAAGCTCTTTTGAAGTGGTGCAAGGTTTTTTAACATCAATTGCTATCTTTCCACCTATGTGATACTCCAATGCCTCTTTGCTAAAATCTGACATTACTCTTCTCCTTGATCTGTTCTATTCTAAATTTAATCTCACTACTTCCCAAAATCTCAATCACATCAAAAATAGAGGGGCTAACAGCGCTTCCTGTTATGGCAACTCTTAAAGCTTGAGCGATATCTTTTAGTTTTAGACCTCTTTTATCTAAAAACTCTTTAGCCAACTCTTCTAACTCGGCTGCTTTCATATCTTTGGTTAAAATTTGACTAAACTCACTAAGCAATTCTACGCTCTTTTCGTTAATAAACTTCTCATAGGCCTTTTTGTCATAACTCTCTGGTCTATTGAGTAACGATTTAATACTCTCACTCATCTCTAGTAAAGTCTTGCTTCTCTCTCTATAAGCTTGGATTATAAGCTCTTTTTTTGGATTGTTTTCCAAATTTAGACCAAAAAATTTAAGCTCTTCTATCATTCTTTTTACTGGCAGAGTCTTTATGTAGTGTTGATTTAGCCACTCTAGCTTACTTTGGTTGAAGGTACTTGAGGATTTGCCTATGTTTGATGGATTGAAAATCTTTTTTAGCTCTTGCATGCTAAATATCTCATCATCGCCATGACTCCAACCAAGACGAACTAAGAAATTTAGCAATGCCTCGCTTAGATAGCCCATGTTTCTATACTCCATAACATCGGTTGCGCCATGTCTTTTGGAGAGCTTTTGTCCATCGCTTCCATTTATCATCGCAACATGCCAAAAATGTGGTACCTTAAAGCCAAGAGCATCATATAAAACTATCTGTTTTGGAGTGTTGGAAAGGTGGTCGTCGCCTCTTATTACATCAGTTACGCCCATCAAAGCGTCATCAATGACAACTGTAAGGTTATATGTAGGCGTTCCATCATCTCGTGCAATAATAAAATCATCAAGTATATCGCTAGCTTGAAACTTAATCTCGCCTTTTATGCCATCATTAAAGGCTATCTCGCCACTAAGTGGGGATTTGATACGGATAACTGGCTTTCTGTCTTTTGGTGGTTCGCCCTTAAAATCCCTATATCTTCCATCATACATCGGACGTTTTTTCTCTGCAATTTGTCTGGCTCTAAGCTCATCAAGCTCCTCTTTGCTCATATAGCATTTATAAGCCTTACCCTCTTTTACCAACTTATCTATATAGCTTTTATAAAGATCAAACCTACTACTTTGATAGACAATCTCACCATCATACTCAAGTCCGCACCACTCAAAGGCCTCTACTATGGCTTTGGCAGCCTCTTTGGAGTTTCTTTTTAAGTCAGTATCTTCTATGCGTAACAAAAATTTACCACCATTTGCCCTTGCATAAAGATAGTTATAAAGTGCTGTCCTAAGCCCGCCAATATGAAGATATCCTGTAGGCGAAGGTGCAAAACGGGTAACTATCATCTCAATCCTTTTATCAATCTATTTAATCAAAAAATGTTATAATCGTCCATTATATCACAAAATTAAAGGTCTATTATGAAAAAAACTCTTATTTTAACTGCCCTGTTACTTTCTTTTTCTAGCCTAAATGCAAAGGTTATCAACAGAGTAGTTGCGCTTGTAAATAACCAGCCAATAACAGAATATGAGATAAAACAACTAACAAAAAGAGGCCTAAACAGAGGCGATGCGATCAATATTTTGATAGATCAAAAACTGCTTGATTCACAGATAAAGAGGCTAAATATAATTGTAACTCCATATGAGATAGACTATAGAATTGCACAAATAAAAAGACAAAACAAAATAAACGACGCACAATTTCAAGCAGAGCTAATAAGACAGAAAATAAGCATGGAGCAACTAAGAGATCAAATAGAGGATGACCTTAAGAAAGAAAAGCTTTACGGAGCGTTATTTGCAGAGCTAAATAGCCAAATTTCAGATGAGAAAATTAGAGCTTTTTATGAGCAAAATATCGACCTTTTTTCAAGCTATAAGACAATCTCTGTCTCTAGATTTTTTGCGGCAACAAAAGAGGAGTTAGAAAATTTAATAAAAACTGGCAAAAAGGGACCTGAAGTTGTTGAAAGAGATTTGGAGCTTGCAACAAATGAGTTAGATCCGCAAACTGCCGCTCTTTTTGGAAGTATCCCAAATGGCAAATTTACAGATATCATTCCTAGTTTAAGTACCTATTTTGAGGTGATTCGCATCAATCACAAAAGTGGTTTAGTAAAAAGACCATTCAAAGAGGTTAAAGAAGAGGTTGGGCATCTCTATATGCAAGAGTTAAGAAAGATAAAGAGCAATGAGTATTTTGAGACGCTCCGCTCAAAAGCAGTTGTTAAATTTGTAGATAGAAAAACACTCTAAATTTAAGATTTCAAATTTAGGCTCCAAATTTAAGACTGCAAATTTAAAATACCAAATTTATACTTCAAATTTAAGAGTTCAAATTTAAGAGTTCAAATTTAAGAGTTCAAATTTAAAGCTCCAAAGGACAAGCCTTTGGAGTCTCTTTAGTGTCTAGCTAAGTAGTTAGTATCGAAGTTATTTTCCAAAAAGTCTTCATTTTCCATCATATTGCGGTGGAAATTTCTAGTAGTTTTAATGCCTTGAACTATAAGCTCATCAAGCGCTACTCTCATCTTAGCAATGGCTCTTTGGCGGTTATCGTCATAAACTATAAGTTTGCCTATCATACTGTCATAAAATGACGGCACAGTATAGCCCTCATAGACATGGCTATCCATTCTTACATTTCTGCCACCTGGTGCTACATATTTTGTGATTTTACCTGGACTTGGCATAAATGTTTTTGAGTCCTCTGCAGTTATTCTGCACTCAATAGCATGACCTTTAAGTTTTATCTCATCTTGGCTAGGAAGTTTTTCGCCTTGCGCTATCCTTATCATCCACTCGACCATATCAAGACCACTTACCATCTCGCTTATAGTATGCTCTACTTGAAGTCTAGTATTCATCTCAATAAAATAGAAATTTAGATCTTTATCTACCAAAAACTCAAATGTTCCAGCTCCCACATAGCCAACTGCCTTTGTAGCCTTGATGGCTGTTTGGTGAAGTCTCTCTCTAGTATCTTCGTCTAAAATGATAGCTGGAGTCTCTTCGATGAGCTTTTGATGGCGACGCTGTAAAGAGCAATCTCTCTCGCCCATATGAACTACATTTCCATGCTCATCAGCCAAAATTTGAACCTCAACATGTCTTGGACAGAGTATATATTTTTCCATATACATTGTGCCATCGCCAAATGCCGTAAGCGCCTCACTCTCAGCCGCCCAAAATGCCTTTTCTATCTCATCTTCTTTATTTACGACACGCATGCCGCGGCCTCCGCCTCCCGCTGCTGCCTTTAAGATGATTGGATAGCCCATCTCTTTGGCTAAGTTTTTTGCCTCATCAACACTTTTTACAGCGCCATCACTTCCTGGAACAGTTGGAATCCCTGCTCTTTTCATAAGACTTTTTGCCTTGCTTTTATCGCTCATCAAAGCCATTGCCTCAACACCAGGACCTATAAATTTGATATTTTCTTTCTCGCAAATTTCAACGAAGTTTTGATTTTCACTCAAAAAACCATATCCTGGAAAAATAGCGTCGCACTCGCTAATTTGTGCTGCTGAGATGATAGCTGGAATATTTAGATAGCTGTCACTACTTTTTGCTCCACCTATGCAAATAGATGCATCCGCATATCGTAGATAGAGTGCGTCACTATCGGCAGTTGAATGGACAACAACCGCCTCTTTTCCCATCTCTTGTATAGTTCGCAAAGCACGAAGCGCAATCTCGCCACGATTTGCTATAAGAATTCTTTTTATCTCCATTAGAGCTTCTCCACTCCAAATAGTCCCATGCCAAACTCAACAGGTTGTCCATCTTCTACCAAGCTCTCTACTATCTTGCAGTCAAACTCAGCCTCTATCTCATTCATTATCTTCATCGCCTCAATAATACCTACAATATCGCCCTTTTTAACCTTGTCGCCAACCTTTACAAATGGAGCCTCTCCTGGTGCTGGCGCTACATAAAATGTTCCAACCATAGGCGACTTTATACTCTCTTTGCTTTTATTTGAGGCATCTCTTGTTACAATCTCTACAGTTTGAGTTTGAGGTTGTGGTGCTGGTTGAGTTTGAACTGATGGACACTTTTTAGGCAAAGAGCTCTCTATCTCTTTTTCAAGCTCAATTTGAAAATCACCCTCTCTTATCTTCATTCTTGCAATGCCAATCTCTTCAAAGAACTGCATAAGTTCCTTTATCTCTTCTTTTTTCATAAGTTCTCTCCCAATATGATTTAAATAGGCTATTCTATCTAAAAAGAATATAAAATTTAATTAATTTAGCAATTCAAATTTGGCTATAGGATAAATTTGGCTTGGATAGTTTGAAATTTAGGGATAGAGAGTGGCAAAAGTGCCACTCTTTTGGGGTTAGTGAGTTCGGAAATATTTTTGAATTTTAGCTGGCTCACTAGTTCTAGTTAATGCAACCATTAAAAGAACTCTAGCTTTTTGTGGATTTAGGTTGTCTGCTGTAACAAAGCCATATTTAGCGTCATCTACTTCAGCACCAACGCTTGTTGAACCAGAACCAACTCTTGAACTTCTTACTACAACAACGCCCTCTTTAGCTGCTTTTGCAAGTGCCTCTTCTACTGAAGGATAAGGATTGCCGTTACCCATTCCTGCCAAAACTATACCTTTGGCACCATTTGCAACTGCACTCTCAACAAAATCAGCACTATCGTTGCTATGTGCATAGATAATATCTACTCTTGGAAGTGAGCTAATATTTCTTATGTTAAAGTCTGAATTTACAGTGTGTTTTTTAGTAGGTGCTAAGTAGTAATTTACAATTCCATAATTTACAGTTCCGATGTTACCTGTATTTGGTGATGCAAAGGTCTCAACCGCTGTTGTTATAGTCTTGGTAACCTCTCTTGCTGCATGAATTTTATCATTCATAACAATCAAAACTCCCTTGCCAACACTCTCTTTGTTCATTGCAACATTGACAGCATTGTAGATATTTAGCGGTCCATCAGCACTTAGTGAAGTTCCTGAGCGCATTGCACCAACCAAAACTATAGGTTTTTTCTGCTTTACAACTAAATTTAGAAAATAGGCAGTTGATTCCATTGTGTCGGTTCCGTGAGTTATGACAACTCCATCAACGCTATTTTTTGACAAAAGCTCATTTACTCTTTTTGCAAGAGTTAGCCAAACTTCGTTATTCATAGCTTGTGAGCCGATATTTGAAATTTGCTCGCCTTTGATAGTAGCAATCTCGTTGATTTGTGGCACTGCTGCTATTAGCTTATCAACAGTAACTGTTCCTGAAGTATAACTTCCACTAAGGGCGCTATCGCCACTTCCTGCGATGGTTCCACCAGTTGCTAAGACATAAATTGTTGGTTTTGCAAAAGCTCCACTTACCAAAAAAACAGCAACTAAAGCCAAGGTTTTAAAAAGTTTCATCTTTTCCTCCCTTTAAATTTGATAAAACAAGGTCATCTTTTGACCACCTCAATCTCACGAAAAACGCAACTATTTTAGCAAAAAACTCTCTGTTTGTAGCTTAATAATTTATTTTCAAATAGCTGGCTTTTATAAATTTAAAAGGTTAAATTTATGTCATTTTTCAAAGCTATTAGAGTTAAAAATAGCTTCAAAGATAATAGAAGCTTAATTTTTGATATAATTTAGCCCAAAAAGGAAAACCATGGGACTAAAAAGCGATAAATGGATAAGAGAACAGAGCCTAAAAAACAAGATGATTGATCCATTTTGTGAGAAAAATATAGGTGTTGGCGTTGTTAGTTATGGACTTAGTAGCTATGGATATGATATAAGAGTGGCTGATGAGTTTAAGATTTTTACAAATGTCGGCGGAACGGTAGTTGATCCAAAAAACTTTGATGAGAAAAATGTAGTTGATTTTAAGGGCAATATCTGCATAGTGCCTCCAAATTCATTTGCTCTTGCAAGAACTGTGGAATACTTCAATATGCCGCGAAACACTCTTGCTATCTGCCTTGGAAAAAGCACCTATGCAAGATGTGGAATTATAGTAAATGTTACTCCATTTGAGCCAGGATTTAGAGGCTATATCACGATAGAGATCTCAAACACCACTCCACTTCCTGCCAAAATTTATGCAAATGAAGGAATTGCTCAAGTGCTATTTTTAGAAGGTGATGAGCCATGCGAAGTCTGCTACAGCGACAAAAAAGGCAAATATCAAGATCAACAAGGCATAACTCTGCCTAGAATTTTAAAGTAAGGAGCAGTGGTGAAAAATTTAATAATAGTAGAGTCTCCAGCAAAAGCCAAAACAATAAAAAACTTTCTTGGCAAAGACTACACCGTCATAGCGTCCAAAGGTCACATTAGAGATCTTCCAAAAACTAGCTTTGGCATAAAAATAGAAAACAATACTTTTACACCAGAATACAGAGTAAGTAGCGACCACTCAGCCATCGTAAAAGAGATAAAAGAGCTTGCTAAAAAGGCAGATAAAATCTACCTTGCAACGGATGAAGATAGAGAGGGTGAGGCGATTGCCTATCACATAGCTCACGCCATCGGCAAAGAACCGACTTCACTTGATAGAATTGTCTTTCACGAAATCACCAAATCAGCCATAGGCGAATCTTTGAAAAACCCACGAAAACTAGATCTTGCAAGTGTCAATGCACAACAAGCAAGAAGACTTTTGGATAGGATAGTAGGCTATAAATTAAGCCCACTTCTTAGTCAAAAAATCCAAAGAGGCTTAAGCGCTGGAAGAGTCCAAAGTGTAGCACTTAAAATAGTTGTCGATAAAGAGAGAGAGATAAGGGCATTTGTCCCTGTTGAGTATCACACTATTGAAATGATATTTAAAAAAGATCTTGAAGCTGAAATTGTCGGATATAGAGGTAAAAAATTAGAAAAACTCTCTATAAAAGATGAAAAAATGGCAAAAGAGATAACCCAGTCTATAAAAAAAGATAAATTTCATGTAAAAGAGATAGAGAAAAAAGAGCGCAAAACAAACCCACAGCCTCCATTTATGACCTCAACTCTGCAACAAACCGCAAGTTCAAACTTGGGCTTTAGTCCAAGAAAAACTATGATGATAGCTCAAAGTCTTTATGAGGGCGTTGAGACAAATAGCGGTTTTATGGGCGCAATCACCTATATGAGAACAGACTCTTTAAATATCTCAAAAGAGGCAATTGCTTCTGCAAGAGAGCTTATCTCCAAAGAGTATGGCGCAAAATATCTTCCCAAAACTCCAAATTATTACAAAACCAAAAGCAAAGGTGCCCAGGAAGCACACGAAGCAATTCGCCCTACAAATTTAAACTTTAGTCCAGAAGTTGCAAAGGGCTATCTAAGCGGCGATGAACTCAAACTCTACACTCTAATTTACAATAGATTTATCGCCTCACAGATGACACCAAGTATCTCACAAAATCAAAATATCTTTGTAAAAGGCGATGAAAGTGAGTTTAAAATAGGCGGTAGAGTTGTGCTTTTTGATGGATTTTACAGAGCTTATGGCGATGTTGATAAGGACAAAATTTTGCCCGACCTAAAAATAGGCGATGAGATGAAAACTCAAAGTGTTGGTAGCAAACAAAACTTCACAGAGCCGCCTGCAAGGTACTCTGAAGCCTCTTTGATAAAAATGCTTGAAAGCTTAGGAATTGGTCGTCCATCAACATATGCGCCAACTATCTCCATCTTAACTAGCAGAAACTATGTAGATATTGAAAAAAAACAGCTCATCCCAACAGAGATAGCCTTTAAAATAACTACTATGTTAGAGCAATATTTTAGCAATATTGTAGATAACAAATTTACCTCCAAAATGGAAGAAAAACTTGATGATATAGCCGAAAATAAGGCGGATTGGCAGGAGGTATTGAGTGAGTTTTATAACCCCTTTATAGAAAAGATAGATAGTGGCAAAAAAAATATCAAAAGTCAAAAAATAGCTACGCCAATTGGCGAAAAATGCCCAGAATGTGGTGGCGAACTTGTAAAAAGAAGTGGAAGATATGGCGAGTTTATAGCATGTTTGAATTTTCCAAAGTGCAAATATAGTAGAAATTTAGAGGGCGAGAAAAAAGAGAAAAAAGAGCCTATAAGCACAGGAGTAAAATGTCCTCTATGCAAAGATGGAATGGTTGTTGAAAGAATTTCTAGAAGAGGAAAGTTTTATGGATGTTCCAACTATCCAAAGTGCCGCTTTGTAAGCAACTATGAGATAGTTTTAAAAGAGTGCCCAGAGTGCAAAAACAACTATCTTTACAAAAAAGAGCTCAAAAAAGGCAACTTCCTAGACTGCCCAAAGTGCAAACATAGGCAAGAGATATGATAATAGGCGTTATCTCTGACTCTCACAAAAGAGATGATGTTGCAAAAGAGGCGATGCTCTATCTTAAAGATAGAGGCGCTTCTATCATCATTCATGCAGGCGATATTGTAGAAAAGACAACTCTAAAGGACTTAAAAGAGCTTGGTATTCCATATAGAGCCGTTCTTGGCAACAACGATCACCATTTAGAAAAGCTTAAAGAGAAATTTAACCTCTACAGCGAGCCCTATGAGTTTAGCTTTGGCTCATTTTCATTTTTATTGATGCACAAACCAAAGTGGCTAAAAAGCGGCACTGATTTTTGTATATTTGGGCACACTCACACATTTGAGTGCTTTAAAAAAGACAAAACAATCTTTGTAAATCCAGGTGAAATTTGTGCTAGAAATAGGCCTTTGCATGAGTTTTGTTACATAGATACAGATAGCATGGACGCTATAAAAGTAAGTGCAAAAGCAAAAAAGCAAAGAGTTTGGATAGAGGAGAAAATGGATATTTTGGAGTTAAAAAGTGAGTGAGATAGTCATCTTAATAGTCCTTTCTTTTATCATTTTTGCCTCTCCATTTATCGCAAAACTCATCAAGATACCAATAGCTCCCACAGAGATACTCCTTGGAATGGTTGCTGGAAGCCTAGGGCTTTTTAGCCATAACGAACTTTTTAAGCTAGTTGCAGACATTGGTTTTTACTATCTTATGTTTTTGGCAGGAACTGAGGTGGATTTGAAAATATTTATAAGGACTGACAGAACAATACTCAAAAAATCACTCATCTTTACAGTGCTTATGTATCTTTTCGCCGCTCTTATCACCTATATTTTTGGACTTAGCCCACTTTTTATAGTCATCTTTCCACTCATAAGCATAGGAATACTTTCAACTCTTTATAAGGATTATGGCAAGAAAGAGGAGTGGCTAAATTTGGCGATGCTTGTAGGCGTTATAGGCGAGATTGTAAGTATCGCACTTTTAACAGTTTTAGGCGCCTACCTAAAACATGGCTTTGGGAGCTCTTTGTTTATAAACTTAGGCGTTTTAGTGCTATTTTTAATAACAGTAAGTCTTTTGTTTAAGGGGCTAGAAGTGCTATTTTGGTGGTATCCTGGTATCAAAAGAGTGCTTATGCCACAATATGACAAAGATGAAAAAGATATAAGACTCTCAATGGCGCTTTTTTGCTTTGTTATCGCCATAATGATCATCATAGATCTAAAGGTAGTTCTTGGCGCCTTTATCGCAGGCACCTTTATCTCGACATTTTTTGACCACAAAAAAGACCTACCAAACAAACTCTCTGGCTTTGGCTTTGGCTTTTTGATTCCTATCTTTTTTGCCTATGTTGGCTCTACGATAGAGATAGATTCACTCTTTCTGCCTGGCGTCATATCGCAAATTGCTATGATTGTTGGAGCTATTATTGTCATTAGAATTCTCTCTGCGGTGGTATTTTTGAAAAATCTTAAATTTATACCGACAATTCTTTTTGCTCTCTCGCTCTCAATGCCTCTAACGCTTCTAATAGCAGTTGCAACTATCGGCATAGAGACTGGCTACATCACCCAAAAAACATACTATTCATTTGTTTTTGCAAGCCTTTTTGAAGTTGTCATTTGTCTGGTGTTTATTAAACTTATCCACAAAAGAAAGGGGCTAAAAAATGCATGATCTGTTACTAGCTGCCAAAAATGCAGCACTTCTTGCTGGTAAGGAGATCTTGGCGCATTACAGCAACTACAAAGTGCTACAAAAACCTGACAACTCTCCGCTAACTTCGGCTGATCTTGCTGCAAATGAAGCTATTTTTAAAATTTTAAGTAAAACTGGTATTGAAATTTGCTCTGAAGAGAGCATTTTAGAGGCTGATAAAATGGGTGAAGATGACACTTTTTGGCTTGTTGATCCACTTGATGGGACACGCGATTTTATCGCAAAAAATGGTGAGTTTTGTGTCTGTATCGCACTTATAAAAAACTCTCGTCCAATTTTGTCTGTAATTTTTATACCAACTAAAAATGAACTTTTTTATAGCGCTGGAGAAAATAAAGTATTTATAAATGATGAACTTATAAAACCAAATTTAGACTGCAAAACTCCAAATTTACTTCTACTTGGAAGAAGTGGAATGGGAAAAAGACGCATAGCTTTGGCAAATAGCTTTAATCTTAGTTTTAAAAGAGTTGGCTCAGCAATTAAGTTTTGCCAAATTGCAAAAAGCAAAGCCATGCTCTATCCACGCTTTGGCGATAGCTATCTTTGGGATATTGCGGCGGGGGATTTTTTGGTTGTGCAAAGTGGTGGAGAGATAATTGACCTAAAGAGTAGAAAAAAGCCACTTTACAATGGCAAAAAGCTTCTAAACTCGCCATTTGTTGTGATTGATAAAAACAGCATTCATTTAAAAGAGCAAATTTTAAATAAAATTGATGAGATTTTAAAAATTCAGCAATAGTGCCATTTTTTAACAGCTAGTGAAATTTAAAATCTACTCTTTAAAAACTGTTGTAACTACAAAAACTTCTTACTTTATTTGACATCGTTTTTATATCCTAAATTTAAAAGTTCTTTTGTAGCATTTTCATCACCTAGATACTCAAATGTCACATATAGATATTTTAAGTTTTTAGAATTAAGCCCTTTTTCGACCAATTTTTCAGTCAAATTTAGCCAAAAAGTGCGGTGCGTTTTATATTTTTGTGAGTTTAATAAATTTAAAAGCTCCTTTGAGCGCGGAGTTTTGATATTTAAGGCTATATTTTCATCTCTAAAAATCTTGGTAAAACTAAACCAAATATCCATTCCAAGGCGATCGTTTATAAGACAATTTTTATCAAGCAGATAGTCAAAAACTTTAATTTTATTATTTACTAAAGCCAAATTTAAAAGCCCAGTATCCTCGTAGAAAAAAACTGTATTTTTATCCAATCCCTCATCAAAAAACTCATTTAAAATAGCGATAGTTTCATCTTCGCTTATCTTTTTATCTGTCAAAACAGCCGGCACATAAACACCAAATTTAAAAGTCCTTTCATCGGCACAAAAAAGCATATCTTCTATCAAAATGCTATTTGTAGTTTTGTGGTTTTTTATAAAAGGACTAATGCCTTTACTATCGTTTTTAAAACTTAGCTCTCTATCACTTCCCAAAATCTCCAAAACCTTGCTCTCGTCATTATTCTCAATGGCCTTATTTAACTCATCTACGCTAAATTTACTCTCGCTTTTTTTAAACTCAAATTTAGAACAATCAATATCTTTAAAATATAAACTTTTAAGCCCATCATAAGTAAAAGCGTTTAAATTTAAACAAAATAGCAAAAAGAGTAAGATTTTCATGGCAAATCCTTTTAGATTTTAAAAATTACTAGCTTTTTTCATCTCGCAATCTTTTAGAGCTTTTTTAATCTCTTTTGCGATATAAAAAGCTAAATTTATAAAGCAGCACCTCCAACCATTTTGTGTGCGTCATTTAATTTTTATAATATAGCATAAATCATGCTTAACTTTTTTTGCTTTTATTCTCTATTTTGCTTTTTATGCCCTGTCAAAGGCTATTTGAGATGATATCTTTTCATCTACATTTTTATCTAGGCAATGATTATTAAATATCTTGATTTATAAAAATTTATATTTAGAATTAATATGACTTTGGGATTTTATGAATATCATTAAAACAATAAGTTACGAAATAAATAAAATATTAGAAATAAATAAAGATGATTCAACTTGGCATCTTGCATTTTTTACGGGTTTTTGCATGTCGGCTCCACTTTTAGTAGGGGCTTTTTTAAACAATATGCATTTAGCAGTTATTAGTTCAATGGGTACAATGCTTTTTTTATATACTCCAAAAACACCACTTTATCATAGAATGATAGTTTTAATGGCTTGTGGATTTGGTTTTATAGTAAGTTTTATCTTTGGAGGATTGGCGCATTTCTCACCACATATAAGTCCAATTGTTTTATGTGTTTTAACTATTATTGTAACAATGACTGTAAGATTTTATCAATTATCAAACCCTGGAAATTTCTTCTTTATAATGATTGCTACGATATCTATCTTTTTACCTTTTAAAACATCACAGCTTATAGAAATTAGTGGGTATTTTGTCTTAGGGACTATTTGGGCTGTAATAGTTGCCTTTATATATAGTTTATTAACTGCAAAAATTTTAAAAATAGAAGAGATTAAAAAGATAAAATATGATGGCTTTGATAATGTAGTTGTTGATAGTGTGATAATTGGATTTTTTGTTGGATTTAGTATTTTAATAGCACAAATAATAGGCATTGAAAGAGCGTATTGGGTGCCAATTTCTACACTAGCAATCCTACAAGGAATGACTTTAAGAAGCAAATGGACAAGGCAAATTCATAGAATTTTGGGAACCGCAATAGGAATAGCTTTAGTATATTTTTTGCTGCGTTTAAATTTAAATAGCCTACAAATTGCAATTTTAATAGGTGTTCTTGGCTTTTTAGCACAACTTACAATCACTAAACACTATGGTGTAGCCACAATTTTTATAACTCCGATGACTGTTTATATGGCTGAAATGAGTGGAGTAATAAGTGGTGGAGCAACAACTTTAATTGTAGCAAGGCTTGAAGATATTATTCTAGGAAGTATAATTGGTTTTATTGGTGGAATTTGTTTACACAATCTTAAATTTAGAAAAATAATAATAAAAACAATTTACTTTTTTATAAATTTACTTCCTTCTAGCAAGCAAGATAATGTAACTTAAAAAATAGTTTTAAGTTGTCTATAACCGCTATTTTGCTCTCTTAAATTTTAAATTTATTTTGTAGATTTTAAGTTTTAAAACAGCACAAATTTATTTAAATTTAGAATCAAAAATCTCTTTTTCAAAGTATCACAACCTCAGTTTCTAGCTTTATGCCAAAGTTTTCAAAAACTCGCTTTTTAGCTAGATTTATCAAAGACAGAGCCTCATCAAATGTTGCTTCGCCATAATTTATAAGAAAGTTTGCATGAGCATCGCTAAACCCACAACCACCAATCTTATATCCCTTAAGTCCGACTTCTTCTAGCAGTTTGCCTGCAAAAAATGGTGTAGGATTTTTAAAAATGGAGCCAAAACTAGCACCTCGTGGTTGATTGGCTCTATTTTGTGCTATCTTGTTAGCTAGCAAGTGATCAAAGCCCTTTTTTACCTTAAACAAAGCAGTAAAAACAACTTCATCAATCCCACTTTTTCTATAGCCAAATTTAAGCTCGTCTTTTGCAATCTCTTTGTCAAAAAACTCAACTAAAATAAGGTTATTTGAGATCTCATATCCCATAAGTCCGGCATTCATCTTCAAAAGTCCGCCGATTGTGCCTGGAATGTTTTTAAGAAACTCAAATCCAAAAATATCGTTTTTCATAGCAAAATTGTAGAGCTTTGCACTCTTTGTAGCGCCTCCAACTCTTAGATATTCCCCATCAAATTTGATAAAATCAAAGCTCTTATCAAGCATACCAAGAGGAGGTGGCGTTGGCGATATCAAGAGGTTATTAGCGCCTCCTACAACGACACCATCAAACTCTGGATAGCTCTCTTTTGTGATGTTAAAAAGCTCTATCTTAGGACCAATTTTGATAGATGAATATCTCTTAAAATCAACAACCACCTACGAAAACCTTATCTTTTCATACTCAGTTGGAATAAGATAGTTGTTGATATCTATTGGCTGGTCATAAAACTTGGCATCAAAACCTATCTTATAGAGCCTATTTAGGGCTTGAAGCTGTATATCGCTTAGAGTTATTGACTCTTTGTTGGCATAGAGATCTAAATATTTATCAAGTTTTATCTCATCAACTCTAACAAGTCCTCTTGCAAGCAGCATTTGCGAAAGAAGTTTTTTGTGCTTTGTGGCAACTTCAACTGCTTTGCTTAAAACTCTTTGCGCCTCTATCGCATCAGTTAGCGGGATACTTCTTCTTATAGCCATTCCACCAAGTGGCAAAGGAAGCCCATCGCCTCCAAGCTCACACCAGATATCCCAAAGCTCTTTTTCAACACAGAGCGAACTATCAAAATCCAAAATGCTCTCATGTATAAGCACACCAGCATCGACTTTGCCACTAAGCACCGCCTCTTGAATATCTAAAAAATTCATATAAACAACTCTAGCCTTTGGATAGTAAGCTCTAAACAAAAGGGCATTTGTAGTATGCTCGCCGCTTAATGCAACTTTGAAATTTGGCTTTAGTTGGTGCTCTTTTTTTCTTATGAGTTTTGGACCATAGCCCTCCCCAAAACTAACAGCGGTATTTAAAAGTGCATAGTCATTTTTGATGTAGGGATAGAGTGCAAAACTTATGGCACTTACATCATACTCTCCTCTTAAAGTGGCTAAATTTAAGCTCTCGATATCATCAGATCTGCTGCTAAACTCCAAAAAACTACTTCCAACCCAACCAAATTTGATAGCCATATACATAAAAATGTCATCGGCGTCTGGCGAATGTGCAACCTCTATTAGCTTTTTCATCTACTCTCCTTTTAAGCTCTATCTTAATCAACTTTGGCTTATTTTTTTGTAAAAAGAAACCCTTTGTTACTTAAATTAATTAAAAGTAATAGTATATTATAATAGTAGTTATTTTAATTTAAGGGTTTCTTATGGATGAAAGCAAGAAAAAATCAATCGACCTAGCCTTAAAACAGATCGACAAAGCCTTTGGAAAAGGGACTTTGGTAAGATTGGGCGATAGAGAAGTTGAGCCGATAGATAGCATATCAACAGGTTCAATTGGACTTGATATCGCTCTTGGAATTGGGGGCGTTCCAAAGGGCAGAGTTGTAGAAATTTATGGACCAGAAAGTAGCGGTAAAACAACTCTTACACTTCAAATCATAGCTGAGTGTCAAAAAAAGGGTGGAATTTGTGCCTTTGTAGATGCTGAGCATGCTCTTGATGTAAAGTATGCATCAAATATAGGAGTAGATACTGACAATCTCTATGTTTCACAGCCTGATTTTGGCGAGCAAGCACTAGATATCGTAGAGACTTTGGCAAGAAGTGGAGCAATTGATCTTATAGTTGTAGATAGCGTTGCAGCACTTACTCCAAAAAGCGAAATTGAGGGCGATATGGGCGATACACATGTGGGACTTCAAGCCCGCCTTATGTCGCAAGCTCTTAGAAAACTTACAGGTATTGTAAGCAAGATGGGGACAACAGTTATTTTTATCAACCAAATTCGTATGAAAATAGGAATGATGGGCTATGGTTCGCCAGAGACAACAACAGGCGGTAATGCACTTAAGTTTTACTCATCTGTTAGGATAGATATTAGAAGAATTGCCACACTCAAACAAAACGATGAAAGTATCGGCAACAGAGTAAAGGCGAAAGTTGTTAAAAACAAAGTGGCTCCACCATTTAGAGTGGCTGAGTTTGACATTATGTTTGGCGAGGGCGTTAGCAAACTTGGCGAGCTTATAGACTATGGAGTTAAGTTAGATATCGTAGATAAAAGCGGTGCGTGGTTTAGTTATGGTGCTACTAGACTTGGTCAAGGTAGAGAGAACTCCAAAATTTTCCTAAAAGAAAATCCAGCTATTGCAGATGAGATAGAGAGCAAAATAAAAGAGCAAATAGGCGTTATGCCATCAGAGGGCGATGATGATGATAGCCAAGACAAAGGAGATGATGAATGATAACAATAAGCAGCATAACAGCACTAGAGGTGCTAGATAGCAGAGGAAACCCAACTATAAAAGCCAATGTTTTTCTAAGTGATGGAAGTAGTGGCTCTGCAATCGTGCCAAGTGGCGCAAGTACTGGTAAAAAAGAGGCGTTAGAGTTAAGAGATAAGGACCAAAGATATGGTGGAAAAGGTGTATTAAAGGCTGTTGCCAACATAGAGGGCGTTATTGCACCAAAGCTAATAGGACTCTCTCCTTATGACCAAAAAAAGGTAGATAATACCATGCTAGAGCTCGATGGCACCAAAAACTACTCTCATCTTGGTGCAAATGCCGTGCTAGGTGTGAGTATGGCTGTTGCAAGAGCTGCGGCAAATAGCTTAAATTTGCCACTATATAGATATCTTGGCGGTATCAATGCTTCTTTACTTCCAATACCGATGTTTAACATCATAAATGGCGGCGCACATGCAAACAATAGTGTTGATTTTCAAGAGTTTATGATAATGCCTTTTGGTATGCATACATTTGATGACGCTCTAAGAGCAGCCGCTGAGGTCTATCAAGCATTAAAAGCGCTTTTGGATGAGAAAGACTACAGCACTGCAGTTGGCGATGAGGGCGGTTTTGCTCCAAATTTAGCCAACAACGAAGAGCCGATAGAGCTTATCATCGAGGCTGTAAAAAGAGCTGGTTATGCACTTGGTTCACAGATAAAAATTGCTCTTGATGTGGCTGCAAGTGAGATCTATGAAGAGGGTAAATACAAAGTTGAGGGAAAAGAGTTTAGTAGTAGCGAGCTAATCGACTACTATGAAAGTCTTTGTGAAAAATATCCTATCTACTCCATAGAAGATGGACTTAGCGAAGATGACTGGGAGGACTGGGCTTTGCTTACCAAAAGGCTTGGCGACAAAGTTCAACTAGTAGGAGATGATCTCTTTGTAACAAATGAAGAGATACTGCAAGAGGGTATAAAAAAGGGAGTTGCAAATGCAATCCTTATCAAACCAAACCAAATAGGAAGCCTAACACAAACTCTTCAAACTATTCGCCTTGCACAAAGAAGTGGCTATAAAACAATTATAAGCCACAGAAGCGGCGAGAGCGAAGATAGCTTTATAGCAGACTTAGCAGTAGCTACAAATGCCGGTCAGATAAAGACAGGCGCAACCTCAAGAAGTGAGAGAAATGCCAAATACAACAGGCTTTTAGAGATTGCAAAAGAGAGCAATGAGTTTATAAGTTGAGTTTTTTGTTAAATTTACTCTTCACAAAGCAAAGGACCCTTTTGGCAAAGGTGCTTAAGGGTTCTTGTTGGGTTGTTGTGCTTGTGTTGTGCGGGATATATTTTGGAGAGCTGCTTTTTGGAAAGAGAGGCTATGAGGTCTTAAGAAAGCTACAAATAGAGCAAAAAGAGCTATATAGCGATATAAACAGATTAAAAGAGGAAAACTCAAAGCTTCAAAAAACTCTACTTGAGAAAAAATACCTAGATCCAGATCTGCGATAAGCTACTTAACTATGACAAATCCAATGGCTATCTTATCAACGCTATTTTTATAGTCAGCCAAACTCTCGCCATAACCGCTAAAATAGTGCAGATAGACTCCTAATCCATTTTTGAGAGAGTAGCTCCATGATAACCTTGCTGCGCCTTTATTCTCTTTTCTTAAGTTGTTTCTTAACATTAACGAAATATTATTTTTATGCCACTCATAGCTCAGATTTAACTCCCCATATCCATAATATTTTGCAAAATCCTTATTTGTCTTATCTAGCGAAAAAGCATGCCAAATTCGTGGTGTAAATTTGAAATTATCAAACTCAAATTTGCTCTCTAAATAGGCTTTATTAACAGATCTTGACTCTAAGCCATCTTTGCCGTTTGATTGGTGAAGTAGTCCCAAAGTTAGTATTTTTAGATGATTGTCTTTTATGGGAATTTCTAAAAAAAACTCAGGTTGATAGTTGGTATCTCTAAATGGCGAAGAGTCTTGAAAAATTTGCCACCACGATATTTGCGTATATCCAAAAAAGAAGCTCTCATTTAGCCCTAAAAGTCCGGTGTATAGTGGTTTTTCCAAACTCAGTTGAAAGTTTAGCTCGTTTTGTCTTCTATCATCTTTGCTAGAGCTATCATAACTCCAGATTAGATAGTTTGGCTCATGAACTCTTATCCCCCAAAAATCAGCCACAAAATCATTACTTTTGTCTTTTGTTACCTCATCAATATTTTTTTTATGTTGGTTTTGGCTCTCATTTGTGTCCTCTTTTGATAGCTCATAGGCTAGTTTATAATATCTCATCGCACTTTTTATATCGCCTACATCTTGGCTTTTTTGACCCATTATATAGAGGCTGCCTGTGCTGTTTGACTCTGTATTATTTAGATCTAGAGCATTTGCATAGAGAAAAGTTGTTAAAAAAATTGCTACTATTTTTTTCATAAGTTACCTTGTATCGCCACTTGATAGTCATTTGGATAGTTTATATTGAAAAATTGCTCTTTGTTTTGAAATTTATACTCGCCAAAGCTGCACTCTTTGAAAAGTTTTGAGACTTGATGTTCTCCATTTTCATAGAGTTTTTTAGCAATCCTTGCAACAGAGCCACTATAAAAACCGCACAAACTATGGCTAAACTCATCATCTGCTGCTACATAGATATCATACTCTTTGCCCTGCTTAAAAAGAAGTTCAACACTTTTTATCTCTACAAATGGCATATCAGCACAGATGATAAAAACTCTTCTCTCTTTGAAGTTGCTAAGTATGCTATAGAGTGCGCCCATTGGAGAATAGTCACTAAAACTATCTTTTATAAGTGGAAGCGGTGGGCTAAATTTCTGCTCTTTGGCGCTTATAAAAATCTCTTTAAAATAGGGTTTAAATTTGGCATATTGATAGTGCGTCAATGAGGCAAAGCTGCTAAATTCCAAAAGAGTTTTATCTCTTTTCATACGGCTACTCATTCCGCCTGCTAAGATGACACAAACATCCATAGATCAAAGCTCTCTTGGATCGGCTATCTTTCCAGCCACTGCTGAGGCTGCTGCAACGGCTGAGTTAGCAAGATAAATTTCACTAGTCCTATCGCCCATTCTGCCTACAAAATTTCTATTTGTTGTAGAGATACATCTCTCGCCATCGCCCAAAATCCCCATATATCCGCCAAGACATGCACCACAAGTTGGATTGCTTACCACTGCGCCCGCCTCTATAAAGGTCTCTATCAAGCCCTCTTTTTGCGCTTGAAGTAAAATTTGCTGTGTTGCGGGTGTGATGATTAGTCTAGTTTTTCTTGCAACTTTGCGCCCTTTTAGGATTGAAGCTGCAATTCTCAAATCACTAAGTCGTCCATTGGTACAGCTTCCTATAAAGGCTTGATCGATAGAGATATCATCTTTTACAGCATTCTCTATACTCTTTCCATTGCTTGGCAAAAATGGATAGGCCACCAAAGGACTAAGCCTCTCTACATCGATCTCTAAAACCGCCTCATACTCTGCCCCCTCATCTGAGTGATGAATACGTAGCTCTCTTGCTATCTTTTTATCTTTAAAAAACTCTTTTGTCTTCTCATCATAGGCTATAATTCCACTTTTTGCACCTGCTTCTATCGCCATATTGCACATACTAAAGCGATCATCCATCTCTAAGCCCTCTATCGTATCGCCACAAAACTCCAAAGCTTTGTAAAGAGCGCCATCAACGCCAATTCTTCTAATAACTTCAAGTATCAGATCTTTTCCATAAACATGTTCGCCAAGTCTGCCCTTGAAAATGACCTTTATTGATGGTGGCACCTTAAACCAATTTTTGCCAGTTATCATGGCAAATGCCAAGTCAGTAGAGCCCATACCCGTAGCAAAAGCTCCAAGTGCGCCATGAGTACAGGTGTGAGAATCAGCTCCAATTATCACATCGCCCGTTACAACAAGCCCTTTTTGTGGCAAAAGTGCATGCTCGATACCCAGATCTTTCTCATCAAAATAGTTTTTTAGGTTGTGCTTATATGCAAACTCTCTTGAGATTTTTGCTTGATTGGCGCTTGCAATATCTTTTGTTGGAATGTAGTGATCCATCACAATTGCAAAGCCATCAGGATTGGCAAGCTTTTTGGCGCCACTTAGTTCAAACTGCCTTATAGAGATAGGAGTTGTGATATCGTTGCCTATGACCATATCTATCTTGCTCTCTACTATCTCGCCTGCAAAGACCTTTTTGCCTACATGTTGTGAGAAAATTTTTTCTGTAATTGTCTGTTTCATCTTCTGCCCTTTTGCTATTTTAAGTAGCTATTTTAGCAAGATTGCTTAAATTTATAGAGCCAAATTTGGCACTTTTATTGCAATATAGAGCTAAATTTAACTATAATTAGCCCTATGAAATATGCACATCTTTTACAAATAACCGACTTTTTACAGCACTTTAAGCAACTTAGCACCATAAAAAGAGTTGGCGATAGAGTTTTGGAGCTTAAATTTGACCACTACACGCTTTTTTTTGATATGCGTAAAAATGGCTCTGCTATCTACAAAACTGACCTTTTTTTGGAGACAAAAGAGTATAGAGCACCCTTTGATATCGCACTTTTCAAAAGAGCAAATGGAGCCTATATCAAAAGTATCGAAACACTTAAAAACAACAGAGTTTTAAAGCTCTGTCTTAGTAAAAAGCAGAGTTACAAAAGCATTGAAAGCAGACTCTATTTTGAATTTACAGGACGTTTTACAAATGTCATATTGTGCGATGAGCAAAACATCATCATAGAGGCACTTAGCCACACCATCAGCAAAAACAGAGAGATAAAGATAGCGACGAAATTTAAAGAGCTTGAGCCATTTGAGATAAAAGAGAGAGCTGTTGAAAAGATTGTTGATTTTGAACTTTTTTTTAAAAATGAGTATGACAAAATAGCACAAAATGAGCTTGATGAGATAAAAAAGGTAAAAATATCTTGGATAGAAAAACGCATAGAAGCACTAGAAAACAACATCGCCGCACTTCAAAAAGAAGAAGAGCTACAAAGACAATCAGACGAACTATCGCAAAAAGCGGCACTTTTAACTGCAAATTTATATAGACTCAAAGAGTATCAAAGAGAGTTTAGCCTTATGCAAGAAGATGGAAAAGAGGTGAAATTTAGCCTCCAAAACAGCCCTAAATTTGAAGCCAATAGACTTTTTAATGAGAGCAAAAAGCTAAGACAAAAGGCTAGCGGACTAAAGATAGAAAAGCAAAATCTAAATGAGCGAAAAGAGTATTTTTTAACTCTTAAAAAACTTATCCTAAACTCACAAAGCAAAGAGGAGATAGAAGTTTTGCTACCAAAGCGAAGTGGGCATAAAAAAGAGCAAAAAGAGAACCAAAACATAGAGGAATTTTACATCAAAGAGTATAAAGTCCTAGTTGGCAAAAATGCAAAAGGCAACGAAACTTTGCTAAAAAACTCAAAAAAAGACGACCTCTGGCTTCATCTAAAAGATAGTCCATCTGCCCATGTCATCATAAAAAGCTCGAAAAAAAATGTTGATAACGCCATTTTGTATTTTGCTGCAAAGATTTGTGCAACTTTTAGCACCAAAGAGAGCGGCTCATATTTAGTTGATTATACAAAAAGAGCAAATGTCAAGGTCGTTCAAGGTGCAAATGTCACCTACACTGACTACAAAACTATAAAAATCACCCTATAAACTACCAAATTTAAGTAAAATATAACAAAAAAAGGAGAGTTATGAAAACTAGGATTATTACAGCTTCGATACTGCTTGTAGCATTTTTGTTGCTTATCTGGATTGATAATTTTTGGTTAAACTATCTACTTTTTGGCGTAGTTATCGCCTTTGCTTTTGTTGAGAGTCTCAAAATCTACAACATAGAGGAGAGCAAACTTATAGTTATCGCTCTTTTTTGCTATCTTTTGCTATCACTATCTAGTAGCGCCCCTTTTATCCTTGCAATATGCGTGATAATGCTCTATCTAATAGTCATAGCAAGTTTTCTAGCCTACAACAAATCTCCAAGTCTAAAGCCACTTTTGCCATTTATTTATCCTTTGGCGCCACTATTTTTGCTCTTTAGCCTCTATAAAGACTTTGGTATCGCCTATTTTGCCTGGCTGCTTTTTGCCATCATCGCAAGCGATAGCGGCGGATATTTTTTAGGCAAAAAATTTGGCAAAAGAGCCTTTAGCCCCTCTTCGCCAAACAAAACATTAGAGGGCGTTGTCGGCGCACTTTGTTGTGGCACTCTTTTTGGCACTATCTTTGGCTTTTTCTTTATCGAAGAGCTTGAGATGGCTGTAGTTTTTAAATTTTCTCTCATAGTTGTTCTTTTTGGAATTTTTGGCGATCTCTTTGAAAGTTATCTCAAAAGAGCTGCCAACATCAAAGATAGCGGCTCACTCTTCCCTGGACATGGCGGTATGTTAGATAGGATAGATGGCTATCTCTTTGGCGCTGTTGGCGCTGTATTGGTGCTTATATGGTAGTTTTAGGCTCAACTGGAAGCATTGGCACAAATACTCTAAGTCTAGCTAAGAAATTTAACATCTCCATAGAAGCGCTTAGTTGCAAAAGCAATGTTGCACTTCTAAACGAACAAATAGAGCTCTTTTGCCCTAAATTTGTCTGTGTTGGTAGCAAAGAGCTAAAAGATAAAGTTAAGCACGATAGAGTTTTTTATGGCAGCTCTGGACTTTTGGAGATGTTAAGGGAGTGTGATAGCAAGCTAGTTATAAACTCGCTCGTTGGCTTTGCAGGAATGGAGCCAAGCGTAGAGATACAAGCTCTTGGCAAAACACTAGCCCTTGCCAACAAAGAGAGTTTAGTTGTAGCTGGTAAGTTTCTCGATACAAAAAAGATTTTGCCAATAGACAGCGAGCACTTTGGACTTAAATTTCTACTACAAAACAGTCCCGCTCCAAAAAGACTCATTATCACAGCAAGTGGCGGTGCTTTTAGAGATACTCCACTAAAAGAGCTAAAAAACGTAACTCCACAAATGGCACTAAAGCATCCAAACTGGTCTATGGGTGCTAAGATCACCATTGATAGCGCAACTATGGCAAACAAACTCTTTGAAGTGCTAGAGGGCTTTTGGCTCTTTGATGTGGCAAATATCGATGCAATCATAGAACCAACATCAACGATACATGCATTTGTTGATTTTGTAGATGGCTCAACTACAGCACACATCAGCCAAACAGATATGAAACTAGCTATTGCTAGCGCTGTTTTTGAGGGACTTGGCAAAAAACTAAACTCACCAATCATCGATAACTTTGATATCATGAAGCTAAAAGAGCTCAAATTTATGCCGATTGACAAGGACAAATATCCACTCTTTACTCTAAAAAACGAAGTTTTGCAAAATAGAAATCTAGGCGTTATCATCAATGCTGCAAATGAGATTTTTGTTGAGAAGTTTTTAAACAATGAGTGTAAATTCACCGATATAAAGAAAATAGTATTTGATAGTTTGAATAGGTTTGGTAGCTCTAAATTTAGCGATATAAAAGAGATATTTGTAGCCGATAAAAAGGTAAGAGAGTTTTGCCAACAGCTAAATTTGAACTGATTTAAAGGAGAGAGATGATACTTGGCATTGAGAGTAGTTGCGATGATAGCTCACTTGCACTCATGAAAACAGAGAGTCTAGAGCTTGTTTTTTATCAAAAGATATCACAAGAAAAAGAGCATGCCAAATATGGCGGAGTTGTGCCTGAACTTGCCGCAAGACTTCATACAACGGCTTTAGTTGAGATATTAAAAAACATTAAGCCCTGTCTAAAAGAGATAAAGGCCATAGCAGTCACCAACGAACCAGGGCTTAGCGTGAGCCTCATAAGCGGCGTTACAATGGCAAAAAGCCTAAGCGTGGCGCTAAATTTACCGCTCATCGCCATCAACCACCTTATAGGACATATCTATTCGCTCTTTTTAGACAAAGAACTGGTGCTACCTTTGGGCGTTTTGTTAGTTAGTGGCGGACATACTATGGTTTTAGATATCGATGATAGTGGCATTATAAATCTCATCGCAAAAAGCACAGATGATAGCTTTGGCGAGAGCTTTGACAAAGTTGCTAAAATGCTCTCTTATGGCTATCCCGGTGGCCCAATTATAGAAAAATTAGCAAAAAGTGGCGATAGCAAAAAGTTTGATTTTACGGTACCACTAAAGGGAAGCAACAGGCTAGAATACAGTTTTTCAGGACTTAAAAATCAAGTCCGCATAGCCATAGAAAAGCTAGACAAAGACGACTATCAAAGCAAGCTTGACATCGCTGCCTCATTTCAAAAAACAGCCTGCGATCACATAGTTGACAGACTAAAAAAGATTTTTGAGATAAAGCAGTTTAAAAACTTTAGCATAGTTGGCGGTGCTAGTGCCAACCTCTACTTAAGAGAGGAGATAGAAAAACTCTGTCATCACAACCGCACCTCACTACTTCTTGCTCCGCTTGAGTTTTGCTCTGACAATGCCGCTATGATAGCAAGAGCTGGTGTTGATGGCTATAAAAAGGGGCGTTTTATAAGCTTTGAAGAGCTACAACTTCACCCCACTTCGGACTTGAACCATTTTGAAATTTAGCCACCAAATTTGATGGCTAAATTTGGTTAATAACTATATTGACTCTTCTATTTGCCTTTAGGCATTTCAAATAGACATCTTTGGAGCTATCTTTTTGGCAAGTTCTAAATTTGGTACTTTTGCCCTTGCCACTTGTCTTGATGATGGACTCATCTATCCCAAGCCTTACAAGCTCGCCCTTTACATAGTCGGCTCTTCTTATAGAGAGCGTGTCATTGTAACTATCAGTTCCTACTTTGTCTGCATATCCAACTATCTCTACACTTTTTATCTCTTTTATGCTCTTTATATATTTTGATAGTCGTGCTCTCTCTTTCCAGTCAAGCATAGCATGCCCAAAACCAAAAAAGAAGCTCTCGCCCAGCTCTTTCTCCTCTTCTTCCTGCTCTATCTTTGGTGCTACAACTGGCACTACAACAGCGCTCCCTACACAATCAACCGGCTTAGTAAAGATACTCCTTGCAACAAAATCTCTATCAAAAACTATCTTATATTGGCATGTTGTGACACTTTTGTCGCTGTTTGTGAAGTTGAGGATATAGTCCCACTCAACAACTCCAAAAAAGCCTTCGCCAAAGTGCGGATGACCGATGAGCTTCATTATCTGACTTTTATTCTGCCCAACTTTTAGCTTTTTTATTTTCTCTTTGTCTGTGTAAATTCCACCCTTTATCCACGCCTCATCTTTTGCAGGAAACTTTACATCACTATAACTAACAACACCATCTTTTGGGATGTAGCCACTATACGAAGAGGCACATCCTGCAAGCAAAACTCCAACTACAAAAACCGCTATAAACTCAAATTTCATCTTCTACTATCCTACCAATGAAATCCGATAGAAGCTGCAGCGCCTACATTTCTTTGGCTATCATAGCTTACCGCGCCCTTAAAGACCCATCTTCCATTGTCAGACATTTTAGAAATACCAAGCGCTGTAGCACTTTGACCCTTATAGTATCCAGCGCCCAAAGAGATAAGTCCTTTGCCAGGTATGGTGGATTGCATCAAATTGCCAATAGCAAGTGCCGATGAAACTCCCGCCCTACTATCATCTCTTAGCTCATCTATCGCCTCATATACGCCGGAGAGATTTTGAGCTTGTAGATTTTGAAGGCTCTTTTTGAGTTGAGCAAGATTGACAGCGTCGGTCTCATTTTTGGCTTCGGCAACATTGGTTATGCGTCTTTCATTGCCACTTGAACCCACTGAAACAACATTCTCTTCTCCACCATCATCAGATCCTGCACCTATAGCTACAGAGTTTTTACCAGTTGCTTTGGAGTTGTGACCTACTGCTACAGAGTTTTCGCCAGTTGCACTTGGCGCTGCACCGCCTGTTTGATTGACCGCTACCCATGAAGCAGAGCTATTTTGTATCATATTTTGCACAGCTTTTAGTTGAGCTATGTTTGCTGCATCGGTGTCATTTGTTCCTGCTGCAACATTTACTATCTGTCTTGTATTGGTATCATTTCCAACAGACAAAGCTCCCAAATTTCCCTTTACAGTCTCTTTTACCCCTGCTTCATCTTTCAAATAAACATCATTTGCATTGGCTGCCGCAGTTTTTGCAACTGAGTCCTTACCTATAGCAACGCCCGAATCAACCTCTGCTTTGGCGCCACTTCCTATAGCTACAGCGTCAGCTGCCGCTGTGGTCGTGCTAGCTTTCGCTCCTACAGCTATAGAGTTTGCACCCTCTGCTTTTGAATCATCGGCATTTTTCATATCGTTGATGTGAAAGCCTTTTGTGCCCTCTTCGTTTATTTTATTGACCTGCTTTTTAAGCTCTTCAAAATCGTGAGCGCTAACGCCACCACCTATAAGAGCTTTGACATCTTGCAACTGCTTGTAATTTACTGCGTCACCATTTTCTGTTCCATCTGCAAGATTGGTTATCTTTTTATTTCCTGCATCTATACCTTTATCATTAATCTTAACTCCGCTTGTAAATGCTAGAGATTTAATATCTGTTAGAGTATCACTTAGAGCTACAGAGATATCATTTCCATTGATAGATGTTTTAATGTTATTTCCACCTTTTATGTTGATTTTATCGCCAAATTTAGCAGCTTTTGCTGTTCCTGAGTCTGCACCAAATGTTATGTTGCCATCTGCTAGTTTAGAGGCGTTTTCAATATTTTTAACTAGAGTGCTATCCATCTTTTCTTTTGTGATGGTGTTGTTTGCAATTTTATCTGCTGTTATGGCACCAGCTGCAATCTTTTCTTTGGTTACAGCACCATTTGCAATTTTATCTGTTTTTACTGAGCCTGCTTTTAGGTTGATATTTACATCATTACTACCTGTTGTTGTAGCTACATCTAAATCGTTTGATTTAATGTTGGTTTTAAGACTCTCTGTTACTTTCTCTGCTAAATTTGCATTTGTTAAGAACTGTTTACTATCAATGTAGCTTTTAACCTTTTCGCCTGTAACTGCATCTGTGCTACCATCTGCAATATCACCTGATGCAACATTGGTTATCTTTTTATTTCCTGCATCTATACCTTTATCATTAATCTTAACTCCG
>NZ_CAMYFP010000009.1 GCF_947255105.1 uncultured Campylobacter sp.
AATCAGCAATCAGCAATCAGCAATCAGCAATCAGCAATCAGCAATCAGCAATCAGCAATCAGTGCGGCTGAAAATTTTATTAAATTCAGTAGAAATTTAGAATTAAACAGAGCTAGAAATTTACCACTTGATACAATTTGTGATAATCTCATCATAAAAGGCAACAATCTTTTAGCACTTCATACATTAAAATCAAATTTCGCAGGTCGCGTCAAACTCATTTACATCGATCCTCCTTACAATACACAAACTGATGCAAGCACTTTTGCATATAATAATAATTTTAATCATTCAACTTGGCTAACTTTTATAAAAAATAGAGTTGAAGTTGCAAGAGAATTTTTAAAAGATGATGGTATTTTTTGTTGTTCAATAGACCATTGTGAGTTATTTTATTTAGGAGTTTTATTGGATGAGATTTTTGGTAGAGAAAATAGAATAGGCTTGATTTCTATAGAAACTAATCCTGGTGGAAGAAGTGATTCAAAATTTTTAGCTACATCTTCTGAGTATTGCATCATATATGCAAAAAACATCAATCTTACAAGCGTATATGATATTAATAAAGATAAAGACAAATTATTAAAATATAATAAACAAGACAGCATTTCAAGATACAAGTTAGTTCCCTTGAGAAGAACTGGAAGTAATTCAACTCCTGATAAGCGTAAAAATTTATGCTATCCAATATATTATAATATAAATAAAAAACAAATATCAGTAGAAATTCCAAACAATACAGATGAATGGATAGAAATAATGCCAATGGGAGTAGACATTATGCGAGTATGGCGTTGGTCAAAAAATAAAGTAGCAAATTCATTATCAGAGCTAGAAGTTGTTCTTAATAACAAAAACGAATATAACATCTATGTAAAAGATAGATTAAAAACTAAAGAAAAAGCAAAAACTATGTGGTATGGTTCAAGATACGATGCATCTGCTAATGGCACTAAAGTATTGCAAAAACTTCAATTATCCGATAGTTTTAGCTACCCTAAATCTGTGTTTTTAATACAAGATATTATAAGCATGACAACTAACGAAAACGATATCGTTATGGATTTTTTCCTAGGAAGTGGCACAACTGCAGCAGTTGCTCATAAAATGAATAGGCAATATATCGGAATTGAGCAGATGGATTATATAGAAAATGTAAGCATTGAAAGGCTTAAAAAAGTAATTGAAGGTGAGCAAGGTGGAATTAGTAAAACACTAAATTGGCAAGGTGGTGGAAGTTTTATCTATGCAAAACTTATGCCTTTAAATGAAATATTTAAAAAAGAAATTTTAAAAGCAAAAGATGATAAAGAGTTAGATCAAATTTATAAAAAACTTCAAAAAGTTGCTTTTATTGATTATAGAATAAATTTAAGAGATATAGCCAAAGATAAAGAGTTTGTAAATTTAAGCCTAAATGAGAAAAAAGAGGTTTTAAATCTTTGTTTAGATAGCAATATGGACTATGTTTTACTAAGTGATATTGATGATGTTACATATGAGGTAGATAGCAATACAAAAGCTTTAAATAAAGCATTTTATGGAGAGATATAATGTCTAGTTTATTTGAAGAAAATATCCAAACATATAGTGATGAACTAGAAAAAGATATAGAAAAATATGGCGTATCTAAAATAGGAACTCATATTACCAGTAATTTAAAAAATGAACTTAGAGAGTATCAAGAAAAAGCCCTACAGCACTATTTAAAAAATGAAGAGATAAAAGAACCAAAACGGCACTTAATGTTTAATATGGCAACAGGAAGTGGCAAGACTATGATAATGGCTGCTTTGATACTTGATTGTTATAAAAAGGGTTACAATAACTTTATCTTTTTTGTAAACTCAACTGCGATTTTAGAAAAAACTAAAATAAATTTTGCCGATCCAAAATCAAGCAAGTATTTATATAGTGATGAGATAATAATAGACTCAAAAAGAGTTGATATAAATATAATAAATAATTTAATTGAGAGTAAAGAAAATGCAATAAATATTTATTTTAGCACCGTTCAAGGACTTTTTTCTCTTTTTACGAATGAGAGAGAAAACTCTATAACACTCGATGATCTAAAAGGTAAAAAGCTTGTATTTTTAGCTGATGAAGCACATCACTTAAATGCAAGCACAAAAGCAGAAAAAGAAGATGAATTAAGCTGGGAAACCATCATAAAACAAGCATATAATAGCAATCCAAAAAACTTAATGTATGAGTTTAGTGCAACTATTCCAAAAGATAAAAATGTGCTTGAAAAATATAGAGATATTATAGTTTTTAAATATGATCTTAAAAAATTTTGTAATGCAGGATACTCAAAAAGGATTCTTTTATCCAAATATGAAAACAGAGATATTAAGATTAGATTTTTAGGTGCAGTTTTACTTAGCTTATATAGAGAAATTTTGGCTAATAATAATAAAATCTCTCTTAAGCCTGTGATTTTATTTAAAAGTGAAATTATCAAAGATTCACAAAGTAATAAGATTAAATTTGAAAGTTTAATAGAAAATTTAACTAGCAAAGATATAGAGGAATTTTATTTATCATCGCATAATAATCCTTTGTTTTTACAAAGCAAAGAGTATTTTATAAGCAAATATGGCAATTCCTATGAGAATACTATTGTAAATCTTATAAAAAATAGCTTTAAAAAAGAGATTATTTTAGATGTAAATGAAAAAAAAGATGCAGAGAGTAAAGACAATCAACTACTTCTTAATAGCCTTGAAGATAAAGATAACAATATAAGAGTTATTTTTGCAGTCGATAAACTAAATGAAGGTTGGGATGTATTAAATTTATTTGATATTGTTCGTTTGGGAGAAGGTAAAAAAACAAGCAGAGTAACAACACAAGAGGCTCAACTTATAGGTAGAGGAGCAAGATATTTTCCATTTGGAGATGTTGAAAACAGATATATTAGAAAATTTGATGATGATTTAACTAACCCTTTAAGTGTCATCGAACAGCTTTCATATCATACAACTAATGATGTTGATTATATCGAGAATCTAAATAAATCAATGGTAGAAAATGGCTTATTTGTAGAACTTGAAGAAAAAAGAATTGCGTTAAAACCTACAAAGAAAGCTAAAGACATTACATCTAAATACAATATTTATTATGTAACCAACAAAAGATATAAAAAAGACTTTTACTCTTTATTTGATAGCTTTGAAAAAACAAGTGTAGAACATAGGCTAAGAAGTATAGATATTCCACTTTTTTCAAATGATATTATAAACTCTGATATTTTTAAAGAAGAACATAGGAAAGATACAAATTTCAAAAGATCTATGAGATTAAAAGAGTGTATTGATTTTTCAATATTTCAGAAAGCATTCAATAAAATAGGTCTTAAATTTAGTGAAATTGCAACTAAATTTGGTGTAAAAAGTAGAGTAGAGTTTTATGAGTATTTATCAAATTTAGATTTTTTATTTGACAAAGAACAAAAATTTAATATACAAAATAGCCTTAGTATATGCGAATATATCCTAAACAATCTTCAAAAAATAATGCTTGAAAAACAAGATGAATATGAAGTAAGCGATTTTAACATAGAAAAATTAGATAAAAAAGCTTTTGATGATAGAGTTATTGTCAAGCAAAAACTAGATATAAGAGATGCAAGGGAGTGGATGTATTATGATAAATACTCACATGATAGCAATCTTGAGATAGAATTTGTTGAATTTATAGAATCAAGAAAAATGCAAATTGATGCTATATTTAAAGAGTGGATTATTTTTAGAAATGACGGCTTTAAGGAATTTAAAATTTTTGACAATAGAAAAGATGGTGATACTTATGGGCTTGGATTTGAGCCTGATTTTATATTTTTTGGTATTAAAAAAGATGAAGCCGATAAAGGAAATTTAACTGCTGAATATATCTTTGAGCCAAAAGGTGGGCATTTATCAGGTGATGGCAAAGGGATAGATAGCTGGAAAGAGACATTGCTTGAATTTCTTAGTGGCGAATACAGCAAAGATAACAGCAATCTAACAGTAATCGGATTTCCATTTTTTAAGAGCAATAAAAATGCAGAAAATGAAAAGTTTTTAAAGACGTTTAGTAGTATCACAAAGTAAAACACTAACAAATGTCAGAATTAAATTTGCTAAAATTTAATCATATAAATTTTTAAGGCTATTTTTATGAAAGAAAATCTTACGGCAAATTTTAAAAAAGATATTTTACTTTTATATGATAATATTTAGGCTAAATTTGCGAGTTAAGTAGATGAAAAGATATGAAAAAATAGTTGCTAATTTCAGCGTAGAGATAACCAAAAAGCGTGGCCAAAAAAACATCTACCTAAGGGTAAAGGCGCCAGATGCGAGGATTGTGGTAAGTGCGCCAGCCATTTGTAGCGATGAGATGATAGAGAAATTTGTATTATCAAATTTAGGCTACATCAAAAAAATGCAAGATAAGATAAAAAATGAGCAAAAAAATCGCTATCAATTTATCCAAGGAGAGCGCCACTATCTCTTTGGAGAGCCTTACCAACTAGAGGTTGTCTATAGCAGCCAAAAAACAGCGGTGCAAAAATCTCAATCACAAATTATCCTTACAACTCCCAAAAACTCTAGCTTAGAAAAACGTCAAAAAGCCATAAAAGAGTGGTATAGAGATGAGCTTAAAAAGACTCTTGATAAGAGTATAGAAAAGTGTGAAGTGCTAAGTGGACTTAGAGCAAATGAGTATAAAATAAAGCAGATGAAGACGCTATGGGGCAGTTGTAACATCGCTCACAAAAGAGTTTGGCTAAATTTAGAACTTGCCAAAAAACCCAAAATTTGTCTAGAGTATGTCATCATACACGAACTAACTCATCTCATAGAAAGAGGGCATACAAAGAGATTTTATGCTTTGGTGGAGCAGTTTTATCCAACTTGGAGAGAGGCAAAAAAGCTATTGTCAAACTCTTTTAAAGGTGACTATGTAGTTTAAATTTCAAAATATATTTTATTATATAGTTATATTGAAATTTAAAAAAAGAGTTTTTAAATTTGATACTACTATAAACTGCTTATTTTAAAAGATAAAAAAACATTAGGCGAAAAAACAAAAACTAGGGATTTGATACTATTTTCAAATGACGTGTAAACTCTTGGCTGTGTTTTAAAATGTTTATGTATAATACAGGAAGTTATATTTTTATTAAAAAGAGTGTTGTCATGGATATTAAAAATAGCGAAGTTAATTTAGAGAAAAAGTATGAGGAATTTCTTAAAAAAAATAAAAAAAGATATGGCACTATCAAAAATTATGTTAGATATATAAAGCCCGAATATTTAAAAGATATATCAAATTATAATCCAAATACAAATATATATAATATATCAGATCCTAATATCTTTCAAGGCATAAAAAACAGTATAGTTAATTCTGACAATTATAAAGATATAAACAAGGAAAATAATTACAACATTAGTTCATCATTAAATTAGTATGAAGCTTTTTTAAAAGAAAGAGAAAGTCAATCATCTACACAAAACTCAGATAAATCAAATAAAAACGATACCCATAGAAAGCATATAAATAAGCCACATCAAAGGATATTTTTTGGAGCGCCCGGCACTGGGAAGAGCTATTTGCTCAATAAGGAGGCTAAAAAGGACTTTGAAAAAGAGTGTTGTGAGCGTGTAACTTTTCACCCAAATTATATGTATGGAAATTTTGTAGGAGCATTTAAGCCATTTCCTGGCACACAAGAGAGTATAACATATGAGTATATCCCAGGAGTTTTACTAGGACAACTTATAAAAGCTTTGCAAAATCAAGATAAAAATTATCTTTTAATTATCGAAGAAATCAATAGAGCAAATGTTGCGGCTGTTTTTGGAGATATTTTTCAACTTTTAGATAGAGATGAGAATGGCGATAGTGAGTATCCAATCGCTGCTTCTAGAGAGTTGCGAGAGTTTTTAGAGAAAAACTTAACCAATAGCAAGCTTAATCCAAATATAGCAAAAAAAATGGGTAAAAATTTTAGTAGAGTGTTTTTGCCAAGTAACTTGTATATTTGGGCTACAATGAATAGTGCAGATCAAGGTGTTATGCCCATAGATACAGCATTTAAAAGAAGATGGGAGTTTAGATATATCGGAATTGATGATGCAGTAGATGCAAGTTTTGCAAACTACAAATTTAAAATAAACAGCTTAGAAGTGGTCAAATGGGATGATTTTAGAAAAGAGGTAAATAAAAGATTATCCAAGCTTAATATACCTGAAGATAAGCTTATAGGTCCTTATTTTATATCAAAGTCAATTTTGAAAAAATATGATTCAAGTAAACTTACAGATAAACTTACAGAAGTTATTAAAGATAAAGTTTTAATGTATCTTTACGAAGATGCAGCTAGAGCTTACAGGTCACTGTTATTTGCTGAAGACAGCTACTCTACTTACTCAAAATTGTGTGAAGAATTTCAAAAAGATGCACTTAATTTATTTAAAGATAAGTTGGAATTAAAAACAGAGCCAATAAAAGAAACTAAAGAATAATTTATGGATATAAAGCTACTAAAAGAGTTAAAGAGATATTCTTTTGATGAGTTAAAAAACATTTTTGAAAAAGATGATGAAGAGCTTAGGGATCTGTTAAAAAACTTATCTTTGATGAATATCGTAAAATATTTAAAAAGTTGCTCTAAATTTGAATTAGATGAGCTGCTTGATGAAGATTTTAAGTTAAATGATAAATTTGATGATTATGTATTTAAATATGTTGGGATCATAGTTGTTGGTAATATCTGTCTTGTCATTTATCCAAAATATATAGAAGATGAAAAATCAGATAAAAACTATGAAATTCTTAAACAACTAATCTCAGTTATTAGAAAATATCAGTCAAAACAGCAAAATATAGGCTTTGATGAAGAGCTAGAGCTTGAAAATTTTAACCTTTTATCGGTTGTTTTAGAGCTTATTCATAGCTACTATGAGCATGGGCTTTACATAAATGAAAATGATATAATCGAGCAAAATGGCGAAGGGGAGATTTGCTGGGAAAAGACCATCAACGAAACCACAGCATACTTTTCTAACAATATTCCATTTTATTTAGATACATTTACTCTTAATCAAAGGAGCAATAAAGAGGATTTTTTTACACTGCTTCATGCTTTTGTGTTAAGCGAGGGTTGCAAGAAGCTAAAAGATATCTTAAATATTTTAAATATCTCACCCATAAATTTGAGCTTAGCAAAACTAGATAACTTTGGAACTATAGAGTTTATAATAAATCGTCTAAATCAAGAGCTTTCAACTCAGTTTATAACATATAGGCAAGATATCTTAAAGCTTTTAAAAAGATATATTGAACAAGATAGCATTAAAAAAACTTCTAGTGATATCTCCTTTGTAGGAACTTCTAGTTTTAATTTAGTTTGGGAAGATATATGTTCAAAAGTCCTTGACAATAGCTTAGAAAAAAGATTAAAAGAGTTAGGGCTTCGTGGTAAAGATGGTAATGAAAATGATGGTAATAAATTTTTAAAAGATATTATTCCAAAACCAAAGTGGAGAGATGTTAAAACCAGTAGTATTCATGAGGCCACAAAGACGCTAATTCCAGATATTGTAACTATCAACAAAGATGGGCTTTCAATATATGATGCCAAATACTACACAACAATACTTGATGAAAATGAAGCAAAAAATACGCCAGGAATTGGCGATATAACAAAACAATATTTTTATAAAATGGCATATGAAGATTTTGCTAGGAAAAACAACATTTCTATAAAACACAATGCTTTTTTGATGCCAACTTGCAAAAGTAGTGCAAATTTACTCGGAGATGTTTCGCTAAATTTGCCAGGCTTTGAAAATTCAAATATCATTGATGTTATTTTACTACCTGCTTGTAAGATGTATGAGTATTATTTGGCAAACAAAACGGCATGTATCAAAATAGATAGAGATGAAAAAGCTGTAATTTTGTAAAAAGTTGTAAAAGCTTATAAGGATTTTAGTAGAGAATTATCTTTTAAAAGATAACGCTAAAACTATAAGAAAAATGCTGCCATTTGGCAAAGCAAGGCATATAAATTGTAAAGGCACTAAATTCTATAAACAAAACAGCTCCACACAAAGAAAAACAAAATCAATTAAATGCAATGAGTGATAATGGGTATTTTTTAACTTTTGATGGCAATAGAATAATAACAGCTTTTAAAAGGGAAAACTTAAAAGCGTATTTTAAGAGTCGCAGTTTAACATTAGACCAAGAAATTATAAAAAGGTGGTGGGAGAGATGAGAGAGTTTATTTTATATATAGATGAGGCAGAATATGGGGTCTATGAAGAAGGTTTTACTATGTGGACACAAAAAGATGATGCAGAGAGATTGGATGAATATATGTTTGCTAAAATTTGCACTAAGTCTGACAAATTAATGGGTTTTTTGATGTATCTCTTGGCGATGAGATTATTGAGAGAGCCAAAAATGATGAAATTATGCAAGAAGTCTGTGAGTTTGAAGTGCTTATACACAATACTTTCAAAGAGAAATTTAGGGGCTCATTTATAGATGCTTTGAAGTATATAAAGGCAAATTATTAAAGATTAAAATGCCAAACTTGATACACAAGAGGTGATAAAATGGAAAATATCAGACATTTGGAAATAGAAATATTTCCACAAGATGATTGGTCGATAGTTGATAAAAAGCTTTATAGTACAAATCAAAAGCATATTGATTTTTTTGCAAATTGCTATATAAAAGATGACAAAATAACATATATTTTTGACATTTCTTTTTATGACCTAGAAAGAGCCAAAAAATCAAAATTTTTTAATGAAGTTTGTGAATTTGAAGTGTTTGTAAATGATGCTTTCAAAGAGAAATTTCAAGGCACATTTATAGATGCTTTGGAGTATATAAAGGCAAATTTTAAGCAGTAAAAATAGATAAAAGATAGTGATATGAGATATTTTGTTTTTGATAATGGATTAGAATTTTTAATAACAAAATCAAAAGTATATGATGAAAAAGCAGTGGTTTGCTCTTGTGTTGGTGATATAAAAGATGATTTTTATAATTATGTAAAAGATTTTATAGATGATGATAAAATTTATGAGTTTGAGTTTAATGGCGAGATAATCAATGGTTCAAATTCTCAGTGTGTGCTATGGATAGCCAAAAAAAGGCAAGAAAATGGAGTTGAGAGAGTTTGAAATCACATTTTATGGCATAGAGTGGCATATTGCATCATTTAATTATTATGAAAAGCTTAAAAAGTCAATCAAAGGGCTTTATAAGCCGATAACAATGACACAAGACAACAAAATAACTTATATTTTTGATGTTTTTGCTCCTAGTGATGATGAGATAAATGAGTGTAAAAAGTATAAAGAATTCGGTGAAATTTGTGAATTTAATTTTTTTGATAGTGCGACCAACAAATATAAAGAGAAATTTAGGGGCACTTTTATAGATGCTTTAGAGTATATTAAAGAGAATTTTAAAGATATAGAGTGATAAAAATAGATAAATATGGTGGGAGATATGAGAGAGTTTATTTTATACATAGATACAGCAGAGTGTGGAGTATATCAAAAAGGATATAATGTTTGGGCAGGACAAGATTATAATAAAAAGCTTGGCAAAATGTATAAATTTGCTACATACTGTGTAAAAAATGGTAAATTTATGGGCTTTTTCACTAGTTATATTTTTGATGAAGATATAAAAATAGCTAAAAATGATGAGCTTATGCAAGAAATTTGCGAGTTTGAAGTGCTTATACACGATACTTTCAAAGAGAAATTTAGGGGCTCATTTATAGACGCTTTGGAGTATACAAAAGAAAATTTTAAGTAGTTGATAGTATAAAAAACTATGAAAAAGATTATAAAATGGACATTTTCAATATTTGCTTAGGCAACGGATGGAGTATTGAGAGCAGTATCTATGAAAAGGGTATAGATTATGATGAAGAGCTATTTGGACAGTTTGAGACTATTGATGATAAAATTGTGTGGATTTATGATATTAAAAAACCAAGTGATGATGATATACAAAAGTGCAAAACACTTGATATCTTTAATACAAAAAAAGAATTTATAGTTTATGCCTTAGAAAAAGATGAATGGCAAGAACAGGAGAAATTCAGCGGCACTTTTATAGACGCATTAGAGTATATAAAGGCAAATTTCAGGTAGTAAAAACAGATAAATATGGTAAAAATATGAGAAAATTTGAAATGTATGTTTATTTTTACAACGATATTGCGACTGAATGGGGGATAAAACAAAGCGGCTACGATGGCGATGATTATAGCAACAAGCTAAATAAGCCATTCGGTTTTGCAACTTTTTGTGTAAAAAATGATAGGTTTATGAAAGCTTTTGACCTGTTTTTAAATGAAAAATGCTTTAATAAAACACAAGAGTTGAAACTTTTTGATGAAGTTTGCGAGTTTGAATGCGAGATAAACAATATAAAAAGCACCAAAACAATGAGCATAAAAGAGGCTTTTAAAATAATCTATGAGAATTTTAAATAAAAAAGATATAGATATGAGAAAACTTGAAATTGTTTGCAATAATATAGAGTGGCAAATATCTGTAAAGGATTATGATATTTGGGATGGTAAATATGCCGAAAAAGAGAATGAAAAATATAAATTTGCTACTTTTTGCATAGAAAACAATCAAATAATGGGAATGTTTGATATGGATGTAAAAGACGAAGTATTAGAAATTGCTAAAAATGACCCATTGATGCAAGAAGTTTGCGAGTTTAGGCATGAAAACTATAAATTTAGCGGCACTTTTATAGATGCTTTAGAGTATATTAAAGAGAATTTTAAAGATATAGAGTGATAAAAATAGATAAATATGGTGGGAGATATGAGAGAGTTTATTTTATACATAGATACAGCAGAGTGTGGAGTATATCAAAAAGGATATAATGTTTGGGCAGGACAAGATTATGATAAAAAACGCGGCTCAAAATATAAATTTGCTACTTATTGTGTAAAAAATGGTAAGTTTATGGGTTTTTATGATAGTTTTATTGATAATAAAGATATTGTTTTTGCAAAAACAGACCCGTTTATGCAAGAAGTTTGCGAGTTTGAAGTGCTTATACACAATACTTTCAAAAGAAATTTCAAGGCACATTTATAGATGCTTTGGAGTATATAAAGGCAAATTTTAAGCAGTAAAAATAGATAAAAGATAGTGATATGAGATATTTTGTTTTTGATAATGGATTAGAATTTTTAATAACAAAATCAAAAGTATATGATGAAAAAGCAGTGGTTTGCTCTTGTGTTGGTGATATAAAAGATGATTTTGAGAGATTAAAGAGCCTACTTATCGATATGAGCGATGGTGAAATGGATAATGAGTTTATCTCTAGCTTGCCAATTAGTGAAGTTGGTAAATTAAGCGGGGTGGTAGCAAATTTAGCTAATTTTAGTGAAAAAAACTAAGAGAGGGCATAGCTTTAATTGGCTACGCCCTACATTTTACTCATAGTGATATTATGAATTTTACTTTTAATGAGTTTGTGGATTATTATGAGATGTCAAAAGAGTTATCAAAATTTAGGATTTAAAGCTTGGTGTTTGGTGGTGTTGGCTTTTTTATTTATGCTCTTTGTCGGATGTTAAAAAGCTATAAAAAGCTATTAAAAGTTTGATGAAGAACATGTATACTATTAAACATATCACCAAAAAAACTGAAATTAAAAACACAATAGCAAATATGCTACTAATCATTACAGCCCCTTTAAAATTTGATAGCACTATTATATCGCAAAAAGGCAAATTAAAAACCATCTACATGATAGCAACTCTTACTAATAAAACTGAAAATGAGATAGAGGAGATGGGGCTAAAAGACTTTATGGCACTACAAAAAGGGCTAAGCGATTTTTTTAGCACAAGCCGGGGTTATAGCTTAGAGGCTATTGCCCTTGTGGGTCATACTTTGCATTTTGGTTATTGTGAGATCTTGGATATGAGTTTGGGTGAATTTTGGGAATTTGTGAGGATTTCAAAAGAGATTTTAAAAGTAGGAGCGTTTTAGGGTTTTTCAATAAAGTTTAAGAATTTGTTTAACAATCTTAAGGTTATAAGAATAAAAATTAAGACAAATGAAAAAAAGGATAATAGATAAATGACTGTTAGAAGACTTGGAAAAATAGAGCATAAAATCATAAATAATATTCCAAATGCAATGATATATAACATCTTTTTATCCTATTTGCGAAGCCCATTTTGTAAAAACATTTAAAAGTGCTAGCACTCCACCTATAAGTGGACCTAAAAGCCCAACAAAAAAGGCTATGGCGATGATATAGTCGAAGGCATATACAAATACGCATAGCAAAATAGCAAAAATTAAAATTTTCATATAATTTCCTTTGTGGGATTATACCATATACAGGTAAAAAGATGATTTTAAATAAAGGATTTGGCGAGATTGACAAGGAATAGCGCTTTAAAAAGTTTTGATATTAAGAGGGTTTTTAATCGTAGCAACAATCTAGTATAAATTTATAGGTTTTTTTAAAGATTTTTTTAAATAAAAATGTTGAAAACAAAGCAACCGGATAAAATAAAAATATTGAAAACAAAGAGACAAAAGGAGTGAGAACTATCATGGTTAATAGGTCTAAATTCTCATCATCATTTGTAAACAATATAAATAAAAATGTATATAAAAAGACAAATGATATAGATACAAAAGTTTCTGCACTGATTTGGGCTTTTCTCTCTTTTTCATCCATAGCACTCTCCTGTGATATAGATACAAAATCCTGTGCGCGGTTTTGGGCCTGCATCTCTTTTTTGCTCATATCACTCTCCGCTTGTTTGTTTTACTATAAAAAGATTATAACACAAAAGGGTAAAAATGGATAATGCAGCAGTTGGGATAAGCATAAAAAGCCTATTACACAGGCTAAACCCAGCTACAAGTTTATAGCCAAGTAGGATTTGAAGGATAGAGCATTTAAAAGAAAACAAGGCTAAATTTCGCATATAATATTCTCATTTTTTACATCAATTTAAACTCATCAGCTTAATGGCAAAAAGTGAGAATATTTTGCATTTTTTGTGAGAAGTTACATAAATGATGTTTTAACACCTAGCAACTTAACAAAACTATATGATGTTAGGGTTGAGAGTGTTAAATTTGAAAAGACTATCTAATCGCAATTTTTGACTAAATAGTTTTTAAATTATCTTTTATAAATTAGCCTTAAAACTCCAGCTATAAAAAAAGCAGTGGCTATAAATTTAAAATCTTTATCTAAAAGCAGTATAAAAAATGAAGTTAGGATTAGAATGAGTCCAAAAATAAGCTCGCTAACCTTTTCATCAATGACCTTTTTAAAGTATTCAAGCTGTGATTTGGAGATATTTGTCTCTATCTGCCCTAAGCTTATTTTATGAAAGCTTGTCTTTATATAGTGCAGGTTTTGTGGAAGCTCTTGTAATTCATCAAATATAGTATCAACTAAAGTCTCTTTTGCACCAACTGCTCGCGGGATATTTTTAACTAAGATTGGAAGTATATCTTTTATGCCGTTAAAATTTTCTAAATAACTAGTTCCAAGACCCTCTATAATGGCACTTACTCTTAGGATATAGATAGCTTCAGCTGGGAGTTTGAAGGGAAATTTAGCGGTATTTGCCATAACTTCAAAAGCTAAATTTTGCATTGTTGTTTTGCTAAGTGAGTCATTTGAAAATATATCAAAAATTTGTTCCACAAACTCAGCAAGCATCGTAGTTGGTGTTTCATAAGCGCTAATTCCAAGGTTTTTGCAAGCGGTAATATACTCTTCATAGTTTTGCTCATTTGCAGCTCTTAAAAGCGAGATTATGTTAAGTCTAGTTTCATTTGAGACTGATTTTACCATGCCAAAATCAAGTAAAATTATCTGCGAGTTTTTATTTATAAAGACATTTCCAGGATGAGGATCGGCATGAAAATAGCCCTTTATAAGCATTTGCTCTACATAAAACAAAACTAGGTCATTTATCGCTTTTTTAATATCAATTTTAAACTCTTCAATATTTTTTCTATCATCAAACCTAAATCCCTCCTCAAAGCTCATTACAAGCATATTATCGTTGCTAAGCTCTTCGTAATATTTTGGAAAAATAATGTTTGAATTGCAATATATTTTAGAAAATTTCTTTAAATTTGAAAGCTCTATTCTCATACTAGTTTCTTTTATAATAGTGCTTGCAAACTCGTTAATTACCGCTTCTATTGAGTTTTTTGTATAGTGCGAAAAAAGTGGCTTAAAAATTTTGTTTAAAAAAGAGATGATTTTTATATCAGTTTTTACGATTTTATCTATATTGTATCGCCTTATTTTTATGGCAACTTTACTACCATCTTTTAAAAAAGCCTCATGTACTTGCCCAATAGATGCACTTGCTATTGGAGTTTGGTTAAAATTTATAAAACCTTTGTCTTCATAGACTTTCTCTAGCTCGTTTTGGCTCATTGGTGGCAAATTATCATGTATTTTTTTAAGCTCATTTAGATAATTAGGTGGGAAAAAATCACTTCTTGTGGCTAAAACTTGCGCCATTTTTATAAAACTTGGACCAAGATAGTTGATGTAAGATGTGATTTTATCGGCTTTTATGCTCTTTATAAACAAAAAGCTCTCACGCCTTTTAATAAGTAGATAAAATGTTAGTAAAAGATGAAAAATCTTATAGATTCTTAGCGGACTATAGAGATTTTTTGTCATTTTTACCTAGCTTTTCATCTTTTTTAAAATCTCATCAAGTTTTTTTTCAACTCTTGCAATGTCATCTTTGCTCGCCAAATTTAGCTCATTAACAACTTCTTTAAAATACTCCATATTTTCATTATGCTCAGCTCTAGCTCTTTCATAAAGTCTATCTACAAAAGCTTGACTATCTTCTTTTGTGATTTTACCACGATTTTCAAGAGCATTTAGTTCTTTTTGGACTCTATCTTTGATAGTCAAAAACCCACCGGCTGTTATATAAAGCATATCTTTTAGCATAATTTATCCTTTAAATTTAGATGAAATTTTTATTTTTGATAAGTTTTCTAACCTCTAGTGCGATGGCAAGCTCTTCATTTGTTGGCACTACCAAAGCCCTTATAACTGAGTCTCTTTTGGTTATAAATCTAATTGAGTTGCTTTTTAACTCATTTAAACCATCATCGATATTTACACCAAAGTGATTTATTGTCTTACAAATATCGGCTCTTAAGTGAGCGTAGTTTTCGCCAACTCCAGCTGTAAAGATGATAGCATCGACTCTTCCCATAATAGCAAAGTATGAACCAATATATTTTGTGATCCTATACATGTACATATTGTAAGCTAACTTTGCTCTTTCGTCATCTTGATCCAAAATCATTCTCTTTACTTTTCTAATGTCACTCATACCGCAAATTCCCAAAAGCCCGCTTTCCTTATTCAGCATATAGTCAATTTCTGCTTGATTTTTATTTGTTACTTTGGCGATGTGATAAAGTGCTGCAGGATCAATATCTCCGCTTCTTGTTCCCATCATAAGTCCTTCAAGTGGTGATATACCCATTGATGTATCTATGCTTTTTCCACCTTTTATGGCAGTTACACTTGCACCATTTCCAATATGAAGTGAAATGGCATTAAAGGCATCTAGTCTTATTCCCATGTAGTTTGCGGCTTGCTCTGTAACATATTTGTGTGAAGTTCCGTGAAAGCCATATTTTCTAACATCATATTTTTCGTAATATTCATACGGAATTGCATACATATAAGCATATTGCGGCATTGTTTGGTGAAAAACTGTGTCAAATACCGCGACATTCGGGACATTTGGTGCTTCAGCCATAGCACTTCTAATTCCTGCTAAATGTCCAGGGTTGTGAAGTGGGGCAAGCTCTGAAAGTTCATCGATAGTTTTTATAACTTCATCATCTATAATGACTGAGTCTTGAAATTTATTTCCCCCATGAACAACTCTATGACCTATGCCATCAAGTTCACTAAAATCTTTTAAAATTTTGCTTTTTTTAAAAAAATTATTTAGGTAGTCCATACCCTCTAAGTGGTCTTTTATGGCGACATCTTTTACAAAAGGCTCATTACCATAGTTGATATTAACTCTAGAATGATCACTTCCAATTTCTTCAATAAAGCCATCTAAAATGACATTTCGCCCATTCATATCAAAAAGTTTAAATTTAATTGAACTACTTCCTGAGTTTAATACTAAAATTTTCATATCAATTTCCTGCTTGAATTGCACTAATTAGCACTGTATTTACGATATCTTCTACGCTCGCACCTCTACTTAAGTCATTTACTGGTTTTTTTAGTCCTTGCAAAATCGGTCCCATTGCAATGCTTCCTGTTAGTCTTTGAACTGCTTTATAGGTGATATTTCCTGAGTTTAGATCTGGAAAGACAAAGGTATTTGTTTTGCCTGCTACTTTTGAATTTGGCATTTTTTTCTTCGCTACTTTTTCATCAATTGCAGCATCAAATTGAAGTGGTCCATCAACATTTTCGCCCAAACTCTCTTTTGCTAAATTTAAAGCCTCTTTTACTTTATCAACACTTTTTCCCTTGCCACTTTCACCAGTTGAGTAGCTAAGAAGTGCGATTTTAGGCTCAATACCAAAAGATTTTGCTGTAGATGATAAAGATATGGCAATATCACAAAGCTCTTTAGCAGTTGGCTCAGGCACCACAGCGCAATCCCCAAAAACTAAAACCTCATCTTCTAAACACATTAAAAAAGCCCCACTAACTGTTGAAATTCCCTCTTTTGTCTTAATAAGTTGTAAAGCAGGGCGGATAGTATCAGCCGTAGTTCCAACAGCACCACTTATCATAGCATCAGCTTTTCCGACTAAAACAAGCATTGTTGCAAAGTAGTTTTTATCAAGCATAATTTTTTTTGCATCTTCTAAATTTATGCCTTTATGTTTTCTAAGCTCATAAAATTTATTTACAAACTCATCTAAAAGTTCGCTTTTTAAAGGGTTGATAATTGTTGCTTTTGAGAGGTTTAACTTTAAATTTTTTGCTTTTTTATCTATATCATCAGGCTCACCTAGTAAAATGACATTTACAGCCTCTTTTTTAAGCAAAATATCAGATGCTTTTAAAATTCTCTCATCTTCGCTTTCGGGTAAAACTACGGTTTTTAAATTTGATTTCGCTTTTTTATAAAGTTCGTATTCAAATTTAATTGGAGTCTTAAAATTTGTTTTTGCATTTTCTAACTCATCAAAGAAAATTTGTGGCTTTTTTTCCAACTCATCAAAAGAGCTAAACTTATCTCCAAAACTCAAACCCTTGTCTGTAAAATTGGCAAAGTGCTCTATCTCTTTTTTGCTTGAAAAGTCGGCTAATATGGCTAAATTTAGATCTTTTGCCAAAGAGATATGAAATTTATCTTTTTGTCCTAAAACTATGATGAAATCGAACTTTTGCGATAGCTCTTCATATTTTTTTATGCAGTTAAATTTCAACTCTTTTTCATCGGTATTTTCAAATTCAACTTCGCTGTTGCAACAAAAAGCCATAGCTTCATCTCTTTTTAAAGGAGAAAATAGCGCTACTTCAAACTTTTTGCTAACTATCTTTTTTATGGTAGTAACAATCTTAAAATCATCATCTTTTGTATCTAAAATAAACAGCCCTTGACTCATAAAAGCTCCTTTTGGCGGTGGTTTATTGTCTAAATTTATCTAATAAATTTGGTCTAAATTATAACATAGTTTTAGCCCAAAACTCTTTTTAGCTCTGTTTTTAGCTGAAATTTAGACCCTTTTAGAGAAATTTACAATATAACTATAATATATTTTGTAAGTTTTAAATTTATACAATCAATTTAAAACAGCTGCTATTGTTAAATCTATTATTTTGTTATAATCTAGTTCAAAATTATTATTTATATTCAAAAATAAGATGAAATGAACAAAGGCAGAAGGGACTTTTTAAAAAAAGTTGGCGGAGCTGGCGTTGTGCTCTCCTCAACTCAACTTTTAGCCAAAAGTGAAAAGTTAAGGTCCATTCCAACAGCTTCAAACGTTGGAGCGTTTTACGCAGATGTCGATGAGAGTGGCAAAATTGTAAAGATTAGACCGCAAATTTCAGACAAAGATCCAAAAGTTCCATGGAGCGAGGCGTGGATAGATAGAGTTTATAGCGATACAAGAGTTAAATATCCATGTGTTAGAAAAAGCTATCTTGAAGCAAAAGGCATAAAAGCAAACTCAAAGCCTGAACTTCGTGGCAAAGAAGAGTTTATAAGAGTTAGTTGGGATGATGCAATTAAGCTAATTTTGGATAAACTTCAAAGCGTAAAGCCTGATGAAATTTACAATGCTAGTTATGGCGGCTGGGGACATCCAGGACTTCTTCATAACTGCTCTGCAACTACGGGAAGATTTTTTAATACCGTTATTGGTGGGGCAGTTACAATGGACGGCGAGCATAGTAATGGTGCAGCTGGAAAGGTAAATACTACTATAGTTGGCGACTTGGAGGTTTATTCACTTCAAACTGCTCACGAAGTTATTTTGGAAAACACACAAGTTTATGTTATGTGGGGAGCCGATATCCTAAAGTGCAATCAAATAGACTTTAAAGTTGCAAATCGTGGAAACAATCCTTATTATGACAAATATGCAAAGTCAAACATCAAATTTATAACGATTGATCCGCAATATACTCCTATTGCTAAAAAACTAAGTGCCCAGTGGATAAAAATACGTCCAAATACCGATGTTGCCTTAATGCTTGGTATGATGCACTATCTCTATACTTCAAATCAATATGATAAAGACTTTATTGAAAAATATACTTACGGGTTTGATAAATTCTTGCCTTATCTGCTTGGAAAAACAGAAGATATGGTTGAGAAAACTCCATCTTGGGCAAGTAAAATCACAGGAATTGATGAAAAAGTTATCAAGTCTTTGGCTGATACTTTTGTAAAAAATATTTTTGGCTGGAAACTGGGCTATGCAAAGAGCACAATTTGGCGAGCAAGCTGACTGGACTTTGATGGTGCTTGCTTCATTTATCGGTCAAGTTGGACTTCCTGGTGGAGGATTTGGCTTTTCTATGCACTACACAGGTGGCGGGCAGGCATCAAGTGGCGTTATGTTACCTGGTGGTCTTGCTCAAGGTAAAAATAAAGTAAGAGTTAAAATTCCAGCCTCAAGAGTAAGCGATGCCATACTAAATCCTGGCAAAAAAATCAAATTTAAGGGCGAGGAGATGATCTATCCAAACATTAAGATTTTCTATAATGTTGGTTGCAATACCTTAGGTCATCAACCAGACTCAAACAGCTTAATAAAAGCTCTAAGAACGCTTGATACTGTGATAGTTCATGAGCCTTGGTGGACACCCCAACTGCCAAGATGGCAGATATCGTTTTGCCTTCAACTACAACACTTGAAAGAGATGATATAAGTTATGGTGGAAGCTACTCTCAAGACTATGTTTATGCTATGAAAAAAGTTATCGAGCCACTATATGAGTCGCGAAATGACTACGATGTTTTTGAAGAGATGGCAAAAATAGTAGGCGATAGAGAGTGGAGAAGATTTACAGGTGGTGGAAAGACAAAAGAAGAGAGGATAAAAAACTTCTATGAAAGAAGCGATTGTCCAAACTATATGGAATTTGATGAGTTTTGGAAAAAGGGCTATGTTCATTTTGAGCCATCAGAAGATGCATATAAATATGTCCGCCATAGCGATTTTAGAAAAGATCCTATCAACAATAGACTTAGAACTGAAACTGGAAAGATTCAAATTTACTCAGATAAATTTGCAAGTTATAAGCTAGATGATTTTAAAGGTCATCCTATTTGGCAAGAGCCAACTGAGTGGCTTGGCAATAGCAAAGCGGTTGCTAAGTTTCCATTTCATGTATTAAGTCCTCACCCAACTTACAGAATTCACTCACAGCTTGATAACTGCTTTGTAAGAAAGCTCTATAAAGTTGGCAATAGAGAGCCTGTTATGATAAATAGCGACGATGCCCTAAAACTTGGCATAAAAGATGGCGATACTGTTGAAGTCTTTAACGATAGAGGTGCTGTTCTTGCAGGTGCTGTTGTGACTAAAGATATTATGAGTGGCGTTATATCAATACAAGAGGGTGTTTGGTATGATCCTGAAGATGAGAGCGAAAAAAGGTGCAACGCAGGGCATGTCAATGTCCTAACCACCAACACTTCAACATCATCTATGGCTCAAGCAACTGCTGTAAATAGTTCGCTTGCAAATATCAAAAAAGTCGATGTTAAACCATATGGCGGCATAAAAGCGGCTGTTGTAAAGGAGATGTAGTGAAAAAACTTTTATTTTTAGTAGCTTTAGTTACATTTGGATTTGGTAAAAATATGTGGGTTTATAACATCAAAACAGATCTTATAGACCCAAAAACAAAAGAGGTAGTAGGGCAAATTTACGAAGGAACACCAGTAAATGTTATAGAAAACAGCGGCGAGTTCTCTTTGATAGAGGTAAATGGGGAAATTTCAAATCTTGATGAGAAAGTTTTAGTCTATAAAAATGACGATACAACGCAAATGCCACTTGTTAGCTTTTTTGATTTGAAAGAGGGCAAGGCTATCAAGGATAGTAAATTTTTGATAAAAAGTAGCGATTTGATAGATAGAGAGTATCCATCTTGGGAAGAGGTTGAGCTGATCTACTACGATACTTGTACCAACTGTCACGCAGGACATCACCCAGCTGAACATCTAATGAATGAGTGGGATGCATATCTATCAGCTATGCAGTATTTTGCAAAGATAAATGATGAGGAAAAAGCTAGAATTTTGAGATTTTTAGAAGCTCATGCAAAAGATGGCTTTGCAAAAGAGGAAGAGTAGGGCAGTTAAAATAGGTAGCTAAATTTAGCTACCTACCTAGTTAGACAATATATGTTTTTAGCCCAAATTCTTTGGCTATTTTCTCTCCTTTTTCTGTAGTTATTAGAGTTGATGGAAGTTTATGTATCTTGCCATTTTCTAAGCAGAGATTGCCACCTATAAAACTCATAGTTGGCACTTTTTTCTCCATATCTATGATGGTTATATCAGCGTCATTGCCAACTTTTAAACTTCCTTTTGTCTTTAAAGAGAGTCTTTTGGCAGGGTTAAAACTTGTCTTTAGGACAAATTCTTTTAGACTCAAACCGCCAAGCTCTACTAGTGCAAGTCCAGATGGAACGATAACATTGCGCGGAATGCCGCCACCATCGGTGCTTATAGCATCTACTATAAATTTATTGTTGCTATCTTTTTTGGTAGCTATCAAGACTCGCGGAACTATTGGATTGACAACAAAACTAACTGTTGCGTCTGTATTTTTTGAAAGCCAATACCTAACTCCGCTCTCTCCGCACTCAAGCACATTTATATCGCCCTTAGCAACATTTACAAAGGCAACACCTTTTAATATCGCCTCTCTTAATCCATCTTTGCTACACTCAAATCCAGCATTTTTTAGACAGGTGGCAGTTACATTGCTTCCAGGGAGATTGTTGATTATCTCTGCGCTAGTGCCATTTAGTGGTGAAAGATAGGATTCGCTAAAGATATTTGGGGATTTTGCAAGCTTGTCTAGTAGTGTCTTTGCTTCATCTATTGAGTCTTTTATGGCGCCTCTACAGTAGGCATTGATGTGTGCTAGATGTAGTGGCCTATTTTTGGCAAGTTCTATTGCCTCCAATGCGCCATTTAAATTTGAACCATTTTTTGTGCTTCCTGCGTGAAATGCTATATAGGCACCCAAGCTATCGCCAACTTCTATGGCTCTATCTATCGCCTCTGTAGTTAATGGATAGTGTCCGCCAAGAAGTTTTACTCCAATACCGCCATCACTCAAAACTCGCTCATAAAGCTCTTTTAACTCCGCTTTGCTTGGATTGTCGTTTTTTACTGTGTGAGCTGGTCTTACATATTCTAGAGTTGCTAAGTTTATACCACAACCATAATCTCTTAAAAGTTCCAAAGTTCCTTTTGCAGGACCTGCCATATCAAGGGCAGTTGTAACGCCACTAAGCGCTAGCATTTTATGAGCATATTTTCCACCAAGCCAAGGCGATGCGTGTATGTGAGTATCGATAATGCCTGGCACACAGAGCTTACCATCTAGCCTAAAAATCTCTTTTGCCTCTCTTATCTCTTTGGATATCTCTGCTATTTTTCCGCCATCTATGGCAACATCACAGATCTCATCTACGTCAAGCTCATAATCCACAAGCCTGACATTTTTTAAAACTTTGTCGTATTTCAAATTTGCCTCCTTATTAAAATTTAAACTTATTATAGCTAAGAGAGCCTTTTAAACCTACCTAAATATTTCAGTCACTCTATCAGTCTTTGAGATAAGCACTTCAAAATTTGTCATATAAACGTCTCTATTTTTTTGGCATTTGTTTGGCGAGTTGTCATTGCTTTTTGAGTTATCATACAGCCGCTACAATATATAAAGAGCGTATCTGTCGATATCTTTTAAATTTTTAGAGTGGCTTATATCTGGCTTTAAAAATTGGAATTTTATCTATGGCAATATCGCCCTTTTTTCTTGTCATAATTATAGAAAAGGTTGTAATTTTGAGCTCTTTTGGTGAGTTTGTAAAAGTGAGTTTATGTTGCAATTTGAGATATAAGTGTTTGAATAGTGGTCTAATGGCAGTTATTTGTGGCAGTATAAGGCGACCTTTTGGGGACGAGGCATCTATTGGAGTATAAGATAACTAACTCATCTTTTGACAATATTCCATCAAAAAGTAGCTTTTCTTTGGTAATTGTTGTAGAAAGGCTTTGAATTTCATCATAAATTTTTATAAATTTCATCACTTGCTAAATTTAAACAGACTTTATGCTTGCTAAATTTATCCAACTCATCAAGCAGTTTTTTTGCGGCTTTTCATCTATTTTTCTGTTTATGGCAAATAAAATTGGTGTTTTTTGGCTCTTAATCTTATAAAAAGCTTTTCATTGTAGGAGTTGTTCTTTAGTAAGAGTTTTAACTCATCGTCTAATAACCCTGTATTCATCTTCAAACATCGGCTCAGCATTGATATTTATTCTTCTAATGTTGCTTTTGTCTTTGGAGATGTTATAAATTTCTATAACAAGTTTTTGCTATGTAGTTGCGATCGCTTCTTGGATGCTCTCCATAAACCGCTATAAGACGTTTTTGACCGCTATCAAGCAGTGCGCCAATCTCACTCTCTATCTCATTACTTTTTAAAATTTTTCTAGATAGTGAGCTATTGGATGACTTAAAACCGCTATGTTTGCAGTTATTTACACATGGACTAGAGATATAGATAGGACAAAAAGGGCGCATAAACCTACTCTTTATATAGGCTACTGCCTTGAAAATCCTCTCATCAAGCTCTTTGTCTTTGTTGTTTAGAAGAGTGGCTGTCTCTTCTAAACTAAGCACTATATGCGGCTCTCTTTTGCCTTTTGTATAGTTTCTAAAACTTAATTGTTGGTAGGATTTTGAGTTTTTGTAAAATCTCTTCTATTTTTTTTCTTATCTACAAAATTCTCCATTGGCACTCTTTTTCCCACTGCCTAATCCTCTCTAATCTTTGTCCTATATCTTTTCAGTTTTTACCAAATCTTGCTCTACCCATTTTGGTGAGTGCTCTTTGGCAGTATCCATTGGAACTTCGCCATTGCCAAACATAGCTTTAAAATCGTCCATATTTAAAAGTGCCATCGGCAAATGTCCAAACAACGCTACAGCTGTAGCAATTATCGAGCCCCAAACGTGTAGATAAAACATAAAGACCATGGTATTTTTTCCAACAACTGGAGCAAGTACAAACAAAATCCAACCAGATACAATAAGTGCAAATATCATAAAGATAAAAAATAGATAAGTTCCTTTTTGACCTGCATTAAATCTACCTTGTGGCGCGACCTCTTCAGGTCCAAAATTTATATTCAAGATCTTTTTTGGATATCCACCAAAATTTTTAAACCAAGCTATTGTATCCTTGTCCCAAATGAGTAAATTTCTCATCATAAGGAAAAATCTATCGAAGTTCAATAAAACAAATCCTACAAAATTTACTGTAAATAGGGCGCCAACCCAGATGTGTAAATCCATCCAAAATTTAACACTACTTACATCTATCAACTTAAAATAGACAATTATCCCACTAAAAGCTAAAACTAGCCAAGTGACCATATTTACAAAGTGAAATACACGCTCGCTTAGTGGAAATTTTAAAACTTTATCTTCTACAGTTTTCATTGATATCTCCTAAATTTATACTAAGTTTGCTCTATCGACATAGACATCTGTATGCAAAAGCTCATGTGCTACTTTGCCCATAGGTTCGGTGTTTAGATCTCTATATGCCTTAAAAGCACTTGGATTGTTGTGCGATGCAGTTAGCTTTACCTTTTGAAGTCTTTTATCATCATTATATAATCCTTCTTGGCGCATTGAGATGTAGGATTTTCTCTTTTTTACTATATCAGTAATGGCATAGCCAGTTACTGCAATAATAGAAACTCCAATGCCTGCAACCTTTAGAAAATCTCTTCTGTTTATTATGCTACTAACTTTTTTCTCAACATATTTTGCCATCTTCTATCCTTTCAAGCTCTTAATGGAAGTGGTAAAAGTGGATGTAACCACGATGTTCCCATGTTTCTAACAGGCTGTCCGCCACCATTGACACAGCCACCAGGACAGGTCATAACCTCTATAAAATGATATTTATGTTTGTCACTAATCAATCTTCTTGCTATCTCATTGACATTTTTAGAAGCGCCATTTACAACAGCTATCTTTAGCTCTATTATTTTGCCACCATAATCTTTTAGAGGGATTGGAATAACGGCTTCAACAATATCATTGCCATATCCTCTTACTGGTGTAAGTTCAGGATCTCTTAACTCTTCGCCGCTTAAGATAAAATAAGCAGTTCTTAAAGCCGCCTCCATAACTCCACCGCTATTGCCAAAGATAGTTCCACCACCACTATAGACATTCATAACGTCTTCTTCGCACTCATCAGACATCTCTAGCGGATTGATACCTTTTTTCTTTAGGATAGTTGCAATTTCTCTTGCCGTAAGAACTGCATCTATATCTGGAAAACTTGGTGTATCACTTGGAATCTCTCCATTTTCAACTAAAAATTTCCAAGCTGAGTTAAACTCAGGTCGGCTAGCCTCAAAAATCTTAGCAGTGCAAGGTGTTACTGGTACCATATAGACAGATCTTGGATCTACTTTCCATACATGTTTTGCAGCCCAAGCTTTAGCTAGTGGTCCGCCCATTTGGATAGGGGATTTTGCACCTGAAAGATGTGGCAGAAGTTCGGTATGAAAAATCTCAGCATTTCTAACCCACGCAGGACAGCAACTTGTAAAGTGCGGAAATGGATGATCTGCTAGATGCTCCAAATCAGCCGAACGCTCACCAAGTAGCCAGTATTTTATCTTTTTGATAAGTTCTGTTCCCTCTTCAAGTATGGTATGATCAGCGGCAAAATTTACATCATAAAGATGAAAACCAGCCTTTTTGAAAGCATTATACATCTTGTTTATAGTAACACTTCCAGGTTTCTCACCAAATTCCTCAGCCAAAGCAACTCTAGTTGCAGGTGATGGATGTGCTACAACAAAACTATTAGGATCGTCAAGTTTTTCTATAACAGTATCTACAAAACTCATCTGCTCAATTGCACCAAAAGGGCAATTTATTAGGCATTGACCGCAAAAAACACACATATTATCATCAATAGAGTGTGCAACTCCAAGGCTTCCAACTATCGCATCTGTTGGGCAAAAAGCGTTACAGGTATTACAGCCAACACAGTTGTCTTGATTGATTTTTATAATGCCTCTAAGCTCACCTTTTCTAAAAGTTCCCTCAAACTTAGCATCGCCACCCCAAGCATTGGCAGGCGGACTAAAAGTTTTTATATGAGAAACTGATCCATTCATTATTACCTCCTCAAATGTAATATTATAACTGATAGCAATATTACTATTTTTACATAAATATAAAATTAAAAATTTATCGTTTAGCGCTCTAAATTGATAGATATAACACTATTTTTTTGATAAAATTCACTAATATTATTAAATTGTCATTTATCAATAAAAATTACTGATTAAATTTGAAAGTTTTTGAAATTTAAAGGCTCTTTTTTGTAGCTAAAATTGAACTAATTATTAAGATGATAAATAAATTTAAACTTACACTAAGCCCAAAGTTACTCACCGCCGCTGTAGCGCTAAATGAGAGCATAAAAAACGAAAGTATTGTTGTAAAACTTGCAGTTACTATGCCAAATATCCGTTTTTTGACTCTAAGATGAGTATTGAAAGCAAAAAGCATATAGTCAATTCCAGCAGCACTTGCCAAAATAAAGCCAAAAACTGCAAAAATATCTATATTTTTACCAATGATTGTAAAAATAAAAGCTGACATTACTGAGCTAAAGATGATATATGAGACTATCAAAAACGCTTTTGATGGTGTTAAAAAGAGAGCTAGCGCTATAAAGGCTACAATTAAACCAACTGCCTTTATCAAAAGTGCATCAATCTTTATGAAATTTAAACTCTCATTTATCTTGCCAACATAATCAACATAGCTTGCGCCATATCTTTTTAAAATGCTGTAAAACTCGCCATTTTTAAGAAAAAAAGAGCTTCTTACTATCTCTTTATCGCCGTTTAAAAACTGGTTAAGCTCCAAATTTAAAACTCTTGCCGCCTCGCTATAACTTACTACTTTTAAATTTATAATCTTGTCAAACTGCTCTAAAATATCCTCTTTTTCAAAGCCTAAATTTAGATATAAATTTAAAATCCCCTCATCATCTTTTGCCCTTTTAAAGTAGCTTTTTATCTCATTTTGAGTAGCTTCATCATTTAAAAAAGAGGATAAATAGAGAGGATTTTCTATGAGATTTTGCTCTTTTAGCTCCTTTACTAGGCTCTCTGATGAGTTTTTATCAACTAAGATAAAATCACTTCTTATATCAAGCTCTTTTGTAAAAATAGCTATATCTTTTGTAAATTTGACTGGCATATTTGCATAGTTTTTCACTTCATCTTTTAGCAAAGCAGGGTTGTAAAAATAGATAAAAAGAGCCATAAAAACAAATATGGCAAGATTGATTTTGTAGTTAAATTTCAGATTTTTTACCATAAAAATATAGTTATTGAAGAGCTTTTTAAAGAGTTTTGTCTTTTTAAAAGTGATATTTTCAACAAAATCGCCAAATTTATAGTAGGTCATCAAAAATGCAAAAACTAAAGAAAATATCGAAACTGTCGCAATTTGATGTAGAAATTTCATAGGCGAGAGAAAAAAGAGTGCGTAGCCAAAAGTTGTGATAAAAAGTGCTGTTAAAAAGAGATTTTTAAGAGGTTTTATGCTCTCTTTTTGGCAAGGAGTTCCTAAATTTGCACTTAAAAAATGCATTGCGTAGTCGATAATTAGCCCAATTAAGCTAGTTGAGATGACAATAGTTAGAAAATTTAGTTCTTTTAGTATGATTAAACTCATCCCAAGTCCGCAGACAAAGGAGAACAAAACTATAGATAAAATGGTAAAAACTCTAAAACTACTAAAGGCGCAGTAGATAAAAATAGCTGTCAAAAGAAGCGAAACTAGGGCGAAAATAGTGCTCTCTTTCTGGGCTACATTTTTAGAATAGCTACTATAAATTTGTGGTGAGTTTATATATACCTCTTTTTGGTTTTTTAGTTTTTCATAGAAAACAAGAAGCTCTTTTTGATTGAAATTTTTTCTTAATTTATAGTTTAAAAGATAATAATTTTTGGTTTTTAAAAAGCCTGTTTGTAGGTCAAAATGGGCATTTAAGAGCTTTGGATAGACGATCATCGAGAAAAAATCATCTTTTAAATTTGCACCTGGCAAGAAGAGTTTTTTGGCTGAGTTTTCAAAAAAAGTGCCATCCTTTAAAGAGTCTATATCTTTAAAAAGAGCAAGTTTTAGCCCAAAAAAATCGCTTAAATTTAGCTCATTTTTTGCAAAAAGATCTGAAGAGTCTGCCATTTTGTCTATTTTCTTGGCGATATTTTCATCTTTTACTAAGATATTAAAGTTATCAAAGCTCTCATTTTGCATTAAATTTTCATCTTGCAAATTGTCTATTTGTAAAAGCGAGAAAAAATCTGCATTTATCTTATGATAATTTAAAAAAATACTAAAGCTAAAAAAGAGAAAAAGAGCTATAAAAAGTAGATTTTTTTTCATTTGATATTAAAAAAATTATAGAGCGTCTCATCGCCATTTGTCTCACAAAGCCTTATTTTGCTAACATACTCTTTGCCGCTAATCTCTATCTTTGTAAAAACCTTTGAGATGATCCCAACAGGCTTTAGAACAACACTCCAACCATCATCAAAACTTATCTCGTAGTTAAAGTTTTTTTGAAGTTTGTTAAAATCCAGTGTAAAGATTGCCAAAAAAAGATCTTCATCGAAATTTGATCTTATCTTTTCAAACTGCCCATTTTTATACTCAAAAACGCCATTTTTATCGACTTTTATAGCTGTTTTAAAGGGAGTTGTTGTATTTTGCTCAAAAGTGTTATTATAAATTTTAAAAATTCCTCTGCTAATGAGAGGATTTTTAAATGCTTTTAGCCTTTTTGTCTGGTTAAATTCGCCACTTACCTGGCTAAATTTAATCAAACTTTTAAGCTTCTCTTCATCACTTCCATAGGTAAAATTGCTAGCAAAAACCAAAATAAAGAGTGCAAAAAAAACTCTTCTCATATCTTTCCTTTTAATAGCTCTTTTAGAATGACAGGTGCTTCGTAACAAGTTTGGCGAGTTGCTATCTCAACGCAAGCTTGTGAAGTTGTCGCTTTGCAAATTTTAAGAGTGCCTTTTTTAATAAGATATGAAAACTTTAAAAAACTCTCAATCTCTAAAAGCTCCACTTCAACCTCAAACTCGTCATTAAAAAAGAGTGGATTTATAAATTTAAACTCCATTTTTGCGACAGGATAGGCAAAACCCATATCTTTCATCTTCGTATAATTAAAGCCAAGCTCATCCAAAAACTGGCACCTTGCAGCCTCCAAAAACTTCACATAATTTCCATGCCAAACGACATTTAGACTATCTACATCGTAAAACTGAACTTTATATCTATAAACTTTTTTTATCATCTTTGCTCCAAAAATCATAGAAGTTAAACCACATATTTGGGAACTCTTTACATCTTTTTTCTAGCACCCTAACATAGCTATTAAGGGAGTTTTTAACACTATCTCTTCTTACTTCTTTTGCAATTTCATCTATGCTTATATGATATTTATCACCATCTTTTATGCACCAAAGTGCAACTATCGAAGCTTTTAAAAGTCTTGCTAGCTCAAAAGAACCCGTTGGAAAAAGTGCCACTTTGTCCAAAAAATCAACCTTCAAAACTCTATCTGAGCTAATAGGCACGCGATCAGCCATGACACAAAGATGTCCGCCACTATCTAAAAATTCGTTAAATTTCACCATCTTTTCAATGTCTAAATTTGAGACTTCAAAAACCTCTATCTTTTTGGAACTTATTTTATTTATAAGAGTTGCAAATTTCATCATATTTTTGTTGTGAGCCAAAATGGCAAGCTTGATATCTTGCTTACTGCCGCTCAAGGCTCTTGCAACCTCTATGTTTCCAAAGTGCGCTGAGATGATGATTGAGCCTCTTTTTTTAGAGATTAGGCTTTTAAGTATAAGCTCTTTGTTTTCAAGCACAACATCATCAAACCCAATCTTACCTATCCAAACAGCGATTTTATCACAAATAGAGATGGCAAAGTTATAAAAGTTTAGAAAAACTGTTTTGCTAGATGGTTCTTTGCCGCTTAGATTTCTGTGAAAGGCTCTGATACTTGCTCTTTCTTCTTTGCTAAAGAGAAAATAGACAAAACTTACTAAAAAAACAATTGGTTTTAAGATGAAATTTGGACAAAACTTAACCAACAAAAATGAGAGTTTAAGCAGAAAAACGCTCCCTTTTTCTCTCTGTCTATACCAAAGCATCTTTTACTCTTTTGTAGATAAACTTTGGCAGGGAGAAAAAACATCTTGCATGCATTTTGCTTATTAGAAGGTTATCTCGAAGCATTTTAAAGTGAGAGATACTTTCATAGTTTATATCTACCTCAATCCAGCTAAATTTGTAGCCAAATTTATAGTAGTTGATAAGCACCTCTATGTCAAACTCCATTCTATTTGACTTAGTTTTTTTAAAAACTCTCTCATCTAGCGGATAAATTCGCATACCAATCATCAGGTCTTTAAAACTTCCGCCTAAAGTGTTGATATATGCCCAAAAGTTGGTTATCTTTCTGCCATAAACTCTAGCTTTTGGAGCAGTGCTGTCATATCTGCCATATCCGCAAATTATGGAGCTTTTATAATTTTTATAGAGATTTAAAAACTCATCAATCTTTTTTAAGTCATGCTGCATATCGGCATCTATCTGAAAAGCGTGAGTAAAGCCTTGATTTAGCGCATATTTAAAGCCAGTTTTAAGAGCTGCCCCTTTGCCAAGATTTGTTTTGTGTCTTAAAAGCGTCACATCTAAACTTGTTAGATCAAAGCCATCGCTACTTCCATCATCTACCAAAATTATAGGAATCTCATAGCTTTTCAAAATCTCACAAAGCTTTACAATCTTTGCAGGGTGGTTATAGTAGGGGATCAAAAAGCAAATTCTACTCATCTTACTCTCTAAAAACAACTCTTGCACTTGTATATCTGGTTTTGCCCTCTATTTTGCACTCAACTCTGTTTTTATCTTGTTTAAGAGTTAGAATTATCCGCTCAAATGGTCTAAGAAGTGCCGTAAATTTGATATTTTTAATGGCTTTAATATCATCTATATCAAATCCAAGCTCATTTAAGGCATCATAAATAAGCCCAAGCTCGATAAATCCAGGAGTTATAGGGTAGCTATTAAAATGCCCCTCATAAAAAAAGAGCTCTTCACTCATATAGCTTTCAAATTTATACTCGCCATCGCTTTTTTTCTCATCAACTCTTTTTAAAAGCGGCTTTTTGTAGTTGCAAAAGCTATTGACAAAATCATTTTTGCTAAATTTGCCATTTTGGCTGTATTTTATCTCTTCAACTATCTTAAAATGCCTTAAGTTGGTCTTAAATTTATCTCTGCAAAATGACTTTAACTCGGTAGTTATCGCCTTTTTACCACCTTTTAAAAACTCCTTTTTGCCAAGTTCGGTTAAAGAAATCAAGGTTTTTACTCTAGTATGGTCATCAAGTAGGGCGCATTTGGCATCTTTTACAAACTTGTGAGTATCTAGCCACTCTTCTGCCTCATCTAGATAAAACCTAAAATCATTAAGCTTAACTATCCTATCGGCTCTTCCAAAAAGTGTGAGTTTTTTGCCATCAACTCTGCCTGTATCGCTACTTAAAAACTCATCACACCATGGTGAAGAGATGAGAAGTTGATTTTCTTTTGTGATAGAGACGGAAACATTATCAAAAAGCTCAAAGCCAGAGCCAAAATTTCTAGCTACAACTCCACTTTCACTACTTCCATATATCTCCATAATATCAACTTTAAATTTATCCAAAAGTTCGCTTCTAACTCTCTCTTTTAGTTTTGAGCCTGCTGTTATCATCAACTTTAACTCACTTAAATTTGGCAAATCATCGTGCTTTGAGATGACATTTAAGATAGTTGGCGAAGTTATGTAGATGGAGTTTTTAAAATCGATTTCATAAAGACTCTCTGGATAGTTCAAAACAGCAGAATAGACCTTGCCGCCGCTAATTAGTGGTAAAAAAACCTTAAACGTAAGTCCAAAAAGATGAAGATGTGAAACGCTTGAGTAGAAATTTAAATCTTTTAAATTTAAAAAATCATTCAAAGCTTTTGCTTCGCTAAACATCTGTTTTATGCTCTTTTGAATGCTTTTAGACTTCGCAGTGCTTCCAGAGGTTCTGACAAAAAAGTTGAAATTTTCATCTATAACTATTTTTTCATTTGTCTTTTTAAGTTCAATCTTTTTAAAGCTCTCATCGTCCAAGATATAGCCAAAATCTGAGTTGATGTGACACTTGATATTTAGGCTTGAAGTTGCAAAAAATGCTATAAAAAACTCAAAAATGTTGTTTAAATTTATAGAAATTTCTTCAATTTTGCTCTCCTTTAGCCAAGTGACAAAAGAGGACATAAGCAAAAGGGCATCTTTTAACTCTTTTTTCTCTAAAATAAAATATAACTTATCGTTAAACACCTTTTATAAAAACCTTTCTAAATAAAATTTCTCCAAAAAAGAGCGCTCCAACTAAAATATAGCTTAAAACTCCACAATAAAAGGCCCAAAACTTCTCATCTACAAAAAAGAGAGCGAAACTTAAAATGGCATTTATAAAGAAAAATAGCGACCAAATTTTGGTTAAATTTCTAGTATATTTTAGACCCTTGGGCGGTAAATTTGGATTTTGTGCCTTTGCAAGCTTGGTTATTAGACTCTCTTTTTGAAAGAGTGTAGAACCAAAGACAAAGAGCATAAACAAATTTACAATCACTGGATAAAAAAAAGCAAAATCTCTCATAAAGGCTACAAAGATAAAAAAAGCTGAAACTAAAAGATAGAGCGCCTTTTTGTCAAAGTAGCCTTTAAGCGCCCAAAAAAGCGCCAAGAAAAGCAGTATAAAAACTAAATATTTGCTCTTAAAGACAAGCCCAAAGGGATATATTATACTAAAACATACAAGCAGAGTTTGGTTAGTCAATCTTAGCAGCGACTGCTTCAACAATATCTCCAAGAGTTCTGACAGCTCTAAAGTCATTTGGCTCAAGTCTATAGCCCGTTTTTTTCTTGATACTGTCAATAAGGTCAATTGCATCGATACTATCGATATCCAAATCCTCATAAATCCTAGCTTCTAAAGTGATATTTTTCTCATCAATCTCAAAAAGCTCGATAAGATTTTCCTTTAGAATTTCAAAAATTTTCTCTCTATTCATCTATCTTTCCTATTTTTTTCTATAAACTCATTTAAATTTTTAGCATTTTTAAAAATCTCTTTCAAATCTGAACTCTTTGGATCTAGGGTTATTCCATAAGTTTTAGAAATGCCAAGTCCAAGCTCTAGCGCATCAACGCTATCAAGCCCCAAACCTTCGTTGAAAAGTGGCTCCTCATCGTCTATATCACAAGCCTTCATATCCTCTAAATTTAGGCACCTTATTATAAAGTTTTTGGTCTCTTCTATCATTTAAACTCCTTTTTATAAAATTCATTTATCTCATTAAAAAGCGATCTAACTCTTAATGTATCTGGCTTTTGGCTCTCATAACAATCAAGCTCAATCTCTTTTTCTATTTTAAAATTATATCCTATCTTGGTTTTTGGTGTTTTATACCACTTTTGCCCCTTTTGAAGAGAGCGAGGATTCATCCTAAGAGTTGTAACTATCAGTTTTTTTGCACCTTTTATGGCGATAAAAAAGGCGGCTTTATGCATCAAAATCTCCTCTTTTGTCCTACTTCCCTCAGGAAAAATTATCAAAGTTTCGCCATTTTTTAGGACATCTATACTTTTGTCTAGTATAAAATCATCATTTAAGATATATCCGCTTGACTTGATAGCTGGATACAAAAAGATATTTTTCTTTAGCTCTTTTTTTACAACGCAATTTACATTTTTAATCTGTGAGATAAAAAAGACCACATCAAGCAAAGAGGGGTGGTTGCAAATAATAAGAGTGTTTGGAGAGCTAAGCTCTTTTAAAATTTGATAATTTGAGTGTTGATATCCTAAAAATTCGGTAGATTTTAAGAAAAAATTCCATGAAATTCTTACCAAAAATCTACTTAAATTCTGAATTACTCTAAATCTTTGTAAATTTAAAGCTATTATTGGCAGGAAAAAAATATTGCCAATAGTGCAAATAAGCCCAAAAAGTAGATATAAAGCTCCAGCGCAGATGATTTTTACAATTTGTAGCATTTGAGATCTTCCATGGTTAAGTTTTCTAAATTTGAGGGTGTAAGTGAGATATTATCTCCTTTTGTCACGATAAAGGCTACTGCACTAAACTCATCACTATATAAAATCTCATCATAGCAGATAACGCAAACTTCATCATACTCATCAAGCTTGCAATATGCGCTAATCAAGCCATCTCTTACTGTCTGTTTTGAGCCTATGGCAAATATTGGTGAGTTTAGTTTTTTCATTATTGCGTAGGTAGCAAGGCTTGAGTTTAAAACAGAGAGCGAAAAAGAGGTTGGCGAGACGAAGTTGTTTAGACTTAGCTCTTCCAAAAGTGATATACATCTTAAGACTTCGCCGTGATTTGAAGCAAAGATAAATGCAACATCCTTGGAAGAAAAATCAACTCCATCCAAAAGTGTAAATATCGCTTTAGCCGCTCTTCCAAGACGCCTTTTTTCAAGTGGCTTTAAGCCATCTAGCTTAAAGCCACTCTTATCGTCGCAAAAATTTAGATATGAAATATTACATTTCATCACTTAGCGATATCTCCCTTTAATGTAACTCCCGCCATGATAGCGCCAACTGCACATTGAAATGTATCTTTTGAGTCATATGTCTCTTTTTTAAAGTATCCAGTCAAATTTACAACTCTTTTTCCACCCTCTTTTACGGCTCTTTCTTGGAAAGTTTTTAGAGCTGATAAAAAGACCCATTGGCAAGCTTTTTCATCACTTTTATTAAAAGAGTTTGTCTTTTTGTTGGCTTGTAGGTCTTTGACGATGATGTTTGCCTTGGTGCCACTTCCAAAGCTAAACTTTATGTTTGGATTTAGAACCTCTTTTGCCTCTTTTGAGTTAAGGGCATCTTTTATCGGAAGATATAAGATCTTATCTTTGGCACTAAGTGCGCTAAAACCAAAGGCTAAGCAGATAGCCATAACAAAAAATCTTTTCATTTTTACTCCTTTAAAGTATTTTTTTAAATATCAAACTGGTATTTACACCACCAAATGCAAAATTATTACTCATGACATAGTCAGTTTTTATCTGCGAAATTTCTCTTAAGTAGTTTAACTTTGCACATCTAACATCAACGTTTTTTAAATTTATGGTTGGATAAAAAAGCTCATCTCTCATCATCTCTATACTATAAATAGCCTCTATTCCGCCGCACGCTCCAAGAGTGTGACCTAAGTAACTTTTTGTGCTAGAAATTGCAATATTTTCACCAAAAAGCTCATTTGTCGCCTTACTTTCAGCAATATCACCTAGAGTTGTAGCTGTGGCATGGGCGTTAATGTAGCCGATATCTTTTGAGCTTAAATTTGCTGATTTTAAGGCTAAAATCATCGCCTCTTTCATTGTATTTGGATTTGGCTGAGTTACATGAGTGCCATCGCTTGTGCTTCCAAAGCCAACTATCTCGGCTATTGGCTTAATACCTCTTTTTTTAACACTCTCTTCACTTTCAAGCACCAAAAAGCCAGCTCCCTCGCCAAGTACTAAACCATCTCTATCTTTGTCAAAAGGGCAGGGGGTTAAAGTTGGTGTGCTGTTTTTTGTGCTTGTTGCATATAGTTTGTCAAAGACATAAGCTTCACTTGGACAAAGCTCCTCAGCGCCGCCTGCTATCATCATATCAATAAGCCCAAATTTAATAGACTCAAAAGAGTAGCCAATGGCATGACTTGCAGAGGTGCAGGCTGAACTTGTTGGAATAATCCTACCTTTTAATCCATAAAATAGGGCGATATTTGCAGCTGTGGTGTGAGGCATCATTTTTATGTAGGTGTTGGCATTGCAATCACTCTCACCCTCTAGCAAAAGCCTTGCCATAGAGGCGACTGCATCGGTACTTCCTGTACTTGAGCCACTTGCAACACCCATTCTTCCATCTTTTATCTCATCGCCTAAATTTGACATCTCCAAAGCAAGTCCGCTAGCCTCAACACTAAACTCGCTAACTCTTCCCATGCTTCTAGCCTGTTTTCTACTCCAGCTTGTAGGGTGCTGATAGTTTAAAATAGGAGCTGCAAGGCGAGTGTTTAGATCTTTGTATCTATCCCACTCACTCATAAATTTTACGGCATTTTGTCCCTTTTGGAGTGCCATTTTGTTCTCTTGCCAGGATTTTCCAAAAGCGCTAATTAGTCCATATCCTGTTACAAAAACTCTTCTCATTTTTATCCTTTCAGATCATTCCACCATTTACACCAATGACTTGCCTTGTTATATAGCTTGCCTCATCGCTTAACAAAAAATTTACCAAACCACTAATATCTTTTGTTTTGCCAAATCTTCTCATAGGGATAGCCTTTTTTATCTCATCAAGTGGCAAATTTTCATCTATCATATCAGTTTCTATAAGTCCAGGAGCAATAACATTAACAGTTATATTTCTACTTGCAAGCTCAATCGCCAAAGACTTTGCAGCACCTATTAAGCCGGCTTTGCTTGCAGCATAGTTGCTCTGACCGCGATTGCCCAAAACTCCACTAACTGAGCTAATAACAACAATTCTTCCCTTTTTGGCCCTTGCCATTGGCATGATAAGCGGATTTAAAACATTGTAAAAACTGCCTAAATTTGTATCAATAACACTTTTCCACTCATTATAACTAAGACCTGCAAAGGTGCCATCTTTCGTAATTCCTGCATTTAAAACGATACCATAAAATGGCTCTTGAAATTTACTCAAAGCCTCTTTTGTCTCGTCGTAGTTAGATACATCAAAAGTTATATAACTAGCTTTTAGCTCATCTGCTAAATTTAAGAGCTTTTCACTCTTGCTTCTTCCGTGTAAAACCACTTCATAACCACTACTTTTTAGCCCTCTAGCGATTGCCTTGCCAATTCCTCTACTTGATCCAGTTACCAAAACTCTATTCATCTTTTATCTTTCTTAACATCTCTTTGTCTGGGTTAAAAACGCTAATTGTAGCCCTTACCACCAAAAACTCACCTAAATAGCACTCACAATCATATACTCCAAAGCCACTCTCATCTTGCATAGAGAGCTTTGCATGGGTTTTTATCTCATCGCCAACTTCCACAAATGGCTTAAAAATCTCAAAATTTCTACAACCTGTCAAAAAGGCTATATCGTTTGAGTCTGTTTTGTCGTGATAACTCTTATAAAGCCCAAGGCTTTGAGCCATAATCTCAATTAGTCCGTAAGAGTAAAATTTGTCATCTTTTAAAAAAGGGGAGTCCTTGATGAGACTTTTTGTCGTTATTTCAACTTCATTTATAAAGAGTATCTCATCTACCAAAATCATAACTCCACTATGTGGCAACATATCTTCTATACTTTTTAGCTCTTCCACAACTCTACTCCATTCCTACAATCATCGCCGCATTGTCGCCACCAAAAGCAAAAGAGAGACTCAAAGCATTTTTGATGTTGGCTTTTATAGGGGCTTTTAAAAGATTTATCTTAGCTAAACTCTCATCAATAGTTGATATATTGTGAAAAGGCGGAGTTTTGTTACTACCCAAAAGCTCCAAACAAAGAGCTATCTCTATGGCACCAGCTGCGCCCAAAGTGTGACCAATGATCTGTTTTATGCCACTTGCTGGGGTATTTGGCAATGTTAAATTTACCGCATTGCTCTCCATCTCATCATTTGCAACAGTTCCGGTTGCGTGTAAATTAACATAATCAACTTCGCTTAAATTTGCTCTTTTTAGAGTATCTCTTATTAGCTTTGCTTGATAAAATCCATCTTTTCTTGGAGTTGTTATATGAAAAGCGTCTGAGTTACTGCAAAAAGACTTCACTACAAATGGACTTATCTCATCGCTATCAAGTAGCATAAAAGCGGCCCCCTCGCCAAGATTGGTCCCATCGCGCTCTTTGCTAAATGGGGCGCATTTTTTATCTGAGAGTATAGAAAGACTATCAAAGCCAAAAAGAGTCAGTGCATTTATACTATCAACTCCGCCAACAATGGCCGCTTTACAAATGCCGGACTTTATCAAATTTGCCCCTTCACTTATGGCTTTAAGACCTGATGTGCAAGCTGTTGAGATACCGTAACTTAAGTTTTTTAGAGCAAAAAACTCCTTTATAAGCTCGCTTGGGTTTGAGAATTCGTTTTTTTCGACTTGAAATTTGTCTTTATCAAAGGTGCCATTTTTAAAAATTTTAAAGTTCTCTTCAATACCACTTGTTGTGGTGGCAGTTACAACGGCAATATTTTCCCTGCCATGCCTTTTAATAGCTCTTTGTATCTCATCTTTTAGTCCCAAAATGGCATTAAAGGCGATTTCATCTGTTCTTGAGTAGAGATAGCTGCTAAAGTTTGGCGGAATTTTTTCAAGGCTCTCTTTTATCGTCGATACCATAAACTCTTTGTTTAAGAACTCTTTTTTAGAAAGTGAGTTTTTGTTGGATAAAGAGGCATTTAAAAGTGCCTTTATATCGCCAACTCCTGTCAAAATTGATGGTTTTGATATATATATTTTCAAAGCTCTTTCACCTTGCAATTTAACTTGTCACTAGCAAATTCAAAACTAAAAACCTCTTTTTTTATCATCTCCAAAGTATGGCTAAAAAGAGGGTCAAATTTGCTATTTGGTGGCAAAAATTTAGAGCTTACAAACCTATCTTTTTTATATGTTTTTTGCACAATTGGAACCATCAAAGCATCAAAAATAGCAAAATTCTCGCCATCTTGCCCAACTAACATAGTGTAGTTTTGACTATTGCAATCCAACTTAAAGCTCTTTTGCTCAAATTTAAGAGTTGGATCTTTTAGATATTTGTGAGCACAACCGCTAAATAGCGCTATTAAAAGTAGCAATTTAACAATATTGATGAACTGCATTTAGTGCATCATCCGATCTTACTACAAAAGGATTTTCTCTATCCCACGCATATCCCGCCAAAACTGCACTTATCTTTCTTTTGATATCATAATTTTTATCTTTAGAGTAAATCACATCTTGAAAAATGCCACTATACCAACCCTCAACATAGGTTCTAAAGCAATTTACTCCAAGCATTAGCTCCTCTTCATACTCTTTTTTGAAATTTACATCTTGAGAGGTGAGTTTTTTGGTTATACACTTTGCAGCCAAACTTGCTGACTTAAAGGCGATTGTAATTCCGCTGCTAAAGACAGGATCTAAAAACTCTCCAGCATTGCCTAAAAGCACAAATCGCTCGCCATAAAGAGTGCTAACATTTTTAGAATATCCTTCAATCGTTCTTGCATCTTTGAGCCACTGGGCATTGTTTAAAAGTCTTTTTAACATTGGCGCGTCATAAACGTGCTTTTTCAAGGTCTCTTTATCGTCCAAGCCAACATTTAGATATCTATCCTCTCCAACTACGCCTATACTGCAAGTTCCATCACTAAAAGGGATAAGCCAATACCAAATTTCTCTGTTTGTTGGATGGGTTGTGATTAGGATTTTGTTTCTATCATAAAGGGGCTCAGAGATGTTATCTTTGATGTGAGTAAAGTAGGCTTTTTTGCTACTTAGTGTGCTTTTGGTTTCCAAATTTAAAAGCCTTGGCAAAACTCTTCCATACCCACTTGCATCAACTATAAATTTAGCCTTTATCTCTCCATCTTTTGTAGTTGCAAGAGCAAAATCATTTTCAAAACTAACAGCTTCTATGGCTAGATTGAACTTAACTTCAACTCCTTGTTTTTGAACCTCTTCTATCAAAAGTTTGTCAAAATCGGCTCTTTTAACCTGAAATGTTGTCCCAAAACCAGGTGTAAATTTGTCACAAAAATCAACATAAGTGTAGCTATCTCCCCAACTAAAAGCGGCTCCATTTTTATATTGAAAGCCAGCTTTTTTCACTACATCTAGCAAATTTGCCTCTTTTAAAAAGTTCATGCAGTTTGGAAGAAGACTCTCTCCTATGACAAATCTTGGGAAATTCTCCTTTTCAACACATAAAACCTTAAAGCCATTTTTATGAAGCAAAGAGCTTACAATAGCACCACTTGGACCAGCACCAATAACCAAAACATCAACTTCTCTCAAAGAAAATCCTTATAAATTTTAATTGTCAATTTTACTTTTATGCTGCTTAAAAACTTATTATAAATTTAAAATACAATTGTTATGAAGTGATTTTTAAAAAGTAGGTGAGTCTTGTTTAAATTTGACTCAAAATAGCTCACCTCTTTTAAGTTTTTGAAATTTAAGTTTTTAAATTTCAAAATAGCCTCTTTGGTGGTATAAATTTGATAAAAAGCTCTTTAAACTCTATAAATATCATCTACTAAGAAATACTTTTTATCGATTGTTCCTTTATAGTGAATCTTAAAAGTCTCATCATAAGCTTTTGTAAAGAAATTTTCTTTGCTTAGTTTTACGATTGCGTCATTTACTACATTTAAAAGAGATGAGTTGCCTTTTTTACACCGCAAGCTATATAGTCAGGATGTCCAACAGCTTTGTTTGTTATAGTAAATGTATTATCTATAACAGCTATGTTTGCTAGTGAAAATACTGTGTGAAAATATATTATTCTTAAGTTCTGTTAAACAATCATATAAGTTTTCACAACTAACTACTTCAATATTTTTAAATTTGGTTTTGTTGTATTTTAAAAACTCATCTGAAGTAGTTCCTGGAATAACTAAAAGTTTTTTACCATTAAAGTTTGAAAGTTTATTTAATTTTGAATTAGCTGGAGCTAAAATTCCCATAAAATCCAGCAAGTAAATAAATTTAATAAAATTGTTTAAACGATTATAATATATAAAATTTATAAATATTTCTCTATTTTTAAAAGATTTTCTTTTATATTAATTCCGCCTGTATATCCGCCAATTCCGCTATTTGATACAACTCTATGGCAAGGAACTATGATAGGAATTTTATTTTTAGAGTTTGCATTTCCAACTGCACGATAAGCTTTTGGGTGATTTATAGACTTAGCAATTTCTTTGTATGTTCTAACTTCTCCATAAGGGATTTTTAAAAGTGCGTTATATACATTTTTTTCAAACTTGGTTCCAGTTATATTTAACTTAACGCTAAAACTTTTAAGATCTCCTTTGAAATATCTACTTAGTTCATCTATACAAAGTTTTAAATTCTCATCATTTGTTGGCAAATTTTTATAAAAATCAACAAATTTTATTTCACTTATCCCATTTTCATCACCATAAATTTCTAAATTTATAAAACCGGCTTTAAAATATACTTTTTGCACTTTTATCCTTAAAAATTTATTTATGATTATATTACATTAAATTTGCTACAGCTATAAAAAATATGGAAAATTAATTTTTAAAAAAAGGATGTAAAAAACACGCCGATGAGAGAAATATTCTTAGTATTCCTCCGCTTGATTTAAATGTAGAAGAGATAAAAGATTTAATTAACTCTTTAAAAATTAACTTCAACTCCTTGTTTTTGAACCTCTTCTATCAAAAGTTTGTCAAAATCAGCTCTTTTAACCTGAAAAGTTGTCCCAAAACCAGCTGTAAATTTGTCACAAAAATCAACATAAGTGTAGCTATCTCCCCAACTAAAAGCGGCTCCATTTTTATATTGAAAGCCAGCTTTTTTCACTACATCTAGCAAATTTGCCTCTTTTAAAAAGTTCATGCAGTTTGGAAGAAGACTCTCTCCTATTACAAATCTTGGGAAATTCTCCTTTTCTACTTTTATACTGCTTAAAAACATATTATAAATTTAAAATACAATTGTTATGAAGTGGTTTTTAAAAAGTAGGTGAGTCTTGTTTAAATTTGACTCAAAATAGCTCACCTCTTTTAAGTTTTTGAAATTTAAGTTTTTAAATTTCAAAATAGCCTCTTTGGTGGTATAAATTTGATAAAAAGCTCTTTTTTTATCAATTGCTTTATTAAAAAATGCAAGTTCTTCTTCATCAAAACAAAAGTTTGCAACAGCTAAATAATCTCTTTGTTTAAAACTCTCCATATCAATGGCTATCTTTTTATCGCAAGTTGCCAACACGCTAAAACCATTCTTATGAGAGAGGCAAAATCTTCTCTTTTTAACTCTAAATTTAAGCCATCTCGATGAGATAAAATTGCTGTTGTTTAGTAAATTTGGGAAGTTTTTTACTCTTCTTCTATCTTTTCTATCAAGGTAGCCAAAAGGAATTTTTTTGCTTTCATTGCCAAAATAAAGAGTTATTTTCATGTTGGGATTATAACATATCAAAGTTTTAAGGGCAGGGGAATGAAATTTAAAAATTTAGGTTTTTTGTGGTTAGGAATTTTTTAGAATTTCATCGAATTGTTTGATTTTTGCTAATGCTTTTAAAGCACTATTTTTGGCGCCTTTGCTTAACTTTTTTTCAAAATCAAGCACATTTTCTAACTGCACATTTATGCCCAAAAATAGAGTCTTTTTACAAAATTTTCTAATATAGCTCAAAAGAACTGGTGTTGGAATGTTGTGCGTAGAGTAGGCATAAGTTTTATCATCACTTAGATCAAAAAACTCAACTCCATCCTCTTTAAAACCACTCATAGCATCGACTACTATGACAACATCAGGACTAAATTTACGTAAATTTCCAAACTCATCTTCAGGTGTATCGTATCCAAAAAAAACTTTCCAATCGGTTAGTTCTTTTTGGACGATTTTGCCAACTTCTATGGCGACTCCATCGTCGCCACGAAGTTCATTTCCTATGCAAAGTAGTGCTTTTTTCAAAAGATGTCCTTAAAATTTACCTGCAATTGCATTTTGTAAAATCTCAGGATGAGCGTGAATATCGTCATAAATCACCTTATCAGAGTGAAATTTAACTCTTTTTAGCTCTCTAACTTTTAAAAACTCCTCTTCGCTAATTTTTTTAATCTGAATTGCTGCCTTGAAAGTTGGCGTTCCAGCTATATAATCAACTCCGCCACTTGTTAGTTCATTGCAAGCACTCTCCCAATAGTGATATGACATCTGTATAACATCATCTAATATGCACTCGGTAACATCTGCTTTTACAACGATATAACCATATCTGCTCCAAGCTTTTATGAAGTCGCCATGTTTTATGCCATATTTTGCGGCAAGCTTTGAGTTCATCTCAGCAATTGGTCCAATACTATCGCCTCCTCTTTCGATGACTTCTGACTTTCTTGTCATCGCTCCACCTGCGTATTGATAGACTTTTCTTGTGGTAAGAAGTTGGATTGGATACTCATCACAGGTTTTTTCATCAACTGAACCAACCATGATAGGATAACCTTCAGGCATATTGTGTTTTTTGGCAAATTTGGATGTCTCTTCATGCATAGTTTCTTTATTATCACTAAATAGACATGGCACAAAGTTTCCCTTACCATCGGCTGTAAAAAACTTCTTATCTAAGTATAGACTTTGTCCGCCCATCGAAGTTTCATCAGGGCAAGGCCAGTGAAGTCCATGATATTTTTTGAGTCTATAGTAACTCATTCCACCAAATCTTCTAGGATCTACTCTTCTTACTTCATCCCAAATTTCTTCTGGTGTTTGATATGTAAAATACTCTCCAAGTCCAAGTCTTCTTGCGATGTCACAGATAATCTCCCAGTCTTGTCTTGCTTCTCCAGGAGGAGTTACAACAATATCGCTGTGCTGGACTCTTCTTTCAGCATTTGCATAGGTTCCTTCCTTTTCGCCACTGCACGCTGCCGGCAAGACAATATCAGCTTTTAAGCTTGTTTCAGTTAAAAATATATCTTGGCAGACATACATTTCAAGCTTGGCGATTGATTTGAGGAAGTGATTTGTATTTGGATCTGTCATAACTGGATTTTCGCCCATAGTCCAAAAAAACTTCACTTTGCCATCTAAGATTGCATCTGGAAGTTCTGTCTTTTTTATGCCTATTTTTGGATTGAGTGTTCCTTTTTTTAGATTCCAAATGGTCTCTATCCACTCAATTGCTTTTGGATCATTTACCTTGCCTAAATTTGGAAAAGTATCAACCAAAATTCCCATATCACAACAGCCTTGAACATTTTCTTGGCCACGAATTGGCAAATCTCCGCTTCCAAGCTCACAAACATTACCAGTTGCAAGCATCAAATTTGATATAGCACAGACTCCACCAACTCCGTGATTGAAGTGAGTTACGCCCATACCATGAGTTATAACAGCTGGTTTTGTTGTGGCATACATTCTTGCAGCTTCTCTTATTTTTTGCGGATCTAGTCTAGTATATTTTGCAACTACTTCTGGTGCATAGTCCTTAACCGCCTCTTTAACATATTCAAAGCCTTTTGTGTGATTTTGTATAAACTCTTCATTTAAAAGCCCTTCTTCAATAACAGTATAGAGTAGGGCGTTTAATACTGGAATATTATGTTCTGGCTCAAGCTGTAGATGAATGTGAGCTCTATTGGCAAACTCAGTTTTTACTGGGTCAATTACTATTAATTTTGCACCTCTACTTAGGGCTTTTTGAACGTGCATTGCAACGATTGGGTGACCATTTTCTGGATTTGAACCAATCATCATTATGCAGTTGCTATATTCGCCAATCTCTGTAAAGCTATTTGTTGCAGCTCCATTTCCAATAGTTTTGGCAAGTCCTGCCACTGTTGGAGCGTGTCAAATTCTAGCACAGTGATCGATATTGTTTGTTCCAAGAATCCTTAATAATTTTTGTGCAACATAGTTATCTTCATGCGTACACCTTGCTGAGAAATTTCCTGCTAATGCGTCAGCTCCATACTTTTGCACAATTTCTTTCATTTTTGAAGTCATTAGCTCAAGTGCTTCATCCCAATTTGACTCAACCAAAGTTCCATCTTTGCTAAATTTGCCATCTTTTTTTCGAATCAACGGCTTTGTAAGTCTTTGTGATGAGCCTACATAATCCCAACCATAATATCCCTTTAAACAGAGAGCACCTCTATTTACAGGACTACTTTGAACGCCTTTTGCAGACTTGATAAAGTTGTTTTCAACCTTAAGCTCAATGGCGCACCCTGTCCCACAATAGGGACAAATGACCGACTTAGTCTCACGCATAATTCCCTCCTTGCAACTAAAGATTAAATTCTAAATATACACTTTAAATTTATTCTAGGCGAATTCTATATCTTTATGTTTTAAAATAAGATAAATTTTTTAAAGTTTAAATTAGTTTTTTTAATAAATTTTTATTGATTAAATCTTAATAATGATAAATTTATATATTCTTAAATTTCTAACAGTTGCTCATCTGTCATCTAAATGACAGACTTTTAAAAATGAAAATTGTAAAATCGCGGTAAAGAATTAAATTTTTATTAATTTAATCATTTAATTCATTATTTAATTTAGGAGGTTTGGGGTGAAGCAACATAAATTTGTTATAGCCGATTACAAACGATGTATTGGCTGTACCACCTGTATGGCAACCTGCTTCGAAAGTGCTTACGATAGGGGAAAGCTTGAAAAGTCCCGTCTTACAGTGCTTAGACAAGCAATGGGTGTCATGCCTACTCAGTGCCGCCAATGCGACGATGGGCCATGTGCAAATGTCTGTCCAACTGGAGCTTTGCGATTTGATGATAATTGCATTGAACTGCATGAAGAGATTTGCATAGGTTGCAAAATGTGCACTATCGCCTGTCCTTATGGGGCAATTAGCTCATCAGCAGAGATAATGCCGTCAGTTAATTATGCAGTTGAACCACAAAATAATATGGAGATAGAGAGCCAAGCTGGCTCAAAAAATATCGCCATTAAATGTGATATGTGCTATGGAAGAGAGGGCGGGCCAGCATGTGTGGAGGTCTGTCCGACAAGCGCAATTGTCATGGTAGATCCACAACGTGGCGAACACAAGATAGGCTATGGTATAGATAAGCAAAGTGCAGATCAATTTGTAGCAGATGTATTGGCAGGAAGTGGTAATCTCTGCAAAATCGGAGGTGAGCGATGATTGGAATATATTCGCTATTTTTAATCAGTGCAGCTATTAGCATTTTGCTCTATAGTTTTCAAAATTTAGCTGTAAAAGTAGGTTTTGGACTAGGTGCAATAAGCTGTTTTTATGGACTAAGTTATTTTGTAGCAAATATGGGAAGTAGCGAGAGTTTTGTGCTATTTGGCAATTTTTTATATTCGCCTGTGTTTGCCCTAAATCCACTTGGAAACTTTTTTAGTTTTGTAGTGCTTTTTATAGGATTTGCAAGTAGCATTTATGGTATGAGCTATGCAAAAGAGTATATTCCAAAAGCCAGAGTTGGGGCGTTTGCCTGTCTATTCAATCTCTTTATTTTATCAATGCTTTTAGTAATTAGTGCGGATAATGTATTTTGCTTTGTCGTGCTTTGGGAGTTAATGACACTCATTTCAGCCTTTTTAATTTTGGTAAATGATGAAGAGGGCACATCAAAAGCAGTGATGGTTTATCTTGGTATCGCACAAATTGGTGCATTTTGTATAACTTGTGGGCTTTTGATCATTGCTTATTTTGCAGGAAGTTTTGAATTTAAAGACTTTTTAAATGTACAAATGCCTGTAATTGCTTCTGTTAGCGTGTTTATTTTATTTTTGATAGGTTTTGGAAGCAAGGCTGGAATGTGGCCTTTTCATGTTTGGCTCCCGATGGCTCACCCGGCAGCTCCATCAAATGTATCAGCGCTAATGAGTGGCGTTATGATTAAGGTTGCACTTTTTGCACTAGTCAAATTTACACTCTTTTTACCACTTAATATATATTTTGGCATAACAGTGTTGATTTTAGGTGCAGCAAGTTCGCTATTTGGTGTACTTTATGCTTTGTGTCAGCACGATTATAAGGCACTTTTAGCATATCACTCTGTTGAAAATATCGGCATTATTTTGCTTGGACTTGGAACTGGACTTTATGGTTTGGCAGCAGGAAATGCAACATTAGCGGTTGTTGGATTTTTGGCAGGTTGTTATCACGTAGTAAATCATGCCATTTTTAAAGGACTTTTATTTTTGTGTGCAGGTTCAGTTTTGCATGCGACACATACGAGAAACATGGACGTTCTTGGCGGACTTGCTAAGAAAATGCCAATTACTTCAATTGGAATGTTTATCGGAATTATGGGTATTGCGGCATTACCACCGGTTAATGGCTTTGTTTCTGAGTGGTTTACCTATCAAGGAATGCTTCAAGGTGCGATGAGTGAGGGAATTTTCATAAGATATGCCTTTACATTGTCTGTTGTTGCTTTGGCATTAACTGGAGTTTTGGTTGGAATGCACTTAAAACTTTATGCTGTAATTTTTGCAGGAACACCACACGATAAGAAAATTTGGGAAAATGCAAAAGAAAGTCCGCTTGGAATGGTGCTTGGAATGATTATTTTGATGATTGGCTGTGTTGGATTTGGTGTGGGTGCAAATTTCGTGGTTGAATACATTATGATTGCAGTTAGCTCAATTCAAGTAAGTTCATATAGTGCAAGCGCAGGAATAAATTTAATCTCACCTATTGGAAGTATTGTTTCAACTCCTTTAATCGCTCTAATTTTATGTTCAACAATGATTTTGCCATTTGCCATCCTATATATAATGAAAGCCAATCGTAGTGCTCCAAGACAAACTGATCCTTGGGCTTGTGGATTTAAATACGATCAACGTATGCAAATAACAGGCGGTCCATTTACTGGAGATTTAAGACGTATTATGAACTGGCTTTTTAGAGGCGAGAGAAAAGTGCAGAGCAATGGATATTTTGATCCAATTACCTATCATAATCACCCAAAAGATATCTGGTGGTTTTGGTTTTATGAGCCAGTTATTGAGTGGTGCAAAAAATTTGCTCAAAAAGCTGGAATTTTTCAAAATGGCTACACAAGTGTTTATGCGCTCTATATCATTATCTATCTTTGCGCAATGCTTGCAGTTAGCTACTTTTTGATTTGAGGGGGCGAAAATGCAAACTATACTTTTAATGATTTTTCAAGTTTTGGTAATCGTTGCGGTTGCGCCTTTTTTTGATGGAATTGCTAGAAAACTTCGTGCAAAACTTCAATCAAAACAAGGAAGTGATTTTTTTCAAACTTATCGCGATATTATCAAGCTTTTTAAACGAAATAGGACAGTGCCTGAGTGCTCACACTGGGTTTTTCGCAAAACTCCGTTTTTTATGTTTGCGACCTCTGCGGCTTTACTCGCTGCAATTCCTATAACTTATAGCAAAGATACGATTTTTGGAGCTTATGCCGATATTTTTGTGATTTTATATCTTGGAGCTTTGATCAGGTTTTTATTTGGTGCAGCTTCAATTGATAGTGGCAATCCATTTGCAGCAACTGGTGGCGGAAGAGAGCAGGTTTTAAGCGTCTATGTTGAGCCTGTAATGATGATGTGCTTGATTGTTGTAATGCTTGCAGCTGGAACGTCAAATTTAGTTGAAATTCAACAAATGGTAAGACATGGCGAAATAGGCTATCAAATTCCATCCTTTGCCGTTGCTTCAATTGCATTTTTGTGGTGTATTTATGCTGAAACTGGTAGAAAGCCATTTGACGTAGCAGAGGCGGAGCAAGAACTACAAGAGGGTTTGCTTGGCGAATATGCAGGAAGTGACTTGGGGTTGGTTCACGCAGCGCTAATTTTAAAACAATTTGCAATGATTGGGCTATTTTTAACAATCTTTGAGCCATGGAATTTTTCAAATCCATTCTTAGCGATGATTGTTTTTGTTTTAAAAGCAGGAGTTTTCTATGTCGCAGCTGTATTTATTGATAACTTTGGACCACGTTATAAAATGACTTCGAGTTTAAGAAGAGTTTCACTATATGCTCTTGCGATCTCATTTGTAGCTTTAACTTTATATGTAGTGGGGGTGTGAGATGACATTAAATGTTTTAGCAATTTGTATGATTGCGACATCTCTTGGTGTTTTTGGACTTAGAAATTTAAAACTCTCGGTCTTTGTTTATATGCTTCAAACATTAATGTTAGTAAGTGCGTTTTTGCTCTTATCAGCTAAATTTAACGCAAGTGAATTAAGAATTTGGGGAATTGTAGCGTTTTTTACAAAGGTGATTTTTGTGCCTGGCATTTTGTTATATCTCATCAAAAAACTTGGTGTAATAAGCGAAGATGAGCCAGTTGGAGGATTTTTTGTAAGTCCTGTTATTGCAATGGGATTTAGTCTTGCAATTGCAATGAGTATGTATCCAGTGTTTTTGGAACTTTCTCTTATAAAAGAGAAAATTTTACTAATTGCTTCACTTACAATTTTTATGATGGGAATTTTTGGCTTTATGCTTAGAAATTCATTTATTAAACAAATTTTGGCCTATTGTCTGTTTGAAAACGGAATACATTTAAGTCTAGCCTTAATGGCATATAATTCACATGAGCTTGTTGAACTTGGAATTTTAACTGATGCTATTTTTGCGGTGATTATAATGAGCGTTTTGGCAAAAAGATTTTACAAAGCTTATGACAGCTTAGATACGTCAAAAGCTACAAATTTAAGGGGTTGAGATGAATAGTTTAGCCTTAATTTTATTGATACCTTTTGTTGGTGCGTTTTTAATGCTTTTAATGCCTAAAAATCAGGTGTTAATGAGTATTTTTCATGTAGTTATTTCAGCTGCTACGTCTGTAGCATTGCTTTTTAATGTAACAAAAGTGCTAAATGGCGGAACATTTTATGAATTTAATAACTTTTTCTTCCTTGATAGCCTTGGCTGTGTATTTTTGGTGCTAATTGCGATTACTGGATTTTTGGTAAATTTATATGCGACAACCTATATGAAATGGGAAATTGCAAGCGGCGAGTTAAATTTAATCGATTTGAAAAAATATTATGCACTTAGCCATATTTTTGTTTTTACAATGACTTTAAGTGTGATTTGCAATAACATAGCCTTTATGTGGGCTGCCATTGAAGCAACGACTTTAGCCTCTGTATTTTTGGTGGCGATCTTTAAAGATAAAAAATCAACTGAAAGCGGATACAAATATATTGTCCTTTGCTCCATCGGTCTAGCATTTGCTTTATATGCGACAGTGTTACTTTACTCAGCAACATTTGCAAATGTAGGAAATGGCGAAGATGCAATGTTGTGGAATGTAATTATGGCAAATGCCTCAAATTTAAATCCTAATATTTCAAAGCTTATCTTTGTTTTTGCTTTGATTGGCTTTGGCACAAAAGCTGGTCTTGCACCAACTCATACATGGCTTCCTGACGTTCACGCACAAGGCCCAGCGCCTGTTTCAGCACTTCTTTCAGGTGTGCTTTTAAAATGTGCAATGCTTGGGCTATTTAGATACTATGCGATTATTGCGCAAAGTGCAGGATTTGAGTTTGTGCAGTTTGTAATGCTAATCTCAGGCGTAATTACACTTTTTGTAGGTGCATTTTTCCTAATCCGCCAACACGACGTAAAAAGAATGTTTGCATATCACTCAATCGTGCATATGGGCGTCATTGCCTTTGCACTTGGCATCGGTGGTAAATTTGGTCTATATGCCGCGATTTTTCACTGTTTAGCTCACTCTTTAACAAAAGCTTTAGCATTTTGTTCAACTGGAAACATCGCGCGAGTTTATGGACATAAAGATATGAGTAAAATGGGTGGAATGATAAAAATAGCACCAATTACAACCATTTTATTTGGAGCAGCGGTCTGTTCTCTTGTAGGTGTTCCTGCATTTGCGATATTTGTTAGTGAGTTTTTGGTCTTTAAAGGAGCGATTTTAAGCGGACAATTTGTCTCAGTGGCTCTTTTTGCCATAGCTTTGGTTATTATTTTTGTAGCTGACTTTTCACACTTCAATATGACAAGTTTTGGCAAACCAAAGGGCGTAGTTGTCTATAATAAAGAGATGAGTTTGTGGGAAAATTTACCACTTATTATACTTTGTATTTTGATGATAGCCTTTGGTGTGTGGAATGTAGAGAGTTTTCACGCACTTGTTTCGGCTGGCGTAAAAATTATGATGGGAGTTTGATATGCGTGGTGATAAATTTATAGAAATTTTAAAAACAAAGGTCAATGTTTTAGAAGTAACTCGCCAAAGCGATGATCAACTTACCGCACTTGTCGATCGAAATGATCTGCCACTAGCGGTAAAAACGCTTTATTATGACATCGGTGGTTTTATTGTGACAATGGTGCCAAATGATGAAAGGGCGTTAAATGGTAACTTTGCACTTTACTACACAATCTCAATGGAGGGTTCAAAAATGACTCCAAATGATGATTTTGCACCTGAAGATAAGTGCTTTTTGACCATTAGGACGCTTATTCCTGGTGCAGATCCAACATATCCTTCTGTAACTCCATTTGTTCCAGCGTGTGTGTGGTATGAAAGAGAAGCTTATGATATGTTTGGTTTAGTAGCAGAGGATTTACCTGACAAAAGAAGACTTTTGTTAAGCGATGATTGGCCAAATAATTTGTTTCCATTGAGAAAAGATGCGATGGACTATCGCTACCGCCCAGATCCTGTAGCTCATCAAGATGAACCTGACTATCCATTTTTATTTCCACAAGGTGATAGTGTAGTTGATGTACCACTTGGTCCTTTGCATGTAACTAGCGATGAGCCGGGGCATTTTAGACTGTTTTGCGACGGAGATGAGATAATTGATGCTGATTACAGGCTATTTTATCAACATCGTGGAATGGAAAAACTTGCAGAAAATAGGATGAACTACGATCAGATGGGCTATTTAGCTGAAAGAGTATGCGGAATTTGCGGCTATGCTCATGCAATTGCCTGTATTGAAGCGGCTGAAAAAGCAATTCGTTTAGAAATTCCACTTCGCGCACAGGCAATTCGTGTAATCTGCCTTGAGATTGAACGTTTGCACTCACATCTGTTAAATATAGGCTTGGCGTGTGAAGTCACAGGAAACTATAGTGCATTTATGCATATTTTTAGAGTTCGTGAGTATTCAATGGAGTTAGCCCAACTTGTAACTGGCGGTAGAAAAACCTATGGAAACGTGATAATGGGCGGACTAAGGCGCGATATTACAGCAAATGAGATTAAAAAAGGTATCGAAATTATCAACAAACTTGATATGCAAATAAGTGAAATTTGGGACGCTGTTATGGAAGATAAGCGCCAAATTGGACGTTGGAGAGGAGTTGGAATTTTAGATAAGCAGGTTGCAAGAGATTTTAGCACTGTTGGACCAAATATGAGAGGAAGCGGTCTAAAACGAGATAACCGCTACGATCATCCATATGATTTTTTCAAAAAGATTGAGTTTAATATCTCTGTTGAACATGGCGGAGATGTGCTAAGTCGCGAGATTGTGCGCTATAAAGAGCTTAAAGAGAGCATTAGGATAATTAGAGTTTGTCTTGAAAATATGCCAACTGGGGCAATAATGATAGATCCAAAAACTATGATTAAGCCTGAAAACTATGCACTTGGACACGATGAGGCACCGCGTGGAGAAAATATTCACTGGATTATGCAAGGAAGTGCTCAAAAGGTCTATCGTTGGAGATGTAGAGCAGCGACATACAACAACTGGCCATCTTTGCGCTACCAATTTAGAGGAAATAACATCTCAGATGCAGCGCTAATTGTCTGTTCGCTAGACCCGTGCTATTCTTGCACCGAAAGAGTAACTGTTGTAGATATCAAGAGTAAAAAGAGTAAGATTCTCACACATAAAGATTTAAAAAGGTATTCTCAAAGCCTAAAAGATAGCCCATTAAAGGATTTAAAATGATGAAGCTTTTTGACATAACAAAAAAATATGGTAAAGCAACCTATGCTTATCCATTTGAGCCATATAAGGTAAATGAGAATTTTCGTGGTCAGCCTGAGTATAATTTTGACAACTGCATATGTTGCGCGGCATGTGGAATTGCGTGTCCAAGCAATGCAATAGAGATTAAGTTAAATTCAGATGAAACTAAACTTATATGGGAATTTAGCGCAGCAAGATGTATATTTTGCGGACGTTGTGATGAGGTGTGTCCAACTGGGGCGATTCATCAAGGAAATAGCTTTGAGTTAGCAGTTAAATTTGACAAATCAGCCCTCATTCAAAGGGGCGAATTTGAGGTGCAAAAGTGTAAAAAATGTGGCAAAGTTTTTACCACAAAGCGACTTATAAATTACACTTATGAAAAGTTACAAAGTGCAAATTTGCTTGATGGTAGATTGGAAGAGGTAAAAGATACAATCGAAATTTGCCAAGAGTGCAAACAAGCGATGTGTGTTGAGCGTATGACAAATAACGTTGAAAAGGGGATAAAATGAGTATTTATCAAGTTCCTGATGAGATAAAAAATGCAAATATGATAGAGGCAAAATTAGAGCATTTAAAAAATATTCAGCGAAGTTTTAGCGTGTTTCGTATCGATTGTGGAAGCTGTAATGGTTGTGAGATTGAGATTTTTGCGACAACTTCGCCAATGTGGGATCCAGAGAGATTTGGTTTTAAACTTGTGGCAAATCCACGTCACGCTGATATTTTGATCTGTTCTGGTCCAGTTACAAGACAGATGTATTATCCGCTACTTCGTGCTTACGAAGCAACACCAGATCCAAAAATAGTCGTTGCTTTTGGTGCTTGTGGATGTAGCGGCGGAATATTTTATGATGCTTATAGTGTTTGGGGCGGAGTCGATAAGATAATCCCAGTTGATGTCTATATCCCAGGATGTCCGCCTCATCCTGCAAGTGTCATTTATGGTTTGGCGATGGCTTTGGGGTTAATAGATCAAAATTTAGAGAAAAAAAGTCGCGAATTTGATGATACTTCCGTGCCAGAGTGCAAACACTCAATCATAGGCGATGTCCTTTTTGAAAGAGATTTAAACGCACAATCAAGACGTTTGATGAGCTATGTGTTTGCGCCAAATTTAATGAAAAAATACCTTGACGCGCTATCAAGTTCAGATGATGTAAAAAACGCTGAACTTAGTAGAAAAGCTCTCATTTTGGCAATTGACAAAGAAGAAGATCCACGTTATGCTGAGTGTATGGCAAGGCTACATAATGATGTTTATTTAAAATACATTAAGCCACAAAAAGACGAAACCATCGACATTCAAAAAGAAGTTTGGGATAAGAGATGATAGAGATTTATAAACTTACAAAGCGCCATGTTGATGATAATGAAAGTGCGCCAAAAGTTTTAAAAGATATCACCCTGTTTTCAACTTGTGTTGGGCACGGTGTTGGGACTATTGATTTTACTGAAAAAATCTTAGAACTTAGTGATGAAGAATATGATGAGTTGGTTTCAAAAGCAGGGCGGTTGGCTAAATCTAAACTTGGAAATTTAAATCAATATTTTGAGATAGAAATTTATCCACACCATGCTGTGAAGCTTGTTGAAGAGTTGCAGGATTGCCAGTTTAAGGAGATTTTGAAAAATTTACAAACTGGTTATCTTGTTCTTAGAAAATCTTAAAGGAGATAAAATGTTAAGTCCAGCAGATTCAGCTCAAGCAATTTCAAGATCTATGGAGCATAAAGTAAATACACCATTTTTTAGTATCGTTTTTCTTGGCATTATGGCAGGAGCTGCGATTGCGATGGGTGATATTTTTTGGGCACACTCGACAGTTGGAATGGCTGAAAAACAGTCTATTGGAATGTCAAATTTCATCGGTGGAATCACATTTAGCTGCGGTTTGATGATGGTCGTTTTTTATGGCGGACATCTTTTTACAAGTTCCATTTTGTCAGGCGTAAGTGCATATGATAAAAAAGTCGTTATAACCAAAACCATCGAGTATTGGGGACTTGTTTGGATATGCAACTTTATAGGTGGCGTTTTGATAGCTTATATGTATTTCAAATCCGGACTTCCATTAAAATATGACGGCTACATCTTAAGCCATTTCTTACCAACAGGCATCGATAAGGTAAATACGCCTTTTATTGAGCTTTTTATAAGAGGAATTTTTTGTAACATCTTTGTTTGTATGGCTATTTGGTGCTCAACTGCTGAAAACGATCTATCGGGCAAATTCTTTGTCATATTGTGGATGATAGGAGCTTTTGTAGCTTGCTCAATGGAACACTGCGTGGCAAATATGTTTATCATAACAGAGAGCTTGATTGCAAAAAACTACTATCTAAATAGCGTTGGTGGAGACTTAAATGCCTTGGCTTCGATGTTTAAAGTAAGCGTTGCTCAGTTAAACAGCCTCAATATCCAAAGCTTTTTTGTCAAAAATCTGCTTCCAGTTACTCTTGGAAATATAGTCGGTGGACTATTTTTCGTAGGTCTTGTTGGATTTATGGCAAATAAATTTGATATGAAAAAAGAGTAAATTTAAAAAAGCTTGAGTTTAACTTAGAACTCAAGCTCAATCTCAATCTGCTGCATATTCTTGCAATTTCTTAAAATCAAGTATGAGAATTTCTTGTGGTGAAACCTTTTTTATGATATTTTCTTTTATTAGTTTATTAAATTCAGTTGAAGCACTTTGTCGCCTAAGCCCGACAAATGATGATAAAACCTGCATAGAAAATGGAATAAAGACATAATAAAAGCCATTTTGTTTTAAATTTTGCTCCAAAGCTAGCTCAACTAAAAAGCTTGCAACTTTTGATTTTGCGTTTTTATACAAAATCGATCTCATAATATTTCTCTGAATCAAAACAATATCTGTAAGAATCTGGATATAAACATCTTTAAAAGCTTCATTTTTTAAGATTTTATTGGCGTCATCAACATCAATCATATAAATTTCACTATCTTCCAAAATCTCAAGAACAGATATCTCGTTTAAAATTGTAAGATTGTCTTTCTCAAGCGTATAAATTATAAACTCTTCGCCATTTTCCAAAAAAGATAGTTTTGCAAAGCCGCTTTTCATGATGATAATTTTTATGGAATCAGTGTAAAAAACAGTCCCTTTTTTAATAAATTCACACTTTAAATTTGAAAGCTCATCTTTTAACACTGTCTGTATTATTTCAAAACTTGAACGTCCAATTCTTGATTGATTCATGATTATCGCTTTAAAACATATTGAGCTATATTATAATATTTTTTCTATAAAAGACTTTAAATTTTAAAACTGTAGCTAAAAAAGTAGGGCGGAGTGATTTTTAGCTAAAAGATTGGTACTAAAATAAATCTAAATTTAGACAATCAACAAATTCTCTAATAAAACTTTTCAACAATCAAAATACATATTTTTCTGCATTTTTAACTATGGATAAATCTGAATTTTCAAAAGGTAAAGTGCTTCAAACATCTATATATAGGCTTTTACAATAGATAAGAAAGAGAACGGTTCGGGTTTATATAATTATTTGAAAATTACAGTTTTCAATACAAAATAGAGAAATGATTACATATTTTACCTTCTATCAAAGAGTTTTTAGTAAAACTATTCATACAAAATCAGCAAAACAATATGTAATTTTTATGGCTCTTTATTTGATGATCGTTTTGATATATTTTGAATAGTAAATTTAAAAATCACAAGTTTTGAATAGTAAATTATGAATAGTAAATTATGAATAGTAAATTATGAATAGTAAATTTCAAAACGATAACCTTTATCAGTAGCTTTGAAATTTAGCTTTGAAATTTAGCTTTGAAATTTAGCTTTGAAATTTAG
>NZ_CAMYFP010000010.1 GCF_947255105.1 uncultured Campylobacter sp.
GTATAAGAGACAGGGGAGAGCGCTTGAATGGCATTCAAGAGGTCGGCGGTTCGATCCCGCTTGGCTCCACCATCAAAAATTCTCATAAATCCAAATTTAAACCGCAAATAGCCTTAAATAAGATATAGATAAGATGATTTAGGATATAATCAGCGCTTAATATTAACAAAAGGTTACTAAATGGCTAAAAATGAATATTTAAAAGATGATGAGATTGATTTATTAGAGCTTGTTAAAATTCTTTTTCTCATAAAAACATCATATTTTAGCAATACTTTTGCAATCTTAGGTAGAGCTGATGAACTATTTGAGAGATAAACTTAACATAAAAAATTTCATAAAGCCAAATAATTTTGAAGCAAGTAAAATAGAGCCAGAAAATATCCAAAAAATATATATTTTATCCAATATAGTAACTTATGAAAACCCTGTAAAGCCTAAAAAAGCTTTAATTTTACTTATATCTTGTTTTGTTGGGTTTTTGCTTAGTATTTTTGGTGTACTTATTTGGGATGTTGCAAAAAATAGAAATTAATACTGAAGTCTAAATTTTGAGTGATTTAAAAAGATTTGTAAAATCAAGCGGAATATATTTTCTAGGAAGCATATTAAGCAAACTTATAGCATTTTTTATGCTTCCAATTTATACAAGATATTTAAGTGCGGCTGAATTTGGAGAGTATGACTTAAGCTTGGCTTATATTGCCTTTTTTACCTATTTATTTTACCCAGACATTTGGGTTGGTGTGATGAAATATATCTTATATAAAAAAGATATAGCAAACATAAAAAAAGAAGATAAAAATTTAAAAATCATTTCAACAGGCTTTTTTTTATTTTTTATCTGCACTATCTTTTATCTATTATTTTTCTTCATATTTCTCTTTTATAAAAATATAAATTTCCCAAATTTATTAATTTTTTTAGGGTTTTTAATCTCCTTGCAATCTATGTATGCATATATATTAAGGGCATTGGATAAAAATTTTTATTTTGTTGTTTCTGGAATAGTTGAAACAATTATTTATTCTATTATAACTTTTGTTTTACTTTATTTTTTTGAATTTAAATATGAAGCTTTGTTGATCGGAATAATTGTTGGAAAAATTATTGCCATTGGTTTAATGGAAAAATATAATCCTATTGCGAAATATATACGATTTAATAACTTTGATTTTTTGTTTTTCAAAACACTTTTTAAATTTTCTTTTCCTTTAATCTTTAATTCTTTAGCTTGGTGGTTTGCAGCAATTTATGGAAGGATATTGATTGCAAGCGAGTTAAGCTTGGATGAAAATGGATATTATGCCATAGCTTTGAAATTTTCATTAGTTTTGGGTCTGATTACTTTCTGTTTTAAAATGGCTTGGCAAGAGATTAGTTTTTCTAAAAATTTGGATAAAAAAGGTAATTCTATTTTTTATTCTAATGCCTGCTATCAATATTTAAAATTTATGATTATTGGTGTTATTTTAATACTTCCTATAATAAAGTTGTTATTCCCATTTTTTATCAATTCTAAATTTATCGAGTCACTAAACTATATTCCAGGTGCATTATTTGGTGCAATAATATGTGGTTTTAATGATTTTTTAACTAGCATAATAAACACAATCAATAAAAATAAATATCTATCCATATGCACAATAATCGGAGCTATCATAAATATAATTTTATTAAATATTTTTATATCTAAATTTGGCGTTATGGCAGTTATTTATTCGTATATAATTTGTTATACGGTAATTTGTTTTTTAATCATAGCTGTTATTAATCGCTCTTTTAAAATAGAGTTAAATTTTTTAAAAATTGCCGCTTTAGTTTGCTGCTTTTATGTGCAAAATAGCATCTTCATTAATATGAATCTTAGTGTTAATATATTATCATTTTTGATATTTTTATTTTTAACTTTATTTTTATATAGATGCGAGCTTAAAATTGTCATGCAAAAATATATAAATTTTCTAAAAAGGAAGAAAAATGAACTTTGAAGATGTCAAACAAAAGTTTGAGAAGGTGCTTAACAAAAGTGCTAATGATATAAAATTTATCGGCGGCATGACTAATAAAAACTATCTTGTTGTTTGCGACAATGATAAATTTGTTTTTAGGCTTCCTAGAAAAAATGCAAATAGCATAATAAATAGAGTAAATGAAAAAAACAATCAAATTTTAAGTTTTGAGAGTGGGTTCAATGTCCAAACAGTTTATTTTAATGAAAAAACAGGAATAAAAATAACTAAATTTTTAGAAGAAGCAAAAACTTTAAATCCACAAACCGCAAGAGAGTATATAAAAGAAATTGGTAAAGATATTAAAAACATCCATAGCTCAAACATGCCATTTACAAATCATTTTGATGCATTTAAAGAGATGGATAAATATCTATCTTTGCTTTCTAGTGAGTATAAAAATCATAAATTTTTAAAAGATGGACTTATTTTATTTGAAAAGTTAAAAAATAGATTAATTGAAATAAATATGGATCTATACAATAAAAGCTTTATTTATACTCCAACTCATGGAGATATAGTTCCTGAAAATATTTTAGCTATAAAAAATCCTGACAATAGTATAAAAAAACTCTATTTTATAGACTGGGAATACTCAGGTTTAAATGATCCTATTTGGGATGTTGCTTTTATATCAGTTGAGAGTAATTTTAACAAACAAGAAGATGAAAAGCTTATAAAAAGCTATGGCTTAAAAAATGATGAAGTTATTAAGATTGATATTTTTAAAAGCATTCAAGATATTTTGTGGTCTGTATGGGGACTTGCAAAAATGAGTGCAGGAGAAGATTTAACATCGTATATTGATAATAGGTTTAAACAAGCCTTTGATAGGAAGATATTTTGAGTGGATTTTTATTAGGTCTTTTTAGTGGTATATTTTGGAGTATAGATACAGTACTCTTATCTTATTCAACTTTAATTATATTACTTACAGCTTTTATACATGATGGTTTTGGATTTTTATTATTATCCATAAAATCATCTTTTTCAAAAACTTCAAATTTTAAAAACATAATTAAAAGTGATAGTTTTAAGATAGTGATTTTTGCTGGTCTTATTGGTGGACCTATTGGAATGGGTTCATATATTATTTCTATATCTTTGATAGGACCAGCTTTAGCTACTTGCATTAGTATAACTTATCCAGTAATTGCAGCGCTATTAGCAAGGTTTTTGCTAAAAGAAAAGTTAAATTTAATAGGCAAGATTGGTCTTTTTATAGCTATTATTTCTACAATTTTACTCTATTCTTTAAATATTAAATTTAATATTAGTATATTAGGATTTGTTTTTGCACTCATAACAGCTCTTTCTTGGGGAAGTGAATGTGTTATTATAAAAAAAGCTTTTATTAAAGATAGCTCGCTTAATGAATTTTCTGCACTTTGCATAAGGCAAGGTATTAGTTTTACTACATATTGTCTTATAGCCTTTATCTATTTTTTATATACAGATTTTAGCACTAACTTTGAAGTTAAAGATTTTAATATAGTTTTTTTAGCTTCTATTTTTGGAACTATCTCATACCTGTTTTATTATGCCGCAATAAAAAGAATAGGTGTGCTTAAAGCTATGGGATTAAATATATCATACTCTGCTTGGACTGTTTTAATAATGTTTTTTATAAATGGTGAGTTTATGCTAACAACTTTTATACTTGCTTTATTTATAATAACAGGAAGTATGCTTACAAATATAAACAATAAAGGATAACTAGTGAGTAATGCAATAATAATGGCAGCTGGTCTTGGATCAAGATTAAAAGAGTATACAAAAACTACACATAAATCTCTTTTTTTAGTTGATAATGTACCAAACTTAGAAAGAACTATAAGATATTTAAATGAAATAGACATAGATGAAATACATATAGTTATAGGTTATTTAAGCGAGCAGTTTTTATATTTAAAAGACAGATATAAAAATATAAATTTAATCTTTAATCCAGATTTTGCAACTAAAAATAATGCTTATTCTTTTAAGTTAGCAATGGATTATTTTTCAGATAGTTTTATTATAGATGCTGATGTTGTATTGTTAAAAAATATATTTAGTTTAGAAACTAGATCTACATACTACACAACATTAAGAAGAAAAACACAAAAAGCTGAATGGATTGTTTGTGCAGATGAAAAAGATAGAGTTTTTGATATAAAAATATGTACAGATGAAAAGCCAAGCTTACTTGGGATTAGTTATTTTACAAATAAAGACTCAAAGATAATAAAAAATGAAATATATAATTTAGATGATAATTATTTTTTAGATTCTAAGCTATATTATGATAATGTTATTGCTAAATTAATAGATAAAATATCTATATACTCTAAGTTTATAGATCCAAGCTATGTATGCGAACTAGATGATATAAAAGATATAGATGAATTAAAGGAAAAGCTAAATGGAAAATTTAGTAGAAATTAGCCTTGATGAGGCAAAAGAAAAAATGCTTGAAATGATGTGTTATATAGATAAAGTTTGTAGAGAAAATAATATAAAGTATTCTTTAGCTTATGGCACATTAATAGGAGCTATTAGACATAAAGGATTTATCCCATGGGATGATGACATGGATATAATGCTAACAAGAGACAACTACGATAAACTTATAGAAATAATTAAAAAAGATGATAAGTATGATTTGTTGGATCTGAAAAATGGTGGCTATTTCAATTTTTCAGATATCTGCTATAAGAATACTATTGGGATTCCATTTAAAAAATATGCAAGAATGAATGCTTACGCAGATTTAGGTCTTTATATTGATATTTTTCCTCTGGATAATTTACCAGATGTTGGATACAAAAAACATATGGAAAAGATACTTTTTTATATGCGGTTGTTACAAACAAATAGTTTTAAAAGATATTTTGCTTCAGCATCATTAATAAAGGCTATTATAAAATCAATCGTTTTTTTACCATTTTGCATAATTAGTAAAATTTATACAAAAAAAAGAGTTATCGAAAAAATTGATTATTTACAGAAAAAATTTAACAATATTAAAACTGATTATATCGGTATAGCATCTTTTGGTTACTTTGAACGCTATAAAAAGAGCTGGTTTGATGAGTATATTGATGGTAAATTTGAAGATTACAGATTTATGTTAGTAAAAGAGTATGATAAGGTTATTCGAGTTTGTTATGATGACTATATGACCATCCCAGATGAAAAAGATAGAAAAATTCATCTAACTTATTATAAATGGTATAAAAAAGTTTAATCTATTATTTTTGGAGTTCATATGAATATTTTAATTATTTTTGGTACCCGTCCAGAAGCCATAAAAATGGCACCATTGGTAAAAGAGTTTAAAAAAGATAATAAATTTGATACAAAAATTTGTGTCACAGCCCAACATAGAGAGATGTTAGATCAAGTTTTAGAAATTTTTGATTTAAAGCCGGATTATGATCTAAATATAATGAAGCAAAATCAAGACTTATATGATATAACATCCAATATTTTGCTTCAAATAAAAAAAGTTTTTGATGATTTTAAACCAGACTTTGTCTTTGTTCATGGCGATACTACAACGACATTTGCCTCTAGTTTGGCTGCATTTTATAAGCAGATTAAGATTTGCCATGTTGAAGCAGGACTTAGGACATATGATATCTACAATCCTTTTCCAGAAGAGGCAAATAGAGTTCTAACAAGCAAACTTACCAAATTTCATTTTGCCCCTACAAACAAAGCGATGCAAAATTTACTAAAAGAAAATGTTGATAAAAATAGCATTTTAGTAACAGGCAATACAGTCATAGATGCACTTTTTTGGGTGCTTGATAAAATAAAAAGTGATTTAATTTTAGAAAAAGAGATTTATGAGAAAATAAAGCATTTCTTAGATGATAAAATAGATATTAAAAAAGATAAATTTGTCCTAGTAACTGCCCATAGAAGAGAGAATTTTGGAAGCGGTATAGAAAAAATATGCCACGCCATCAAAACTTTGGCACAAAACAATCAAAATATTAAATTTATCTATCCTGTGCATCTAAATCCCAATATCCAAGAACCTGTCTTTAAAACACTGAGCAAAATTTCAAATATCTATCTCATAAAACCTTTGGACTATTTGGAATTTTCATATTTGATGAGCCTTTCTTATTTGGTGCTAACTGACAGCGGTGGAGTGCAGGAGGAGGCGCCAAGTTTAGGAAAGCCTGTTTTGGTTTTGCGAAATACAACTGAAAGACCAGAAGCAGTAGATGCAGGAACTGTAAGGCTAGTGGGAACATGCATAAAAGAAATTGTAAAAACTACGCAATTGTTGATTGATGATAAAAATGAGTATGGGAAAATGAGTAAAGCCTCTAACCCTTATGGCGATGGCAAGGCTTGTGAAAAGATAGTTAATTTTATAGGGGATATAAAATGATACCTAAAAAAATTCATTATATTTGGTTTGGTAGAAATCCATTGCCAGAGCTTGCACTAAAGTGCATTGAGAGTTGGAAAAAATACTGTCCTGATTATGAAATTATAGAGTGGAATGAAGATAATTTTGATATAAGTAAAAATTTATATGCCAAGCAAGCTTACGATGCTAAAAAATGGGCCTTTGTGAGTGACTATGCTAGACTCAAAATTTTATATGAATATGGTGGAATATACATGGATACCGATGTTGAAGTCCTTAAAAATTTAGATATATTTTTAAAACATGATGCATTTTCTGGTTTTGAAAGCAATAATTCAATTCCAACTGGAATAATGGCAAGTGTAAAAAATAATCAAATTATAAATGAATTTTTAAGATATTATGATAATAAGAGCTTCATATTGGAAAATGGAAATTTTGATACCACTACAAATGTAACTATTATGACAAACATTCTTTTAAAAAAAGGACTTGTTCCAAATAATTCTTTACAGACAATTTGTGATTTTACGCTTTATCCAAGTGAATATTTTTGTCCTAAAGATCTTGAAACTGGAGATATTAATTTGACAGAAAATTCCTATACAATTCATCATTTTAATGGAAGCTGGCTAAGTGATACAGAAAAAGCTATAGTATCAAAAAAAAGTTATTTCATAAAACGTTATGGTCACAAACTAGGAAAAATAGTCTATTATTTATATTTCATATTTAAAAATTATCAAATTTATGGTCTAAAGCATACAGTTAGAATTTTTATACACAAATACAAAACTAGCTCTAAAAGATTTTTTTGATGATTTATTTTTCAATTTTTTGTCTCTTATCTCTTTTTAGTTTTTTCTCACTAAAACCAAGTAAAGTATCGCATTTTATCTTTTTAGCTTTTATATTATTTCTGACATTTTTTGTCGGCTTTAGATATGAGACAGGTTGTAATTTGGACAATTGTTTTATATAATTGCCACATTTTATAGATACTTGTTGGAAACCTTATCAAAATTACCTACAGGAAATGTTATGAAAATTTTTATAATTGGCAATGTTGCTTCAATGATGATAAATTTTAGAAAAGAGCTTATTGCAGAGCTCTCAAAAAATCATGAAGTTTTTTGTCTAGTAAGTGACTATACTCAAAAGGACAAAGATATTATTGATAGTTTTGGTGCAATTCCACTTGATTATAGCCTAAACTCAAAAGGCTTAAATCCACTTAAAGATATTATTGCAACCATCGAACTTTATAAAATCATTAAAAAACACAATCCTGATATTGTCTTTTCATTTTTTGTTAAGCCTGTGATCTTTTCATCTATTGTGGCTAAATTTGCAAAGACAAAAAGAGTTGTTGGTATGATAGAAGGACTTGGTAACGCCTTTACTATCAATCCAAAAGGAAGCGGTTTAAAGACTAAAATTATTAAATTTATTCAAATTTTACTTTACAAAATTTCACTTCCATTGCTAGACAATCTTATTTTTTTACAAAATGATGATAAAAAAGATTTGGTTGATAAGTATAAAATAAAAGTTAAAAATATAGATATTTTGGGCGGCATAGGTGTTGATTTGGATAAATTTAACTATAGCATTCCAAATACAAAACCAATAAAATTTATTTTTATAGCTAGGCTTTTAGCACAAAAAGGCATCTTTGAATACCTTGAAGCTGCAAAAACTATAAAAGAAAAATATAAAGAAAATGTGGAGTTTATTGTTTTAGGCTCTTTTGATGAAAATAATCCTTTTGGCTTGAGTAAAAAAGTTTTGGACGATTATATAAAAAGTGGCATCATCACATATCCAGGTTTTGTCAATAACCCAAACGAATGGATCAAAAATAGTTCAGTTTTCGTTCTTCCGTCCTATAGAGAGGGAGTTCCAAGAAGCACTCAAGAGGCTATGGCTATCGGCAGAGCCATAATAACAACCAATAGCGTTGGCTGCAAAGAAACAGTTGTTGATGGCATAAATGGCTATCTAGTTCCAATTTGCGATTCTAAAGCCTTGATAAGCAAAATGGAGCTGCTTATAAACAATCCAAATTTAATAGATAAAATGGGCAAAGAAAGTAGGAAAATAGCCGAGCAAAAATATAATGTAGCAGATGTAAATAAAAGGCTTATAAGCTTTATTTTTAAGTCATCTATAAACTCTTAAGAAGGTAGTTTGCTAAATTTAGCTTCAAATTTAACCATTTTGATACCTTAAAACTTAAAACAATATTAAATAACTTTCTTATTGATGTTTTTGTCAATTTATAACTAAATGTATGTTATAATCATGATATTTTTTAATGTAAAGGATAGTTGCAATGTCACGACCAATACCGATTGATGAAGAGATAGTTCTTGACCCAAAAGAGTATATCTACTCTACTACCGATACAAAGGGCATTATAAGATATGGTAACAAATACTTTACCTTGATTAGTGGTTATGATTTTAGAGAGCTCATAAACCAACCTCACAATATCTTAAGACATCCAGATATGCCTCGCGTTGCCTTTAAATTGATGTGGGAAACGATACAAAAAGGCGGGACTTTTGTAGGTCTTGTAAAAAACTTAGCAAAAAGTGGTAAATATTACTGGGTTTTAGCGGAGATAGCACCCATCAAAGATAAAGATAGCGGCGAGATTGTTGGTTATGCTGCCTATAGAAGGGCTGCTCCAAAAGAAGCTGTAGCAAAGATAATTCCTATTTATAAAGAGCTAGTTAGGATCGAAAAAGAGAACAATAACAGAATGGTAGAGAGTGAGAAATATCTACAAGATACCTTAGCAAGCTTGGGCATGACCTATGATGAGTTTATCAAAAGTATCACAAAGTTAAGAGGCATTACAGCTCTATTTTTTGAGCTTATGAAGAAATTTTTTGAACATAAAAAAGAGGGAGAGAAGATTAACAATGAGTCAAGATAGACCAACTCCAGTTGATGAAGAGATAATTTTAGACGATAAAAGATATATAGTTTCAAAAACAGATGCCAAAGGTATCATCACTTATGGTAATCCTTACTTTGTGCAAATTAGTGGCTATAGTTTAGATGAGATGCTTGGCAAACCGCACAATATCATAAGACACCCAGATATGCCACGTGTTATATTTAGGATGATGTGGGATAGGATAAGCAAGGGCGAAAATATAGTAGCAATTGTAAAAAATATGGCAAAAAGTGGCAAATATTACTGGGTTATGACAGAATTTGAGCCAAAAAGAGATGAACATGGCGATATCATAGAGCACACAGCCTACAGAAAAGCAGCTCCTAAAAAGGCAGTTGAGGCGATGATTCCACTCTATAGCAAGCTTCTTGAGATAGAAAAACTAACAGGTAGTATGGATGCTAGTTTTGACTGCTTGAAAGACTTTTTAGGGAGTAAAAAACTAACTTATGATGAGTATATAAGTAGTTTAGTTGATGATAAACAGTTTAAAAACTTTTTTGTATCTATAAAGAAAATATTTAGATCAAAAAACCCTAGAGAGGAAATTTAGCCTCTCTAGTTACTTTTTGCTACCTACGACTTTAATTATCATTAAATTTATTTGTAACATTTAAATTTTACCTTTTACAAAGTCTAAATTTTATACCATTTATCAAAACTACAAGGAGAGGCTATGAAAGCGAGCGATCTTTTTGTAAAGGCTCTTGAAAATGAAGATGTAGAGTATATTTTTGGGCTTCCAGGAGAGGAAAATTTAGATTTTTTAGACTCACTTAGAAAATCTTCCAAAATCAAACTTATCATAACAAGGCATGAGCAAGCAGCGGGATTTATGGCGGCTACTTATGGCAGACTTACAGGCAAAGTTGGAGTTTGTTTTTCTACTTTAGGGCCTGGTGCTACCAACCTTGTTACAGCAGCAGCTTATGCCCAACTTGGTGGCATGCCAATGCTTATGATAACAGGCCAAAAACCTATCAAAAAGTCAAAGCAGGGACGATTTCAGATAATTGACACTGTTAGCATGCTAAGACCACTTACAAAATATGCTAAGCAGATTGTAAATAGCAACAATATAGCAGCCACCATCAGAGAGGCTTTTAAGATAGCAACGACAGAGCGTCAAGGCGCTGTTCATATAGAGCTTCCAGAAGATATAGCAACAGAAGAGATTGACCATCCGCTCTATCCAGTTCATAAGATAGTCTATCCAAAGGCTACAAAAAGCACTATTTGTCAAGCTATAGAGATGATAGAGAGTGCAAAACATCCGCTTCTTATGATAGGTGCTGGAGCTAACCGCACAAATATGGGTGACGAGCTTTTAAATTTTGTAGAAAAGACTGGAATTCCATTTTTTACTACTCAGATGGGCAAGGGAGTTATAGATGAGGATCATGAGCTTTGCCTAAGAACAGCGGCACTTTCTAAAGATGATTTTATACATTGTGCGATAGAAAGAGCAGATCTCATCATCAACATAGGATATGACGCCACTGAAAAACCACCATTTTTTATGCAAAATAGAGCCGACGCAACCAAAGTAATACATCTAAATTTCTATCCATCAGAGGTTGATGATACCTATTTTCCGCAACTTGACGTGCTTGGGGATTTGTGTATAAATTTAAAACGTATCTCTAAAAATATAAAAGTGCAAGCTCATTGGGATTTTGACTACTTTAAAAAGATGTCAGTTGAGATAAAGACACGCCTTAACAAATACTTTGGCGATGATAGATTCCCAATCCTGCCACAACGTGTTGTTAGGATCATAAGAGAGGCTATGAAGGCAAGTGATATTGTGGCTTTGGATAATGGTATGTATAAAATTTGGTTTGCTAGAAACTATAGTTGCAAAGCTCCAAATACACTTCTTTTGGATAATGCACTTGCTACGATGGGTGCAGGGTTGCCATCGGCAATTGCAGCAAAGATTGTCTATCCTAACAAAAAAGTCATTGCAGTTTGTGGAGATGGTGGATTTATGATGAACTCACAAGAGATAGAGACTGCAATAAGGCTAAATTTAGACCTAGTTATCGTCATATTAAACGACAATGCTTACGGCATGATTAAATGGAAGCAAAAAGGCATGGGACTTGCAGACTTTGGACTAGACTATAACAATCCAGACTTTGTGATGTATGCCAACAGCTATGGCGCAAAGGGATATAGACCAAAAAGTTGTAGTGAATTTAAGAGTATTTTAGAAGATGTGCTAGAGAAAAAGGGAGTTCATCTTATAGACTTGGCAGTTGATTACTCTTTAAATCACAAGATATTAAATGAAATTTTAGCAAACAAAACTTGCTTAGTTTAAAGGAGAGAAGATGAAGCAGTTAGAGGTATTTTCGCCATTTGACGGACATAAGATTTCAGAGGTTAAATTATCGAGCAAAGATGAGGTGCTAGCCGCTTTAGACAGAGCTTATGAGATTTTTAACGACTATGATAAAAGGCTAAAGAAATTTGAGATTATTGAGATTTTAAATAGAGCCATAGAGATTATCCAAAGGGATAAAGAGGAGATTATTGAGATTGCAACTAGCGAGGGCGGCAAGCCATATATAGATAGTAAAATAGAGGTTGAAAGAGGGATAGATGGTATAAAAGTAGCGATCTCTTATCTTGAGCAAATGGGCGGCAAAGAGATTGCTATGGGACATACTAGAAGTTCAGCCAACCGCTTGGCTTATACATTCAAAGAGCCACTTGGAGTTGTAGTTTCTATCAGTGCATTTAACCATCCATTTAATCTTGCCATTCATCAAGTTATCCCTGCCATTGCTGTTGGTTGCCCAGTTATCATTAGACCAGCTTCAAAAACACCACTTAGCGCATTTAAACTAATAGAAATTCTCAAAGAAGCAGGACTTCCAGATGGCTATGCAACAGCTATTGCTTGCGATAAAGAAAGTGCTGCAGCGCTAGTTAGTAGCCCAAAAGTTGCATTTTTTAGCTTTATTGGTTCGGCAAAAGTTGGTTGGGAGCTAAAAAGAAAGCTTCACGATGGCGTAAGATCTGCTTTAGAGCATGGAGGAGTTGCACCTGTTATAGTAGAAAAAGATGCAAATTTAGATGAAGTTTTACCACTGCTATTAAAAGGTGGTTTTTATCACGCCGGACAGGTTTGTGTCTCTGTTCAAAGAGTCTATGCTCATAAAGATATTGCAAAAGAGTTGGCAAAAAGACTTGCACAGATGGCTTCCAAACTAAAGGTTGGCGATCCTATGTTAAAAGAGACTGAAGTTGGTCCACTTATTAGCGACAAGGAGATTCAAAGAGTTAGTTCGTGGGTTGATGAGTCCATCAAAAATGGCGCAGAGCTTCTTTGTGGCGGAGAGCGACTTGGAGAGAGTTGCTATAAACCAACTGTCCTTTTCAATCCAAAAGATAGCGACACCATCTCACAAAAAGAGGTTTTTGGTCCTGTGGTTTGCGTCTATTCTTACAATGATATTGATGAGGCGATAAAAAGAGCCAATAGTCTAGATGTTAGTTTTCAATCAGCTGTCTTTAGCAACAACATAAATAGTTGCCTAAGAGCTGTAAAAAGACTCAACGCAACAGCAGTTATGGTAAATGATCACACAGCATTTAGGGTTGATTGGATGCCATTTGGTGGCGCAAAGAGCTCAGGTATTGGAGTCGGCGGTATCAACTACTCAATGGATGAGATGAGCAACACCAAGCTAATGGTTATAAAGTCAAAAGAGCTTTAAATTCAAAGGAGAGTTTATGCCGCTACTTGAGAGTTTTACTATCGATCACACTAAAATGCCAGCGCCATCTCTTAGGCTTGCCAAAACTCTTTCTACACCAAAGGGCGATAAGATTTCGGTTTATGATATGAGATTTTGCAAGCCAAATTTCAAGATGATGCCATCAAAAGGGCTTCATACGTTAGAACATCTCTTTGCTGGATTTATGAGAGAGTTTTTAAACAATGTTATCATTATAGATATCTCGCCGATGGGTTGTAGGACGGGTTTTTATATGAGTGTGATAGGCAGGCCAAATTTAGAAGAGATAAAAAGTGCTTGGATGAAAAGTATGCAAAGTGTTTTGGCTACTACCACAATCCCAGAGGCAAACAAATTTCAGTGTGGAAGTTGCAAAATGCATTCACTAAAAGAGGCAAAGCAGATAGCAAATGAGCTACTTCAAAGTGAGATTGTTTTGTTGGATAGTGATACTTTGCGACTTGATGGGCTGAGGGGCTAGGAGAGTTATTTGTTCTCTCCTCCAACCTCTCTCATAAGTTTTTCCTGTCTATTTTCACCAGGCTTTAAATTTCTTGTTTTGACGGTGTCTTTTAGGCTATCATATGCCTCGCCCCAAACACCCTCTTCTTTTTGTGTTTGATGTTCTGGGATTGGGTTTTGGGCTCTGATAGCCTCTTTTTGTGCATGCGAATTATAAAAAAACATAATGGCAGCAGCAACAATTATTATAAAAATTATCTTATCGAAACTCATTTTTTCTCCTAAATTTTCTGATTATTATATCAAAAAAGCAATATAAACCAATATCGTACTATCTACTTTTTAAAGTATAAAAAGATTTATTGTTGTTTTGGTTGCTAAAACTAGGTTTTGTAAAACAAATTGGTTTATTTGACATATTTTTATATAATTTTACAAACACTGAAGGAGATGTTATGGAATACAGAGTAGAAAAAGACACAATGGGTGAAGTTAAAGTTCCAAAAGATCGCTATTGGGGCGCTCAAACAGAAAGGAGCTTTGAGAATTTTAAAATCGGCGTTGAAAAAATGCCACCAGAGCTTATAAAAGCCTTTGCTATGCTTAAAAGATCGGTCGCAAAAGTAAATAATAGTCTAAAAAAACTTGACGATGAGAAGACGAAAGCCATTGTAAAGGCTTGCGATGAGATCATAAATGGAGATTTGAAAGATGAGTTTCCACTAGCCATTTGGCAAACTGGAAGTGGAACGCAGACAAATATGAATTTAAATGAGGTTATAGCAAATAGGGCAAGTGAGATTTTGGGCGCTGATTTTAGAGTTGAAAAGAAAATTCATCCAAATGACCATGTCAATATGAGTCAAAGCTCAAACGACACCTTCCCAACTGCAATGCATATCGTTTCTGTTTTGGAGATAGAAAATAACCTTTTGCCATCTTTAAATGAGCTTAAAGAGTCGTTTTTGAAAAAGGAAAATGAGTTTAAAGATATTGTAAAAATCGGCAGAACTCATCTTCAAGATGCTACACCTTTAACTTTGGGACAGGAATTTAGCGGATATAGATCAATGCTTGAACACTCTTTTTCACAGATTAAAAGAAGCTTAGATGACTTAAGAGAGTTAGCAATTGGCGGCACTGCTGTTGGAACTGGAATAAATGCCCACCCAAAACTTGGCGAGCTTGTAAGCAAGGAGCTTAGCGAGTTTAGCGGACATAAATTTATAAGCAGTCCAAATAAATTTCACGCACTAACTAGTTATGATGGAGTTGTTTTTGCAAGCGGTGCGTTAAATGCCTTGGCTGCAAATCTGATGAAGATAGCAAACGATATTAGGCTTTTGGGAAGTGGTCCGAGATGTGGCATTGGCGAGATAAGTTTGCCAGCAAATGAACCAGGAAGTTCGATTATGCCAGGAAAGGTCAATCCTACTCAGTGTGAAGCTCTTACTATGGTTGCGGTGCAAGTTCATGGCAATCACTCATCAATCGCATTTGCCGCAAGTCAGGGCAATTTTGAGCTAAATGTTTATAAGCCAGTTATCATATATAACTTTTTACAATCAATCAGACTTTTAAGTGATGCGATGAAGAGCTTTAAGATTCACTGCGTTGATGGAATAACTCCAAATTTAGAGAAGATTAACTCAAATTTAAACAACTCTTTAATGCTAGTAACTGCTCTAAATCCTTATATAGGATATGAAAAGGCAGCTCTTGTTGCAAAAACAGCTTTCAATGAAAATTTAAGCTTAAAAGAGGCAGTAGTTAAACTTGGATTTTTAACAGCTGATGAGTTTGATAGATATGTCATCCCAAAAGAGATGGTTCATCCAAAAAAATAGATAAATTTAGACTCAAGTGATTACACTTTTAATTTTTACTAGTTAAAAGTGTAATTTCATTTTTAGTAATTACTTCTGCTTCTAATATCTTTGAGTAACTAGTTTCTCTTTTTATCGTTATATTATAGTTATAAATAACTTGCTTATTTTTCTTAAAAATCCCATCAGCAAACTAAAATAAAATGCGAAACAGATTAAAACAGGCTAAATTTTTATATGCTATATTTAAAAATATTTTGATTGAAATTTAAAGTAGAATTAGTTGGGAAAAAATCCCAACTAATTCTAAAGTAGAACTGGTGCTAAGATAAAGCCAAAAGCTACTGAGAAGGCAATTGCCAAAACACCAGGCAAGAAGAATGGGTGGTTAAATACATATTTTCCAATTCTTGTTGTTCCTGTATCGTCCATTTGAACTGCACCTAGAAGTGTAGGATATGTTGGTAGAACAAATAGTGCTGAAACAGCAGCAAATGAAGCAACCAAGATATAAGCATCACCATTGTTTGTTGCACTTAGTCCAAGAGCAACTATAACAGTAGGAATCAATGCTTTTGCAGTTGCTGCTTGTGAGTAAAGAAGCATACTTGCAAGAAAGAGTGCAACTGACAATAAAACAGGATACTCTTTTACCAAGTTTCCTGCCAAGCCCTTAATCTCTTCAGTGTGATTTGATACAAATGTATCTCCAAGCCAAGCGACACCCAAAACGCATATGCACGCTGTCATACCACTTCTAAATGTGCTTTGAACAGGAATTTTATTAACATCAATTTTACAAATCATAACTATCAACGCGCCAATAATTAGCATAAAACTCATAATAGCGCCATCTCTTGCTAGGGTAAGAGATTTTACAGGTTTGCTTTTATCTTCTACATATTTTACGCCTGTATTTTTATCTGTTGATATTTTTATGCTAGGATTTGCCGCTACTATTTCATCAAATTTAGCTGTATCTTTGCTTTGATACACCTTTTCATATCCTGTTACATAGCTTGGTTTTATTATTGCTACATTTTTGCTTATAGCTGTTGCATAAAATACTACCGCTATAATTCCGATGAAAAATATCAAAACTGAAGTTTTAGCACCTTTTGGAAGCTCTTTATAGTTACCCTCTTTTTGTGGAGCTGCAACTAGACCTTCTTTAAGTCTCTCTTGATAAACAGGATCTTTATCTAGATCTTGTTTCCATAGAAAGTTCATTAGAAGGGCTGTTACCATACAACCTGCAAATGTTGTTGGAATCCAGATAGCTAGAAGTATTGGATAAGAAATTCCAAGTCCGCCAAGTGCCATGTTACCAGCCATAAAGATAACCGCAGCTGATACAGGGCTTGCTGTAATTGCTATTTGTGAAGAAACAACAGCGATTGATAATGGAACTGAAGGCTTGATGTTTTGTCCCTTTGCAACCTCTGAAATAACAGGAATCATTGAAAACGCTGTGTGACCTGTTCCTGCAAAGATAGTCAAAAGATATGTTACTGTTGGGGCTAAAAAGTTGATATATTTTGGATTTTTGCGAAGAATTTTCTCGGCAATTTGAACTAAATAGTCAAGCCCGCCTGCAACTTGCATCGCACCTATTGCTGAAATAACAGATGCAATAATTAAAATAACATCCCAAGGAATGCTTCCAGCTTTTAAACCAAGCATTGTCAAAATTACAACACCAAGACCACCTGCGTAGCCTATACCGATGCCGCCTAATTTGACACCTATAAAAATCGCTCCAAGAAGAACGATTATTTCTAAAATAAGCATGAAGTCCATAAAAACCCCTTTTTTAAATTTTGCTTTTAAAAAGTGTAAGGAAGATTTCCTTACACCAACTATTTACCTATTTATTTGTCTTTACCAGTGTGTGACATATGAGGATTTAACATACTCTTTGGATCTAGAAGTTTTTTAACTTCTTCTTTTGTTAAAAGTCCTCTCTCTATCGCGATATCACCAACTGATTTACCTGTTTGTAAAGCCTCTTTTGCAATTGAAGCTGAGTTCTCGTAACCAATTACTGGGTTAAATGCAGTTACTATACCAACTGAGTTAAGAACTGAATTTAGGCAATTTTCAGGTTTTGCTTGCAAATGTTTAATAGCTTTTTCTGCCAAAGTTATATAAGCGTTTTCTAAGATTACAAGTGAGTTAAATAGTGCATAAGCAATTCCTGGCTCAAATGCATTAAGCTCAAACTCGCCTCTTTCTGAGCAAAGCATGATAGTTACATCGTTTCCTATAACTTCATAGCAAGCCTCGCCTACAACTTCAGCAATAACAGGATTTACCTTTCCTGGCATAATTGAACTTCCTGGTTGCATCTTAGGTAGGTCGATTTCAGCCAAACCGCATCTTGGACCTGAGTTCATAAGTCTTAAGTCGTTTGCAATTTTGCTTAGTCTAACTGCAGCTGTTTTTAGGCATCCGCTAACTTGAACAAAGTCTGCTGTATCTTGAGTTGCAGCTATAAAGTCTTCAGCTGGTTTAAACTCTGCACCTGTAATTTTGCTAAGGTGTTTATGAACTGCACATTTGTAGTCTGGGTGGCAGTTAATTCCTGTTCCGATAGCTGTTGCTCCCATATTTAAAAAGCTCATTAACTCTCTTGCTTTTTTAATGTTTGCAATGTCAGCTTTGATGTAGCTTGCAAAGGCGTTGAAAGTGTTGCCAAGTGTTGTAGGAACAGCATCTTCAAGCTCTGTTCTTCCCATTTTGATGACATCTTTATACTCTTTAGCTTTTTTGTCAAGCTCTTTTTTAAGAAGCTCCATAGCCTTTAGCAAATCATCTAGTTTTGCATGAGCTGCAACTTTGATAGAGCTTGGGTAAGTATCGTTTGTGCTTTGGCCAAGGTTTGTATGGTCGTTTGGATGAAGGTATCTATACTCTCCCTTTTTATGTCCCAAAATCTCAAGTGCAACGTTTGTAATAACTTCGTTTGTGTTCATATTTGTTGAAGTTCCTGCACCACCTTGGATCATATCTACAACAAATTGATCTATGAACTCACCAGCGATAATCTTATCGCAAGCTTTTGCGATAGCATCAGCTCTTTCTGGGCATAAAACGCCAACCTCTTTGTTTGCTAGGGCTGCTGCTTTTTTAATTTGAGCAAAAGCCTTTACAAAGAATGGATAGTCTTTTATCTGTCTGCCAGTCATTTTAAAGTTTTCAACAGCTCTAAATGTCTGGACGCCATAATAAAGATCATTTGAGATCTCCAACTCACCGATAAAATCGTGTTCTTTTCTTGTTTTCATGAATAAATCCTTTCATATGAAATTTATTACTTTAGATTCTAACTCTACTTTTATATAAATAAGCTTAAATTAGAATATTTTTTAAGATGTAATTTTTAAGATAAAGCTAACTTGAAAGAATAGGCATAAAGGCAGATGAAAAGATAATAATTTTATTATAAAAATTTATTTTGCTATTTTTAAATTTATCTCTTAAATTTCAGCAGATGCATTTATGTAAAAGCCATAAATTTAGCCATTTTGAAAGGATAAATTTCTAAATTTGGGCTTAAATTTATAACTATTTTATAATTTTATATTCTTAAAATGTAATAAACTCGACTCATTAGCCACTGATAGTCAATTTGCTAACTATTTTTCATAAAGAACAAAATTAGAGAGTTTTTACCATTTTGATGTAAATTTCTCCATAAAAATCAGACCTCTCTTTCTCTTCAAAACCAAAAGGATGGTAGAGCGATGGTGTTTTTGTAATAAGACTTGCCTTTTTGTATCCACTCTCTTTTGCAATTTTTAGTGCAGTTTTGAAAAGCTCTTTAAAAATCCCTCTACCTCGGTATTTAGGTGCAACAGCAACGCTATCTATATAATACTCATCGTCTAAACACTCTTTTAAAAGTGGCTCTTTTCCCTCTTTTAATAGTGCTTTGTTAAAAACCTCATCTAACTTGGTGCTAAGCTCACCTTTGTAGAAACAGATTGCCCCAGCTATATGCTTTTCTAACTCATAAACAACTACATTTTTATAAGACACTCTGTTGTTTTCTTTTTTAAAAAACTCTTCAAAGAGACTAAATTTATCGCTCTCATCTTTGGTGTTAAAAATAGCGCTGCTAAACTCGTCCATAGCAAGATCAAGCACCCTAACGCACTCCTTTGCATCCTCTTTTTTTGCAACTCTTATCACTGTAAATCCTTTATTTTAAAACTTTTTCTGTGAATGTTACTATAACCATACTTTTTAATAGCTTCAACATGCTCTTTTGTCCCATATCCTTTGTGTTTGGCAAAGCCATATTGTGGATAAATTTGATCATATTTTAAAATCTCTCTATCTCTTGTCACCTTTGCCAAAATGCTTGCAGCACTTACTGCTTGATAGCTGCTATCTGCCTTGATAACTGTAGTTATCCCATCTATGCCAAAGCTTGTGTTGCCATCAAAGATAAGTTCAAATCCCAAAAATTCCTTTGCTATCTTGCTTAAAGCCTCTTTAAAACAGCTGCTAAGTCCGATTTCATCAATCTTTTGGCTTGTAAAAGAAACTATTAGATATTTTGAGTTTTTAACTATCTCTTCATATAAAAGCTCCCTTTTTTTAAAAGAGAGTTTTTTGCTATCTTTTAGCCCAACTATCTCTTTTTTAAGCACGCAAGCAGCTATGCAAAGATCGCCAGCCACGCAGCCTCTTCCAGCCTCATCAATGCCACAAATTTGACTCATCTTTCACCTCTAAATTTACAATCCAAGAACAAATTGATAAAATGGAACTATCTCGCATCTTAAGCCCTCATAGTCCAATATATCGCTATTTGCCATGCTTATTACATTGAGTTTTGAAATTTTTAGCTCTTTTAGCCTTGGTGCGAGTTTTTTAAATTTCAAAAAGACAAACTCATTTGCACTAAAAGGCGCTAGTAAGATAGCCAAGCCTCTTTTTGGCAGATAAAAATCAAGCTCTTTTGTGTAGCAAATTTCTTCGTCCAAATTTAGAAGCTCGCAAAAAAGAGCATTGGCAAATTTTTTATGAAAATCTTTTTTAAAATCAAAGCTATCTCTTAGACCAAAGTGCGAAAAATAGAGCTTCTTCATCGCTCTTTTGTCTTCGTAGTTTGGGATTAAATTTAAAAGCAGCTCATTTTCAAACTTAGCAATAGCGCCATATACGCTATCTTTAGAGATTTTATTATTCTCTTTAAGCTCCAAATAAACTCTATTTACACTAAAAATCTCATCTACATATTGCAGGCTATTTCGAAGTACCAAAAGCTCATTATAAGTCAAATTTGCACGGAAAAGCAGCTGTTCAAACTCCGCTATTTTGGCAACTTGTATGAAAGGGTTTTTAGCTCCATTTCCATGTCTTAAAAAAGCCGCCAATATCGCCTGTGTATCGCTTCTTTTTTTATCAAAAAGCATAAACTCTTCAAAATCCAGCGGATAAATAGCTAGTCTTTCAAAACCATCAATAACTAGCCCTTTTTGCCTAGTTGAGATGATGATGGAGTAGCTATTTTTTTTCTCTACAAATTTGCCTATTTCCTCCAAATTTAAGTCATTGAAGTTGTCGATACCTATTGCTTTTATCTCTTTGTTTTTTAATAAAATCTCATCAAGTTTTGCAAACAGCCCATCTTTTTTGACTCGCAAATCAGACCAATCTACATAGAGCACACTCTCTTTTTGAAATTTAGATAGATAGTCTAGCAACAGATAGCTTTTGCCGCTGTTGCTAGAGCCAAAAAGTATAGTTTTTGGAGAAACAATCCGCTTTTTGCGCTCAATATAGTCAATTTTTTCAATTTTTTCTTCGTAGAGATCTTTTAAATTTAACATAGCGCGATTATATAGCAGCGGCTATAAAAAAAAGATAAAGAGCTATTTTAAATTTAGATTTAGTTTTATTAACTGTCGAATTTAATAATATATTCCTTAAAATAAGGAAAGAAAAAGCTCAAATTTGAGAAAAAATGGCAAATAGATTGACATCAACAGTTACTTTTTATATAATCCAAGTCTTTTATTTTAAAAATAAGAGGTTACGCGTTGTAACAAGTTCTTTAAGTAAGGAAAAAATATGGAAAGAATCAGGTTAAAGCTCAAAGCTTACGACCACAGAGTTCTAGACCGAACAGTTGCAGCAATTGTAGAAGCTGTCAAAAGAACAGGCGCAGATGTCAGAGGACCAGTGCCTATGCCTACCAAAGTCAAACGCTACACAGTCTTAAAATCTCCACACGTAAATAAAGACTCAAGAGAGCAGTTTGAGATGAGAATACACGCCAGAATGCTAGATATTGTAGCAGCTACACCTGATACAGTTGACTCACTTACCAAACTTGATTTGGCTCCAGAAGTTAACGTTGAAGTGCGAGCAATGGGCAAATAAGGGGAAGTTATGGAATATATAGTTGAAAAAATTGGCATGAGTAGAACTATTGGCATCACAAGTACCCCTGTTACACTACTTAAAGTTGTAGATGCAAAAGTATGTGAAACAAAAGAAAGTGGTAGTGCTATAGTGGCTTATGCGCAGGGAAAGAGAACAAACAGGGCAATTTTAGGTCAACAAAAAAAGTATAACCTAACTGCTGAGTTTAATAAATTTGTAACACTTAAAGTTGAAAATGCCGAAGTTGGAGATCAAAACAAAGCTCCATTAAAAGAGGCAAAAGAGGTTAAATCAAGCTTTACTTCAAAAGGTAAAGGTTTTCAAGGCGTTATGAAAAGACACGGTTTTGCCGGCGGTCCAAAATCTCACGGAAGTAGATTTCACAGAAGATCTGGATCAATTGGTAACTGTGAGTGGCCAGGTAGAGTTCAACCAGGTAGAAGAATGCCAGGACAGACAGGAAATGTCAAAGTTACAGTTAAAAATGAAGTAATTAGCTTTGATGAGAAAAGTAATATTTTGGTAGTTAAAGGTTGCGTTGCAGGCTTTAACGGTTCAATGGGTAGAGTAAGGATAGTTAAATGAGCAAAATAGCTGTATTAAATGAAAAATTAGAAGAGTCAAAGTCAATAGATCTTCCAAAAGAGTATGCCAGTATCAATCCGCACAATCTATACCTATATGTAAAATCATATCAAGCATCACTTCGTGCAAATACTGCTAGCGCAAAAGATAGATCACAAGTTAGCGGAAGTGGCAAAAAACCTTGGAGACAAAAGGGAACAGGCTCTGCAAGAGTAGGCTCTAAAAGAAATCCTGTCTGGACAGGCGGTGGAGTAGTTTTTGGTCCATCAACCAACAGAAATTACTATCAAAAAGTCAATAAAAAACAAAAAAGACTTGCTTTAGAGTATGCACTTTTTAGAAAAGCAGAGCAGGATAAACTTTTTGCTATAGATAGCTTGACAATAGATTCAGGTAAGACTAAAGATGCCGCAAATTTTGTTAAGAATTTAGGTGTTAGAGATCTTTTAGTGGTAAAAGATGAGCTTGATGCACAGACACTTTTAGCATATAGAAATTTAGCAAATTGCTATGTTATTGATAAAAATGAGATCAATGCATATTTAGTTGCTATATATAGTGCAGTAATCATAGAAAAATCAGCACTAAATCAGATTATAAAAGAGGGCTAAAATGGCAGATATTACAGATATAAAAACAATTCTTTATACAGAAAAGACTCTTGGCCTTCAAGAAGGTGGTGTTGTTGTTATACAGACATCGCCAAAAATGACAAAAAATAGGCTAAAAGAGGTGCTAAAAGAGTATTTTGGAGTCACTCCGCTTAAGGTTAATTCTTTAAGAATGAGTGGAAAAGTGAAGCGCTTTAGAGGTAGAGTTGGTAGCAGAATTAACTATAAAAAATTCTACGTTACACTACCTGAAGGTGCTAGTTTAGAGAATATAGGAGCGTAAAATGTCAATAAAGACTTATAAACCATACACTCCAAGCAGAAGGTTTATGACAGGAATTTCTAGCGATGATATAACTTCAAAACCAACTGTTAGAGCACTACTTAAAAAACTTCCAGCAGCCATAGGAAGGAATAACAAAGGTAGAATCACTAGTCGTCATAAAGAGGCAGGTGCTAAAAAACTCTATAGAGTTATTGATTTTAAAAGAAGAAAATATGGCATCCCTGCAAAGGTTGAGTCTATTCAATACGACCCATATAGAAATTGCAGAATTGCACTTTTAAATTATGTAGATGGAGAGAAGAGATATATCATTCATCCAAGCGGACTCAATGTTGGCGATACAGTTATCTCAGATGAGACAGGACTAGATATTAAAGTAGGCAATGCTATGAAACTAAAGGCAATGCCAGCTGGAACAATAGTTCACAACATAGAGTTAAAGCCAGGAAAAGGTGCTCAGATTGCAAGAAGTGCTGGCGGATATGCTCAAGTTGCTGGAAAAGAGGGCAAATATGTCATACTTAGACTACCAAGCGGTGAGATGAGAAAAGTCTTAGCAGAGTGTATGGCAACTATCGGACATGTTGGCAATGAAGAGTGGGCTAATATTTCTATTGGAAAAGCAGGTAGAAATCGCTACAGAGGAGTACGCCCACAAACTAGAGGAAGTGCGATGAACCCAGTTGATCACCCACACGGTGGTGGAGAGGGTAAGAAAAACTCAGGTCGCCATCCAGTTACTCCATGGGGCAAGCCAACTAAGGGTGCAAAAACTCGCTCTAAAAAAGCAAGTGATAGACTTATAATATCAAGAAAGAAAGGTAGATAATGGCTAGATCGCTAAAAAAAGGACCTTTTGTTGATGAGTATTTAATGAAAAAAACTTTGGCTGCAAAAAAAGCCAATGACAATAAGCCAATTAAAACATGGTCAAGAAGAAGCACTATAACTCCTGAGATGATTGGGCTAACATTTAATGTTCATAATGGCAAAAGTTTCATACCTGTTTATATAACAGAAAACCATGTAGGATATAAGCTTGGTGAGTTTGCACCAACACGTACATTTAGAGGCCATAAAGGCACAGTACAGAAAAAAGTAGGAAATTAGGAGTAGATAATGAGTAGAGCAACTATTAAATTTATTAGACTTTCTCCTACAAAAACTAGACTTATAGCAAGAGAAGTGGTAGGACTCAATGCTGAGTATGCACTTGCAAGTCTTAGTTTTATGCCAAATCGCGGTGCAAAATATATAGCGGATGCTATAAATAGTGCTGTAGCAAATGGTGGCTTTGAGCCTGAAGAGGTTGTTGTATCAAGTTGTAGAGTTGATGCAGGTCCTGTGTTGAAGAGATTTAGACCACGTGCTAGAGGAACAGCTGGACGTATCAGAAAACCTACAGCTCATATCACAGTTGAAGTATCTAAACCAGAAAAGAAGGAAGCATAATATGGGACAAAAAGTCAATCCAATAGGTCTTAGACTAGGAATAAATAGAAACTGGGAATCACGATGGTTTCCATCAAAAGAGGTGCTTTCTGAGAATATAGGTGAAGACCACAAGGTAAGAAAATTCTTAAAATCTAAACTTTACTATGCTGGAATTTCTCAAATAGTTATCGAAAGAACTGCAAAGAAGATTCGTGTAACAGTTGTAGCAGCACGCCCTGGGGTTATCATAGGTAAAAAGGGTGGCGAGATAGAAAATGTTAGAACCGAACTAGTTAAACTAGTTGGTAAAGATGTTGCTATCAACATAAAAGAGGAGAGAAAGCCAGGCGCTTCAGCTCAGCTTGCAGCAGAAAATGTCGCAATGCAACTTGAAAGAAGAGTTGCCTTTAGAAGAGCAATGAAAAAGGTCATTCAAACAGCTCAAAAAGCTGGTGCAAAAGGTATAAAGATATGCGTTGCTGGTAGACTTGGTGGAGCTGAGATGGCAAGAACTGAGTGGTATTTAGAGGGAAGAGTTCCGCTACATACCTTAAGAGCAAAGATAGATTATGGTTTTGCAGAGGCACACACTACATATGGAAATATAGGTGTGAAAGTTTGGATATTTAAGGGTGAGGTCTTACACAAAGGAATTCAGCCTGAAAAGCAAGAAGAGGCTCCAAAGCGCACTCGCAGAACAAGAAGGGGTAGATAGTCATGTTAATGCCAAAAAGAACTAAATATAGAAAAATGATGAAAGGTAGAAATCGTGGTTATGCAAGCCGCGGTACAAAACTTACATTTGGTGATTATGGACTAAAAGCTGTTGAGGCAGGTCGTATCAATTCAAGACAGATAGAGGCGGCTCGTATTGCAATGACTAGATATGCTCAACGTCAAGCCAAAGTTTGGATCACAGTATTTCCTGATAAGCCACTTACTAAAAAACCTCTTGAAACTCGTATGGGTAAAGGTAAAGGTGGAGTTGAAGAGTGGGTTATGAACATTAAACCAGGAAGAATGATATTTGAAATGGCAGGCGCTAGTAAAGAGATTGCTATAACTGCGCTAACTCTATCTATGCATAAGTTACCATTCAAAACAAAAATAGTATCAAGGGAAAGTGAAAATGAAATATACTGATTTGATAAACAAAGAATTAGCTGAGCTAGATTCACTGTTAAAGGAAAAAAAGATGCTTTTGTTTTCACAAAGACAGAAGTTAAGGACCATGCAACTTACGAACCCTAAAGAGATTGGTGAAGTTAGAAAAGACATTGCAAGGATAATGACAGCAATCAATGCAAAAAGGAGTGCAAAATGACACTTAAAAGAGTAATTCAAGGCGTTGTATTGCAAAAAGCGGGTGATAAAACAGCTACTGTATTGGTAGAGAGAAGAATTATGCACCCAAAATATAGAAAATTTGTAAAACGCTTTAAAAAATATCTTGTTCATGATGAGAACAATAGTGCAAATATAGGTGATACAATCTTAGCTATTGAGTGCAGACCACTTAGTAAAAGAAAGAATTTCCGCCTAAAGTCAGTGCTAAAAAGAGGAGTTGAATAATGATACAAAGTTTTTCAAGATTGGCAGTAGCTGACAATAGCGGTGCAAAAGAGCTTATGTGTATTAAAGTGCTTGGTGGCAGCAAAAGAAGATATGCTTCAATTGGAGATATTATAGTTTGCTCTGTTAAAAAAGCGCTTCCAAATGGCAAGATTAAAAGAGGTCAAGTAGTAAAAGCTGTTGTAGTTAGAACCAAAAAAGAGCTTCATAGAGAAAATGGCTCTCTTATAAGATTTGACGAAAATGCAGCAGTTATACTTGATAACAAAAAAGAGCCAGTAGGAACTAGAATCTTTGGACCAGTTGGTAGAGAGGTAAGATATGCCAACTTCATGAAGATCGTTTCATTGGCACCGGAGGTTTTATAATGGCTGTTAAATTTAAGATAAAAAAAGGCGATGAGGTAAAGATTATTGCAGGCGACGATAAAGGCAGAGTGGCTAAGGTCCTAAAGGTCCTTCCTAAGAAAAGAGCAGTTATTGTTGAGGGTTGTAAGATTGCCAAAAAAGCTATCAAGCCAAGCGAAGAAAATCCAAAAGGTGGATTTATTAATAAAGAGATGCCAATAGATATCTCAAATGTTGCAAAGGTTGAGGAATGAGTAAAAATAGACTTGATGTTAAATACAAAGAAGAGGTTAAGCCAGCTCTTTTAAAGGAATTTGAGTTTAAAAATCCTATGCTTATCCCTGCAATAGAAAAGATAGTTATAAGCGTTGGCGCAGGTGAAGATGGAAGAGATCAAAAGGTATTGCAAAATATGACCGACACCATCTCTCTTATTGCTGGTCAAAAGGCTGTAGTTGTAAATGCTAAAAAATCAGTTGCTAGCTTTAAAGTAAGAGAAGGACACCCTGTTGGTATAAAGGTTACTTTGAGAAAAGAGAATATGTATGTCTTCTTAGACAAGCTTATCTCAGTAGCTCTTCCAAGAGTTAAGGATTTTAGAGGTCTTCCAAGAAAAGGATTTGACGGAAGAGGCAACTACAATTTTGGTTTACAAGAGCAGTTGATGTTTCCAGAGGTAGAGTACGATAAGATCTTAAGACCTCATGGTATGAATATTACAGTTGTCACAACAACAAATAGTGATAAAGAGGCATTTAAGCTACTAGAGCTTATGGGTATGCCTTTTGCAAAAGGAAAGTAAGATGGCAAAAAAATCAATGATAGCTAAGGCAAGTCGCCCTGCAAAATTTAGCTCCCGTAAATATACAAGATGTCAAATTTGCGGACGTCCAAAATCTGTCTATAGAGATTTTAATCTTTGCAGAGTCTGCCTTAGAAAAATGGCTAACGAGGGACTAATCCCTGGTCTAAAAAAGTCAAGCTGGTAAGGAGAGATTATGTTAAATGATATAGTATCAGATAGTATCACACGCATAAGAAATGCAGCATTAAGAAGACTTGAGACAACAAAGCTTCTTCACTCTAAAGTTGTTGAGGCAATTGTTGAGATTTTCGTAGATAAAGGTTATTTAGATAGCTTTAATATCATCGAAGAGGGCAACAAGAAATTTATAAATGTTGTTTTAAAGTATGATGAAAAAGGCAAAAGTCCAATTCACGAGATAACTAGAGTTTCAAAGCCAGGTAGAAGAATCTATCAAGGAAAAGATGATATCAAGAGATTTAAAAACGGCTATGGAACAGTTGTTGTTTCTACTAGTAAGGGCGTGATGAGCGGTATTGAGGCTAGTAAAGCAGGTATTGGTGGTGAGGTTCTTTGTACCATTTGGTAAAAAGAGGCTTTTTATGGCATTGTGGTATCCATTCGCAAATGCGTAGAAATACCCTAGACAAATAAAAAGGAAATAGATGTCACGTATAGGTAAACAGCCAATATCTATCCCTAGCGGCATAGATGTTAGCATTGAAAATAGTGTTTTGAAATTTAAAAAAGGCAATCAAGTTACTGAGTTGGAGCTTAAAAATCACGTAAATGTTGCAATAGAAAACAAAAAGATCTCCTTTAGCCCAATAGATGAGAGCAGACAAAGCAATGCTTATTGGGGAACTTATAGATCTTTAGCACATAATGTTATTGTTGGTCTAACAGATGGTTTTTCAAAACAGCTTGAGGTAAATGGAGTTGGCTATAGAGCAGCTGTTAAAGGTAAAATTTTGGAGCTTATTTTAGGATTTTCACATCCTATCAACTTCGCAATTCCTGAAGGCATAGAGATAACAGTTGATAAAAACGTTATCACAGTAAAAGGCTCAAACAAACAACAAGTTGGTCAAGTAGCTGCTAAAATTAGAGAGTTTAGACCACCTGAGCCATATAAAGGTAAAGGTGTTAAATATGTTGATGAGCATATTAATAGAAAAGCCGGTAAAACAGCTAAGAAGGGGTAGAGTATGAAAGCAAGTATCAATAGAAAAAAATTAGCCCTAAGAGCTAAAAGAAAGATAAAAATAAGAGGTAAAATCTCAGGTTGCTCTACATGCCCAAGAGTTACAATTTTTAAATCAAACAGAACTCTTTATGTCCAAGCTATAGAGGATATTAATGGCACAACACTTTGTGCAAGTAGTGGATTGGCTCTTAAGATCAAAGCAAACAAGGATGGAGCTATAACTTTGGCAAATGATTTTGCAGCCAAACTCAAAGACAAAGGGATAAAAGAGGCTATTTTTGATAGAAATGGCTATTTGTACCATGGTGTTATCGCAGCTTTTGCACAAGCTCTAAGAGATAACGACATAAAAATATAACCCAAAGGAAATGATGATGGAAAGATATAATAGAGAAGAATTTGAAGAGGTAATCGTCAATATCGGCAGGGTTACAAAGGTCGTTAAGGGCGGTAGAAGATTTAGATTTACAGCACTTGTTGTAATAGGCAACAAAAAAGGACTTGTAGGATATGGCTTTGGAAAGTCAAAAGAGGTTCCAGATGCTATTAAAAAAGCTGTTGATGATGCCTTCAAAAATATCATAGAGGTCAAGATGAATGGCGATACTATAACTCACGACATTGAGGTTAAGTATAATGCAAGTAAAATTCTACTAAAACCAGCAAGTGAAGGTACAGGAGTTATCGCAGGTGGTTCAACTAGACCTGTTTTGGAGCTTGCAGGAATTAAAGACATTCTTACAAAATCTCTTGGTTCAAACAACCCAGCAAACGTGGTAAGAGCAACTATGAAAGCTCTTAGTATGCTAAAAGGCTAAAGGAGTAGAATATGGGATTGGAAAATTTAATAAAGTCTCCTGGCTCAACTAAAGATAGAAAAAGAGTAGGAAGAGGTAGCGGTAGCGGTTGGGGCAAGACTTCAACAAAGGGACAAAAAGGTCAAAAAGCTAGAAAAGGTTACAATGAAAAAAGAGGTTTTGAGGGTGGTCAACAACCACTTCAAAGAAGACTTCCAAAGGTTGGATTTGTAAGTAAAATAGAGAAGCCTTATGTCATAAATTTAGCTAAATTTCCTACTATTAAAGAGCTTGATGAGATTAACTTAGACAGCTTAAAAACTGTTCATAAGTTTTCAAACAATATCAAAAAAGTCAAAATTATTGGAGCTGGTGCAGCAGAATTAGCTTCCAAAATTAAAGATGAGAATATAACAACTAGTGGATCAAAATAATGGATAAGTCACTACGCAACAAAATCTTTATTACTTTAGGGTTTTTGCTTGCCTACAGGTTGCTGGCATATGTGCCAGTGCCTGGTGTAAATGCTGAGATAATAAAAGAATTTTTTACAGCCAACAAAGACAACGCTCTTGGAATGTTCAATATGTTTGGAGGGCGCGCAGCAGAGAGATTTAGTATCATCTCTTTGGGAATTATGCCATACATTACAGCGTCAATTGTAATGGAGTTGATGGCAGCAACTTTTCCAAATTTGGGAAAACTTAAAAAAGAGCGCGATGGCATGCAAAAATATATGCAAATCATTCGTTATGCAACTATAGGTATAACTATGATTCAAGCAATTGGAGTAAGCATTGGACTACAAAATGTAAATTCAGAAGCAGTTATGATAAACTCAAATTTATTCATTGCTATTTCATGTTTTTCAATGCTTACAGGAACAATGTTGCTTATGTGGATAGGAGAGCAAATTACCCAAAGAGGTATTGGTAATGGTATTAGCCTTATTATCTTTGCTGGTATAGTTAGCTCTATTCCACGGGCTATTAGCGAAACTGTAATGCTTATAAATACGAACGAGATGAATGTTTTCTCACTTATTTTTATTGTTGTTATCATCTTGGCTACTATTGGATTTGTTATCTTTATGGAGCTTGGAGAGAGAAGAATTTCAGTTGCATACTCAAGAAAAGTTATTATGCAAAATCAGCACAAAAGAATTATGAACTACATACCTATTAAGGTAAATTTGAGTGGAGTAATTCCGCCAATTTTTGCAAGTGCTATCTTGATGTTTCCAGGAACGATATTCCAAACTAGCACAAATCCTATTCTTCAAAAGTTAAATGACTTTATGAGTCCGCATGGATATTATTTTCATATATTTATGTTTATCTTTGTTGTCTTTTTTGCATATTTTTATGCATCAATTGCATTTAACTCAAAAGATATCAGTGAAAATCTAAAAAAGCAGGGTGGATTTATCCCAGGAGTTAGACCTGGCGAAAATACAGCAACATTCTTAAATGATGTAGCAAGCAGACTTACCTTTTATGGAGCTCTATATTTAGGACTTATCTCAACTATTCCTTGGGTTCTTGCTAAATTTATGGGAGTCCCTTTTGCTTTTGGAGGAACTTCAGTTCTAATTGTAGTCTCTGTTGCGCTTGATACTATGAGAAAGATTGAGGCGCAGCGTTATATGAGTAAGTATGAAACATTAAGTGCGGTTGGACTATAAATGGCAATTTCACTAAAAAATCAAAAAGATATCGAGGGCTTAAGAGCAGCTAATAAAATAGTCGCCAAAGCCCTTGACTATCTAAATAATTTTATAACTCCAGGTGTAAATGTTTTAGAGATTGATAAAATTTGTGAGCAAATCATCTTAGATCATGGTGCAAAACCTGCATTTAAAGGGCTTTATGGCTTTCCAAATACAGCTTGCATAAGTGTAAATGAAGTTGTCATACATGGAATCCCAAAAGATAGAATTTTGCTAGAGGGCGATATCGTAAGTGTTGATCTTGGAAGTAATCTACATGGCTACTTTGGAGATAGCGCAAGAACCTATCCAGTTGGCAAAATATCCAAAAAAGATGAAGAGCTTATTGCTTGCAGCAAAGATTCACTCTATCATGCTATCGACTTTATCAAGGTTGGAATGCACTTTAAAGAGCTAAGTTATGAGATAGAGAAATTTATCTTATCGCGTGGCTTTGTTCCTTTGAGAGGTTTTTGTGGTCATGGCATTGGCAAGAGACCGCATGAAGAGCCTGAAATTCCAAATTACTTAGAGGGCAGCAATCCAAAATCAGGTCCAAAGATAAGAAATAATATGGTTTTTTGTATTGAGCCGATGATTTGTCAAAAAGATGGCAATCCAATCATTGCCAAAGACAAATGGGCTGTAACAAGTGCCGATGGTCTTCGCACAAGCCACTACGAGCATTGCTTAGCTGTGGTTGATGGTGCTGTTGAGATATTAAGCATTGATGAGTAGTTAAATTTCAAATTTAAAGTTAGATTGATACAAATTTACAGAAAGGAGAGTGGATGGCAAAAGATGATGTCATAGAGATTGATGGTGATGTTATAGAGGCACTTCCAAATGCTACATTTAAAGTTGAGCTTGATAACAAGCATACAATACTTTGTCATATAGCAGGAAAGATGAGAATGCACTATATAAAGATCATGCCAGGAGATCGTGTAAAGGTTGAGCTTACACCATATAGCTTAGATAAAGGTCGAATTACTTACAGATATAAGTAAATTTAAAGCTAAATCTAGTTAAAATTACAGCTTTGCAACTAAACTGTTTGAAGAAGTGTTTTTAAAATTACCACTATTTTAAAAACAGTTGGTTTGAATTCGTCAAAACCTAAAGTAGCAGTTGATTAAGTGGAAATAAATTTTTTAGGAGAGAGTGATGAAAGTTCGTCCTTCTGTTAAGAAGATGTGTGACAATTGCAAGATTGTTAAACGTAAAGGCATAGTTCATGTCATATGTCAAAATCCAAAACATAAACAAAGACAAGGATAAAGTATGGCTCGTATAGCAGGTGTTGATTTACCAAAGAAAAAAAGAATAGAGTATGGTCTTACCTACATTTATGGTATAGGGCTTTTTACTTCAAGAAAAATTCTTGATGCAGTTGGAATTTCTTATGACAAGAGAGTTCATGAGCTTAGTGAAGAAGAGGCAGCAGCCATCAGAAAAGAGATTCAAGAACACTACATGGTTGAGGGTGATCTTAGAAAAAGTGTTGCTATGGATATCAAGTCTTTAATGGATTTGGGCAATTATAGAGGCTTAAGACATAGAAGAGGGCTTCCAGTTAGAGGTCAAAAAACCAAAACAAACGCAAGAACCAGAAAAGGTAAGCGTAAAACTGTTGGCGCAGCTTCAGCTAAGTAAGGGATAAGAGATGGCAAAAAGAAAAATTGTAAGAAAAAGAGTTGTTAAGAAAAATATCGCAAGAGGTATAGTTTATATCTGCGCAACATTTAACAACACAATGGTAACAGTTACTGATGAGATGGGAAATGTTATTTCATGGAGTAGTGCCGGTGGTCTTGGTTTTAAAGGTAGCAAAAAATCAACTCCTTATGCGGCTCAACAAGCTGTTGAGGATGCGCTAAATAAAGCAAAAGAGCATGGTATTAAAGAGGTGGGCATTAAAGTTCAAGGTCCTGGAAGTGGTAGAGAGACTGCTGTTAAGAGTGTTGGATCTGTTGAGGGAATTAAAGTTCTTTATTTTAAAGACATTACACCGCTTCCTCACAATGGTTGTAGACCACCAAAACGCCGCCGTGTATAAGTAAAGGAGAAGAGTTATGGCAAGATATATAGGACCGGTTGAAAAGATAGAAAGACGTCTTGGCGTATCACTTGCAATGAAAGGTGAGAGAAGATTGGCAGGCAAAAGTGCCGTCGATAAAAGACCTTTCGCACCAGGACAACATGGTCAAAGAAGAGCAAAAATAAGTGAATATGGACTTCAGCTTCGTGAAAAACAAAAAGCTAAATTTATGTATGGTGTCAATGAAAGACAATTTAGACGCCTATTCCAAGAAGCTGCAAGAAGAGATGGCAACACAGGATCTATTCTTATACAACTTTTAGAGCAAAGACTTGATAATGTTGTTTATAGAATGGGCTTTGCAACAACTCGTCGTTTTGCAAGACAACTTGTTAGCCACGGACATGTTTTGGTAGATGGCAAAAAGGTTGATATTCCATCTTACTCAGTTCAACCAGGACAAAAAATAGAGATAAGAGAGAGAAGTAAACAAAACCCACAGATAGCTAGAGCAGTTGAGCTTACAGCACAAACTGGCATCGTTACTTGGGTAGATGTTGAAAAAGATAAAAGATATGGTATCTTTACTAGAACTCCTGAAAGAGAAGAGGTTGTCATACCTGTTGAGGAGAGATTTATAGTAGAGCTCTACTCTAAATAATTAGGAGGATAAAGATGAGAAAGATTACAACATCAGCCTATATACCGACTAAGATCGAAGTGGAAAATGTGAGTGAAAACAAAGCAAAGATTATCGCATATCCATTTGAAACAGGCTATGGAGTTACTGTTGCTCATCCTTTAAGAAGACTTCTTTATACAAGCACAGTTGGTTATGCACCAACTGGCATAAAAATAGATGGTGTTACCCACGAGTTTGATAGTATGAGAGGGATGCTTGAAGATGTAGCAGTCTTTATCATAAATTTAAAAAATTTAAGATTTAAAATAAAAAATAACTCAAAAAGAGAGATAGTCCAATATCATTTTAAGGGACCAAAAGAGATTAGAGGTGCTGATTTAAATAACGATCTCATAGAGATAGTAAATCCAAACGCCTACCTTGCAACCATCAATGAAGATGCAGATTTGAGCTTTAAACTTATCGTTGAAAAAGGCATAGGATATGTTCCAAGCGAAGAATTAAGAGAGTATATTGATAGCGATTTTATCGTTCTTGATGCATTTTTTACACCGGTAAAAAGAGCGGTATATGAGATAGATAATGTCTTAGTTGAAGACAATCCAGACTACGAAAGAGTAACTTTTACTATCACTACAGATGGACAGATCACTCCAAGTGATGCTTTTAAAAATGCGCTAGAGTCACTTTATCAACAGCTTTCAGTCTTTTCAGGCTTGGCAAATATAGACACAAGTGCGATAGTTCCTAGTATCCAATCAACTGCACAAAATGAGAAGTTGTTTGAAAACATTACAAGTCTAAATTTGAGCGCTAGAAGCTTTAACTGCCTTGATAGAGCTGGCATTGTCTATATTGGTGAGCTTTTGGTTATGGATGAAGGTCAAATCAAAGAGATTAAAAATTTGGGCAAAAAGTCAATGGAGGAGATCAAGACCGTTATGGAGGAGATTGGTTATCCTATAGGCTCTGAAGATGTTGTTAAAAACAAAGAGCAACTAGCCAAAAAACTTAATGAGTTAAAATTAGAAAATAAGGAAGATCAATGAGACACAACCACGGATATAGAAAATTAAATAGAACCTCTTCTCATCGTGCTGCACTATTGAAAAATTTAACTATAGCAATGATAAATGCAGAAAAAATAGAGACTACACTTGCAAAAGCTATGGAGCTTAGAGGCTTTGTAGAAAAGCTTATCACAAGAGCAAGAGCTGGTGATGCCAACGCACATAGAGCTGTTTTTGCAGCACTTAGCGATAAAGAGGCTACCAAAAAACTACTGAATGAGATAGCACCACGATATGAGAGTAGAAATGGCGGCTATACAAGAGTTGTAAAAACTCGCCAAAGAAAGGGTGATGCCGCTATTATGGCATTTATAGAGTTTGTAAAATAACTCAAGTTTCGGGGCTTTCCCGAAACTTAATGAAATTTAAACTAAAAACACTTTTAAATTTCAAGTTTATCTCTTAGATTTACAGAGATTTTAATCTTCAATATATAAACTAAAATAGCCAAAACTAGCCAATATTTTTCTTTTTATTTACAAAATAGTGGTTAAAATATAGCAATAATGATTGTATAATGTTGAAAAAGGAGATTTGATGATACCATTTAGCGACGAAGAGCTACAAGAGCCAGTAGCAACAGTCATTGAAAGAATTAGACCGATGCTTTTAAACGATGGTGGCGATATCGATATTTTAGGCATCAAAGAGGGTGTTGTATATGTCCGTCTTCTTGGGGCATGTCATGGTTGCTCTGCTAGTACACAAACTCTTAAATATGGCATAGAGCGTCAATTAAAGATAGAAATTCACCCAGAACTTAGTGTTGTAAATATTCCAGCTGGCGAGGACTTTGCTCTTTGAGTTTTAAAAAATTGGCAATCAGTGCCTTCAAATCCCAAAATTACGAGCTAGCAAAAAGCTATCTCTCTTTGGCAAAAGATGAGATGAGCGTTGATGAACTTGACTTCTTGCTCTCTCTTTGTCTGTTGGCAAATGAGCAAAAAACAAGAGCAAACGAACTTTTTCTAGACTACATTAGTAGTGCTCATCCGGATTTTGACTATCTTTTAAATTGCATTAAAATAGTTGATTTTGATGATACAAAAAATAGTATCAATGAACTACTTTTAAATGATGCGACTATTGATTATAGTGAGTTTAGGGAGCTTTTGAAAAACAGCAAAGATAAAGATATAGATCGCTATCTTTTAAGTATCATGACTAGCACAAAACTCATCATCAAAAACAAGTTTGACCTACTTGATTTTATCGATTTGCTTGTTAAAAACGGCAAATTTGACTTAGCCATTAAATATATCGTTATGATGGCAGAGCTTTATTCGTGGGACGAAAAAATAGACGAACTTATAAATAAGATAAAAGAGAATGAAACTAGAAATTACAGATAATTTTATTACAGACAACTCCAAAGAGGTTGTAAAGGGCTGCTACTTTTTAAAAAGCAACAATAACCAAATTTATGCAGATGAGGCAGTGCAAAATGGCGCCAAGTTGCTAAGTGCCAAAGAGGCAATTGCGCTTTTGGGAATTAATGAAAAGATTAAGATAGTTGGCATTACAGGCACCAATGGCAAGACCACAACAGCAGCAGCGATCTATTCTACACTTTTGGATTTGGGTTATAAGGCAGCACTTGCTGGTACTAGAGGATTTTTCATCAATGACAAAGAGGTTGATAAAAAGGCTCTTACAACAGCTATGCCACTTAAAAATTTAAGCTATTTGTTGGAAGCCACAAAGGCAAAGTGCGACTACTTTGTTATGGAGGTAAGCTCTCACGCTATTGCTCAAAACAGGATTGATGGGCTTTTTTTCTCACTCAAAATCTTTACAAATTTAACTCAAGATCACCTAGATTATCACAAGACTTTTGAAGAGTATGTCCGTGTTAAAAGTAGCTTTTTTCAAGATAGCACTCTTAAACTTATCAATATTGATGATGGCAAACTCTCATTCAACCACCAAAACGCCGCTACTTACGCTATCAAGTCGCCAGCTACATTTTGTATAAAGGCCTATAGCTTAAAAGAGGGGATAGATGCAGTTATTAAAAGTCCGCAAAAAGAGAGTTTGCTCTCAAGCCCTTTAGTAGGGGAGTTCAATCTCTACAACCTACTTGCAGCTTTTGGCGCGATAGCGCTTCTAACAAAAAAAGATGATGATGAGATTGTAAAAGCACTTGCCAATTTTGCAGGAGTTAAGGGCAGAGTTGAGGTTGTTTGGCAAGATCCTTTAGTTATAGTGGATTTTGCGCACACTCCAGATGGCATGGAAAATATCCTCTCATCTCTAAAAAGCAAAAACATCATCACAGTTTTTGGTGCAGGTGGCGATAGAGATAGGCTTAAACGTCCAATAATGGGCAGAGTTGCACAAAGATATTCTAAGATAACAATAGTCACAAGTGACAATCCAAGAAGTGAGAAAAAAGAGGCTATTATAGAGGATATTGTTAGCGGAATGCAGATGCGAGACTCTGTTTTGATAGAACCTGATCGCAAAAAGGCAATCACAAAGGCCATTAGTTTGGCAAAAAAGGGCGATATTGTTGCAATTTTGGGAAAAGGCGATGAAGATTATCAAGAGATAGATGGAGTTAAACACCATTTTAGTGACAAAGAGTGTGTAGAAGAGATTATGGAGGCGAAAAATGACAATAGAGATGCTTCAAAGTAAGATTCACAGAGCAAGAGTTACAGATGCAAATTTAAACTATGTAGGCTCAATCACAATTGACAAAGAGCTTATAAAGGCTGCAAATTTGATAGAGTTTCAAAAGGTTGAGATTCTAAATGTCAATAACGGCGAGCGTTTTGCAACCTATATCATAAGTGGCGACAAAAGGGGCGAGATTTGCCTAAATGGCGCCGCAGCCAGGAAAGTTTGCATAGGAGATGTTGTTATAATTGTAAGTTATGTAAATTTAACCAAAGAAGAGGCGCTGAAATTTAAGCCAACAGTTGTGCATGTAAATGATAAAAATGAGATTATAAACTAAGTTTTATAAAAGGAGTGTAGATGTTTGAGGGAATTGATTTTTCAAAGATGGGCTCAATGTTAGATGAGATGCAAAAGAGAGCAAAAGAGCTTGAAGAGGAGAGCAAAAAAAGAGAGTTTGGCGTCAAATGTGGCGGCGGACTTGTTGAGATAAGAGTAAATGGCAACGGCGAAGTACTTGACCTAAATATCGATGACTCTTTGCTAACAGATAAGGAGAGTTTGCAAATTTTGCTAATTTCAGCTATGAATGACGCAATAAAACTTATAGAAAATGAAAAAAAAGAGTCACTAGCCAAAACACTTGGCAACCTCTCATCTCTTGGAGGACTTTAAGTGTTAGATAAATTTAACAGCTATCTAAAAGAGAACAAAATCTTTGTAGAGAGCTTTCATCCCTTTTTTAATGAGGCGCTAAACTATACAGTATCGCTTGGCGGCAAACATTTTCGCGCTCAACTACTGCTTGGAATGGTAGAGTCTTTGGACGAAAAAAGAGTGGAGGACTCATTAAGAGTAGCCCTTGCTGTAGAACTTTTTCATACCTATTCGCTAATTCACGATGATCTCCCAGCGATGGACAATGCAGACTTAAGAAGAGGCGCCAAAACTCTTCATCTACTCTATGATGAAACAACAGCGATATTAGCAGGCGATGGGCTAAATACAGAGGCTTTTTATCTCATTGCAACCTCAAATTTAGACAAAGACAAAGCACTCTCTTGTATAGAGATTCTCTCTAAAAATGGTGGCATAAGAGGGATGGTGCTTGGACAGGCGATTGATTGTTACTTTGAAAACAAAAAGCTAAATTTGCAAGAGGTTTCATTTATGCACCTTAAGAAAACAGGCGCACTTATTGCTGCAAGCTTGCAAATGGGTGCAATAATTGGCGGAATGAGCCAAGAAAAATCAGAACAAATTTATAAAATAGGGCTAGATTTGGGACTTGCTTTTCAGATTAATGATGATATTATCGACGCTACAAAGAGCGTTAAAGAGGCTGGCAAGACAACCAACAACGACATCAACAAAAACTCATTTGTAAATTTAGCAGGACTAGAGGGAGCAAAAGCCAAAAGAGCAGAGCTTATAGAAAAGATTGAGCTAGAGGTAAAGGGCTTTGATAAAAAGATTCAAACTCTTATAGATGGATTGATAAAACGATATTTAAAGGATTGAAATGTTAGAAAAAATCTCAAACACTATTAAATTTTTAAGTGCCGACATGATACAAAAGGCAAACTCAGGACACCCTGGCGCACCGATGGGACTTTCAGATGTGATGGCTGTCTTTATGAACTATGTAAAACACAATCCAAAAAACCCGCATTGGCTAAACAGAGATAGAGTTGTCTTTTCAGGCGGACATGCAAGCGCTCTTATCTATAGCTATCTCTACCTTAGTGGATATGAGCTAACAATGGACGATATCAAGCAGTTTAGGCAACTTGGTTCCAAAACTCCAGGTCATCCAGAAGTTACAACGCCAGGAATTGAGGTCGCAACAGGACCTTTAGGGCAAGGAGTTGCCAACGCCGTAGGCTTTGCGATGGCTAGCAAATACGCTTCAAACTTACTAAACGAAAAAAATAGCAAAATAATAGATCATAAAATTTACTGTTTTTGTGGCGATGGCGACTTGCAAGAGGGCATTAGTTATGAGGCCTGCACACTTGCAGGACGACACAAGCTTGACAATTTAGTTTTGATATATGACTCCAACAACATCACCATCGAAGGCGATACGAGTATTGCTTGGAATGAAGATGTAAAGACTAGATTTGAGGCGCAAGGATTTGACGTGGTTCGCATCGATGGGCACAACTTCAACCAGATTCAAGCAGCTTTTGATGAGGTCAAGAACAAAACTAAGCCATTTTTAATAATTGTAAATACAAAGATTGGCAAAGGAGCGTGTGAGCTAGAGGGGAGTAACAAAACTCACGGCGCACCACTTGGCGAAGAGCTTTTAAAAAGAGCCAAAAAGCAGGCTAAATTTGACGAAAATGCAACTTTTGTGGTAGATGATGATGTTTTGTTTGAGACTAGAGCTGCCGTTGAAAAGGGTGATTTGGAAGAGAAAATTTGGAAAGAGAAGTTGCTTGGAATGAGTGATGAGAAAAAAGAGCTTTTAGAAAAGTTGCTAAATCCAGACTTTTCAAAGATAGATTTTCCAGATTTTAGTGGCAAAAAGGTGGCAACTAGAGAGAGCAATGGCGAGATTTTAAATGCAATATCCAAAGCCCTTGTTGGTTTTGTGGGCGGAAGTGCCGATCTTGCGCCATCTAATAAGACAGATCTAAAAGATAGTGGCGATTTTCCAAATGGCAAAAATTTAAGATTTGGCATAAGAGAGCACGCAATGGCAGCCATTTGTAACGGCTTTGCAAGATATGGACTTTTTATTCCATTTTGTGCTACATTTTTTATCTTTAGCGACTATCTCAAGCCATCAGCTAGGATAGCAGCACTTATGAGAACTAAAAATTTCTTTGTCTTTACTCACGATAGTATCGGCGTTGGCGAAGATGGCCCAACTCATCAGCCAATAGAACAGCTCTCAACCTTTAGAGCTATGCCAAATTTCTATACCTTTAGGCCAGCCGATGGAAATGAAAATGTAGAGTCATGGAAAGTTGCTCTAAAACTAAACGCCCCATCAGCATTTGTCTGCTCAAGACAGGGCTTAGAGCCTTTGCCAAAGGGTGTTTTTGGTGAAGCTAGCAATGGAGCCTATCTTTTAAAAGAGACAAAAAATCCACTCATTACACTAGTTGCAAGTGGAAGTGAAGTCTCTCTTTGTTTAAAAGCAGCTGCCATTTTGCAAAATGAAGATATCGCTACAAATGTTGTAAGCGCGCCATGCTTTGACCTTTTATGCGAACAAGATGAGAGCTACTTAGATAGGATATTTAACAAAAATAGCAAAATTTTAGCCGTCGAGGCAAGCTCAGCTTTGGAGTGGTATAAATTTGCCGATGATATAGTGGCTATGAGTAGCTTTGGCGATAGTGGCAAGGCAGCAGACCTTTTCAAACACTTTGGCTTTAGCGATATCAACATTGCAAAAAGAGCCAAAAAACTACTAAATAAATAGGCTCAAACCTCCAAATTTAGCCACTTAAATTTGGAGGATTTTGTTTAAATTTCAAATACTAAATTTACAAGCGGCACAATTTTCTCATATATTTTAATTTCTAAATAATTTTTAAGCTTGATAAGTGTAAAATCTCCTCTATAGAAAGATTATGATATTTGATTTCATAACAAAATAATAACTTTAAGGCGAATTAATGCGAAAATTATTTTTGATCTTCTTATTTATCTTTGGAGCGGTAACTTTACAAGCTACCGATTACGATAAAGAGGCAGATGCGATAAAAGATCTTTTTTCACAGGCTATTAGTAGCTATGAAGCACAAGATACTGATAACGCAAGAAAGCTAACACAAGAGGCATATTTTGGACATTTTGAATTCCTAGAGGGTGGCATCCGTATAAATTTGGGTCAAAAAAAGGCCTATGCTATGGAAAAGCAGTTTGGCGAGATTAGAAAGGCGATACGGGACAACAAGCCGCAAGATTTAGTTGAAGCGATGATAAACAATCTTTTAGAAGAGATTGATGAAATTCTTCCTCTCATAAAAGAGGGCAAAAAGCTAGTCGCACAAAAAAGCCACGATGCAGGACTTGAGGCAAGCGGACATATAAGCGATGTGTCAAATCCATGGTTTAAACTATACGACGAGATGGATATTGGTCTAAAAAAGGCGCTTGATGGCTATGAAAAGGGCGATAAAGAGGCTGTTATAGCAGGTCTAAATCATGCTAAATTTGACATTTATAGAAACAAAAATTTAGAGATAGCTATAAGACAATATATCGGTCTTACAATGGATAAGATGATACAACAAATCATTGGCAACGCACTTAGCAAAAATTTAGAGCTTCAAAAAGAGGCATTTGAACAGCACATAAAAGATGTGAGGGACCTAACAGCGACTGCCATTAGCAAATTGCCAAAAGAGTCCTACGCACTAGCTCCAAAAGATGCAAATGATGGCTCTACAAAGGTTGATTATAGTATAGTTGTAGAAAATATCAACTCAAAAATGGGCGAAGTATTAGCGCTTTATGTTGATGGCAAGGTTGATCAAGCTATCTCAATGGCTCAAGATATCTACTTTGATGAATATGAAGATAGCGGTATGGAGGCAAAAGTTGGCACCATCGATAGTGCGATGAAACTTAGCACTGAGGCAAGTTTTAGCAAGATTGCAGCTCTTATGAAAACTGGTGCTTCCAAAGATCAAATTTTAGCTGAGCAAGAGAGCCTTGCTGATAAACTTGCCGCTAGTGTTCAAAATATCTCAAACTCAGGCTCACCTTTAATGCTCTTTATCTACTCGCTTACTATCATACTAAGAGAGGGTTTTGAAGCACTTTTAATTGTTGCAGCTGTAGTGGCATATCTGGTAAAAACTGGCAACGAAAAAAGACTCAATATCGTCTATAGTTCACTTGGTATTGCCGTAATACTTAGTTTTGCAACAGCCTATTTGGTAAATCTGCTCTTCTCAAATGCAGGTCAAAGTAGGGAGATTTTAGAGGGTGCTACTATGCTCGTTGCAGTTGGACTGCTATTTTATGTTGGCTTTTGGTTGTTAAGCAACGCAGGAGCCAAAAAATGGAGCAACTATATAAAAGGAGAGGTTGCAGAAAGTCTTGGTAGAGGCGATACACTTGCACTTTGGTGGACTGTATTTTTAGCAGTCTATAGAGAGGGCGCAGAGACGGTGTTGTTTTATCAAGTACTTATATTTGACGCACATGATGCCTACTCTTTGGGTATGGTAGGAGTTGGCTTTATAGTTGGTATTATAGTTTTGATTTTGGCATTTTTTATCTTTAAATACTTCTCTATAAAGATACCAATAAAACCATTTTTTATGTTTACTTCGGCAATCATATTCTACATGTCAATTGTATTTGTAGGAAAGGGCGTTATGGAGCTAGTTGAAGGCAAAGTCTTTGTTCCAACCATCTTGCACGGATTCCCTACAATAACATGGCTAGGAATTTATCCATACAAAGAGAGCTTGATACCGCAAGTTATCTTAGTGACACTACTTATAGTAGGAATTATAATAATGAAAAGAAAGAAATTAAACCACAATAAAGGAGAATAAATGAACAAATTTTTAAGTGGCGCTCTAATGTTGAGCGTATTTTCGCTTTTTGCAGTTGCAGGAGAGGTTCCTATTGGCGAGCCAATAGAGAAAAATGGTATGGAGATAGCAGCAGTTTATCTTCAACCAATAGATATGGAGCCTAAAGGTATTGATCTTCCACCAAGTTTGGCAGATATCCACCTAGAGGCAGATATACATGCTATCGAAGGCAATGAAAACGGCTTTGCGGCTGGTGAGTGGATTCCATATTTGGAAGTCTCTTACGTTCTTAAAAACCTTGACAATGGCAAGGTCAAAAAAGGAACATTTATGCCTATGGTAGCAAGTGATGGACCTCACTATGGTTCAAATATCAAGATGGATGGTGGCGTTGGTAACTATGAGCTTACATTCCGCATTAAAAATCCATCAACTCAAGGTTTTGGTCGCCATGCTGACAAAGCAACAGGTGTTGGTAAGTGGTGGGCACCATTTGAAGTTTCATACAAATTCCAATACACAGGAACTCCTGCTGTAGAGGATTAAAACAAAAGATGTCCGCAAGGGCATCTTTAAATTTATAAGAGCTTTCTTTGGTTTGTAGAGCTTTCATAAATTTAAAGGATTTATATGAGTATCTATTTTTACCATGTAGTTTTAGCTTTTTTAGCTGTCGTTTTTTGTATCTCACTTCTAACCTCAAAAAGAGCCATTAAATTTGGATTATTGCCGTTCTTTGTCGGAGTTTGTGGAGGGCTGCTTATTTTCTCAATTACAAAAAAAGCCCTTTTGGATAGTGAGTTTAAAGCGGTATTTGATATTTTTATAGTAGTTGTTGTAGCACTTTTGCCACTGCTTCTCATCTATAAAAATGCCCTTTTAAAAAGCTTGCTATTTTTCCCTTTAGGTGTTGGCTATGGCTTTGAGTATGGAGTCCTAAACTCTAACTTTCCGCTTTTTGTGGGAGAGCTTTTAGATAGCGTAGGCTTTATCAACCTCTTTCTTACAATTTTTGCATTTGTGGTAGTTATCTTTTATTTTCTCATACTTCAAAGAGCAAAAGAGATTTTAAACCGCGCCTCTAGAGCCATTTTGGTGATTTTTGTCTGTGCTGTTTTGATTGTCGATAGAGTTGGCTTTTTTACTCTCTATCTCATGCACAAAGGACTCATCAAAAAAGATCCTGAGCTTCTCTCTATAGTTGCAAAGATAGTCTATGCAAATGGCTTTTTTCCATATATCTTTGCCCTGCTTGGCCTTATAGTTGTCGCTATCTATCTCTTTTCTATGCCTAAAAAGGTCTCAAAAGAGGATATTGTTAGCTACCGCACAAATTTAGCAGCAAGAGAGCAGAGGATTATAAACTCAACTATCTTTGGGCTTTGTGCAGCTCTTGTCATCTCATTTAGCGCCTACTTCAAAATCATCGCCCAAGCGCCACCTCGCATAAGCACTCCAATCATAGTAGAGCCTGTAGATGGAGTCTTTAAATTTGACGCAAAAATTGTGCTAGATGGAAAGCTTCATAGGTTTGCCTATATTACAGACCAGGGAAGAGAGATAAGATTTTTCCTTATCAACCGCTTTAATGATAGACTTTCTCCAACTGCTGTCTTTGATGCGTGCAGTATTTGTGGCGATATGGGATATATAAAAAGAGGTGATGATCTTATTTGTATCAGTTGTAATGTCAGGATATTTTTGCCAACTGTAGGTAAATTTGGAGGTTGCAATCCAATTCCTTTGGAGTTTAAATTTGACGGTGAAAATATAACAATCACTTTAGAGGAGATAGAAAATGGTGCATCATTTTTCTCAAAAGATGTTGAAAAGATGGTGACAGATCCAGTTAGCCTTAAAAAGATTAAAAACAACTCCAAATTTAACTATCTCTACTACAACAGAACTTACTTCTTTGAAAATGAAGAGAACCAAGAGAAATTTGAGGCCAATCCGGAAAAATATGTGACTACAAAGGGTGAGATTTTGGGAGGAAAAAGAGATGATTAGAATGTTTTTTTTGATGGTAAAAAACTCAATCCTAAGGTCAAGCAGCCAAAAATTTCTAACCTTTTTGACTATCTTTTTGTCTGTTATGCTTATAGCTTGCATGCTAAATATCACCATCAACATAGGCAACAAGGTAGCAGACGAGCTTAGAGGATATGGCGCAAACATAGTAGTTATGCCAAAAAGTGGAGAGCTTACTATGCAAATAGGCGACAAAGATATCTCGCCTCTTAAAGATGAAGAGTATCTAAAAGAGGGAGATCTTCACACCATAAAAGAGATTTTTTGGCGAAACAACATAGTTGCTTTTGCACCATTTTTAACAACTTCTATAAACTTAAACAACAAAAAAATAGAGCTAGTTGGAACCTATTTTCATAGAGATATCGGAGTAAAAGATGAGCCAGACTTCAAAACGGGCGTTGCTGATCTCTATAGATATTGGCAAGTTGATGGGGAGTTTCCAAAAGATGATAGCCTTGATGAGATTTTGGTTGGAAAGAGAGTTTTAGAAGAACTTGGCTTAAAGGTTGGCGATAGAGTTGTGATAGGTAAATTTAACCCAACAATAGTAGGCAGTCTAACTGCTGGCAAAGAGGAAGATAGTCAAATTTACGCCTCTTTAAAACTAGTCCAAGAGCTAACCGGCAAAGAGGGACTCATCCAAAGAGCCCAAGTTAGCGCTATGACAATTCCTGAAAACGACCTTTCAATGAGAGCTAGAAGAGATGCTGATAGCCTAAATAGCATAGAGTATGATACTTGGTATTGCTCAGCTTATGCAAGTTCAATAGCCTATCAAATCACACAAGAATACCCACTAGCAGTTGCTAAGGCAGTTTTGAGTGTAAGCTTGGCACAAAGTGGCATAACTAAAAAAATTCAAGATTTAATGGGCGTTGTGAGTTTGCTAGTGCTAACCATCTCAGCTATTGGCATAACTAGCTTAATGAGTAGTGAAATTTACAAAAGAAAGCGAGAGATAGGGTTATTTAAAGCACTTGGTGCAAGTAGTTTTGCCATCTACCTGCAATTTATCATAGAGACATTAAGCGTAGGACTTGTGGCCTCTATAGTGGGAACTATTTTTGGCTATTTACTTTCATTTGCCATTGGATACAAAATCTTTGGTAGTTTTATGGGAGTTAGCATTATGGTCTTTTTCTTAAGTGTGGCTTTTGGGCTGCTTATTTGCATAGCTGGCTCTATCGTCCCACTCAAAAATGTAATCAAACTACTTCCAGCTGAGGTGCTTTATGATAGAAAATAACGATAGTTTTTTAAGAAGAATCATTTTAAAAAGTATAGTAAATGGCGGCGTGCAAAGTCTTATAATCTTCATCTCAGTTCTCATTGGAGCGATGGTTTGTTGCGCCTTTGTCAATGTCTATGCAGATATCGATGCAAAAGTCTCAAAAGAGCTAAATAGCTATGGTGCAAATACCATCATAACTCCTAGTGCAAACAAAGAGTATATAGAGATTAAAGATCTTGAAAAGCTCTCTTTGGAGATTCCAAATCTCATAGCCATCAATCCATATCTTTTTGCCACTGTAAGTATCGGTGTGACAGATAGTGTTATGATGGGTCTAAATTTCTCCCAGCTTCACGAAACAATGCCCTATCTAGATCTTAGCAAAGGCGAGTTTATCAATGTAGATTTTGATGATAGAAATGGACTAATAGGAGTTGATTTAGCAAAGATTGCAGGTGTAAAAGTTGGCGATGAGATAGAAGTAAGCATAAAAGGCCATCAAGAGGTCCATAAAATCAAGATAAAAGGGATAGTTTATGATGGCGATAAAGAGGATAATATGCTTATAGTATCCCTAGAGCTTGCAGAAAAAATTCTCAAAAAAGAGGGTCTTGCAAATTACGCACAAGCAGTCATTAATGACAACTACGACAACATTGTAAAACTTTCAAAAAGGCTAAATAACAGCAACTACGAGCTTTCACCGATAAGCAAAGTATCAAAACAACAAGGCGTCATTCTTGATAAGATAAAACTTTTGATGGCTCTTATAAGCATTATTGTGCTTATAATTACTTCAGTTTGTGTAAATACAAGCCTTAGCTCCATCTTGCTATCTCGCATAAAGCAACTAGCGCTTCTTAGAGCAATTGGCGCCTCCAAAAAAGAGATAGTTGCCATGCTTTTAAAAGAGATAACACTTCTCTCTTTGCTTGGGGCGATGGGCGGTATTGTATTTGGTTTTTTGTTGGCGCAACTTTTAGGAAGAGTTATCTTTGACTCATCTATTGATTTTAGAGTGATAAGTGCCATTGTTGCGACTATTGTGGCGCTCATTTGTGCCTTTTTAGCAAGTTATCTGCCTATCAAAAAGGCATTAAAACAAAATTTAGCCAATCTTTTAAGGGGTGAGTAGATGAATATTTTAGAGGTTAAAGGGATATCAAAATACTTTCAAGATGTAGCAGCACTTGACAATATAAATTTTGATGTCAAAGAGGGACAGTGGGTAAGCATAATGGGTCCAAGTGGAAGTGGCAAATCAACTTTGGTCAATATCCTAAGTCTTATGGATGAGCCAACAAAGGGAAGTTACACAGTTGGCGGCAAAGATGCATCAAAACTTGATGAAGAGGGTATTTTAAATTTCAGAAGACAAAAGATAGGTTTGGTCTTTCAACAATTCCACCTCATACCATATCTAAGTGCTTTAGAAAATGTTATGGTTGCGCAGTATTATCACAGCACAGTAGATAGACAAAGCGCATTAAAGGCATTAGAAAGTGTCCAACTATCTCACAGAGTAGATCATAGACCAAGTCAGTTAAGTGGTGGCGAACAACAAAGAGTCTGCATAGCAAGAGCACTTATAAATAACCCAGATATCGTAATTGCCGATGAGCCAACAGGCAACCTTGATGAAGAGAACGAAAAAATAGTTTTGGAGCTTTTTAAAAAGCTAGTCAAAGAGGGCAAAACGCTTCTACTCATCACTCACAACATAGAGCTTGGCAAATATGCCGATAAGATTATCTGGCTAAAGCACGGCAAAATAGACAAGATCGAACAGCTAAAATGAGAGCTATTTTTGCCATAATGGCTCTTTTTTTGTTGAGCGGTTGTTTTGATAGTCATGAAAGACACCATATCGCTCTAAATAGCAGCGATGGCATAACTACCACCTACTTTCCACGCACCAAAGAGCTTCAAACTTCCAAAAAACAGCCACTAATTCTCTTTTTTTTCACCAAAGAGTGCAAGGCTTGCAGAGTTGAGTTAAAAAGTCTTAATGAACTTGCACTTAAATTTGGCAAAGAGGCAGAGTTTGTTGGCATTATCAACAGTAAAATAGGCTCAATAGAGGAACTTGAAGAAGAAGAGGGCGAAAAGATAGAGTTTATGGTTATTGCTGATTATAGTAGTGTGGATTATTTTTCAAAGGCTGTTGGTGGAGTTTTTGGTGTGCCAACGCTTTTTATCTTTGATAGTAATGGCAAGTTTTATAAAAAATTCCTAGGACTTACTCCAAAAGAGATATTGGAAAAAGAACTTAAATTTCTAATATAAAAGCCCGTTACCATATATTAACAATTAGTTTAATCATAGTTATTTTTTGATAGATATTATTAAGTTGTCCAACAAGATAAACCTCCTTTTTGTAACAACTTGGGATGCCGCCACTTGGTATCCCTTTAGTTGGACCTCCCATTTGACATTTTTAAACTCTAATTATCTATACTTTGATATAATTGTCAAAAATCAAAAGGAGAACAATGCTTACTCACTTAGATGAAAAAAACAGACCAAAAATGGTAGATGTTAGCGACAAGGAAATTACCAGCAGAGAGGCTACGGCAAGTGGTTTCATAAAGATGAGCGAGGAAGCTTTTAGAGCCATTAAAGACAACAGCGTAAAAAAAGGTCCTGTCTTGCAAACTGCTGTTATAGCCGCCATACAGGGAGCCAAAAAAACTTCATCTCTCATACCGATGTGCCACCCTCTAAATTTAACCTCTATAAAAACAGATATTGTTGAGCATGAAAATGCCTTTGAACTCATTGTAACAGTAAAGGTAGATGGCAAAACAGGAGTTGAGATGGAAGCACTTAGTGGCGTTAGTATTGGACTTCTTACCATATATGACATGGTAAAAGCGATAGACAAAAGTATGATCATCTACGACATAGCGCTACTTAAAAAAAGCGGAGGAAAGAGCGGTGAGTATCTGCGAAAACAAACCAGCCATTGAGTATCCGACATTTTGGGAATATAGAGTGATAGTAGATAGAGATTTTGATTTGAAAGGTAGAGTAGAAGAGCTTTTAAAAGGGATGAAATTTAAGCTAAATTTCTCCAACATTAGCAAAAATGGCAACTACAAAAGCTACTCTCTATCAGTCTTTGTAAAGTCTCAAGATGAGCGACTTGGGCTTTTTAGCTCATTAAAAAAGATAGCCAAATTTGTATTATAGGTGTGATTATGGAGAAATTTAAACTACCACAAGAGATAAAAAATAAAGAAGAGTTGCAAGATATCTGTTATAGGATTGCCAATGATGAGTTTAAGGCCGCTACAAAAAAAGAGAAGATTCAAAGAGCCAAAAAGCTCTACAAAGCACTTTTTGAAAAGACAAAAGAGAGCCATTTTGGCGAAAAAGAGCGACTAGAAGCTATTCTTTTTGGGATAAAAAATGCCCTTATAAAAGAGGACGAGGAGCGACTAATAACTCTTATAGATGAGAGATATCAAGTCATCAATCAGATAGATAGGTTGAAAAATGAGATGCGTGAAGTCATTTATGAGAGCTTTAAAGCTGTTGAAGAGGAGATAAAGCACTCAGACCAAAACAGCCCAGCACTCAATCTTTTAAACGAGTTTTTGCTTGACGCTTCAGAGTTAAAAGAGGTCTTTAAAGAGGTTGTGCAGGTTGCTTTGATTGCAGTTATTGAAAGTGGAGAAGATATCAAAGACTCACTTAAAGAGCTTTGCAAAAACCTACTTTTTTATGCTGTCAATGAGACTGAGTTTAGCAAAGAGAGAGTTCTAAAGGCCTCTAAAATTATCTTAAGCGAGGCAGTAACCATCGCGCATGAGAGCAAAATTTATGCAAATGATATAGTAGAGGGCGCCATTGTTGGGACAAATGATGGTATTTTAAAGGCGATTGAGAGTTTTAAAGACAAAATTAGATTTGCACCAAAAGAGATAAGTTTGGAGTTTAGCGCCCCGCAAGAGGAGCTTTCCACGCTTGAAGATGACTTTATAGAGCTTATTAAAAATATTGCACAAAATACGCCCGAGCCTACCAAAACTATGGTAGATGATATTGTAAAAAAAGAGTATGACAACTATCTTTCACGCATAAAAAGGCTTTCAAGCGACTTGGCCGACCAACTTAGGTGGAAGTTAGAAGAGATCAATATCAATCAAACCTACAAAGAAATTAGGACGATGGCAAACACCAAGTTAGATGAGATAAAGAGCGATTTAAAGCAAAAAAGCGCCAATGTCATGGAAAACTTGGAGCTAGAGGAGCGCCTCTCTAAGATGAAAAAAGATTTTGAAGAGTTTGAAAAGAGTGTATCGGCTAAATTTGGCGAGTTAAAACAGAGAGCCTTTAAAAAAGAAGATCCAAAAGAGATAGCAAAAAGAACCGTAGAGATGACAAAAGAAAACCTAGAACAAAAAAAACAAGAGAGCGATGAAAATGATAGTAAAAGCAGTTAGGATTGTAGTTTTGGCTCTAGCTCTACTCTGTTTCAATGCCTGCTCAAATGGCAGATTTCAGCCATCAGTTACAATGACACAAGAGGAGCTTGAAGAGCTAAAAAGACAAAAAGACACAAAAGCTAGAGAGCTTTTAGAGTCTTTACTAGACAACAAAGAGGGACAAAGAGCTGCCAAAGAGGCGATAGCATTTTGTGATGAGGGATTGCCATCAGGTTGCTATGTCATCGGAAGCTTGAGATTAAGAGGGCTTTATGGGGTGGAAAAAGATCTAGATGAAGCGATGTCTTATCTAAAAAAAGGCTGCGACGACAACTACGCAAGAGCCTGCCATGCACTAGGTGATGGCTATGCTATGCAAGAAGATGAGCAAAAAGCACTTTATTACTACAAAAGAGCCGCTAGTATGGGCGATCTTTTAGGCAACTTTGCAGTTGGGCAGCACTATCTAAAGAGCGATCCAAGCCTTTCTATGGGCTATTTTGAGATAGCTTGTGATGGCTATTTTGCAAGAGCTTGTGTATCGCTTGCAGCGATATATAGAGAGCGCGGCGGTATGCTTCAAGCCTACGCTTATGAAGATATGGCTTGCGATTTGGGCGATTCGCTTGGTTGTTACAACTCAGCCACTAGAAACTATTTTGACAAAAGATATGATGACGCACTAGATAAATTTACCAAAAGTTGCAAGCTTGGTAGATATCCATCATGCGAGCGAGCAATTGATCTTATAGAAAAAGATCAAACTAGATTTACCAAAAGACAAAAAGAGCAGCTCTTAGAAAATATAACTAAGATCATAGAATACAACGCTCAAAACAATAAATTTTTATAAAGGCAAAAGATGAGAAAGTTTGCAATAGTCCTAAATTTACTACTTCTAACACTTTTTTTATCAAGTTGCGTAAGCACAACAGCACCAGGAGCTGTAGGTATCAATAGAAAGCAGTTTTTTATCGTAAGTAGCGCCGAGATGGAGCAGGGTGCAAAGATGTATTATGCCAAAACATTAACCGACGCCAAAAACAAAGGCGAGTTAAATGTCAATGCCAAAGAGTACAGACGCATCCAAGAGATAGCAAACAGGCTTATAGCTCAGTCCCATATCTTTAAAAAAGAGGCGCTAAATTGGGATTGGGAGATAAATGTCATAGATGAAGATATCCTAAATGCATGGTGCATGCCAGGTGGCAAGATTGCTATCTATACAGGCATTATTAGAAGGCTAAATTTAAGCGATGCTGAGATAGCTGCCATTATAGGTCATGAGATGGCACACGCACTAAGAGAGCATGGACGAGAAAGAGCTAGTAGCCAACAGCTAAAAGAAGTTGGGCTCTATGCTATCAGTATGGCAACTGGCGATGATCTCATCACTGGACTTAGCAACATGGCAGCAGAATATACAATAATGTTGCCATTTTCAAGAAGTCATGAAACCGAAGCCGACATCATAGGAACAGAGCTTATGGCAAGAGCAGGTTACAACCCAAATGCCGCTATAAATGTGTGGAAAAAGATGCAAAAGATTGGCTCTAGCTCAACTATTGAGTTTCTATCTACCCACCCATCGCACGAAAGTCGCATAAAAACATTGGAGGAAATCTCTCAAAAAGTTATGCCAATCTATATTCAAACAACCCAAAAATAGGAGTCAAATTTGCTATTTCTAATCCTTGCAATCTCATTTAACGTCTTAGTTTCAGTTCTTTTAAAAGTAGCGCAGAGCAAAAATATAGCCCTTGAGCAAGCAGTGGCTTTCAACTACATATCAGCCATTGTTTTGTGCTTTGTCCTTTTAAAACCAGCCGCCATCTCTTTGGAGTTTGGCTCTATCTATCTCTTTTTGATACTTGGATTTTTATTGCCAGCGGGCTTTATCGTCATGTCAAAAAGTATCTTACACGCAGGTATTGCAAGATCTGACGCCGCCTCTAGACTCTCGCTTTTTTTGCCAATCATAGCCTCATTTACTATCTTTGGTGAAGAGCTTATCGCAAGTAGAGCAGTGGCTATACTTTTTGCCTTTGGAGCGCTTTTTTGTCTTTGTAAAAAGGCAGGTAGCAAAAGCGACAAAAGCTCGATGTTGTGGCTAATACTAGTCTTTTTTGTCTATGGGCTAGCAGATATTACCTTTAAGCAGATAGCCAAACAGGGCAATCTCTTCTCTAGCACGCTTTTTATCTCATTTATCTTGGCAGCTATCATTATTTTTGTAACACTCTTTATCAAAAAGACTCTTTGGGACAAAAAAAGCATGGCAGCAGGGCTACTTTTGGGAGTTTTAAATTTCTTCAACATTCTTTTTTATATAAAAGCACATCAAGTCTTTAAAACCAACCCATCGCTAGTCTTTACAGCTATGAATATCGGCGTTATTTGTGTTGGGACTTTGGTAGGCGTGTTTATCTTTAGAGAAAAAATTAGCAAGACCAACCAGCTAGGGCTTCTTTTTGGTATCATTTCGATACTCTTTTTAACATATTTTTAGATGAGAGTATTTAGTTTGCACTTTTTTGCTATAATGAAGCCATTCTATTTTATTTTATAAGGATTATAAATTGGACACGGGTAGTTCCGTCTTTATGATTGTATTTGCATTTGTTTTTGTATTTTTAAACGCCTTTTTTGTTTTATCAGAATTTGCCATTGTCAAGATTAGAAAAAGTCGCCTTGAAGAGCTTATAAAAGATAAAGTTCCCAACGCAAAACTAGCCTTTGAGATGACAAATTCTCTTGATACCTATCTTAGCGCAACACAACTTGGCATAACTCTTAGCTCACTAGCACTTGGTTGGATAGGCGAGCCGGCAGTTTCAAGACTTATAGAGGTGCCTTTAAAAGAGGTTTTTCATCTTAGCGATATCTTGGTTCAAACTGTTGGTTTTGCCATCGCTTTTACTCTTATCACGCTTCTGCATGTAGTTTTGGGCGAGTTGGTGCCAAAGTCTGTTGCCATAGCAAAAGCTGAAAAAGCCGTTCTTTTAGTAGCCAAGCCTCTACACATATTTTGGGTTGTATTTTCGCCATTTATCAAAACTTTTGACTTTTTAGCACGGTTTGTGCTTAAGAGATTTGGTATCAATCCCGCCAAAGAGACAGAGTTAGCGCACTCTGAAGAGGAGATTAAGATTATTGTTGGCGAGAGTTTAAAGGGCGGAGTGCTTGACTCATTTGAAACAGAGCTTATAAAAAACGCTGTTGATTTTGGCGAGATTGAGGCAAAAGATGTTATGACGCCTAGAAAAGATATGATCTGCCTCAACAAACAAAAAAGCTATGATGAAAACTACACTACAGTTTTGGAGTCCAAATTTACACGCTTTCCATATATAGATGGCAGTAAAGACAATGTATTGGGCATGGTTCACATACGAGATATTTTGCAAAGCAATGAAAAGGACTTCAATAAGATAGTAAGAAAATTTATCATCGTGCCAGAGAGCCTATCTGTTGCCAAAATCCTTCCTATGATGAACAAAGACCGCATTTCAGCCGCTCTTGTTGTCGATGAGTATGGCGGCACGGCGGGACTTTTGACTATGGAAGATATCATCGAAGAGATTTTTGGCGATATCAACGACGAGCATGATGAAAATAGCCAAGAGTTTAAAAAGATAGATGATAGAAACTACGAGTTTAAGGGACGTTGCTACATCGAAAGTGTTGAAGATATACTTGGCATTACATTTGATGAAAACACCGAGCAAAACACCATTGGTGGCTATGTTTTCAACCTACTTGGGCGACTTCCTGTAGTTGGCGACAAGATACAAGATGAAAACTGCACCTATGAAGTGCTTAAGATGAATGGCGCAACTATCGAGCTTTTAAAGGTTTCTAAAAAAGAGTTGCCATCATCAAATGATGAAGAAGAGCAGGAGTAGTTGGAGCTTAAATTGGCTCCAACTCTACTGAAATTTAGATCACTTTTGCCTAACTGAAATTTAACCTCTCAAATTTAATCACTTAAACAGCTTCTCTTTTAAATTTACTCTTTTAATATCCAAATTTAACTTTAAATTTCATAGCACATATCATCAAAATAGCTCTTATCATTTAGATTTGAGCCTTATTCGACTCCACTATTATCAATAAAGCTCATCAAATCAGCTTAAAGGCAAAGAACTATTTTTTAGTGATAGTTTTGATTTTAAGATGAGTTAAAAGTAGTTAAATTTCACTTTGATTGTTTTAGAATAATTTTACTTTTGGGATGAGTAAATTTCAAAATTTATTTTTAGAAGTTTTACCTATAAATATCTACCAAATGGCACAATATAGCTTTTTGGTATCAAATTTATTTATTTGCAAATGGAAAGTGGCCAAGACATAAAATGATTGAGTGGATTTGACTTTTATCTTTTCAAATTTATTTGTTGGTAATGCTATCTAAAGAGAATTTTCTAGCCCTAAATTTATCTTATTGCTAATTTTTTAGAGAGTTAATTTTGCTTATAAAACTAAAACTATCTAAATTTAGCTCAACCTGCCATTTTCATTACCAAAAATAAGAGTTTTATTTTATTGGGCTAGAGTTTTTTATAGTTTTAAGATATTTATAGTCTTTGTTAGTTTTATTTCTTGAATGGGAGCAATTTTATTAAATATGTTGTATAAATTTAAAAAGCCCAAAGGCTTTTAACCTTTGGGCAAAACTCTTATAAGAGTAGAGTTTAGAATCTTACGTTAGAACCGCTAAGTTTATACTCTTTACCAGCCATTTCTTTGAAAGAGCTTGTAGATGTTAGAGTTCTGCACTGTGCTGTAGCACCATCTTTAGCAATACCACCTTTATTTTTCAAGGCGTTCTCTAGTGCTGCTTTTGCATCTGCAACTGCCTTTTTAGAAGCATTTATTTCAGCTGCTGTTGCATTTGCTTCAGCTTCTTTAGCTTTTAATGCAGCATTTGCAGCTGAAATGGCTTGTTGAAATGTTACTAGTTTTTCTGTTCCAACATAGAGATTTACATCTTGTTGGTCGTTTTTGATGAAGCTTACTAGAACACAATCATTATCTTTGCCAACTTTGAAGTTAAAGTTTGCTTCCATTGTACCACCTGCTGTAGTAACAGCCTTAGTGTTTAAGTCGCTAAGTGTCTCGCTACCTGTTGCCAACTCAATACCTGTGACATTTGTCATTTGGTCAATATTTGCTGCAAATTCACCTTGTGCTGTGTAGTTGCTTGTAACATCTGAAATCATAGTGCTTAAGTTTGACAAAGTCTTTGCAACTTCTGCATCATCTCTTGTAGCTGCTAGTCTTGGAATAGCAACTGCTGCTAAAATACCTAAAATTACGATCACGAAGATCAACTCGATCATTGTAAAACCTTTTTTCATGGTTTTCTCCTTTAAGTTTATTTCACTTTACATACCCTTATGTAAAA
>NZ_CAMYFP010000011.1 GCF_947255105.1 uncultured Campylobacter sp.
AGATATATTGTTTGTTAAAGAGTAGTGGAGTTTAGAGGGTAGGAGTTGTTTGAGTTGAAATTTAAAGTGAGTTAAAAGCTATATGGATATGAATTTGAAGCAGGTTGTATTAAAAATAGATTGGTTATAAGTCTAAATTAGGTGTGGTTTTTGATTGGTTTAAATTTCAGATGAGTTAAATTTGAAGTGGTTTGGTTTAGTTAAAAGAGGTTTTAAATTTAAAGATGATTCTAATATATAAATAAGAGTAGTTGAAATTTAAAGTAGATTTGAAAAGTGATAGTGAGTTGAAATTTAAGTGGTTAAAGTTGTTTGTTGAGCTGGAATTTAAAGTTGTTTGGATGTTTGAATACAGAAGTTGTTTGAGTTGAAATTTAAAGTTAGTTAAAAGTTATATGGATATGAATTTGAGGCAGGGTTATATTTGAAGCAGATTAGATTAAAGATAGATTTAGTTAAAGTCTAAATTAGATGTAGTTTTTTAAAGGTTGATGAGTTTAAATTTGAAGATGAGTTAAATTGAAGTGGTTGGAAGATATAAATTTGAAACGGGTTACTCTAAATTTAAGCGATAAGTTAGAGATTTAAGTATTTAATAAGCTTAAATCTCTCTTTACTATTATCGAATCATCTTTTCGCAAGTTTGTAGGTCAATAAAGCCTAGTTCAACATATCCGTTCGAATCATAAGAAGCTTCTAGACAATAAAATTTTCCAGGCTTTGGTGTAAAATAGACATATTTTTTCAGACTAGCCTCTCCAAAAATATTTGAACCATACAAAGTTATGATAGTTGGCATATTTGGCTCCAAATCCATAAAGGCATATCCGCCATTTGAAATTTTTGCTAAAAAGTTATTCCTATAAATTGGCTCATTATGGTCATTAAACTGTGGATTGTAGTCATAATAAAAGACAAAGTCTAACCCTATTCCGACCCAAATATTGTTTTTTCTTGTTACATATACTCTTGCTTTATCTTTTGATGGAACTTGTAATATCCTATTTTGTGATGTTTCAAAACCACTACTAAAAGAATATTTTGCATTCGAAGCACATCCGATAAAAACAAAAGAAATCAAGCAATATAGAGCTATTTTTTTCATATCTCTCTCCTAATTTTTTAATAGTCACATATTATCAAAAAAAAAAAAAAATAGAATGCTTAAAATTATCTTAATTTATCTATTTTTGCTCTATTTATATTAGTATTTTAAATTTTGTTGCTAAAAGAGTAAAAACTTCAACAAATCACTCGAATTTAAAAGTCTTGCCAACTAACAAAACAGACTCTCAAAATAAAAACTCTTTAGCAACAGTTGGCAAAGAGAGATAGTAAAAATCATCTTTATTGTAAAACTCATTTGTCAAATCAAGTAGCTTTTTTAACTCATCTTTGGTTAAATTTATCTCTATTTTAGCGCCGTTTTCATCAAATTCTTTAAGCGAGTCAATGTTATTTTGCTCCAAAAAATACTCAACTCTTGAGAGCAGCTGATAACTTGTAAAAAAACTACAGTCATATCTAAGCTCAAATTTCACAACCTCTGCACCATCTATAGCCAAATTTGTGCTACTTCCATAGGCTCTCACTAGCCCTCCTGTTCCTAGCTTAATCCCGCCAAAATACCGCACTATCAAAACAGCACACTCTATCAAATTTGCCCCTTTTAAGGCAGAAAGTGCCGCTGGTCCGCTTGTGCCTTTTGGTTCGCCATCATCGCTTTGGTTTTCTACTATTTGGTGAAATTTATTAAGATGTCTGTAGGCCCAAACGATGTGAGCCGCTTTTGGATGCTCCTCTTTTAGCCTTTTGTAGAGAGTTTCAAACTCACTAAATGGCGTTAAAAAGGCAATGAAATTTGACTTTCTAATCTCTTGTGATGTCTGATATGTCTTTTTAATAGTTTGCAAAACAGCTCCTAATTAGCTAAATTTCAAACATTTTATCATAACATTTGCGAAGCTAAATTTAAACGCCAAGTTAGGTATAATAACTAAATTTATTTAAGGAACTATTATGATAAAAAGTTGTCTTTTCCCTGCTGCTGGATATGTTTTTGCTATCTATTAAATGTATGAAAAAATTTGCCTTTAAAAAGACTAAGTCGGGAATTGGCAAAGAGATACAGACAGTAGGCGCACTCTTAAAACAGGTAAAAGAGAGTATGGTTATTGCTTATAAATTTAAAGGCAAAAGATTTGATTGTGGCTTTTATCGTGGATTTGTTGAACTTTTATGAGAAATTTAATGGTAAAAAATAAAATTTACTTCAACAAAGAGCAACTTCAACTCATAAAAGAGTATCAAGAGCGCATAAATAGTGAGTTTAAGAGCGGTCAAGTTGGATACTATCATCTGCTTAAATTTGATAAAGAGATTTTAAAAAAAGTTGATGAGTTTTTAAAAAATAGAAGTTTTGACGATGTTGTGGTAGTTGGGGTTGGGGGCTCTAGTCTTGGAACAAAGGCGATATACAGGGCATTGCAGCATAATTATAAAAAGATAAATTTGCATTTTTTAGACAATATTGATGGGCTTTATTTTGAAGAGATGACAAAAAAGCTACATTACAAAACAACTCTTTTCCTAATCATCTCCAAATCAGGCACAACTATCGAAACTATCACAAACTTTAAACTAATAATTGATAAATTCAACGTCGACAATCTTAAAGATAACTTCATCATCATAACAAACGAAGGCTCAAAACTTGAGAAATTTGCCATCTCAAAAGAGGTGCTGTTTTTTAACGCTCCAAAGAATATTAGTGGAAGATTTAGCGTGTTAAGTGTCATCGGACTAATTCCTCTTTATATCGCAGGTTTTGATATAGATGAGCTTTTAAATGGAGCAAGAGAGTGTGAAAGAGAGTTTTTTGAGTTAAAAGATCTCACAATTCTTCAAAAAGCATATCACTATGCAACCTCAAACAGCGCATCGGCAAATATATTGTTTAGTTATTCGGAAAAATTAAAAGAGTTTAATGAGTGGTACGTCCAGCTTTGGGCTGAGAGTCTTGGCAAAAAAAGAGCACACACAAGAGTTGGATTGACGCCGATTGGACTTATAGGAAGTAAAGATCAGCACTCATTTTTGCAACTTCTAATGGACGGTCCAAAAGACAAAACAGTAACTTTTATCAAAGTTTCCAATAGCTCATCTAACTTAACAGTCCCACAACTCTCACTAGAAGGTTTAGAAGAGTGCGATTTTGTAAATGGCACTTCATATCAAGAGTTTTTAAATCTTCAATGCAAAGCAACACTAAATTTATTGATAGACGAGGGGCTTAGTGTGGATCTTTTGGAGGTCCAAAGTCTTGATGAGTGGCATATGGGATATTTGATATTTTATTATGAACTACTTACTAGCTGTGTTGGAGCAATGCTTGGCATAAATACATATGATCAACCAGGAGTTGAAGTTGGAAAGAGAATTTTAAAAACAATATTTACAAAAAAGCATTTACATAATGTTTAAATTTACTTCATATAATAATCACTATCAAATTTATAATAAAATAAGGAGAAGAAAATGACAAAAGTTATAGATCAGTTAAAACAAATTCAAGCGGACCTACATTTGCTTATAACAGAACTTCACAACTACCATTGGAATGTTAAAGGGCTTCAATTCGTATCAGTTCATAACTATACAGAAGCAGCATATGACGCAGCTTTTGAGGCCTTTGATCAAATAGCCGAGAGAGTTTTGCAAGTTGGTGGAAAGCCATATGTTTGCAACAAAGCTATGGCAGAGGCAGCTAAACTTCCTATAGCAAAAAAAGATAGCTTTACAGCTAAAGAGGTTGCTGAAAATATGAAAGTTGCCTATGAATATATGTTAAAAGAGTTTAAAAAACTAGCAGAACTTGCAGAAAAAGAGGGCGATAGTGCTACTGTTGCGATGTGTGATGATTATATTGGAAAGTATGAAAAAGATCTTTGGATGTTAAGATCAATGCTTGCATAATCACAGATAGGGAGCCACTCTCCCTATCTCACAACTTCTTATAAAACTAAAATTTCTTGATATCTTCTTTCAAAATAGCTCTTTAAACCCACTCTTTCAATATAAATTTAATAGATTTTAAATAAATTATCAAAAAATTATTATATTTTAATAAAAGTATGGTAGAATAAATAGTTATAAAATACCAAAAAAGATTAAAAATAGGTTGGATTTATGTTAAGAGTTTTTACCTTTGTATTTTTTTTCGCTATAAGTTTTGTGATTGGTTCACCAAACCCAGATATTGTCAAGAGATTTACCAAGCCTACTAACTGCACAGCCTGTCACGAAGAACAGGTAAAGGATTGGGTTACCTCTTTGCATGCAAAATCGCACGAAGAAAAAAATGAGCTCTACCATGCAACAGTAAAGTTCGTTTCAAAAGAGTTGAGACAGCCATATGAAGCCACTTTGCTTAATTGTGGTAAATGTCACAACCCACGCCTTGATGTAAAAAGTGTAGATGAAAACTATATGTTGTCAAAAGCTTTTGATGTAAATACAGAAGAGAAGCAAGTTGTAGATGAGGCGATAAGCGCTATTCACATAAAAAATGGTGTCTCTTGCTATGTTTGTCATAACATTGATAGCATAAAACCTAAAAAAAGTAACAATGATGTTGGTTATGAACTTATAAATTGGATAAAAGGTCCAGTTATCGTTGGTCCGTTTGAAGATGAGAGCGATAGAGCAAAATATCATGAAAGCAAAAAGCGAGATTTCTTTGTCTCAGGTGATGAGCTTTGCCTTATCTGCCACCAAGGAAATGGTTCAAGCAACGCACTTTCAACCTACAATACAGGAGCAGAACAAAAGTCAAGTGGCGATGCTAGAAGATGTGTGGATTGTCATATGGGAGATCCAAAAGAGGGAATAATAGCGCCAGAAATTCACTCAGCAACAGCTACAAAAAGAATTATGAGATCGCATATATTTGCCGGTGTTAGAAATGATACAGATCTTTTAAAAGATGTCATTTTTGTGGATTTGGTTAGAAACTATCAATCAATCGATCTTCTCATAAAAAATAGTGTTTCACATAAAATCCCAAGTGGCTTTAGCGGTAGAAGTCTTATGGTAAAACTAACTTACAAAAAAGGCGATGAAGTGCTAAAAAGCGAAAATATAGAGCTTAAAGCAACCTACATTGATGATAAAAATCTAGAAACCCTCTCCTATGTAGCAACCAACTTAGTAAGTGATACTAGACTAGAGCCAAGCTCTACAAAAACCATCACGCTCTATCCACCAGAAGGTGCCAATACGCTAGATGTTGAGCTAATATACTATATATTATCACCATCTTTACAATATAAACTTCGCATAGACAGTGAGCATTTTACAAAGCCTTATGAGATAGTTAAAAAGAGTTTTCAGCTATTTTAATTTAAAGTAGCTGAAGCTATAACTTAAATTTACGAAGTGCTATCTCATCTAAACTTAGGTCAAAATAGTAAAGCAAATCTTTTTTGACCTCAAACCCTGCAAGATAGCGAAGTGCCAAATTTGAACTAAAAGAGGCTGCAAACATAACTGTAGGAGCGACTATCCCTTTTGGACTACTTTGAAATTTAGCTAACTTTTTAAAATCACTCTTATGGATGAAAGCTATCTTTGCAAAAAACTCTTCAACTCCAGTATAGATCCAAGGAATTTCCCTTGTCTTTGCATAGCTGTCAATCTCTGCCCTTGTTTGGAAGTTGTCAGTTGCATCCAAAATAATATCATAGCTTTTATCGCTTTTTTTTATAAAATCACTAAATTTATCAAAATATGGCGTGATAGCTACATTTGGTGAGCGACTCTCAATCTTGTCTTTAAAAACTTCAGCCTTATATCTGCCCTCATCTTTGATATCAAAAAGTATCTGTCTATGAATGTTTGAGTAAGAAACCCTGTCAAAATCCACAACATCAAAACTCCCTATGCCACTACTTCCAAGAGCATAGGCAAAAGAGCTTCCTAGTCCGCCACTTCCGACTATCAAAACACTTTTGTCTTTTAAGCTATCCTGTCTTTTGGCACCCCAAAGCTCTATCTGTCTTTTAAAATACTCCTCTTTCAAATAAGCTCTCTTTTTTCTAAATTTGATCTAAATTTCCAAAGCTCTCTAGCCTCTTTTATGCTCTTTTTGTTTAACTCGACTACCAAAGCGCCCTCTTTCTCACCTAAATAATCCTCAATTTTTCCAAATGGCGAGATTAGAAAACTATCGCCATAAAACTCGATAGAGCTATCCTCTAGCTTTGTTTTACCAACTCTATTTACCCTTAAAAGATAGCTGTTAGTTAAAAAGGCTCTCATCTTCAAAAGCTCTTGCCATCTCAAATTTGAATCAAAAGTAGAGGCAGTTGGCATCAAAATACAATCGACCTCCTCTTTTATGATAGTGTGAAAAAAGTTATCAAAGTGCGCTTCATAGCCAAAAATAACTCCAAATTTAAACTCTTCAAAGCTAAAGATTGGAATTTTTACCTCTTGAAATTTAGCATAGTTTGCAAAAAAACTAGCCTCATCCCAATGTGGATAGTTTATCAATATATTTTGCGGATAAAAGGTGGCTTTTTTGCCATCAAATTTCATCACACCTTTAAGCAAGTCGCCCTCTTCTTCTATGATAATTGGCGCAACTATAAGTAGCTCAAACTTGTTACTAAGCTCCAAAAATAGCTGCTTTTTATGCAATATCTGCTCTTTTATCATACTTCTTGGCATTTTTATTAGCTCGGTAAAAAAGCTGTTGAGATTGTATTCGCTAAGCAAGGCAAGCTTCGCACCCTGCTCTTTGACATATTTTAGATAATACTCAATCCTTGCTCCGCTCATCGAAAGAGTTGGTAACTGAAGAGCTGCAAGCCTAATCAACCTTTAGCTCCTCAATTTGAAGTTTTGCATTTTCTAAAATTTTGCTTGCCTCTTTTAAAAGAGTTACCCCCTTTTTATAGGCTTCTAAGCTCTCTTTTAAGGTTATATTTTTGTCGTTAAAAAGCTCTAAAATCTTGTCTATCTCTTTTAGCCTATCTTCAAAACTAAGTTCTTTTTCCATCTATCGCCTCCTTTACATAGAAGTTAAATTTATCAATCTCTACCAAAAATGCATCATGACCATAGTTGCTATCTATCTCAATATATCTCACAAGGTCCTTTTTACCGATGCTACAAAGCTCATCGTAAATTTCTCTCATAAGATAGGGCGGAAACAAAACATCGCCACTAAATGAGATGAGAGTCACATTTGACTCGATAGGCAAAAGAGCGTCCCTTAAGTCATCATAGTGTCTTCTACAGTCAAATATATTCATCATCTTTACAGTATAAAGATAGCAGAGCGGATCAAATCTTTTTGCAAAATTGTAGCCATTATACTCCATATATCTATCTACTTCAAATCGCCCTTTTAGCTCATAAAGACCATCGGTTTGAACGTAGTTGCGACCAAATTTAAGATCCATTGAGTAGGGACTTAAAAAGCTTATATGTCCTGCCATTCTAGCAAGTGCCAAGCCATTTAGGCCCTCTTTTTTGATACTTTCTCTATCATACTCTCCATTTTTAAAAGCTGGGTCGTTTAAAATACCCTCTATTGCTATTTTGTTAAAGGCTATTGCCCAAGGTGGCGTTGCATAAGATGAGGCAAGTATGATAACTCTATCAGAAATTTTAGGATGTTCTATAGCATAGCAAAGTGCCTGCATACCGCCAAAACTACCACCTATTACTGCGTGAAGTCTCTCTATGCCAAGTTTTTTTAAAAGTTTGAGTTGAGAATTTACAACATCACTTATAACTATAACTGGAAATTTAAGCCTATACTCTTTGCCACTTTTTTTATCCATAATATCAAGTGGCGATGTGGAGCCAAAAGGGCTAGCAAGCGCATTTATACAGATGACAAAATATTTATCAGTGTCAATCGCCTTGCCACTTCCTATCATGCCATCCCACCAGCCAGCTTTTGCATCTCCTTCATACTTTCCAGCAGCATGAGCTGAGCCAGTTAGGGCGTGACAGATTAAAATCGCATTGTCTTTTTTGCTATTTAGTCTGCCATAGCTCTCATAAGCTAGATGAAAGCGGTTTAAAACTCTACCGCTCTCTAGATATAGTGGTGTGTCAAACTGTTCTATCTGTGTAGTTATCTGCACTAATTTACTCGGTAATTTGGCGCCTCTTTAGTTATGATGACATCATGAACATGACTCTCTTTTAGACCTGCACTAGTAATCTCTACAAACTCAGCCTTTTGCTGAAATGTAGGTATATCTTTACTTCCACAATATCCCATAGAAGATCTAAGACCGCCCTCTAACTGAAAAATAACACTCTTTAGGCTACCAGAATATGGTACTCTTCCCTCAATTCCCTCAGGTACAAGCTTTTCTGAAGCAGTTCCCTCTTGAAAGTATCTATCGGCACTTCCTCTACTCATAGCGCCAATCGAGCCCATACCGCGGTAACTCTTATACTGTCTTCCTTGAAATGTGATAAGATCACCCGGACTCTCATCACAACCAGCAAGTAGTCCACCTACCATAACACAACTAGCACCAGCTGCAAGAGCTTTGGCAATGTCGCCTGAGTATTTGATGCCGCCATCTGCTATGATTGGAATGTCATATTTTTTTGCCTCATTAGCACAATCATTTATAGCAGTTATCTGTGGCACACCAACTCCTGCGACTATACGAGTAGTGCAGATACTTCCAGGTCCTATGCCAACTTTTATTCCATCAACTCCCGCATCTACCAAATCTTTCACGCTTGCAGGATTTGCAACATTGCCAACAACAACATCGATGTCAAAAAGCTGTTTTAACTCTTTTAGAGTTTGAATAATTCCCTTTGAATGTCCGTGAGCTGAGTCCATAACAAGCACATCAACACCGGCTTCTACAAGCTTTCTAGCTCTGCTTATCTGTCCTACTCCAATAGCTGCTGCAACTCTAAGTCTGCCATATTTGTCTTTGTTGGCATTTGGATATTCTATACGCTTTTTTAGATCTTTTATGGTGATTAGTCCATCAAGTCTGCCATTTTTATCAACGATAGGAAGCTTTTCAACTTTGTTAGTTCTAAAAATTTTCTCTGCGTCATCAAGAGTACAACCTTTTGGCGCTGTGATAAGTGGCATTTTTGTCATTTTTGACGCTACATCTTCATTCATATCAACTTCAAACCTAAGATCTCTATTTGTTAAAATTCCAAGCAACATTCTATCTTTATCTACGACAGGTATGCCCGAAATCTTAAACTCAGCCATAATATCAAGCGCATCTTTGATTTTTGCATCTGGAAGGATGAAAATCGGATCTATTATGACTCCACTTTCGCTCTTTTTTACTCTTTTTATCATTCTTGCTTGAGACTCTTCGTCCATGTTTTTGTGTATAACTCCAAGCCCTCCAAGTCTAGCCATCATAATAGCAGCTCTATGCTCTGTAACAGTGTCCATAGCAGCACTTACAAGTGGTAAATTTAGCTCTATATTTTTGCTAAATTTGGTTTTTAAGCAGACCTCTTTTGGCAAAACTTCTGAGTACTGAGGTACCAACAAAACATCTTCAAATGTTAGAGCTTTTTTTACGATTTTCATCATTTTCCTTTCTTAATATTTTCCAAAATCAATCCGCCATCTAAAACGCACTGCTCATCATATGCCGCTCCTATTAGTTGGGCGCTTATATTTAGACCATCTCTGTTTTTTGCAACTGGCACTGAGATAGCTGGAAGGCCTGCTAAATTTGCTCCAATTGTATAGATATCAGCTAGATAGCTATTGAGCGGATCTGTCTTTTCATCAAATTTCGGTGCAACTGTTGGAGTTACTGGCATAAAGATAAGATTACACTCTTTTAGTATTGCGTCAAACTCTTTTTTTATAAAGGCTCTTGCCTTTTGCGCTTTTATATAGTAGGCATCATAATAACCGCTACTTAAGACAAATGTGCCAAGAAGAAGTCTTCTTTTTACTTCAGCGCCAAAACCTTCGCTTCTGCTATTTACATAGATCTCTTTTAGATGTTTTGCTGGCGCTCTGTAGCCATATCTTATACCATCAAATCTATTTAAATTTGCACTTGCCTCTGCAGTTCCCAATATATAGTAGGTTGCAACGTGAAATTTAGAGTTGGATAGCTCTTTATAAACTATCTCATGTCCTGCTTTTTTAAGCTCTTCTACACTCTTTAAAAGTGCCTCTTTTATCTCATCACTTGCCTCATCTACATAGTTTTTGATAACTGCTATTTTAAGTTTTCTTTTGGGATTTAAATTTGGGTGAGTTTTTACATAATCGCCTCTAAAACTTGTGCTATCCCTATCATCGGCTCCAGATATCACATCATATAACAAACTAGCGTCTTCTACATTTTGAGTTATTGGACCTATAACATCAAGACTGCTTGAGTAGGCACCAAGTCCCCATCTGCTAACTCTTCCATAGCTTGGCTTAAACCCAACACATCCACAATAGGCAGCTGGCTGACGAATACTTCCACCAGTATCGCTTCCAAGAGCAGCTATAGCAAGTCCGCTAGCAACAGCAGCAGCACTTCCGCCACTACTTCCACCTGGCACTCTTGAGTGATCGGTTGGATTTAGAGTTTTGCCATAAAATGAAGTTTGAGTGGTATTGCCCATGGCAAACTCGTCCATATTTGTCCTTCCAAAAGGTGCAAAGCCGCTCTCTATCAACTTTTCTATAACAGTTGCATTATATGGAGCGACATATCCTTGTAAAATTTTGGATGCCGATGTGACACTCCAGCCCTTTACTTGGATATTGTCTTTAATGGCTATTGGAATTCCATCTCCAAGCTCTGAAAGTTTGCTTCCTAAAAGTTGCTCTACATATGCGCCTAAACTTCTCTCTTTTTCTATCTTCTCTTTTAATGCAAGTTTAAATTTACTTAACTCATCTTTGTTGAGTTTTAATGCCTCTTTTAGTGTAACCACACCTACTCCTTATATTTTTTTACCAAATAAATTCCAATAAAACTAATTACTGCTAAGACCAAAATGGTAATAGCAATTGTCGTAAAGCTTACTTCGCTTCTAAGCATTGTTCATCACTTTAGCACATCTCGGACAAAGATCGCCCTCTTTTTTGGCTTGATACTTCCAACATCTTGGACACTTATGCTCGCTACTTAAAACTAGTCTAAATAGCTCATCATCTACTTGAAACTGAGCTATAGACTCGCGTCCATCGATAGGTGAGATATCACTTACTATAAACCAATCAATGCTATGAGAGATATCTGATGCTAAGATGGTGTTTGAGCTAGTTTGTAAGCAAAGTTGTAGAGTTGAGTTTATGATTTTTTGCTTTTTAAGGTCATCTATTATCTCAAAAAACTTCTCTCTTGCCTTTACAAAAAGCTCATCTTGCTCTTCAAAATCAAACTCCAAAGGAACATAGGAGATATCAAAAACATCTTTAAAATCTCTCTTTATCACATCTGGCGCATTTTCCAAAGCTTCATCTACTGTGTAGGTTAGAGTTGGAGCGATGAGTGCTAGCAAAGTTTTGGTTATAAGAACCATTGTGGATTGGGCTGAGATACGTCTTTTGGCATCCATCTCATCGCAGTAAAGCCTATCTTTGCAAACATCTAGATAGATACCGCTAAGATCTGAGCTTATGAAATTTAAAAGTATATTAAAGCCCTTTGAAAAATCATACTCTCTAAAGGCATTCTCACTCTCTCTAAAGGCCTTTGTGGCTCTGTTTAAAATCCACTTATCAAGTGGTGAAAAGCTAGAGAGATCAACTGCTTCAAGATCACTTACATTGGCAAGTAAAAATCTTATAGTATTTCTTATCTTGCGGTACTGCTCGCTAACTTGCTTCAAAATACCATCACTTATCTTCAAGTCGCTCGAATAGTCGCTAAGTCCTACCCAAAGGCGAAGAATCTCTATGCCATATTTTTGCGCGACCTCATCAGGTGCTACAACATTTCCGATGGACTTACTCATCTTTTGACCATTTTCATCAACTGTAAAGCCGTGTGTTAAAATGGCTCTGTATGGAGCTGTTTCATTTATAGCACAACTTACCAACAAAGAGCTTTGAAACCAACCTCTATGCTGATCACTTCCCTCCAAATACATACTTGCTGGAAAGCCTTTTGTATCATATTCATCACTTAAAAGCACCGCTTTCCAAGTGCTTCCACTATCAAACCAAACATCAAGAATGTCATTTACCTTTTCAAGGCTATCTGGATTGTATTTTGAGCCTTTTGGCAAAAGCTCTGCTATGCTAAGTTCCCACCACGCATCAGCCCCTTTTTGTCTAAAAATATTTGTTAAATTTGCCAAAATATCATCATCAAAAAGCACTTCTTTTGTGGCTTTGTCTCTAAAGAATGCTATCGGCACTCCCCAGTCACGCTGTCTTGAGATACACCAATCAGGTCTATTTAGAAGCATTGTGCGAAGTCTATTTTGACCGCTACTTGGATAAAATTTAACTTTTTCTATAGCCGATAGAGCAACCTCTCTTAAGGTTTTGTTGTTGCTTAGTTTTGGCTCGTCCATCGCTATAAACCACTGCTTAGTTGCGCGGTAAATCACTGGCTTGTGTGTTCTCCAACAAAATGGATAGGAGTGGATAAATTTACTTGAGTCTAAAACGCTATCACCAAGAAGTTCCAAAATCCTCTCATTTGCCTTAAAGATATGCATACCGATTAGCTCATCTACAACATCTTTTCTAAAAAGAGCCTTTGTGCGAAGAGTCTCGTCGTATTTTCCCTCTTCATCAACAGGCATAATGACCTCAATATCATACTTTAAGCTTGCATAGTAGTCATCTTCACCATGACCTGGCGCAGAGTGAACTAATCCAGTTCCTCCATCCATCAAAACAAAATCTGCGAGTATAAAGAGTGATTGTCTGTCGTTTAGTGGGTTTATCGCGTGTAGATACTCTAACTCTTTTGAGTCAAACTCCTTTATAATCTCTCCGCTTGTTAGCTTTTTGTTAACCATAACTTCTAGCAACGGCTTTGCAAAGATAAGTTTCTCTTTGGTAACTACATATTTTTCATCAGGATTTAAAGCTATGGCTTGATTGGCTGGCAAGGTCCATGGTGTAGTAGTCCAAATAACTGCCTTTGCCCCCTCTATGCCAAGCTTTTTACTAGCATCAACATCCAAATCAAAAGCAACATAAAGTGAGTAATCTTCCTTATCTTTATACTCAACCTCAGCCTCAGCCAAAGCACTTTTTGCAGCCCAACTCCAAAATACAGGCTTGCTTCGCTCTATTAAAAGACCTTTTTTGGCTATTTTACAAAGTGCATCGTAGATATCTGCTTCAAAGCTATATTTTAGTGTAAGGTAGGGATTGTTCCAATCTCCAATAATGCCAAGTTTTTTAAATTCATCTCTTTGTATGTCTATAAATTTATTCGCATGAGCTCTACAAAGCTCCCTTATTTTGACTGTAGGAGTGCTTTTTTTCTTATCACCCAAAATACTTTCAACTTGCTGTTCGATTGGAAGTCCGTGACAGTCCCAACCAGGCACATATCTAATATCTTCTCCAAAAAAATAGTGGGTTTTTATAATGATATCTTTTAAAGTTTTGTTTAGTGCGTGCCCTATATGAAGATGCCCGTTTGCATATGGCGGACCATCATGCAGCCTAAAAGTAGCACTAGCATTTTGTCTTTTAGCCTTCATCTTGTTATATACATCCATTTGACCATACCACTGACTAAACCTTTTTGGCTCGTTTTGCGGCAAGTTACCTCGCATTGAAAATGTTGTATTTGGTAAAAATAGTGTCTCTTTATAATCCATCTATAGCCTTCTTTTAAGTAAATAAATTCCTAAATTTTAGCTAAGAATATTTAAGTGGTGCTGAAACAGATAAAAATTTAAACATTTGATATAATAAAGCTAAATTTATTAAGAGAGATTTGATGGAAAATATACTTATTTTAATTGGCGATGACTTAAAGATAAATATGGATTTTTTGCTAGATATCTTTAAACAATATATTGATAAATTTGGCTTTATTAATAGATTTAAGTTTATTAGCAAAAATGACCCAAAACTTCCAGAAGTTTTGGAACAACTCTCAAAAGAGCAGCTTTTTATAACTATTTTTACCTCAAGTAGTAGTTACTATGTTGTTGCAAAGATACTAGCAACTCTAACCAAAGATGAACTTGAGCTAAAAGATGAGCAGACGCTCTCTCTAAGTAGAGCTACTAAAGTATGTAAAAATAGCTTTCTTACCAGCCTAAATAGCTCCTACATCAACCTTCTAAAAAGCGACCCTCTTTGTGACTTTCCAACTATTTTTTATGAAAAAGAGCCCTCATTTAAGGACTTTTATCTCTTTGGATATGAGATTGGTGAGGCAAAAGAGGAGCTTGGCAAACTTGCTCAAAGATACAACGCCACCATAAACACCATTCCCTACAGCAGATATCTACTTTTGGTTAGAGTAGAAAGAGGCGAGTATTTGCAACTAGATAGCTTTTTGAAAGAGTGCAAAGAGGTTTTTAAAAATAGAGTTATCTTTGAAAAGAGCATTGAAGAGTTGGTAGTAAAAAAACTTGCAAAAAATGAAGCCAAGATAACTTTTGCAGAGTCTTGCACAGCTGGACTTTGTGCAGCGACTATCTGCAACATTGCAGGAAGTAGCGAAGTTTTTGATGGCTCATTAGTCACCTACTCCAACCAAATAAAACATATCTGGCTAAATGTAGAAGAGAAGGTGCTAAAAACTTATGGCGCTGTAAGCAAAGAGTGCGTAGAGCAGATGCTAGATGGCGCTATAAAAGGTAGTGGTGCTAGCTTTGCCATCGCAATAAGCGGCATAGCAGGACCTGGCGGAGCGACCAAAGATAAGCCTGTTGGGACTGTCTATATCGGGGTGATGCAAAATGGTGGCAAAAAAATCGTGCAGCGATTTTTAATAAAGGGCGATAGACAAAGCGTTAGAAAAGAGAGTGTAAATATCGCCTTTAGCCTACTTTTAGTCTTAAGAGAAGATCTATTTTTAGACTAAATTTGTCAAATTTAAAGGCCTAAATTTCAGCTGTTTTATCTAAATTTGAATAGTATTTAAATTTTAAATTTTGTTATTATTTGCTATAATTAATAAAATTTTAAGGAGTTAATATGAAAAAACTATTCTTATCTATAACAGTGGTGCCGCTTTTACTAACTTCATTTCTGTTTGGAGAGTGGGAGTCAAATTTAAAAGAGCTGCTTGGCAATGATAAGGCCTTTGAGATCATTGCAAAAGATGAGTTAAAGAGCCTAAATTTGGAGCTTGTCATTGTTAAAAATAGCGAAGATGGGCAAAAAAGTGCATGGCTTGGCGATGCTGGTGGCGATAATTTATTTGAACTTCCTAAAAAAATAGTAGTTGCCAACCAAGAGGATATGGCAAAGATAGAAAAAGCTAAAAGAGCGTTGCAAGATAGCCTTGAGATGGAAGTTTATGAGATTGTTAAAACTATTCCAAAAGAGCGATTTATCCATATTGAGTCATTCAATCCAAAAAACAAAACAACTATTTACATGATAACAGATCCTGAGTGTCCATACTGTAGAGAAGATATGCAAAGGATAGTCAAATATCTAAGGAATGGGCATGTTAAGATAATCTTTGCGCCAGTTCATGGCAAAAGTGCCTATACAAAAGCAGCTCTTATGCTACGCCTTGCAAGCAAGATAGAGCCAAACAGGCAAGATGAGATCATTAAGATATTGGAAAAATATTATGATAAGGATGTGGCTATAAATAACGATGAGGCAAGCGATGAAGAGAGAGATTTGGTTTTAAAAGATGCCAAAGTTATATTTTCAAAAGGCTTGGTAAAGGGCGTACCATTTACATTTAGCATAGAAAAAGAGTAGTTAGTTTGGAGCCAAATTTAAACTACTTTGGCTCCTTTTTAAATTTCACTTTGAAATTTAGTAGTAAATTTAGCTCTTTTTAACTCTTAAATTTAAGTAGTAACCAAGCCTCAACTTTGAAATTTAAATAGCAAATTTAACTTAAATTTCAGCTCTAAATTTAGATATCAAACTCAAATTTAACCTATCCTGCTAGCAAAATTTCTGCCTTTTTAATAAACTCATCATCTATAAAAAGATCGGTATTGTAAAGATATATCTCATCTTTATTGTAAATCTTTAACTGAAGTCTTTTGTAGTTGTTAGGATTGTTTTTAAATGAGTCGTGCGCTAGGTTGTAGAGTGCGATGATATTTTTTCTATTTAGCTTGCCAAAATCTATCTCGTATTGATAAATTTGAAGCTTTTGTCTGTTTGTGCTGTTTTGCATTCCTCTTTGGTTATAGTTTTTGCCTCTATAATCCACATCTTGCATATCTTCAATCTCATAAGATCTAAGCATAGTAATGCGTGTTTGACTCTCATCTTTGACAACTCTTACCTCAAAAACATAAGGTTTTTGACTATTTTGCTCATAAAGTTTCTCAAACTCCTTAAGCTCCTTGTCAAATGCCACCATCTGATAGCTAGAATCCAAGTCTAAAAGTGTCATTATCCCCATTTTTTTGCCACTTTTTGTCATGCGAACTGCGATATCTTCAACTCTTCCAACCATAAGACGCTCGCCTACAAAATTATCATCTTCAAAAATAGTCCTTGAAGAGCTATATTTAACCTTGGATATAAGCTCTCTATACTCGTCCAAAGGGTGTCCTGAAAGATAGATACCAAGGATATCTTTTTCAAAAGAGAGCAACATGCTTGTAGAAAACTCATCTGCTACTGGCTCTATGGCAACATCAACCTCATAAGCGATATCTTCTAAGTCAAAAAGTGAGTTATCGGCCTCTTTTTTCATCTTATTGGAGGCTTTGCAAGCATCAAGTATGTTTTGTATATTTTGCTCCAAACACTTCCTAGTGTAGCCAAAAAGATCCATCGCGCCTGAGAGTATAAAGGCTTCTATAGCTCTTTTATTGACTGCAAAACTATCTATTCTCGAGACAAAATCATTCAAGCTTTTAAACTCTCCATCTTTGTTTCTGCACTCGATTATGTTATCTATGGCGCCAAGTCCAACTCCCTTTAACGCACCCATACCAAAGACAATAGCATCTTTTCCATCTTTTTGTATAACGCTAAACTCCCTATAAGAGTTATTTAAGCAAGGCGGCAATATCTCTATATCAAGACGCTTTATCTCATCTATATACTTTGCAACTTTGTCAAGATTGTCTTCTTCGCTAGTAAGAAGCGCTGCCATAAACTCTGCTGGATAAAAGGTCTTTAGATAGGCTGTCTGAAAGGTAATAAGCGCGTAGGCTGCTGAGTGGGATTTGTTAAAGCCATACTCTGCAAATTTCATAATAAGCTCAAAAAGATCATCTGCTTTTTGTCTATCAAAGCCATTTTTAACCGCCCCTTCTAGGTATTGGTTTTTTAGACGAACCATCTCAGATTCTTTCTTTTTACCCATTGCACGGCGAACAATATCTGCACCGCCAAGAGTAAAGCCACCTATCTTTTGGACTATCTGCATAACCTGCTCTTGATAGACTATTACTCCATAAGTTGGCTCTAAAATATCCTTTAACTCCTCTATATTGTAGGTTATCTCAATCTCTTTGTGCTTTCTTTTAATAAAGTCAGTCACCATTCCAGAGCCCAAAGGTCCTGGTCTATAAAGTGCAAGCATAGCAATGATATCTTCAAAGTTATCCGGTCTTAGCTCACTTCCAAGACGCTGCATTCCATCGCCCTCTATTTGAAATATCCCCAATGTATTGCCACTTTGGATAGTCTCATAGACCTCTTTTTGGTTAAAGTCAATCTCCTCCCAAACGATATCTTTGTTATATCGCCTCTTTACTAACTTTACAGCGTTGTCGATAACTGTCAAGGTCTTTAGTCCCAAGAAGTCAAATTTGATAAGATCAACCTCTTCTAAATAGTCTTTAGAATACTGAGTGATGTATTGCCCCTCTTGTCCTTTGGTCTGCCTAAAAAGCGGTGTTTTGTTCCATAGCTCTTCATTGCTTATAACAATTCCTGCTGCGTGCATTCCTGCTTGTCTATTTAGACCTTCAAGCGGAAGTGCATATTTCCAAACTTGCGCTGCCAAAGGGTCGGATTCTATAAGCTCTCTTAACTTTTCTTCCTTTTGATAAGCGCCCGGTTTATAGTTGCTAGTTCCTACATCGCCCTTGCCATTTAGTGTGATACCAATCTCTTCTGGCACCATCTTTGCCATCTTATCGCTATCTTTAAGTGGCATTTCAAGGACTCTTGCAACATCTCTTATAACTCCTCTTGCAAGTAACTTTCCAAATGTAGCGACCTGTGCAACGTTGTATTTACCATACTTTGAGATAACATAGTCAATTACTTCGCCTCTTCTAAATTGACAAAAATCAACATCGATATCTGGCATACTCACTCTTTCAGGATTTAAGAAGCGCTCAAAAAGTAGATTATAAGGAATTGGGTCAAGATCTGTTATTTTTAAAGAATATGCCACCAAACTTCCTGCTGCACTTCCTCTTCCTGGGCCAACTGGAATAGCTCTTTTTTTAGCCTCATTTATAAAGTCAGCCACAATCAACATATAGCCTGGAAACTTCATATCCTCTATGATTTTAATTTCTCTTTGAAGTCTTTGTCTATAGATATCGTGTTTTTTCTCATCTATAAATTTAAGTCTATCTTCAAGACCTTTTTTGCTCTCATACTCAAACAAAACTGCATCATTTTCCAAACTATACTCAACATCTGGATAGGGCAGTTCCAAGCCACGTTCTTTGGCATATTCGATGGTAAATTTGAAATTTGGCGGTGTTGCATTGCCAAGCTCTATCTCTAAGTTGCACTTATTTGCTATCTCTTGCGTGCTTTCTATCGCCTCTGGTATATCGGCAAAAAGAGCATTCATCTCCTCTTTTGTCTTTACATAAAACTCACAAACATCACGTCTTAAGCGGCTCTCATCTCCAATAGTTGCCCCAGTTGCAATACACATAAAAATCTCATGCGCCTCGGCTCTCTCTTTGTAAGTATAGTGAGCGTCATTTGTAGCAACTAGCTTTATACCGGTCTCTTTTGAGAGTCTAATAATCTCTTTGTCTATATTCTCTTGCTCTTTTATGCCATGACGCATAATTTCAAGATAAAAATCATCTCCAAAAATATCCCTATACTCAAGCGCAACTTCCTTTGCTCTCTCATAGCCCTTTGCCCCTCTTTGTATATTTGTCTGAGATAAATTTAGATGAAAATTTACCTCGCCAGCCAGACATGCAGAGCTGCAAATTATCCCTTTGCTATGCTCTTTTAAGGTCTTTTTGTTGATACGTGGATTTCTATAAAAACCATCAAGATAGGCAAGTGAGCTTAGCTTCATAAGGTTTTTATAACCTTGCTCGTCTTTTGCCAAAAGTATCACGTGAAAGCGGCTTTTATCGCTCTTGTCATCTATGGTATCTCCGTTATGTAGATATGCTTCGATACCTATAATTGGCTTTATTCCTCTACTTTTCATAGTCTTATAAAACTCAATTGCACCAAACATATTGCCATGGTCTGTAATGGCAACGCTCTTTACTCCACGCTCTTTCAAAACATCGGCAAGCTCGTCTATTTTGTTGGCTCCATCAAGCAAAGAGTATTCAGTATGAAGATGTAAATGTGTAAAATCACTCATAAATCAAAGTCCTAAATTTCAGTAGATTGGAAAAATTATTATATTAAAGATAGAGTAAAACTATCTTTAAATTTATTTATATTCAAACAAAAGTCCGCTACTTACAGCATTTGCAATATCTGCACCTTTAAGCTCATTTAAAAGTGTGATGGCAAACTTCATAGCAGTTGCAGGACCCTTTGAGGTGATGATATTATCATCTATAACAACATCTTTTTCATCACAATATCCAGCCCTATCAACTCTCTCTTCAAATCCCGGATAGCAAGTATATCTTTGCTTTAGAACTTTGGCAGTTGAAAGCGCCCAAGGTGCAGCACAAATTGCAGCAATCTTTTTAGAGTAGTTGTTAAACTCTTTTATGAGATTTTGAACCTTTGTATCGCTAGCAAGAGTTTTTGAACCAGGAAGCCCACCAGGAAGTACCAACATATGAAATTTAGACACATCAACATCATCAATAACCATATCTGCCTTCATCTCGATACCATGCGCCCCTTTTACCACGCGCTTGTTGATACCTACACTTACAACATCAACCTCGCCTCTTCTTAAAATATCAATAACACTAACAGCCTCAATCTCTTCAAAACCATCAGCTAGTATAATTGCAACTTTGCTCATCTTCTCTCCTTTATTAACGATTTTATGTTACTATAGCCACTATTTTTAAACTAAGAGAGGTTTACAATGAAAGTAGTTATAACATACTGCTGCGCTTGAAACTATAAACCAGAAGCTTCCTGTGTGGAAGAGGAAATTTTAAAAGAATTCAAAGAGGCAATAGTTACCAAAGAGGCAGGCGGCGAAGGAGAATTTATAGTTGAAGTTGATAAAGAGGTGATTTTTTCTAAAAAAGAAATGAAAGACCCCCACTTCCCAAAAGAGGGAGAGATAGTAGCTCTTATAAAAGCTAAGTCCAAGTAGATTGGACTTAGTGGCTATTTGCCGGCTCTTTCTAAATATTCGCCTTTTACAGTATCAACTCTTATTGTCTCGCCCTCTAAGACGTGAAAAGGGATTTGAACGACAGCGCCTGTCTCTAGTGTCGCTGGTTTTCTGTTGCTTCCTTGGGTATCGCCTCTAAAGTTTGGTGCAGTTTCAATAATCTTTAGTTCAACTACAGCTGGAACTTCAAGTCCAATTGCCTTGCCATTGTGAAAAAGAACATCCACCATCATACCATCAAGCATCCATTTTTTGTTATCACCAACCTCTTCATCGCTAATTGCAACCTGCTCATATGTATCAGTGTCCATAAATTGACAAAACTCGCCATCATCATAGAGATATTGCATCTTTCTATTTTCCAAATTTGGCTCATCGCACTTATCGCCCGCATGAAAGGTCTTTTCAAGCACTTTGCCATCTATATAGGACTTTATTTTAACTCTTACAAAAGCAGGTCCTTTGCCAGGCTTTACATGTTGATACTCAACAATCTTATAAGGAACTCCATCCATCTCAATTTTTAAACCTTTTTTCAAATCGCCCATCAAATAAGCCATCTTTACTCCTTAAATTTATTGAATGGCTATTATATCAAATTTAAAAGCCAAGCTACAATCTATTTTTTGCTCTTTATCTTCCATTTTTTAGAATAAATGCGATATAATTTCTCAAATTTAAAAAGGATTATTTATGAGAAAAATAGCTCTATTTTTGGCACCTCTTTTTGTAACAACCCCTATTTGGGCTGATTTTAACGCAAATTTGACTCAAACATACAACTCCAAATCAAAGATAAAAATAGAAAGTATTGACAATCTTACCTCTTTTGACGCAAAGCTAGTTATCATTACAAAAGAAGATGAGGGTATGAGAATTCCACTTCTTACTAGCAAAGATGGCAAAAGTTACATTGTGTTACCTAGTGAGTATAATCTTAGCCAAAGAGATAATGACCTTATTAAAAAAAGAATTACATTTGGTAACAATATAGAAGACGCTGCGGCCTATGAACTTTTGAAAACTGTTCCACAAGAGCGATTTATCGAGATTAATTCGCTAAATAAAAATCACTCAACTACTATCTATTTGGTAACCGATCCAGAGTGTGAAGCCTGCAAAGAGGATATCAACAAAATCGAAGAGTATATAAAAAGAGCAGATGTAAAGATAACTTTTGCGCCAATTCATGGGATAAGCGCCTATACAAAGGCTGCTATTGTCTTGAAAAAAGCTAAAAAGATAGATCCAAACAACCAAGAGGCAATTATTAAAATTTTGAAAAAGTATTTTGACAAAGAGGTTGCAATTGGCGATGATGAGGTGACAAAAGAGGAGAAGCAAGAGATCCTTGAAAACTCAAAGGCAATCTACTCAAAAGGCGTCATAAAGGGTGTTCCATATAGACTTAAAGTTCAAAAATAACAGTTTGAAATTTAGACTAGTTCATAATAGATCTTATTTTGTCTAAATTTGTAAATTTGAAGATATTGGTGTTGTTTTTATACTGATACTCTAGCTCTAAGTTGTGCGATTTGATGATATTATCGACGATATATAGCCCAAGCCCAAAGCTATTTTTGGCTTTACTGCCCTTTGTAAAGGCCTCTGTATAAAACTGTAACTCCTTTTCAAGCTTCTCGCCGGTGCTACAAAACAAAAGTGAGTCTTTGGTTGTTTTGATAAGCAACCTTTGATCGCTAGAGTATTTGATGGCGTTGTCAATCATATTTTTGATGGCTATGCAAAAAAGTTTAAAATCAACATTTAATATAAAATTAAACTCCAACTCTATCTCAACTTTGCTCTTATCCACCATAGCAAGATCGATTGCCTCTAAGATAAGCTCTTTTATAGTGTGAGTAGAGATATCATTTATCCAAACGCCAGATGCCACACCCTCAACAGCGGCAAACTCATTTATGAGATTTTCCAACCTTTCAAAAACACCGACAAGTCTCTGCTTTTGTCTACCCTCTTCTATCATCTCAACGCATATTCGCCCTTTTGTGATGGGTGTTTTTAGCTCATGCATAATATTTCTTAAGAAAAGTTGTCTTGACTCTCCAAATTTACGCACCTGAGTAACAGCCATATAAAAAGCCTCTCCAATCTCGCTAATCTCGTCATTGCCACTACTTACTTTTTCTATATCTAAATTTCCGCTCGCAAATTTGGTAATCTCTCTTTTTAGTCTTCTAAGAGGCTTTAGTTTTTTGTATATGAAGATATATGAGCCAACCACAATCAACAAAACGATAGAAAATATTGCAGTTATTATCTGATATCTATAGGGTTGATACTCTACATCTTCCAAAAGCATAACCTCATCTGCATGTATAATCTTTAGAAAATGGCGCTTATCTAGCACCAAAATGGCAGCTGAGCCAATATCTATGCTTATCTCTTGAAGAACTTTAGCATTTTTGATAATATCCTCTTTTTTCTTGCTATCTTCTATGGCAGGTATATTAAAGTCTTTCATCTGCAAACTATACTCTTCATCGCTTATTAGCTTATTCATATGTAATAAAGCAAGTCTTGAGACTATTGAGTATTTGCCATTTAGCTCTTTTGTATAATTTTCCTGATCATAAGCCTTTAACCACAAAAAAGCCAAACATAGGCTAGTTGTAGCCAAAATAAAGATAAAAGTTATGGTATAAAATATCGATGAGCGCTTCATTGCTGAAATTTATAGCCAACGCCTCTTATAGAGTGGATATATTTTGGATTTTTGGAGTCCTCTCCTAGCTTTGCTCTAATGCGACCAATAATCACATCGATACTTTTTACAGTTGAGTTTTCGTTGATAGAGTCGCAGTTGTAGATAAGCTCCTCTCTAGTTATCGCCCCACCCTCTTTTTGGATGAGATAGCTAAGTATATCAAACTCCGCAACAGTTAGCTTAAGCGGCTTTCCTTTAAAGATGATAGTGTGTTCAAACTCATTGATAGTAAGATCTTTTACAAACTCTTTTTTCTCTCTATCCTCTATCTCTCGTCTTCGTAAATGGCTCCTTATCCTTGCAAGAAGCTCTTTTGGGTTGTATGGTTTTGGCAGGTAGTCATCTGCTCCAAAATCAAAAGCATTGATTTTATCAGTAAGATCGTGTCTTGCACTTGAGATAATAATAGGAATATTGTTGTTTTTGCGTATCTCTTTGCAAACTTCAAGACCATCAATTCCTGGCAAGGTAAGATCTAATATAAGCAGATCATAATGATCTAAACTTAACTTTGAAAGACCGATATATGGGTCATCGACGACAGTTACATTCATCTCATTTTTTTCTAAATACTCGCTTAAAATTTCAGCAAGCTCTAAATCATCTTCAATCATCAATATCTTTATCATCATAATACCTCTCATTCTTATAATTATATCAAATGAGTAGGTCGATTTCAATATGCAAGCAGGGCTTTAACCCTGCCTTTTTAGTTTATAACTATGCCAATTGAGATTCTATTTCTCATAACCCAAACAAGTGCTTTTTTGTCCTTACCCATAGACTTTAATCTCTTTTCAAAGTCATCGATGGATTTTATCTCATGCTCGCCTATTTGAGTTATTATGTCATTTTGTCTAAAGCCATACTCTTGCGCCTTAGAATCCTTTGCTACCTTTGTAACAAAGACGCCATTTGTATCTTTATCAACTCTAAATTTACTCCTTATCTCATCGCTTAACTTGGTTACGCTAAGACCTTCAATTGGGCTTTTGCTATCCATATCTACTTGAGTGGCTACATCACTCATACTTCCTAGTTTAAGCTCTGCGGTTCTTATCTTTTTTGATCTCTCATAGACTATCTTTATCTTGGTATTTGGCTTTTTGGCGCCTATCTCATTTTTTAGATCATTGGCAGACTTGATATCTACTCCATCAACCTTGACAATGAGATCACCTCGCTTAATCCCAGCTTTGTCGGCTGGCTTGTCCTTTTCGACGTTGGTTATCAAAGCACCATATTGACTCTTATAAAGCTCTTTTTGATCTTTTGTAAGATTTGCAATATAAACTCCAATAAAACCTCGCTCTATCTTTCCATCTTCGATAAGTTTTTTAGCAATATCTCTTACCATATTTGAAGGAATTGCAAAACCAACTCCGTTATTGCCGCCACTTTGGCTAAGAATTGCTGAGTTTATCCCTATCAAAGCACCTCTGCTATCAACTAAAGCGCCACCTGAGTTTCCTGGATTGATAGAGGCATCGGTTTGTATAAAATTTTCATATTGATTTAGTCCTAAGTTGCTTTTGTTTAGAGCAGAGATGATACCTTGAGTGATAGTACCTCCAACTCCAAATGGATTGCCTATAGCAAAGACAACATCACCCTCCAAAAGCTTTGAAGAATTCCCAAATTTAATAGGTTCCAAATTTTTCTTTTCAATTTTGATGATAGCAATATCGGTTTTTGGATCACTTCCTATAAGTTTTGCCTCAAACTCTTGATCATCATCTAGCATAGTAACCAATATCTCATCGGCACTTTCAACTACGTGATTATTTGTTACAATATAACCATCTTTTGAGATAATAACGCCTGAGCCAAGAGAGCTTGCCTTTCTACTTCTTTCTTGTGGCATACCAAAGTTAAAGCCAAAAAACTCCTTAAAAAACGGATCGTCAAAAAACTCACTCATAGGGTGGTTTTGTCTTGTTATGGTCTTGGTAGTTGAGATATTTACAACTGCTTTTTTTGCATCAGCTATGGATGAGTGATAAGATAAGATTTCATTTTGCTTGGAAGCTGCATCTACTCTTTGTACATCTTCTGGTGCAAATTCAAAATCTATCTTAGTGGCAAATAGAGATGTTGCCAAAACGATACAAAATAAAATAGATTTTTTCATTTTTACTCCTTTAATATTTAATCGCATCATTATAAATGGCTCTTATAAATGGTAAATTAACAATAACTTATCCAATAGTTAATAAAAGTAACTAATAAAAGTTGATTGACTTTGACTAAAGCTTGTGCTATAATCTGGCTAAATTTAGTTATAGATGTCTATATTAACTTAGTTTATATAGAAAACATAAGGATGATTAAAAAATGAGTAAAAATAGTAGTTTATATGAAACTCTTGGAGTTACAAAAGATGCTAGCGGCGAAGAGATAAAAAAAGCCTACAGAAAACTAGCAAGACAATACCACCCAGATATCAACAAAGAGCCAGGTGCTGAGGATAAATTTAAAGAGATAAATGCCGCTTATGAGATATTGAGCGATGAAGAAAAGAGAAAACAATACGACACATATGGCGATAATATGTTTGGCGGTCAAAACTTTCATGACTTTGCACAAAGTCACGAAAATATGGATGACTTGAATGATATTTTGAGAAATATTTTTGGTGATGGCTTTAGAAGTGGTGGCTTTGGTGGTAGTCCATTTGATGGCTTTGGTGCAGCTTTTGAAAACTTAGATCTAAATGCAAGACTTAAAATTCCCTTTGATTTGGCGGTGCTTGGCGGACAAAAAGAGATAAGCGTTTCAAATGAAAGCTTTAAGATACGCATTCCAGCCGGCATAAGAGATGGCGAAAAATTAAGAGTTAGAGGCAAAGGCAATATATCCAATAGAACCCGTCAAAGAGGCGATCTTATATTGCAAATTGAGGTTGAGCCAAGCCAAATTTATCAAAGAAAGGGAGATGATCTCTACAGAGATATTGATATTCCGCTAAAAACTGCATGGTTTGGCGGTAAGGTTGAGCTAAATACCTACAAAAAAGAGGTCACCATAAAAATAACACAAGATACCAAAAATGGACAAAAAATCCGCCTTAAAGGATATGGCGTCAAAGACCGAAAAAGCGGTATTTATGGAGATATGTATCTAAATGTCAATGTAATATTGCCACCTCTTTCTTCACTTGATGAAGAGCTAAAAAAGTTACTTATAGAAAAGCTTTAAAAGGAGTAAAAAATGTCAAAATACGATGAGCCACTCTACCTAATAAGCGTTGTTGCAAAGATGCTTGATATCCACCCTCAAACTCTAAGGCAGTATGAGCGTGAAGGACTTATCGAGCCTGATAGAACTGATGGAAAAGTTAGACTCTACTCACAAAGAGATTTGGATAAGATAAGTTCTATCTTAAATTTAACAAGACATATGGGGGTAAATTTGGCCGGTGTTGATGTTATCTTCAAACTAAAAGAGCAGATGATTGAGTATGAAAATATCATTGATGAGCTAAATAAAGAGCTAGAAGAGCTAAGAGGAGAGAGCTCCAAAAAGCGAGCATTAGTTAAAAAAAGTAAATTTAATGTGGTTTTTTATGAAGAAAAGAAATAGTTTTCTCTTTGTTAAAAACAATTCTATATAGTTACATAAATATATCAAGATAAGGGTTAGAGTTTGGAAAATGCACTTTTGCTGATTGGATTTTTGTTTATTATAAGTGTCTTTTTTAGTAAAGTATCTGACAAATACGGTATCCCTGCTCTACTTTTTTTCCTAGCTGTTGGAATGCTAGCAGGAAGCGATGGGGTTTTAAAGATTCCATTTGACAATGTAAAAATTGCTGGAGATATCGGCACTATCGCACTTATCTACATACTTTTTGCAGGCGGACTTGATACCAACATAAAGGCCATCGCTCCTATTTATAAAGCTGGGCTTGTACTTGCAACACTTGGCGTTATAATAACAGCTCTCATTCTTGGAGCTTTTGTCTATTTTCTACTAAATTTCAGCTTTTTAGAGAGCCTGCTTTTAGCCTCTATCATAAGCTCAACTGACGCGGCTGCTGTTTTTGCTATATTGCGCTCCAAAAACATAAAGCTCAAAAACAACATCGGCGAGCTGCTAGAGTTTGAAAGTGGAAGCAACGATCCAATGGCAATTTTTCTTACAATGACACTAATTTCATTTATGACTATGCCAACCACGCCAAGTGCTACTGAGTGGATAGTTGATCTTTTGTTGCAATTTGGTCTTGGCGGACTTCTTGGCTATCTCGCAGGAATTGGACTTCCAATACTTATGAATAAAATAAGGCTTAGTGTTTGGGGATTGTATCCTGTGCTAATGCTCTCCATCGTAGTCTTTTTGTTTGGGATTTGCACTAAAATTGGCGGCAATGGCTATATTGCGGTCTATATCGCCGGTATCTTTGCCAACAAAAAAGACTTTGTCCATAAGAAAAATTTAGTTGGTTTTTTTGATGGAATCGCCTGGCTTATGCAGGTATTTATCTTTTTGACATTGGGACTTCTTGTCTATCCAACAGAGCTTCCATCTGTAGCGATAATTAGCTTAATATTATCGATATTTTTGATGTTTGTAGCAAGACCAATAAGCGTATTTATCGGACTTATCTTTACCAAATTTAAGATAAAAGAGAAGAGCTTTATCTCGTGGGTTGGCTTTAGGGGCGTTGTTCCTATAATACTTGCCACCTATCCATTGGCTCATGGTATAGAAAATGGACAAACTATTTTTAACATTGTCTTTTTTATGGTTCTTATCTCTGTTTTGCTTCAAGGTGCAACTTTAGGGAAGATGGCTGTATGGCTAGATATCAAAGCACCTCTTGCAGAGCCAATCTCTCCAACAGCTGGAAAGCCAATATTTTATAGCGGTATAAGACAATTTAGCGTCCCTGAGAAGTCCAAATTTATTGGGCATAACTTAGCAGAAGCTGAGTTTAGTAAAGATTTTTTGATAGTTCTTATAAAAAGAGGCGATAACTTCTTTAAGCCAACTGGCTCTTATGACTTTGAAGAAGGCGATGTTGTGCTAGTCTATTGCAAAGATGAGGATCTTTATAACTCCATTTTAAAAGAGTTTGACGAAAGAGTAGCCTAAGCTACTCATCAAATATCTTCGTTGAGAGATATCTCTCGCCCGTATCTGGCAAAACTGTTACTATGTTTTTGCCTCTATTTTCATCTTTGTTGGCCAAAAGAGCTGCTGCAAAGACATTTGCGCCACTTGAAATACCAGCTAAAACTCCCTCTTCTTTGGCAAGCTTTATCGCTGCATGGATAGCATCTTCGTTGCTTACATCAATAACCTCATCTATAAGCTCTCTTTTTAAATTCAAAGGAACAAAATTTGCTCCAATGCCTTGAATTTTGTGAGAACCAGCTCTTCCTTGAGCAAGAAGCGGACTAGAAAGTGGCTCAACAGCGACGATTTTTATCTTTTTATTTTTTAGCTTTAAACTCTTAGCAATACCGCTAATCGTCCCACCAGTGCCAAAACCAGCAACTACTATATCAACCTTGCCATCTAGTGCATTCCAAATTTCTACTGCGGTAGTTTTTTCATGAGCTAGTGGATTTAGAGGGTTTTCAAACTGCTTTGGCATAAAGGAATTTGGGCTATTTTTTGCAAGCTCTTCTGCCTTATCTACTGCACCTTGCATACCCAAAGATGGCTCCGTTAGAACTAAATTTGCACCAAAAGCCTTAAGAAGCTGCTGTCTTTCAATACTCATTGATGATGGCATAGTAAGAGTTAGTTTTAGTCCAAAAACAGCACAAACCATAGCAAGTGCAACTCCCATATTGCCACTTGTTGGCTCAAAAATCTCACTATTTGTATCTATAAGCCCCCTATCTAGCGCGTCTTTTATAATCATAAATGCCGCCCTATCTTTGATGGAGTGGCTTGGATTTAGATACTCAACTTTGGCAAATATGTTTGCATTTTGGCTAAATTTATTTATCTTAAGAAGCGGAGTATTGCCTATTAGCTCTGTTACATTATTTGCAACTCTCATTTCATCGCTCCTTTTAGGTCATCTATTAGGTCATCTACATTTTCAAGCCCTACACTTAGGCGAATAAGTCCCTCATCGATATTTGCTGCTGCCAACTCCTCTTTGCTTAATTGCTGATGAGTTGTGCTTGCAGGATGAGTAATGACTGACTTTGTATCGCCGATATTTACAACAATATTAAAAATCTTTACTCTATCAAGAATCTGTTTTGCAAAATCAAAACTCTCCACCTCAAAGCAAAGAAGCCCAGAAGCCATACCATCTTTAAAATCTCTTTTTATTCTCTCATATCCTTTAGATCCTTTTAGGCCAGGATAATTGACAGACTTTACCTTTGGGTGTGATTGTAAAAACTCAGCTACCTTCAAAGCACTTTTTGAATGCTCTTTAACACGAACTGAGAGTGTCTCAAGTCCCTGTATAAGTTGAAAAGAGTTAAAAGGCGATAGAGTTATGCCAAAATCCCTAAGTATAGAGAGCCTTATGCGAAGTGTAAAGATATCAAATGTATCAAAAGGAAGCTCTGCATAGATAAGCCCATGATAGCTCTCATCAGGACTATTAAAGTGGCTATATCGTTTGTTACCTTTTAGCTTGTCGTTAAGCTCATTGTTTGAGATGACAACTCCTGCAATACTTAGCCCATGACCGCTTATATATTTGCTAGCGCTATGAACTACTACATCGATACCATGAGATAGTGGATTGTATAAAACAGGTGTCGCAACGGTGTTATCAGCTATGCTTATAACGCCATATTTGTTTGAAATTTGCGCTATTTTGTCTGTGTTGCCAACTGCAAGTTGAGGATTGGATAGTGTTTCATAAATAATTGCTCTACTTTTATCATCAATCTTTGCTTCAAGATCATCTGCGCTGTCTGAGTCAAAAAGCCTAGTCTCAATACCAAATCTCTTCAAAGTGTGAACGCATAGTGATGTTGTTCCGCCATAGAGCTTTTTGGATATTATGATGTTTTCGCCGCTCTTTGCAAGATTGGCAATTGCCGCAAACATAGCAGCTTGGCCGCTTGATACGGCAATTGCAGCCCGTCCCTGCTCCATTGCGGCAACTCTTGCCTCTAGCACATCTGTAGTTGGATTGGTAAGTCTTGAGTAAATTTGCCCAACTTCTCTTAACGCAAAACGATCAGCGGCTATCTTGGTTGTAAAAAAATTATAAGCGGTAGTTTGATAGATAGGCACTGCCATCGCACCGAAACTATCCTTGTTATCATAGCCTAGATGAGTCGCTATAGTCTCTAACTTCATATTTTCTCCTTAGTTTTAAATTTATCAATAATAGTTAATTAGTGTAAATTTATCTACGATAGTTATAAATTTATGCTCAAATTTAGAGTCCAAAATAGCAAAAATCCAACTTTTTAGCTAAAATAAGAGCCATGAAAACAGATAATAAATTTGATAGAGTTAAGTATATAAGGGCGCTTGAGCACTTTGCAAATTCCGCCATCTCCATCCTAAAAAGAGATGATTTTGATGAAGAACTTTTTAAAAACAGAGTGACCAAAAACCTCCAAGCTCTAAATCTCATTCAAAAAAGCTACCTAGATCGCCCATATACAAAGGCTCTTGAGACTTTTGTAGGGCTAGTTGCTTCATTTGAGACAAAAGAGCTGCTTCTAAAGGAGGCAAATAGGCTGGAAAAATTAAAAAAGTCAAAAACCTACAAAAAAGAGAAGCACAAAAATAAGAAATTTGATGAATATTGATAGCTTAAATTTCAAAATTGAAATTTAAACAATTTTTTTAAAAAAATAGTCAAATTTAAGTATAAATTTAACTACTCTTGGATAAATTTAACGCTTATTTAGTGTCTCATTAGCTCAGCTGGTAGAGCATCTGACTCTTAATCAGAGGGCCGCAGGTTCGAACCCTGCATGGGACACCACTTTTATCTACTTTTTGCCTAAATTTAGCCATTTTACATTTTTAGTTGTGCGGCAAGTTATACAATTTTTTTAAACTACATTATTTTTAAACTACATTTACTGTTTTTAGGCTCAAATTTAGAGCAATAATATAAATTTAAAGTCCAATATGATAAAATCCACCGAAAATATTTTGCTTGTTTATACTTTAAAATTTAGATGAAATAAAATTTTTTAAAAGGATTAAAGATGTTTAAAAACATATTTAAATTTCTATTGTTATGTTGTGGTCTGTTTTTGCTAACTGGTTGTTCAACAGGAATGGTAAAAGCAAGTCCAGAAAGAAGTGCATTGGTTAAGGAATTTAACAATCCACCAGAGGGCAAGGCTGGTCTCTATTTGTATAAGCATACAGCTGGATCTTTTCGCAGCCCTGGCGAGGCTCTTAGAACTGCTTACTTGGATGATCAAGCTATAGCTAAATTGAAGCAATATTACTTTATCTATATGGATGTTGAGCCTGGCGAACATACTATCTCTGTAGAGAGTGAATTTAGCCCTAATAAATTAAAAATTTTATTTGAAAAGGGCAAAAATTATTTTGTTAGACAATACCTAAAAATTGGTATTTTTGTAAATGGCTCGAATGTAGTTTTGATGGATGAAGAGAAGGCTAAAAAAGCACTAAAAGACGATGATTATATATTGGTCGAATTTAGAAAATAAAATAGAGCTGTAGGGTAAATTTACCCTGCACTTATAAATTTATTTTTTACAGATATTCTTACAAAAGTGCTGTTTGATAAAAAACAGACAAAATGACCAATAGCTGGATAAACGCACCAAAGTTTTATAAAATAAGATTAAGAGAAAATTAAATTTAAACAGCGAAAAATTAGCACAACCAATCACCACATACTTTAAGCTCCATTAAAAGCATGGTAAATATATAGCCAACCAAGATTCTAAATTTGACTGCATAGAGTAGTCTAGATTGATGAGCTAAATATGTTAGATAGAGAAATTAAATTTCAACTATCTTCTAGCTCTAAAAATTAATTTAAATTTACTCCATAAAGCCGTGAGGATTGGCGATAAATTTCTTTACTACCTCTACATCATCGCTAGTTATGATGTGATTATCTTTGGCGTAGTTTAAAAGGTCGTCTAAAGTTAGTAGGCTGTAGTATTTGGTATCTATCTTTTTAAAGTTTTCAAAGCTCTCATCAAAACCATAGCTAAAGATACTAACACAACCAAGCACTTCAAGCCCTTGCTCTCTTGCGCTATTGATAGCGGCGATGGAAGAGTTGCCAGTTGAGATGAGATCTTCAAGCACAACTGTCTTTTGTCCAGCTTCAAAAAAGCCCTCTATCTTCTTGCCTCTGCCGTGAGTTTTGTTTTTGGAAAGTATATAAACCATCGGTTTTTTTAACTTGCTACTTACAAAAGCACCGTGCGCTATAGCTCCTGTTGCAGTTGCCGCTAGTAGCTCGATATCTTTAAATTTATCCTCTATCAAATTTGCCAAAAACTGAGCCACCTGCTCTCTTTGAGCTACGTAACTTATAAGAACTCTATTGTCACAATATATCGGACTTTTTATACCTGATGCCCAGATAAATGGCTCTTTTGTATTGATAAAAACTGCCTTTGTATCAAAAAGTATCTTTGCAACTTCTTTTTTATAATCCATCATTTTTCTATTTCCCAAGATATTGCGCCAGCTTCAGCAGTAACTGTTATCACCCCTTTGCCGCCATTTTTGTGTGTTAGAGTTATATTGCAATCACCAGTAAGATATCTATCTCCAGGATTTTTGGCACCTCCACCTCCACTTGTAGAGACCTTTCTTAAAGGGATTCCTGTGTTGTCAAATGCTATTGCTTTATTTCTATCTTTGCTACACTCTCGACCTTCAAATTTAACTTCTTTTATGCCAAATCTCTTTCCTATATCCATATTTTTATTTAATTTTTTTCTATCGGCTGCTGTTGCTGAGCTTGCAAAATTTGCAGTCATATATCTGTTGTTGCCCTCTCCTGGCATTTTGGCAACTTCATTTATGCTATTTAGATTGCCACTTACATCCAAATCCCTATAAACAGAGTATCTCAAACTTTTTTCGCCATCATAGGTAGTTTCAGAAAACTCAAGCATCCATCTTTTTTTGAACCAATCTTTATCAGTGACATCATAATCATCGCTTATAAGTGCCAAGTGCTGTGCATAGGCCAAATCAGACGCTATCTGTGCAGTGACCTCTTCTAATGGACTTGAAGAGATGCGCGGTATGATGGTCGCCGACAATATTCCAATAACTACGATTATGATTACAAGCTCTATAAATGTAAAGGCTCTTTTAAATTTAACTACTTTCATGGCTGGTATTATATCATAAATTTAGAGCTAAAAAACTACTTGTAGAGATAAAATTTATCAACCAACAAAGCGCCCTTTTTTATCTCATAAATTTTTTTGCTATTTGCAAAATCGCTGCTACTTAGATAAAGCTCGCCGCCCTTTTCTATGCCGTAAAATTTGAGCCTTAAAGCAAGCTCTTCATCATTTGTTAGCACCTCATTTATGCCATCACTCTTTAACTTAAAAGCAAGCTCTTTTACAATGTCAAAATGATATATAAAGTGCTTTTTGGGATTGGTACTATAAAGAGTAGAATAGAGCATTTGGTTGAAAACAATAGCAAATGAGTTAAGCGCCAAAAAGGAGATAGCAACCCAAAAAAGAGTCTTTTGCACCTTTCTGTATTGTGGAAGTCTTGAGCGATATGAGTGCATAAAAACTCTAAACATCAAAGGTGTTGCAATGACACAAAATGACAAAAACTCTTCAAGCATAAGCTTTTGCCTAAATGACAAGATAAGGCAGATAATAAAGCCAGAAGTTGATATAAACCAAAGAATTTCTTTATACCCTTTTATCCAAATGCGGTAAATCGTATAGACAAAAAACAAAAAGACAAGAGGCGAAAAAACAGCTGCAAAAACGCCCATTGTATCCAAAAAATAGTTCTTTGGACGGCCGCCTATGTTGTAGTCATAGAAAAAAACAGAGGCAAAGATAAGTGCCAAACCAACAAAAACAATCTCTGCTTTTTTGTTGTATATGCCAAAAAGCAGGATTGAAATATATAAAATGATAAAAGAGCGATCTATCAAAAGTGTCGCTGCCAAAAGGGCAAAAAACCAAATTTGCTTTCTATCTTTGTAGAGATAAATTATACAAAGTGTAAAAAATATCACAATGCCAGAGCTTCCAACGACTATCGCACTTGCCATAACTCCAGGTAAAAACATATATAAAATAAGAGTATAAACTCTATCGCACTCCCTTTTTAAGACCCTTCTTGAAACTTTATAAAGCATAAAGATATTAAGAAGATGAAACAGCAAAAATGGCAATCTAACACCAATATCACTATGTGGAAAAAAGCTCTCAAAAAAACGAGCTAGATAGGCGGTTGGGTTGTTTTGATTGAAAAATAGATCTGCTTCGTAGTAACTTATGCTTAAGTTTTCCATAGAAAACAAAAGCGCGGATAAATTTACAAACAGTGCGATAAAAAAAAGTATTTTATAGCTTCTAAACTCTACTTTCATAGCTATGAAGCCCCTTTATAAGCACGCCTGCTAAAAACAGCACAAAAGTCAAAAATATTAGCAAAATATGCCAACCGCCAAATTTATAGATGAAAGGTGGCAAAATAGTCCCAAATGTCCCGCCCGCATAGTAAAAACTTACATAAAGACCATTAGTTATGGCTTTGTAGTTTTGAGCCATTTTATTGATAGTTCCTGTTGAGATAGAGTGAGCGATAAAGTTACCAAGACAGATAAAAAGCATAGCTATAAAGATAATTGCAAAACTCTTTAGATGCAAAAACTGCAGACTAATGGCAAAAAGTGCGATACCAGCAATTATGGCAAATGATGGAAAGTTAAATTTACTTACAATTAGCTTAGCATTAAAAGCTGCCACAACTCCAAGAGTATAGCCAAAATAGACAATTCCTGTTTTAAAACCGCTATATTGCTCGCTAAAACTCATAAGATAAAATGGCAAAAAGTTAAGAACAGCTTGAAAAGTAAAAAAGATACAAAATGCCGCCAAACAGATGAAAAGATTGTTTTTTTTGGAAATTGTCTCTTTTAGCTCTTTTAATGTTGGCTTTAGGTAGTTTGGCGTTTTGGATGCAGAGAGCTTGTTGCAAAGATGAGATGCAAAAAGCATCAAAATGCCAAGCAGTATAAAAAAGACTCTCCAATTAAAAAGATCTGTAAAAAAACCTGATAAAAACCGCCCTACAAAACCGCCAACTATCGTTATGCCAATATATCTTGCAATAACTAAACCAACTTCGCTAGCAGTTGAGTTTAAAGAGAGATAACTCATAATCCCAGTAAGTGCAAGCGGAGCTATAAGCCCTTGAATAATCCTTATAGACAAAAGAGTTTTATAGCCATTTGAAAGTGCAAAGACAATCTCTAAGATCCCAAAGATAAAAAAAGCCCAAACCAAGAGATTTTTGATAGGAAACTTCTCCAACAAATAGTCATAAAATATAGAAGCTACTGCAAGTGGCGCAAGAATTGCTGTAGTAAAAAGCGAGGCTTTAAATTTAGAGAGCTCAAAAAGCTCTGCAAAAAGCGGCTGGATTGGCTGTGTTGCGTACATAAGGCAAGTTGTCAATATAGTAGCAAAATAGAGAGTATAGAGATCTTTTTTTCTCATAACTAAATGCTAATATCCCAAAAAAAATGGACCCAATCATCACTTAAATGAAGCCAAAAATCAGGCTTAATAATGGCTTTTTTCTTATAAAAAATAGTAGCAATCCTAATCTCACACTCTGGATAGCTCTTTTGCAAAACCTCTTTTATCTTACTCAAGCTCTCGCCACTATCTACGATATCATCGACAACTAAAACTCTTTTATATCCACAAAGATCTGGAATATTTAAAAGCTTTACATCATCAAGCTTTTTTTTGCCGTCATAGTGGATGGAGTTTAGAGCAAATAAATTTCTATTTTCCAATGCAACTGCCAAAAAATGAGAGAGAGTAACGCCACCTCTAGCGATAGCAACTATGACCTCTGGATTGAATTCATCTCTTATCTGAATAGAAAACCGCTTGATATCTTCGCTAAATTGATTGAAACTATAATACATCGTAACTCACTATAAATTTAGAAAACTTGAATTTTATTGTAAAGACTATCTCTTAGCACTGGAGTAAATCCCGCTGTTTTTATAAGCTCTATAAACTCCTCTTTGCTTACACCTTTGCTACTCTTTGCACCTGCACTACTTTGGATCTTCTCTTCCTCTATGGTGCCATCTAGATCATCTGCTCCAAATTCCTGCGCAACAAGGGCTAAATTTAAGGTGCTAGTCGCCCAATATGCTTTGATGTGGCTGATATTGTCCAACATCAACCTAGAGATTGCATAGGTCTTTAGTATCTCAACAGAGCCCAAAAAATTATCTAACTTTAGATAGTTGTTGGCTCTTTGATAAACTAGCGGTATAAAGGCGTTAAAACCACCTTTGCCATTTTTGATAGCAACATCTTGAACCTCTCTTAGGCGTATCATATGATCTATTCTATGCTCTCTTTTTTCAATATGTCCAAAAAGCATAGTAGCATTACTCTCTCTGCCAAGTTCGTGCCAAAGAGTGTGGATTTTGAGCCATTGATTGCTCTTTACTTTGCCATGGCAAAGTTTTTTTCTAACTATCTCATTAAAAATCTCAGCTCCGCCTCCTGGCATCGAATCCACGCCACTTTCTATCATCTTTTGCAAAATCTCTTCATAGCTATATCCATATCTTCTATGCAAAAAATCAACCTCAGCCGCTGTCATTGCCTTGATATGAAGCGATGGGTAGCGCTCTTTTATCTTTTTAAAGATATCAAAATACCACTCAAAGCCTACATTTGGATTGTGAGCTGAGACGATATGCATCTCCATAGCGCCATTTTTAACACTTCTATCTACGATATCCATAATCTCATCATAGCTCAAAGTATAGGCATTGTCGTTTTTTCTATGCGATGAAAAGGCACAAAAAAGACAGACATCGGCGCATAAATTTGTAGGATTTATATGTCTGTTTTGGTTAAAATAGACCTCTTTTTTATGTAACAACTCTCTTTTTTTGCCTGCAAATTTACCAAGCGTAAAGAGATCTAACTCATAAAGCCCAACTCCATCTTCATAGCTAAGCCGCTCACCGCTTTTAAGCTTTTCTATCAACTCCATCTATCAAAAACTCCAAATAAACTCTTCTTAAATTTACTAACATTATAAATATATAGCCTTAAAAAAAGTTTTGTTTTTTTGTTGTATAATACAAAATCTAAATAGACTCTTAAAGAGATAAAAGGACTTTTTAATGTGCGGAATTGTTGGATATATAGGCAATAAAGAGAAAAAAGAATTTTTACTAGATGGGCTTAGAGAGCTTGAATACAGAGGCTATGATAGTTCAGGAATGGCTATAATTACCGAAGATGAGAAGAGTTTTTGCTTTAAGGCAACTGGCAAGATAGACAACCTAGCACAAAAAATGCAGAAATTTAGCTCAGATGGAATGGGCATTGGTATCGCTCACACTAGATGGGCAACTCATGGAAAACCTACAGAAGCAAACGCTCATCCTCACCTTGGCAACTATAGCTTTACTGCGCACAACGGCATTATCGAAAACTACAAAGAGCTAAAAGAGTCACTTTTAGCAAAAGGTGTTATTTTTGAAAGTAAGACCGATAGCGAGGTCATTGTTCATCTTTTTGAATCTATAAACAATGAGATAAAAGATCCCTTTGTTGCCTTTACAAAGACCATAGCACAGCTAAAAGGCTCATTTGCGATACTACTTATAACAAAGGCAGCAAAGGATACTATCTTTTTTGCCAAACAATCAACTCCACTAATAGTTGGCAAAAACAAAGATGGCGAAGTAGTCTTTGCCTCATGCGACGCACCACTTATCAAAGATATAAGCAAAGCTATCTATCTTGAAGATGGCGAGTATGGATTTGCCAAATTTGGTGATATCTCTTTGTTTAAGAGTGGCAAAAAGATAGAGCCACTCTACAAAGAGCTCCCTAAAAACAGAGAGAGCGCACAAAAAAATGGCTATAGATTTTTTATGGAAAAAGAGATTTATGAGCAAAGCGATATCGCAAACAACTGCCTTCTTGAGCGAGTAAAAGATGATGATATACTCTTTGATGAGATAGATGAAAATATCTTTAAAGGTATAGATGAGATTATTTTTGGCGCTTGCGGGACAAGCTATCATGCCGCACTTACAGCCTCTTATCTTTTTGAGCGTATAGCCAAAATAAGAGTAAAGGTCGATATTGCTAGTGAGTTTAGATATAAAAAGCCTCTTATTAAGCCAAACTCACTCTTTATTGCTATCTCTCAAAGCGGCGAAACAGCCGATACTTTGGGAGCTTTAGATGTAGCAAAAAAAGCCGGCATCAAAACTCTTGCCATTTGCAATGTCGATAACAGCTCTATGGTAAGAACTGCGGACTACTCCATCTTAACAAGAGCTGGCGTTGAAAAAGGTGTGGCAAGCACAAAGGCCTTTTCAATGCAAGTTTTGGTTCTTTGGATGTTGGTTTTGCTTGCTGCTAAAGTAAATAAAAGGATAGAAAAATCCGAGCTAAAAAGCGAGATAAAGGCGATTTTAAGTGCCTCAAAAGCACTCAAAGTAGATAAACAACTTCAAACTCAAATTTCTAAAATAAGCAAAAACTACCTAAAAGGTCATGGATTTTTCTATATCGGAAGAGATATTTTCTATCCTTTGGCACTTGAGGGCGCTTTAAAACTTAAAGAGATTAGCTATCTTCACGCAGAGGGCTACCCAAGTGGCGAGATGAAACATGGACCTATCGCTTTGGTTGATGATGGACTCTATACGATAGCTCTCATGCCAGAACTTCTACTTTATGAAAAGACAAAAAGCAATGTCGAAGAGCTTATCTCTAGAAATAGCAAAGTCCTTGCCATAAGCCCATTGCCATTTGAGCCTGCCAATGACCTTATTATGATTAAAAGAGAGTCTCACCCAATGCTTGAGTATTTTAGTATATTGAAGGTCTTGCAACTCTTCGCACTAGAGATTTGTGTAAGCCTTGGAAACAATGTCGATATGCCTAGAAATTTAGCCAAGAGTGTTACTGTAGAATGATCTACGAAGATAAGGATTTTTACATAAAAGCCAATGAGAGCAAAAATCCATGGCTTATCATATTTACCAAAGAGCCTTATAAAGAGCTAAGCGATATGAGCGATGAGTTAAGAGCAAAGCTTTTTGCACTGGCTATGATAGTAGAAAAAACTATGCTAGAGTTTTATAGCCCAACAAAGATAAATTTAGCAAGTTTTGGCAATGAGCTTCCAAGAGTCCATCTCCATATCATCGCAAGATTTAGTGATGATGAGTATTTTCCAAACTCTATGTGGGGAGAAAAACTACGAGAGTTTAACAGCGACTCACTGCCTAGTTTTGATGAGTTTGTTAGAGCTCTTCAAAAAAGATTGAAAGTTAAATTTGACTAAACCGCTTAAACTTGGAGTAGTTTTACTCTATTGACAAAACCACTCCAACCAAAACTCTCTAACTTTCAAAATACCTCCTCAAGCTCCCACCACTCTCCATCTCTCTAAGCCTTGCAATCCTATCTGCCGTAGTTGGGTGAGTCCTAAAAAGCGATGAGATGTTGCTGCTAAGTGCATTTAGTGGATTGATGATAAACATATGCGAAGTTTGTGGCGTGACGTTTTTTAGAACCTCGCCTTTAGAGTAGTTTTCAAGCTTGCTTAAAGCACTGATTAGCGCCTCTGGATCTTGCGTAAGAAGCGCTGAGCCTCTATCTGCTGCATATTCTCTACTTCTTGAGATACTAAGCTGTATCACAGAAGCCACCAAAGGCATCACCAAAGCCGCCACAAGCGCTACCAAAGCGTTGTTTTTGCCTCTATTCTCCCCAAAAACAGCTCCCATTTGAGCGATATTTGCAAGTATAGCTATAGCTCCTGCAAACATAGCCGCTACCGAGCCTGTAAGGATATCGTAGTGTCTAACATGACTAAGCTCATGAGCTATCACCGCCCTAACCTCTCTCTCATCCAAAAGCTCCAAAAGCCCCTCTGTCACAGCCACAGCTGCGTGATTGGGATTGCGTCCTGTTGCAAAGGCATTGGGCGTGCTATCTGGCACTATGTAGATTTGCGGCACTGGCAAAGAGGCCCTCTTACAAAGCTCTTTTACCATCTCACATAGCCCCTTTGCCGACCTCTCATCCACTCTACAGGCATGGTATCTACTAAGAACTATCCTATCACTGAAAAAATATCCATAAAAGTTCATAGCCGTCGCCAAAACAAAAGCCACAACCATACCAGTACTACCAGCCACCAAGTTGCCAACAAAGACAAAAAGAACCATAAGCACACACATTAGAAAAGTTGTCTTTACTATCTCCATCTCTCTTCCTTGATCTAAATTTGACAAATTTTATAACAAAGAGATAAACAAAAGCCATTACCGACCATTTACCAAATTTATATAAGATAATCCTACTAAACTAAAAGCTAATTTCTATCCCACAAAAGAGAGTGTTGTTTAGCACTCTCTTTAACTAGCTTTTCACCTACTCTACTACCAAGCCCAACTGCCACTAAAGCCAAATTTAGGACTTTTTTAGTAAATGGTTGGTAATCTTTCAATCATATTAAGTTTGTTTTAAGCAACATCTTAAGATTTTTTGGCTATCATACACCTACAATATTTTTATAAGGAGTAAATATGAAATTAGTAAAGCTTAGTTTAGCAACTGCACTTGTAGCTGGTGCTCTTACAACCACTTCATTTGCAACACCACTTGAGGAGGCTGTTAAAGACGTAGATCTTGGCGGTTATATGTTTGTTAGATATACATTCAATCAAAACAAAGATAAGGTATTTGGTAGTGACGCAAATAGCTCAAAACACAAAACAAATGGCGTTTGGAGATTTAAATCAGAAGTAAATCTCAAAACAAAAGTTGATGACAACTTCTTTGGTGTAGCTGGTCTTAGAATTGATGCAAACGGACAAAACACAAGAGATGGTGGCGCAGTAGCAAAAGCACCATATGATGTATATAACCTACACCTAGGATATAATGTAGGTGGCACTACAGTTCTAGTTGGTCGCCAAAACATCGATACATTCTTTACAGATGACCTATTTGGTGATGGTGTAGCAGTATTAAACAGCGACATCGAGGGATTAACTCTTGCTGCATTGTGGATGGATAACCTATACAAAGATGGCAATATAGTTGATGACGTTTATGCGATTGTAGATGAAAACGCAACTTTAGCTAACAAAATTAGAGATAGAGTTGTTAATAACGACCTATTTGGTGCAGCAGTTATCGGCTCATATGACCCTATAGCTTTCCAATTGTGGGCAGCAAGACTTACAAGCACAGCTGACCTATATGCTGGTGAGGTATCAGGTAGCTTTGATGTTGCTGATGATGTAAATGTTGGCTTCAAAGCTCAAGTTGGTACATCTAAGATAAACAAAAACTTCAAAGATGAAATGGGAGTTGATGGCACTACATTCTTTGGTGGTGAGCTATCAAGCGCATTCTTTGGTGCAGATGTAGCTGCTGGTTATGTCCAATATGGTAAAAAAGACAAACTATCTTTAGTATCACTAGAGGATGACGGCAAATTCTTAAAAGCTGGTGAGCAAGCAAGCTTTAACTATAGCCTATTCCAAGATAAGAATAATGCACTCTATGTAACTGCAGGTTATGCTATCCCTGATAGTGATGTAAATGTAGGTCTTGACTATGTTCATCATGAAAATAAAGCTGAAGACTCAAAAACAAAACAAGATGAGATCGTAGCTAGAGCTGGTTATGCATACAATAGTAAGCTAAACTTCTCAGGATATGCATCTTATCTAAAAGTTAAAGCTGGTGAAGATAAAACTAACAATACACAAGTTAGATTTACTGCAAAATACTCATTCTAAGAGTTTTTTCACAAGGGAGCCAAAAGCTCCCTTCTCTCACTCTATCAAATCCAATCCAAAAATTTATCCAAACTAACCATCAAAATCTTTGCTTTTAAACCTAAAAATTACTTTGAAATTTAAGGCGTTATCTTTCTCAATAAAACCTATCTATCTAAAAACTCTCAAATTTAAAGCTATTTTTACCTTGTAAGGTCAAATTTAATCTTTCTTAAACTGCTTAAATTTAATCAATAACAAACTCAAATTTAACTCTCAAACTTCTAAATTTACTCTGTTTATTGTTAGTTTTATAAAAACTAAATTTACATCTAACTATTGAAATTTAAACTATCAAACTTATTAAACTAACTTAAATTGGCTGTTTTCTCTCTCAAGCTCAAATTTACTTTTAAATTTAAAACTTTATCTTTCTCAATAAAACTTAGCTATTAAAACTCAATCTTTAACAATCTAAATTTCAACCACCTAAATTTCATCAATCAAAAGCTCAAATTTAACTCTCAAACTTCTTAAGTCAAGAGTTAAATCAACTTAAATTAAGAAGTCTAGTTTTGAAATTTAAACCCTCAAACTTCTAAATTTAAAGCTATTTATCGTTAGTTTTAAGAGTTTATAGTGAAATTTAAAAGCTAACTATTGAAATTTAAACTCTCAAACTTATTAAATTAACTTAGATTAAAAAGTCTATTGTGAAATTTAATCTCTGTCAATAAAACTTAACTATCTAAAAACTCTCAAATTTAAAGCTATTTTTA
>NZ_CAMYFP010000012.1 GCF_947255105.1 uncultured Campylobacter sp.
TACACCTCTCTATTCGTCGGCAGCGTCAGATGTGTATAAGAGACAGGTCCAGGACAGTCAACGTGAGCATAGTGTCTATTTGTAGTTTCATACTCTATGTGTGAAGTTGCAATTGTAATACCACGATCTTTTTCTTCAGGAGCATTGTCTATGTTATCATAGTCTTTTAGCTCAGCTAGACCTTTTCTTGAAAGAACTGCAGAAATAGCAGCAGTTAAAGTAGTTTTACCATGGTCAACGTGACCGATAGTACCGATATTAACGTGTGGCTTGTTACGCGTAAATTTTTCTTTAGCCATTTTTTCCTCCATTAATTAATGTTTTTTATACTTTTTAAAAATTTGTGTTTATTTGCTATTCTATAATTTTGATGGAGCTCATAGTGGGACTTGAACCCACGACCTCTTCCTTACCAAGGAAGTGCTCTACCTCTGAGCCATATGAGCATAAACTCATGGCAAAAGTAGAATTAAACAAATTTAACATACACAAACAACTATTTGGAAACTTAAAGCTAGCAACTGTAATAAAAAATAATACATACAGCTCCCAGTTTTAAAATCCTAAATTTTGGAGCGGGAAACGAGGCTCGAACTCGCGACCCTCAGCTTGGAAGGCTGATGCTCTAGCCAACTGAGCTACTCCCGCAAACAATGGTGGTGAGACGTGGATTCGAACCACGGAAGGCAAAGCCAGCAGATTTACAGTCTGCCCTCGTTGGCCACTTGAGTATCTCACCCCTTTACATATCTGGTCAAACACTGTTTTTTAAAAAATGGAGCTGGTGAACGGACTTGAACCGCCGACCTACTGCTTACAAGGCAGTAGCTCTACCAACTGAGCTACACCAGCATTTCCAAATTGAAACCATAATTATATTTAAAAAGATATCTAATGTCAAGGCTTTTTAAATTATTTTTAGCAAATAAAACTATTTTAAATTTCTAAAGCACCTTGGCAATGAGCTCGATAGGATTTAGACATCTTATCTCTGAATTTTTCAAATTTAGTGCATTGTTTAGTTGCATTTTGCAAGCACTGCACTCTGCAGCTACAACCCACGCATTTGTTTGCATTATCATTGGAGCTTTTTGCTGACCTGAAGCTCTACTTAAATTATACTTTCCACTCTGCATAGTAACACCACCAAAACCACAGCATTTATTTGGATTGCTCATCTCAACTATAGTAAAGTTGTTGCTAAGAAGTGCTCTAGGCTCTCTATAAACTCCTTGCATCTTTCTTGCGTGACAAGGATCGTGATAGGTTATGGTATGTGGATTTTTTGCTTTTTTACTTAAAATTTCATTTAAATTTGTAAATTTATAAAAATACTCCGTTGCTAAAAATATCTTTTTAGAGAGCCTTCTAGCCTTTTCTTGCCACTGTGGCATACCATCAAAAACATGTTCATAATCCATCTTAATCATTCCGCTACAGGTCGCCTCAGGTATGATGATGGCATCTAGTTTCTCTAGCTTTTCAAGTAGATAGTCGGTGTTAAATTTAGCAGCCCTCAAAGTTGCACCTCTATCGCCTGTAAAATAGGCTGGTGCCCCGCAACAGGCCTGTTTTTTTAACATATCTACATTTATTTTAAGCTCTTTGCAAATCTTTAAAAGCCCCTCGCCAATATCTGTATATGCATAGTTTCCCATACAACCTATAAATATCCCAATGCTCCTCTTGCCGCCATTGTCTATAAAGTCGGGATGTGAGTTTAGAAAGCTCTTTTTGCTAGCAGTTGGCAACAACCTCTCTTTTTTTAGCATCGGAATGCTAATCCTAGCACTCATAGAGTCCCCAAGTTCGCTATCTTTTTTTATCTTAAAACCACAACTTTGGAAAACATAGCCCATTCTTGCTGCTAAGTCTAAAATTTTTCTATGGCCCAAAAGCCAAAAAATAGCCTTTTTATAGAGTGCCATTCCTCTTTTTTGTGCGATATCAATCCTAACTTTTTCTATAGCGGTATCAACTCGCAAGCTATTTGGACAGACATCTACACAGTTAGTACATAAAAAACAGCTCTCAAAGATGTTTTTGCTATTTTTATCTAACTTCAATTCGCCTCTATCATAGGCTCCAATTAGATCTAAAAAACCTCTAGGTGAGGTGACCTCATCTCTATTGATATCATGTATCGTGCAGACTTGTATGCACTTACCGCATTTTACGCAAGCATTGCTTATATTTTTATAACTAAATTTATCCATTTTACACCGTTTTTGAAAAAGAATTTTTACCGCTTTGTTTTATCATATATTGATCAAAGCACATAGCTATGTTTCTTATAAGAAGAGTTCCTGTAGGAGTAACATCTATCCTAGCGCTAGACATCTCCACAAACTCATCTAACTTTTTAAGCTCTTCAAGCTCAGCCTTAAAATGAGAGAAAAAATCTATCTTAAATTTCTCTTCAATCTTTTTGATATTGACTGAAAAGTTGCTCATAAGGCTCATTATGACATCTTTTCTTAAAAGATCTTCTTGGTTTAAAAGTACCCCTTTGCAATATGGCAACCGCCCTTCATCAATGGCTTTTTCATAAGCTGCAAGATCTTTGTGATTTTGGGCATAGTAGCGTCTTCCATCGCCAATGCTAGTAACGCCAATACCAATAAGATCAGCTCCACCTTTGGTAGTATAGCCTTGAAAGTTTCTATGAAGTGTGCCATCTTTTAGCGCTTCAAAAAGCTCATCTGTTGGCTTTGCGTAGTGATCCATTCCTATCATTTTGTAGCCATTATTTGTAAGAAAATCGTGAGTAAATTTGAGTATCTCAAGCTTTACTTGCGGCTTTGGAAGAGTTGATTCATCAAATTTTCTCATCGTCTTTTTAATCCACGGAACATGTGCATAATTAAATATGGCAAATCTATCAACATCAAGCAAAAGTGCAGTTTTTAGTGTATTTTTAAATCTCTCTAAGGTCTGATATGGAAGTCCGTAGATGAGATCTATGTTGATTGAGCCAATGCCTTTACTTCTTGCCATCTCAACACTTTTTTGAGTTATCTCAAAGGGCTGAATCCGATGGATAGTTTTTTGTACATTTTCATCAAAGTCCTGCACACCATAACTTACGCGGTTAAAGCCATGCTCTACAAGCACATCTAACTGCTCAGCTGTAAGAAAACGTGGATCTATCTCACAACTAATCTCAGCGTCGTTGCTATAGTTTGGAAATATTTTTTTGATATTTTCTATGTGACGCTCAAGCTGTTTGGCACTAAAATAGGTAGGAGTTCCGCCGCCAAAGTGCATCTGCGCAACAACTCTTTTGGTGTCGATGATATGCGATAAAAGCTCCATCTCTTTATATAGATAGTCGATATATCTATCCATTTTGTCGGTTTTGCCTGTAAAAATAACATTACAGCCACAAAAATAACAGGCAGATCTACAAAATGGCAAATGAAAATACAAAGAGAGCGGTGTCTGCTCTTCTTGGGCTTTTAGCTCCTCTATATACTCCTCATAGCTAAATTTATCGCTAAATTCCAAAGCTGTTGGGTAGCTTGTATATCTTGGACCTGGTTTTGAGTATTTGACATAGGCATCAAAATCTATAGTTCTGTTTTTCATCTATCTTCTTGCTCCTACAAACTGATCTAAATTTACAAATAAATTTGGATGCTCTTTTTTGATCTTTTCAACAACACCTTCCAAATTTATATCCAAAACTCTTTTGTTTTTGTTTTCGGTTGCAATTTTTCTTATCTCATCCATACAGACAACCCAAACATCATTAAAATCAAGTGGGAATTGCTGCATAATGCTCTTTTCAAGCTTTAGGTCAAAATTCTCCTTGGCAAGTCCTTTGCAAGAGTCCATAAAGGTAGTTAGTGACTTTAAAGAGACCATAATATGCACATCGCCACTCTCATCAATCCCAAACCACGGCTCTTTGCTCTGCCATGAACCACTTTTTAAGCTAAGAGTTTTTGTCTCTTTGCTATCATTTGAGCCAATCTCAAATATAGTCTTCTCGTCCCTCTTATCGATACCAAGCAGTTCACCAAGTTCATTAATCTTGTTAATTTTTACATCATCAGACATCTATTTATCACCTCATTTTTTCTAACCAAACCATAATCCCTTTTTGTGCGTGAAGTCTATTTTCTGCCTCGTCAAACAAAACTTTTGAATATCTCTCAAAAATCCCATCGCTTACCTCATAACCTCTATAAGCTGGCAAACAGTGCAAAAAAATCGCCTCTTTTTTAGCCAAGCTCATAAGTTTTCTATCTACACAAAAGCCATCAAATGCCTCCATCTTACTCTCTTTTTCCTCTTCTTGTCCCATTGAGATCCAAGTATCTGTAGCAACTACCAAAGTGCCATTTACCGCCTCTTCTGGGCTGTTGGTAAAGATAAGTTTTGCGCCGCTTTTCTTAGCATTTATTAGAGCCTTTTCAACTATCTTTTTATCTGGCTCATAACCTTCTGGTGTTGCAACTCTTAACTCAAAACCAAGTTTGCTAGCTGCCATTAGCCAAGAGTTTGCCATATTGTTGCCATCTCCTACATAAGCAACAGCGCCTTTTTCCATGCCATACTCGCTTATTGTTAAGAGATCTGCCATGAGTTGAACTGGATGAAAAAGATCACTTAGTCCATTTATAACAGGAATTTGTGAATAGCTTGCAAATTCGACCAAATCACTATGTTTATAGACTCTAAGCATAGCCATATCGCACATCCTAGAGATAACTCTTGAGGTATCTTTTATGGGCTCGCCTCTTCCAAGCTGAAGCTCTTTGGAGCTTAAAAAAAGTCCAAAACCACCAAGCTGGTGAATGCCAACTTCAAAACTAACTCTAGTTCTAGTGCTGTTTTTCTCAAAAATCATAGCTAAACTTCTATCTTTTAGATATGGTCTATTTTCGCCGCTTTTGCACTCGTTTTTTATCTTTTTTGAAAGAGTTAAAATCTCTAAAATTTCCTCTTTGCTAAGGTCATCAAGCGTTAAAAAATGTCTCAAATTACTCCCCTTTTAAGAGCTTTGCAACCTCTTTTGCATGATATGAGATGATAATGTCGGCTCCTGCTCTTTTGATAGCAGTAAGAGTTTCAATGACAATCTTTTCATAGTCAATCACTCCTGCTTTTTGCCCTGCCTTTAGAAGCGCATACTCGCCACTAACATTATAGGCACAAAGCGGAAGAAGAGTTTTGTTTTTGATATCTCTTATGATGTCTAGATAGGCAAGTGCTGGCTTTACCATAAGTATATCAGCACCCTCATGTTCATCTTCTAGGCTCTCTGCAATCGCTTCAAGCCTGTTTGCATAATTCATCTGATAGCTCTTTCTATCGCCAAAACTTGGGGTTGACTCTGCAACATCTCTAAAAGGTCCATAATAAGATGAGGCAAACTTTGTAGAGTAGGCCATAATTGGTAAATTTTCATAACCTTTCTCATCAAGACCATTTCTTAATGCCTCAATAATACCATCCATCATGCCACTTGGCGCTATCATATCTGCACCATTTTTAGCATGGATTAGTGCCTGTTTGACTGAGATTTCTAAAGTTGCATCATTATCAACACAGTCATTTACAAGTATGCCGCAATGCCCATGATCTGTATATTCGCAAAAACATAGATCAGTTATAACGTAGAGGTTTGGAAAGCTCTTTTTTATCGCTCTTAGAGCCGTTGCAATTATCCCCTCATCGCTAAGTGCATCGCTTCCTATGCTGTCTTTTGTGCTAGGAATCCCAAAAAGCAAGATAGCTCTTATGCCTAAATTTACGACATTTTCACACTCTTTTAAAAGCTCATCTACACTCAATTGAAAAACTCCAGGCATTGAGCTTATCTCATTTTTGACTCCAACTCCAGGCACGACAAAAAGCGGATAGATAAAGTCATCTATGTTAAGTCTTGTCTCTCTTACCATCTCTCGTATGTTTTCATTGGTTCTTAGTCTTCTGTAGCGTTTAAACATTGTTGTCCTTTTTTTGGCTAAAATATAGCCCATAGTTTATCACAATTGGAGTTAATTTTTTATGAAAATTGAAATTTCACAACCTGCCAACCTTCCAACTAAATTTGGTTTTTTTAAAGTGCAATCTTTTAAAGAGGGTGAAAAAGAGCATTTAGTCATCAAAAAAGAGCCATTTGGTGAAGTTGTAAATGTAAGAATTCACTCAGAGTGCCTAACAGGCGATGTGCTTGGCAGCTTGAAGTGCGACTGCGGCGAACAGCTTGCAAAGAGTCTTAACTACATCAACGAAAATAGTGGTATGGTTATCTACTTAAGGCAAGAGGGGCGAAACATAGGACTATTTAACAAAATAAATGCTTATGCCTTGCAAGATAAGGGACTTGATACAATAGAGGCCAATCATCAGCTTGGCTTTAAAGATGATGAGAGAAGTTATGAGATAGTTGATTTTATACTAAATTTCTATAAGATAAAAAAGATAAAATTACTTACCAACAATCCCCAAAAAATGAGGAGTTTAACTTCAGTAGAAGTTGTAGATAGAATCCCTATAATAGTGAGCGCAAACAGCTACAATCAGGGCTATCTAAAGGTCAAAAAAGAAAAAATGGGGCATCTACTTGATAGATAAGATAGAGAAATTTAAAGCCATCTTAAATGAGTTTAACGCAGTTCATAACCTAACAAACTATGACAACTTAGATGAGGTGATAAAAGATAGCTTAGATGGGCTAAACTACATAAAATCAACTCCAAAAGTCGCTATAGATGTTGGAAGTGGGGCTGGAATTCCTGCTCTGTTTTTGGCGATGAAATTTACTAGTTGCAAGTGGCACCTTTTTGAACCAAATGGCAAAAAATCATCATTTTTAACATATGCAAAAGTTGCTTTAAATTTGGATAATGTTATAGTTCATAACGACAAGATAGAAAAAAGTGATAAATTTAGAGCAGATCTTATCACTTCAAGAGCGCTTATGAGGACCAAAGATCTGCTTTTGATTTGTAAAGGGTTTTATGATAAAGATACGGAGTTTTTGCTCTATAAAGGAAGTGAAGTGGCAAATGAGATTGAAAATATTGGTGCAGAAATTTACAGTAGAGGCAAAAGAAACTATCTAGTTTTTAGGGGAGTATAATGGGTAAAATTTTATTTATAGTAATAATTATCGCGCTAATCTATTTTATAATAAGCTCTAAATTTCAAAAAAGAGATAAAAACGATGAATTGGTGCAAAACTTTGTAGAGTGCGATTGTTGCAAAACATATGTAGACATCAATGAGACAAAATCCATTGGCAATGGTAAATTTATTTGTAAAGAGTGTTTAGATGCAAATTATCGGTCATAATCTTATAAAATTTGAGCCATTTAACGAGGTTGGCGAAAAAGAAGTTGCAAATTTTGACAACCTTTTGTTCTCTTATGATGAAAAAATGGTGCAACTCTCCAAACAAAGTGGTAAGAAATTTAGCATAAAGGCTTCAAATTTATCTCAAATTATCCTCTCCAACGCTTTTGGGGCGGCCTATATCGTGCTTCCATTTGAAAAAGAGATTTTAAAATGTGGTGTTTTGTTGGCGCAAGAGTATCTCTTCGATAGCAAGATAGCAACCATCATAAAAAATATCGAAGAGTTAGAAATTTGCTCTAAAATGGCCTTTGTAGATGCTGTCATACTTCCAAATGCCATAATAAAAAGATAATTTAAACAATCACTCTCTCTATCTTTGATGAGAGTTTTACAAGAATCTCATACTCAATAGTATCAAACGCTCTTGCCCAAACTCTTGCATCATCTATCACGCAAACTTCATCGCCCAAGTCTTTGGCTACAAAACTATCCATTGACATCTTTCCTAAGATATTTTCGCCATTTTGCAAAAGTGGATTTTTGGCCAATTTGCAACGAAAAAGTCCATCGCCATATCCAAGATCATAAGTTGCTATCATCATCTCTTCATCTGCCTTAAAAACTCCGCCATATCCAACTCTTTGACCTTTTTGCAAAACTCTTTGGCTAATTTTGTTGGCGTAGAGTTTTAAGACTATTTTTAAATTTAGGCTATTGTGATTTAACTGCTTATATCCAAACTGAGCCATTCCAACTCTTATAAAATCATCATCTAAAAGATCAAGCCGCTGCAAAGCAGCTGTATTTTGTGAGTGAAAACAGAGCGAATAGCCAAATTTACTGGCCTCTTCTCTTAAAAACTCCTTTAACTCTAGGTAGCTTTTTCTTTGGACATAAAAATCAGCGCTAAACTCATCAGCAGCTCTATAGTGCGTATAGGCGCCAATTAGCTCTAGCTGTTGCTCGCTTATAAGCTTTAGAGCTGGCTTTAACTCATCTTTTGTAATGCCATTTCTATGCATCAAAGAGTCAAGCGCCAAATGGACTTTGGTGTGTGGCGCTAGTTTGTTAATTTGCGAAAAGTCATTAATCGCATAGATAAAACGTGGATCTTCTTTGCCTGTTGGTCTATGTGAAAGTATCAAAATCCATGGAAAGAACTGAGATAGCTCTCTTGCCTCATCTTCGTTTTTGACTGCGCATTTTTTGATACCGCTGCTTTTTGCTAAAGAGCCAATCTCTTTTGCACCATGTCCGTAGGCGTTGTCTTTTAAGACCAATATTATCCTATCTTTACCGCCAGATTTTTTGCTAATCTCATCTATATTGTTAAAATAGGCCTCTTTGCTTAGGCGAATTAGAGCCATTTAGTCTGCCATCTTCTCTTTTGCCTCTATGCCAACTAGACTAAGGGCTTTTTTTATAGTTACCGCTACTACAGCAAAAAGCTTGAGATAACTCTTCTCATCTTTGCTGCCAAGCACTCTGTTTTCATTGTAAAACTTATGAAATTTAGCACTCAAAGCTACTAAATAATCTGTTATTTTTTGGAGCTGCCTTTGCCTAAAGGCATCATCTAGCACCTCATCTAATCTAAGTGCTTCAAAAAGCAGAGCCTTTGCATCGCTATTTAACTCTTTTATCTCATAACTAGCAACATCATCAAAACTCTTTTGCGCTCTCTTAAAGAGCTGATGAACTCTTGCGTGTGCATAATTTACATAAAAAATTGGGTTGGAGCTATCCTCTTTTTTAAGCTCTTCAACATCAAATTCAAGCGGCGTATCGCACTTTTTACTGATAAAAATAAATCTTAACGCATCACTTCCAATCTCATCAAGCACATCGCCCATCAAGATAAAATTGCCAGCTCTTTTGCTCATCTTAAAGCTCTCGCCATTTTTAAGCAGTGAAACCATCTGCGCCAAAATGACCTCCAGCCTCTCATCGTCATATCCCAAAAATCTAATAGCAGCCTTTAAGCGCAAAATATATCCGTGGTGATCGGCGCCCCAGATGTTGATATAGTGGTCATAGCCTCTTTTAAATTTGTTGTAGTGATAGACAATGTCGCCCGCTAGATAGGTTGGTCTTTTGTCGTCTCTTATGACAACTCTATCTTTTTCGTCGCCAACTTTGCTAGATGAGATGTAAAGAGCACCATCTTTTTCATAAATAGCGCCGTTTTGCTCTAATTTTTCCAAAGTTGGCTGCAACTCATCATATAAAGAGGCTTCACTAACCCAGTTTTCTATGGTGATATTTGCATCAAAAAGATTTTTTTTAATGACTTTTAGCATCTCATCTTTGCCCCAAAGGCTAATCTTTTTTACTACCTCATCATTGTCTATCTCATATAAAATCTCTTTGCCAAACTGCTTGACGGCTTTGGTCGCTAACTCATCTATATACTCGCCTCTATAGCAATTTTGAAGATACTCCACATCTTTATTTAAAATATTTTTTTGACCTGCCAAAAGTATGGAGGTGCCAAGTAGCTCTATCTGATTGCCAGCGTCGTTTATAAAGTATTCTGTTGTGATTTTGTGGCCTAAATATCTTCCAACTCTTGCCAAACTATCGCCATAAACAGCGCCTCTTACATGACCTATGTGAAGAGGTCCTGTTGGATTGGCACTGACATATTCAAGTAGGATATTTTCGGCATTTGGGTTGAGTATAGACTTTTGCTCTCTTTGTTTTAAAGACTCTGAGGCAAGAGAGTTTAGATAGCTCTCTTTTAAATGTATGTTGATATAGCCATTCAAAGAACTTAAGGTAAAAATCTCGCTATTTGCAGCTTTTGTAACTATCTCATCTGCAATAATCTTAGGCGCTTTTTTAAATTCCTTTGCCAAAGAGAAAGCTAGTGGTGTAGCATAGTGAGCAAGCGACTTGTCTTTTGGACTCTCTAAATAACAATCAAAATCTCCAATGAGCTTTAAAAGCTCTGCTTTAACTAAATCTTTCAAAGCTTAAGCTTCTTTTTGCTCTTTATTTACAGCCTCGCTACTTTTAGGCTTGTCGTCTTTTATCTCAGCCTTTGCCTCATCACTGCTCTCAAGTTCATTTTTGAAACTTTTAATTCCTTTACCCAATCCTTTTGCTAGCTCAGGTATCTTTTTGCCGCCAAAAAGCAAGATAATAATAGCCAATATAACAACTACTTGCCAAGGTCCTACAGCCATGATCTCTCCTTAATTCCAATTTTTAATAAATTTATCCACATCTAAATTTGAAGTCTTAAATTTCAGACTCTCAACTATAGCACAAAGTTCTAAATAACACTCTTCCAAGTCGGAATTTATAACTAAATAGTCATACTCTTTTATCTCTTTTATCTCAATTAGTGCATTTTCTAGCCGCTTTTTTAGTTTTTGGCTCTCTTCGCTTCCTCTATTTGTAAGTCTTTTTTCAAGCTCTTTTAAATTTTTAGTGGTAAGAAAAATTGAGCTTACTCTCTCTTTTAGCTTGGATTTAGCTATCTTTTGTCCTTGAACATCAATATCCAAAATGGCTATCTTGCCGCTATCTACAGCTTTTGTTGGCTCTTTTAGAGAGGTTCCATAGTAGTCATTATGGACATAGGCCCACTCCAAAAACTCATCTTTTTTGATAGATTCTTCAAATTCTTTTTTGCTTATAAAGTGGTAGTGCTTGCCATCTACTTCACCATCTCTAGGCGCTCTTGTTGTAGATGAGATAGAAAAATAAAAATCATCACTACTTTTTAAAAGTCTTTTTATAAGTGTGCTTTTGCCACTTCCGCTAGGTCCTGAGATGATTAAGAAAAAGCCCTTCAACTATTTTTCCTTAAATTTAACTTTGATTTTTATCTCAATAGCATTTAAATTCTCTTTTTTAAGGCTCTTTTTTATGCTTTTGGTGATGGAGTTTTTAAGTCTCTCTTCCAAGTCATCAAGGCAAAGTTCATCTCTATTTTTGCTATTTTCATCAACATCTAGCTCTTCTTCATCCTCTTCGTCTGCTATATCTTCTCTCTCTTTTTTGTTCTCTTCTTCATCTTTTTTATCAAAAAATAAATCAACCTTATCGCTCTGCCTATCTTTTTTCTCTTCCTTTGTATCTGTGGTATCAAGCGGCTCTATTTTTATCTCATCAAGATCGCCAAATATCTCATTTTGCGCCTTTTGCTCTTTTTCTAGTGGCGTATTTAGCTCTTTTGCGATATCTTGCAACGGCAAATCGTCATCTTTTTTCATCTTAATGTCAAGTGAGTCGCTAAGCTCTTGTATGGTGCTACCTTCAAGCTTTTGTGATGGCTCCTTCTCTTTGGTATCATCAAGCATAAGATTGGTAGTTGCAATCTCATCGGCAACGCTCTCTAAGCTCTGCTTTTTGTCCATGCTGTCTAGCTCATCTATGATATTTGTGATGTTTTTGATATTTTCACTTTTGTCATCTTTTGCACTTTTCAAAATATCCTCTTCTTCTTGTTTTAGGATATTTTCATATGAGGTTAGAAAGTTGATGAAATCTGTTGGTAAAAAGGGCTTAACTAATTTGTATTTTAAATTTATATGGTTTGAGCTTGTTACTAAAAATAGCGTTTTGGATTGATTGAAGTTTTCTAAATTTAGCTCCTCTTTCTCATCTACATCTTTAACAACTAAATCGCACTCATCTACCTTGCTCTCGTCATTTAAGAGTTCAAATCCAGGTTTGTCTAAGCAAAGACCAATGATGCTTTCTACAGCCGTATCACTACTGATAAGTAAAATTTTCATCTTCAATCCTTATGAATTTTTTAGAGTAGTATTTTATGATATTTTTCTTTACTTATCGCTTAATAAGCTTAAATTTCAATAAGGCTTTGATCTTGTAGAGTATAAGTTTTTAGGCACTTTTTGGCAAGAGTTGTATCATGAGTAACAAGAAGCAGGGCTGCATTTTTTGCCTCTATATATCTAAATATTACCGCCATTATCTGCGCTGCTGTTTTTTGATCTAAGTTGCCAGTTGGCTCATCGGCAAAGATTATTTTTGGTTTTTTTGTAAGTATTCTAGCTATTGAGACACGTTGCTGCTGTCCGCCGCTAAGCTCGCCAACTTTTTTGTCTAAGATATCCTCTATTTCTAACTCTTTTAAAAGTTCTAAATCAACCTTTTGTTTTGCAAGAAGGGCTACAAGCTCTATGTTCTCTCGCGCACTAAAGCCTTTGAAAAGATAGTGAGCTTGAAAGATTATGCCAAAATCATATCTACAAATCTCAACTCTCTCATCTTTGGTTAGGTTATAAATGGATCTGTTGTTATAAATAACTTCGCCACTATCTGGTTTTAAAAGAGTGGATAAAATGTGCAAAAAAGTGGATTTACCGCAACCACTTCTTCCAACAATGGAGATACTTTGACCTAAATTTAGGTCAAAGTTTATATCTGAAAATAGTGTGTAGTCAAACTTATGAGTTAAGCCTACACCTTGCAAGATCATTAATTCATCTGTGCTGCAACTTCTGCAGCAAAGTCCTCGCTCTTTTTCTCCAAGCCCTCGCCTACTTCATATCTTACAAATGAGATTATCTCTATCTTATCGCCAAGCTTTTTGCTAGCCTCTTCTATGACCTGCTCTACGCTCTTTTTCTCATCCATTACAAAAAATTGTCCAAGAAGTGTATCTCTTTGGTCGAGCAAAGTATTATCAGCTATAAATCTATCCATCTTTCCAGGCAAAATTTTATCCCAAATTTTCTCAGGTTTGCCCTCTTTTTTAAGCTCTTCTTTTGCTGCGTTTTCTGCTTGTTTTAACACCTCATCACTTAGTTGCAACCTACTTACGTATTCTGGTAGTTTTATGAGATGTTTGCCAAGTCTTTGAAGCTCTTCGTTCTCTTTCTCAACGTGTGCTTTGATAGCAACACTCTCTTGCTCAACGAAATTTTTATCAAACTCTTTGTAGCTTATAACCTTTGGATTCATAGCGGCTATATGCATAGATAGGTTTCTCAAAAGTTTTTCTACCTCTTTTTTATCGGCATTTCCGCAGTTTGCTGCAATTGCAACAGCAACTCTGCCATTTGAGTGTAGATAGCCATTTACAACTTGAGCCTTAAGTGTCTTAAATCTTCTTACAACTAGATTTTCTCCGATAATGGTGATTTGGTTGGTAATGTAGTCGTTAAAATCAACTCCATCTACCTTGCATTTAGCTAGTTTGTCCAAGTCATCTATATTGTTTTCTTGGATAAGCTTTGTTGTCTCATCAACTAGCTTTATAAATTTATCATTTTTAGCAACAAAGTCTGTTTCTGAGTTGATCTCTACAACAGTTGCCTTTGTAAAGTCGCTATTTACAGTAACATTTACCAAACCCTCGCTTGCAAGTCTATCTGCCTTTTTAGCAGCTTGACCAAGACCTTTTTCTCTTAGATATTTCATTGCCTCTTTTATATCGCCCTTACACTCAACAAGGGCGTTTTTGCAATCCATCATTCCCGCGCCTGAGCTCTCTCTTAACTCTTTGACCATTTGGGCTGTTATTTGCATTATTTCTCCTCCTTTGAGTACTCATCAATATCTTCATCGATATCTTCATCATCGAAGCTCTCTTCATCTTCCATAGCCTCTTTTAGAGCCTCATCTTTCTCTTCTTGAGTAACCTCTTCTTTTGGCTCAGCATCTTCATCTCTTAAGGCTTTTCCCTCTTCAATAGCTGCTGCCATCTCTTGACAAAAGAGTTGAATACTTCTTATAGCGTCATCATTACCTGGAATTGGATAATCAACCAAATCAGGATCGCAGTTTGTATCAAGTGGTGCAACTACTGGAATCTTTAGCCTGTTTGCCTCTGCAACTGCAATTCTCTCCTTTACGACATCTATAACAAACATCATATCAGGAAGCTTTTTCATCTCTCTAATTCCGCCAAGATAGTCCTCAAGCTTAGCTTTTTGTCTTCTTAACATCAAAGCCTCTTTTTTTGTAAGAAGATCTATACTGCCATCCTCTTCCATAGTTTCGATAACTTCTAATTTTCTAATTGATTGTCTGATAGTTTCGAAGTTTGTTAGCATTCCGCCTAGCCATCTGTGATTGACATATGGCATACCGCATTTTTGTGCAAACTCTTTTATAGATGAGCCAGCCTGTTTTTTGGTGCCTACAAAAAGGATTGTTTTGCCCTCAGCTGCTGCGTCTCTTACGATGTTGTAGGTATGTCTAAAGTATCTTATAGTTTTTTGTAAATCTATGATATAGATACCTTTTCTCTCGCCAAAAATGAACTTTTTCATCTTTGGGTTCCATCTTCTTGTTTGATGACCAAAATGGACACCACACTCTAATAAATCTCTCATTGTTACCATGAGTTTCTCCTTAAATAATTAGTTTTTACCTCCACACCCCTTAGCAAAATGCAACTAAAAAAGGATTGGTGTGTGCGAAGTTTGAAAGGTTGATTATAGCAAATAAAGATAAAATATTGATAAATTTAAATAATTGCTATAAAACCAGCGTTTCTTCCGCAAATTTTATCTCTTCTATAGGAAAAATAGCGGCTATCGCAATGGGTGCAAGTTTTACTTTTGAAGATGTTTTTTATACTAAAGATAGAAAGTTCATAGCAAATTGCCTCTTTTAGAGCAAATTTATTGTTTTTGTTAAATTGTTTAAGCTCTTTGAAATTTAAATCCCCCACTTCATAGCAAGAAGTAGCAATTGATGGACCTAAAAAGACTCTTATATCATCACTTTTGCTCTTATAAATTCTTCTAAATTTCTCTATAGTTTTTGATACTATCTTTTTACAAACTCCAGCTCTTCCTGCGTGAACTGCGGCTATTGCTCTGTTTTTGATATCAACCAACAAAACAGGCACACAGTCAGCCACCATAACACAAAGTGCTACATTTTTAAGATGGGTGATAATGGCGTCGCACTTTGGATAGAAGGGCTCTTTTTGATATCTGCTGTAAAAGTCTTCATCTACAACTACAACCTCATCTCCATGAACCTGCTCCATAAAAATAAGTGAGTTTTTCTCTAGCTTCAAATTTAGCGCCAAAATCTCTCTGTTTTTATAGACACTCTCTTTTTCATCGCCAACATGCAAAGCCAAATTTAAACTCTCATAAGGTCCTTTACTAACTCCACCCTCTCTTGTAGTAAAGCCATAAAGTAGCCGCTCTTTGCCATCTAACTCTAATAAGTTGCCAAAATTTGGTCTATCTTTTGCCAAGAGCTCTCCTTATACTTAGCCACTCTTTCCACATATCTTGCAAGAAGATCACTTTCTATATTGGCCCTTCTTCCTACTTTATACTCGCCAAAAAGAGTCTCTTTTAGGGTTATTGGAATGATTGTAAGGCGTATTTGAGAGAGGCTGTCTATCACTTCATTTATAGTAAGGCTCACACCATCAACGCCAACACTTCCTTTGTTTGCCATAAGAGGCATAAGCTCTTTTGGAAGCTCTAGATAAAAATCAGTGCCATTTTCTACTTTTGCAACCTTTCTTATGGTAGCAATACCATCGATATGCCCTTGTATCAAATGTCCGTCAACAGCGTCCATAAGCCTCATTGCAGGCTCGATATGCACCCTGCCCTTGAAGTTTTCTACAGCTAAATTTCTCCTACTCTCAAAGCTAAGCTCTAGGCTAAAGCCATCATCAAAAAGCTTTATTACACTAAGACAAGCTCCATTTACAGCGATACTTGCACCTAAATTTGGTCTATGTTTTGCTCTAAGAGTTAAGATATTGTTTTCATAACTTTTAACAGTCGCAATCTCTTTGATAAGTCCATTAAACATCTCTCTTTGTCCTAAAACCATATTTTTTAATCATAATTTTATCATCTTTTACACTCTGCCCAGTAGTTGTTAAAAAATTCCCAGTTATGCTTGAGTTTATCCCGCCATTTAGCGCCAAAGAAAGCTTTTGTTTGAGTGCTTTTCTGCCACCTGCAAGGCGCAAATAGACCTTTGGCAAGACAAATCTAAAAACCGCTATTGTGCGTAAAATCTCATCCTCTTCTAAAATCTCTCTATCTTGAAGCGGCGTTCCTTTTATGGGGCTTAAGATATTTATAGGAACCGAACTTACCTCAAGCTCTTTTAAAGTAAATGCAAGATCTACTCTATCGCTCATACTCTCGCCAAGCCCAAATATCCCGCCGCTACAAACATCAAGCCCCGCATTTTTTGCTGCTTTTATAGTAGCAACTCGATCTTTAAAAGTGTGAGTTGTACAGATATTTGTAAAATACCCTTTAGATGTCTCAAGGTTGTGATGATAGGTCTTCACTCCTGCTTTTTTAAGCTCTCTTAAACTCTCTTCATCTGCTAGACCAAATGAGGCGCAAAGATGAAGAGTGGTCTGTGAAGAAAGAGCGCTATAAAGCTCCTTAATCTCTGTAATATCTCTTTTTCTAAGCTCTTTTGTGCTAGAAACTAAAGAAAATCTATCAACTAAATTTCTATCACATTTTTTTGCAGCCTCCAAAACTTCATCTACCTTAAGAAGCGGATAGATATCGCAACCTGTCTTATAATGTGCAGATTGAGCGCAAAATTTGCAATTCTCGCTACACCTTCCTGACTTTACATTTATGATAGAGCAAAGATTAAACTCATTGCCACAAAAGCTCTCTCTAATCTCATTTGCAGCCTCCAAAAGAGCCAAAAGATGCTCTGTATTTGCAAGCTCTAACGCCTCTTCTTTGGTGATATCTCTGCCACTTAAAACCTCTTTTTTCAATCTCTCTACGCAGTTCAAATTTAGCCTTTTTTATTGTGATTTTATAATTTTACAATTAAACTTTTGATAAAATGAGAGCTTTTTATAAGGAGCAAAAAAGATGGATTATGATGTTGTTGTAGTTGGTGGCGGTCATGCGGGGATTGAGGCATGTTTGGCTGCTGCAAAGATGGGAAAAAAGACTCTACTTATAACTATACTTGCCGAACAAATTGGTGCAACTAGCTGCAATCCTGCAATTGGCGGACTTGCAAAGGGACATTTAGTAAAAGAGATTGACTCACTTGGCGGAGCAATGGGGCTAATAACTGATAATTGCGGCATACAGTTTCGTATCTTAAATGAGAGCAAAGGTCCAGCCGTTAGAGGCACTAGAGCCCAAATTGATATGGATAAATATAGAATTTTTGCTAGAAATTTACTTCTAAATACTCCAAATTTAACCATTAGTCAAGAGATTGCAACTGATATTTTAACAAAAAATGGCAAAATTTGTGGCGTAAAAACTCATCTTAACAACATCTACAACACCACAAAACTCATCATAACAACAGGCACCTTTCTAAATGGCTTAGTTCATGTTGGCACAAATAAGCTAAAAGCCGGTAGAGTTGGAGAGTTAAGTAGCACCAAACTATCAGCTAGTCTTAAAGAGCTAGGACTTGATATGGGCAGACTAAAGACTGGAACTTGCCCTAGAATAGATGCAAAAAGTATTGATTTTAGCACACTTGATAGACAAGATGGCGATACAAATCCAACTCCATTTAGCCACAAAACCAAAAATTTCTCTCCGACACAACTCCCCTGCTTTATAGCCTACACCAACACAAAAACTCACGATATCATAAGAGCAAATTTTGACAAAGCACCTATTTTTACAGGTCAGATAGAGGGAGTTGGACCAAGATATTGCCCAAGTATAGAGGATAAAATAAACCGCTTCAAAGACAAAGAGCACCACCATATATTTGTAGAGCCACAAACTGCAAATGCTACAGAATACTATGTAAATGGACTCTCAACTTCACTGCCTTATGATGTGCAAGTTGAGTTTCTACACACTATAGAGGGCTTTGAAAATGCTCGCATAGTAAGGCATGGTTATGCTATTGAGTATGACTATGTTGAGCCAACTGAGCTAAAACACTCACTTGAGACCAAAAAAATAGATGGACTCTTTCTTGCTGGTCAAATCAATGGCACAACAGGTTATGAAGAGGCCGCAGCGCAAGGACTTATAGCTGGTATCAACGCCTCTTTAGCGCTAGATGAAAAAGAGCCACTAATCTTACGAAGAGATGAGGCTTATATTGGTGTTTTGATAGATGACTTAGTTACAAAAGGGACAAAAGAGCCATATAGAATGTTTACTAGCAGAGCCGAATATAGGCTACTTTTACGCGAAGACAATGCCTTTTTGAGGCTAAACAAATATGGTTATGATATCGGTCTTATAGACAAAGCCACCTTTGAACTTACACAAAAGATAAAAAAAGAGATAGATGATGGAATGGACTATCTGCTAAACACCACCCTAACGCCATCAAAAGAGAATTTAAAGCTCTTAGAAAGCCTTGATGAAGAGGCGATAGTACAAAACATAACTTTGCAAAAGATAGTTGCAAGAAAGAGCTTTACCAAAGAGAAGCTTCAAAAACTTCATCCAATGTTTGATAAATTTATGGCTATCTCACTTGAACAAATTCTCATCGAATCCAAATACTACTTCTACATAAAACTCCAAAAAGAGGAAGTTAGCCAAATGGTTGAGTTTTTGAAGATAAAAATTCCATCTGATATCGACTTTAAAAAGATCTCTGGTCTTTCAAATGAAGTTGTAGAAAAGCTCAATAAATTTAACCCGCCAACTCTATTTAATGCTTCGCAAATTAGCGGTATAACTCCAGCTGCGATAGATATATTGCATATCTATATAAAAATGCATAGAGAAAAAAATAACTAAATTTAAGAAAAAATTTGTTAAAATTTGCTCTTAAAAAATGGAGTGTAAAATGAGTTACCAACGAAAAGATCTGCTAGGACTTAGAGATCTTAGCAAAGAGGAGATGCTCTTTTTTATAGAGCTTGCTAAAAAATACAAAAAACTAAACAAAGAGCCAATCAAAAAATCAGACATCTTACGTGGCAAAACAGTCATCAATGCCTTTTTTGAAAACTCAACTCGCACAAGAACATCTTTTGAGACAGCTGCCAAAAGATTGGGAGCTGATGCCATAAATTTCAGCTCCTCTCAAAGCAGCGTAACCAAAGGTGAAACACTCATCGATACCATCAAAAACATGGAAGCTATGCAGGCTGAGTTTTTTGCCATAAGACACAGTTCTTCAGGAAGTGTGCAGTTTGTGGCAAAAAATGTCGATGCTCACATCGTAAATGCAGGCGATGGCAAAAACGAACATCCAAGTCAAGGGCTACTTGATATCTTTACTATCATGGAGCACAAAGGCGATCTAAATGGCAAAAAGATAGCAATTATTGGAGATATTGATCATAGTAGAGTTGCAAGAAGTGATATTTGGGGCATGAAGAAATTTGGCGCTCACATAACTCTTTTTGGACCACCTTTTATGCTACCAAACAGAGTCGATGCCTTTGAGTGCGAAGTGGCAAAAAATATAAACGAAGCAGTCGATGGTGCCGATGCTATCATAATGCTTAGAATTCAACTTGAAAGACAAAATGATGAAGTAGCCTTTCCAAGCAAAAGAGAGTATAGTAAATTTTTTGGTCTAAACAGAGCAAGAGTTGCCCTTGCAAATAACCCTGTAGTGCTCCATCCAGGACCGATAAATAGAGGCGTTGAGCTAAATTCAGATGTTGCTGATGGAAAGTGCTCTGTTATTTTAAATCAAGTTGAAAATGGTGTTGCCATAAGAATGGCTATCTTTGACATTTTAAGTAGAAATTAGGGGTAAAAAGTGAGTATCTTTATAAAAAATGGCACAATTGTCAATGCCTGTGGCACAACCAAAGCCAACATCTTCATCAAAGATGACACAATCACCAAAATTACAGATGAGATTATCAAAGCAGATCTTACAATAGATGCTAAAGATAAGCTAGTTTTTCCTGGACTTATCGATATGCATGTTCATTTTAGAGATCCTGGACTTGAGTATAAAGACGATATCAAAACTGGTTCAATGTCGGCTGTTGCAGGTGGCGTTACAACAGCTCTTCCTATGGCAAATACAAACCCCGTCAATGACAACGCAGTCATAACTCGCGATATGATTGCAAAAGCCAAAAGAGTTGGGCTTATCGACCTACTTCCAATAGGCGCCATCACCAAAGGGCTAGATGGCGGTCACATAACTGAGATGGGCGATATGATAGAGGCTGGCGCGGTGGCGTTTAGCGATGATGGGTTGCCTGTTAGCTCAAGTGATGTTATGAGAGCTGCATTAGAATATAGCGCACACTTTGGCTCATTTGTCATTAGCCACTGTGAGGATTGTTCGCTTTGTAGAAGTGGCGTGATGCATGAGGGAAGAGTTAGCGCTTTGCTTGGACTAAAGGGAATGCCACGCGAAAAAGAGGAGATTATGACTAGTAGGGATATGCTATTGGCAAAACTTACAGGCGGTCACATTCACATAGCTCACGTTAGCTCAAAATGGTCACTAAAGATCATAGAGATGGCAAAAAAAGAGGGAGTAAATATCACTTGCGAGGCGACACCTCATCACTTTAGCTTTACAGATGAGTGCTTGATGGGCTATGACTCCAACTACAAAATGTCGCCACCACTTCGCGAAGAAAGCGACAAAATAGCTGTTAGAGAGGCTTTGAAAAGTGGGCTTATAGATGTTATTGCAACCGACCACGCACCGCATTTTTATGATGATAAGTTTGTAGAGTTTGATAGAGCTAGCTTTGGAATTTTGGGACTTCAGACCTTAGTTCCACTTACTTTAAAATTAGTTGAAGATGGCGTTATCACTTTTGAGAGAATGTGCGAGCTAACCTCAACCAATCCTGCCAAAATCTTAGGACTTAAAAACAAAGGTGCTATAAAAGAGGGAATGTTAGCAGACATTGCGATTATCGATAAAGAGCTTAAATATCTCTATGATGAGAAGCTAAACAAATCCAAGTCAACAAACTCACCTCTTTTTGGCAAAGAGCTAAAAGGAGCGGTAACTCATACCATAAAGAGTGGTAAGTTGGTCTATAAATTTCCAGATGTGATATTTGAGTGATGATATTTAAATTTGGCTGTCATTTTGAAATTTAAAGGATAAGAGATGATAAATAGAGAAAGACTTATAAAAAGTATTGAAGATATCTCTAAATTTGGCGCACTTGAGGGCGGCGGCATAACTAGACTTGCCTTTAGCAAAGAGGAAAAAGCAGCAAGAAAACATCTACTAGAGCTTGCTGGCAAGCTAGGACTTAGCCACAAAGAGGATGGCTTTGGCAATATTTTTTTGACTTTAAAAGGAGAAGATAGCACACTTCCTAGCATAGCAACTGGCTCGCACTTAGATAGTGTCCCAAACGGTGGCTGCTATGATGGCGCACTTGGCGTTATGTGCGGACTTGAGGCAATTGCCTCTATAAAAGAGAGTGGCAAAAAACCACTAAGAGATCTAACTCTCATCGTCTTTTCAGCAGAAGAGTCAAGCAGATTTAAGATGGCTACGATGGGTAGCAAGCTAATTGCTGGAAAGCTAGATGAAAAAAGGCTAAAAGAGTTAAAAGATGAAGATGACATAAGCGCCTATGAAGCGGCAAAAGAGTTTGGTTGTGACGTCTTAAAACTAGACAGGATAAAGCTAGCCAACAACACCTTTGGCGCCTACATAGAGCTCCACATTGAGCAAGGTCCTGTTTTGGAGCGACTATGCATTCCAGTTGGCTTGGTAAACGGTATCGCTGCACCTGTTAGGTTTGAGCTCACCATCGAAGGAAGAGCAGATCATAGCGGCGCAACACCTATGAATATGAGAAAAGATGCCCTTTTGATGGCAAGTAGGATCATAATCGCCTTAGAAAATATCGCCAAACAGAGAAAAAACACAGTTGCAACAGTTGGATACGTCAAGGCAAAACCTGGCGTTTTGAATGTCATTGCAGGAAGTGTAACAATGGGCGTTGATATAAGGGATATCTCCAAAGAGGAGCTAGAGAGCGTAGATAAAGAGGCAAGAGAGATGATAGATGAGTTGTGCAAAAAAGAGGGCTTTGGATATAGCATAAGAGAGCTTGTAAAAGATACGCCTGTCAAGCTAAGCGACAACATCATAGAGCTAGCCAAAAATGAGGCCAAAAAGCTAGATATCAAAACTCACAAAATGCCAAGTGGCGCCGGACACGACGCTATGAATATGGTAGGAATAGCAAAAGATGTAGGTATGCTCTTTATACCATGCAAAAATGGCATAAGTCACAACACAAAAGAGCAGATAAACTATGACGACGCCGCAACAGCTTCAAATTTGCTAGCCCATATGCTTCTTAGTCTAGCAAGCAGATAGCATCCAAACTAGAGTTTGTGCAGAGCTCTAGTTTGGATTCAAATTTAAGCTGTTTAGGCAACTCTTAAGAGTCCATAAAATTACTATTTTTGAAAACAAATCGCAATTTAAATTTCAAAGATATTCTCTATTTTGTAAAATCCTGTTATAATCTAGTATTAAAGTAAGTTTTTAACTTTAATAAAACTTTATTAGGAGAAATTATGAAAAAATCAGTTTTAGCTTCACTGTTTGCTGCTGCCCTACTTTTCACGGGTTGTGCTAAGTTACAAGATGTTGGTGCCTATACAGAGGGAGTAGAGGTCACAACAACAAAAATGGATCAGATAGTTGAAGGCAAGAGTAAAATGACTGATGTTGAAAAGATTGTCGGCTATCCACTCAACAAAAAAGAGACTAAAAATGGTGAAATTTGGTATTATCCATTTACAAAGATAAGACACCTTGGCTCTAACGTCAGCGAGACAACTATCTTTGAATTTAACAAAAAAGGCACCGTTGTCAAAAAATATAAAGCAGCAGGTGGTGGCTCAAATCCTTTATTGAGGTAGCAAGCTACTATTGCGAACCCATTTGAAAAGCAAGTGGGTTTCGCAAGCCTCACATAGCATATTTAAACAACAATCCAACCACTTTTATCTCTTTGTTTTGAAGTCAAAACTGCTATCATTACTCAAATTTAAGCTACTTTTACATCATCCTCAAATGTTAAAAGCCCTTTGTCATTGTTATAAAACAAACTATCTTTTAGCCACAACACAGCAGCTCTTTTAAAACTTTTTAATCGCCATTATCTAAAAACCTATTTGAAATTTAAACTACTTAAACTTATAAAAACAGCCCAAATTTAAAGACTAATATAGCCCAAAACCACACATGCAAAAATGCCAGCAGCAATAACTAAGAGCTGTGCTTTTCGCTCTTTTTTATTGGCAAAGAAAGTTATCATCAAACCAGAGAGATAAAAAAGCATTAAAGAAAAGCCAAAACTTATCGATAAAATCCTAAAATACCAACCAGTTTTGTCTTTGTGAAGCATGATGATGTTGCCCAAAAAACTTCTTTTTGTAGTAGTTACAACAAGCTCATCTTTTGCCTGCTTGACATTTATGCTATAGCTTGCAGTTCCCATAGTAAGCCCGCCTTGCTTTTTGTCTTTTTTGAGATTTACATCGCTTGGAATTTTTATATTTTGCTCTTTTAAAAATTGCAAAACCACCTCTTGCTCTGCTCCTTTTTGCAAAACCAAATTTGTTTTATAGCTGTTTTTTGTAGCCATAAAGTCTTGATTGGCGCCAAAGATATAAGCAAGCCCACTAACTGCATAAAGCAAAGCAACTGGTAGAAAAAATAGACTCAAATAGATATGAAACTGACGAAAAAATTTGTATCTGTTCATAATACACTCCTTTTATGATAATGAAAATTATAACACAATAATTAATTTTTTTATTGAAATTTAGATGGATAGAAAAATGAATTTAAAATTAAAGATGATAGTTGTATAAACTCAAATTCTGCTAATTTTATCCCTCTTACAAAAAGAGACAAAAATGTCTTAAAAGCCACCTATCATAAAGAAAAGTAAATTTATAGAATAGTTTTAAAAAATAGGTAAAAACTACACCAATGATGATAATGATTGCAATATAAATACATTTTTATTTAAGAGATATGTAAAATAAAATTTTAAAGATAATCATTATTATTAAGTTGTAATTTTTAAAAAACGATGTATAATCTGTTACATAATTCTTACAAAGGATGCGTCATGGAATTTTTAATGGTGCTAATGTTTTTCTTAGCCGGTCTGTTTCTTTGGCTAAAGCCTGAGAAAAAAAATCGAGTCTTTTATTTTACATATGCTGGAATTTTTATTTTGATCTTCATGATGGCATATGTTAATAAATTTACAGTTTTACCAATGGGCAATTTTTAGGAGAAAAAGATGAGTAAATATCAAAATATCCCCGAAACTTGGGGCGATGATGAAAAATTATTTTTTAATCTTTTTGCACTTGCTGGGCTTTTGCTTGTAGCACTTCCTGTTGGAATTGCGTGCATTGTTTTGGGCTTTGGAATGGGCGATAGCCCTTGCATTATGTGTTGGCATGAGAGATTTTGCATGGTTGCAATTTCATTTATGGCGATTTTAATCGTTCGCTATGGTTGCAAAATGAGATATCTTGCAAGTCTTTTGTTTCTTGCGTGCCTAGGGCTTTATGATGGATTTGTGCACTATAGTCTAGATGGAACTTATGGTGGATATTTAGACATCAAACAGGGATTTGGACTTGAGATTTTGGGTGCTCATACACAGTTTTGGGTCGTTGTTGTGCATTTTTGTGTCTTTTTATTTTTGGGAGTCATTTTGTTACTTGGGAAAAATGTTGGTTCTATCATAGATAAAAGCGAAAAGGGAGCTTATGGTAGGGTTTTGCCAGAGTTTTTAATGGGAAAAATCGCCGTTATTGTTTTTGTAGTTGTGATGGGATTTAACTTAGTTCAATCATTTGTAACTGCTGGAATTCCGCCGTACCTTGCTTCAGCGACACCTTCAAGAATGACTTTTGATCCATCAAAGTGGTTTTGGGAGCTAGATCACTGGTATGAAACTGAGATTGACTATCGAAGCGACTGGAATCCAAACTTGCCTTATTTACCTAATTAGGAGTTCATATGAAAATTTTAAAAATTATATTGGCGCTTTGCGTTGTAAGTTTTGCACATGATTTTGAGCTTGACTTTAACAAAGGCGCAGTTGAAAATGTAAAAGAGCTTATCAAAGTCGATAAAATAGAGCTAAATTTAGATACAAAATCGCCTGTTTTGGGACTTGACTACAAAGATGACGAATTTTTGCTTGCTACGAAAGATTTGGAACTTTTTTTAATGGATGAAAATTTCAAAAAACAAAAAGGATATTTAAAAAGCACAAAAGACTGGATTATTCAGTTGGAAGATGGTGTAGCAGCTAGTTATTTTAATGACTCAATTGGCATTATGAGCTACAACAAAACTTACACCTTTTTCAAACTAACACCAAATCAAGATAAAAAAGAGGCAAATTTAGCGTGGCGATATCTTTATAAGGGCTATGAGGACTTTACGCTTGACTTTAAAGATAGATATTCAACCGTAAGAGCAAAGCAACAATACATCTTATCTTGGGATTATAGCGATTTTTATAAAGAGTTTTTTATAGCTACAGTTCCTGACGATATCAAAAATTATTGGAGTATCGCAAGTTTTAACAGCGAGGACAATATGCTCTCAAGCGAGTTTTTACCAACATTTGATAAAAGCTTAAAGATAAAAGATAAAAGAGATTTGAGCGACTATTACATCACAGGAATGGACGCAAAAGATGAGTTTATTTATCTATTGTCAATTAGGTATTCAACCATCTTAAAGCTTGACCCAAGAACTCGCACAATAGTAGATGTCTATGGCTTTAGCGGAGTCAAAGACGCCACTGCTCTTGCCATTAGAGATGATATGTTTTATATCACTTCAAGAGAAGATGGCAAAAATTTTGTCTATATATTTAGGCTAAATTAAATTGCAAAAACGCGTGGTGAGATATCTGCGCGTTTTTTATTTGTTTATGAAACTCTTGCTTATAAATTGACTAAAACCGCCTCTCATTCCACTTCTTTTTGCAAAACCAAATTTGTCTTATAGCTGTTTTTTGTAGCCATGAAAGATGATAGTTGCATAAACTCAAATTCTGCTGATTTTATCCCTCTTACAAAAAGACATAAAAATGTCTTAAAAATCATCTATCATAGACCAAAAAGGAGGGTTAAATGATCTCTTATGAAATTAGTATAAAGCGTGGTGATTTACTTGATGAAAAAGCTGATATTTTAGTAAATCCATCAAATACTCTAATGCTGCTTGGAAGCGGTGTTTCAAGAGCATTTTTTTGTAGATGTGGCGGTGGAGAGCTTGAATGTTTGATACAAGAAAAACTAAAAAATAGCTCTTTAAAACCAGGTGAAGTTCTAAAAACCATATCAAACAACGAAAATTTCACTCATATTTTTCATGCAGCTGTTTTAAACTATACATTTAAAAATCTCCCAAAATATCCAAATTTAGATGTTATTAAAAATATTCTAAACAATATTGATAATGAAATTTTAAAATATGGCAAATTTGATATTAAGCTTGGAATTCCTCTAATTGGGTGCGGCATTGGCGGACTTAATAAAAAAAATGTGATAAATTTATATAAAAAACATTTTATTAAAAACAATAGTGCAAATATAAAGTGTAGAGTTGTGATATATGGATACACAAAAGAGGATTTTAATCTAATAAATGAAATTTTTAAAAAGGATATATAATGCAAAATTTAGCTAAATTTCGTTCTATTTCAGATATGCATGAGTGGACAAAAGCAAATAATGCTCTAAATTTCAGGACCTATAAAGAAATTTATGAGTTAAAAATAAAAATTTATGATGAGATTGTAAAAAATGATGTAAGTCATTTAGTAAGTCTTGATGGGCTTTTTGATGATGAAAAGACAATGGAGTTTATAAATCCTAAAATGATCCTGTTTTTATCTATCTCTATACCAATAACACTTGCTCATCTAAAGATAGAATATGCACATAATGAAAACTGGAGAGAGGAGATGAATGATGAAAATCGTAAAAGATTTTACAATACAAATGATCTATATGATGATTATTTTGATTTAAAAGAGCAGTATAAATTTATAAATTTAACTCCTAGAGTTCCTAAAAATCCAAAAGATTTTAGAAATGGAAATATTGTAGCAAAACATGGAGTATATCAAACAGATCTTCATTGGCTATGTCAAAAAGAAATAGGGCTTCTTGCTGAAATGCTAAAAGAAAGTAGATACTCAGTCTCACAAGTATGTTCAATGAGCTCTAATATAACTTTACAAATTTTACAAAGAAGATTGGAGTCCAATTTTTTAAAGTATTTGGAGAGGTGAAATTTAATCTATCCTAGAAAAACTAGGATAGATTATTGTTAGTTTTTATTTTCTAAATCTTTAAATAATAATTCTTTCATCTCATCACCGTGATTTTTTGCCTTTTCAAAATCCCACGGATCTTCGATGCTAACACTATCTAAAGCTAGTATCATTTTTAAGCTTTGAGCTCTTTGTTTGCCATCTATCCAGTCTTGTATGTCTACTTTTTTCTTAACAACAGTTTGTCCGCTCAAAGATGAATTTCTACCACCAGAAATTAAAGCTAAATTTCCAAAATTATGTATTGTATCTTCATTAAAACCATTTTCATTGCGTTTACTTTGTGGCTGTATATGCTCAATTGAATTTAGTCTTGTTAAATAATATCTTTCTTTTACAGTTTGATATTTCTCATCTTTAAAATAGTTATCAAAATTTTTCCACAAAAGATAGTCAAGCTTGTAGAAAAAATAGTGAGGAGTGTCAGTTCCTTGATCTAATAAGTTTTCTAAGTTTTTATCTTTTATCAAAGCTTGCATTCTTTTTTTGTCGATTTCTTCCAATTTACCAATATGTTTGTTTACATCACCCAAAGTTTCGCACTTTTCTAGATATTTTACTAGCCACTCATTGCTGCTTTGAACTTCAAACAAAAGTTGTATCATAAGATAAGGTTTGTTCGATACCTCTTTTTTATCAATAAGATATGAATTTTCTAAGCCTCTTTTAAAAACATATTTATCAAAAAGCTTTCTATATTGCTCAAGTTTGGTAATAAAATTCTCATTTAAATTTGTATCAAAAATATGTTGTTTGAAATTTTTTATAAGATTTTCAGGGTCAAGTGGCATTTTTTCATTTAAAATTTTAGCCACGATTGCCAAAAACTCCTCAAAATCAACTATGCTTTTTACTTCTAAAACCTCATTATTATCTGGGCTATTCTCTTTACTTTCCTTTTTATCTGCGCCAAGATTATCTAAAATATGATTTATTGAGACTTGCTCAATTGAGCTAATATTATTTAAATTTCCATTATAATATCTCTCCATATTTTCACATTTTTCCCAAATTTTTGCTAAATTTTCTCTCTTGCACTTATCGGCTTTATTTAAAAACAGAGCTTTTAAGATATCACTTTTTCCAAGTTGCATTTTATTTAAATTTATAGCTTCAAAATAGTGCTTTTCATCCATATTTTCATCTAATGTAGTCATTGTAAAATAAACTTTTTTAAGCATTTTTTGTATTTGTGCTTTATCACTATCTTGTTTATATTGTCTAAATATAAATTTGCAAATTTCGTTTAAACTTTGCATTTTAAAATTTGGATTTTTAAAATCAATATTTTTTAAATTTTCATTATCCTCATCATCTACCAAATATCCAATTTTATAAAATTTCAAGCCAGTAAATTTAGCTAGCAAATACAGAGTCATAAGGCGTTGCTGTCCATCTATTAGCATAAGTTCGCCATCTTTTTGCTCTTTAACAACGATATTTCCTATATAGTAAGAACTTTCATCGTCTAAATTTGAAACATCATTTTCATCTAAAGAGTGTCCTAAAGCATCATTTATCAAATTTTCAACATCTTCCCCATCCCAAGAATACTCTCTTTGAAAAAATGGTATTTTAAAACTAAAATTTTGTTCTTGCAACTTATCTAGGTTGTATTGATTTATCAATTCGCTCATTTTTTATCCTTTTATTTTTAATTTTTAATTTGTATTTTTCCAAAAGAGATTTTTTCAATTTTATTTTTTAATTTCTCATTTAAAACATAGCTGACGCCTTTATCATAATCTCTATTTTCACCATCATTAGGAAAATTAAATTTCAAATCATTTTCCAATCTTTCAATTAGATAAAAACTATAATCGCTACTTAAAATTTTATTAAAAATATCTTTTGTGTTTTTCTTTAAATAATAGCCATTATACCTAACAGACATCAAGCCATCACTTGATTTTATAGATAATGTAGCAAACAAATAGACAAAAACATTCTCATAAAATTTTTCAAAATTTTCATCAAAGCCAAATTTATCCACATAAACTAGTAAAAGCATTATCATTGCTTGATTTAAAAGCCATTTCTTATCAAAAATATAGGATTTTGGTTGTATGATTTCATAAATACGAGCATATTTAAAAGTATAGTCAAAAAACATCATTCCACCAACTATGTTTGAGCTAAATTTAAAATCCCGTAAATTTAAATTTTCACCTTTTATCTGAGTTTTAAACTCATTCAAAACCGAGTTGTCATAATTTATCCAAACATCAAAATAAAAATTCCTATCATCAAACATTGACCTTAAAATAAATAGATCGTTTATAACACATTTCAATAAAGAATTTGAACCATACCACTCAAAATTATAACTATACTTTTTCCACTCTTTTGCAATCTGCTTTTGTATGGAAATATCCATATCGCCCAAATGCATAAAATGGTGATTTTTTAGCAAATCAACATCATCAAGCTTTTTGCCACGAGAGTTTTGTGTATCAAAAAACTTAAAAGCCTCATCTAGGTCTTTAGTTTTTATATAGGTCACCACTAGGTTATTTAAAATAAATTCTATAAGATCACCTTTTCTTTCAAAATTTGAAAAATAGCTTTCTATAAAACTATAATTTCTTTTTAAAGCCTCGTTTGAGTTTATGTTTATATTTTCTAGCAAATTTATCTTTTTCTTCAAACTTTTTAATATCAAAGCTATTGTAGTAAGGCGTTGTTGCCCATCAACAATATTTAATTCATCATTTTCCTCATGTAAAATTATATTTCCTAAAAGATATTTATTATTTTTTAAAAAACCATCTTTTATATCTTCACAAAGATATCTTACATTCTCAAGTTTCCATTTATATGGTCTTTGATAAAATGGAATTTTTATATTTTTGCTATAAATATCTTTCATGCTCATTTCGCCTATGTTATTTAAGATATTCTCCATCCCACTCTCCTTAAATTTAAAATTTATCTGTGATTATACATTTTGAAAGTTAGCTTTTGTCTTTAACAAACATCTCTGTTTTAAGAGGTCAAAATACTCATCTGCGCTATTTACATTTAAAAATTTCATACTTCTTTTTACTGATTCAAAATCACCAATTGTTATATTGCTTAGCTCTAAAAATGAGTTTAAAAGCTCCTCTTTTGGCTTAAAGCCTAAATTTTCACATCTATTTTGAAAGATATCTTTAGCTTGTATGAAATTTAAAGGCCTTAACTCCACCATAAAATCAAATCTTCTTAAAACCGCACTGTCTATTAGTTCAAACAAATTCGAAGTTGATATAAAAATGCCATTAAAACTTTGCATTGAGGTTAAAAACTCATTTACCATAGTTAGTTCCCAGCTTTTGGTAGCCCTATTTCTACTAAATAAAAAGCCCTCTATCTCATCGATTAGTAAAATCGCATCTTTTTGTTTGGCTAGTAAAAAGGCATTTTTTATATTTTTTTCACTCTCGCCGATATAAGGTGACAATAGATCACTTCCAGTCTTTATAATAAGCTCTTTTTTAAGCCTGTCAGCCAGATAAAAAGCATAGGCGCTTTTACCACTTCCACTTGGTCCATAAAGACAAATTCTTACATCATTTTTTATTTTATTGGCTAGGTTTTCAAGATCATAATCAGAGTTTAAAAGTGTGATATCATACTCTTTAGGAGTGTATGTTATCTCTTTTTTAAACTCCATTTTACCATATCCAAAAGCATTGAGAGTATTGTTTGTAAGAAGCTTAAACTCATTTGAAGCATCTTTTAAATTTAGAGTTTCTATGACTTTGCTAACCTTAGCAATAGTAGCTGGTTGTAGATCGGGTGAGCCGCTAAAAAGCTCTTTTGTTTTATCATCTACTAAGTTTTTGGAGTATTTATTGATGATTTTTAGTTTTTGATTTTTAGGAATATCTTTAAACTCCATTATGAAGTCAAATCTTCTCAAAATAGCCTCATCGATACATCCAACATCATTTGTGATGTAAATAACAACTCTTTTATTGTTTTCAAGAGCATAATTTACAAAAGCTTTATTGTCTTGTTTGTCGCGGGAGTTAAGACTAAAAATATCCTCAGCCTCATCGTAGATAAAAATTGTCTCTTTGCTAACGAAATTTGATATAAAATCTATACTTGATATCCTTGCCATAGAATAAAGAATATTATAATCATCAAAATATGATTTTATGCCAAGCCCCAAAACATTGCATTTGTTTGCTATTAGTGAGCAAATTTCGCTTTTTCCAACACCTGGCTTTCCATAAAACAAAATATTCACCCCTTTAAGCTCATTTTCAATGGAGTATTTTAAATATGGGATTAAAACAGCTAAATCTTGCTTTATATGGTCAAAATCACTAAATTTAAGATTGCTAGAAGATAACTCATAAGTGTAGTATTTGATAAACTTATATATGCCGTTTTCAACAAGCAGATATTTTAAAAAATCATCCTTTGTATCGATTATATTTGCACGGTATCCAGAACCACCATAAAGTTTTACCATATATCTAAAAGAATTTTTTAACTCAAATGCCTCTTTTATATTTTCTATTGGCTCGTTTAATATCCTAGAAAAAAAGGTATAAATTTCTAACTCGCTTTTATAAGATGATGTCATTTGATCCAATATACAAGAGTTATAATTTAACACAACAGCACCCATTCTAATGATATTTACCTGCGTGTTTGTAAGACTTAAGGTATTTTGCAAGAAATTTAGATTTTTTTCCAAAATATCATCTTCATCTATCTTAAACTCTTTTTCATAAATTTCAAGTTTTTCTTTTAGTTTGTTTAAAATCAGAGGAATTTGATCTTTTTCAAGCTTTATATTTTTATCCAAATACTCATATAAAACAGCCACTCTACCATCCATTAGTTTTAAAATAGTATCCAAATGAACAGCTACTCTAAGTTCCATTAATCTTATAATCTTTTGATAATAACTCATAAAGCCCTCCTTGATAAATTTATGATAAAATTATAGAGCTTTTCAAAGACATTTTTTTGTCATCATCTTAAAAAGGATAAAAATGGCAACGCAAGCAACTTTAGAAAAAGTAGCAAAAATTTATGAACTACTTACAAAATCCCCAGTTAGCGAGAATCATCTATGCAAAATATTTAATAAAGACAAAAGAACTATCGCAAGATATATAAAAATTTTAAAAGATGATGGGATAAATATAAAGCTAAACAATAAAATTTACATCATAACAGATCTAAAAAAAGATGAAAATGATGTTGTTTTTAGCCTTGTAAAAAACTTCACCCAAAATCAAGGGTATGAAATTTATCAAAAATCAAAAGGTCTATTTAAAGAGATCAATAAAGAGTATAAAGATGCTTTTTTCATACAGCTAAAAAACGAAAATTTAGATAGTAACGACCTGGAGTTTTTTAAAAGCTTGGCCTCTGCTATTGAGAATAAAGAGATGATAAATTTTACTTACAATGACTATAAATTCAAAGTCAAACCACTTAAAATTGCAAATTTTGATGGTTTTTGGTATCTGCTTTGTTTGGATACAAATAAAGATGATAAATTTAAAAAGTTTCATCTAAAAAGTATAAAAAACTTAAATATTTTAAATGAAAGATTTACAAATACAAAAGATATCGAGGCAAAACTTAAAAATGCCAACTCAATCTGGTTTGATATAGATAGCCAAGGTTTTATAGTTGAGCTTTTGGTTGATAACTCTATTTTAAAATTTTTAGAAAGAATTCCACTAAAAACGCAAGCAATAATCCACAAGCAAGATGAGAGCGAAGTACATTTAAAAGTCTCAAACTACTATGAAATCATGCCATTTATCTTACAATTTATCCCACTTATCAAAGTCATTGCCCCAAATGACCTAAATGAGTATTTAAAAAACTTACTAAGAAAGTATTTAAAATCAATTTAAATTAAGGCAAAACAAGCCAAGTTTTGTATCTTTTGCCCTATGCAGCTAGCTTACCAATATAGACAAATTTAATCTTTTTTCATAACAGCCTTACCAAAAGAGAGCAGCACTTTTTCAAAGAACTTTTTAGTCCCCTTAAATCGGGTCAATCTCTTTTAATCTTAATTATTGCGAAAGCATATTAAGATAGACAGGTTAGTAGTTTCAATCCCCCTAATCGGGTCAATCTCTTTTTATTTAGAACTTTTTCTCATCAGCTAACTCGATGTCATCTTGGTTTCAATCCCCTTAAGTCGGGTCAATCTCTTTTAATAGCCAGTGAAATAATCGATTTAATCACTGCGATAATTTGTTTCAATCCCCTTAAGTCGGGTCAATCTCTTTCAATTAAAGAAAAAGTACTTGCACCATATCAAGCAGTTAGTTTCAATCCCCTTAAGTCGGGTCAATCTCTTTCAATGCTTATAGTAGACACTATGCAATACTTGGTAGTAAATAGTTTCAATCCCCTTAAGTCGGGTCAATCTCTTTCAATGTGCTGTAGAAAATACAGCAGACATTGGTTCAAATCGTTTCAATCCCCTTAAGTCGGGTCAATCTCTTTCAATGTTTAGGACAGTTGGTTCAAATCGGTCTCAAGAAATGTTTCAATCCCCTTAAGTCGGGTCAATCTCTTTCAATCTGACATGGTGTTGCCAGAAGTAGCAACTCTATTTGTTTCAATCCCCTTAAGTCGGGTCAATCTCTTTCAATGAAGAGGAAGCAGAATCTCATTGGTTACTATGGTAGCTAGTTTCAATCCCCTTAAGTCGGGTCAATCTCTTTCAATGAAGAGGAAGCAGAATCT
>NZ_CAMYFP010000013.1 GCF_947255105.1 uncultured Campylobacter sp.
TAAATTTGAAAAGCACTTAAATTTGAAAAGCACTTAAATTTGAAAAGCACTTAAATTTGAAAAAATAGTTAAATTTATAAAAAGCAGTGAAATTTAAAAGCAGGATAGTGGTTAAATTTCAACAAAACAATCAAAATATAGAGTTTAAATTTCAATAAAAGCAATGAAATTTAGAAGCAGTGAAATTTAACAAAAGGCAGGGCAAAAGCCCCACCAACTCTCTAATAGTCCTCTACAAAAAGTTTAAAGAACTCCATTCCATGCTCACAGGCCGGACAGGTTTTTGGAGCTTTTTTGCCTTTGTAGATGTAGCCACAATTTTGGCAAATCCAGTAAGTCTCCATCTCTCTTTGAAAGACTACGCCATCTTTGATATTTTTAAGAAGTTTTAAAAATCTCTTCTCATGTGCCTCTTCAACTTTGGCTATTTGCAAAAAGGTATTGGCAATCTTGCTAAAACCCTCCTCTTTGGCGATATTTGCAAAGTCAACATACATATCTGTCCATTCATGATTTTCACCCTTGGCAGCTGCTTTTAAGTTTTGCTCAGTTGTGCCAACCATTACCGGAAAATGGTCATCTTGATTTACTCCAACTGCCTCGCCTGTAAGCTCTTCGCTTAGATATTTATAAAATCTTTTAGCATGCTCCATCTCATTTCTTGCAGTCTCTAAAAAGATTTCACTTATTTGAACATAACCCTCATTCCTTGCTACTTTGGCATACATTGTATATCTTGCGTAAGCCTGAGTTTCACCTGCAAAAGCTGTCATTAAATTTTTAGCTGTTTTGCTATCTTTTAGTTTCATAATATCTCCTTTAACTAAATTTATATATCATTATACTACTTTTTTGATAAAAGACAATCTATTTTTGAAATTTACAACTTTACTCTATAATAAAATAAAAAAGGATTAGAGTTATGAAAGCTGTTATTTTTGATATGGATGGCACCATTATAGATAGCGCAGATGCTATATTTCACACTATCAACAACGTTAGGGCAAATATGAATTTAAAAGAGCCTTTGAGTAAAGAGTTTATAATCAAGGCTATAAACGATCCAAAAAAAGATCCCATAAAAGAGTTTTACAACCTAGATAGCGTTACAAAAGAGCAGATTGACTCTTTTAATGTAGAGTTTAAGAAAAATTATGATCTTTTTGCAAAACCTTATAAAGAGGCTATTGAACTGCTTAAATATTGCAAAGCAAAGGGGCTTAAAATGGCACTTGCAAGCAATGCGCCAGAGACTACTGTAACTCATGTTGTAGAGAAAAACAGCCTGAATTTATACTTTGATTTTGTCATTGGAACGAGTAAAAAAACTCCAAAAAAGCCAGATCCAACCATGCTTTTTAGCTCAATGAAAGCACTTGGCGCAAAAGAGGGGATATTTGTTGGAGATAGCCAAAAAGATATGCTAGCAGCAAATGAGGCAAATATGCCATATATCCATGTTTTATGGGGATTTAATCTAAAAATTGAGACTAAGTTTTGTGCTAAAAGTTCTAATGAGGCAGAAAAATATATAGAAGATATATTTGCTATTTAGACAGAGAAGAGATTGATTTATTTATCTTTTTTTTACTTCTTTTAGGTAAAATCACGAGATAAAAAGTAGATAAATTTAAGGCACAAGGGAGATAATGCAACTTTTAAATGAAATAGATAGTTTGATTTTGAACTATGTAAAAGAGCTTAACTATCAAAACGCTACAACTATGTTTCTTACTATTAAACCAGGTAAAAAGCTTCGTTCTAAGTTACTTTTAAAAATTGCTCAAAAAAGTGATGAGTCTATCAAACTTGCAGCTATAGTTGAGATGATACACGCCGCTAGTTTGCTGCATGATGATGTTATTGATAGTAGCGATACAAGGAGAGGGAGTGCCTCTACAAATGCTCTTTTTGGTTCAAAAAATGCCATTATGCTTGGCGATATTTTATACTCAAAGGCCTATAGCAAACTTGTTAAATTTGATAAAGATATCGCACAAACTATCTCAGAGTCAGTCTGTAAGATTAGTGTTGGCGAGCTTATGGATGTTTTGCTTAGCAAGGAGTTTAACGAAGACAAAAAACTCTACTTAGATATGATCTATCATAAAACTGCTGCTCTAATCGAGGGTAGCACAAAGGCAGCAGCTATTTTGGCTGGTTTGGACGCAGAAATTTATGCAAAATATGGTAAAAATTTAGGCATAGCTTTTCAGATAGTTGATGATTGGTTAGATATAACTCAAAGTAGCCAAACACTTGGAAAACCTGCATTTAGCGACTTTAAAGAGGGCAAGACAACTTTGCCATATATCTATCTTTATGAAAGATTGGATAGCAATGACAAAAAAAAGCTAAAAGCACTTTTTAAAAAGGAGCTAAATAGCGATGAGATTTTGTTTATTAAGGATAAATTTAAAGAGTATAAGATAGATGAGCTGGTTTTAAGTGAGATAGAGTTTTATGCAAATGAGGCGATAAGCGCGGTTAGAGGCGAAGGTAGGCAAGATCTTATTGAGATTATTGAGTCCCTTGTCAATAGGACATTTTAATGCAATACCTAAATGTAAGCTTTACTCATAAAAATACAGATATAGCAGTCAGAGAGCGACTCTCTTTCTCAGATGAGAGCAAGAAAAAAGAGATATTAAGACTTGTAAGCTCTAACATCAATGTAGCTGAGTGTTTGGTGCTTAGCACTTGCAATAGAGTGGAAATTTTTGCCTTTGTAAGTGAGATTGAGCTTTCTAAAAGTTACATACTAAAAGCTATCTCTGTTTTAAGTGGCGTAGCGCTTAATGAGCTTGAGGCTAGAGCCGATCTCTATTATGGAAGTGGGGCGATACATCATCTCTTTACAGTTGCAAGCTCTCTTGATAGCTTAGTTGTGGGCGAAACTCAGATAGTTGGTCAGCTAAAAGACGCACTTTCATTTGCCAACAAACAGGGGAGTTGTGGCGTAAATTTAAATAGAGCTGTCAAATATGCATTTAAATGTGCAGCCAAAGTAAGAACCAACACTCAAATTTCTAAAAATCCAGTATCAGTCTCAAGTGTCGCAGTCAATAAAGCAAAGGAGATATTTGGCTCACTGGATGGCAAAAAAACTTTAGTAGTTGGTGCTGGAGATATGAGCGAACTTGCCTGTAAGCACCTTTTGGCAAATGGCGCTAAAGTCGTTGTTGTAAATAGAAGTCTTAATAGAGCTTTAAGCCTAAAAGAGAAGTTGCAAAACAATATAGAGATAGAGGAGTTTAGCCACTTAAAAGAGCTTATAAACTCCCATGAGTTGATATTTTCAGCAACCGGTTCGCTTGAGCCAATTATTACTAATAGGCTTATTGAAGAGAGAGATTTTGATAGGTATTTTTTTGATATTGCTGTGCCACGAGATATCGAGATATCAGAGAGCGTTAAGATAAAGGTCTATAGCGTAGATGATCTTCAAGAGATAGTCAAGATAAATATGGCTCTAAGAGAGGAGCAGGCACAGATTGCCTATGCGATTGTTGGTAGAGATACAAATGAATTCTTTAAAAAGCTCAAGATACTTGCAGCAACTCCTATCATCAAATCTCTTAGAAAAAGAGCGAGAGATTTTGCAGATAGAGAGCTTGAAAAGGCGATAAAAAGGGGCTATCTAAAGAGATCTGATTTGGATGAGTCAAGAAAGCTTATCCATCAAGTTTTTAAGTCATTTTTGCACACACCAACTGTAAATTTAAAAGAGCTGAGCTTTGAAGATGATGGCGATAACATCATAAGAGCCATAGAGCAGGTCTTTGATATAGAGGTTGATGATGAGGATGAGAGATATAATTTTGATATAGAAAATTTGGAGAATATAGATGAAATTTAGCAGACTTTATGCACAAACTACAAAAGAGGCGCCAAAAGATGCCACGCTACCAAGTCATCAATTTTTGATAAGAGCTGGTTTTATAGAGCAGCTTGGAAGCGGACTTTATAACCTTTTGCCACTTGGAAAGATGGCATATGACAATATTGCAAAAGTCATCAAAGAGAACATGGATAAAGCAGGAGCGCAAGAGGTCAGTTTTAGCTTTGTAACGCCAGCTACTTTTTGGCGGGAAAGTGGTAGATTTGACATATTTGGAAAGGAACTTTTAAGGATAAAAGATAGAAAAAACAATGACTTTGTCTTAAGTCCTACCAATGAAGAGTCAGCCGTAAATATGGTCAAAAATCGCATCACAAGTTATAAACAACTCCCACTTCATCTCTATCAGATAAATACGAAATTTAGAGATGAGGCAAGACCTAGATTTGGGCTTTTGAGGGGGCGAGAGTTTATTATGAAAGATGGCTATAGTTTTCATGCAGATGTTGATGATTTAAGACGTGAGTTTTTGCTTATGAAAGAGACCTATAGCAAGATTTTTAAAGAGCTTGGCTTTAAATTTAAGATAGTTGAGGCAGATAGTGGAGCGATTGGTGGAAGTGGTAGCAATGAGTTTATGGTTCTTGCAAACAATGGCGAAGATGATATTGTAGTTTGCACAAAGTGCGATTATGGTGCCAACATCGAAACAGCAAAGAGAGCCAAAAGAGAGTTTAGCGGCGAAGCACCAAGTTATAACATGCAAAGCAAGTTTCACACTCCAAGCATAACAACTATCGATAGTCTTGCTAAGTTTTTCAATGTTGATAAGTTTTTCATCATAAAAGCCGTCATAAAAAAGGCTATCTATCAAAATAAAAGCGAGATTGTAGTCTTTTTTGTAAGAGGCGATGACGAACTTCAAGAGACAAAGGCGCTAAATGCCATAAATGCACTTGAGTTAGTCGATGTTAGCGATGAAGAGATAGCAAAGGCAGGTTTAGTTGCAGGATATTGCGGGCCGCTAAATTTGCCAGATGGCATTAAGTTTTTTATAGATAGTGATCTTAAAGAGAGCAGAGGTTTGATATGTGGCGCAAATGAAGAGGGATATCATCTCATCGGCTTTAATGTAATAAATTTCAAAGATGAGCGGTTTGCTGATTTGAGCGCTGTTACTACCAAAGATAGATGTCTTAAATGTGGCGGTAAATTTGAGATAAAAAAGGGCATTGAAGTTGGCCATATCTTTATGCTTGGCGATAAATACTCCAAAGCTATGAATGCTACATTTTTAGACAAAAATGGCAAAACTACGCCATATATGATGGGTTGCTATGGTATAGGAGTTAGCAGGCTGCTTGCAGTTGCAATCGAAGTAGGGCATGATGAAAAGGGTTGTATTTGGCCAAAAAAGATAGCACCTTTTAAACTTGTCATTATAAACCTAAATACCAAAAACGAAGAGCAGGTCAAATTTAGCGACGAACTCTATGAAAAGTGCCAGGAGCTTGGCATTGAGGTGCTCTATGATGATAGAGATGAGCGAGTTGGTGTAAAGATGAGTGAGTTTGAACTTATGGGCTTTCCATATGCCATAGTTGTTGGCAAAAAGCTAAAAGAGGGCTTAGTTGAGCTAATTTATCGCGATGGTTTGATAAAAAAAGAGATTGGCAAAGATGAAGTGCTTAAATTTGTCAAAGAGAGTCTATGCTAAAGAAATTTTTCCTACCGCTTCTGTTGGTTGAGCTATTTTTTACAACTCTATTTATATGGCGAGTTGGCTTTGGTAGCTTTTTTTTGGAGTCTTTGGTTACATTTGTGATAGGTAGCCTTATCATCTCCAGAAACAAAAGACTAACAAATTCTCTTTTGATAACCTTTTTTGTCGGCAATTTTTCTACTGTTTTGGCAGCTTTTTTGCTTATGATACCTGGAGTTTTTACAGATATTTGCGGAGCAATTATGTTGCTTTGGGCGCTATTTTCACAGCCAAGAGAGTTTAAAAGAGAGAGTGAGTTTGATAAATTTAACGATAGTAGAGCTAAATTTGACAATGATGATATTATAGATGTTGAGATCATAGAAGAGGATAAAAATGCAAAAGATAATAATAGCAACTAGAAAGAGCGCTTTAGCACTTTGGCAAAGTGAGTATATAAAAGATGAGATAGAGAAAAAGCACAATATTGAAGTGGAGCTTTTGGGTATGAAGACAAAGGGAGATATTATACTTGATACTCCGCTTGCAAAGATTGGCGGTAAGGGACTTTTTACAAAAGAGCTTCAAACTAGTATGTTAAATGGCGAGTCACATATCGCCGTTCATAGCCTAAAAGATGTTCCTGTTGAGTTTCCAAAGGGGCTAGTTTTGGCTGCAATTACAAAAAGAGAGGATAAAAGAGATGCCTTTGTTAGCCAAAAATACAGCACTCTGTCTGCACTTCCAAAGGGAGCAAAAGTTGGCACAACCTCACTTAGACGTCGTATGCAGCTACTTATGTTAAGAGATGATCTAAATATCGTCTCTTTAAGGGGCAACGTCAATACAAGGCTAAAAAAGCTAAAAGAGGGCGAGTTTGATGCCATTATACTTGCAAAAGCTGGCATAAAAAGACTTGGCTTGGAAGATGAAGTAAGATATGTAACTCCCTTTTCAAAGCTAGAGATGATTCCTGCTATGGGGCAAGGCGCGCTTGGGATTGAGGCTGTTGATGACAAAGAGATTATCTCGCTCATCTCATTTTTAAATGACAAAAATACTCTTATTGAGACAACTATAGAGAGAGATTTTATAGAGAGTTTAAATGGCGGTTGTCAAGTTCCTATCGGTATAAATGCAGAAGTTATTGGCGATAAGATAGAGATAAATGCTGTAGTTGGTATGCCAGATGCGAGTAAATTTATAAAAGAGCAAAGAACTATCTCTATAGATGAGTGCCACAAATTTGGCAAAAAACTTGCAGATGAGTTTATCCAAAATGGGGCAAGAGAGCTTTTAGATGAGGCTTTGAAGATGGGAAGTGAGCTTTTATAATGAGAGAGTGGATAGACAAATTTAAAGAAGCGGGGCTTTTAAAGGTAGTTGATGAGCCTGTAGATATAAATTTGCAGTTAGGTCACATCGCCTATATTGAGGTCAAAAAAGATGACTCTAAAGCACTTTTATTTACCAAGCCAGTAGATAGAAGTGGTCGAGTCTATCCACCTGTTTTTGCCAATACATTTGGCAGTATGAAAGCAGTTGAGCTAGTCTTTGAAAAGACTCCAGATTTAATTGCAAAGGAGATTGAAGAGATTTTAAAGCCTAAAAAGCCAAAAAATATCATAGAAAAAATCGACTTTTTCACAAAACTTCTCTCCTTTAGACATCTCTTTGTAAAAAAGCTAAAGGGCGAGGGCGAGTGCCAAGAGATAAAAAAATTTGGAAGTGAGGTCGATCTTTATGAGTTGCCAACTCTTACAACGTGGCAAGATGATGGCGGTCCTTTCATAACAATGGGACAGGTCTATACAAAGAGCCTAAATGGCAATGCGCAAAATTTAGGTATGTATAGACTTCAAGTCTATGACAAAAATCGCCTTGGCATGCATTGGCAGATACACAAAGATGGCGCAAATTTTTTCAATGAGTATAAAGAGGCTGGTTTAAAAATGCCAGTAAGTGTGGCAATTGGTGGCGATCCGCTCTATATTTGGTGCGGTCAAGCACCTTTGCCAAAAGGTATTTTTGAGCTTTTGCTTTATGGATTTATAAGAAAAAGAGCGGCAAGAGTTGTCAAGTCCCTTACAAATGGGATCTTTATACCATATGATTGTGACTATGTTATAGAGGGCTATGTAGATCCAAATGAGTTGGAAAATGAGGGTCCATTTGGCGATCATACGGGTTATTACACTCCGATACTTCCATTTCCTGTGATGAGAGTTGAGGCGATAACTCACAAAAAAGACCCAATTTTTCATGCGACAGTTGTAGGAAAACCGCCTTTGGAAGACAAATATATGGGCTATGCAACTGAGAGGATTTTTTTGCCACTTCTAAAAAATGTAACTCCAGATCTAATTGACTACAATATGCCTGAAAATGGTGTCTTTCACAATCTCATTTTAGCTAAGATGAATGCCATCTATCCAGGTCATGCAAAACAGCTTATGCACGCTTTTTGGGGAGTTGGGCAGATGAGTTTTGTAAAACATGCCATTTTTGTTCCAAAAGAAGCGCCAGCTCTTACAGACTACGAAGAGCTTGGCAGGTATGTTTTGGATAGGATTAGCCCTAAAAATTTGTTGATTTCTGAGGGGATGTGTGACCAGCTAGATCACGCTAGTCCAAATAGCTGCTATGGTGGCAAGCTTGGAGTTGATGCAACTTTTGATAGCACCAAAGATGGAGTCTTGCTTTTGGATGACAAAGAATTGCTTGCTAAATTTAAAAAAATAGATGATAATATTTTAAATTTAAAACACTATTTTACCAAGAGTAAAAATCCAATCATACTCATAAACTATGATAAAAAAAGAGCAGTCAAAGAGCTATTTAACGAGCTTTTAGCCTTGAGGCAGCACTTTAGGATATTGATTTTTATAGATCCAAACAACGATATAAACAATGTCTATATGAGCGTTTGGCGTATAGTAAATAGTATCGATGCCAAGCGAGATATCTATATAGATGAGCTTCAAATTTGTATAGACGCAACTTCAAAAAGCAGTTGGGAGGGCTACGATAGGGAGTGGCCAAAAGAGGTTAATTGCACAAAAAGTGTGATAGAGGAACTTATAAAAAAGGGACTTATCGAAGATGATAAGGAATTTTTCAAAAAATATGAAATAATGGGGTAAAAAATGGATCAAATCATTAGATACAGCGTTTCGCTTACAAAGGATCTTTTAAAAAAACTAGATGAGCTAGTCATTAAAAAGGGATATGCTTCCAGAAGCGAACTTACAAGGGATTTAATCAGAAAGCTCTCAGTTGAGAGTGAGTGGGAGATGAGTGAAGAGAGGCTAATTGGCGTTCTAACCATTATCTACGATCATCATCAAAACGAACTTGTAGAAAAAAAGATGAATATTGAGCATGATGCTATCAACACTATTGAGATAGTTTGCACAACTCATGTCCATATAGATGCAAGAAATTGTCTTGAAACCTCTATTTTAAAGGGCAAAGGTAAAGATATACTTAAATTTGCCGATAAGATAAGAGGATTAAAGAGTGTTAAGCTAGCAGAACTCTCAAAGATAGGCATACCAGATACTTAGTCATAAACGGATTTATTAAATTTCACTCAAGCTATTTAATAAAATATGTTATACTTGCAACTTATGAAATTGATTATATTTGTTTATGCAAAGATATGATAAATCATACAGGATAGGGAAACATGAAAAAGATTGCATTATGCTTATTGCTTCTTGTTGGTAGCTTGTTTGCAAATACGCTATCTGAGATAAAAAGCAAAGGCGTTTTAAGAGTTGGTGTTTTTGCAGATGAACCACCATTTGGAGAGCTTAGAGATGGGGCATTTGTTGGCTTTGAAATTGACTTTGCAAAAGCTATTGCCAAACATATCTTTCAAGGCAAAAATGGCAAAGTAGAGTTTGTATCTGTAGAAGTTCCTCAAAGAGAGAAGTTTTTGATAGAAAATACTGTTGATTTGATAATGGCAGGCTACATAATCACCGACGAGAGAGCTAAGGTAGTTGATTTTTCATTTCCTTATTTCTCTGTAAATATCGGTGTGCTTACTAGAAAAGATAGTAACATTCAGAAGCAAGAAGAGCTTAGAGGAAAGACAATTATAGTAGAAGATAGTGCTGTAGCAAAGAGCTATTTTGCATCAAGAGGCTATAAAACTGTTAAATGTCCAAACTCAAATGCTTGCTACAAGATGTTAAAAGACGGCGCAGGTGATGCCTACGCAAATGACAATTTGATAGTTTTAGTCTATCCGATTATTGACAGAACTGTAGAGGTCAATATCAAAAACTTAGGTAAGTCTAATTTCTTGGGAGTTGGTGTTGCTAAAGGTAATAAAGAGCTGCTTGATGTGGTAAATAACGCTTTAGTAAGCCTCAACAAAGAGGGATTTTTTAGAGACAGTTTCCAAAATACAATAGATCCTTTCTACAAAGGCACAATTGAGGAAAAATACTTCTTGCTAGACATCTATAATATTTTCTGACACTTTTAAAGACAATGATAGCCCCTTTTTTGGGCTATCTAAACTATCTATAAATTTATTACTTATTTTGAAATTTAAATTATCATAGGAGATATAATGAAAAGGTTTTTGTTGTGCTTAGCACTAATTGTTGGTAACTTATTTGGTAATACCCTATCTGAGATAAAAAGCAAAGGCGTTTTAAGAGTTGGTGTTTTTACAGAGCAGCCACCATTTGGAGAGCTTAGAGATGGGACGTTCTCTGGCTTTGAGATTGACTTTGCAAATTCCATAGCCAAACACATCTTTAATGCCAAAGATGGTAAAGTGCAGTTTGTTCCTGTACAAGCTTCCGAACGAAGTAAATTTTTGCAAGACAATTTGATAGATCTTCTTATTGCAACTTATACAATTACTGATGAGAGAGCCAAAGGAATTGACTTTTCGTTTCCTTACTTCTCTGTAAATATCGGTGTGCTAACTAAAAAAGAGAGCAATATTCACAAAGAAGAGGAGCTTAGAGGTAAGAAGGTTATCGTAGAAAACGGCACTACAGCACAAAACTACTTTAACCAAAGAGGCTATACAACTGTTAAATGTCCAAACTCAAACGCTTGCTACAAGATGTTAAAAGACGGCGCAGGTGATGCCTACGCAAATGATAACTTGATAGTTTTGGCCTATCCAGTTATTGACAGAACCGTAGAGGTCAATATCAAAAACTTAGGCAAGTCTGATTTCTTGGGAGTTGGTGTTGCTAAAGGCAACAAAGAACTACTAGACTTTGTAAATAATACTTTAGTAAGCCTTAGTAAAGAGGGATTTTTTAGAAATAGCTTTAAAGATACAATAGATCCTTTCTACAAAGGCACCGCAGAACAAAAATATTTCTTGCTAGACATCTACAATATTTTTTAACTCTAAAAGATAGTTCCCTTTGTGGAACTATCTTGGCTTTTATAGATAATCTAAAATTAACCTTTTTCTACTTTTTGGTTTGAAATTTAGCTGCTTTTTTACTTTAAATTTCATATATGAAATTTAACTCATAGTGAAATTTAGTATTTATTATAGACATTCTATAAATCAATGATTTAGTTTAGTTTAAATTTATGATATGAAATTTAAAAGTGTAAATTTCTAGTTTTACTTGACATTTGATATATTTGTAGTTATAATACATTTTTATTTAAAAGCATTGGGGTATAGCCAAGCGGTAAGGCATCAGGTTTTGGTCCTGACATTCAGAGGTTCGAATCCTCTTACCCCATCCACTCAAATTTGACGCAGAGTAGAGCAGTGGTAGCTCGTCGGGCTCATAACCCGAAGGTCGGAGGTTCAAGTCCTTCCTCTGCAACCAAACCGCCATTTTATCGATGTTTTAAAGAATACTTAAATCATTCTTAATATTTAATTTTTTACTACTCTTATATTTGCTTAAGCTTATAAAGATAGATAGTAAAATATCTCCAAAACAAAGATATAAGAAAAACATTTGTAATATCAAATGAAATTAAAAATCCAGAGATAGAAAGCTTTTTAAAATAAAATTAAGCCTATTTTTTAAAATTATAAATATCTTTTCTATAAGAAATTTTTAAAATTAAAATAGTGATTTTATCATCTTTTATTTCAAAAATAGCCCTAATGTTATCAGAAATTTTATATCTATAAACATTCGAAAAGCCAACAAGAGGAGTTATATTTTTACTAGTTTTTAAAACTTCATAGTTACTACAAAGATATAAAAACTTATTTTTTACTTTTTCATACTCTTTTTTATTAAGACTTTCTAAAAAATTACTTGCTTCTTGAGTGAATTCAATTTGCATGTTTTTTATCTAATCTTTTAAAAACTTCATTTGATGGAATTGTTTTCATAGTGCCATTTTCAATAGCTTTTTTTATCCTTAAAGTATCTTGATAGTCTAAAAAATCATAATACAAATCTATTGCTTTTTCAACTATTTTTTTATCATCACTATTAAGACTATGTAAAAACTCATCATTTTCAATAGATAAAATCATGTTACAACTCCTTTAAATTTCAAAAATATGAAACTTTTGAAGATACAAAAATAGAAAATTTAGCTATCTAAACTATCCATAGCCTTTTCATAATCTTCAAAAGTTTCATATTTTTCAAATTTACCGCTTTTAAATTCTTCTTCACACTCTTTCATATTTTTAACAAATTTTTCAGTATAAATTTCTTCTATATCAACAGAGCTACCCTGGCGAAGATTGACAACAGACTTGATGATATCTAGCATTTTATCGTCTATATTATTAAGAGTTAAATTAACAGTCATTGTAGCTCCTTTAAATTTCAAAAATAGTAGCAAGTTTAGACTTAAATAGCTATAAAATGGTGCTTTGGTGATAGTTTTTATAGCACAAATTTCTCCAGAGGTTTAAGCCCTTCCTCTGCAACCAAATCACCATTTAATTTATCTTTTATCAAATTTAGCTCAACACCAATAAAATGTATAAAATGCCAAATAATCTCTATATATTTAGCATTTCTCTCTAGCTATTTCTCTTTTTCATTTGCAAAATTTTCTGCTATCTTTGCTACAAGTTTTAAGTTGTCACTATCAAAGTGTGTATAGATACGCGATGTATCCAAACTAGCGTGACCAAGTGCTTCTTGAACCAAAATTAGATCTTTTTGTTTTCTATAGAGCATCGTAGCAAATGTGTGTCTAAGCATATGTGCTCCATTTTTCTCTTTTCTAATCCCAGCTCCAAAAAGAATCTGTTCAACCAGTCTGCTAACATATGCTTGAGTGAGTTTTCCGCCGTTTCTATTGACAAAGAGATAGCCGTCGCTGTTTTTGTAGTTGATAAGGAGTGAGTCTAAATGCTCCTTTATAAGATGTTCTTTTATCATAACAACTCTGTATTTATTGCCTTTGCCCCTTATTTTGATGATATAGTTGCCGCCATCTAGCAAGATATCTTTTTGTCTTATTCCAAGCGCTTCACTAACTCTTACTCCTGTGTAGATGATGATTTTGATGATAAGCTTATTTCTGTGGGTGTTGCTTTTAAACTCCACCTCATCAACAGCTTTTAAAAATCTCATCAACTCCTCTTCACTCATAAACTCAGGCAGCTTTTGCCCACTTCGTCCTGTCACACCACCCCAGTTTTTGAGCTCTATTGCAAAGGTATAAGATGAGCCATTATCGTCATTTTGTCTATCCAGATAACTAAAAAAATTAATAACCGCTATGCGATAGTTTTTTTTCGTTGCATCGCTTAGAGTTCCCGTTGCAGTTGCCAAAACTTCACTTAAAAGCTCCTCATTTATCTGTTTTAGGCTAGTAAGTCCGTAGTAATTTAGTAGTTCAAAGACCTTTTTTAGTGGATTGAAGTATGTATTTATGCCGCTTATCCCAGCATTTCTTGCCTGTTTTACGATACCATCTAACTCTTCGATAGTTGAAGTTCCCTTTGTAAGGCTCACATTTGCACTAGCTAGTGCCATTCTATCCTCTAACTCCTTGTTTGAAAGAGAGCTTAGTTTATATCTGACATAGCGAGTTAGCCAAAAAAGTAGCGAGTCATAAAAGCTCTCTTTAAAGTCAAGTTTGTATTTCATACTCTCTCCTAAAAAATATTTGCAGGCAGCTCAATGATGTTTTTCATGAGATTAAATGGCGTATTTATTAGATCGACACCTACATTTGTTTTGTATTGCGGCTCTTCAAGAGTTCCATAAATTTGGACTATTGTAGAGATTTTTCTATCTTTTCCAAGAATGATTTGGTTTAAAAGTGGAATATTTTTTATGATACTGGAGGCATCTTTTAGATATCTTATCTCTAGTTTTACATCGATATTGTTTTTATCAAAATCAATTGTCCCAAGCCCGCCTACATCAGCGCTTGTTCCTTTTAAATTTATAGCTTTTATCTCCAAAATCCCACCATTTTTTTCAAAAAAAACTTCGCCATGTTTTATGGAGAAGCCCTTATTGTTAAAATCCGCTCCCTTTAGCTTGATAATGGCTGGTATGCTGTCTAAAAATGAGAGAAGTTGCTGGTAGTATTTGTATTGTTTAAGATAGCTATTTCTGATATCTATGCTTCCTTTAAACTTCTCAAAGCTCTCGCCAACTATCTTGAAATTTAAAAGTCCGCCATCAAACATATTGCTACCTATGAAAAGATTGGCGCTTTTGCCTGAGATGTTATTTGCCAAAACTTCAAATTTAGCTTCATTTAGCCAAAATTTAATATTGCTGTCATTTAGCTTGGCAGTCATGTTGATATCTTTGCCATCGATCTTGCCTTGATAGCTTGATAAAATCAGAGTTTTGTTTAAATCTTTTAAGATGATATTTGAGTTTTCTCCAGCTACTGCCAAATTTAAAGAGGAAAAACTCCCTTTTTCGCTTTTTGCAAAAACAAAGTCGATATCTTTAAGAAAGAGTGATTTTTGCCCATTTTGCACATCAAAAGAGAGATAGTTACTTTTTGTCTTAAGGATTACACTTTTATCTGCAATTGCAACTTTTATATCATCTTGTTCATAGCTTTTGCCACTTTTTGTCTGCAAAAATGGAAACTTAAATTTGGCCTCATCTATGGCAACATCTAGCTTTTTAAAGTCGCTGCTTGTTATTGTGAGTTTGCCATCTTTGAAATTTAGACTCTTTAAAAGCGCAGAATAGGGGAGTATGGTAGAAAGTGAGTCTATTTTTATGGTACTTATCTTATCTATAAAGAGCTTCATTCCAAGGGCGGCTAAATTTATCTCTATATCTTTTTTAAAGTCAATGGTTAGTTTTGAGTTGATATTGTCCGCTTGAAGGATAGAAAAGTCGCCATCTTTTATCGAGATATTTTTAAATTTCAGATCAAACTCCCCCTCTTTTTTTTGTGCGTCAATCTTGCCATTTGCTGTTGCATTAAAAATATCCATAGAGAGATCTGAGTCTTTGACATAGATATTTGTTGAGTTTTCTAAAAAAACAGTTGTCTTTTGGCTTTTAAACTTAGCTCCTCCAAGTAAAAGCTCACTATCATAGAGTTCAAAAGAGCCATTGGCTCGCAAATGGAGGTTTGAGAGGTTGAGATTTAGTATGAGGTGGGATTTGGAAATGCCGCTTAGCTGCTTTACGGGCAGGTTTATGTGATAGCTCTTTACAATCTCTAAAATATCATCATCAAGCGTGCCATCTGTCTTTAGGTCGATGATGATATTTGCCTCTTTGTTGCCAAAAAGATGGTTTATCACTACATAGCTTCCAAAGAGATTTTTCTCCTTATAGTAGCCATTTTTAGGCTCTATAATTAGGTTGCTATTTTTGAGTTTGACATGCGCTTTTTCTATCTTTACAGGGGCAATTTTCTTTTGAAAATAGACTTCAAGTTCTGATGCATAGGCACTTCCCTCCATATCGTCTAAATGATAGTTATTGGTTGCTAAATCTATTTTGCCATTTAGATACTCTATCTCATAATGTTTGGCTAAGTTTTTGCCATAAATCCAGCTATTTATCTCTCTGTTTAGCCCTGTTTTTATGCCAAGTTCATTCATAAACCGCCTTAAAGAGGTCGCTTTGGCATTTTTTATGCTATAAAAAAGTAGCTCTTTGTCTATATCTATCTCAGCATCGCCCTCAATCTCATGAGTTTTGAAAAAGCCCTTGAAGTTGTATCTCTCATCTGCTAAATTAAGCAGTGCTTCGCCATTTGCACTAAGATCAAAATCTTTCAAATTTAGCTCCAATATCTTTGTAAAAAAGCCAACTTTTGTAAGGTTAAATTTCAAATCTACTCTTAAAAGGTCGTTGTCTATATAAAAAGTATCCTCTTTGTAGAGGAGTTTCATATTGGAGTCGCCAACTTTTAGCTCCTCTAAATTTACAAATTTGAAGTTTTTCTCTATCAAAGGAAAGCTTTTTACCAAATTTACAATTGACTCTTTTGAGCTTTTCTCTTTTTTCTTTATGGTAAGCGGGATATCTAACTTTTTTATATCTACTATAAGTTTATTATCAAATTTAATATATAATTGCTCTATAAATAGCCCTCTGAAGTTTAAATGTGAGATTTTTACGCCACCGCTTAAGAGGACAAAAATTGTAGAAAGTAGAACTAAGAGCGTGATTGAGATATATAGAGTAGCTGTTGTAATTGCCGAGATGATCTTCATTATTCTCCTAACTTTTCTTTATGATCTAACAAGAGCTACACATTTTGATAAAGAGATTTTTATAAAACAGGGCTCAATAAGACAAATTATAGCCAATTTGCCTAATGAAAATATAAATAAAACGCCAATTGATCCCTGCATTTTGGCTAGACTTGGCACACCAAAACAGGGCTTTTTAAACCTAGAAAAGAGCAATTTGCCAAAGATAGATTTTTTCTATAAACTCACCACTGCAAAGCCTGTTATGGAGGATATTGTCCTTATTCCTGGCGATACAACGGTGCTGTTTTTGTCAAATTTAGCCAAAAAATATGATGTTAGTTTGCAAGATATTGAGCTTGACTACAATAAAAGTGCCCCTTTTTATGAGGGCTTTTTAGTGCCTCAGACCTTTAGTGTAGCCAAAGGTAGCAGATATCAAGAGAGCATTAAACATCTTATAAACTACTCTTTTGCATTTCACAAAAAAACATATGAGAAGTTAATTGGCGGTGAGTTTAGCTGGGATAGATGGAAAGAGGTTTTGATAAAGGCCTCAATCATACAAAAAGAGGCGGCAGGTGTTGATGAGATGAGAGTTGTCTCATCAGTAATTGACAATAGACTAAAAAGGGGAATGCGCCTTCAAATGGATGGCTCGTTAAACTATGGCATCTACTCTAACCAAAAAATCACACCAGAGAGGATTAGAAATGATAGCTCAAGTTACAACACCTATCTTAACTACGGACTTCCAAAAGAGGTAGTTTGTGTTGTCTCAAAAGAGGCGATTATCGCTGCTATAGAGCCGATAGAGAGTGAGTTTTTGTATTTTATGAGAGATAAAAAGAGTGGTAAACATATCTTTACAAAAAGCTATAATGAACATTTAAAAACAATCAAAAAAGGGAGAGAGAGATGAAAATAGCCATAATTGGTAGCGGAAACATAGGAAGTGCAACAGCTTCATTGCTTATAAATAGTGGAATTTGCAAAAGTATAGCGTTGGTTGATCTGTCCCTAGACTTTGCAAAGGGAAGGGCAAAAGATCTCTTGACTATGGCAACGATTTTGGGCAAGGAGGTCGATGTTTTTGCAACTAGTGACTATGAAGAGCTAAAGAAGTTTGATATTTTTGTAATTACTGCTGGAGTTACTAGAAAAGTAGGGCAAAGCAGAGATGAGCTTTTGAGTATAAATGCCAAAATCATCAAAGAGATAGCCATAAATATCAAAAAGCTAAACTCCAATCCACTCATCATCGTAGTTAGCAATCCTGTAGATATTCTTACTTTTGTAATGCAAAAAGAGGGTGGATTTGATCCAAAAAGAGTCATCGGAATGGCTGGCGAGCTAGATAGCGCAAGGGCAGCTATTGCATATAAAGAGCTTGTTGGTAAAAAGAAGTTGCCCTATATCTTGGGTCTTCATAACGATAAGATGAGCTTTGTCTATCAAGAGGAGATAGAAAAAAGTAAAAAAGAGCCTTTTGAAAAAGAGGTCATAACGGGTGGCGCTAAAATAACAGAGCTTACAAAAACTTCAGCCTATTTTGCGCCAGCTGGTGCGATCTATAAGATGATAGAGGCAATTTTGCATAAAAAAGTTGTAATAGCCTCTGTCTATAATGATGGATATTATTTTGGAAGAAGAGTTGAGCTTTGTAAAGATGGAGTTAGCAAGATATTAAAAGATGATATTTGCCTAGAGACCATCAAAAAAGAGCTAGATCTAACTTTAGCAAAGCTCTAAGGGGCAGAGCAGGTTATTGCCTGCTTTGCCAATCCCCTCTTACTATGTATTTGTAGGTGGTAAGCTCATTTAGCCCAACAGGACCTCTTGCGTGAAGTTTGTTGGTACTAATGCCAATCTCTCCACCAAAACCAAACTCATATCCATCGCTAAAACGTGTTGAGGCATTGACATACAAACATGCGCTATCAAGAGCGTTTAGAAACTTTTCTATAGCTTCGTGGTTGTTGCTACAAATCGCCTCGCTATGAAGTGAGCTATATTTTTTGATGTGAGCTATCGCCTCATCTACACCTTTAACCAACTTGATATTTATCTCATAGTCTAGATACTCAGAACAAAATGAGTTGTCTTTTAGCTCTTTGGCTTCTATTATCTTTTGTACCTCTTTGTCTGCATAAATTTGACCCTTAAACTTATCAAACTCCCTTTTGAAAAGTGGCAAAAACAAAGTCGCTATCTCTTCATCTACCAAAAGTGTCTCAATGGCGTTGCATACGGCTGGACGTTGTGCTTTGGCGTTGATGGCTATCTCGACTGATTTATCTATGCAAGCACTTTTTTCTATATAGAGATGACAAATCCCCTCATCATGTTTTAAAAGCGGAATTGTGCTGTTTTGTGCTATAAATTTAACCAAAGAGCTACTTCCTCTAGGAATAATAACATCGATATATCTATCCATCGTCAAAAGCTCTTTTACCTGCTCTCTATCGATATCTAAAAATGTGACTATATTTGGATCTATATTGCAAGCTTTAATGGCAATTTTTATGGAGTTTATGATGGCAGTATTTGAGTTTATTGCCTCTTTTCCGCCTTTTAAAACTATGGCATTTGAGCTTTTAAGGCTAAGTCCTACAACTTCTGTTGTGACATTGGGTCTTGATTCGTAGATAAGAGCGATGACGCCTATTGGTATGGAGATCTTTTCAAAACTTAGCCCATTTTCTGCTACCCAACCATCAAGAACTCTACCTACAGGATCTTTTTGATTGGCAATTGAGTTTAGAGAGGCTATCATTGAGTCTATGGTGCTGTTTTTTAGAGTTAGCCTATCTATCAAAGCGCTTGAGAGAGCTTGATTGGTTGCATTTTCTATATCTTTTTTGTTTGCCTCTAAGATAGCTTTTCTATCTTTGTCAATGTGTGCTGCTATCTCTCTTATGAGCTCTGTTTTTAGAGCAGGTTTTAGCTCTCTTAGGGTGGCACTCGCCTCTTTTGTAGCTTTGAGTAAATTAGTCATATTTTTACCTTTGTCATAATTAGTTTGTTAGCTTAATAATACTATAATTGCCTAAATAAATATGATAAAGGGAAGATATGAAAAGCTCTTATGATGTCATAGTAGTAGGCGGAGGACCTTGTGGGATTGCCTCCGTTGTTGAGGCGAAAACTATGGGACTTGATTCTGTTTTGTTACTTGAAAAAGGCGATAACCACTCACAAACCATAAGACAGTTTTATAAGGAGAACAAAAGGGTAGATAAGGAGTATAAGGGCTTTGATAGTCAAACTCATGGCAATGTTGCTTTTGAGCCAGGGACAAAAGAGAGCACGCTTGATTATTTTGACAATCTTTTAGATACAGATCAGGTAGATACCTCTTTTAAAAGTGAGGTTGAAAAGGTCGAAAAGAAAGATGGTATCTTTTATGTAAGCACTCCAAATGCTAGTTATAAAGGCAAAAATGTCATTATTTGTATCGGTAGAATGGGCAGACCAAACAGACCTGACTATAAAATACCACCATCACTAAATCAAGTTGTAAATTTCAACCTTGACAAATGTGGGCAAAATGAGAAAATTTTGGTAGTTGGAGGTGGCAATTCAGCCATAGAGTATGCCATAGCGCTTTGTAAAGGCAACATCGTAACGCTTTGCTATAGAAGAGATAAATTTACAAGGCTAAATTTGACAAATGAAAAAGCAATAGCCCATGAGGTTAAGTATGGCAACATCTTTTTGCGTCTTTCAAGCGACATTGAGAGTTTGGAGAATGAGTCTGGAAAGGTTCTTGTAAATTTCAAAGAGGGCGGCTGTATAGTTTATGATAGGGTAGTTTATGCAATTGGTGGCACAACTCCAGTTGATTTTTTGAAAAATTGCGGAATTATGCTAAATGAAAAAAATATACCAATAGTTGATGAAAACAACGAAACTGCAACAAAAGGGCTTTATGTAGGCGGGGATTTGATTACTAGGACGGGCGGTTCTATCGTAGTTGCGCTCAATCACGCTCATACTATCATAGAAAATATTATCCACTCTAAAAAGGCTAAAATCTGAAAATTTATCAGCTAAAAAAGGGTTATAGATATAACACCGATACAGTGCTTCTTTATGGATTTGTTATGCCAAATCGCCTATTTGGCGATGTTTTGGAGGTTGGATGTGGGAGTGGGGTTATTGGACTACTGTTAAAAAAAGAGTTTGATATAAACTTAACCATGATAGATATACAAGAGATTAATGTCTCTTTGGCTAAGAAAAATGCCTTAAATTTGGGCTATGAGTGTGAGATTTTGCAAGAGGATTTTAGGAGTTTTAAAAGTGAGTTTAAATTTGACTTTATCATCTCCAATCCGCCATATTATGATGCAAATATAAAAAAAAGCGAAGATCTGCATCTAAATGTGAGCCGTTATAGCCATCATTTGGAGTTAGAGGAGTTTTTAAATAGTGCCAATAGAAATTTAAAGCCAAAAGGAGAGCTCTTTTTTTGTTATGATGCAAAAAAGATCGCTTCTATCTTTAATCTTTTGGCCAAATTTAAACTAACGCCAAGCGCTGTTCGTTTTATACATAGCAAAGAGGGCAAGGCTGCAAAGCTGGTTTTGGTCCATGCTAAAAAGAGCTCTCGTGCTATGTGTGAGATTTTGTCGCCTATTTTTATAAAGAGTGGCGATGAGTTTAGCAAAGAGCTGGAAGAAGTTTATAAAAAAGCAAATTTAAAGAGCTATGATGTTGATTAGAAATAGTGGTTTTAGTTATGAGTTTGACTCTAGCAAATGCGACAAATGTGGCGGGAAGTGCTGTGTTGGCGAGAGTGGTTATATTTGGATAGACAAAGATGAGATAGAGCTTTTAAGAAAAGAGCTTGAGCTTGATTTTGATGAGTTTAGTAAAAAATACCTTTTTAAGGTAGGATATAGATATAGCATAAAAGAAAAGCCATATGAAGATGGGGTAGCTTGTCTCTTTTTTGATGAGGAGAGTAAAAACTGCTCTATCTACAAATTTAGACCCAAACAGTGCAGGACTTTCCCTTTTTGGGACTATTTTAAGAAAAATTTTAATGAACTGGAGAGAGAATGTATAGGCGTAAAATCTATTTAAAATCCTTTTTAATAGCCATCTTTTTGAATTCAACTTTAAATGCAAAGATAGATAGCATAAATTACAGCAATAGCGACGATCTTTTGATAATGCAAGCACTTGAATATCAAGATAGCAATCCGATAAAGTCTATCGATATCTACGAAAAGCTCTACAATGATACAAAAAAGAGCGAGTATTTAGAAGAGGTTATGCGACTTGCCTATGCAAATGATACAAACTTGCTAAAGCGCATTGTTGCAAGTCATCAAAAAGAGCTAGATAGTATCAAAGATAGCAAGGTGCTTTTTTATTATATTGCCTATTTGGTAGATAGCAAACAGACAACAAAGGCAAAAAAAGTTGCAAAAAACTTGATAGAGATAGATAAAAGTTCAAAAAGTTATGCTGTTTTGGCAACTATTTTAAACATTGAGATGGATTTTGAGGGCGCCTACCAAAACTACAAAATGGCATATGAGCTAGATAGTAGCGACGCTAACTTGCTAAATTTGGTCCGTTCGATGATAAAGTTAAAAAAAGTAGGCGAGGCAAGAGAGCTGCTTGAAGAACTAAAGAGCAAAAATTCCCCTACATTTGCAGTCTGCCAACTCCTAACTGAGATATACAAAAACTTGCCCGATAGTCAAAAACTTGTAGATAACTATGAAGACCTCTACAATATCACAAAAGATGAAAAATATCTTGCCTTGGCAACTGGACAGCTAGTAAAAAGTGGCGAGATTTTAAAGGCTGCAAATTTGATGTATAAGCATAAATTTGGGCTTGAAGTTGTAGTTGAGATGTATGACTCACTTGGAGATAGAAAGATGGCTTATAGTGTTGCAAAAGAGGCCTATATGGAGAGCAAAAAGCCCTATTTTTTGAGCTATATGGCGATATTTGAGTTTGAAGAGAGTTATCCAAATATTGACAAAAAAACTCTTAACTCTGTGCTTGATAAGTTTAAAAACTCAGTAAAAGAGAGCAATGAGGCGCTATTTTATAACTACTATGGTTATCTTTTGATAGATTATGATGTAGATATCAAAAAGGGGATTGAGTTTGTTGAGATGGCGTTGGAGAAAGATGAGTTCAATCCAGCCTACATCGATAGTCTTGCGTGGGGATACTATAAACTTGGAGATTGCAATATGGCTTACGATGTGCTAAATACCATAAGCAGCGACGATATCAAGGCAAACAAAGAGATAGATAAACATTTTGAAACCATTAAAAAATGTCTAAAGAGTAAAAAATGATAGTTGATAAAATAGTAGAAAAGACAAAAGAGGAACTAGAGTTAAAAAAGGCCAAAATTCCATTTGATCTTTTGGGAAGATCGCTCTCTTCCATTTCAACGGTCAAAAAAGATGTCATAACATCGCTTAAAAAAACAAATAGTGATCCCTATAAAATAATTGCTGAGATAAAAAAGGCAAGTCCTAGCAAGGGCGTCATAAGAGAGGAGTTTTATCCTGAGATGATAGCTTCATCTTATGATGAGGGCGGCGCAAATGCCATATCTGTGCTTACAGAGCCTAACTTTTTTTTGGGCGATATTAACTATTTGAGTTTGATTAAGCACTATACGACTCTTCCACTTTTAAGAAAAGATTTTATCATTGATAGATATCAAGTTTTAGAATCTGCTGTTTTTGGGGCGGATTTTATACTGCTTATTGCTGGAATTTTAAGTCAAAAAGAGCTAAAAGAGCTTGTGGATTTTGCAAGAGAGCTAAATTTAGAGGTCTTGGTTGAAGTCCATAACAGAAGTGAGATTAGAAAGGCCATCTTTGCAGGTGCCTCAATCATTGGGATAAATCATAGAGATTTAAGAGATTTTACTATGAATATGGAGCTTTGTTTTGAACTGTTGCCATCTATCCCAACTGGTAAAGTTGTTGTTGCAGAGAGTGGTTTGAGTGATAAAGAGTTTATAAAAGAGCTAAGCATGGCTGGTGTTGATGCCTTTTTGATGGGCGAGTATTTTATGAGAAAAGATGATATTAAAAGTGCTTTAGAAGAGATAAAGGAGAGATAATGAAACATCTTTATGCACCTTGGAGAAGTGTCTATTTTGACAAAAAAAGAGACGGTTGTCCCTTTTGTCTTGCTGAACTTGCAAGCGAAGATGAAGAGCGTGGAGTGCTTTTTAGAGCTAAAGAGTGCTTTGGCATAATGAATCTCTATCCTTACAATCCTGGAGCTTTTATGGTCATACCATACATCCATACAAACAGACTTGATGAGTTGAGTGATGAATGCTGGGAAGAGATGAGTGGATTTGTAAAATTGGGCGTTTTTATTGTCAAAAAATATCTAAAGGCTGATGGGGTAAATATTGGTATGAATATAGGTGAAGCAGCTGGTGCTGGCATTGCTGAGCATATCCACTACCATATCGTTCCAAGATGGTATAAAGATACTAACTTTATAACTACCATAGCAGAGACAAGAGTTGCGGGGACCTCTTTTGAGAAAATTTATTTAAAGCTCAAAAATGGCTTTGATGAAGAGATTTTAAGAAAAAATAAGGAGAATTAAATGGCATTTATAACTGTTGATGAGGCGATTGAAGAGATTAAAAATGGCAAAATGATAGTAATTGTTGATGATGAAGATAGGGAAAATGAGGGCGATTTGGTCTTTGCTGGAGCATTTTGCGATGTAGAGAAGGTAAATTTTGCAATAACTCATGCCAAAGGGGTGCTTTGTACGCCAATTAGCAAAGAGATAGCAAGTAGGTTAAATTTCTATCCAATGATCTCACACAATACTTCAGCTCACAACACCGCTTTTACAATATCAGTCGATGCAAAAGCGGCACTTACAGGAGTTAGCGCAATAGAGAGGGATATGACTATAAAACTCATTGCAAATCCCGCTTCAACCTCCAAAGAGTTTGTAGCACCAGGTCACATATTCCCACTTATCGCAAAAGATGGCGGTGTGCTTGAGCGTTTGGGTCATACAGAGGGCAGCATTGATTTGTGTAAGATGGCAGGTCTTGCGCCGATTGCTGTGATATGCGAGATTGTCAATGAGGATGGCACTATGGCAAGAAGAGATGATTTAGAGCTATTTTGTAAGAAATTTGGTATCTCTATGATATCCATCGCTCAACTTGTAGAATACCGCCTAAAAAACGAAACTCTTATCTCATTTAGTCCCAAAAAAAGCGGTTTGATAGCGGGTGTTGGGGCTCAGTATTATGACATAACAGATCATAGAGGCAATCTTCACAAAGCCTTTATTTTTGGCACTCCAAAAGATGTTTGCAATGTTAAATTTCACAAAGTTGGCAAAGATGTTGATTTTTTGACTAGTGATGGCTATGTTGATTTTATAGAGAGCTTAAAGGAGCTTTCAAAGGATGGCGGCATTTTGATTTTGCTTGACAATATGCTAGATATCGATGATAGAAGCACCATAAAAGAGTATGGCATTGGAGCTCAAATTTTGGTTCATCTAAATGTTAAAAAGATAAAAATCCTAACATCAAATACTCAAAAAGAGTTTAGCGGACTTAGCGGATTTGGGCTTGATATTGTAAATTAACGCATGATAGCCCATCTTGATCTTGACTGCTTCTTTGTTTCGGCATCTATCATTGGACATCAAGAGCTCTCTTGTAAAAATCTCGTAGTTGTAGGTGGCGGCGACAATGCTATATTTGGGCAAGAGAGCATTTATGAAGATAGCAGGATAATTTTAAGCGCCAACTACAGCGCTAGAAAATTTGGCATAAAGGCAGCTATGCCGCTTTTTTTGGCAAAAGAACTATGCAAAGAGTTGGTAGTTTTAAAGAGCGATTTTGCACTTTACAAAAGGCTATCCAAAGAGGTTTATCTCCTACTTTACTCCTACACGCCAGATATCGAGCAGGCAAGTATCGATGAGTTTTATATAGATCTTAGTGGCTCGCCTTACAAAAATGACCCTTTGAAATTTGCAAAAGAGCTTCAACAAAGGATACTAAATGAGCTTGAGCTTTGTTGCAGTATCGGCATTAGTCAAAATAAAGATATAGCCAAGTTTTGCACAACAAAGGCAAAACCATTTGGCATAATGCTTTGCAATGGCGATGAGTTTTTGGCTAAATTTGGTCTAGAGCCCATCAAGAGCTTTCCGATGGTTGGCTCAAAACTATCAGAAAAGCTCTATAAAAAGGGCGTTGTCACCATCAAAGATGCGGTAAATTCTAAATTTATCTTTGAGCAACTTGGGCAAAATGGAGTTAAAATTTACAACTCACTCATAGCAACCCCAACAACGCAGATTCAAACCGATCACAAAAGAAAGAGCATGGGCTTTTCAAGAACATTTTTACCAATAAAAAATAGAGATGAGATAAAAAGACGGCTTGCCATAATTTGTCGTCATCTTAGCTTTGATATCTATCTTTTGGATCTTCATCCCCAAACTTTCGAGCTAAAAATCCGCTATATAAATGGAGCGGTCAAAAGTAGGCGCAAAACTCAAAATGGCCTTTTTTATGAAGAGCTGCTTTGGCAAATCTCAAATGAGCTTTTAGATTTGGTTGATGACAGCAAAAACAGGGCTATAAACAAACTCTCTCTTACAGTTTCAAATTTAAAAGAGGAGGGCAAGGTGCAAAGAGACCTCTTTTTTGATGAAGAGAAAAAGGAACTTGTGGCACAAAAAGCAGTCCAAGAGCTTAGAGAAAAATATGGCGTTGATATTGTCTTTCAGGCAAAAGAGGCAGAGAGTTTTGAGAGTTAAATTGGAGGTTTAAATTTGAGTGATGAAAAAAAGAAAAACTTAGAGAGTATTTAAGAAATAATAGATCCAAAAATAGAGTAAATTTAGGTAATAGCTCTAATAATAAAGAGAATTTTAATAAAAATTTGGAAAATGATTTAAATTTGGATAATTCTCAAATTTCACACAATAAAACAAATTCACATAAAAGAGATTATGATAAAGAGCCAATTATTATAGAAAACAATGTTATCTTAGTAAATTTTATAGCACTCATTATTGGAATATTTTTTATAATAGCTATATTTTTATTTTTTAAATTGCATGAAACTACTAACTCGTCATTTGGTTCATTTTCTGGTTTAGTAGCATTTTAGTGGATACAACAAAAGGGGAAAGCGCTTTAAAGCAAGCTTTTGGATTGTTTTAGGTGACGCCGCTGTAACTGTTTTTTCTTTTACGCCTTACGGAAGAGTTATAATGTGGGGAAATCTTGCTTTATCAATATTTGACTTAGACGCATCGTCAATGTTTAAAAAAATTTATGATAGCGCTTTGGGTGATTATAAAGGTGCAGTGTTACTTGATAATGGTTTTTTACAAGTAACTATGGATGACGGAACAATCTATGCAAGACCTTTTTTGCCAAATGCTCACGGCAGTCTTTTTGGCGACACCAAAGACGATGTTATCTTTGGTGGCAACGGTAACGATATGCTGATAGGTCACGGTGGCAAAGACATACTAATCGGTGGAAACGGCAAAGATGATTATTTCGTAGATAATGGAGATATCATAAAAGACAGTGATGGAAATGGTAGAGTATTTTTAGAAAATCATCAATTAACAGGAGGAACTCAAATAGAAAAGGGTTCACAAATTTATAAAGGTAAAGACGGCACAAAGTATGAACTCAAAGGCTCAGATCTTATAATCAACGATAGCATAACAATAGAAAATTTCAGTAAAATAAGCAATGATTTAGATATAGTCTTAGTCGATATAGATGATATAGTAGTAACCATGGGAAACAATCAATCAACCGAGGGTGGCAATGGCAAACACTCAATGGAATTTAAAATAACTCTAAATAGAGCACTAAAAAAAGATGAATTTTTAGAACTAATCATAAATGAACAAAGGGTTAAATTTAAAGAAGGAGATATAGAACAAACCTATACTCATACTTGGGATGGAAATACAATCAAAGAAAAAGATAGAAAATTTGAAGTAAGTGGCATAGTAATGCAAACTTCTGAAAATTTAAATGTCCAAGCAGTCGTATCAGGTCAAGGTCTCATCAAAGACGACGACAAAGATCCAAACGATGATAAGCCAGAAACTTACGATCCACTTGCAATAGACCTTAATAATGATGGCATAAAAGGCACAAATTTAGACTATAAGATAAATTTTGACCTTGATAATAACAGCTTTAAAGAGGCTACAAGCTGGATAGATAACAATGACGCCTTTATCACCATTGATAAAAACAACAACGGCGCAATCGATAATGGTAGCGAGCTATTTGGAAACAAGAGCATCTCAAATAACGCCTATGCCTACACTAATCCAAACGCAAAAAATGGCTTTGAAGCATTAAGCGAATTTGATAGCAACAATGACGGAATAATAGATATAAATGATGAGAAATTTGCAAATTTAAATTTACTAGTTGCTTAAATTCGTAAATTTAAATTCAAACTATCAAATTTGAGTTTAAATTTGTGAATTTAGATAAATTCGTATCGTGGATAAACGATACGGCCTGAAAGGAAAATTATGGAAATAATTATATCTTTTGTCTTTGCCGCTTATGCATTTGTAAGTGGTATAATATGTGTCATCGTGTATATGATTTCAAAAAGCAATAAAGCAGTGGCTATATCTGTTGCCTTGTGTGTTTTGGTGCCATTTTACGATGTTGTTCCGACTAGGATTATCGCAAATAAATATTGCCAAATAGAGCCTAAATCAAAAATTGATAAAATTGTAGAATATCCAAAAAGTGTATATGTCAAAATTGACAACGCCAAAGTTGGTGATATAGATACTAGCTTACATTTAATAGAGGCTTTATTAGACGGAATTCATATTGAAAAAATAGCAATCGAGTGTAATAGCAAAATAACGGATAAATATAAATGCGGCAATGGAAAAGTAGAAGAAGTATATTTTGATAAAAATTCGACCCATTACACGCAATACATAAATTTAATTTCGCAATATCAAAATTTGCATACCGATGAATCAGCTCAATTTGACTTTTATAGAGAAAATGAAAAGGCTATCGAAGAAGCCAAATTTAAAATAACAAAACGCAATGAAGTGGAAAAAGATAGAGATATTATCAAAAATTACAACTATTCTATAATAATAAATAAAAGTGAAAAAATCTCTGATAGTGCATTTGAAAATTATTTTTATCATATCGTAAATGTATCTATTGTAGAAAATAAAACAGAAAAAGAGATAGCTTTTTGGAAGATGTATATTAGAAATAGAGAAGCGACTTTTATTTTTCCAGAAATATTAATGCCACATTTTGCCGATGATTACCAATTTACAAGAGAAGTATGTGGCAAAAGACAAGAGATAGAAAAAGTCTTTGATATGGATAAATGGAGCAAAGGTTTGTCTATTGATATTTATCAATAATTATTTAAAATAAAATTTTTTTATAAGGAGAAATCTAATGAATACATTAGAGCAAAACATTACGGAATTTGGGCTGTTAGCCGAAATGGCTTATTTAAATTTGCAAGATAATATTGGTTCAGAAATCAATAAATTTGTAAATAAAAAAGGTGCAAAAAGGACATTAAGTAAGAAATATAAAATTGTCGACTATGTCAGCACAGCAAGTGATTTTCAGGCATTATTATTGCAAGATGAAAGCGGAAAATTTGTTATGGCTTTTCGTGGAACAGAACGAGATAGCATATCAGATTGGCTTAACGATGTGAGTATTGGTTTTAAAAATATAAACGAACAATATAACGATGCAAAAGAATTTTTAGAAAAAGCTATGAAAGATTATGGCGTAACCATAGATAATTTAACTCTAACAGGTCATAGCTTAGGTGGAATTCTTACCCAACAAGTCGGAGCAACCTACGGCATAAAAGGCTATGCTTTTAATCCTTACGGAACAGATAGATTGCTTTCTTTACCACAAAGCCCATTTGACGGAATAACAAGCAATTTCTTATATGGCTTATTAACTTCTTTGGCAGAAAAAGTTATGAGCGCAGTAGGACTTACCAAAGCAAACGCACAATGGGCTTATGAGTATATTTATAACATATCTTACCAAGATGAGGGTTTGTTAAATGGGGATATTTTGTCAAATTTTGCCACAGAATTAAGTAGTAATCATTTAGGGCATTTTATACCTATTTTGGGCAAAAATGTTGGTTTTGGAGAAGGGCATTATATGGAAACTCTCAACACCGCCATTGCTGAATACAACGATATAGTTAAAAAATTCGACAACTCTTGCAGATATGAAGATATAACAAATATGTATCTTTCAACAGCTATTATTCACGGAAATGGTTATAAAAAAGTCCAAGATGAATTCAAAAAACTTGGTATATTAAATGAAAATGGTGCAAATGATAAAATTGCAAATAACTCTTTGCACTTAGAAGTTATAGCCAAAGACACTGACACAACTTCAATCTTTTCAGGCTCAAATTTAAGCACACCTGCTTTATATGCCCTAGTGAATTTAAATCCTTTTATAGTTTCAAATATAAATTCAAACGCTTACTCTGAACTAGAAAGATACAAAGATGAATATAACAAAAACTATGTAAGCGATAAGGCAAAAATGTTTAAGGCTCTTATGGATACACCAAAGGTCGGTTCATACTATGATGACTATGAAACAGGCAAGAAAATTTCATATTATACTTCTGTTACAGACCCTGATAGCACAGATGAATACAATCTCACTGATACAGCTTATATATTTGGCACAAACAAAAATGATATAGTAACTGCTTCGGTAGGAAAAGCCAATAGAATTTATACCCTAGCAGGAGATGACACTATAAAACTAACTGGTGGTTCAAACTATAAATTTATAAATTTAAATTTACTTGTTGCTTGAATTTTTTAATTCAAAAGTAAGTTTAAATTTGTGAATTTAAGAAAGGAGAAAGATAAATTTTTTAATATAAAAATCTAAGAATAGTTTTAATGTAAGTTATGCAATAGTTGAATTTGTATGTAAAATTACTATACAAATTTTTTAAATTTAACAAATTTGAAAGGAGAACATTTGGATATTTTTTTGGTGCATTTGGTTGCGTCGATACTGTCGGCACTTTGTGTGAAGTATCTTGCAAATCTTAAAATAAATATATTTTTAAGAATTTTAGCCATAGCTCTATTTATGACTTTTGTGTTTTATGGTTTATGGTGGTGTTTTATTTTGACAATAATTTTATTGCCATTTTTTAAGGAAAAACCACTTGTTATCGGTAGTTCGGACATAAAAAAATATGAAGACGGCGAAACCATAAAAGCAATAAGAAAAGCCTTAACAATAAAGCGTAAAAGTGCTTTTTTTGCAATTTTGTGTTGTTTGGTTTTAATAAGTGTTGTATTTTTTGATAGTTTTAGGATTTATAAATTTAAATATAAATGCGCTACTGGCAAAAATTACAAAGTGGAGATTTTAGATGATAACTATACTCTTAAAGATTTAGAAAGTAAAAATATTAGTTGGGATAATCATACTTTATATTTATCTGGCAAAGAAATAGCTAAATTTAGTTATGAGCCTTGCATGAAATATAATTATTTTGTCTCCAAAATGCTATCTGTTTCAGTGCCAAATACGACACTATGTTGCGATAAGGGATTAAATCAAAGAGACAGATTCGAACTTACTTTAAAAGCATTAAAAAATAATAAATTTTTAAAAAAGGATAAAAGATGAGTAACAAATTTTCAAACTATAAAATTTATGCAGCATTGGCAGAAAATGTTATTTCTGTAGGTATGATGAAATATTTGGCGGATAAAAAATGGATATTTTAATTGTAAATTTGATAGTAGCTTTTGCTTGTGCGTTGTGTATAAAATATATCGCAAATTCGCAAATAAACAAATTTATCAAATTCTTTGCTTTATTATTTTTTATTGTTTTTATTTTCTTTGGATTTTTTGTGTTTGTCTTTTTTCTGACATTTATTTTCTTATTTATCATAAGTAGATATGAATTTGGAATTCAAAGAAAAGCCATAAGAGCAGGAAATCGAGTAGAAGCGACAAAGAAAATTTGCCTACTTAAAAAAACGCAATTTATAACTACTTTAATAGTTTTATTTTTTACTTATGGATTTGTATTTGACGGGTTTAAGATGCTTAAATTTAGATACGAGTGCAATATTAAAAAAGATTTTAAGATAGAAATTGTAAGTGATGATTATGAGATAAAAGAGAGTGATTATATGATAATAAAAAAAGATTTTCCATACACTTACACTTCATACCCAGATAGCAATATAAGTTTTTCATCTAATACTGACTTAAAAAGTTGTTATTGGGCGGATTTATCAGATTTAGCGAAAAAATGTGGCAAAAGTGGTTATAGACATACTGCTGATATTTTTTATAAAAATAATTTGATAGCGAAAAAATATGAATATTTTGTGCCGTATAACTATTTTATGGCAAAAATGCAATCCGTCGAAACAAGTATCCATTATGAAAAATGCGGATATGGATATAACGAAATAATCGATATTTTAAAACAAAACTTAATAAACAAAAATTCTAATGGAAAGGATAAGAGATGAGTAATCAATTCGGGGCTTACAAAATTTACGCACAGTTGGCACAAGATGCTTATACATACAAAAATACTTTTGATATTGTTAAATTTGGAGAGAAAGAATATGAGGTTTTGTTTCAACGAAATTTAGTTGGTTTTCAAGCCACTTTGTATCGTGATGCAAATACAAATGAAAAAATTTTAGCTATTCGTGGAACAGATGCGGAAGTTAGTTTCAATGGTTTAGATGATATTAACAACGATATACTTTTAACACTATTTGGTAGCAACGCACAACTAAATGATTTGGAAAGATATTATGAAGAGTTAATAAATAATGGTTTTCTAAATCCAAACGATAAAATCACAGTTACAGGACACTCTTTGGGCTGTTTTTTAACACAATATTTTTCCGTTGTTCATAATGATATTATTGATAATGCTTATACTTTTAATGCACCGGGACTTGGTGGTTTTATTTGTTATAGAGTATAAGCAAAAAGCTCACAGTTTTAATTATGTAGATTTAGAATATTTAGACTAAATTTAATCTTATAAAAGTATAATCTCACTTATATTTGCTTAAAAATATAAGGGTAGAGATATGAAAAATTTTTATTTTAAAAATAGATTTTTTATCAAAAGATATCTAACAATTATATTTTATATTATATTGCTATTTGTTAATACTATATCAATATATGCAGTAGATGTATCAAATTCAAAACCACCATATCTCCTAAAAAAGTTACTAAAAGATGTGTATGATAGAAATATAAGCACATATGGTAGATACTATGGTAATACAACCCTAAATGGCATAAGATATGAGCACTATGATATAGAACACAACCAAACCTTAAAGAAAAAGTATGATGAGTATGTAGCTAAAAATGGGGATTATTGTAAAGAATTTTATGACGACCTATTTGCTTGGAAAAATATTGAAGTAATAGAGCCTATAGTTTATGATACGCTAGACTATAATGATAAAAGACTAAAAGATGCTATGGGGGATTGCTGGTATATTGATATGAGTACCACAATAAGACAAGAGCAACGAGGTAGAGGTTTTACTCTATATAAGTATAATGATAAGCTTTTATATATTATGACATACAAGCATTTTGACGACAATGTGTATGATTTGACTCTTTTTAATATGTCATATATATTAGATAAAGAAGAGTGTGCCAATATAAAAAACAGCAGCAATCTAACAACCAAGGGAGAGCTTAAGAGAAATTTAGAAAATTTTGGAAATATATTGTATGGCAACTATTATACACCAATAATATATAAGGATAGCTTTTATTTGTTGTCTGTTTATAAAGGCTATGATAATTTTTATAAATTAAATACTATATCTTTCCGTATTAATGAATATATTAATCACAAGTTACAATATCCAACCTGCAATATATATTATATTAAAAATCCAAACTTAAAGTCTGAATAAAAATAAAAAAGGCTAAAATTTGGATGATGATAAAAGAGAAAAAGATTTAAATTTAGACAATTCTCAAATTTCAAGCAATAATACAAATTCGAACAAAAGAGATTATGATAAAAATCCAATTATCATAAAAGATAACAATTTAAATTTATTTTTTACCTCTTCGGTAATTTGCATTGTTTTAGTTTATTTGACATGGGATTTTTTTGAGCACGAAGAATCCTTTTTGAATATCAGTATAGTAGCGATGATTGCTGGTGGGGCTTATTTTAGCAAGTATTTTCAAAGTGCAAACAGTCGTTTTATTTGCCTCAATAACTCATCCATTATATATCTAAATCCAATAAATGAAATAAAACTGAAAAATATTAAAAATATAAAAAGAACTTTTAGCATAAAATACGAAAGATATGGCAGTATCTTTTATAACAAAATAGCTATTGTTTTTATTTTTTTATCTCTATTTGTGGTATTTTTTCACATGCTAATTTTAAATGACTTCAAAAAGATGTTTTTTATATTTTCTGGACTTTTATTTTGTATATTTATGCCCAAAATTTTGTTTCATTTGAAAAATGGTGGCTCTATTTTTGAGTATAAAATATTTGATGCCATAGTTGTAAGCGATGGAGATAAATTTGTAAATATTCTACCAAATAACAAAAAAGAGAGAAATTTGCTAAGAAAGTATTTTTTAGACAAAAAGAAAATCGATATAGAAAAAGCTAACATAACATTTTTTATAATCTAAATTACAATAAAAATAAAGTATAAGTAGAGAAAGTGTTGTCAATAATGAATAGCCAAAGGAACTTGTAGCATAAAGGCAGTTTAAGAGCTTTGGCAAATGGTATGGATATTGTCTTTCAGGCAAAAGAGGCGGAGAGTTAAATTTGAGAGTTAAATTTGAGAGTTAAATTTGAGAGTTAAATTTGAG
>NZ_CAMYFP010000014.1 GCF_947255105.1 uncultured Campylobacter sp.
AAAAGCACTTAAATTTGAAAAGCACTTAAATTTGAAAAGCACTTAAATTTGAAAAAATAGTTAAATTTATAAAAAGCAGTGAAATTTAAAAGCAGGATAGTGGTTAAATTTCAACAAAACAATCAAAATATAGAGTTTAAATTTCAATAAAAGCAATGAAATTTAGAAGCAGTGAAATTTAACAAAAGGCAGGGCAAAAGCCCCACCAACTCTCTAATAGTCCTCTACAAAAAGTTTAAAGAACTCCATTCCATGCTCACAGGCCGGACAGGTTTTTGGAGCTTTTTTGCCTTTGTAGATGTAGCCACAATTTTGGCAAATCCAGTAAGTCTCCATCTCTCTTTGAAAGACTACGCCATCTTTGATATTTTTAAGAAGTTTTAAAAATCTCTTCTCATGTGCCTCTTCAACTTTGGCTATTTGCAAAAAGGTATTGGCAATCTTGCTAAAACCCTCCTCTTTGGCGATATTTGCAAAGTCAACATACATATCTGTCCATTCATGATTTTCACCCTTGGCAGCTGCTTTTAAGTTTTGCTCAGTTGTGCCAACCATTACCGGAAAATGGTCATCTTGATTTACTCCAACTGCCTCGCCTGTAAGCTCTTCGCTTAGATATTTATAAAATCTTTTAGCATGCTCCATCTCATTTCTTGCAGTCTCTAAAAAGATTTCACTTATTTGAACATAACCCTCATTCCTTGCTACTTTGGCATACATTGTATATCTTGCGTAAGCCTGAGTTTCACCTGCAAAAGCTGTCATTAAATTTTTAGCTGTTTTGCTATCTTTTAGTTTCATAATATCTCCTTTAACTAAATTTATATATCATTATACTACTTTTTTGATAAAAGACAATCTATTTTTGAAATTTACAACTTTACTCTATAATAAAATAAAAAAGGATTAGAGTTATGAAAGCTGTTATTTTTGATATGGATGGCACCATTATAGATAGCGCAGATGCTATATTTCACACTATCAACAACGTTAGGGCAAATATGAATTTAAAAGAGCCTTTGAGTAAAGAGTTTATAATCAAGGCTATAAACGATCCAAAAAAAGATCCCATAAAAGAGTTTTACAACCTAGATAGCGTTACAAAAGAGCAGATTGACTCTTTTAATGTAGAGTTTAAGAAAAATTATGATCTTTTTGCAAAACCTTATAAAGAGGCTATTGAACTGCTTAAATATTGCAAAGCAAAGGGGCTTAAAATGGCACTTGCAAGCAATGCGCCAGAGACTACTGTAACTCATGTTGTAGAGAAAAACAGCCTGAATTTATACTTTGATTTTGTCATTGGAACGAGTAAAAAAACTCCAAAAAAGCCAGATCCAACCATGCTTTTTAGCTCAATGAAAGCACTTGGCGCAAAAGAGGGGATATTTGTTGGAGATAGCCAAAAAGATATGCTAGCAGCAAATGAGGCAAATATGCCATATATCCATGTTTTATGGGGATTTAATCTAAAAATTGAGACTAAGTTTTGTGCTAAAAGTTCTAATGAGGCAGAAAAATATATAGAAGATATATTTGCTATTTAGACAGAGAAGAGATTGATTTATTTATCTTTTTTTTACTTCTTTTAGGTAAAATCACGAGATAAAAAGTAGATAAATTTAAGGCACAAGGGAGATAATGCAACTTTTAAATGAAATAGATAGTTTGATTTTGAACTATGTAAAAGAGCTTAACTATCAAAACGCTACAACTATGTTTCTTACTATTAAACCAGGTAAAAAGCTTCGTTCTAAGTTACTTTTAAAAATTGCTCAAAAAAGTGATGAGTCTATCAAACTTGCAGCTATAGTTGAGATGATACACGCCGCTAGTTTGCTGCATGATGATGTTATTGATAGTAGCGATACAAGGAGAGGGAGTGCCTCTACAAATGCTCTTTTTGGTTCAAAAAATGCCATTATGCTTGGCGATATTTTATACTCAAAGGCCTATAGCAAACTTGTTAAATTTGATAAAGATATCGCACAAACTATCTCAGAGTCAGTCTGTAAGATTAGTGTTGGCGAGCTTATGGATGTTTTGCTTAGCAAGGAGTTTAACGAAGACAAAAAACTCTACTTAGATATGATCTATCATAAAACTGCTGCTCTAATCGAGGGTAGCACAAAGGCAGCAGCTATTTTGGCTGGTTTGGACGCAGAAATTTATGCAAAATATGGTAAAAATTTAGGCATAGCTTTTCAGATAGTTGATGATTGGTTAGATATAACTCAAAGTAGCCAAACACTTGGAAAACCTGCATTTAGCGACTTTAAAGAGGGCAAGACAACTTTGCCATATATCTATCTTTATGAAAGATTGGATAGCAATGACAAAAAAAAGCTAAAAGCACTTTTTAAAAAGGAGCTAAATAGCGATGAGATTTTGTTTATTAAGGATAAATTTAAAGAGTATAAGATAGATGAGCTGGTTTTAAGTGAGATAGAGTTTTATGCAAATGAGGCGATAAGCGCGGTTAGAGGCGAAGGTAGGCAAGATCTTATTGAGATTATTGAGTCCCTTGTCAATAGGACATTTTAATGCAATACCTAAATGTAAGCTTTACTCATAAAAATACAGATATAGCAGTCAGAGAGCGACTCTCTTTCTCAGATGAGAGCAAGAAAAAAGAGATATTAAGACTTGTAAGCTCTAACATCAATGTAGCTGAGTGTTTGGTGCTTAGCACTTGCAATAGAGTGGAAATTTTTGCCTTTGTAAGTGAGATTGAGCTTTCTAAAAGTTACATACTAAAAGCTATCTCTGTTTTAAGTGGCGTAGCGCTTAATGAGCTTGAGGCTAGAGCCGATCTCTATTATGGAAGTGGGGCGATACATCATCTCTTTACAGTTGCAAGCTCTCTTGATAGCTTAGTTGTGGGCGAAACTCAGATAGTTGGTCAGCTAAAAGACGCACTTTCATTTGCCAACAAACAGGGGAGTTGTGGCGTAAATTTAAATAGAGCTGTCAAATATGCATTTAAATGTGCAGCCAAAGTAAGAACCAACACTCAAATTTCTAAAAATCCAGTATCAGTCTCAAGTGTCGCAGTCAATAAAGCAAAGGAGATATTTGGCTCACTGGATGGCAAAAAAACTTTAGTAGTTGGTGCTGGAGATATGAGCGAACTTGCCTGTAAGCACCTTTTGGCAAATGGCGCTAAAGTCGTTGTTGTAAATAGAAGTCTTAATAGAGCTTTAAGCCTAAAAGAGAAGTTGCAAAACAATATAGAGATAGAGGAGTTTAGCCACTTAAAAGAGCTTATAAACTCCCATGAGTTGATATTTTCAGCAACCGGTTCGCTTGAGCCAATTATTACTAATAGGCTTATTGAAGAGAGAGATTTTGATAGGTATTTTTTTGATATTGCTGTGCCACGAGATATCGAGATATCAGAGAGCGTTAAGATAAAGGTCTATAGCGTAGATGATCTTCAAGAGATAGTCAAGATAAATATGGCTCTAAGAGAGGAGCAGGCACAGATTGCCTATGCGATTGTTGGTAGAGATACAAATGAATTCTTTAAAAAGCTCAAGATACTTGCAGCAACTCCTATCATCAAATCTCTTAGAAAAAGAGCGAGAGATTTTGCAGATAGAGAGCTTGAAAAGGCGATAAAAAGGGGCTATCTAAAGAGATCTGATTTGGATGAGTCAAGAAAGCTTATCCATCAAGTTTTTAAGTCATTTTTGCACACACCAACTGTAAATTTAAAAGAGCTGAGCTTTGAAGATGATGGCGATAACATCATAAGAGCCATAGAGCAGGTCTTTGATATAGAGGTTGATGATGAGGATGAGAGATATAATTTTGATATAGAAAATTTGGAGAATATAGATGAAATTTAGCAGACTTTATGCACAAACTACAAAAGAGGCGCCAAAAGATGCCACGCTACCAAGTCATCAATTTTTGATAAGAGCTGGTTTTATAGAGCAGCTTGGAAGCGGACTTTATAACCTTTTGCCACTTGGAAAGATGGCATATGACAATATTGCAAAAGTCATCAAAGAGAACATGGATAAAGCAGGAGCGCAAGAGGTCAGTTTTAGCTTTGTAACGCCAGCTACTTTTTGGCGGGAAAGTGGTAGATTTGACATATTTGGAAAGGAACTTTTAAGGATAAAAGATAGAAAAAACAATGACTTTGTCTTAAGTCCTACCAATGAAGAGTCAGCCGTAAATATGGTCAAAAATCGCATCACAAGTTATAAACAACTCCCACTTCATCTCTATCAGATAAATACGAAATTTAGAGATGAGGCAAGACCTAGATTTGGGCTTTTGAGGGGGCGAGAGTTTATTATGAAAGATGGCTATAGTTTTCATGCAGATGTTGATGATTTAAGACGTGAGTTTTTGCTTATGAAAGAGACCTATAGCAAGATTTTTAAAGAGCTTGGCTTTAAATTTAAGATAGTTGAGGCAGATAGTGGAGCGATTGGTGGAAGTGGTAGCAATGAGTTTATGGTTCTTGCAAACAATGGCGAAGATGATATTGTAGTTTGCACAAAGTGCGATTATGGTGCCAACATCGAAACAGCAAAGAGAGCCAAAAGAGAGTTTAGCGGCGAAGCACCAAGTTATAACATGCAAAGCAAGTTTCACACTCCAAGCATAACAACTATCGATAGTCTTGCTAAGTTTTTCAATGTTGATAAGTTTTTCATCATAAAAGCCGTCATAAAAAAGGCTATCTATCAAAATAAAAGCGAGATTGTAGTCTTTTTTGTAAGAGGCGATGACGAACTTCAAGAGACAAAGGCGCTAAATGCCATAAATGCACTTGAGTTAGTCGATGTTAGCGATGAAGAGATAGCAAAGGCAGGTTTAGTTGCAGGATATTGCGGGCCGCTAAATTTGCCAGATGGCATTAAGTTTTTTATAGATAGTGATCTTAAAGAGAGCAGAGGTTTGATATGTGGCGCAAATGAAGAGGGATATCATCTCATCGGCTTTAATGTAATAAATTTCAAAGATGAGCGGTTTGCTGATTTGAGCGCTGTTACTACCAAAGATAGATGTCTTAAATGTGGCGGTAAATTTGAGATAAAAAAGGGCATTGAAGTTGGCCATATCTTTATGCTTGGCGATAAATACTCCAAAGCTATGAATGCTACATTTTTAGACAAAAATGGCAAAACTACGCCATATATGATGGGTTGCTATGGTATAGGAGTTAGCAGGCTGCTTGCAGTTGCAATCGAAGTAGGGCATGATGAAAAGGGTTGTATTTGGCCAAAAAAGATAGCACCTTTTAAACTTGTCATTATAAACCTAAATACCAAAAACGAAGAGCAGGTCAAATTTAGCGACGAACTCTATGAAAAGTGCCAGGAGCTTGGCATTGAGGTGCTCTATGATGATAGAGATGAGCGAGTTGGTGTAAAGATGAGTGAGTTTGAACTTATGGGCTTTCCATATGCCATAGTTGTTGGCAAAAAGCTAAAAGAGGGCTTAGTTGAGCTAATTTATCGCGATGGTTTGATAAAAAAAGAGATTGGCAAAGATGAAGTGCTTAAATTTGTCAAAGAGAGTCTATGCTAAAGAAATTTTTCCTACCGCTTCTGTTGGTTGAGCTATTTTTTACAACTCTATTTATATGGCGAGTTGGCTTTGGTAGCTTTTTTTTGGAGTCTTTGGTTACATTTGTGATAGGTAGCCTTATCATCTCCAGAAACAAAAGACTAACAAATTCTCTTTTGATAACCTTTTTTGTCGGCAATTTTTCTACTGTTTTGGCAGCTTTTTTGCTTATGATACCTGGAGTTTTTACAGATATTTGCGGAGCAATTATGTTGCTTTGGGCGCTATTTTCACAGCCAAGAGAGTTTAAAAGAGAGAGTGAGTTTGATAAATTTAACGATAGTAGAGCTAAATTTGACAATGATGATATTATAGATGTTGAGATCATAGAAGAGGATAAAAATGCAAAAGATAATAATAGCAACTAGAAAGAGCGCTTTAGCACTTTGGCAAAGTGAGTATATAAAAGATGAGATAGAGAAAAAGCACAATATTGAAGTGGAGCTTTTGGGTATGAAGACAAAGGGAGATATTATACTTGATACTCCGCTTGCAAAGATTGGCGGTAAGGGACTTTTTACAAAAGAGCTTCAAACTAGTATGTTAAATGGCGAGTCACATATCGCCGTTCATAGCCTAAAAGATGTTCCTGTTGAGTTTCCAAAGGGGCTAGTTTTGGCTGCAATTACAAAAAGAGAGGATAAAAGAGATGCCTTTGTTAGCCAAAAATACAGCACTCTGTCTGCACTTCCAAAGGGAGCAAAAGTTGGCACAACCTCACTTAGACGTCGTATGCAGCTACTTATGTTAAGAGATGATCTAAATATCGTCTCTTTAAGGGGCAACGTCAATACAAGGCTAAAAAAGCTAAAAGAGGGCGAGTTTGATGCCATTATACTTGCAAAAGCTGGCATAAAAAGACTTGGCTTGGAAGATGAAGTAAGATATGTAACTCCCTTTTCAAAGCTAGAGATGATTCCTGCTATGGGGCAAGGCGCGCTTGGGATTGAGGCTGTTGATGACAAAGAGATTATCTCGCTCATCTCATTTTTAAATGACAAAAATACTCTTATTGAGACAACTATAGAGAGAGATTTTATAGAGAGTTTAAATGGCGGTTGTCAAGTTCCTATCGGTATAAATGCAGAAGTTATTGGCGATAAGATAGAGATAAATGCTGTAGTTGGTATGCCAGATGCGAGTAAATTTATAAAAGAGCAAAGAACTATCTCTATAGATGAGTGCCACAAATTTGGCAAAAAACTTGCAGATGAGTTTATCCAAAATGGGGCAAGAGAGCTTTTAGATGAGGCTTTGAAGATGGGAAGTGAGCTTTTATAATGAGAGAGTGGATAGACAAATTTAAAGAAGCGGGGCTTTTAAAGGTAGTTGATGAGCCTGTAGATATAAATTTGCAGTTAGGTCACATCGCCTATATTGAGGTCAAAAAAGATGACTCTAAAGCACTTTTATTTACCAAGCCAGTAGATAGAAGTGGTCGAGTCTATCCACCTGTTTTTGCCAATACATTTGGCAGTATGAAAGCAGTTGAGCTAGTCTTTGAAAAGACTCCAGATTTAATTGCAAAGGAGATTGAAGAGATTTTAAAGCCTAAAAAGCCAAAAAATATCATAGAAAAAATCGACTTTTTCACAAAACTTCTCTCCTTTAGACATCTCTTTGTAAAAAAGCTAAAGGGCGAGGGCGAGTGCCAAGAGATAAAAAAATTTGGAAGTGAGGTCGATCTTTATGAGTTGCCAACTCTTACAACGTGGCAAGATGATGGCGGTCCTTTCATAACAATGGGACAGGTCTATACAAAGAGCCTAAATGGCAATGCGCAAAATTTAGGTATGTATAGACTTCAAGTCTATGACAAAAATCGCCTTGGCATGCATTGGCAGATACACAAAGATGGCGCAAATTTTTTCAATGAGTATAAAGAGGCTGGTTTAAAAATGCCAGTAAGTGTGGCAATTGGTGGCGATCCGCTCTATATTTGGTGCGGTCAAGCACCTTTGCCAAAAGGTATTTTTGAGCTTTTGCTTTATGGATTTATAAGAAAAAGAGCGGCAAGAGTTGTCAAGTCCCTTACAAATGGGATCTTTATACCATATGATTGTGACTATGTTATAGAGGGCTATGTAGATCCAAATGAGTTGGAAAATGAGGGTCCATTTGGCGATCATACGGGTTATTACACTCCGATACTTCCATTTCCTGTGATGAGAGTTGAGGCGATAACTCACAAAAAAGACCCAATTTTTCATGCGACAGTTGTAGGAAAACCGCCTTTGGAAGACAAATATATGGGCTATGCAACTGAGAGGATTTTTTTGCCACTTCTAAAAAATGTAACTCCAGATCTAATTGACTACAATATGCCTGAAAATGGTGTCTTTCACAATCTCATTTTAGCTAAGATGAATGCCATCTATCCAGGTCATGCAAAACAGCTTATGCACGCTTTTTGGGGAGTTGGGCAGATGAGTTTTGTAAAACATGCCATTTTTGTTCCAAAAGAAGCGCCAGCTCTTACAGACTACGAAGAGCTTGGCAGGTATGTTTTGGATAGGATTAGCCCTAAAAATTTGTTGATTTCTGAGGGGATGTGTGACCAGCTAGATCACGCTAGTCCAAATAGCTGCTATGGTGGCAAGCTTGGAGTTGATGCAACTTTTGATAGCACCAAAGATGGAGTCTTGCTTTTGGATGACAAAGAATTGCTTGCTAAATTTAAAAAAATAGATGATAATATTTTAAATTTAAAACACTATTTTACCAAGAGTAAAAATCCAATCATACTCATAAACTATGATAAAAAAAGAGCAGTCAAAGAGCTATTTAACGAGCTTTTAGCCTTGAGGCAGCACTTTAGGATATTGATTTTTATAGATCCAAACAACGATATAAACAATGTCTATATGAGCGTTTGGCGTATAGTAAATAGTATCGATGCCAAGCGAGATATCTATATAGATGAGCTTCAAATTTGTATAGACGCAACTTCAAAAAGCAGTTGGGAGGGCTACGATAGGGAGTGGCCAAAAGAGGTTAATTGCACAAAAAGTGTGATAGAGGAACTTATAAAAAAGGGACTTATCGAAGATGATAAGGAATTTTTCAAAAAATATGAAATAATGGGGTAAAAAATGGATCAAATCATTAGATACAGCGTTTCGCTTACAAAGGATCTTTTAAAAAAACTAGATGAGCTAGTCATTAAAAAGGGATATGCTTCCAGAAGCGAACTTACAAGGGATTTAATCAGAAAGCTCTCAGTTGAGAGTGAGTGGGAGATGAGTGAAGAGAGGCTAATTGGCGTTCTAACCATTATCTACGATCATCATCAAAACGAACTTGTAGAAAAAAAGATGAATATTGAGCATGATGCTATCAACACTATTGAGATAGTTTGCACAACTCATGTCCATATAGATGCAAGAAATTGTCTTGAAACCTCTATTTTAAAGGGCAAAGGTAAAGATATACTTAAATTTGCCGATAAGATAAGAGGATTAAAGAGTGTTAAGCTAGCAGAACTCTCAAAGATAGGCATACCAGATACTTAGTCATAAACGGATTTATTAAATTTCACTCAAGCTATTTAATAAAATATGTTATACTTGCAACTTATGAAATTGATTATATTTGTTTATGCAAAGATATGATAAATCATACAGGATAGGGAAACATGAAAAAGATTGCATTATGCTTATTGCTTCTTGTTGGTAGCTTGTTTGCAAATACGCTATCTGAGATAAAAAGCAAAGGCGTTTTAAGAGTTGGTGTTTTTGCAGATGAACCACCATTTGGAGAGCTTAGAGATGGGGCATTTGTTGGCTTTGAAATTGACTTTGCAAAAGCTATTGCCAAACATATCTTTCAAGGCAAAAATGGCAAAGTAGAGTTTGTATCTGTAGAAGTTCCTCAAAGAGAGAAGTTTTTGATAGAAAATACTGTTGATTTGATAATGGCAGGCTACATAATCACCGACGAGAGAGCTAAGGTAGTTGATTTTTCATTTCCTTATTTCTCTGTAAATATCGGTGTGCTTACTAGAAAAGATAGTAACATTCAGAAGCAAGAAGAGCTTAGAGGAAAGACAATTATAGTAGAAGATAGTGCTGTAGCAAAGAGCTATTTTGCATCAAGAGGCTATAAAACTGTTAAATGTCCAAACTCAAATGCTTGCTACAAGATGTTAAAAGACGGCGCAGGTGATGCCTACGCAAATGACAATTTGATAGTTTTAGTCTATCCGATTATTGACAGAACTGTAGAGGTCAATATCAAAAACTTAGGTAAGTCTAATTTCTTGGGAGTTGGTGTTGCTAAAGGTAATAAAGAGCTGCTTGATGTGGTAAATAACGCTTTAGTAAGCCTCAACAAAGAGGGATTTTTTAGAGACAGTTTCCAAAATACAATAGATCCTTTCTACAAAGGCACAATTGAGGAAAAATACTTCTTGCTAGACATCTATAATATTTTCTGACACTTTTAAAGACAATGATAGCCCCTTTTTTGGGCTATCTAAACTATCTATAAATTTATTACTTATTTTGAAATTTAAATTATCATAGGAGATATAATGAAAAGGTTTTTGTTGTGCTTAGCACTAATTGTTGGTAACTTATTTGGTAATACCCTATCTGAGATAAAAAGCAAAGGCGTTTTAAGAGTTGGTGTTTTTACAGAGCAGCCACCATTTGGAGAGCTTAGAGATGGGACGTTCTCTGGCTTTGAGATTGACTTTGCAAATTCCATAGCCAAACACATCTTTAATGCCAAAGATGGTAAAGTGCAGTTTGTTCCTGTACAAGCTTCCGAACGAAGTAAATTTTTGCAAGACAATTTGATAGATCTTCTTATTGCAACTTATACAATTACTGATGAGAGAGCCAAAGGAATTGACTTTTCGTTTCCTTACTTCTCTGTAAATATCGGTGTGCTAACTAAAAAAGAGAGCAATATTCACAAAGAAGAGGAGCTTAGAGGTAAGAAGGTTATCGTAGAAAACGGCACTACAGCACAAAACTACTTTAACCAAAGAGGCTATACAACTGTTAAATGTCCAAACTCAAACGCTTGCTACAAGATGTTAAAAGACGGCGCAGGTGATGCCTACGCAAATGATAACTTGATAGTTTTGGCCTATCCAGTTATTGACAGAACCGTAGAGGTCAATATCAAAAACTTAGGCAAGTCTGATTTCTTGGGAGTTGGTGTTGCTAAAGGCAACAAAGAACTACTAGACTTTGTAAATAATACTTTAGTAAGCCTTAGTAAAGAGGGATTTTTTAGAAATAGCTTTAAAGATACAATAGATCCTTTCTACAAAGGCACCGCAGAACAAAAATATTTCTTGCTAGACATCTACAATATTTTTTAACTCTAAAAGATAGTTCCCTTTGTGGAACTATCTTGGCTTTTATAGATAATCTAAAATTAACCTTTTTCTACTTTTTGGTTTGAAATTTAGCTGCTTTTTTACTTTAAATTTCATATATGAAATTTAACTCATAGTGAAATTTAGTATTTATTATAGACATTCTATAAATCAATGATTTAGTTTAGTTTAAATTTATGATATGAAATTTAAAAGTGTAAATTTCTAGTTTTACTTGACATTTGATATATTTGTAGTTATAATACATTTTTATTTAAAAGCATTGGGGTATAGCCAAGCGGTAAGGCATCAGGTTTTGGTCCTGACATTCAGAGGTTCGAATCCTCTTACCCCATCCACTCAAATTTGACGCAGAGTAGAGCAGTGGTAGCTCGTCGGGCTCATAACCCGAAGGTCGGAGGTTCAAGTCCTTCCTCTGCAACCAAACCGCCATTTTATCGATGTTTTAAAGAATACTTAAATCATTCTTAATATTTAATTTTTTACTACTCTTATATTTGCTTAAGCTTATAAAGATAGATAGTAAAATATCTCCAAAACAAAGATATAAGAAAAACATTTGTAATATCAAATGAAATTAAAAATCCAGAGATAGAAAGCTTTTTAAAATAAAATTAAGCCTATTTTTTAAAATTATAAATATCTTTTCTATAAGAAATTTTTAAAATTAAAATAGTGATTTTATCATCTTTTATTTCAAAAATAGCCCTAATGTTATCAGAAATTTTATATCTATAAACATTCGAAAAGCCAACAAGAGGAGTTATATTTTTACTAGTTTTTAAAACTTCATAGTTACTACAAAGATATAAAAACTTATTTTTTACTTTTTCATACTCTTTTTTATTAAGACTTTCTAAAAAATTACTTGCTTCTTGAGTGAATTCAATTTGCATGTTTTTTATCTAATCTTTTAAAAACTTCATTTGATGGAATTGTTTTCATAGTGCCATTTTCAATAGCTTTTTTTATCCTTAAAGTATCTTGATAGTCTAAAAAATCATAATACAAATCTATTGCTTTTTCAACTATTTTTTTATCATCACTATTAAGACTATGTAAAAACTCATCATTTTCAATAGATAAAATCATGTTACAACTCCTTTAAATTTCAAAAATATGAAACTTTTGAAGATACAAAAATAGAAAATTTAGCTATCTAAACTATCCATAGCCTTTTCATAATCTTCAAAAGTTTCATATTTTTCAAATTTACCGCTTTTAAATTCTTCTTCACACTCTTTCATATTTTTAACAAATTTTTCAGTATAAATTTCTTCTATATCAACAGAGCTACCCTGGCGAAGATTGACAACAGACTTGATGATATCTAGCATTTTATCGTCTATATTATTAAGAGTTAAATTAACAGTCATTGTAGCTCCTTTAAATTTCAAAAATAGTAGCAAGTTTAGACTTAAATAGCTATAAAATGGTGCTTTGGTGATAGTTTTTATAGCACAAATTTCTCCAGAGGTTTAAGCCCTTCCTCTGCAACCAAATCACCATTTAATTTATCTTTTATCAAATTTAGCTCAACACCAATAAAATGTATAAAATGCCAAATAATCTCTATATATTTAGCATTTCTCTCTAGCTATTTCTCTTTTTCATTTGCAAAATTTTCTGCTATCTTTGCTACAAGTTTTAAGTTGTCACTATCAAAGTGTGTATAGATACGCGATGTATCCAAACTAGCGTGACCAAGTGCTTCTTGAACCAAAATTAGATCTTTTTGTTTTCTATAGAGCATCGTAGCAAATGTGTGTCTAAGCATATGTGCTCCATTTTTCTCTTTTCTAATCCCAGCTCCAAAAAGAATCTGTTCAACCAGTCTGCTAACATATGCTTGAGTGAGTTTTCCGCCGTTTCTATTGACAAAGAGATAGCCGTCGCTGTTTTTGTAGTTGATAAGGAGTGAGTCTAAATGCTCCTTTATAAGATGTTCTTTTATCATAACAACTCTGTATTTATTGCCTTTGCCCCTTATTTTGATGATATAGTTGCCGCCATCTAGCAAGATATCTTTTTGTCTTATTCCAAGCGCTTCACTAACTCTTACTCCTGTGTAGATGATGATTTTGATGATAAGCTTATTTCTGTGGGTGTTGCTTTTAAACTCCACCTCATCAACAGCTTTTAAAAATCTCATCAACTCCTCTTCACTCATAAACTCAGGCAGCTTTTGCCCACTTCGTCCTGTCACACCACCCCAGTTTTTGAGCTCTATTGCAAAGGTATAAGATGAGCCATTATCGTCATTTTGTCTATCCAGATAACTAAAAAAATTAATAACCGCTATGCGATAGTTTTTTTTCGTTGCATCGCTTAGAGTTCCCGTTGCAGTTGCCAAAACTTCACTTAAAAGCTCCTCATTTATCTGTTTTAGGCTAGTAAGTCCGTAGTAATTTAGTAGTTCAAAGACCTTTTTTAGTGGATTGAAGTATGTATTTATGCCGCTTATCCCAGCATTTCTTGCCTGTTTTACGATACCATCTAACTCTTCGATAGTTGAAGTTCCCTTTGTAAGGCTCACATTTGCACTAGCTAGTGCCATTCTATCCTCTAACTCCTTGTTTGAAAGAGAGCTTAGTTTATATCTGACATAGCGAGTTAGCCAAAAAAGTAGCGAGTCATAAAAGCTCTCTTTAAAGTCAAGTTTGTATTTCATACTCTCTCCTAAAAAATATTTGCAGGCAGCTCAATGATGTTTTTCATGAGATTAAATGGCGTATTTATTAGATCGACACCTACATTTGTTTTGTATTGCGGCTCTTCAAGAGTTCCATAAATTTGGACTATTGTAGAGATTTTTCTATCTTTTCCAAGAATGATTTGGTTTAAAAGTGGAATATTTTTTATGATACTGGAGGCATCTTTTAGATATCTTATCTCTAGTTTTACATCGATATTGTTTTTATCAAAATCAATTGTCCCAAGCCCGCCTACATCAGCGCTTGTTCCTTTTAAATTTATAGCTTTTATCTCCAAAATCCCACCATTTTTTTCAAAAAAAACTTCGCCATGTTTTATGGAGAAGCCCTTATTGTTAAAATCCGCTCCCTTTAGCTTGATAATGGCTGGTATGCTGTCTAAAAATGAGAGAAGTTGCTGGTAGTATTTGTATTGTTTAAGATAGCTATTTCTGATATCTATGCTTCCTTTAAACTTCTCAAAGCTCTCGCCAACTATCTTGAAATTTAAAAGTCCGCCATCAAACATATTGCTACCTATGAAAAGATTGGCGCTTTTGCCTGAGATGTTATTTGCCAAAACTTCAAATTTAGCTTCATTTAGCCAAAATTTAATATTGCTGTCATTTAGCTTGGCAGTCATGTTGATATCTTTGCCATCGATCTTGCCTTGATAGCTTGATAAAATCAGAGTTTTGTTTAAATCTTTTAAGATGATATTTGAGTTTTCTCCAGCTACTGCCAAATTTAAAGAGGAAAAACTCCCTTTTTCGCTTTTTGCAAAAACAAAGTCGATATCTTTAAGAAAGAGTGATTTTTGCCCATTTTGCACATCAAAAGAGAGATAGTTACTTTTTGTCTTAAGGATTACACTTTTATCTGCAATTGCAACTTTTATATCATCTTGTTCATAGCTTTTGCCACTTTTTGTCTGCAAAAATGGAAACTTAAATTTGGCCTCATCTATGGCAACATCTAGCTTTTTAAAGTCGCTGCTTGTTATTGTGAGTTTGCCATCTTTGAAATTTAGACTCTTTAAAAGCGCAGAATAGGGGAGTATGGTAGAAAGTGAGTCTATTTTTATGGTACTTATCTTATCTATAAAGAGCTTCATTCCAAGGGCGGCTAAATTTATCTCTATATCTTTTTTAAAGTCAATGGTTAGTTTTGAGTTGATATTGTCCGCTTGAAGGATAGAAAAGTCGCCATCTTTTATCGAGATATTTTTAAATTTCAGATCAAACTCCCCCTCTTTTTTTTGTGCGTCAATCTTGCCATTTGCTGTTGCATTAAAAATATCCATAGAGAGATCTGAGTCTTTGACATAGATATTTGTTGAGTTTTCTAAAAAAACAGTTGTCTTTTGGCTTTTAAACTTAGCTCCTCCAAGTAAAAGCTCACTATCATAGAGTTCAAAAGAGCCATTGGCTCGCAAATGGAGGTTTGAGAGGTTGAGATTTAGTATGAGGTGGGATTTGGAAATGCCGCTTAGCTGCTTTACGGGCAGGTTTATGTGATAGCTCTTTACAATCTCTAAAATATCATCATCAAGCGTGCCATCTGTCTTTAGGTCGATGATGATATTTGCCTCTTTGTTGCCAAAAAGATGGTTTATCACTACATAGCTTCCAAAGAGATTTTTCTCCTTATAGTAGCCATTTTTAGGCTCTATAATTAGGTTGCTATTTTTGAGTTTGACATGCGCTTTTTCTATCTTTACAGGGGCAATTTTCTTTTGAAAATAGACTTCAAGTTCTGATGCATAGGCACTTCCCTCCATATCGTCTAAATGATAGTTATTGGTTGCTAAATCTATTTTGCCATTTAGATACTCTATCTCATAATGTTTGGCTAAGTTTTTGCCATAAATCCAGCTATTTATCTCTCTGTTTAGCCCTGTTTTTATGCCAAGTTCATTCATAAACCGCCTTAAAGAGGTCGCTTTGGCATTTTTTATGCTATAAAAAAGTAGCTCTTTGTCTATATCTATCTCAGCATCGCCCTCAATCTCATGAGTTTTGAAAAAGCCCTTGAAGTTGTATCTCTCATCTGCTAAATTAAGCAGTGCTTCGCCATTTGCACTAAGATCAAAATCTTTCAAATTTAGCTCCAATATCTTTGTAAAAAAGCCAACTTTTGTAAGGTTAAATTTCAAATCTACTCTTAAAAGGTCGTTGTCTATATAAAAAGTATCCTCTTTGTAGAGGAGTTTCATATTGGAGTCGCCAACTTTTAGCTCCTCTAAATTTACAAATTTGAAGTTTTTCTCTATCAAAGGAAAGCTTTTTACCAAATTTACAATTGACTCTTTTGAGCTTTTCTCTTTTTTCTTTATGGTAAGCGGGATATCTAACTTTTTTATATCTACTATAAGTTTATTATCAAATTTAATATATAATTGCTCTATAAATAGCCCTCTGAAGTTTAAATGTGAGATTTTTACGCCACCGCTTAAGAGGACAAAAATTGTAGAAAGTAGAACTAAGAGCGTGATTGAGATATATAGAGTAGCTGTTGTAATTGCCGAGATGATCTTCATTATTCTCCTAACTTTTCTTTATGATCTAACAAGAGCTACACATTTTGATAAAGAGATTTTTATAAAACAGGGCTCAATAAGACAAATTATAGCCAATTTGCCTAATGAAAATATAAATAAAACGCCAATTGATCCCTGCATTTTGGCTAGACTTGGCACACCAAAACAGGGCTTTTTAAACCTAGAAAAGAGCAATTTGCCAAAGATAGATTTTTTCTATAAACTCACCACTGCAAAGCCTGTTATGGAGGATATTGTCCTTATTCCTGGCGATACAACGGTGCTGTTTTTGTCAAATTTAGCCAAAAAATATGATGTTAGTTTGCAAGATATTGAGCTTGACTACAATAAAAGTGCCCCTTTTTATGAGGGCTTTTTAGTGCCTCAGACCTTTAGTGTAGCCAAAGGTAGCAGATATCAAGAGAGCATTAAACATCTTATAAACTACTCTTTTGCATTTCACAAAAAAACATATGAGAAGTTAATTGGCGGTGAGTTTAGCTGGGATAGATGGAAAGAGGTTTTGATAAAGGCCTCAATCATACAAAAAGAGGCGGCAGGTGTTGATGAGATGAGAGTTGTCTCATCAGTAATTGACAATAGACTAAAAAGGGGAATGCGCCTTCAAATGGATGGCTCGTTAAACTATGGCATCTACTCTAACCAAAAAATCACACCAGAGAGGATTAGAAATGATAGCTCAAGTTACAACACCTATCTTAACTACGGACTTCCAAAAGAGGTAGTTTGTGTTGTCTCAAAAGAGGCGATTATCGCTGCTATAGAGCCGATAGAGAGTGAGTTTTTGTATTTTATGAGAGATAAAAAGAGTGGTAAACATATCTTTACAAAAAGCTATAATGAACATTTAAAAACAATCAAAAAAGGGAGAGAGAGATGAAAATAGCCATAATTGGTAGCGGAAACATAGGAAGTGCAACAGCTTCATTGCTTATAAATAGTGGAATTTGCAAAAGTATAGCGTTGGTTGATCTGTCCCTAGACTTTGCAAAGGGAAGGGCAAAAGATCTCTTGACTATGGCAACGATTTTGGGCAAGGAGGTCGATGTTTTTGCAACTAGTGACTATGAAGAGCTAAAGAAGTTTGATATTTTTGTAATTACTGCTGGAGTTACTAGAAAAGTAGGGCAAAGCAGAGATGAGCTTTTGAGTATAAATGCCAAAATCATCAAAGAGATAGCCATAAATATCAAAAAGCTAAACTCCAATCCACTCATCATCGTAGTTAGCAATCCTGTAGATATTCTTACTTTTGTAATGCAAAAAGAGGGTGGATTTGATCCAAAAAGAGTCATCGGAATGGCTGGCGAGCTAGATAGCGCAAGGGCAGCTATTGCATATAAAGAGCTTGTTGGTAAAAAGAAGTTGCCCTATATCTTGGGTCTTCATAACGATAAGATGAGCTTTGTCTATCAAGAGGAGATAGAAAAAAGTAAAAAAGAGCCTTTTGAAAAAGAGGTCATAACGGGTGGCGCTAAAATAACAGAGCTTACAAAAACTTCAGCCTATTTTGCGCCAGCTGGTGCGATCTATAAGATGATAGAGGCAATTTTGCATAAAAAAGTTGTAATAGCCTCTGTCTATAATGATGGATATTATTTTGGAAGAAGAGTTGAGCTTTGTAAAGATGGAGTTAGCAAGATATTAAAAGATGATATTTGCCTAGAGACCATCAAAAAAGAGCTAGATCTAACTTTAGCAAAGCTCTAAGGGGCAGAGCAGGTTATTGCCTGCTTTGCCAATCCCCTCTTACTATGTATTTGTAGGTGGTAAGCTCATTTAGCCCAACAGGACCTCTTGCGTGAAGTTTGTTGGTACTAATGCCAATCTCTCCACCAAAACCAAACTCATATCCATCGCTAAAACGTGTTGAGGCATTGACATACAAACATGCGCTATCAAGAGCGTTTAGAAACTTTTCTATAGCTTCGTGGTTGTTGCTACAAATCGCCTCGCTATGAAGTGAGCTATATTTTTTGATGTGAGCTATCGCCTCATCTACACCTTTAACCAACTTGATATTTATCTCATAGTCTAGATACTCAGAACAAAATGAGTTGTCTTTTAGCTCTTTGGCTTCTATTATCTTTTGTACCTCTTTGTCTGCATAAATTTGACCCTTAAACTTATCAAACTCCCTTTTGAAAAGTGGCAAAAACAAAGTCGCTATCTCTTCATCTACCAAAAGTGTCTCAATGGCGTTGCATACGGCTGGACGTTGTGCTTTGGCGTTGATGGCTATCTCGACTGATTTATCTATGCAAGCACTTTTTTCTATATAGAGATGACAAATCCCCTCATCATGTTTTAAAAGCGGAATTGTGCTGTTTTGTGCTATAAATTTAACCAAAGAGCTACTTCCTCTAGGAATAATAACATCGATATATCTATCCATCGTCAAAAGCTCTTTTACCTGCTCTCTATCGATATCTAAAAATGTGACTATATTTGGATCTATATTGCAAGCTTTAATGGCAATTTTTATGGAGTTTATGATGGCAGTATTTGAGTTTATTGCCTCTTTTCCGCCTTTTAAAACTATGGCATTTGAGCTTTTAAGGCTAAGTCCTACAACTTCTGTTGTGACATTGGGTCTTGATTCGTAGATAAGAGCGATGACGCCTATTGGTATGGAGATCTTTTCAAAACTTAGCCCATTTTCTGCTACCCAACCATCAAGAACTCTACCTACAGGATCTTTTTGATTGGCAATTGAGTTTAGAGAGGCTATCATTGAGTCTATGGTGCTGTTTTTTAGAGTTAGCCTATCTATCAAAGCGCTTGAGAGAGCTTGATTGGTTGCATTTTCTATATCTTTTTTGTTTGCCTCTAAGATAGCTTTTCTATCTTTGTCAATGTGTGCTGCTATCTCTCTTATGAGCTCTGTTTTTAGAGCAGGTTTTAGCTCTCTTAGGGTGGCACTCGCCTCTTTTGTAGCTTTGAGTAAATTAGTCATATTTTTACCTTTGTCATAATTAGTTTGTTAGCTTAATAATACTATAATTGCCTAAATAAATATGATAAAGGGAAGATATGAAAAGCTCTTATGATGTCATAGTAGTAGGCGGAGGACCTTGTGGGATTGCCTCCGTTGTTGAGGCGAAAACTATGGGACTTGATTCTGTTTTGTTACTTGAAAAAGGCGATAACCACTCACAAACCATAAGACAGTTTTATAAGGAGAACAAAAGGGTAGATAAGGAGTATAAGGGCTTTGATAGTCAAACTCATGGCAATGTTGCTTTTGAGCCAGGGACAAAAGAGAGCACGCTTGATTATTTTGACAATCTTTTAGATACAGATCAGGTAGATACCTCTTTTAAAAGTGAGGTTGAAAAGGTCGAAAAGAAAGATGGTATCTTTTATGTAAGCACTCCAAATGCTAGTTATAAAGGCAAAAATGTCATTATTTGTATCGGTAGAATGGGCAGACCAAACAGACCTGACTATAAAATACCACCATCACTAAATCAAGTTGTAAATTTCAACCTTGACAAATGTGGGCAAAATGAGAAAATTTTGGTAGTTGGAGGTGGCAATTCAGCCATAGAGTATGCCATAGCGCTTTGTAAAGGCAACATCGTAACGCTTTGCTATAGAAGAGATAAATTTACAAGGCTAAATTTGACAAATGAAAAAGCAATAGCCCATGAGGTTAAGTATGGCAACATCTTTTTGCGTCTTTCAAGCGACATTGAGAGTTTGGAGAATGAGTCTGGAAAGGTTCTTGTAAATTTCAAAGAGGGCGGCTGTATAGTTTATGATAGGGTAGTTTATGCAATTGGTGGCACAACTCCAGTTGATTTTTTGAAAAATTGCGGAATTATGCTAAATGAAAAAAATATACCAATAGTTGATGAAAACAACGAAACTGCAACAAAAGGGCTTTATGTAGGCGGGGATTTGATTACTAGGACGGGCGGTTCTATCGTAGTTGCGCTCAATCACGCTCATACTATCATAGAAAATATTATCCACTCTAAAAAGGCTAAAATCTGAAAATTTATCAGCTAAAAAAGGGTTATAGATATAACACCGATACAGTGCTTCTTTATGGATTTGTTATGCCAAATCGCCTATTTGGCGATGTTTTGGAGGTTGGATGTGGGAGTGGGGTTATTGGACTACTGTTAAAAAAAGAGTTTGATATAAACTTAACCATGATAGATATACAAGAGATTAATGTCTCTTTGGCTAAGAAAAATGCCTTAAATTTGGGCTATGAGTGTGAGATTTTGCAAGAGGATTTTAGGAGTTTTAAAAGTGAGTTTAAATTTGACTTTATCATCTCCAATCCGCCATATTATGATGCAAATATAAAAAAAAGCGAAGATCTGCATCTAAATGTGAGCCGTTATAGCCATCATTTGGAGTTAGAGGAGTTTTTAAATAGTGCCAATAGAAATTTAAAGCCAAAAGGAGAGCTCTTTTTTTGTTATGATGCAAAAAAGATCGCTTCTATCTTTAATCTTTTGGCCAAATTTAAACTAACGCCAAGCGCTGTTCGTTTTATACATAGCAAAGAGGGCAAGGCTGCAAAGCTGGTTTTGGTCCATGCTAAAAAGAGCTCTCGTGCTATGTGTGAGATTTTGTCGCCTATTTTTATAAAGAGTGGCGATGAGTTTAGCAAAGAGCTGGAAGAAGTTTATAAAAAAGCAAATTTAAAGAGCTATGATGTTGATTAGAAATAGTGGTTTTAGTTATGAGTTTGACTCTAGCAAATGCGACAAATGTGGCGGGAAGTGCTGTGTTGGCGAGAGTGGTTATATTTGGATAGACAAAGATGAGATAGAGCTTTTAAGAAAAGAGCTTGAGCTTGATTTTGATGAGTTTAGTAAAAAATACCTTTTTAAGGTAGGATATAGATATAGCATAAAAGAAAAGCCATATGAAGATGGGGTAGCTTGTCTCTTTTTTGATGAGGAGAGTAAAAACTGCTCTATCTACAAATTTAGACCCAAACAGTGCAGGACTTTCCCTTTTTGGGACTATTTTAAGAAAAATTTTAATGAACTGGAGAGAGAATGTATAGGCGTAAAATCTATTTAAAATCCTTTTTAATAGCCATCTTTTTGAATTCAACTTTAAATGCAAAGATAGATAGCATAAATTACAGCAATAGCGACGATCTTTTGATAATGCAAGCACTTGAATATCAAGATAGCAATCCGATAAAGTCTATCGATATCTACGAAAAGCTCTACAATGATACAAAAAAGAGCGAGTATTTAGAAGAGGTTATGCGACTTGCCTATGCAAATGATACAAACTTGCTAAAGCGCATTGTTGCAAGTCATCAAAAAGAGCTAGATAGTATCAAAGATAGCAAGGTGCTTTTTTATTATATTGCCTATTTGGTAGATAGCAAACAGACAACAAAGGCAAAAAAAGTTGCAAAAAACTTGATAGAGATAGATAAAAGTTCAAAAAGTTATGCTGTTTTGGCAACTATTTTAAACATTGAGATGGATTTTGAGGGCGCCTACCAAAACTACAAAATGGCATATGAGCTAGATAGTAGCGACGCTAACTTGCTAAATTTGGTCCGTTCGATGATAAAGTTAAAAAAAGTAGGCGAGGCAAGAGAGCTGCTTGAAGAACTAAAGAGCAAAAATTCCCCTACATTTGCAGTCTGCCAACTCCTAACTGAGATATACAAAAACTTGCCCGATAGTCAAAAACTTGTAGATAACTATGAAGACCTCTACAATATCACAAAAGATGAAAAATATCTTGCCTTGGCAACTGGACAGCTAGTAAAAAGTGGCGAGATTTTAAAGGCTGCAAATTTGATGTATAAGCATAAATTTGGGCTTGAAGTTGTAGTTGAGATGTATGACTCACTTGGAGATAGAAAGATGGCTTATAGTGTTGCAAAAGAGGCCTATATGGAGAGCAAAAAGCCCTATTTTTTGAGCTATATGGCGATATTTGAGTTTGAAGAGAGTTATCCAAATATTGACAAAAAAACTCTTAACTCTGTGCTTGATAAGTTTAAAAACTCAGTAAAAGAGAGCAATGAGGCGCTATTTTATAACTACTATGGTTATCTTTTGATAGATTATGATGTAGATATCAAAAAGGGGATTGAGTTTGTTGAGATGGCGTTGGAGAAAGATGAGTTCAATCCAGCCTACATCGATAGTCTTGCGTGGGGATACTATAAACTTGGAGATTGCAATATGGCTTACGATGTGCTAAATACCATAAGCAGCGACGATATCAAGGCAAACAAAGAGATAGATAAACATTTTGAAACCATTAAAAAATGTCTAAAGAGTAAAAAATGATAGTTGATAAAATAGTAGAAAAGACAAAAGAGGAACTAGAGTTAAAAAAGGCCAAAATTCCATTTGATCTTTTGGGAAGATCGCTCTCTTCCATTTCAACGGTCAAAAAAGATGTCATAACATCGCTTAAAAAAACAAATAGTGATCCCTATAAAATAATTGCTGAGATAAAAAAGGCAAGTCCTAGCAAGGGCGTCATAAGAGAGGAGTTTTATCCTGAGATGATAGCTTCATCTTATGATGAGGGCGGCGCAAATGCCATATCTGTGCTTACAGAGCCTAACTTTTTTTTGGGCGATATTAACTATTTGAGTTTGATTAAGCACTATACGACTCTTCCACTTTTAAGAAAAGATTTTATCATTGATAGATATCAAGTTTTAGAATCTGCTGTTTTTGGGGCGGATTTTATACTGCTTATTGCTGGAATTTTAAGTCAAAAAGAGCTAAAAGAGCTTGTGGATTTTGCAAGAGAGCTAAATTTAGAGGTCTTGGTTGAAGTCCATAACAGAAGTGAGATTAGAAAGGCCATCTTTGCAGGTGCCTCAATCATTGGGATAAATCATAGAGATTTAAGAGATTTTACTATGAATATGGAGCTTTGTTTTGAACTGTTGCCATCTATCCCAACTGGTAAAGTTGTTGTTGCAGAGAGTGGTTTGAGTGATAAAGAGTTTATAAAAGAGCTAAGCATGGCTGGTGTTGATGCCTTTTTGATGGGCGAGTATTTTATGAGAAAAGATGATATTAAAAGTGCTTTAGAAGAGATAAAGGAGAGATAATGAAACATCTTTATGCACCTTGGAGAAGTGTCTATTTTGACAAAAAAAGAGACGGTTGTCCCTTTTGTCTTGCTGAACTTGCAAGCGAAGATGAAGAGCGTGGAGTGCTTTTTAGAGCTAAAGAGTGCTTTGGCATAATGAATCTCTATCCTTACAATCCTGGAGCTTTTATGGTCATACCATACATCCATACAAACAGACTTGATGAGTTGAGTGATGAATGCTGGGAAGAGATGAGTGGATTTGTAAAATTGGGCGTTTTTATTGTCAAAAAATATCTAAAGGCTGATGGGGTAAATATTGGTATGAATATAGGTGAAGCAGCTGGTGCTGGCATTGCTGAGCATATCCACTACCATATCGTTCCAAGATGGTATAAAGATACTAACTTTATAACTACCATAGCAGAGACAAGAGTTGCGGGGACCTCTTTTGAGAAAATTTATTTAAAGCTCAAAAATGGCTTTGATGAAGAGATTTTAAGAAAAAATAAGGAGAATTAAATGGCATTTATAACTGTTGATGAGGCGATTGAAGAGATTAAAAATGGCAAAATGATAGTAATTGTTGATGATGAAGATAGGGAAAATGAGGGCGATTTGGTCTTTGCTGGAGCATTTTGCGATGTAGAGAAGGTAAATTTTGCAATAACTCATGCCAAAGGGGTGCTTTGTACGCCAATTAGCAAAGAGATAGCAAGTAGGTTAAATTTCTATCCAATGATCTCACACAATACTTCAGCTCACAACACCGCTTTTACAATATCAGTCGATGCAAAAGCGGCACTTACAGGAGTTAGCGCAATAGAGAGGGATATGACTATAAAACTCATTGCAAATCCCGCTTCAACCTCCAAAGAGTTTGTAGCACCAGGTCACATATTCCCACTTATCGCAAAAGATGGCGGTGTGCTTGAGCGTTTGGGTCATACAGAGGGCAGCATTGATTTGTGTAAGATGGCAGGTCTTGCGCCGATTGCTGTGATATGCGAGATTGTCAATGAGGATGGCACTATGGCAAGAAGAGATGATTTAGAGCTATTTTGTAAGAAATTTGGTATCTCTATGATATCCATCGCTCAACTTGTAGAATACCGCCTAAAAAACGAAACTCTTATCTCATTTAGTCCCAAAAAAAGCGGTTTGATAGCGGGTGTTGGGGCTCAGTATTATGACATAACAGATCATAGAGGCAATCTTCACAAAGCCTTTATTTTTGGCACTCCAAAAGATGTTTGCAATGTTAAATTTCACAAAGTTGGCAAAGATGTTGATTTTTTGACTAGTGATGGCTATGTTGATTTTATAGAGAGCTTAAAGGAGCTTTCAAAGGATGGCGGCATTTTGATTTTGCTTGACAATATGCTAGATATCGATGATAGAAGCACCATAAAAGAGTATGGCATTGGAGCTCAAATTTTGGTTCATCTAAATGTTAAAAAGATAAAAATCCTAACATCAAATACTCAAAAAGAGTTTAGCGGACTTAGCGGATTTGGGCTTGATATTGTAAATTAACGCATGATAGCCCATCTTGATCTTGACTGCTTCTTTGTTTCGGCATCTATCATTGGACATCAAGAGCTCTCTTGTAAAAATCTCGTAGTTGTAGGTGGCGGCGACAATGCTATATTTGGGCAAGAGAGCATTTATGAAGATAGCAGGATAATTTTAAGCGCCAACTACAGCGCTAGAAAATTTGGCATAAAGGCAGCTATGCCGCTTTTTTTGGCAAAAGAACTATGCAAAGAGTTGGTAGTTTTAAAGAGCGATTTTGCACTTTACAAAAGGCTATCCAAAGAGGTTTATCTCCTACTTTACTCCTACACGCCAGATATCGAGCAGGCAAGTATCGATGAGTTTTATATAGATCTTAGTGGCTCGCCTTACAAAAATGACCCTTTGAAATTTGCAAAAGAGCTTCAACAAAGGATACTAAATGAGCTTGAGCTTTGTTGCAGTATCGGCATTAGTCAAAATAAAGATATAGCCAAGTTTTGCACAACAAAGGCAAAACCATTTGGCATAATGCTTTGCAATGGCGATGAGTTTTTGGCTAAATTTGGTCTAGAGCCCATCAAGAGCTTTCCGATGGTTGGCTCAAAACTATCAGAAAAGCTCTATAAAAAGGGCGTTGTCACCATCAAAGATGCGGTAAATTCTAAATTTATCTTTGAGCAACTTGGGCAAAATGGAGTTAAAATTTACAACTCACTCATAGCAACCCCAACAACGCAGATTCAAACCGATCACAAAAGAAAGAGCATGGGCTTTTCAAGAACATTTTTACCAATAAAAAATAGAGATGAGATAAAAAGACGGCTTGCCATAATTTGTCGTCATCTTAGCTTTGATATCTATCTTTTGGATCTTCATCCCCAAACTTTCGAGCTAAAAATCCGCTATATAAATGGAGCGGTCAAAAGTAGGCGCAAAACTCAAAATGGCCTTTTTTATGAAGAGCTGCTTTGGCAAATCTCAAATGAGCTTTTAGATTTGGTTGATGACAGCAAAAACAGGGCTATAAACAAACTCTCTCTTACAGTTTCAAATTTAAAAGAGGAGGGCAAGGTGCAAAGAGACCTCTTTTTTGATGAAGAGAAAAAGGAACTTGTGGCACAAAAAGCAGTCCAAGAGCTTAGAGAAAAATATGGCGTTGATATTGTCTTTCAGGCAAAAGAGGCAGAGAGTTTTGAGAGTTAAATTGGAGGTTTAAATTTGAGTGATGAAAAAAAGAAAAACTTAGAGAGTATTTAAGAAATAATAGATCCAAAAATAGAGTAAATTTAGGTAATAGCTCTAATAATAAAGAGAATTTTAATAAAAATTTGGAAAATGATTTAAATTTGGATAATTCTCAAATTTCACACAATAAAACAAATTCACATAAAAGAGATTATGATAAAGAGCCAATTATTATAGAAAACAATGTTATCTTAGTAAATTTTATAGCACTCATTATTGGAATATTTTTTATAATAGCTATATTTTTATTTTTTAAATTGCATGAAACTACTAACTCGTCATTTGGTTCATTTTCTGGTTTAGTAGCATTTTAGTGGATACAACAAAAGGGGAAAGCGCTTTAAAGCAAGCTTTTGGATTGTTTTAGGTGACGCCGCTGTAACTGTTTTTTCTTTTACGCCTTACGGAAGAGTTATAATGTGGGGAAATCTTGCTTTATCAATATTTGACTTAGACGCATCGTCAATGTTTAAAAAAATTTATGATAGCGCTTTGGGTGATTATAAAGGTGCAGTGTTACTTGATAATGGTTTTTTACAAGTAACTATGGATGACGGAACAATCTATGCAAGACCTTTTTTGCCAAATGCTCACGGCAGTCTTTTTGGCGACACCAAAGACGATGTTATCTTTGGTGGCAACGGTAACGATATGCTGATAGGTCACGGTGGCAAAGACATACTAATCGGTGGAAACGGCAAAGATGATTATTTCGTAGATAATGGAGATATCATAAAAGACAGTGATGGAAATGGTAGAGTATTTTTAGAAAATCATCAATTAACAGGAGGAACTCAAATAGAAAAGGGTTCACAAATTTATAAAGGTAAAGACGGCACAAAGTATGAACTCAAAGGCTCAGATCTTATAATCAACGATAGCATAACAATAGAAAATTTCAGTAAAATAAGCAATGATTTAGATATAGTCTTAGTCGATATAGATGATATAGTAGTAACCATGGGAAACAATCAATCAACCGAGGGTGGCAATGGCAAACACTCAATGGAATTTAAAATAACTCTAAATAGAGCACTAAAAAAAGATGAATTTTTAGAACTAATCATAAATGAACAAAGGGTTAAATTTAAAGAAGGAGATATAGAACAAACCTATACTCATACTTGGGATGGAAATACAATCAAAGAAAAAGATAGAAAATTTGAAGTAAGTGGCATAGTAATGCAAACTTCTGAAAATTTAAATGTCCAAGCAGTCGTATCAGGTCAAGGTCTCATCAAAGACGACGACAAAGATCCAAACGATGATAAGCCAGAAACTTACGATCCACTTGCAATAGACCTTAATAATGATGGCATAAAAGGCACAAATTTAGACTATAAGATAAATTTTGACCTTGATAATAACAGCTTTAAAGAGGCTACAAGCTGGATAGATAACAATGACGCCTTTATCACCATTGATAAAAACAACAACGGCGCAATCGATAATGGTAGCGAGCTATTTGGAAACAAGAGCATCTCAAATAACGCCTATGCCTACACTAATCCAAACGCAAAAAATGGCTTTGAAGCATTAAGCGAATTTGATAGCAACAATGACGGAATAATAGATATAAATGATGAGAAATTTGCAAATTTAAATTTACTAGTTGCTTAAATTCGTAAATTTAAATTCAAACTATCAAATTTGAGTTTAAATTTGTGAATTTAGATAAATTCGTATCGTGGATAAACGATACGGCCTGAAAGGAAAATTATGGAAATAATTATATCTTTTGTCTTTGCCGCTTATGCATTTGTAAGTGGTATAATATGTGTCATCGTGTATATGATTTCAAAAAGCAATAAAGCAGTGGCTATATCTGTTGCCTTGTGTGTTTTGGTGCCATTTTACGATGTTGTTCCGACTAGGATTATCGCAAATAAATATTGCCAAATAGAGCCTAAATCAAAAATTGATAAAATTGTAGAATATCCAAAAAGTGTATATGTCAAAATTGACAACGCCAAAGTTGGTGATATAGATACTAGCTTACATTTAATAGAGGCTTTATTAGACGGAATTCATATTGAAAAAATAGCAATCGAGTGTAATAGCAAAATAACGGATAAATATAAATGCGGCAATGGAAAAGTAGAAGAAGTATATTTTGATAAAAATTCGACCCATTACACGCAATACATAAATTTAATTTCGCAATATCAAAATTTGCATACCGATGAATCAGCTCAATTTGACTTTTATAGAGAAAATGAAAAGGCTATCGAAGAAGCCAAATTTAAAATAACAAAACGCAATGAAGTGGAAAAAGATAGAGATATTATCAAAAATTACAACTATTCTATAATAATAAATAAAAGTGAAAAAATCTCTGATAGTGCATTTGAAAATTATTTTTATCATATCGTAAATGTATCTATTGTAGAAAATAAAACAGAAAAAGAGATAGCTTTTTGGAAGATGTATATTAGAAATAGAGAAGCGACTTTTATTTTTCCAGAAATATTAATGCCACATTTTGCCGATGATTACCAATTTACAAGAGAAGTATGTGGCAAAAGACAAGAGATAGAAAAAGTCTTTGATATGGATAAATGGAGCAAAGGTTTGTCTATTGATATTTATCAATAATTATTTAAAATAAAATTTTTTTATAAGGAGAAATCTAATGAATACATTAGAGCAAAACATTACGGAATTTGGGCTGTTAGCCGAAATGGCTTATTTAAATTTGCAAGATAATATTGGTTCAGAAATCAATAAATTTGTAAATAAAAAAGGTGCAAAAAGGACATTAAGTAAGAAATATAAAGTGCTTGATTATATAAATACAGAAAATGGGCTTCAAGCTTATTGTTTAAAAAATGAAAATGGCGAGTATATAATAGCATTTAGGGGAACAGATGATTTGGCTATCGACCCTTTGAGCTGGTATGGAGAAAATACGAGCCAATATAAAGAAGCTAGGAATTTTGTTGAATTCGTAAATTTAAATTCAAACTATCAAATTTGAGTTTAAATTTGTGAATTTAGATAAATTCGTATCGTGGATAAACGATACGGCCTGAAAGGAAAATTATGGAAATAATTATATCTTTTGTCTTTGCCGCTTATGCATTTGTAAGTGGTATAATATGTGTCATCGTGTATATGATTTCAAAAAGCAATAAAGCAGTGGCTATATCTGTTGCCTTGTGTGTTTTGGTGCCATTTTACGATGTTGTTCCGACTAGGATTATCGCAAATAAATATTGCCAAATAGAGCCTAAATCAAAAATTGATAAAATTGTAGAATATCCAAAAAGTGTATATGTCGAAATCAATAGTAGCGATAAAGATGAAATAATTTATAATCTCCGATTATGCGGGAAATTTGATGAAGCTATGTTGGACGGAATTCATGTTGAGAAAATGGCTGTTAATTGTTACGGCGAAATAATACAAGAAGAATTCGATACAAATTCATCAGATTATAAGCAATACATAAATTTGATTTCGCAATATCAAAATTTGCATACCGATAAATCAGCTCAATTTGACTTTTATAGAGAAAATGAAAAGGCTATCGAAGAAGCCAA
>NZ_CAMYFP010000015.1 GCF_947255105.1 uncultured Campylobacter sp.
AAATTTAAGATATTTTATAAAAAATAAAAAGAGTTAAAAAAGATGGTGGGTGGGAGTGAAATTTAAAAAAGTAAATTTAGCATATTTAAAGATATTTATATATTGATCTGTGGTTTTTATGAAATTTAATTATCTACTTGCTGTGCAAATTGTGCTATTAAATTGATTTTAAAGAATTTTTTAATAGAATATCGCATTAAATTTGAAGGTTGTTAGTGCTTTTTAATAGTTATGAATTCATTTTTTTATTTTTGCCGATTACTTTCTTTGTCTATTTCTATCTAAATAAAAGACGATTAACTGTAGCATCAAGAGCATTTCTAGTCTTTGCTTCTTTGTTTTTTTATAGCTATTGGAATATTATTTATTTGCCACTCATCCTCTCATCAATGCTTTTCAACTACACGGTTGGTCACTATCTATCTAAAGGTAACAATTTAGAAAAAACAGCCTCAAAAAAGCTTTTGGGTTTTGGAATTTTTGCTAATCTTGCACTACTTGGCTATTTTAAGTATAGCGATTTTTTTATTAAAAATTTTAATTTTGTCTTTGGTAGCAATGTCCCATTACTTCACATTGCATTGCCGCTGGCTATTAGCTTTTTTACCTTTCAACAAATTGCCTATCTAGTTGATAGCTATAACAACGAAACAAAAGAATATGACTTTTTAAATTATGCACTATTTATTGGGTTTTTTCCTCAATTAATCGCTGGTCCGATTGTGCATCACAAAGAGATGATGCCACAATTTGCAAATGGTAAAAATAAATTTATAAACTACAAAAATATAACTAGTGGGCTTTTTATATTTAGTATAGGGCTGTTTAAAAAAGTTGTTGTTGCAGATCAGTTCGCAATTTGGGCGAATGCTGGCTTTGATTCGGCTGATGTTTTAAATTTCTTTGAAGCATGGGCTACATCTTTGAGCTATAGCTTTCAGCTCTATTTTGACTTTAGTGGGTATTGTGATATGGCAATTGGAGGAGCGCTTTTGTTTAATATCAAACTACCTATTAACTTTTATTCACCATATAAGTCATTAAACATACAGGACTTCTGGCGAAAGTGGCATATAACTTTAGGAAGATTTTTACATAAATATCTATATATACCACTTGGTGGAAATAGATGTCCTAAGTGGAAAAATTATTTAAATTTGATGATAGTTTTTGTTCTTGGCGGAATTTGGCATGGCGCTGGATGGGGATTTATCATCTGGGGTGCATTGCATGGTGTGGCAAGTGCAATATTTAGATTTTATAGAGATATAGCTACTAAATTTAATATAACAATGCCAAAAATAATAGCTTGGTTTATAACTTTTAATTTTGTCAATTTAACATGGATTTTCTTTAGAGCCAACTCCTTAGAGGACGCTCTAAAAGTTTTAAAAGGTATGATTGGCCTAAATGGAATTGCTTTGCCACATTATTTTGAGAGATTTAGTATGTTAAAAAATCTTGGTTTTGATTTTATTTATTGGTTACAAAACATAAATGGCGATTATAATACATATCTATGGATTGTATTTGGGTTTGTTATAGCATTGTTTTGTAAAAATTCCATTGAGCTTACAAATCAGAAATTTAGCTATAAAAATGCCTTTTTTGCTGCTTTTGTTTTTGCTTTTGCAGTGTTAAATTTAAACAAAGTTAGTGTGTTTTTATATTTTAATTTTTAGGGTTTATGATGAAAAAATATAAAATTTGGACTTTTATTTTTATTTTACTGTCATTTTTGGCAATCTTTTTTGTAGCAATCTTTAACTACATTGTAGATCCACACTATCAGTTTAGAATGGCTAAAATTTATGGTGTATATTGGGCGGATAACGGAAGAATGAAAGGCAGCGGAATTGTAAAAAACTATAAGCACAATTCACTAATAGTTGGATCTTCAATGAGCAAGGATTTTTTATATAGTGACTTAGAGAGAATTTTTGTCAATCCTCTTAAAATGACATTTTCTGGCTCAAGACCTCATGAGCTTAATATTTTGATAAACAGAAGCTTTAAATATAACAATCTAAAAAATATTATGCTAGACCTGCATATTGATAGCCTTTGTAGTAATAAAAATGAAGTTATTTTTGATGAGCTACAAAGAGATCTTTATTTTGATAAGAACATTTATCGCTATATATTTAACGTTGATGTAGCAAGATCTGGATTTTTAAATTTATATAAAAATTGCAAAAAAAATAGTAGCACATTACACTGCAATATTGAAACTGCTTTTTTTAGATTGCCAAAAGATGACTTTTGTCCCACTAACAGTCCAGCTTGTATAATAAAATATAGTCTAAAAAGAGTGCTAAAGTATGAAAATATTGTAGAGAATTTTACCTTTAACTACCTCCCTATTGTAGAAGCACACCCCGAGACTAAATTTATCTTTTTTTATCCACCATATGCTATAACTGAATTTAAAAATTGGCAAGAAGAGGGTCTGATTGAACAAATTGAAAAGATAAAACTAACCATTGCAGAATATACAAAAAAGTATAAAAATGTAGAAATATATGATTTTAGTGATGCTTATAGTATTGTAAGCAATCTAAATTTACATACAGACTCTATGCACTACCACCCAAAGGTCAATTCTTGGATGTTATGGCGGATCAAAGAAAAGGATAAAAGATTTTTGGTAAATTTAGACAACTATGAAAAAAGACTTAGCGAATTTAGAAATTTTGTTAAAAATTTTAATTTGGAAAAAGACCTTATAGATCTAAAAATAGATGAGTTTGACCCACAAAGCTAGTCAAAACTCTAAATCCTAAGAAACAGATAACTTTATAAAAAGAATCTACTTAATCTTAGGATAAAAACCCTCTATTTTTAGAACTGAGCGCTTTATCATTTCATAGTTTTTAGCTCTTTTATAGTATTTCATCCAAGAGTCAAGCCAATTTGGAAGTGATTTGGAGTGCTTCCAGTTAGTGACACTTGCATAATTCATACCAACTTGCTCGGCAAAGTCCTTTTTACTTAAATTTAACTCTTTTAAGCTTTCGTTAAATTCTTGATACGTCATTTTGATCCTTTCTTTATCTAGGTTGAAAATATTTATATAATATAACTTTTTATTATAGTATTACTAAAAAGTAAATATTGACTAAAAAATTTAATTATTTTTTAAAATTTATCTCTTTTTGTATCAATTTTTTGAATTTATCGCTAAGTTTAAGTTCTAGTTCTATGCATGAAAGTGGCAGTAAAAAGGACTCTATCTTCACATAATCTTTATTTGTAACCAAAAGTGAAGTCGCATTAAATTTATCTAAAATTTCTTTTAACTCATCTTTCTTAAAATTATAGTGATCTGGATAAAATTTAGTTGCAACAACATCGCCAAAATAGGCACTTAGTCTTTTTGGATTGGCGATGGCGGTGACTAAAACCATTCTTTTGGTTGGATTTTTTATATAATTTGTTATTTTAATATCATCTTTATCTATGATGTAGTCTGCATAGCGGTAGAAAAAAAGTGGATATCTATAGGCGCCACTTGGGAATGTTCTAGCAAAATATGGCTCAATTGATGGTCTTAAAACTATATCAAATTTATCAATGTCAAATTTGCCAAAGCCATCATCCAAGATAACGCACTTTGCGCCCAAAGTTTTTGCTATCTGAATGGCTCTTGCTCTATCTTCACTAACTATTACATTGGCTCCCATTTTTGCATATTCCATCGCTTCATCGCCGCTTATATGGACGTTTTGTAAGATCTCATTGTTGTGCGAGATGATGAAAAGCCCCTTTGACTCTCTTTTGTATCCACGAAGAATGATAAAGCACTTACAATAAGAGCTAATAAAAAGATAAAGCGCCTTTGTAAGCGGAGTCTTGCCACTTCCACCCACGACTAAGTTGCCTACACTAAAAACTTTAATGCCATAGCTCTTTTTCTTAGTAGTTAATTTTTTTAAAGTTATGATGAGAGAATATATGAGCGATAGCGGCAAAAGCAAAGCACTAAGCAGCTTCATAACCAAATTTGGACTATAAAAATACCGCTCAACCCAAAAATAAATTTTAGTATGCACGAGATGAGACCACGTTTTTAATCTGTTCGCAAATATAATAAACTTCATCATCGCTCAAGCTAGCATAGATCGGCAGTGATAAAATTTGTCCATAAGCTCTAAGCGCATTTGGAAAGTCATTTATCTTAAAATTATACTTTTGTTTATAGTAACTAAGCAAATAGACAGGGATATAGTGCAACGAGGTCTCAACACCTCTCTCAAATAGTTCTTTTGCAAAATCATCTCTATTTTTATCAACTTTTATGATGTATTGGGTATAGATATGCTCTTTTTTGGCAACTGGAATTTGGATATGTGGGCAATCGCCAAGCTCTTTGTCATAAATCGCGGCTATCTCTTTTCTTCTTTTTATCATATCACTAGTTTTTTCAAAAACAAGTGCGGCATATGAGGCACAAACACCGCTAATGCTGTATTGCTGCCCTATATCTGTGATGTCATAAATGTAGTTAAGCTCTTCATCTTTGCTATTTTGCTGATAGACTAAGGCGTGATTTCTTATAAGTCTTGCTCTTTGGCTAATCTCTTCATCATCTGTTACAAAAAAACCAGCCATCGCCATAGAGTCGCTGATAGCTTGCGGTGCGGCTTGAAAACAAGAGATAAAAGAGTCCTTTATGGAGCCTATTTTTTTATCACCATAGCTAACTCCAATAGCAGTGCTTGCGTCATCGATGATTTTTAAATCATATTTTTTAGCTATCTCATAAATCTCTTTCATATCGGCGGCTTGTCCTGCTATGTGAGTTATAAAAGCGCCTTTTAGCTTTTTGTGTTTATGCTCTTTTAAAACAGCCTCAAAAGAGTCAATATTTATATTAAAGTCATCATCATTTATATCAACAAAAATAGGCTCTGCGTCAAAATGCCTGATGGATTGTGCGATGTTTGGGAAGGAATTTACCGAACAGATAAACTTATCTGCCCTTTTTAGCTTCATAGCACAAAGTGCTAGATGTATTGCAGAGGTCCCGCTGTTGGTAGATATGGCATATTTTGAGTTAAAAAATTTATTGATATTGCCCTCAAACTCATCTACCAAATCTTTACCATTTTTAGTTAAGGATTTGGCGATAAAATCAATCCCTTGTTTATCTAAAGATGTTCTGTAAAAAGGTATTTTTTGCATTTGAATCCTCACTTTAATATTTTTGGCATTCTTAACTTAAATTTATTGAGTTCATATCTTTTTTTGATAAACTTCAACACTTCGCTCTCTTGCAACTCATTAAATTTCATGCCATTTTTTCTTAGTTTTTCTAAAACACTATCTATATCATCATAGCTAAAACCAAATTCATCCTCATCGCTTTGCCCCTCATAAAAGTCAGCACTTGGCTTTTTGGAGATGATAGACGGGCTTATATCAAGGCTTTTTGCAAGTTTGAAAACTTCACTTTTTAAAAGAGAGGCTATAGGATTTAGCGCATAAGCCAAGTCACCATAAATAGTGCCATATCCTAAAATTCTCTCACTAAAATTACTCGTTCCAACAACTAGTGAACTTGTCTTAAAACTTCTATCATATAGAATAGTCATTCTAACTCTTGCGATTAAATTTGAAATTTGATGAATGTTGTTTAGGTCTAGACTATTTTTGTAACTCTCTACGATAGAAGAGATCTCTATCTTATGGACCTCTATATTAAATTTATCACAATGATTTATAGCGTCACTCATATTTTGTTCGCTAAAATTTTTGTTATATAAAATATAGCCAGTAGTTTTTGCCACTTTTGAACAAAGTGCCGATACAACAGCTGAGTCAAGTCCGCCACTTATGCCAACTACAAAGCCACTACAAGGAGTTTTTTTTAGCTCTTTTTTTAAAAAAGTAAGTATTGTTTTTTCTAAATTTATATAATCCATATATAGCCCAAGTTTTAAGATATCTGGGTTAGATTATAATCAAAATTAAGCTAAAATTAGCTTATAGTTAAACTTCTTAAGGATTTTTTATGAAAATAATACAAAAAGAGTTTGGAAGAGTTATGACAAATTGCTACATAGTTTATGTAGATGGCGGCGAAGTGGTGATTGATCCAGGAGAGGGAAGTTATGAGTGGGTTATGAAAAATAGCTCAAATGTATTGGCTGTTTTTAACACGCACGGACACTATGATCATGCCTTTGATGACTATCTTTTTAGCCGCGATGGAGTTAAAATTTATATCAATAAAAATGATGCTTTTTGGCTTAGCGATGATCCTTTTGGACTGCTTGGCACACCTTGCAAGCCTGATGTGCTAGTTAATGATGGCGATTTGTTTGAGTTTGGTGGCAAGAGCTTTTGCTTTCACCGCTTTGCAGGTCACACGCCAGGATGTTGCGCTATAACTGTTGATGAGCTGATGTTTAGTGGAGATTTTATTTTTAAAGATTCTATTGGAAGGTGGGATTTTCCCTACTCAAATGCTGCTAGCCTAAAAGAGAGCTTGGGGCGTATCTTAAAATGGCAGAAAAACTATATCATCTATCCAGGACATGGCGAGAAAACAACTCTAGATGATGAAAGAGAAAACTTAAGACGTTGTTACAATCACTTTGTTAGATAAGTGTAGGCTTAAATTTTGGTTCTATCTTTTATCGCCTTAAGAAGCGAAAGAGTATCGATGTTTTCCAAAGAAACACCCGTTGGGACACCTTGAGCAATCTTTGTGTAATTTAACTCAAAGTCCCTCAACTCCTCTTCGACATAAAGAGAGATTGCATCTGAGGCAAGGCTTGGAGTTAGCGCAAAAATTAGCTCTTTTGTTTCGTTTTCGGATAAGATTTTTTTGAGTTTGTTGATGTTTTCTTTTGGGTCGCTAAGAACAAAATAGTAGCCATCATATCCGCCACTCTCTTCAATAAGTGCGATATCTTTTGGACTTTCTACTAAACAGAGCTTTTCTCTATCTCTTAACTCATCGGTGCAGATATTGCAAAGCTCATCTTCACAAAGTGCGCCACATTTTGAACACTGCTTCAAAAATGAGATGGCATTTTCTATGTTGTGTGCCAAATTTATCCCTGCAAAAGAGTCTTGAAGAACTATAAAATAGGCAAAACGTAGAGCTGATTTTTTGCCAACTCCAGGAAGCTTTTGGAATGAGGCAACCAACTCATCAAATTTATCTAACTTCACTTTTTATTTGCCTTTTTATTTTGATTGAAAACTATGCAAAAATGATGTCTTCCATCGCTGTAGTGATACTCTAGGTTAAATTTATGCATTGTGCAAATTTTGTCTATGATATAAAGTCCAAGTCCCATACCTGTGGTTTTTTCATTTTTGTCGCGAACAAATGCCTGTTTATAGTGGTTGATACTAACAGGAAGAGGCGAGCCGCTGTTGCTAACACAAATTTGAGAACTATCACAAACAATAAAAACTTTTTTGTCATTTGAATACTTTAGGCCGTTGTCTATGAGGTTTTTAAGAGCAAGTGAAAAGAGCTGAAAATCCACCTTCATAAGTGCATCATCGACAATATCAACCTCTACCTTACTATTCCAATCATCAAGCATAAGTATATCTTTGGTCTGCTCCAAAATAAGCGTAAAGTGATACTCTTGATAGTTGAGCGCATAAGATCTAGTCAAAATCTGCTCCACCTTTGCAAACTCATTTATCAATATCTCAAGCCTCTCAAAGACATTGATAAGACGATTTTTCTGAAGCTCATTATCAACCATCTCAGAAACAATTCTACCCTTTGAGATTGGCGTTTTTAACTCATGCATTATGGTGCGTAAAAAGAGCTGTCTAGATCTAATAAGCTCCCGTATCTTGGTAACTGCGTTGTCAAATTCATTGGCAACTTGCGCTATCTCATCATCACCTTTTATCGAAAGCTCCAAAATATCCATATTACCACTTGCAAATTTCTTTATCTGCTTGCTAAGAACTTTGAGTGGCTTTAGGCTCCTTAAAACAGACATATAAAGCGATAGTAGCAGTCCCATCACAAGGAAAAAGCCGATCCACAAAGGATCATTTATGTTTTTTGCTCCAACGCTTTCAAAAGTTATGCTAAATGGCTCATTGACGATATTTAGATAGAGATTGTCTTTGTGGCGTATCGAAACAAAATATCCTATCTTTGTGTTTTTTTCAAAAACTATCTCTTTGGACGCCAAAACATTTGATAAAAGATTTCTATCGGTTATCATCTCTAGATTGAAGTTATGAAAATACTCATGTAAGTCGCGCGGAAAAGCATCCTTTTCATAAAGACTTACTAGATAGTCTATGGAGTTTATCTGTGATGATTTCATGCGCTCTAGTGCTTGATAAGTTTGAATGCGCCCAAATGTTATAAAAAGCACAACAACAAGAGTGGTTGTAGCTGCAAAAAGAATGCTAATCTTTGTATAGAGTGATTTTTTCATCCTAGCAGTTTATAACCTATTCCTCTTACTGAAAAGATATGAGTTGGATTTTTAGAGCTGTCGTTTAGCTTGGCTCTTAAGCGACCAATTATTACATCAAGACTTTTAGAATCCTTATCTTTTAGGCTTTTGCAATGATAGACAAGCTGCTCTCTTGAGACAGAAAAGCTATGCTGTTTGATAAGATACTCCAAAATTTCATACTCAGCAGGCGTTAGAGTTAAAAGATTGTCATGAAAGTAAATTTCATGTCTTCTCTCATCAACTTTAAATGCCGTATCACTAGGTCCATCTTCTGCAGGAGTTGCTTTTTTGTAGCGTCTTATTAGACTCATTATTCTTGCATGCATCTCTTTTGGATCGTATGGCTTTGGAAGATAGTCATCAGCTCCAATTTGTAGCCCAACTACTCGGTCGCTCACATCACTTCTAGCAGAAGAGATTATGATAGGGATATCATATTTTTCTCTTATTTCTTTGCAGACTTCAAGCCCGTCCATACCAGGAAGAGTGAGATCTAGTATCAAAAGATCGTAATTTTTAATCCCGGCACTAAGGCCTAAGTAGGGATCTTCATAATTTGTTATTTTTATATTATATTTTAGTAGATACTCTGCCAAAATTTGTGCAAACTCTGGATCATCTTCAATCATCAATACATTTATCATATATACCTCTCTGTTTTTGTTCTTAATCTTTGGATTATATCAAATTTAGGGTAACATTTAAAATTCTTTTAAAAATTTTTGGTAGAATCTAAGTTTTTATAATGATTATTGTAAGTTGAGGTATAAATTTGGACTATTATGAGATTTTAGAGATAAGCAAAGAGGCAAGCGACGATGAGATAAAAACCTCATTTAGAAGACTTGCACTTAAGTATCATCCAGACAGAAACAGAGGCAACAAAGAGGCTGAAGAGAAATTTAAAGAGATAAATGAAGCCTATCAATGTCTAAGTAACAAAGAGAAGAGAGCTTTGTATGATAGATATGGAAAAGATGGGCTAAATGGCAACTTTAACAGCGGCTTTGCTGATTTTGATTTAGGTGATATATTTAGCTCATTTTTTGGTGATGGTTTTGCAAGAAGAGAAAAAAGAGAGTTTGACAAATACAACTTAGATATGGAGCTAAATATCGAACTTGGCTTTGAAGAGGCGATATTTGGAGCAGAAAAAGAGATAAAATATAAGATAAAAACACCTTGTAGTGCCTGCAATGCAACAGGATCAAAAGATGGCAAAAAACAGACTTGCAAAACTTGCGGTGGAAGTGGCAACTATGTAAGAAGAAGTGGCTTTATGAGCTATGTCCAGACTTGCCCAATGTGCGGCGGAAGCGGTGAAACAATAGCTCAAAAATGTAACAAATGCAATGGAACTACCTATCAAGAAGAAGAAAAAACATTTAATGTATCCATACCAAAAGGCGTTGATAATGGTATGAGAATAAGAGTCTCAAACAGAGGCAATCTCTCCAAAAGCGGACAAAGCGGCGATCTTTATCTAAATATCAAAGTAAAACCTAGCAAGATATATAAAAGAGATGGCGATGACCTTTTGATGAGTGTAGATATCTTTATAACGCAAGCTCTTCTTGGAAAAAGTATAAAACTAGATACTATAATGGGCGAAAAAGAGCTTAAACTAAATGTCGGAACGAACGATAAAGAGCTTTTTAAATTTGCAAATGATGGAGTTGAGAATATCAGAACAAAAAGAAGAGGTGACCTTATCATAAGGACAAATTTAGTACTTCCTAAAAAACTAACTCAAAAACAAGAAGAACTTATAGAAGAGCTTGAAAATAGCTTTGGTATCGACAAAGATGGCAACTACCAAAATGATGGCTTTTTCGACAAAATAAAAGACATATTTAAGTAAATTATAAATTTAAGCTTTTAATAAGCTATGGGTAAATTTATTTAAGAGTAAGTGCTTTGACAGCAACTCAAAGCACTTATTAATCTATTTTATAAGAGGCAAAACCTCATTTATCTTAGCAATCAAATCTTTTTCAAAGACAGGCTTAGTTAAGAAATCATAAGCTCCCTTGTTAAAAGCCTCTCTTCTTATAGTTTCATCTGTTGTAAGAACGATAACAGGAATTGAAGACTTCGCTCCGCGTGAACGAAGATTGTCCAAAAGTTCAAGACCATTCATAACAGGCATAACAATATCCAACAAAATTAGATCAATTTTTTGATCGCTATCGATGATATTTAGAGCCTCCAAACCATTCATAGCTTTTGTTAATGTACCGATGTTTGGGTGCTTTTTTAGCATCACTTCAATCAATTTTAAATTTATTGGATCGTCATCTACTGCTAATATATTTATTTGTTTCATTTATACCACCTACATATATTTTTTTACTAAATTTAGAAGCTCTATTTTACTAATTGCACTATTAACAACTTCTGAAAATTGTTTTTTGGCTTCATCAATATTATCTTTTTGCAAATTTGCAAAAGCAACAGTTTTTGCACCTTGCATATTTTTTTCTTTGAGTTTATTTAAAACTTCAATAGAGTTTATTCCAACTGATTTTAGATCTGCCATAATCAACTTGTAGTTGTTTTCATTGAGTAGTCTTAAAAACTCTGACTCATTTTTCGCTGTATCGACCTTGTCGACAACCTCATTTATAACAGTTTCAAAAATCTTATTCAAAACAGTATCAGACTTATAAAGTAGTATTCCATCTAGTAAAATTTGCTCTCTTGGCTCTACTTTCTCGCCTGGGTTTATCAAAATCTTCTTTTCTACCATTTTTTTGATAGGAACCTTTTTGATAACCTCTCTTTGGACTTTCTTAGGAACTCTTACCTTTCTAGGAATCTTCTTAGTCACTGGTTTGGTTACCTTTTTGATGACAGTTTTAGGAACTTTTTTCATCACTTTTCTCTTAACTATCTGAGTTTTAGTTTCTGTAGCCTCGTCTTCATCAGACTTTTTATGAGATATAAACATCTCTAACATTCCTGCTAAAACATCTTTTTTGATAGGTTTAGTGCAATACTCATCTAATCCTTGTGATAAAAATCTCTCCCTATCGCCTTGAAGTGCGTTAGCTGTAACCGCCACTATCGGAATATGAGGAAGATTATTTTCACTCTCATACTGTTTAATCTGTTTTGTAGCCTCAACACCATCCATTACAGGCATAGCAATATCCATAAATATTAGATCAAAATTATTATTCTTTCTCTCTTCAAGCGCTAATAATCCGTTTTCAACTACTGTTAAATTTAGACCAAATGAGCCAAGAGTATGTTTTATAAGCTTTTGGTTGATTTCGTTATCTTCAGCTATCAAAATGTTGGCGTTATATTGAGGTGTGTTGCCCTTTTTAGGAGTCTTTTTGACAGGAACTTGAACCTCCTCTTCAATCTCAACCTCTTGATCTACATACTCGGTAACTGGCTCTTCAACCTCTTCATACTCAGTAACTTCTTCTTCTATTATCTCATCTGCATAGACTGTCTCTTCAACTATCTGTCTTACATCTTCATAGCCAACTACCTCTTCTACATATTCAGTTCTATACTGAGGCTCGCTAACTTTTTCTTCTACGATAGGTGCTTGAGCAAATAAAGGTGCATGGTCATCGGTTATATTTATATTTGCTTTTATATCATGTGATGTTGGTGTTTCAAAATCCACTGCAAGTGGAGCATCATCTGCCAATGGTTTAGCAGGTGCAACACTCTCTTGTGACTTGTCAAATGTTGCTAATGGAATTTCATCTTTTTCATCAAAACTAGCAAGTGGAATTTCACTCTCTTTTGGCTCGTTAAAGCTAGCTAATGGAACATCATCTTTTGGTGTCTCAAAAGTTGCTAATGGAATCTCATCTTTTGGCTCCTCTTCTTCAAAAAGCGGAATAGTTTTTAACTCTTCATCTAGTGAGATTGGAGCTATCTCATCAACTTTTGACTCTTGAGCAATAGTTGTTTCTACATGTTTAACAACCTCTTCTTTGACAGGTGTCTGGCTAGCAGATTTGATAGAGTTATCAAGATGCTGCTCAAACTGCTTTAACTCATCTTGAATTGAAGCAGATGGGGACTTGTCTTTTTTGCTAATTATATCTCTTAGCCCATCTAAAGAGTCTTTCTTTTTGCTCTGGGCTACAACTTCTGGCTCTTTTGGTTCTACAAAACTTGACTCTTCTACAATAGTTTCATTCTCAATTACTGGCGCGCTCTCCTGGGCATCAAATGATGACTTAAAGATATTTTCTTTATGAACTAGGTCATGACCTCTTGCGTGATTTTGAGAGATATTTGCTGCAATTCTTAAAATTTTAGTGATATTTATTGGTTCAGAGATGGTGTAGACATTATTCTCTTTGATATTTATCTGTTGAAGCTCTCTAGCTTTTGCACTTATAATAATGGCTGAGTTAATATCTCTATCTAGCAAATCATAATTTCTAAGTCTTACAAATACTGCATCATAGGAGCTATCATCTATATTTTGCATAGTTCCTGTAAATTTGATAGTTGCACCCATGTGAGTAATATACTCTTTTAAAACCTCATTGTATTGATCTGCTGGCTTTGCATCTGTAAGAAGTAAGAATTTAAGACCCTTCATATCTTTATACATAGTATCGGCATCACTCTTTTGAGTCTCTTTAAACTCTAAAGTAAAGAAGAATTTAGTGCCTTTGCCCTCTTCTGAAGTAACTTGAAGCTCTCCACCAATCATAGAGACATATTTTGATGATATGGTAAGTCCAAGTCCAGTTCCACCATACTTTCTTGTAATTGTTGAGTCAGCTTGACTAAAGGCATTAAAGACGTTTTTAAGCTTATCTTTTGATATACCAATTCCAGTATCTTCAACACTAAATGTAACTATAGCTCTACCATCTCTTGTAGATCTCTCTCTTACTATATTTACGGTAATCGTTCCATTTTCTGGTGTAAATTTAACAGCGTTGCTAAGTAGGTTTATAAGAACCTCTTTAATCTTGGTAATATCACCATATAGATGGTGAATAAGCGATGGGTCGATATATGAAACAATATCAATGTTTTTCTCAGATGCTTTAGCTGAATAAATTTCAATTGCACTTTCAAACTCTTGGATAGGATTGAAAAGAATATCTTCAATCTCAACCTTATTACTCTCAATCTTAGATACATCAAGAACGTTGTTGATGATGACTAAGAGGTTTTCAGAACTCTTATCTATCGTATCTACATAGTCTTGTTGCTCGTCGTCTAGATCTGTATTTTTAAGTAGCTCGGTAAAACCAATAACTCCATTTAGTGGAGTTCTAATCTCGTGTGACATATTTGCAAGGAAGATAGACTTGGCTTTGTTTGCATCTTCAGCTGACTCTTTTTGAGCAGCGATAACATCAATGGCATCTTGAATCAAGCTATAAGCTTTGGCAATACCTGCACTACTTTCAACGTTGATATTCTCTTCTTGGTTGGAAATCTCACCAATTCTGCTAAGAACGTTATCTAGCTCTTTAAGGTTTGTTCTAAATTTGCTAACAACTGTATAGGCAAACAAAAGCAAAAATAAGGATAGTGCAACAATTGCAATAGCGATTGGCATTTGAGCTCTAAGCTCCTCTTTATACTCAACAATACTATTAAAAAGGTCTTCAACTATCTCATTTACGATAAACTTTTCTATCTTAAATCTATCGCTCATTACAGTAAACCACTCAGTAAAGTTTACACTATACTCACCGCTTAAGGTCTCTTTAGCAATCAACATATCAAGCTCGTTAGAAAGTCTGATAGTCTCTATGCTCTCTATGGAAGATAGATGTTCTATAATCTTTGATTTAGCAGGAGAATCTGGCAACGCATCATAAGAGATAATGTAGTTTTTAGCACCGATTCTCAAGAGGTTATCTTTGCCTTGCTCATCAAGCTGTCTTCTGCTAGATACTAAGTTAGCAACATAATCTCTTGTTGATCCTGTAGCATCAAGTGCCTCATAAGTAAGAATCAAATTTAAAGCAATATTTGCGATTTTAGGAGTAAGTGCATAATCTTTTATAGAGGTTAGGTTTTTGATGTAGAAGCTATCTATCTGTCTAAAATAGTTAAAAAACACATCATCAAACTCTCTGCTGTTGCTATCTATAGCAGCTCTTATCTCTGGAAGTTCTGAGATAAGTCTTAGAAGTTGAGAGATCTCTTTTGGAACCTCATATTTTTTAAAAAACATAAAATAATCGCCCTTATTTTTCTCTTTGTGAACTTCTTGATAGTTGTTAAAATAGTTTTTGAATTCTGCGATAAATTTATCTGTTTTATTTCTTTGAGTTAAAAGTAGCTCACCACCACCAAGCTGACCACCACTACCCATATAAACAGCACTAAGTCCGCGCTCATAGCTAAGCTGCTCTATGAGTTTTGATACCTCAAGTGTATCTTCAACTCTAATGTTAAGGTCAGTTGAATCATTATAGCTCTCATAGGAGTTATAAAGATAAAAAAGCGATGCCAAAAAAAGAATAAGTAGCGGAAAACCACTCACAATTCTTAAGGAGTTTGATAAACTAAAGTTCATATTGCCTTCCTTTTTGTAATAATTTCTTCCATATTTGTTATTAAATTTTGATATTTTCTGAAATTTTCTCTTATCTCGTCTGGATTAGAGTTTTCTAGGTAGTAAATTTGTTTGATGATAGGTTGCAGATCAAGCACACCAGCTGGTTCTTTCATCTGAGAAAGAATAGATGATGAAACTTCCTTGTTGCCTGAAAGAAGCGACTCAAAAAGCTCCTCTTCTTTCTCTTTTGCACTTGTTATAAAGGTATTTAAAAAACTATAAAAATCATCTATCGAAAGACCCAAATTTGTAGCAGTTTTTTCTATCCAACTACTATCTATAATGCCACTTTCATCCATAGTTTGCTCGCTTGTGACTCTTTGTTTTTCTATGTATGCAAGCTCTTTTTTATACTCATGGTCAAATATATTTGATATTTTGTAGTTGTTACTTAGAGTTCTATCTTTTTGCTTTCTTTTGTTTTCAAGTATAGCAGACTCTTCCTTGTCGCTGCTAGAGATAGCTATGATATCAACCTCATACATAACTTCATCATCCATATAAAATTCATTGATAAACAGAGATGATTCTACACTTTTTCGTGGTAAATTTATAGTTATATCTGCTTTGTATTTTTTGGCATCAATCAACTCTTTTAGATAGTTTTTGCCATCTTCTTGCTTGATGTTATCGTTTGAAAAAAAATCAGATACATCACTATGCTTTGCCATAAATCCACCAAAACTGGTAAAACCAAACAATGTTAAGAGCTCTTTAGAGATTCCTACCAGTTTAAAGCTCGAATTATAGAGTATCAACACCTATCCTTAAAATTACAAATTTGCACAATTCTAACAAATTAATCTTTAAATGACTCTTTATTTACGCCTAATTTTATCATATTTGCAACCCTTTTGTTAGTAACTTTGTAAATTTCATCAAAATCTGCCTCATAAATGGCACGATAGCTACCAAAATAATCAAGTAATTTTCTTATATAAGCATCACTTATGCCAATTTCTTTTAGTTTTGAGCTTGAAAGATCTCTTTTTTGCTTAGTCTGCTTAAAGAAACTTATGGCAAATCTATGCGCCTCATCTCTTAGTTTTTGTAAAAACTGAAGTCTTTTATCGGTTGTTGGCAAAAGAAACTCGCCATTTTTTGTATAAATTTTATCTTTTGCAGCCCCTTTTGCTCTATATGCCTTGCCATCAAGTTTTTCTTTTGCAATGGCTATGACATCGATATTTGCACCACTGCTCTCAACTATAGAGCTAGCAAGTTCAAGCAACGTAGCGCCGCCATCTATGACCCAAAGATCTGGTGGAGAGAGTTTTTCAAACCTTTTTGCCCTATTTGTCAAAAGTTCTCTCATCTGATCATAGTCATTTTTGTTTTCAAGGTGATAGTGGCGGTAATTTTGCTTTTTAAAATGGTTGGTATCATAAGCGACGATTGCCCCAACACAAGCAGTTCCAAAAAGATGTGAGTTGTCAAATGCCTCAATAGAAAGTGGGAGATTGTTAAGTTTAAAATACTCTTTAAACTCTTGCAAAAATTGATAGTCGTTGGATTTGAGCTGTTTTGCTATGTTGATCTCTGCATTTTTGTAGGCGATATCGCAAATTCTTCTCTTCTCGCCAATCTTTGGGACCAATATCTCAATCTTTTTATTGTGTCTTTTTTGCAAGATTTCCTCTACAATACCAATATCATCAAAGCTCTCATAGAGATAAATTTTGGAGATAGAGCTTGGCGTATCTTCTGGATAACCGTCCAAAATAGCCTGTTTGTAGCTCTCTTTTGCCTCGATTTGTGAGCCATCTTTTATAGGAGTAATTGCTGAGTTGGATGAGATAATCTTGCCATCTCTAATGCTAAATTTCACACAACAAACTAAGTTTTCTTTGATTGCAATTGCCACAACATCAAAGTCATCAAGCCTTGCTAGATCCATATCAACCTGTATTAAACTCTCTTTTATGGTCTTTATGCTATCTCGCATCTTAGCCGCCTCTTCATAACTTTCATTGATGGCATATTTTGTCATCTGATCTTGCAAAAATGGCACAAGAGTTTTTGGATTTTTCAAAGATTGTGTAGCTTCACCTAAAATCTTGCTATAGTCATCTTTTGAAATTTTGTTTTCGCAAGGGGCATAACATCTATCTATCTGATAAAAAAGACAGGCCTTTTTAGCTCTTTGGCAACCTGCTTTTTGAACCAATTTATACTTAAGATAGATAGCCTCCAAAATCTCTTTTGCTCCCCTAAAATAAGGTCCGAAGTATCTTATGTTACTCTTTTTGATAAGGCGTCTAGTTATGGCAAACCTAGGAAAATCTTCATTCAAATTTAGATAGATATAGGGATAAGTTTTATCATCTCTTAGAAGTATGTTGTATTTGGGCTTTAACTGCTTTATGAGTGAGTTTTCCAAAATTAGCGAGTCCGCTTCGCTGTTTGTGACGATATATTCGATGTGAGTTGCGTAGCTTAGCATATTTACAATGCGTGGTGAGAGCTTTAAATTTATAGAAAAGGGATTGAAATTAAAATAACTTCTTACTCTCTTTTTTAAATTTTTTGCTTTACCAACATATAGAAGTTTGCCATCTTTGTCATAATACCTATATACGCCCGGATTTGTCGGAGCATCTTTTATCTCCTTTTGTAGCAACTCTTTCAAAACTCATTCTCGCTTCTATTTTTGATAACTACCGCTCTTATTCTTTCGTAAATTTCAAAAAACTCACTATCTTTGAAGTTGTTTTTAAATATGCCCTCTGCTCTTTCGTAGTAGTGTGGAGGCGGCGGAGTTGGGACTATACGATCTTTGGTGCGTGGATTGTTTAGCTCTCTATCAAGTCTTATGTAAATTTGAGAGATGTCGGTTATTGCTTTTAGCTCTGTTGTTGGGCTGTATTTTTTGATTTGATTTATTATAAAGAGCAGATCTCTTTTGTTGCTCTCTTTGTTTAACTCAAGAAGCGCCAAGTTATGCCTACAGTAAATCACCAAATTATTATCTTTTATAAAGGCTATTTTTATTAAATTTTTATGATTTTTTTGCCATAGTGTGCAGAGTAGATGGATATCGTGCATTTTTATATATGAGGAGCTATTTTGGATCCCAGCTATAACTTCACCAGCATTTTTCATAAATTTATCCTTTTTGCGCTAATTTTAGCCTTTTTTTATGGATGTGGATATAAAGCTCCACCAATTTATGAAAACAATATATCACAAAGTCAAAAACAGCTAAGTTAAATTTGATATACTACATAAATTTTAATTAGGAAAAGAGAATGAAGACAGCAGATATTATTATTTTAGATTTTGGATCACAATACACGCAGTTAATCGCACGAAGATTAAGAGAGCAAGGTGTTTATGCCGAACTTTTGCCGTTTGATGCAAAACTCGATGTTATAAAAGAAAAAAAGCCAAAAGGCATTATTTTAAGTGGTGGGCCAGCAAGCGTTTATGCAAAGGATGCGTATTTTTGTGATGAAGGAATTTTTGAGCTTGGACTGCCGATTTTGGGAATTTGTTATGGAATGCAGTTAATTGCTCATAAATTTGGTGGAAGTGTTGTTCCAGCAGCAAGCAAAGAGTATGGAAAAGCTGAAATTTCTCTTGCTTGTGAAAGTGATCTTTTTAAAGATACACCTAAAGATCAAGTTGTTTGGATGAGTCATGCAGATAAAGTTGAAGCGCTTCCTTCAAATTTTAAATTATTAGCCAAGACAAAAAGCAGTGAATTTTGTGCATACGCAGATGAAAAAGCTAAAATTTATGCTTTGCAATTTCACCCAGAAGTTGCTCACAGCGAGTTTGGTGATGCAATACTTAAAAACTTTGCTAAATTTATATGTGGTTGTGAAAGCACATGGAATATGGGAAGCTTTGCCAAAAATGAGTGTGAGAAAATCAAAAATCTAGTCGGTGAAGATAAAATTTTATGCGCAGTAAGTGGCGGTGTGGATAGCTCAGTCGTTGCAGCACTTTTAGCTCATGCAGTTCCTAAAAACCTTATAGTTGTTTTTGTTGATAATGGGCTTTTAAGAGAGGGTGAAGCAAAGCAAGTAAGTGATACATTTAAAACAAAGCTTGGAATCGATCTAATAAGCATAGACGCAAGTAAAATTTTTCTAGAAAGATTAAGTGGTGTTATAGAGCCAGAAGTTAAAAGAAAAATTATAGGAAATACCTTTATAGAGATATTTGAAGAAGAGGCTAAAAAACATAAAGATGTAAAATATCTAGCTCAAGGAACACTTTATAGCGATGTTATAGAAAGTAGTAGTTTTGGTGGAGCTAGTAAAACTATTAAAAGTCATCACAATGTTGGTGGACTTCCTGAACATATGAAATTTGAATTAATTGAACCTTTAAGGGAAATTTTTAAAGATGAAGTTAGAGCTTTGGGGCTTGAGCTTGGGCTTAGTCGTGATTTAGTTTTTAGGCATCCATTCCCTGGACCTGGGCTTGCAATTAGAATAATGGGAGAGGTTACAAACGAAAGACTTGAACTCTTGAGAAAAGCAGATGTTGTATTAAGACAAGAGCTTAAATCAAGTGGTTGGTATGAGAAAACTTGGCAAGCATTTTGTGTGCTTTTAAATGTAAATTCCGTTGGAGTGATGGGCGATAATAGAACTTATGAAAATGCAGTTTGTGTCCGCGTGGTCGATGCAAGCGATGGAATGACTGCAAGTTTTTCAAGGCTTCCATATGATCTGCTTGAAAATATAAGCCGCCGCATCATAAACGAAGTAAATGGTATAAACCGCGTAGTCTATGATATCTCAAGCAAGCCACCAGCAACTATCGAGTGGGAGTAGTTAAAGCTTATTAGTCAAATTTAGACCGCTAAATTTCATCGGCGGTCTTTTTTACTTTAATAAAATCTAAATTTAATCAATCTATTTTAAAGATATGTTAAAATATCGTAATAAATTTTAAAATCATAAAAAATACACAAAACTATAATTTTAAAACTCTTAAGCTTTTAAAGTGTAGGGTTAAAATATTATAGACTATGAGAGGCAATGAGATGAGTAGATATGAAATTATTCAAAAAATAGGTGATATGTATCAAATTGGCAATACTGAATCAGGAGAATTTAGTTATGTTCAAGCACTTAAAACTGCTGGAAAAAATATAAAAGATTATCAAAAAGGAGACACTGATACAAACCATCAAGTATTAGATATAAGATTTGAAAATGATAGATTGGCTATATTGGTAGAGACAAAAAATAGCTTTAACAGATGGGATCATAATAAAATTAGAAAACAACTACAAGATTATGTAAGGTATGAAAAAGCATATTCTGATAAAAAAATCATTGCTATGCTAATAGAAACAGATGGAGATGATATATGGGTTTGGCATGGACAATCAGTAATTATTGATGAAGAGCACAGAAAAAAAGAAGAAACTGTTTTAAAATCTTTCGAGGAATATGAGAATATAGTTTATAGTTTTTGGTAGGGTTAATGACAAAATTAAAGTTGTTGATTCTATAAAGATTTTAAATGAAATGCTGCATTCTGATGGTGTAAATGAAAAATTGAGAAGTCAGTTTGTAGGGACATGTCTATTAGCTTTGAAAAATGGTCTTTCATATAAAAATTTAAAACCAACTTTAAATCCTGCTGGAGAAGAAATAAGTCAAGAAAAAATAATAATAAAAAATATAAAAAATATTCTGTCAGGATTGTTATCTAAAAACAACGATGTGGATACGCTAAACAAGGCTGCAAAATTATCTGTGTTAAGTAATAAGGTGATAGATGATCAAGATATAGCTAGTTTAACATATGATGAATTACAAAAAATATTGGAATTTATAGACAGCAACATAATACCTTTTATTAATGATTCAAATACTGCAGGACAAGATCTATTAAATCTATTCTTTACAACATTTAATAAATACGTTGGTAAATCAGATAAAAATCAGGCGTTTACACCAGATCATATTTGTGATTTTATGTGTAAGGCTATAGGAGTAAATAAAAACTCACGAATTTTAGATCCTTGTTCTGGTAGCGGCGCATTTTTAGTAAGGGCAATGACAGATGCAATGGATGATTGCGATACAGAAGAAGAGCGTGAAGAAGTAAAAAGAAATCAAATTTTTGGTATTGAATATGAAGATGGGGCTTTTGGTTTATCTTCCACAAATATGCTAATTCATGGAGATGGCAATTCAAATGTTATCCAAGCTTCTATGTTTGAAAGAGGAGAGTGGATTAAAGATAAAAACATTAATATTGTTTTGATGAATCCACCATACAATGCTACTAGAAAGTTTTGCGACCCAGAATATGTAAAAACTTGGAAATCAAGCAATAAAGAAGATCCATCAAAAGGCTTTCATTTTGTAGAGTATATCGCAAGACATATACCAGCTAACTCAAAAATAGCAGTATTACTACCAATGCAAGCCGCTATTGGAAACAGCGCTGAAGTTAAAAAATATAAAAAGAAAATGTTAGATAATTATACGTTAGAAGCAGTTTTTTCATTACCAAATGAGATGTTTTATCCAGGAGCATCGGCTGTTGCCTGCTGTATGATATTTGATTTATCACAAAAACACGAAAGATCTAACAAAAAAAACATTTTTTGGGTATTTTAGAGAAGATAATTTTATAAAGAGAAAGGGATTAGGTAGAGTTGAAAAAACAGATATCGATGGCAATAGTTTGTGGGTAAGTACAAAAGATAAATGGCTTGAGTTATATAAAGATAAAAGAGAGGTTCCAGGATTGTCTGTTATGAAGAAAGTTACTTGGAAAGATGAGTGGTTGGCTGAAGCTTATATGGAAACTGATTATACAAAACTCACCGCAAGCAATTTTGAACGCACTATCCGTGATTATTATTCATATTTGATTAAGAGTGGTGGAAAATAATGTTAAATACTAGTAAATGGAAAAATTTTAATTTAGACAAATTATTTACAATAAATGCAGGCATATATCACTACTCTGATGAGTACGATATTGGAGATACTCCGTATATATCTGCATCTAATGAAAACAATGGAATACAGCAACGAATTAATTTAGAACCAGAATTTTCTGGAAACTGTATCGTTGCTGGAAAAGTAGGATGTACTACTTTTTATCAGTCTGAAGATTTCTGTGCAACAAGTGATGTTAATATATTTAGACCTAAAAACTTTGAGCTAAATAGAAAAATTGGATTGTTTATAACTGCCATTATAAATTTCAGTGAAAACTATAAATGGAATTATGGTAGGCAATGTAGAGTAGGAGATAGTAAAAAAATTAAAATTAAACTTCCCACAAAAATGAACAATGATGAATACGTGATTGACTCTGAGAAAAAATTTTCTGATGAGGGCTATATACCAGACTTTGATTTTATCAACAAATTCATGAAAAGCGTTGAAAATGTGGAGAGAAAGAATAAAGGCTCTATTAGAGATAGTATAAAAACCGAGAATGATATTATAAAGTGCGATTCTGAAGTTAAGGCAAAAAATTGGAAAGATTTTTATTTGCATGATTTGTTTAATACATCAATGGGAAATGGAATAGATGCGATAGCCACAACCAAAGAGAATCCAAAATATAACTACATTACAAGAAGTGATATAAACCCAAATGGTGTGGCTGGACTTATTGATGAAGTCGAAAATATAATTCCTTATCCATCTGGTACTATTACCTTAGCCTTAGGCGGTAGCTTAGGAGCATGTTTTGTTCAAAAAGAACCGTTTTACACGGGACAAAATGTAGGGATATTGCAAGAAAAAGAACCACTTAGTATTCATACCAAATTATTTATTGCTACTTTGATAAGGAATGAATGCAAAATTAAATTTCAAGCTTTTGGAAGAGAATTAAACTCACATTTTAGAAAAGATTTTACTCTTAAACTGCCTGTGCTAATGAATGATAATGAATATGTTATAGATAATGAAAAGAGATATTCGAAAATTGGATATATGCCTGATTGGAAATTTATGGAAAACTACATAAAAAACTTGCCATATGGAGATAGGATATAATTGTTGGAGGAATTTTATGAAATCAACCTATGTAGATATACACATTCACACTTCGGAAAACCCAAATAAATTAAATGCTTCCTACAATGTGAAGGAATTATTAAAGAATATTAATAAAATGGCAAAAAACAATCCAGTTCTTATTTCCCTAACAGATCATAATACGATTAATAAAAAAGCATATCTGGAGTTAATAAAGGAAAATGTATCGGTACTGTTAGGAGTAGAACTTCACATAAAAAAATATGAAGATGCACCACCATACCATTGCCATATTATTTTTAATGTAGATATTAATGAAAAAAATATTGATTTATTAAACAAAAAGTTAGATGAATTATATCCCAATAAAATTATTAATGATGAGGATCAGAATACACCTAACATAGAGATAATTATCAATGCTTTTGATACTTATGATTTTTTATTATTACCTCATGGAGGACAATCGCATAGAACGTTTGATAAGGCAACATCAAAGGAAACTAGATTTGACACATCGATGGAGCAAAGTATTTATCATAATCATTTTGATGGTTTTACCTCAAGAAGTAGCAAAGGGATTGAAAGTACAAAGGAATATTTCAAAAGAATAGGAATTAATGAATTTGTTAACCTTATTACTTGTACGGATAATTATAATCCAGAGATTTATCCAAAAACAAAATCTAAAGAAGCAGAAGATTTTACCCCTACATGGATGCTTGCTGATCCAAGTTTTGATGGTTTGAGGTTGTCTCTCTCAGAAGAATCTAGGTTGTATTATAGCACTGAACCACCACAAAATTGGACAAAAACATTTGGTAGAGTTGAACTCAAAAATGAAAAAATTGAAATTGACGTAAATATGACTCCTGGATTAAATGTGGTTATAGGTGGTTCTTCAAGTGGAAAAACATTATTTGTGGATAGTTTAGTTAGGGAATCTAAAAATGATTTTAAGGAATCTAAATATAATTATTTTGATGTGAAAAATATTGAAATAGAGAATCCAACAGGTGTTAGCCCTTATTATATTAGCCAAAATTTCATTATGTCAATAATAAAAGATGGTGAAAATGATTTAGGGGAAATACCAATAATAGATAAAGTTTTTCCAGAGGAAAAAGAAACTATAAACAGTATAAGAAATAGTTTAAAAAGATTAAAAGAATTAATTAATACACTAGTAGATAGTGCTGAAAAGCTTGAAAAACTTAAAGATGATTTATCACATATCAAAACACCAAATTTTCTTATTACAAATGAAAAAATAAAAGAAAATGTGATTGAAAAGATAAAACCAAATAATGATGTAAAAGACAATTTGTCTGTATCCATGGCAAATATAAAAGAATATAAAATTACACTAAAAAATATTAAAGAGCTATTTAATAATCATCATATAATAGACAGCAAAGATAGTGAAATCAATGCATTAAATAAGGCATTAGATGACCTGGCTCTAATTTCTAAGATAAATGATGTTTTGATAGATAAGATTAATAAATCATTAGAGAATTCAAACAAGAAGAATATTGAAAATGACAGAAAAATCACACAAATAAAAAACGATAGGGAAAAACTACTTAGTTACATACATGATTCATTAAAAGCACTTAAAGATTTTTATTATGCGAAATCGGAGCTATCGAAATTTGATGTTGCTTTTAAAACAAAAGAAATAGTTGTATCTGGTCACACTTTAAGTATTAAAAATTCATTTAAACTTACAGAAAATGAATTAGTAGATTCTATTAACGAATGTTTAAAAAATGAAAATAGATTAAATAATTTTGACGAATTAGTTCCAAATAAACTTGAGAAAAACAAATTTTCACAGAGACCAAAAGTCAATTCACATTCTGATTTAGCAAATAAAGTATATAAGTCTATTGAGAATACAAATAAAAAAGAGTATCGAATTATAACAAATGACGGAAAAGATTATCAAAGTTTAAGTCCTGGTTGGAAATCAGCTGTAATTTTAGATTTGATTTTAGGATATAAGGCAAATTCTGCACCAATAATTATTGATCAGCCGGAAGATAATTTAGCAACTAATTATATTAATCATGATTTAATTGAAATGATAAAAAAGATAAAAGAAGATAAACAAGTTATTTTAGTTTCTCACAATGCTACAATACCGATGCTAGGAGATGCCCAAAACTTAATAATATGTAAAAATGATGGAGGAAAATTATATATTAATTCTGCGCCTTTAGAATCAGAAATAAAAGGTAAAAAAACACTAGATTGGATTGCAGAATTGACAGATGGGGGAAAGCCTTCGATAAAAAAACGAATAAAGAAATATAATTTTAGATCATATAAGGAGGTATAATTTAATGAAATTAAAATTTTATAAAGAAGAAGAAAATGATTGTGTAAAAATAGTAACTCAAGATGGAAAAGAATTAGAATTCGATTATATAGAAATGATACGACATATATTTAATGATAAAAAAATAGAAGAAGCAGATATTGATGCACAATACTCAGAAGATGAAGCTAATTCTATCAAAGTATTAATTTCAGATATTTCGGAATCAATAAAAACACTTTTTAATGCCAATGAAGACAAGGATGATTCACTCCTTAACTCTTAGAAAATTTTCATTTTTTATAAACGCCATTTATACTGGTATTGGGACTGGGACGGAACTAAGAATTTGAAAATGTCCTATAACTAGGTGGATTTTGGAATATTAGAAAAAATAGGACCTAGTATTTTGAATGGTTTGGGATATATAGGACGTTTGGAAAAGAAGAATGGGAATAGTTAAAAAAAATAAAAACCTTCTAAATTTCAATAGCTATAGAGGATTGAAAACTACAACTGAATTTGCTCAGTAGAAAAAACAAAGAGATGGGATTGCTTGACCATCTCTTCTATCTTTATTACTTTTCCCATTCAAATAAAATATTTAGCTCCTTATACTCTTCCAAATATTTTTCTTTGTCTATAGCTGTTCTTGCGATATCAATAATTTTACCTATTTTATCAACTGTCTTAAAGCCAAATCATCAAAAGTTGATAGTTCTTGTGAAAAATACAAATTCAAAACTATGAATTTTTCAACAATTAAGCCTAAAACAAAGAGTTAATTCAACCATACAGCGCGACGACTCAATCTATATCTTTTACTTTTAATTTTTTACTGTCCATTCTAATCCTTCTAATAGATAAATTCTTCTGCCATTTTTGTTTTTTCTATTAAATTCTTGTAAACTTTTGATTTTTGTAAAAGCTCTTCATGCTTACCTTCGCTTTCCACTCTTCCGTTTTCAAGAACTACAATCTTATCCGCATTTTCTATGGATTTCATTCTGTGTGAAATTATGACAACAGTTTTGTCTTTAATTAAATTATTTAAAGACTCTTGAATTTTTTTCTCATTATCTACATCAAGGCTTGCTGTTATTTCATCCAATATTAATATTGGTGCGTCCTTTAAAAAAGCTCTTGCTATTGATAGTCTTTGTCTTTCACCACCTGATAGCTCAGCACCATTCTCACCAATAACTGTATCAAAATCCTTGTCCATTTTTTCTATAAAGTCTGTGCAATTGGCAAGTTTTGCTGCTCTTTTAACTTCTTCATCACTTGCATCTTGCTTTCCAATCCTAATATTTTCCATAACACTTTGATTAAAAAGAACCACATCTTGAAAAACTATTGAAACCTTGTCAAAAAGTGATTCTGTTGATATTTCTTTGATATCTTTGCCATCGATTAGGATTTGTCCCTCGTCATAATCATAAAGTCTTGATATAAGTTTTAAGATAGTTGTTTTACCGCAGCCACTTGCTCCTACCAAGGCAGTGACCTCTCCCTGCTTTGCCTTAAAGCTAACTCCCCTTAAAATTTTTGCGTCTTTGTTATAAGCAAATTCAACATCTTTTAGATCAATATCAAATTTTTTTAACTTATAGTCTTTGCCCTCTTGGAGATTTTGATTTTGAATTTCTTTTAGCCTTTCAATCTTTGGCGTTAAATAAAATATTTCCATCATACCCTCTTTAGATGCATCGAGAGAGTCTTTTATCTTCATAGCCGCTAGCAAGTATCCTATAAGGTAGAGAACACTTATCTCTTTATTAATAATTAAATTTACGCCAATAAATATCACAACAGCAAGAGATATAAAGCTAAATATTGATGATAGTGACATAGTTAAAACAAGTCCCATTTCTGTCTTTAAGTGTACTTTTTCACTTTTATCCATTTTTTCATATAGCTTTTCTTTCATCTCCTCTGATAAGCCATATGCTTTAATCTCCATTTGCATTTCGATATTTTCCTGAAAGCTTTCTGAGTTTTCTCTTAGAGTGTCATAATATCTTTTCTGCCCCTTAATTGAATGTTTTTTAGATAAGGGTATAAATATAAAACTTAATATCGTTGGAATAATTACAGCTAAACCCATCTTGACATTGCCCACCAGCATCATGATGGATATAAGTGGGAAGAAGAGTGCCATGCCGCCCACTTTTGGTATCGAGTGGCTCATTGCATGCTCTATACCTTCAATATCAGACATGATTGTTTGCGCTAGGTCTGAAATATCGTGTTTAGAAAAGTATGATAGAGGTAGTTTTGATAAATTCTCTGCTGTCCTTATTCTTAAGTCCGCACTTTCTTGATATGTTGTGCTATATAATTTATCGTATTCGATAGAAAGCAAAATATACATTACTATCAAGGTAAAAACTGAGAATGCTATATAAAATCCCTTGCTTTTAACAATATTTTCCAAAACTTCCTGAGCAAAAATCATTAGTAATATCGCAGGAAGCATGTTTATACAATAAACGAAAAATGAAGCCAGTGTTGCTTTACTTAAATTTCTTGCTCCTTTATCTGTAAGAGCAAATCTTTTTTTATAAAACTCTTTCATTTGAAACCCTCCATTCATTTGCACTGTTAAACATATCTTGAAGTCTCTTATATCTTGTATCTCTTGACATTAACTCTTTGTCAGAACCTCTTTCTATAATTTTTCCATTATCCATCACAAGTATTTCATCGAGATCTTTAATTGTAGAAAGTCTGTGAGCAATCATGATAACTGTTTTATCTTTCATAAGATTTTTGAAAGCTTTTTGTAGTTCA
>NZ_CAMYFP010000016.1 GCF_947255105.1 uncultured Campylobacter sp.
TAGAAGATAGAGTAGAAGATAGAGTAGAAGATAGAGTAGAAGATAGAGTAGAAGAGGTGGCAAAGTCGCCTACAACAGAAGATAACCCAAACAGCAACCAAGTCACAATAGATGGCTTAAAAGTTGAGATTGGCGATGAAGAGCACTTTAAATTTAGCGAAATTTACAACTATAAACTAAGTAAATTGCTAGATAAGATAAAGGAGAAAAAAGAGTGAGTTATCTTCTTTTACATCTTATTTTTGTGCTACTTATCGGATATTATTTGATAACTAGCTTGCAATTTTTCTCATATCGTTTTAGTCGCATTATCCTGCACTACACCAAGCCACAGTGGCATCTTTATTTTTTTATCTTTCCAGTTGTTTGTTACTTTTTGACCATCACTTTCTATCCAAAGCTCTTTGTTTTGATTGTTGTTTGCCTTATGGTGGCACTTTTTCTTTGGCAAAAAACTCTTGATAAGAGGCTAGTCTTTACATATAGAGTTAAAAGTTTTTTTGTAATACTACTTTTAGTAACAGCATTTATAGATATTTTGATACTCTCCAAGATAGGACAGAGTGCAGTTTTACCACTATTTTTGCCACTTATGGTAACATTTTTTATAAGCTACTCTTTTGAAAAGTATAGATTGGCTTTATTTAAAAAAAAGGCACTATCCAAACTAAACTCAATGCCCAACCTAAAAATCATAGAAATCACCGCAAGCTTTGGAAAGACTAGCATCAAAAACTATATCTATGAGATTTTGAAAGATGACTTTAAAGTTTATAAGACTCCACGAAGTGTCAATACGCTAAATGGGCTTATCAAAGATATCAACGAAGAGTTGGCATTTGATAGAGAAATTTATATAGCAGAGGCTGGCGCTAGACAAAGAGGCGATATTGCAGAGATAACTCACTTTTTAAGACCACATATTGTAATTGTTGGTGAGATTGGCAAACAGCATATTGAGTATTTTAAAACTATCCAAAATATCCGCCAAACAAAGCTAGAAGCGCTCCTTTCGCCTAGACTCAAAAAGGCTTTTTTACATAGCACTACAGAGAAAAGTGATGTTGATTTTTACGATAAAAAACTCTTAGATGTAAGCTCAACTCTTGATGGACTTAGCTTTAAATTTAGAGATGGCAAGCAAATTTATGAGTTTGAAAGTCCGCTTTTGGGTAAATTTAATGCTTACAATCTAGCAGTTGCTATAGAAGTTGCTAGATATCTTGGCGTTGATATGCAAGAGATAGAAAAAAGAGTAAAAAAGCTAACCAATCCAGCTCACCGCCTTGAAAAGATTGAGAGTGGCGGTAAGATTATCATTGATGATAGTTTTAATGGCAACTTAAGTGGAATGGTTGCAAGTTATGAGTTGGTAAGCACTTTTGCGGGAAGAAAGGTCATTGTAACTCCGGGCATTGTTGAGGCGACTATCGAACAAAATAGAGCTTTGATAAAAAAAATAGATGAGGTTTTTGATCTAGTTATTGTAACGGGCGAGCTAAATAGAGAGCTTTTCAAAAGCCTTATTACAAAGGAGCTTATAGTTTTGCATGATAAAAAAGAGCTAGTTGATACTCTGGCTAAAAAGACAAAAAGTGGCGATCTTATCATCTTTTCTAATGATGCACCGACCTATATTTAGCTGTTAGAAATTTAAATTTATGAGATGATGGCTTGATATCTGCAATATTAAGCATAGAGTGAATTTAAATTGATATAATTAAAAAATTTTATTTAAAGGTTTTTTATGCGACTATTAAATGGTTCTGAGATGATTATGGAGGCTATCAAAAACGAAGGGATAGAGACTGTTTTTGGCTATCCAGGCGGAGCAGCTTTAAATATATTTGACGAAATTTACAAGCAAAACTACTTCAAAACCATTCTTGTACGCCACGAACAAGCTGCAACTCACGCAGCTGACGGCTATGCTAGAGCAAGTGGCAAGGTTGGAGTTGCCATTGTAACTAGTGGTCCTGGCTTTACCAATACCATAACCGGACTTGCAACAGCTTATTTAGACTCAATTCCAATGGTTCTAATTAGCGGTCAAGTTGCAACTTCACTTATAGGAACTGACGCCTTTCAAGAGATAGATGCAATAGGTATCTCAAGACCCTGTGTTAAGCACAACTACTTAGTAAAAGATATCAAAGAGTTGCCACGTATCTTAAAAGAGGCCTTTTATCTAGCAAGAAGTGGTCGCCCAGGCCCTGTCCATATCGACATACCAAAGGATATTACCGCGGCTATTGGCGAGTTTGACTATCCTCAAACTATCTCAATGGAGACCTATAAACCAACTCTAAAAGGCAATGCCAAACAGATAAAAAAGATCTCAGAGTTGTTGCTTGAGTGCAAAAAACCGCTTCTTTACATTGGTGGTGGAGCTATCTCTTCAGAGGCAAGTGCAGTTTTGAATGAGTTTGTAGAGCAAACTGGCATACCAAATGTTGCAACTCTTATGGCTCTTGGAGTTATACCAAAAACAGCGCCAAATCATCTTGGAATGGTCGGTATGCATGGAAAATATGCAGCAAATATGGCGATGAGCGAGGCAGATCTTATCATCTCTTGCGGTGCAAGATTTGACGATAGAGTGACTGGCAAACTTAGTGAATTTGGCAAAAATGCAAAAATAGTTCATATTGATGTCGATCCTAGCTCTATCTCAAAGATAGTTGAGGCTCACTATCCTGTAGTTGGCGATTTAAAGTGGGTAATGGGCGAACTACTAAAGAGAGTAAGAGAGTTAAATATCTCAAAAAACAGCTATTTAGCTTGGCAAGAGATCATTAAAAACTACGATAGAGTCTATCCTTTGAGCTATGAAGATAGTGATGAAGTTTTAAAACCACAATGGGTCATAGAAGAGACAGCCAAAATAGTAGGCAAAGAGGCAGTTATCTCAACTGATGTTGGACAACATCAGATGTGGGTGGCACAATTTTATCCATTTTCAAAGCCACGCACTCTACTTACAAGTGGCGGACTTGGCACGATGGGATATGGATTTCCTGCTGCAATTGGAGCTAAATTTGCAAAAAAAGAGCTACCAGTTATAAATTTCACAGGAGATGGCTCAATTCTTATGAATATACAAGAGCTTCAAACTGCCGTTGAATACGACGCACCTGTGATAAATATCATTTTGAATAACAACTATTTAGGCATGGTTCGTCAGTGGCAAACTCTTTTTTATGAGAAGAGATACTCACTAACAGATCTTAGCAAACAGCCAAATTTTGCAAAGATTGCCGATGGTTTTGGGGCACTTGGTTTTGTAGTAAAGAGCAAAGATGAGTTTAGAAGTGCATTGAAGAAGAGTTTAGAGTCTAAGAAGTGCTGTATTTTGGATGTTAGGATTGATAGAATGGAAAATGTCATTCCTATGGTACCAGCTGGTGGAGCACTTTTTAACATGATACTTAAATAGAGGTGAAGTATGGAAAATATAAGAAGACTAATCTCAGTAATAGTGCTAAACGAAGATGGAGTTTTGGCTCGTATCTCAGGGCTTTTTGCAGGAAGAGGCTACAATATAGACACTCTTACAGTCGCCCCCATACCAGAAACCAAATACTCAAGAGTGAGCATAGTTACAAATGGCAATAAAAAGGTCCTAGAGCAGATTGTAAAGCAACTTCACAAACTAATACCGATATATAAAGTAATTGAAGAGGCCAATTTTATAGAAAAAGAGATGGCTTTGGTAAAGATACCACTTACTCAAGATTTAGCAGGACTTGACGCGGTCCTTAAGTCATACAACGGAAACATTGCAAATAGCGATGGTTTGGTGCTTATGGTGATGGCTTGTGATGATGCAAGTAGAATTGATGGCTTTATAAAAACTATGAAAAAATACAATCCGATAGACATTGTAAGAAGCGGATCTGTAGTATTGGAGATGTGATGAAACTTAGTAAAATTGCAAAGATATTGGGTATTGAGTGTAGTAAAGAGATGGAGATAAGTGCCATAAATAGCCTTGATATGGCAACAGAGGGACAGATTAGTTATTGTGATGGAGTAGGGCATAAGGACTTTTTAAAAAAGACTAAAGCTAGCGCTGTGCTTATCCAAAAAGAGCTGGCGGAATTTTTGCCAAAAGGCGCTATTGCTTTGATTTGTGCCAACCCTCATCTTGCTTTTGCAAAACTTAGTAGATACTTTTCAAAGCCATATTTTGATGAAAAGGGCAAAAACCATATTGCCACATCAGTAACTATCATGGAAGGTGCAGTCATTGGCAAAAATGTAACTATAAAAGAAAATACAACTATAATGCCTGGTGTAGTTATAGGCGATAGTGTAACTATAGGTAGCGATTGTATTATCCATCCAAATGTAGTTATCTATAGAGACTCCATTATAGGCGATCGTTGTCACCTGTTGGCAAACTCAGTCATAGGAAGCGATGGCTTTGGATATGCACATGATGAGCTTGGACGACATATTAAGATTTATCACAATGGCAATGTTGTTTTAGAAGATGATGTTGAGATTGGCGCTTGCACAACTATCGATAGAGCTGTTTTTGGCTCAACTATCATCAAAAAAGGGACAAAGATAGACAACTTAGTGCAAGTTGGGCATAACTGCGAGCTTGGTGAAAACTGCATATTAGTCTCACAAGTTGGACTTGCTGGAAGCTCTATTCTTGGGCGTAATGTTGTTATGGGCGGACAAAGTGGCACAAAAGGCCATATTAGCATTGGAGACTTTGCTCAGATTGCAGCAAGAGGCGGAGTTAGTAAAAATTTAGATGGAAACAAACTCTATGCGGGCTATCCACTGTTGGAGCTAAAAGAGTGGTTTAAGTTAAATGCTAAGATTTCTAGATTTTTTAGCAAAGATAGGCAATAGGGCTTTAAATTTCTTTAGATATTGAAATTTAAGATTGCAATGATGAGTAGTTTTTAAAGTGAAATTTAACAACTTTTTTCTAGCCAAAAATGGTATAAAAGCTTTTAAATTTGGCTACAATTTGCAAATTTTTAAAGACAATGTCAAGTCCCAAGCAAAGTAGGTTTTAAAATAGTGATGTTTTATCAAAAAAACAGGTTAATAAGTTTTTTAGCTTCAACTCTTTTTGAAAGATCAAATTTAAAGAATAGAACCTTTCAAAAAGAGCTTTGCCAAATTTATTTCAAATTTAAGATAGCAGACTCAAATGAAGCCAGATATTGTTGATTTAATCAATTTTTTAGCAAGTTATGCAGATACTTTGATAAGCGTTGGCAGCCACAATGCAAGGGTAAAAAGATGCGTAAAAAGAGTAGCGCAAAGCTTTGGTTATGATGTTTCTATCTTTGTCCTTTTAAAAACAATCACAATAACTGTGGCTCAAATTGATGATTATAAAAATAGACGCACAATTGTCAAAGAAACAACGGCTCATAGTGTAAATTTAGGTATGGTTTCTGAGCTTTCTGCACTTTCTTGGGCTGTTAAAGATGAAAATTTGAGTTTTGATGAGACAAGGAAAATTTATGAGATAATTTTAAAATCAAAAGATCCTAAATTTAGCCTCTCTGTTGTTGTGACAAGCGCCGCTTTTGGAGCCTTTTGTAAGCTTTTTGGTGGTGATGTTTGGGCGATTGTTTTTGTTGTTTGTGGGACAATTTTAGGTGTTAGTCTGAGATATTTTCTTCAAAAACAGAAATTTGATCTAAGAGTTACCTATATCATTTGTGCCTTTTTATCGTCATTCGTGGCCTATCTATCTTTTAATTTTGGGCTAAGCAATACGCCAGAGGCAGCCATTAGTTCTAGTATCTTATATCTTTTTCCAGGCATTGTTTTGCTAAATTCGATGTTTGATATATTGGATAAAAATGTTCTTGTCGGTGTGAGCCGCGCTGTAAATGCAACAATTTTGATAATTTGTATGAGTATAGGGATCTATATAACCTTAACAATCGCGCATATGGTGAGTTTATGAGTGAATTTTTTATAGATGTTATTTTTGCAATTATTGCTGGACTTGGCTTCTCTTATGCAAACAATCCGCCAAAAAGGATACTATTTTACTGTGCGATTTTGGGCGGACTTGGATATGCTTCAAGACTTATGCTTATTAAATTTGGCATTTTCAATATCACTATGGCTACTTTTATGGGCTCTTTGTTTATTGGATTTTGTGCCATTTTTTTTGCAAGAAAGCTAAAAGTTCCGATAGAAGTTCTCTCTTTTCCTGCACTTTTGCCGATGATTCCGGGGTTTCAGGCTTATAAAACAATTCTTTCTGTCTTTAACTTTATCAAATCAAACGATGAAGCGCAAAAATCTCACTATTTGATAGAGTTTTTTACAAATGGCTTTATCACTGTTTCTGTGGTTTTTGCCTTGACTGTTGGAGTTTCTGTTGTGCTTTTGTTTTTTTATGAAAAATCTTTCACAATGACAAGAAGTGGGAATTTCAGAAAAAAGTATCTAGAAAAATGAGAAATTTAACTTTGTGCTCTTTTGTTCGTAGTGCTACTTTAAATTTATCTTATTGAAATTTAAAGTAGCTATTTAGACTTTAGAGTTGTCTAATTATCTTCTGAAAAGAAGTTATAAAGATCGTCTAGTAAAAAGAGTTTTTTATCAAGAGTTCCCTTGTAGTAGGCATTTAGAGTCTTTTCATAAGCCTCTTTAAAAAAGCCCTCTTTGCTAAGTTGAATAATAGCATTATCTATCGCTTTTCTAAGTTCTGCGTTGCCCTTATTGACGCCAACAGCTATAAAGTCAGCTGGTCCTACAGCCTTGATGGCAATTTCAAATTTATTATCCATGATAGGTATAGCAGCAACAGCAAAGATAGAGTGAAAGTAGCCAATAGCTTCATTGTTTTGTAGCTTTGTAAAACAGGCCATCATATTTTCACAATCAACTATCTGGGCATTGACATTTTTCTCTACATAACTTCTTGAGCCAGTTCCAGGCACTGCCAAAACTTTTTTGCCACTTACTTGTGATAGCTTTTTGATTTGGTCGGTTTTGTTGGCAACTAAGGCGATATAAAGAGCAAAGTAAGGTATAGAAAAATCAACATGTTTTTGTCTTTTTGGACTTACTGCAAACTGTGCAACTGCCATATCAATCTTGTTGTCATTCAGAAAAGGAATTCTATCCTTTGCATTGACGCCAACTAGTTTGATTTGGGCTTTTGGGGCAATTATCTTTGCTATGGCTTTTGCAAGTTCGACTTCAAAACCTGAAAAATCATCACCATCAAATTTACTAAAAGGAGGATAGTTTAATCTAACTCCAATCCTTATCTCACCGCTTTTTTGAATCTCTTCTAGCGTATTTGCGTTAAGGCAGATAGCAAAGACGATAGAAAAAAACACAATAAATAACCTCTTCATAATAATATCCTTTCTGAATGAATTGGTATTAATTTGTTATTTCTATTTTTGATATTATAATTTAAGAATAATTAAGCAAAACTTAATAAATGCTCCTGTGGAAAAAATATTTCAAAAAAGTGATAAAAAATGATCATAAGCCAAATTTGCTCTAACTCAAATTTATTTAAATTTATACTACTTTTAAGTATAAAAAGTATAAATTTAGAGCTAAATTTAGTCAAAAAGGATATTTATGACCATCGGCGAAATTTATTCTGTTTTGTCACTAATCTTTGCTTCAAATTTCAAACAAAGTATTAACAAAGAGGATTTTAGCAAGTTAAGCCCAAATTGGCTTTTGCAAAATGAAACCTTGGAAAACAAAAAGGGCAGGGAACTTTGGCAAAGTTGCATTAAAAATAGCGATATTACAAAGATTAATCGCGACTTTTTTGAGCTAAATAAATTTTTTGATCTTACATATTTTATGCTGCTTTATAGAAGTGATATGGATGAGTTTTTTTTGAAACATCGCTACCAGACGGCATTTGATGAGCTTTCATCAACACATATTTCAAATTTACTTCTGTTTTTAACATCTGCAATCAAACTTGACAGAGATGAGAAAAGTCATAATTTACTTATAAATTTTACCAACGACAAACTCCTGCTATCGGCAAAAGCGCTTGGTTTTGAGATAAAAACTCATGCACAAAGTGACTATTATAAGGCAATCGGATGGCTCTTTTTGGACTTCTGTAATATGCTAGAGATAAGTTTGGGAAGATGAGTTTTTGGAACAATATCTATAGCCATTTTGATCCTGTTGCATTTAGCATATTTGGTCTAAAGGTTCATTGGTATGGCATTATGTATGTTTTGGCGCTTTTGGTGGCACTTTATAGTGCATTTTATATCTCCAAAAAAGATCGCTATCCATTTAGCAAAACGGCTCTTGAGAGCTATTTTATCTGGGTTGAGATAGGCATTATAATTGGCGCTAGAGTTGGCTACATCTTGGTCTATTCTAAGCAACAATTTTACTATCTAACTCACCCTTGGCAGATTTTTAACCCCTTTTATGGCGGCGAGTTTGTAGGAATTAGCGGTATGAGCTATCATGGTGCAATTGTTGGTTTTGTGATTGCAACTTTTTTGTATAACCAAAGATATAAAACCAACATTTGGCTACTTTTAGATTTAGTGGCACTCTGCATTCCGCTTGGCTACATCTTTGGAAGAGTTGGCAATTTTTTAAACAAAGAGCTTATTGGAAAGCCAACAGAGTATTTTTGGGGAATTTATACAGATGGAGCACTTCGTCATCCAAGCCAGCTCTATGAGGCATTTTTGGAGGGATTTGTTATATTTTTAATCCTGTTTATCTATAGAAAATTTAAAAGATTTGATGGAGAGCTACTTGCGCTTTATGCCATGCTCTACTCAGCATTTAGGTATATAAGTGAGATATTTAGGGAGCCAGATGTTCAGATAGGCTATCTTTTCTTTGGACTTAGTATGGGACAAATTTTATCTTTTGCAATGTTTGTTTGTAGTATTTTTCTCTATTTTTTGTTACAAAATAGAAAATTATAAAGATAGAGTTAAATTTTTCTTTAGTTAAAATTTATTAAGTTTGCTATATAATCAATTTAATATTTTCTTAAGGAGCGAGAATGATTGCACGCATAGAAGGTTTTTTAGGTAAAACAGTCGATGGTAAGAAAAGTAGAATACCTGCTTTTCAAGATAGGTGGCAAAGTATCACGGGTTTGATTTTGGCCTGTTTTATGATCTGTCATATGATTTTTACAGGGACAATTCTTTGTGGTAAAGGAGCATTTAACGGCGTTGTTAAATTTGCAGAGCCTTTTGGGCTTTGGTGGATTACAAATTTAGTTGCCGCTGTTATTTTTGTTGCTTTTGTTATCCATGCTTTTTTTGCAATGAGAAAGTTTCCTGCAAACTACAAAGCATACAGAGCTTTTAAAGCCCATAAAGTAAGGATTAAACACTTTGATACAACACTTTGGTGGTTTCAATTCTTAACTGGTTTTTTACTCTTCTTTTTTGCAAGTGCTCACCTAATCACAATAATTTGTGGCGATAGAGTTACAGCTGATGCCTCTATAGCTAGATTTGCCGACTTGCACCTTTTCTATTTTGTCCTTTTGGTATTTACAGTAGTTCATGCAGCTATTGGAATGTATAGGCTCTATGTAAAGTGGATAAGCATAGATGGACACTCAGAAGAGGCGAAAAATTTTAGAAAAAAAGTAAGAAATGTCATTTTTGCTGTTTGGGGATTTTTCTTTTTGGTGTCAGTGATTGCTGACTTTAAATGGATAAGTTTGGGTTAGGAGAGAATTTATGAATGTAATTTACTGTGATAGTTTAGTTATTGGTGGAGGACTTGCAGGACTTAGAGCTGCTGTTGCAACAGCAGAAAAGGGACTAAGCACTATAGTTCTTAGCATTTGTCCTGTAAAGAGAAGCCACTCAGCAGCTGCTCAAGGTGGTATGCAAGCAAGCCTTGGAAACTCAAAGATGAGTGAGGGCGATAATGAAAATGTCCATTTTGAAGATACTGTAAAGGGAAGTGATTGGGGTTGCGATCAAGAGGTTGCTAGAATGTTTTGTCAAACAGCTCCAAAAGCTATTCGCGAGCTTGCTTCATGGGGTGTTCCTTGGACTAGGATAACTAAAGGCGAGAGAAGTGCTATCATCAATGCAAAAAGAACTACAATCAACGAAAAAGATGAAGTGCATGGACTAATTCACTCTAGAGATTTTGGTGGAACTAAAAAGTGGAGAACTTGCTATACCGCTGATGCTACTGGACATACAATGCTTTTTGGTGTTGCAAATGAGGCACTAAAACACGATGTTATGATACACGATCGCCATGAGGCAATAGCTTTGATACATGAAAACAATCGCTGTTATGGTGCAATTGTAAGAGATTTGATAACTGGAGAGTTAAAAGCCTATGTTGCAAGAGGAACTCTTATAGCAACTGGAGGATATGGAAGAATTTACAAGCACACAACAAATGCTGTTATATGTGATGGTGTCGGTATCGCTACAGCACTAGAAACAGGTGTTGCAAGACTTGGAAATATGGAAGCTGTTCAATTTCACCCAACTCCAATAGTCCCAAGTGGCATACTTCTAACAGAGGGTTGTAGAGGAGATGGTGGAATCTTAAGAGATGTTGATGGTCATAGATTTATGCCTGATTATGAGCCTGAGAAAAAAGAGCTAGCAAGCCGTGACGTTGTTTCAAGAAGAATTATGGAGCACATTAGAAAAGGTAAAGGTGTAAAGAGTCCATATGGAGAGCACGTTTGGCTAGATATTAGCATCTTGGGAAGAGAGCATATCGAGACAAATTTAAGAGATGTTCAAGAGATTTGTCAAGTATTTAATGGAATAGATCCAGCAGATACCGAGCTTGATGAAAATGGCATAGGAAAAGGTTGGGCGCCAATACTTCCAATGCAACACTACTCAATGGGTGGTATTAGAACTACTCCAAAGGGTGAAAGTCCAACGCTTCATGGTCTATTTAGCGCAGGTGAGGCGGCATGTTGGGATATGCACGGCTTTAACAGACTAGGTGGAAACTCAGTTGCTGAGACAGTTGTAGCTGGTATGATAGTCGGTGATTATTTTGCTGAGTATTGCCAAAATAACAATGTGGATATTAAGAGTGAAGTTATAGAGAAATTTATGACTGAGCAACAAAATTATCTTAAATCTCTTCTTGAAAAAGATGGTAAAAATAACATCTATGAAATTAAAAACAGAATGCAAGATATCATGTGGGAACATGTTGCTATCTTTAGGACAGGCGAGGGACTTCAAAAAGCTGTTGATGAGCTTGAAGAGCTTTATAAAAAATCAAATGATATCAAGCTTAGAAATAAAGAGAGCTTTGGAAATGCCGAATTTGAAGAGGCTTATCGTGTACCAAAGATGTTAAAACTTGCTTTATGTGTAGCTTATGGAGCGCTTAACAGAACTGAAAGTAGAGGAGCTCATTATAGAGAAGACTATCCAAAAAGAGATGACGCGCACTGGCTAAATAGAACTCTAACAAGCTGGAAAAATGGCGCTACAAAGCCAACTATAGAGTATGAGCCACTTGATATTATGAAGATGGAGATTCCACCTGCATTTAGAGGATATGGCGCAAAAGGAAATATTATAGAGCACCCAGATAGCGCAGTTCGCCAAAAAGAGGTTGATGAGATAGTTGAGAGAATGAAAAAAGAGGGCAAAGGTAGATATGAGATTCAAGATGCGTTAATGCATTATGAGTTGCAACCAAAATATAAAGCACCAAACGAGAGAGTAGGAGTTGGTAATGAGTAGAAAAATAACTATAAAAGCATTTAAATATAACCCACTAAGCAAAGTTAGCAAGCCTCACTTTGCTACATATGAGATAGAAGAGACTGACGGAATGACTCTTTTTATAGCACTAAATGTTATAAGAGAGAAATTTGACCCAGGTCTTAGTTTTGACTTTGTTTGTAGAGCGGGAATTTGCGGTAGTTGCTCAATGCTTGTAAATGGAGAGCCTAAACTTGCATGTAGAACTCTTACAAAAAACTATCCAGATGGCGTTATAGAGCTTATGCCTCTACCTGTCTTTAAGCTTATTAAAGATTTGAGTGTAAATACAGGTGAGTGGATGAATAATATGAGCAAAAGAGTTGAGAGCTGGATACATACAACAAAAACTACAGATATTAGTAAGATTGAAGAAAAAGTTGAGCCTAAAGTTGCACAAGAGACTTTTGAGCTTGATAGATGTATCGAGTGCGGAATCTGCGTAGCATCTTGCGGAACTGCAATTATGCGAAAAGATTTTGTAGGACCAGTTGGACTAAATAGAATTGCTAGATTTAAAATCGACTCTTTAGATGAGAGAACAGATGAAGACTTCTATGAGTTAGTAGGCGATGATGATGGCGTATTTGGCTGTATGTCACTTATGGGATGTGAGGATTATTGTCCAAAACATCTACCATTGCAAAGCAAAATAGCCTACATGAGAAGAAAACTAGCTTCCCAAAAATAATCAAATTTGACGCTTTTATAGCGTCAAATTCTTTTAATCCCTACACACAAACCAAATTTAAAACAATACCAAAGTTCTATTTATAAATTTAAAAAGCTCTTTTATAAAAGCTAAATTTCAAAATAGCAGCGCTTATCTTTGCATTTAAAGCTCTCTAAACTTGACTTGCAAAGCTAAAATTTAGAGATTAAATATCTTATAAGATTTTAAAAGAGCTACAAAAAGAGTGACAATTGCAGGACCAAGTATGATCCCCCAAAAACCAAAAGTAGTCATTCCAGCAAGCATTGCAAAAAATATCACTATCTCATTGATATTTGACGCGCTTGTTACTATCTTTGAGCTGATAAATTTAATGATAAGCGGCTTTAAAAAGTTGTCTGCAACTATGGAGATGATGATAATGGTATATGCCAAAATTATTATTGCACTTGCTATATTGCCATTTGCCAACTCAAAAAGCACAACCGGCACAAAAACTACAGCACCGCCAACCACTGGAATGAGCGAGGCAAAGGCATAGAGTATTCCCATCAAAACTCCGTCATATCCAAAAATAGTAGCTATTACTCCAAACAAAAAGCCTTGCAACACCGCACTTGAGATGGTAGAGTAAAAGACAACGCTCATGGTATTTGTCACTTCGCTTAATATATAGTCTATCTGTTTGCTATCCATCGGTGCTTGCTCTTTGATAATATTTGACATTTTTTGTCCATAGTAGTTGGCAAAAAAGTAAAAAACAACTATCAAAAGCATATCAACAACAAAGTTTGCACCACTCTTTCCAAATTTGGAGATATAAGAGACCACGCTTTTGCTTAAACTAGTTAGATCTATACTTGCTAGGGTCTCTTTTGCTCTAACTTCGATAAAAGAGAGTTTGCTTGGTAAATTTAACTCAAAATTTTGTATAAAAGAGATAGTTTTTGCATATGGTCCAGTGCCAAAATCTATCGTTGCTATGTAGATTGCAGCTTTTGTAACAGCGTAAATAAGCGGGATGAGAAAGAGCAAGCAAAGCCCAAGAGTGATGATGAAAGATGATAAAAGCTCTTTGTTGTTGGTAAATTTGAGTATCTTTCCATAGAGCACAGAAGTTGCAATAGAGAGCAAAAATCCAGTCATCATCGTAAGCCAAAATGGCTTAAAAAGGTAGATAACCCAACTCATCAAAAATAGTATGCAACAGATAAAAAAAAGTTTGCTATTCTTCATTAAAAAGCCCCATATCTTGTTTTTTGCCAAAGACTTTATAGCCTCTATCTCTTAAAATTCGCCCTTTGGAAGTCTTTTCTATATAGCCATTTGCCAAAAGATATGGCTCAATGACATCTTCTATAGTCCCCTCATCTTCGCTAAGAGCCGCTGCTATCGTGCTAAGCCCAATTGGTCTTGAGTTTTGCTCTAGCAGTATATCAAGGTATCTTATATCCATCTCATCAAATCCAAGTTCATTTACTCCAAGGCTATTAAGGGCATTTGAAGCTCTTTTTAGTGAGATAGTTTTTTCATGATTGACATCGGCAAAATCCCTTATACGCTTAAGCAGTCTCAAGGCTATACGTGGAGTTCCACGACTTCTTTTTGCAATCTCTAGTCCAGCGTCACTATTGCACTCTCGCTCAAGTTTTAGAGCCGCTTTTTTTACTATGATTGAAAGCTCCTCTTTGTTGTAAAACTCAAGTCTAAAAGAGATACCAAATCTATCTCTAAGTGGCGCGCTTATCATTCCTGCTCTAGTTGTTGCGCCAATTAGTGTAAATTTCGGTATATCTATCTTTATAGTTTGTGCTGCAGGACCACTTCCTATGATGATATCTAGCCTAAAGTCCTCCATCGCCGAGTAAAGAACCTCTTCTATAGCAGGGCTTAAGCGATGAATTTCATCTATAAAAAGGACATCTCCCTCTTGTAAATTTGTCAAAATAGCAGCCAAATCGCCTGTTTTTTCTATCATCGGCGCAGAGGTAATCTTAATACTTGCTTTCATCTCATTTGAGATGATGTGAGCAAGAGTTGTCTTTCCAAGACCAGGAGGACCATAAAAAAGCACATGATCTAGAGTCTCACCACGCATTTTTGCTGCCTCTATGAAAATCTTTAAATTTTCCTTTATCTTTGTCTGACCAACATAGTCATCAAAATTGTTAGGTCTAAGGCTTACCTCATAGTCACTATCAAAAACTATCTTTTCAACTTCTACTATTCTTTCCATCTTTTCTCTTATATTGAGCTATGCTCTCTTAAGTAGTCCATTATGCCTAGATTGTCCTTGAGATGGTTGTTTTTAAACTCATCATCTCTTATGATTTTTTCATAGTCGCAACCTTTTTTATCGCCAAGATCACAACCTATCATAAAAAACTCTTCTGCTTTTTTAAAGTCAAGCTTGACACCAAAGCCATTTGCATACATTGTGCCAAGGTTGGTACAACTTTGCGCTTGTTTCAAAGAACAGCCCTGCTCATAGTAGCCGACAGCCTTTTTATAATCTCTCTTAACCCCCTCGCCATTTTCATAGATATAGCCCAAATTTACACAACCAAACCCATCTTCAAGAGTGCAAGCCTTGAGAAAATACTCTCTTGCAGAGTCCAAATCCTTGCTAACTCCCTCGCCTCTGTAGTAAAAACCACCAACTATAGAGCAGCTTGTCTGACTTTGAAGCTCGCAAGCCTTTTTATAAGTATCAATAGCTACTTTTAAGTCCTGCTTTACTCCGTAACCATTTTCATACATAAATGCCAAATTTGTGCAGCTTTTGTGATGATTGCTAGCACAAAGTTTTTGCCATATCTCAAAGCTTTTTTCATACTCATCTTTTTGAAATGAGTTTAGTCCCTCTTGAAACTCTAACTCAGCTTGATCATAACCATTCAAGCCAACACAAACCAACACAAATAGCAATAATTTTCTCATTAGCCAACCTTTATTTATATTGAAATTCTTCATCTGGGAAAGTTCCCTCTCTTACCTCTTTGGCATACAAATTTACAGCATCTTTTACAAGTTGTGCGCCATCTAAATAGCGCTTTACAAACTTTGGCTTAAAATCCTCGCAAAATCCAAGCATATCAGACCACACAAGCACCTGCCCATCGACATTTGTGCCACTTCCTATACCGATAACTGGAACATCTACTCTTGATGCAACCTCCTTGGCAATATCGCTAAGTGTGGCTTCTAGCACTATTGCAAAAACGCCGGCTCTTTCTAGCGCAATAGCGTCCTCTATAATAGAGTTTAGATCTCTTGCTATCTTATAGCCTCCATCTCTTCTAACAAGTTGCGGTTTAAGTCCGATATGTCCCATTACAGCGATACCTACAGAGCAAAGTGCTTTTATGATGCTAGCAAATTCTTTTCCGCCCTCTATCTTGACAGCATCAGCGCCGCTTTCTTTTATCACTTTGCTACAGCTCTCAAGTGCGCTTTTTTCATCAAAAATATATCCAAAAGGGATATCTGCGACAACTAAAGCGTGATTGATACCATTTTTTACAGCTTTTGAGTGATATATGGTAGCGTCCAAACTAAGGCTTAAAGTGTCACTCATACCATTAAAGCTCATATTAAGACTATCGCCAACCAAAATTATCTCAACCTCTTCATCAAAAAGCTTCGCAAAGAGCGCGTCATATGCAGTTATCATAACTATTTTTTGATGATTTTTCATAGCAATTATATCTGTTGTTTTTATCTTTTTTAGCATTTTTTCCTCGGTAAAAATTTCTGTTATACTAACACAGATAGATTACAAATCGCTTAACCTATCTTTTTGCAAAGAGACAGACTTTTTAAATTTAAATAGTCATTTTAGCCAAATTTTAGTTTTGTAGCTAGTGCAGCACAATCTTGACTTTTCTAGCAAAAAATGATAGCCTTATAAACTTATTTTTATGGGAGTGACTTGGTTTCGACAGGAGTAGAGTCATCTTAGTTGCATGTCGCCTGAGTAGCGTTAATAGCTCAAAATAAATTTAAACGCAAACAACGTTAAATTCGCTCCTGCTTACGCAAAAGTAGCGTAGGTTCAGTTGAGCCTTGCTTTTAGCCGATACTATTTAAGCTAACTAGCGAGTAATTCCAAATAGTGTAGCTAGAGGGTCTGATGAGCCTTTTAGTGAAATTTAATCTTAGTCTATAAATAAGCTTTGAGAGGTGAGTTTTTTGTAGATGAAGTTTTTCACCTCTGCTAAACATGTAGACGCTATGGTGTTTTGCTTTTGGACTGCGGTTCGATCCCGCACACTTCCACCAAATCAGCTTAAATATATTTTATTGTTGCTATAATTTTTGCACTAAAACTACAAAATAGGGGAAAATTATGCAGATTAGCCAAAAACTACTAGACGATATCAAAACCAAATTTGAAACGATTTTACAAGCTCAAAATTTAGCAATCACAAACGATGAAAAGCTACTTAGTTACCTACTTGAGCTCTCACCATATAAAGATGAGTATAAAAAAAGATTTTTTATAGCAAAAAGTGGAGCATTGATATTTAATAAAGATGAGTTTGTAACTTTTTTGGATACTGAATTAAAAGGCTTAGGTTATACTAGATTTTTAAATAAGATAGGTCTTTCTAGTGATAATAAATTTTTAAAATCAAATGAAAAAGTTGTATTAGACTTTCCTTTTAAAGACTGCGTTTTGCAAGGTTCTTGCGATAAAGAAGATGTAAAAACAAAAGAGCTATTTTTTAACAACATAATAGAAAAAGATGAAATAGATGTTCTTTTTGATAAAAAGGTTTTATGTGATTTTTATAAATTCAATCAGCAATCAGCAATCAGCAATCAGCAATCAGCAATCAGCAATCAGCAATCA
>NZ_CAMYFP010000017.1 GCF_947255105.1 uncultured Campylobacter sp.
GCTGCTGCTGAGGCTGTTTGAGAGAGTAAAGCTGCTGATTTAGAAGCTAGGTTTTTGGTAGCTAAAGCTATGTTTGATTTATAGTATTTTTCTTCATCTGTTAGATCATTTATAAAATCTTGTAAATCTTCTATATCTAAGTAATCAATTCCTTCTTCTTTATTTTTATATCTTTGTTTTAAATTTGAAAGTTTATCTTTTAAGGAGTTAAGCTCTTTTTTATAAGAGTCATACTCTTTTTTTACACTTTTTAACTGTTTGGTTGCTTCCTCTAAATCCTTAGCCGCACTTCCTATCTGTGCGTATTCGTTTTGTGCAGTAAGAGAAAGGGTTGCTTCAATGTTTTTCTTTTTAATATCTTCTAATAGATTATTAGTTGATGAGAGTATGTTTATATCTCCATGTTTTGAAGAGAGATTAATATTTTCTTTAGCATTTAGGTTTGAACCTATAATGTTTGTATCCTTAAAAGAGTTTATTTTTATATTTTGATTTGAGATTAAATTTGATGAGTTTGTTTTAGATAGGTTTGTTTGTTTATCATACTCATCATAACTTGCTTTGGCTAAATTAGTTTTTGCTTTGGTTTCTTGATTTTTTATATCATTGATTGAGTTTTTAAAAGACTCAAATGGACTTATCATAGAAACTTCTATTTTTTTATCATAAACAGCATTTGTTATGCTATCTTTAGAAGCTAGTATATTAACACTTCCTTTTTTTGAAGTTAAGCTTATATCTTTATTTGCAATTAGGTTTGATCCATTTATATTGATATCGTTGTTTGAGTTAATTAATATATCTTTATTGGCTTTTAGATTAGAAGCTTTTTGAGTAACTTTAGAGTTTAGATCTTTATGGATGTTTTGTGTGTAGATGGGATTATCTATAACTCCTAGACTTGATATTGACAAAGCTAAATTAAACGGATTAAATGAACTTTTTTTACTAATAGATCTTTTGCTTATTATCTCTTCACTTGAGTTTATAAATACACTATCTTTTGCATTTAAAAAGATGCTTTGATCTGCATTTATAGTAGCTGATGAGAGCAAGATATTAAAGTTTGAATTAAGTAAGATATCACTACTTTTTAAACTGCTTGATTTTAATAAAGTATTTGCGCTCTCATCTAAACTCATACTCTTACTAGCTCCACCAAATTTGGATTTACTTTTATAACTTTTGCTAAAATTTGAGTATTTAGAAGATAGTATATTTATATCGTTATTTGAGTTTAAATTTATAGCATTATTAGCTTTTATGCTAGATCCTGCAATAGTTATGTTTTTTCCTGAGTTTATTAATACATTTTTTCCATCTATATTTGAGCTTTTTACGTTTTGCTCTAAAGATTTTATAAGTTCTGTTTTTTTAGACATAAATCCTTTTGAGGTTGATTTAGTTTCGCTGTAATCACTCTCTAAGGATGAGAGGACATTTATGTTATTACCTGAGTTTAGGATTGTATCTTTATTTGAGTTTAAATTTGAGCTTATTAAGGTTATATCTTTATTTGCCTTTAATAAAATATTTTCTTTTGCATTTAAATTTGATCCTATGTTATACTCATACTCTCTTTTATAATATCCCCCACTCATAGAAAAATCATATGAGCCTTTATCTTTTACAGTTTCACTTAAGATGTTGTTATTTGCAAGCAGGGCTATATTTTTATTTGAGTTTATGTTTGAACCTCTTAGATAGATACTATCTTTTGCATTTAATACTGTATCGCCTTTGGTTGAAGTAATAGTTGAAATATCTGCTATATTTGTAAAGCTTTCTTTCCCATAAGAGTGAGTTAGGGTGTTTGTATTTGATAGGGTTTGATTAAATATATTATTTGCTTGTAGATAGATACTTCCTGCCTCAATTAAAGAAGAGAGATTTAAAATATCATTATTTGCATTTAGAATTAATTCATTACTTGCCTTTATATCTGCAAATTTGTTTGTAATGTTATTTGCATTTATCTTTATGTAATTATTACTTATAATGCTTGAGTAGTTATTTAAATCTCCATCTATATTAAGAGAAATTCCATCACCTGCATATATTAAAGATGAAGCATCTACCGGCTTACTGTCTTTAAATAATATGCTTTTTAAGGCACTATTTCTAAAATCATAAATATAAGTTAGTTTATTATGCATATAATCACTATTTGGAATATTTTCATCATAAATATAACCGTTATTTAAATAGTAGTATTTTTGATTAGTAGGATTTATAAAATTATCTTTAAAAGCAGGGATATTTGGCTTAAAAGAGGTGTTTGGGATTATTATAGCTTTGTTATCTTTCATAAATTTGGGTGTTTTATTTATTATTGTATCTGCGATATTTGGTTTATCATTATTAAGCTTAGCTAAAGAGCCTGTTATTTTACCATTTGCTGCAAATATAGATGGATATCCTGCCTCTTGGTAATTTTTAGATATGGTTCCTAAAGATCCACCTTTTGTAACCCATTTTGATTTTAATTTAAATCTTTTATACCATTTTATTTTCTTTTTCCATTCGTAAGTAGCTTTTGATAAAATATTATTAGTTAAATCAAGACCTTGATTAATTAAATTTGTATCTTTTAAATTTATATCTTTGTTTGCAAATACTATGCTTTTATCATTTAATAAATTATTTGTTAAAAAATTAATATTTTTATTTGAAATAATACTAGATGGTCTAAATTTAACCAAATCATCTTCATTTATAGTTTGCTTATTAATTGCATAATCTATTTTTCTTGTTTTTTCTTTATTTTTTATATGGCTCGTTGTAATAATGGCTTGATTATTTATAAAATCAAATTTTATATCATTGTAGATGTTTTTACCATTTGATTTTGTATTTTTATGCAAGCTTAAGATATATAGTTTTTCATTTTTATTAATAATTTCTTTTTTAAGTTCGTTTTCTACATACTTGCTACTGGGCTCTTTATAATTATTATTTATTTTATAGCTTTCTATAATATCTTGTTTTAATTTATCTATATCAACTCCAAATGGTATTATTTTTTGATTATTATCTCTTAAATTTATACTTCCTTTTTTTGTTTTTGGATTTTTATTTATTTTAAGTTCATCAAGTGATTTATTGTTAAGCTCTTTAGCATTTATGTTCATATCACTTTCTGAATACATCAAAGATGAGAGATTATCTATTTTAGAGCTTTTATAATTTTTATAGTTATCATCATTTAAAATTAAAATATTGCCATCTGAAATTTTATCTTTTGTATAAAAGATATTTAGGTTTTTATCCGATATTATATTTGAGCTATCTTTATTTATAAGAGTATTTGTATTTAAAATCATATCATCTTTACTATAAAGGGTTGATTTATCTATATTTAAAATATCTTTTGAATTAATTATCAAAGCTTTGTTTGAATAGATATTTGCTTTATTGTTCATTAAATAATTAGAGTTTATAAAAAGATTTTTATTTGATGCTATTTCACCGAAGTTATTTAAATTTAAATATGAGTTTAAGCTCATATCGTTTAATGAGTGAATAGTGCCTTTATTTGTTATATTGTTTGCATTTATTATAAGGTTATTGTTTGATATAAGCTTTGTATTATTTATAAAATCATCTGTTGTTTTTATAAAGATATCTTTGTTTGCATAAAAGCCGCCGTTATAGTTTATAATATCGTTTGTGATTAAAGATAAATTCTTTCTTGCTTGAAGATTTCCGTGATTACTGTATTTATCGGTATTTATAAATAGATTTTTATTTGAGATGATAAATCCATCTTTATTATTAAGAAGTGATGAGTTTAAATTAAGATTTGAATAAGCACCTATATAGCCTAAGGTATTATTTAAAGAATCTTTAATCTTTATATCTAACGATCCATTTGAAATAATATTTCCGTTTGAGTTATCTAAAGTAGTTGAATCTATTTTAAGATTGTTTGATAAAATTCCTTTGTTTTTATTTTTTTTAGTGTCTTTGTTTGTGATGTTATTTGCTTTTATGTTAGCTTTGCCTGATGCATAAATTAGAGCATTTTTATTATCTAATGAGTTTAATTTTATATCTAAACTATTGCCTGATGCAATATCTGCTTTATTTATAAGATCTCCATTTAAGTTTATAGATATATCATTATTTGCAACTATTTTTGCATTATTATTTACTCCAATACCTTTATTTGTAGCAATGAGTTTTATTCTATTTGCATACATTCCACCTAAATTTGAAGTATCAATTGATATTTTAGTATCATCACTACTACTTGATAATATATTTAAATCTTTATCTAGTTTATTTTTTCCAGTTATTATGTTTAGATTATTGGCATAAACATTAGCACTTATCTTAGCAGTTTTAGAAATGATATTTAAATAATTACTTTCATCTTTTAAACCTCTATTGCTTATAGATATCTCACCTTGTTTTACATCTATATTATTTAAAGCTCCATCTTTAAATTTAAGCTCTGCTGATGTTAGTGTAGTTGATTTAGAGTTTATAAAATGAACTCCATCTATATCTATACCGCTAGGATTTGCTATCATAAGATCAGCTTTATCACCTGCTATTTCTATATTTCCTTTTAAGCTACTTTTTTTATTTGAGTTTATCTTATTTACAATAAGCTTTGCAGTTTTTTCACTAAGTCTTTTATTTGCATGTATATAGCCTCCTGTTATAGTATCTGCCTCATTTTTTGAATTATTAAGTATTGTTCCATCGTCTGTTGTATTAAATTTAGAGTATTCATTTATAGATACTCCTTTATTGTTTGGTTTAACGATATCTATCAAAATTGCATTATTTGGAGTTTTTAAAATGGTGGGCTGGTTATATTTAGGGGCATTAGTATCAGCTAAAATCTCAGCTAAAGATAGATTTGGAAAAAGAAGTGTTAAGGATAAAATTATGTTGAGATGGTTTTTGAAATTCATTGTTTGTCCTTAAAAATTGTATGTAGTATTAAAATTTAAAACAGTTTTATCTGTTTTAAAAAATTCTGGCTTATTAAGTGGAAAACCTAAAAAAAGATCATATTGCACTTTTCTTTTAAAATGTCCTTTTAAGCCAACCCCAGAGCCAACTAAAGTATTATCAGTCATATAATTTGAACTTTTTCCGCCTACCTTGCCAAAGTCAAAAGCCGCGTATAGTTTATGGGAATTTAAATAACTATACTCCAAAGTATTTCTTATATAATACCCTCTATCGCCAACCAAACTCATTTCCCCATCAAATCCTCTAACTGTATAATATCCACCTATATTTAGTCTTTCTTGCATAGTTAAAGGTGTATTGTTCCACATACCGTGAAATTTAAAATCATAAGTTAAAGGCATATTTAAAGATGATTTATTAAAATTAAAGTCAATTGTTACTGTCTCAAATCTATTTGTTCCATCATTATAGTCTTCTTCTGGTGCTCTTAAAGCCCCTCTTGCACCTGTGCCTTTTTTATAAGTTGCCCCAAAAACCACATGGCCATTTTCTATAAAAATTTGAGAGCTTAGACCTATTTCGTATCCAGCAGTTTTTTTTCTTTGATTATCTAGTTCATAGTCTTCTATATAATTTTTATTTTCTTTTTCCCAAAGTCTAAAAAATAGACTGTTTTTTGAAATTTGATCTCTGTGATAAAGATAATTTATTGTTAAATTTCTTCTTTTACTTTTTCCACTATATTTATAAACTCCAAAAGCTCCAGGAATTGCTTGATCATAATTGTATCTATACTCGTTAAAATCTAAAGAAAATCTTTTGTATGGGATTGTTATACCGTAATAAATATTGTCTGTTTTTCCTCTTTTTGTATCATTTTCTACACTTTGTTTGTCTGCTTTAAATATATTTTTAGAGTAAGAGGAATATAAGATTTCGTTAAATCCCATTAGATTAAGCACATTTAAATTTAAGCTACCTTGATACTTTCCAGTTGCTTTGCTTCCTAAATTATCAAATGATAAAGATAAATTAAGTGGCAACTTCTCTTCTTTTGTTATATTTATATCACTATAATTTTCTTTATTTGATGGAAGTAGTTCAAAGTTTACATTACCATTAGAAGAGTTTTGTAAAATTTCTAAGGCTTGTTCAATATCTCTTAAATTTAATATATCGCCTTTTTTGTTTATGCCAAATGAAGTAAAAATTGAAGCTCTATTTTTAGTGGAATTTTTATCATTTATATTAATAGTGTCTATTTTTCCTGGTATTATTTCAAATTTTAGAGTTTTACTTTTTAAATTTTGCGATGGTAAATTTATAGCAGTTGTAATAAAACCAGCTTTTAAAATTTCATTATAAAAAGAATTATAAATAATATTCATACTCTTTTTTCCTATACAATTTCCATTTTTAAATTTTACATTTTTTAAAGATTTTTTTAGATATTTTTCAAATTTATTATTATCTTTACCGATTAATAAAATTTCATTAATAATAAAGCAGGGTTTTTCGTTTGAGATAATGGCTGAAATTTGATTTTTTTTAGGAGTTAAAATAATATTTGAGTTTTCTTTTTGACTTTCTATAAACTTTAGTCTATCTTCTTCTTGCTTGGCTTGGGTTTGAGAAATTTGGTTTAAGGTATTTGCAAAAATTTGAATTATAATAAACATAAGTATAAAAAATACTCTCATGAAAACCTCACAAAAATGAAACACATTTCGTTATTTTAACATATAATTCTTATAAAAATCTGTGATAAAGATAATTCTTCTTTTACAAGAGATTCTTCATTATCTAAATAAGTTTTTATATCATCTATGCCGCTTGTCTAAGAGCGTTAAACTCAGTAACTTTTTATCTTGTATCAGCCAAAGTTACCTCGCCATATTTACCAATGGCAATTTTTTTGTTTGTCAGAGTTTCTATAAAGATAGTAAAATTTCTTTGATCCTGTTGGATAAACTCTAATGTAGAGATTGTTGCTTAATCTTTCAAAATACACTTTATCCTTGGGCTTTAGCTTTTTTATGTAGATATCTGGTCTATCTTTCATGCTAAGCGCCTCCTTTGTTTGGATGTCTAGTTAAAAAGTTGCCGATTTATTATTTTATAGAAAATTATATTTTTAGTAGCTAAATTTCATAAATTAAGCTAAATAGAGCTTGATATTTTCTTAAAAAGATTAAAAAAGTGAAAGTGAATTGATATAAATATTTAAAAATAAAAATGGTGGGTTCACCAGGACTCGAACCTGGGACCATCCGGTTATGAGCCGGATGCTCTAACCAACTGAGCTATGAACCCATTTAGTTTAAAGATGGTATTCTACAAAAACTAAGCTTTAAGTTTGCTAAATTTCAAATTTAAACAGCCACTCTCTAGCCATTTGACTACTCATCTTTCTTATCTTCTATAAGGCTTTCTAGCTCCAAATTTGCTATGCGCCCTATTTTGTTGCCTGATATGATCTTTAGGTTGGTATAGATATCAATTGCTCCAAATTTAGCCTGCTCGATACTCTTTTCTCGCTTTGACCAAAGTGCGGTTATGGCGCTCTTTTCTTTCTTTAAACTACTTTCCATCTGCTCAAATGCATCAAGCACGCCTTGCATTTGATGTAAAAAGCTGTTGCTTATGAGATAGTTGTAGAGCTGCTGGACTTTCTCATCTTTGTTTTCGTTGGCATTTGCAACCCTATTTATAGCTACCAAAGACTCTCTAAGGGCAAAACTAAGGCTTTTAAACTCATCATATCCACATATCCAAACTCCATCTACAATCCCAACTCTATCTATCCCATTTGGCATAGCTTTGGTAACGATGACACCGATATCTCCGCCATCTCTTCGCAAATCCTCTTTAAGTTTTGTCACCCAGTCACTTCCAAAATGTTTAGTTCTTTTGCTCTCATAAAAGATCTTCCCGCAAGAGTTTAGTCTCTTTTTATCAAAAACTTCATGTATTACATCAGCTCCTGCAGCTCCTTTTGCAACCTCTCTTATCTCATCATCTTTAAATTTATCTCTTAAAAACTCCTCAATTGCGACCTCCATCGCCTCTCCTCTAAGTCTAAAAGAGCTAAGATCAGACTTTTCTTTTAACTCATCAATCTGTTTTTTCAACGCCTCATTTTCAAGCTCTTTTTGCTTAAGCGCTATCTCGTTTTTGTCCATTATCTCTTTGGCAACCTGCTCTCTTTGGCTACTTAGAAGCTCTTCATATCTCTTTTTACTCTCATTTAAGGCACTATTTTTAATCTCTATGGCTCTTAGCTCCTCTTCGTTTTTATACTGCTCAAACTCGCTTTTTTGCTTTAAAAGCACACTTAGCCTTTCAACTAGCTCATCAATCTGATCTTTTTGCCTCTTTAACTGCTCTTTTAACTCAAGTTGCTCTATCTTGGCTCTATTTTGAAACTCCTCTTGTAGCGCTCTTTTTTGTTCTTCATCTCTCTTTTGAAACTCAAGTGCAATTTTTTCTCTTGCCTCAAGCTCCCTTTTTTCAAACTCTTTTCTTAATAGCTCTCTTCTCTTTTCAAAGTCAAACTCAAGCTCTTTGCCTTTTAGCTCAAGCTGTTTTTCTAGCTCTTGATTTAGATCTATGATATTTCCACATTTAAGACATTTTATCTGGTTCATCTTTTGTCCTTTTTTCAAATATAGTATAAAAATTATCAAAATACAATGCTTTTAAGCAAAACAATATAATAAATTTAGTATCCTTTTCAATCAATAAATTTAAAGGTTTGGAGTGAATAATTTTTTTAGAGTACTATTTTTTATCATAATTGTTACTTTAGTAGCCTATTATACCTATCCAAGCGGATTAAATCATGCACAAAAAATGGCTTATGTCTCAAGTTATGGCACTACACTTTTGCTTACAACTGGCGGTGTAGCCATCGGTATCGTTCTTGGTTTTTTGCTTGCATTTATTAGGTTTTTAAACATTAAAGTCATAAATTTTTTAATAGATGAGTATATCGATATCATAAGAGGCACACCTGTGTTTATACAGCTTATGATATTTGCATTTGTCATACTTGCGACTCTTTCAAACAGTATCTATGCAGCAATCATTGCTCTTGGGCTAAATAGCTCGGCTTATGTTGCTGAGATAGTAAGATCTGGCATAAATAGCGTAGATAAAGGACAGATGGAGGCGGCTCGTGCTATGGGACTTAGCTATGGTGCGGCGATGTTTAGCATAGTGCTTCCACAAGCCATCAAAAACATACTTCCAGCCCTTGCAAATGAGTTTATCTCACTCTTTAAAGAGACCTCTGTTGTTGGAGTGATTAGTGTTTTTGACCTAACTATGTTTTCGCAAAGTCTTCAATCAATACTCTACACGCCAGAGCCGATACTTTTTGCAGCAGTTATCTACTATGTGAGTGTAAAATTCTTCTCACTCCTTGCAAAACTTTTAGAGAGGTGGTTAAACAAAGATGCATAACAACATAATTCAGATAGAAAATCTTTGCAAAAGCTTTGGCAATCTCCTTGTCCTAAACAATATCTCCGCCTCCATCAAAAAAGGCGAGGTTGTAGCTATCATTGGACCAAGTGGTGGCGGCAAAAGCACCTTTTTAAGATGTATAAATAGACTAGAAGAACCTACAAGCGGAAAGATACTTGTAAGTGGTGAGGATATCTTGCAAAAAAATGTTAATATTAACAAAATTCGCCAAAAGGTTAGTATGGTTTTTCAACATTTTAACCTCTTTGCCAACAAAGATATCTTGACAAATTTAACTCTAGCGCCGATTAAACTTAAAATTTGTTCCAAAGAAGAGGCGATTGATAGAGCTTATGACCTTCTTACGCAAGTTGGACTAAAGGACAAAGCAAGCTCCTATCCACATCAACTAAGTGGCGGACAAAAACAGCGTATCGCAATAGCTAGAAGCCTTGCAATGGATCCAGATGTTATACTTTTTGATGAGCCAACATCTGCACTTGACCCTGAAATGGTGGGCGAAGTGTTATCTATTATGAAAGATGTAGCCAAAAAAGGCATCACAATGCTAGTTGTAACACACGAAATGGGCTTTGCCAAAAATGTTGCTGATAGAATCTTTTTTATAGACAAAGGCAAGATTGCAAGCGATGAAAGTCCTGAGATAGTCTTTAGCAATCCTACAAATGAGCGGCTCAAAGAGTTTTTAAATAAAATCTTGTATCATTGATTTATAAATTTATGATACTATTTTAAAATAACTTTAATAAAAGGATAAGAAGATGAAACTAAACAAAGTTTTTTTACTCTTGGCATGTAGTTTGCTTTGGCTAAATGCTGCTACCATAAAAATAGGCACCAACGCTAACTTTCCTCCATTTGAGTATATTGATGACTCTTTGAAGATTGTAGGTTTTGACATTGATCTTATTGATGAGTTTGCAAAAAGAGCAAATTTGGACTATGAGATAATAAATATGGGCTTTGACGCACTTATACCAGCACTTAAAACTGGCAAAATAGACGCAGCAATTAGCGGAATGAGCGCAACAGAAGATAGAAAGAGAGCTGTTGATTTTAGCGATCCTTACTACGAAACACAGACTCTTTACATAAAAAAAGCTAACAATGACAAAATCAACTCAAAAGATGATGTGAAGGGCAAAAAAATAGGCGTGCAACTTGGTGTAGTTCAAGAAATTGCTGCTAGAGAGCTTAGCAAAAATGTAGCACCAACAAAAGATCCAATCGCCTCTATAATGGCACTCAAAAGCTCAAAAGTAGATGTTGTAATGATTGACTCTTCAGTTGGATATGGTTATCTGAAGAACAATAGCGACTTAGTTGGCTTTTATGAAGAGAGCGATGGAAGCGATGGCTTTGCTATAGCCTTTGATAAGGGCAAAAAACAAGAGCTTATAGAGAAATTTAACTCTATTTTAAAAGAGATGAAAGAAGATGGAACTTATGATCTTCTTTTGAAAAAATATAATCTCAAATAATGAATTTTTTTGATGCGATTATACTTGGTATAGTCGAGGGGCTTACAGAATTTTTACCTGTAAGCTCCACAGGACACATCATACTTGCCGCCAACCTTATGGGGCTAGATCAAGAAAGCCCACTACTAAAATCTTTTCAAGTAGTTATTCAACTTGGCTCTATCTTAGCCGTTTTAGTGCTTTTCTTTGAAAGACTTAGACAAAACTTTTCACTTTGGATAAAGCTTGCTATTGGTTTTTTACCAACGGCAATTATTGGCTTTTTGCTCTACAAAACTATAAAAAGTATCTTTGATCCAAGTGTGACTGCCTATATGCTTATATTTTATGGCTTTATTTTTATAATAGTAGAGCTTTTTATTGGCAAAAAAGATGACTATGCAAAAACAAAAGATATTGACTCTATTAGTTATAAACAAGCCTTTATCATAGGGCTATCGCAATGTCTTGCTATGGTCCCTGGCACATCAAGAAGTGGCATTACCATAATAACAGCACTACTTTGTGGTCTTGATAGAAGGGTTGCTGCTATATTTAGCTTTTTGCTAGCACTCCCTACTATGTTTGCAGCTGCTATTTATGATAGTTATAAAAACATCTCACTCTTTAAAGAAAATATAGAAAACATCTATCTATTTTTAACTGGTAGCGCAGTTGCATTTGTAGTTGCCTTTTTTACTGTGAAGCTCTTTATAAGTTTTATCTCCAAATTTAACTACATTCCATTTGGAATTTATCGCATAATCTTAGGAACTCTATTTATATTTTTTATACTTTAACAGTGATATTTACCTTGAGAAAAGCGAATATCACCACGTTTTTCTATGATGTATTTAATGGCTGCTATTAGATAGTCAATATCATCTTTGCTGTGAGTATAGCTAAGACTGATCCTTAAGATACTTGGCTTGTCTTTTAATGCAGTCTTATCATCAAAAGAGAGTAGATCGTGTAGATAGGGACCTGCGCAAATGCACCCCGCTCTAGTCTGTATGCCAAATTTTTGGCTTAAGATACCTGAAAAAACCAGCGCATCAACCCCTTTTAAATTTAGAGCAAAGATAGGCATACGATCTTTTATATCGCCGCCATAAAGTTCAAGCAAGTTAAATTTCAAAAGGCTCTCTTGCAGATACCCCTTTAGCTCGTCTAAGCTTCTTTTTATAAAATCAAAGCCGATATCGTTTCTTAACTTAAAGGCAAGATAGGACTTTATAAGTTGCAAAATGCCAGGAGTTCCGCCCTCTTCTAGCTCTTCAACATTTGGTGTAAATATCTCACTTTGTCTATCAACATAAAGCACAGTTCCACCAGCTGCAAATGTTGGCTCATCGCCTTTGCAAAGTGACTTTTTGATTGCCAAAAGTCCCACTCCGCCAACGCCGCCAATGAGTTTGTGCGAAGAGATAAAAAGCGCATCAAAATAGATAGAGCTTACATTAAAATATGGAAGATATGAGGCGCCATCAAGTGCCACTATACCGCCATACTGCTTGATGAGATAGTAGAGTTTTTTATAATCAGTAATTACTCCTGTGATGTTTGAGACTAGACTAAACGAGGCAATGATTTTTCTTCCTCTATTTTGCTCAAGCAGACTCTTAAGATATTCAAAATCCACTCTGCCGTTTTTATCAAGTCTTACTCTTGCAACTTCACAAAGCCCATGTCTATAACTAATCTCATTGGAGTGATGTTCATATGGCGAGATGACAACTAGTGGAAGATTTTTTAAAGTTTGCTTATCAATATTTAGAAACTCTTTGGTAGCGGGCGGAATGTAGATGCCCATAAGTTCTTGAAACTTTTTGATAGCCGCAGTTGAGCCAGTCCCAGTAGCTATAAGATAAAAACTCTCATCAAGTCCCAAAAGACTCTTTAAAAGCTCTCTTGATCTATCATAATCACTGCTTGTTATAATGGCATTGTCACTTGTCTTGGAGTGAGTGTTTGCATATGTCAAAAGCACATTTCTAAGCTCATCTTCTATCGGCGCATAGCCAAGCCCAGAGGCAGCAAAATCAAAATAATAAAGTCCCTTTTTTAAGATGATATTCTCTTTTACTTTACCTATATCTAGCACTTTTTATCCATTTTTTCTAAATTTTTGATATTATAACTAAGTAGGCTAAATAAGCTAAAAGGAGATAAAATCCATAGTCTAAAGAGTAGTTTTAACAAATTTCCAACAACCTCCATAGATGAACTGCTTAGATTCCACTTTGTTTTTGATGAGATAGATGTAAGAGAGAGTAAAAACGACCTTTTTGACCTTATAAAAGAGGAAATCCTCTATAAATTTGATAAGTTTTTTGTAGATTTTGACAAAGATACCATAAAAGCACTCACTAAATTTGCAAAAAGCGATAGAAAGAAGTTTGGTATCTACAAAGTTTTGCCACGAAACAGATCGCAAGAGATTTTATCAAACCTTTTAAAAAGCGGTTTTTTGCAGATTGAAAAGAGCAAAGAGGAAAAGCCAAAGCCCAAAAGAAAAAATGAAAAACTAAAAAGAGAGTTAAGGCGATATATTGTCCATGATAAGGTCCATTTTAGAAGCAACTTTGCGCGCTTTTGGTTTAGGTTCGTCGAGCCAAATTTGGAGCTTTTAAAGGCTGGTAAATTTGAGCTTGTGCTTGATATGATAAGAGATGACTTTGATAACTATGCAAGCCTTGCTTTTGAACTTTTAAGTGCAGAGCTTTTAAAAAAAAGTCTGTCGATAAAAGGCGAGATCTCTAGCTTTTGGACAAATCACGAAGAGATAGATCTTTTTTGGCAAGATAGTAGCGGCAATATCGGTGTTGCAGAGGCAAAATACAAAGATAGAAAAGTTTGCAAAAACATACTCACACTACTTGAGAAAAAGTGCCACAAAATAGGACTAACGCCGCAAACTTACGCACTTTTTTCAAGATCTGGTTTTAGCAAAGAGCTGCTTAAACAAAGAGAAGATGTGCTACTTTTTGATATAGAGGATTTTAGACTACTGCTTAACTAGCCAAAATCCCCCTAAATGCAAGTTAGAACCAGATGGCAACATCCTCTAAAGTTCTTCTGCTCTTTTGCCCGCCTCTACTTTCGCCAACTCCAAGAGCTACGACCACACAAGGAATAAATTGGCTTGGAAGAGCTATAAATTTAGCCAACGCCTCTCTATCAAAACCGCCTATGATGCAGCTATCAACGTCTTTTGAGTAGGCGATATTGACCAAATTTGCCAAAGCTATATAACACTGAAGTGAGGCATAGTTAAAAAGCTCATCTTTGCTCATAAGATCGGTCTTTGAAGCGATAAATTCAAAATATCTCTTAGCCTTTTCTTCTCCTTTGTTTTTGCTGTAAATAACCTCTTTTAGATATTTGTCTTTGCTCTGCAGATCAACTCTAGCAAAGATTACAACCGCATGCGAGCAATTTGCTACGTGAGATTGATCAAAGCAAATTTGACCAAGCTTTTTTAGGTCATCTTTTTTTGAAACAACGACAAACTCCCACGGTTCAAGCCCTACTGAGCTAGGCGAGAGGCGAGTTGAGTCCAAGATCTCACTAACTATCTCATTTTTTAACTTTTCATCTTTGAATTTTCTGCATGAAAATCTCTTTTGCATAATCTCTTCTATCTTCATATTATCTCCTTTAAATTTAAAAATCTTACTTCGTCCATTTTAACAAATTACTATTTTTGATTGATAAATGAGTATAAATTGAAATTTAACATATATGGTGGTTAGCTCTATTTTTGAATAATTAAAGATAGGTTAAAAATATCTACAAGCCTACTAAAGGTATTTTTGCCGCTTATATGGCGACCCCTGAAGGATTTGAACCTCCGTTTCTGCACTGAGAATGCAGTGTCCTGGGCCACTAGACGAAAGGGTCACAATCTAAATATCCGTGATTATAGCTATTTAAATTTAACTTTTAGTTAAAACAAAGGGCTAAATTTAAAAGTAGATTTAAAAACAATTATCTTAAATTTAAAGCAAAAAAGCTATCTTAAATTTCAGCTTATCGATAATTTTAAATTTATCATAACTATCTTTTGCAAGACAATTTATCCTTAAAAAGAGCTCCTAAAAACTCTATCCAAAAGTTAAAACTCTATCCAAAAGTTAAAACTCTAAATTTGCTCTCTATTTTTAAAAAACTAGCACTCTATATATAAAGTTGCTAAAAACAGTTGACATTTATAAAAAACTTTAGTATAATACGCTCAAGTTAAATGAGCAAAAGCATTTAACTATATAAAAGTTAAGGAGTTTATTATGAAAATTGTAAATTATAGAAGACCACTATTTGGATGGAGCGATTTACCAAGTGACTTTAGGAATTTTTTTGATATTGCAGAGGCAAATAACAATATTGGCTCAAATTTCTCACCATCTATCAACACGAAAGAGGATGATAAGGGCGTCTATATCGACATTGATTTACCAGGCGTAAAAAAAGAAGATATCTCGATAGAAGTTCATGACAACAGACTTACCGTAAAGGGCGAGAGAAAGTATAAAAAGGAGATAAAAGAGGACGGCTATCAAAAATCAGAGAGCTTTTTTGGCAAATTTGAAAGAAGCTTTAGCTTATCAAATGAGATCGATGAGGATAATATCGTCGCTAAAAACAACGACGGAGTTTTGGAGCTATTTTTGCCAAAATGTGCAGCAAAAGAGGCAAAAAAGATAGAGATCAAATAACAAATTGACCTCTGTTTGACCTACCTTAGGGTAGGTCTTTAGTTTGAAAATGTTTTTAAATAGTGTTTGTAAAAGCGCCTATAGTAGGGGTTGGAGTTGCGGTTTCGCATACCATAGTTGTAGCACTCTATAGTCTTTTCAAGCTCTTTGTTTTTGGCGTTGTAGCACTCTCTTAAAACTTTTGCAGCCTTTTGTAGGTTGTATTGCGGGTTGAAAATCTGCTTTAATTCATCTTTTGTAAAATTATATGAGTTTATCTGACCAAGTCCAACATCTATGCTAAATCCACTTTTTAAAAGCTCTTTTGCTATCGCTTTGGCGTACTCTTCAGTTTGCGGACTTATATTAACAAACCATTTTTTTCTATTTAATGAATGGCTTCCAACGCTTACTCTAGCCTTGCTTGAGTCAAGTTTTTTAAAGTAAAGTGCATTTTGCCTGTCCGTTAGAAAAGAGATGGCAAATGGATCAAAATCGCTTTCGATTTTTACGATAGTGTATAAAATCCTTGCAGAAATTTGTTGCTTTTTTGAAACGCTATTGATAGTTTTTAGTATCTGTTCGTTGCTATAGCCATAAGATAGTTGAAAAATAAAAAAGATAAAACAACAGATAACTCTAAATTTCACCACAACTCCAACCAAAATTATGTGATATTTTATCATATTTTGTCAAATTTGAACTATTTAAATTTAATTATTTTTATTTTATTTAAGCTAATTTTTAGCAGACTATATGTATAATTCTTCTTTCTGTTGGACAAGGTCGCTTAGCTCAGTTGGTAGAGCGCCACCCTTACAAGGTGGATGTCAAAAGTT
>NZ_CAMYFP010000018.1 GCF_947255105.1 uncultured Campylobacter sp.
TCAACATTGCAACCGATAGTGTAAATATCATCTATAAGTAAGATTTGCTTACCTTTTATAGGGAAGTGAAATCTGCAAGTATCTTTTGCGATTCCAGGATATGGCTTGCTTCCTACATTGTCAAATCCAGGCAGCTCATTTTTCATCCTTTGAGTTTATTTTATAAATCATAATATTCTGTATCTATTAAGCAGGGTATTACAAAAATCTTAATACTTATTTTTCCTCTTACGATAAAAATAAAACTATTATCAAAAAATGGTCTTCTAAAATCTATTTCACTTATAATATTTTTTCTAAAAATAATAATCTCTTCTAAAAATAAATATTTTATAACTATTTTATCTTCATATGATTTTACATATTTAAAAAATAGTGATTGATACAAAACAAGCAATGAAAAAACAGATACGAAAAATGCTGTAATTTTCGACACGATAGAAAACTGCACTTCAAATAAAATAATAAAATTTCCAAGCAAAAACAGGCTAAAGATAATAGCTACAAAAAATAGATTAAATATTTTCCTTTGATTAATTATTTGGTAAGGTGGCTTATTATTATTTAAATCTTTTTTTATATTTTTATTCATTTTTTAGCATTCCATAAATTACCTACTATTAATTTTACAATAAAAATAAATACCCCAAGCTAATTTAATAGTAGGAGTATTTTATATAACAGCTACCCAAAATTTGTCCTTTTGGGAAAGAACGAGTGAGAAAATAAATTCAATCCCCTTAAATTGGGTCAATGTCTTTTAATTAAAGTTGCCACAAGAAGAAGATTATCAATATAGACAAGCAGGGTTTCAATCCCCTTAAGTCGGGTCAATGTCTTTTAATATGCAGCCGTAGTTGATGAGTCTAGTAGAGGATATAGTTTCAATCCCCTTAAGTCGGGTCAATGTCCTTCAATAGCCTAAACTCTTATAATTCCATCATAAAAGACAATGAAAATTATATCAAATTTAGCTTTCTAAATCCTTATATCATCTAAATTTTAAGCAAAAAGTTCGCAAACCTAGTGAAATTTACAAAGAGCAACTTAGGAATTTGAGCTATCAATTTAATAAAATGCCCTAAATTTAGTACTTTTAAAAAATAAAAAGTTCGCAAATCAAATTTAAAAAAGCTAAAATTTTTAGATTTGCCAAATTTAAGTGAAAGCTAAGTTTGGCGATACCCGTAAAATGGGCATTTGAAACTTAAATCAAACTAAAAGTTCGCAAACCTAAATTTAAAAAGGTCAAATTTATAGATTTGCGAAGTTTTTTTCATCTTAAATTTATAAAAGTCCCAAATTTAACCAGCAAAAAGTTCGCAAATCAAAAAGGGGCAAATTTGATAAAATTCTAAGATTATATATACAAATCCATATCCGCAAATATATCATCTCCCATGCATAGTCCAAAGCTTTTTTTGACACAATTTTCACAGATCCTATAAATTCTTATACTATCTGCCTTTGGATCGGCTTGTTTTAAAAGCTTTGTTTTGAGATGCTTTAGTTTGGTATCGTTTAATTCACATTCAAAAACACTTAAATTTACTCTTTTTCCAACACCTTCTAAAATATCAGCTATTTTTTTTCTTCGTTTGTTGCTTATGATGTCATAAGTTATGAGATATTTCATTAAAATTTCCCTATGAATGACTTATAACTATTTGATTTTTCGTTTACGAAATTTGATAAGGCATAGCACTGTTTTTCTATGATGCTTTCTACTTTTACAACCTGTTTTTTGTAGGTTATGTAGCTTCCTAATTTTTCATTTATATTTTGAGCTATAAGTTTTTTTGTTTTGTCATTTAAAAATCCATCTTTATTTAGAGCCATTGGTTCGTTTTTGTTTATCATCGAAACTATAACTCTATCTACGATAAAAGTTCTAAATTCTTCTATCATATCGAAACTAAGAGTTGGTTTTCTCTCATCAAGTGCATGCAAAGCAGTTCTAGCAAATAGCTGTTAGTTAAATTTCATTTTGTAGAGCTATTGAGTTAAGGTTGTTTAAACTCTTCAGAGCTTATCTCACTACTCCTTTTGAAATTTAAATGGCTGTTTTTACAATCTAACTAACTTTAATCTTACTTTATAAAAGTTGATATTTATCAAAACTATAGAGTATAATAGCCACCAAAAAGGAGAGATGATGAAATCCGGCAAAATAGAGAGAGTTCTTGAGATATTTGACCTTTTAAATGATGGCAAAAAACTAACGATAGATAGTCTTAAGAAAAACAAAAAATGGTATGGAGTCTCTACGAAAACTATAGAAAGAGATCTGCAAGAGAGCTTTGAAATTTTAGATGAAAAAGGTTTTAAACCGCTTAAACAAAAGGACTCAAATGGCTTTATGGAGTATAGCGTAGCCAACAAAAAGATGTTTGAAAACTTTTGGGATAGAGATAGTTTAAGAGCTTTTGGACTTTTATACTCTTTGGTTGCCGATAGTAGCGATTTTAAGGAGATTTTCAAGCTTGATAGGAGCCAAAAAAAGGCTTTTGAAAAGATAAATCAAGAGATAAAAGATACCTATCTTTTTTTAAATAAGCCTATTGAAAAGATAAATGACCTAAAACTTTTGGGCAAAATAGAAAGAGCTATCAAAAACAGACAAAAAATCAAGATCAAATTTAGACAAGGCGATGATATCATAGAGGGTTTGGCAAATCCTTACTGCATCGTTTTTATGAATGAAAACTTTTATCTAATTTGTCATTTTCCAGATAGAAATGAGATATATAAACCTCGCATCAACTATATGCAAGAGCTTGAAATCACACCGCAAGTTTTCAAATCAAGAGATCCAAATATAGAGAAATTTATAGAAGATATGCAAACTCCATTTGCAAAATATAGCATCAATCCAAAACCAGTGAAAGCCATTATAAAAGTAGATTCGAGTGTTGCTAGATACTTCAAATTTAAGAAGTTTTTTAACTCACAAAATATAGCCAAAGAGCTTGATGATGGCTCGCTTTTGGTTGAATACACTGTTACGCAGGATTTGGAGCTGTTGTATTTTATATTAAGATGGTCAACTGCGGTTGAGGTTATAGAGCCAATCGGCCTTAGAAATTTAGTAAAAAATAGCCTAAAAAATGCCTATGAGAGATATAAATAATAAATTTGTTAAAAAGACATATTTTGTCTATTTAAATCTATATCATTGTGCATGAGATAAAAAAAGAGCGATAATTTTCTTTGCAATGTCAATTTACAAAAGGAATCAAATGAAACTAATAGCAACCGTCGGCACAAATCCAAACGAAGCCGAATATGAGCTAGATGGCAAAATTTACAAAGGCAAATACTCATTTTTAGCCCTTAAGGAACATTTTAAAATAGATGGTAAAGCAAATGTTATATTGCTTGGCTCATCGCAAACTAAATATAAGTTAGATGAGCTTAAAGAACAAGTAGGCGAGTTTTTATTTATAAATTTAGAAGATATGGCAGAAAAAGCAAACAAAGATGAAAAAGAGTTAAGCACAGTTTTACTTTCATATTTGGGCATAAAAGAAAATGAAGAGTTTATTTTAGATATAACTCAGGGCAAAAGACACCATCCAATAATGATGTTTTTATCGGTCATATTGTCAAAAACTATCAAACCTAAACATATCTTTTATGCAAATGTTATGGATTTTGCATTGAATAAATTTAAATTTGAAAGTTTTGAGAACTCTTTGGATGCTTCAAATTTGACTATTTTAGTTGATACCTATATCGCAAATGGCGGAGTTGCTACTATATCATACAGCAGCAAAGAGATAGAAAAAATAGCTAAATTGCTTTCAAATTTGAGCAATAATTTGCTTTTTAACCAATACATCGATGCTATAAATTCGGCTATCGATCTAAACAATTCTATTGTGCAAAACAAAAATACACTTTTTCAAAATAGCCTAAATAACTTAAAAACAGATATCAACAAAATCATTATTTTAAGAAATGAGCCAGAATATCTCCAGCTTTTGGGCTTTTGCGAGTATCTAAAAGACAAGAATTTATTCTCTTCATCGCTACAATTTTTATTTGAAAGTATTTTGTCCTTTTTGGAATCTTACATAAAAAAGGTAAAGCCAACTTTTATCCTTGATTATACGAGAAATAAAAAAGAAAAAAGAGTGATGATAAAAGAGCCATATTCTGATAAAAGAGATTGTTATTATAGAAGAAATGCTATAAAAAAGGGCTTTAGTGATGATGAGTATAAATCCATTTTTAAAAATTATCACAAACCAATATCTGAGATTTTATCAAAGATAGACAGAGCAAGAAACGACATAGCTCACCCAAATCAAGATCTAATCACTATAAATATCGACTTTATCTCAAGCAATTTAAATGATTTTAAAAAGATTTTAGAGGCGATGAAGGAAAGCAGATGAAGATGTTTTTGTTTTTTTCGCACAGCCTAAATGAAGATCAAATAAATGATGCAAAGTCAAATTTAAAGGTAGATAAGTTTATAAAGCTTGAGCCAAATTTACAAACTCTTTTTTCAAATGTCTCTCCAGAAATTACCGATCTAAGCGACTTTGCAAAGCCTTTTTTAGAGCTTTTAGACAAAACTGCCAAAAAAGGCGACTATGCTTTGATTCAAGGCGATTTTGGACTTTGTTATATCCTCATAAACTACTGCTTAAAACTAGGGCTAATTCCTGTCTATTCCACAACAAAAAGAGATGTTAAAGTGGATAAAGATGGTGTCAAGATAAGCACTTTTAAGCACGTTAGATTTAGAAAATACTAAGTTCTTATCTTCTTTTTTTAAAAAGCGGCTTGTTTAGCTGCTCTAAATATCTATCTAGATTGTTAATCGCATCGCTATCTTTTTGTCTTTTATCACACTCAAATGCATGAGTTATGGAGTTTCTTATTGGATTTATCTTCTTATATGCTTTACGGATTGGGTCTTTTTCCCCAGCACTTAGAATAATTGTTTGTGCCTCTTTTCTATCGGATTGATTTTCCACATCAAAGCCGCTGTCTTCACAAACTGCCGATATGATAGCCTCTTGCAAGACCATATAACCAAGTGCGTAGTTTTTGTTTTTGGTGTACCATTTTGCAAGATTGTATTGAAATAGCGCAAAGGACTCAACATCAAGCCACTTCACAAAACTTTCAAGCTCATCAATAATTGGCTCATATATCCTATTTTTAGCCTCTTTTAGCTCGGATAATTTTGGCTTGATTTTGGTGCGGAGTGCATCTTTGATACTTTTCATGTTGGACATATTTAGGGCATTTGAAAAGTAGATGAAATTTTTCCTAAAGCTAGATAAATTCTCATCATCGCTAACAAGCCTTAGCAAATCCGACGAATTGCCATACTCTTTGAAGTTGCGTATAGCTTTTGACCAGTCCAAAAACTCAAAAAATATCTTCAGATCCACAACAGGAGTAACACCGTCATTTTCAGCACTATACTCAAACATACCATAATAAACGCTCTTTATATTTAGTGGCTTTTCGCGTAAATTTGAAATCGCCTCACTCATTACAAAACTCATCAAAGAAAGCGACCTAAAAGAGTGCGTTATGTCAAGATAGATCTCATCATCTTTGTTTAGGTTTTTGGCAATATCCAAAAAATAGTTAAAATTTTCCAAAAGCTCATCTTCATTTACGCCATATTTGATGATGTAGCACTTAGAGCCTTTTGTATTGAGATTTTTATCTAGTTGGTCTTGTATAAGTGGGATTAGTGCATCTAGCTTTTTCTCCTCTTGGGCTTCTAAGATTTTATAACTAGTATCGGCACTGCCATTTCCAAGATCTTCATAAACTGCCTCCCATATGGAAAAACTAGTGCCAACGATAAAAACTTTATCAAAATTTATATGTTTATGAAGAGCCGATGCTATAAATTTTTCATCTTCATAAACCTTGCCATCTATCTCATAATTGGCTCTGTTGTAGCCACGACTGCTCCTACCTTTGCCTATGGAGGTTATCAAAACTTTAGCCATATAAATCCTTTAAACTTTTTTAGACATTATAGCTTTTGAAATTTAAAAACAATACTCTATCCAACATTCAAAGCTTGATTTATCAACATCTTTGTTAATTGATTTGCGAACTTTTTGGTGGCTAAATTTGGGACTTTGATAAATTTAAGATGAAAAAAAACTTCGCAAATCTATGAATTTAACTTTTTTAAATTTAGGTTTGCGAACTTTTAGTTTAACTTAAGTTTCAACTGCCCATTTTAGCGATACCATGGAACTTAACTTTCACTTAAATTTCGCAAATCTAAAAATTTTGGCTTTTTTAAATTTGATTTGCGAACTTTTTATTTTTTGAAAGTGCCAAATTTAGGCTGTTTTATTAAATTGATAGCTTAAATTCCTAAGTTGCTCTTTGTAAATTTAGCTAGGTTTGCGAACTTTTTGCTTGAAATTTAGATGATATAAGGATTTAGAAAGGCAAATTTAGTATAATTTTGATTGTCTTTTATGAATGAGATATAATAGTTTAGGCTATTAAAAGACATTGACCCGATTTAAGGGGATTGAAACAGTATATAGAGTTCATGTTCTTGATGCATTCTTATTAAAAGACGTTGACCCGATTTAAGGGGATTGAAACGCATATCATCAAACTCTGTAAGAACTAGAAGCTCTTGCATATGAAAAGACATTGACCCGATTTAAGGGGATTGAAAATTATAAATTTAAATAAAATTGCAAAAGGACACTTTTTGTCATCAAAAAACTCTACAATTTAGATCAAATTTAACTTGCAAAAGTTGATTCAGATTGAAATTTAGAAAGGTTTGAGATGAAAAAAAGAGATTTTAATGTTTTGCTGGCTCAAAAAGGGGAGATAACTCTTGCTACCAAGCGTGTCCAGTCAAAAAAGCTCTACAACAGAAAAAAGTATAAACTCACAATAAACTCACTTACCAAAGAGTTTGACTTTAAACTTAATAAAAATGTATAATCACGTAACAAGATGTAGTAAAATATCAAAATCTCAAGGTAAGAGCGTGATAAAATACTTAAAAATCTCAGTTAAAATCAACACAGAAGATATACCGCCATACTTTATGGGTAGTGAGCTTAGGGGTGGTTTTGGATATGCACTAAAAGCCGTTAATGCCACTCTTTTTGAGAAGCTCTACGCAACTAACAATTTTACAAATTTATATAGATTTGACTTTCGTTTGGGTATGCAAAGCTATGAGTTTGATCTCTATCTTTTTGAAGAGCTTTGCAACTATCAAGATGAGATAATATCGGCTCTAAAGACTCTTTTTATCAATGTTGGGCTTGGAGTTGATAGGAAAAAACAGAAAAGCTTTGAGATATCTTGTGATGAAATTTGCATATTTCAACCTAAAATTTATAGCCAAAAACTACTTTTGACTTTGATAACTCCACTTCGCATCAAGAAACAAAACTGCTTTGTAAGAGATGATGATATCGATGTTGTTGATATCATCTCATCCATCTACAAAAAAGCTACCTTTATGCAGCACCAAGCATTGCAGCCACTAGCTTTTAGCCCATCTTATAGAGTTTTATCCAAAAATTTATACTTTTTAGATATTGACAGATGGAGCAACAGACAAAAAACAAAGATGCAATTTGGTGGAATTGTTGGGGAGATGTTGCTTGATGAAGTTGATGAGATGAGTTTTAAGATTTTGTCTTTAGGTGAGATTTTGGGCGTTGGCAAGCAGTGTTCGTTTGGACTTGGTAAGATAGAGATATACAACAAATAGGAGCAAATATGAGTAAATATCTATATGGACTTAGTGTAAAAGATATCCAAAACTTGATCTTTTCTACTAACGAGCTTAGATCAATCATAGGTGGAAGCGGACTTATAAAGAGCTTTGAAGTTGATAAAAAAGAGTATGGCAAAAATATCATCATAAATGCAGCTGGTAATATAAAGCTTGTATTTGAAGAAGATGAAAAAAACAAACTTCTAGAGTTGGTGCTAACCTTAAGGAGAGAATTTAGCAAAAAGGCTTGTGGAGTAGAAAATTGCCAAAGTATAGTTAAATTTGAAGATGGAGAGCTTAAAGAGGCATTTAAAAAGCTAGAAAGAGAGCTAAATACTGAAAGAAACAGAGCGCATTTGCCTTTTGATTTTTCAAATTTTCTCATCAAAATGGCGCCAAAAAGTGGCAGACCGATGATAGCTAGTGATGATGCAGATTTGCTAACACTTCAAAAAAATAACTACTACAATGACAACATAAAAAAATATGATGATATTGCAGGACTAGAGATAAAAACAATACCCAAAAACTCCAAAAACAAAACCGCCATTATCCACGCTGATGGCAACTCTCTTGGCATTAAAATAGCCACTCTTTTAAAAGAGGCAAAAACAGACAAAGAGGTAAAAGATGTCTATAAAAACTTTTCAGCAAAATTAGAAGAGATTACGCAAAAAGCCTTTGAAGAGGCGATAAAACCATTTAAAGAAAAGAAAAGATATAAAAACATCAGAAAAGTGATATTAGGCGGCGATGACTTGGCTATCATATGTAGCGCCGATATAGCATTAGAGCTTACTAGCAATTTTATAAAGGCATTTGAAAGACTAAGCGCTCAAAAACTTTCCTTTAAAAATGCAGAAGATAGCAAGCTTACAATGTGTGCTGGAATAGCATTTTGCAACCATAAATTTCCGTTTCACTATGCTATAAATTTGGCGGAGAGCCTTTGTTCTTATGCAAAAGAGCAAAGCAGGGCGATAAACAAAGATTTACCACCATCAAGCATTATGTTTCACAATATCCAAAGCTCTAGTGTCTCAAACTATAAAAATCTCATCGCCACAGAGCTAACCTTTAGAAATATCATTAAAAAGCTGGGTATCGGCGAAGTTTTTATCGGCAAAGAGACAAAAAAAGAGTATAACAATGTAGATGTTGGGCTAAATTTTGGACCATATTTTATCAATGAAGAGGATGTTAGGGATAGTTCATTTATAACAGCAGATAGATTTTTGAAGCTTGTAAAGCTGTTTATGAAAAACAACTCTCCAAAGTCTAGACTAAGGGATTATTTAGATATTTTGGCAGATAACTACACCAACTCAAAAACAAGGCTTAAAAGAATTTCTGAGATGATTGCCTCTAAAAATAGTGGTAGCGATGATTTTACGACAAAAGAGTTTGAAGATCTGTTTAAATTTGGCGATAAGTTTAGCTTTACAAATCCTTTTGTAGTTAGGATAAAAGATGACAAACTATCGTGCTACACGCCATTTTATGACATTATCTCCTATTTTTCTATTACCGACAAAAAGGATGAGCAGTGATAAGGTATTGTATTAAATTTTTGGATTATTGGCATTTGGGCAGTGGCGATAGTGCAGGTTCTATGTATGATAGCATTGTCGTTAAGGATAAATTTGGACTTCCATATGTTCCTGGAAAGACGATAAAAGGGCTAGTAAGGCAGTATTTCAGAGTGATAGAGTCAAACGAAGAGAAAATTAAACATATTTTTGGAGGTGAGGGAGATTTTGAGGCAAACTCATACTTCTCAAACGCCACACTTAGCGAAGATGAGGTCGCATATCTTAAGAAAAATCACTCTTTGAAAAAATATCTTTTTGCCAAAATTTCACAAACTAGGATAGATGAAAATGGCATTGCCAAAGATCAGAGCTTAAGACAGCTTGAAGTTGTTATACCACTAACTTTAAGTGGCTTTATAAAGACAGATGAAAAGGAACTTATCATCAAATCTCTTCAGAGCATAAAGCAGATGGGCTTAAATAGAAATCGCGGCCTTGGAAGATGTGAGTTTAAAATAGTTGGAGATGAGAGATGAAAAGATACTATACATGCGAGTTTAAAAGCGATATCATACTAAAAGCGAGTGTCAATACTGAGGGAGATAGTCCAAATTTAGACTTTATACCAGGCAATGCATTTTTGGGAATGGTAGCTAGAAACTATGATAAATTTAAAGATCCATTTTATGTTTTTCACTCAGGCGAAGTTAAATTTGGCGATGGAGATATACTAATAGAGAGTTTAGTAGATAAGAGCAAAATAGTGCTAAAGCCAGGCTATAAAATTCCACTTTGTTTTTGCAACTTAAAGGTTGGAGAGGGATATTATAATAGGTTATTTTTGAGCGATGAAGAAGAACAAAAAAAGCTAATAAAAGAGCAAAAGCAGCTAAAACAACTTAGAGATGGCTACATAAATGAGGACTATTTTTCGCACAACTTTAACTACAACTATTCCCAAAAGTCAGCTCACGATGAAAAAAATAGAAGAAGCAAAGATGGATATATGTTTGGTTACACCTCTTTTGAAAAGGGGCTTAAATTTTTATTTAGCATAGAGTGCAGCGACGATGAAACACTAGATCAAATAGAGGAGTTTTTACTAGGTGAGCAACTTCTTGGCAAGTCCAAAACAGCACAATATGGCAGAGTTCTTATAGAAAAGTCAAATTTAAACGACGAAATAGATAGTTTTAAGCCAAATGACAATTTAACTTACATCTACGCAAAGTCTAGAATAGCGCTTTTTGATGAGTTTGGAAATCCTACCTTGCTAAGAAGTGCTTCTGATTTGGGGTTAAAAAGCGGGCAGATAGACTTTAGAAATTCTCACATAAAGGTTGGAAACTATATCCCCTATAATGCAAAAAAAATCTCTTGCGAGATGATGAGGTATTTTATAAAAAAGGGAAGCGTTATAACTATTAAAAATTTAGATAAAGATGAGAAAATTCCTAAGTATATCGGCAGTTTTCAAAATGAGGGTTTTGGTGCTATTTTGGTAAATCCTAAATTTTTAGATGTAAAAGATAGCTCAAATTCAAACTTTAATATAAATAAAAACAATGAAAATTTAGTGAAATTTAAAAAAGAGCAGTCAAAAAACACAAAAGAGCCACAGACAAATCTTATAAAATTTCTATCTCAAAAAGAGAGAGAAGATACTCAGTTTTTGGAACTAATAGATAGGGTTGAAGCATTTAAATACGGGGATAAAAATCCTACAAATTCTCAATGGGGCGCGATAAACAACTTTGCAATCAGATCAAAAAATGATGATGAACTACTTAAAAATATTGAAGAATTTACCAAAAAAGGCGTATCTAAAAAGCAGTGGGAAAATTGTGGCGAAGGACTTATAAAAGAGATTAAATCTCTGTCCAATAAAAAAATGTTTGTAAGACTTCTGTCTGCAAGATGTAGAAAGGATAGCAAATGAGTCAAAAAAGCATCATATCAAATATAATTATCGAAATGACTACACCGCTAAATGTAGGAAGTAGCGATATAGACTTTCTACTTGATAGCCCAGTCCAAAGGGATTGGAATGGCTTGCCTATGATTTTGGGTAGTTCCATATCGGGCGCAATCCGCTCTAAATTTATCAAAAATGAGGCCATATATTCTCTTTTTGGCGATGATATAGAGGAGCAAAAACAAATTCTTCCTAATAAGAGCGAAAAAGATGCAAAAGGCTCAAGAATTGTCATCTCAAATGCCTTGCTTTGTGATGAAAATATGCAAGTCTGCGAAGAGCTACTCCTAGAAAACAAAAGCGATTTTTTAAACTATTTTAGGGAACTTCCAGTAAGAGATCACAACCGCATAAATGATAAGGGTGTAGTTGAAGATAGTGGCAAATTTGATGAAGAGATAGTTTTCAAAGGAACAAGGTTTAAATTTAGGATAGAGATTTTTGAAGATAAAAAAGAGCTTAAAGATGAGCTTAGAGATATTATATTTATCTTGCAAAGTGAGACTTTTAGACTAGGTGGTGGAGTTACAAAAGGCTTTGGGGCGGTGCGAGTTTTGGACGAGCTTTCATCTTGGCAGGAGTTTAATATCAACTCAAATGAGTATAGAAATACTTCATCATCTCTAAATTGCTCTTTAAAAAACAGCTTAAATGAGCTTCAAATTTCAAAACTATCTGTTTTTGGAAGCGATACAAAAAAGCTAAATAGATATACTCTCAAGCTAAAACCAGATGACTTTTTTATGTTTGGAAGTGGCTTTGGAGATTCACAAGCTGATATGATGCCGGTAAAAGAGCATATTGTTTGTTATGATGGCGGCAAAGGAGCGATAAAAGAGAGCTTGACACTACTTCCTGCAAGTAGCATAAAAGGTGCGATTTTGCATAGAAGTATCTATCATCTAAATTTGCTTGATTCTAAATTTATTGGCGATAGTGATACACATAACAATCTTATATCTATATTTGGCACACAAAAGGGCAACAAAGACTTTCTAGATGGCAAAAAGGGCAAAATTTTAATGAGTGATCTGTTTATCGAAGTAGATGATGAGAGAGTTTTTGAACATGTTGCTATTGATAGATTTAGAGGTGGCGCCAAAGATGGAGCTTTGTTTCAAGAAAAAACCTCAATTTATAACAAGAGCATAAACTTGGATATTTTAGTTTATGATGATATAGACAGCAAAGAGCAAAAGGCCTTTGAAAATGCGCTAAATGATATCTGCAACGGAATGCTTCCACTTGGCGGGGCGACTACAAAAGGACATGGATTTTTTAGTGGCAAAGTTTTTAAAAATGGCAAAGATATAACACAAAAAGGATTTGTGCATGATACTAAAGAGTAAAAAAGAGGTGATAGAGTATATAAACTCAAATTTACAAAACTACGATGGCTTTGTGCAGTTTTCCAATAGAAAATTCGACACCAGTAAAGATCTTTTCATAGATAAATCTCTAAAAATAAGTGATGAGAGTGGTTTTATAAGCGAAGCGTATTTTTACAATGAAGCTACAAAAACAAGTGTCTCTATAAAAATGCTTGATGGAAAATGGCTAATTTGCCAGACGAATTTAGATGCTGTTTTGGATGATGATATTGAAATTTATGAAAGTAACATCTCAAATCTTTATATCAAAATGGCTCAAATTTACAAATTTGAAGGTGGATTTGCCAAAGATATGCAGGGCAATATCTTAGATGAGTTTAAAACGCCTATATTAGACAGAGTTGTTTTTGCCGGTTTTAGCAAAGAGATAAAAAGGAGTTAAGAGATGATAAAAGCACCTTATAATTTTGCCCCACTAAACAAAAAAGTATTTTATCCATCTTGGGCAAAAGATATTAGCCATGATATCCCATTTAGAGATGGACAAAGTGGAGAGTTGGAGCTAAGCATAACTGCGCATTCTCCAATTTTTATTGCAAATAGCAAAAAAGATAGAGAAGAAAAAGAGACGAAGTTTTGCAACATTGGCGGCAAGTTTTTTATCCCTGCTACAAGCATAAAAGGCACTATAAGAAGCGTTTTAGAGATAATTAGCTTTTCTAAACTTAGAGATTTTGATGATAGCACTTACGCTGTTAGAGACTTCTCAAAAGGTGAAAATTTTTATATGGAGCAGATGAGAAAGCCTACATATTGCGGTTGGCTATATAAAAAAGATGGTGATTTTTTTATACAAGATTGTGGTATTCCAGGTAGAATTAGTCAAAAAGAGATTGATAAAATTTACAATATGGAGTTTTCTAAGGAATTTAGAGATGGTTATTTTGAAAATAAAAATAAAAACAAAGAGCTAAAAACTGCTAAATATAAGTATGAAGACTCTCTTTTGAAAGGCAAAAATTTAGAAAATAAATTTAGATATTTAAAAAAAAGCTATTCAAGAGATATCTATATACAAGACAACAGTGGAAAAGCTGGAACTATCGTATTTACAGGTCAGCCAGGTGCTAGAAAAGAAGCTAAAGATGGAAAAAAAGCATCTGGAAAGATCTATGAGTTTATCTTCTTTGATGAGATAAAACAAGAGTTTTTAGTTTCACAAAAGATGATGGAAGACTTCAAATTTGCCTACTTTGACGATAGAAAAACAGAGCCAAAAGAGTCGATCGACTGGGGGTATTGGAAAGAAAAACTTAAAAATGCAGGAAAAGTGCCGGTATTTTTCCAGCTAGATGATAAGGGCGAGCTTCTTCATTTTGGACTTGCATATATGTATAAAATCATTTATAAGCACAGCATTTCAGCAGGTATTCTCCAAAACACAAAAAGCTCACTAGACCTAACTCAAGCCATATTTGGATATACCGACAAAGATACAAAAGAAGCACTTAAAGGAAGAGTTTATTTTAGCCACTTTCTTGCTTTGGGTAGTCCAAAAGAACTTGATTCAAGAGGTGAGATTTTAGGAACGCCAAGAGCCTCTTACTATCCAAATTATATCAAACAATCCGGAGGCGAATTAAAGAGCTATATGGATGATAGATTTGAGATTGCAGGTAGAAAAAGATATCCAGTTCATAAAGGCGGCGAAGTTTCTACTACAAAAGAAAAAGAAAGCTCAGAAAATGTAAAGTCATTTTTCGCGCCACTTGACAAAGGGACCAAATTTAGCGGCAAAGTTAAATTCCACAACCTAAAAAAGGCAGAAATCGGAGCGCTCATCTCAGCCATAACTTTTCACAATACCAAAAACACCTTTTATAACTTAGGCTTTGCAAAGCCATATGGCTATGGAAAATGCACCATCGAGATAACAAACCTATCACAAGATGAGATAAAGGAGTATTTAGCCGCTTTTGAAAAAGAGATATTAAAACAAATTCCTTATTGGGGCGATTTAGAAAAAAATGACTCTTTAAAAGAGCTTTTAGCTATGGCGATGGAGCAAGAGAGTAAGGGCGATTTTGCTTTGAAATATATGGATATTGGCGAGTTTTCAAAGGCAAAAACAAAAAGGGAGTATCTAAAATCTTATAGCTCATTGGTTAATTTTGATGATAGTTGCTTTAAACTCTCACTTTCCAAAGAGGAGCTTGAAAATTTAGAAAAAAACAAAGCAATTATTCAAAAATGGCAATCTATCCAAAATACACAAGATATCAATATTTTGAAAAACTTCATCCAAAACTATCCAGATAGCGACTTTACTAAAGAGGCAAAAGAAAAACTAGAGCAGATAAACACACAGATAAAACAACAAAAAGAGCAAGAAGAAGATAAAAAAGCTTGGGATAATTGGCACTCTATAACCAAAAGCAAGCAAAACAGATACTACAAAGAGATGATAGAAAAGCACATCAAAACCTATCCAGATCACGACTCTGTAGATGAGGCAAAAAAAGAGCTTGAAAGGCTAAGTTTAGAGAGTAAAGTAGAGCCTAGCGATAGCGCAAATGCCATGGATATCATAAAGCTTCCTAGCTTAGATGAGATAACTATGCTTCTAAAAAAGCTAGATAAAAGCAAGATTAATATAGACGATGACAATCGTGCCAAAATCGCAAGTCACATCGAAAACTTAGCAAAAGATGCTAGCAAAAAGAGAGTTAGGACATTTAGAAGAAAGGCAGAGCTGCAAAAGATTTTCAAAGAGAGCCAGATAGATGAAATTTTTAAAAAATTTGAGTGATTTTATCAACATATTTACTAATTGATTTGCGAACTTTTTATTTTTTGAAAGCTCCAAATTTAGGTATTTTATTAAATTGATGGCTCAAATTCCCAAGTTGCTCTTTGTAAATTTCACTAGGTTTGCGAACTTTTAGTTTGATTTAAGTTTCAAATATTAATTTTAAGGGTATCTCCAAACTTAACTTTCACTTAAATTTGGCAAATCTAAAAATTTTGGCTTTTTTAAATTTGATTTGCGAACTTTTTATTTTTTGAAAGTGCCAAATTTAGGCTGTTTTATTAAATTGATAGCTTAAATTCCTAAGTTGCTCTTTGTAAATTTAGCTAGGTTTGCGAACTTTTTGCTTGAAATTTAGATGATATAAGGATTTAGAAAGGCAAATTTAGTATAATTTTGATTGTCTTTTATGAAGGAGTTATAATAGTTTAGGCTATTGAAAGAGATTGACCCGACTTAAGGGGATTGAAACTAGCTACCATAGTAACCAATGAGATTCTGCTTCCTCTTCATTGAAAGAGATTGACCCGACTTAAGGGGATTGAAAC
>NZ_CAMYFP010000019.1 GCF_947255105.1 uncultured Campylobacter sp.
TGGTTACTATGGTAGCTAGTTTCAATCCCCTTAAGTCGGGTCAATCTCTTTCAATAGCCTAAACTATTATAACTCCTTCATAAAAGACAATCAAAATTATACTAAATTTGCCTTTCTAAATCCTTATATCATCTAAATTTCAAGCAAAAAGTTCGCAAACCTAGCTAAATTTACAAAGAGCAACTTAGGAATTTAAGCTATCAATTTAATAAAACAGCCTAAATTTGGCACTTTCAAAAAATAAAAAGTTCGCAAATCAAATTTAAAAAAGCCAAAATTTTTAGATTTGCCAAATTTAAGTGAAAGTTAAGTTTGGAGATACCCTTAAAATTAATATTTGAAACTTAAATCAAACTAAAAGTTCGCAAACCTAGTGAAATTTACAAAGAGCAACTTGGGAATTTGAGCCATCAATTTAATAAAATACCTAAATTTGGAGCTTTCAAAAAATAAAAAGTTCGCAAATCAATTAGTAAATATGTTGATAAAATCACTCAAATTTTTTAAAAATTTCATCTATCTGGCTCTCTTTGAAAATCTTTTGCAGCTCTGCCTTTCTTCTAAATGTCCTAACTCTCTTTTTGCTAGCATCTTTTGCTAAGTTTTCGATGTGACTTGCGATTTTGGCACGATTGTCATCGTCTATATTAATCTTGCTTTTATCTAGCTTTTTTAGAAGCATAGTTATCTCATCTAAGCTAGGAAGCTTTATGATATCCATGGCATTTGCGCTATCGCTAGGCTCTACTTTACTCTCTAAACTTAGCCTTTCAAGCTCTTTTTTTGCCTCATCTACAGAGTCGTGATCTGGATAGGTTTTGATGTGCTTTTCTATCATCTCTTTGTAGTATCTGTTTTGCTTGCTTTTGGTTATAGAGTGCCAATTATCCCAAGCTTTTTTATCTTCTTCTTGCTCTTTTTGTTGTTTTATCTGTGTGTTTATCTGCTCTAGTTTTTCTTTTGCCTCTTTAGTAAAGTCGCTATCTGGATAGTTTTGGATGAAGTTTTTCAAAATATTGATATCTTGTGTATTTTGGATAGATTGCCATTTTTGAATAATTGCTTTGTTTTTTTCTAAATTTTCAAGCTCCTCTTTGGAAAGTGAGAGTTTAAAGCAACTATCATCAAAATTAACCAATGAGCTATAAGATTTTAGATACTCCCTTTTTGTTTTTGCCTTTGAAAACTCGCCAATATCCATATATTTCAAAGCAAAATCGCCCTTACTCTCTTGCTCCATCGCCATAGCTAAAAGCTCTTTTAAAGAGTCATTTTTTTCTAAATCGCCCCAATAAGGAATTTGTTTTAATATCTCTTTTTCAAAAGCGGCTAAATACTCCTTTATCTCATCTTGTGATAGGTTTGTTATCTCGATGGTGCATTTTCCATAGCCATATGGCTTTGCAAAGCCTAAGTTATAAAAGGTGTTTTTGGTATTGTGAAAAGTTATGGCTGAGATGAGCGCTCCGATTTCTGCCTTTTTTAGGTTGTGGAATTTAACTTTGCCGCTAAATTTGGTCCCTTTGTCAAGTGGCGCGAAAAATGACTTTACATTTTCTGAGCTTTCTTTTTCTTTTGTAGTAGAAACTTCGCCGCCTTTATGAACTGGATATCTTTTTCTACCTGCAATCTCAAATCTATCATCCATATAGCTCTTTAATTCGCCTCCGGATTGTTTGATATAATTTGGATAGTAAGAGGCTCTTGGCGTTCCTAAAATCTCACCTCTTGAATCAAGTTCTTTTGGACTACCCAAAGCAAGAAAGTGGCTAAAATAAACTCTTCCTTTAAGTGCTTCTTTTGTATCTTTGTCGGTATATCCAAATATGGCTTGAGTTAGGTCTAGTGAGCTTTTTGTGTTTTGGAGAATACCTGCTGAAATGCTGTGCTTATAAATGATTTTATACATATATGCAAGTCCAAAATGAAGAAGCTCGCCCTTATCATCTAGCTGGAAAAATACCGGCACTTTTCCTGCATTTTTAAGTTTTTCTTTCCAATACCCCCAGTCGATCGACTCTTTTGGCTCTGTTTTTCTATCGTCAAAGTAGGCAAATTTGAAGTCTTCCATCATCTTTTGTGAAACTAAAAACTCTTGTTTTATCTCATCAAAGAAGATAAACTCATAGATCTTTCCAGATGCTTTTTTTCCATCTTTAGCTTCTTTTCTAGCACCTGGCTGACCTGTAAATACGATAGTTCCAGCTTTTCCACTGTTGTCTTGTATATAGATATCTCTTGAATAGCTTTTTTTTAAATATCTAAATTTATTTTCTAAATTTTTGCCTTTCAAAAGAGAGTCTTCATACTTATATTTAGCAGTTTTTAGCTCTTTGTTTTTATTTTTATTTTCAAAATAACCATCTCTAAATTCCTTAGAAAACTCCATATTGTAAATTTTATCAATCTCTTTTTGACTAATTCTACCTGGAATACCACAATCTTGTATAAAAAAATCACCATCTTTTTTATATAGCCAACCGCAATATGTAGGCTTTCTCATCTGCTCCATATAAAAATTTTCACCTTTTGAGAAGTCTCTAACAGCGTAAGTGCTATCATCAAAATCTCTAAGTTTAGAAAAGCTAATTATCTCTAAAACGCTTCTTATAGTGCCTTTTATGCTTGTAGCAGGGATAAAAAACTTGCCGCCAATGTTGCAAAACTTCGTCTCTTTTTCTTCTCTATCTTTTTTGCTATTTGCAATAAAAATTGGAGAATGCGCAGTTATGCTTAGCTCCAACTCTCCACTTTGTCCATCTCTAAATGGGATATCATGGCTAATATCTTTTGCCCAAGATGGATAAAATACTTTTTTGTTTAGTGGGGCAAAATTATAAGGTGCTTTTATCATCTCTTAACTCCTTTTTATCTCTTTGCTAAAACCGGCAAAAACAACTCTGTCTAATATAGGCGTTTTAAACTCATCTAAGATATTGCCCTGCATATCTTTGGCAAATCCACCTTCAAATTTGTAAATTTGAGCCATTTTGATATAAAGATTTGAGATGTTACTTTCATAAATTTCAATATCATCATCCAAAACAGCATCTAAATTCGTCTGGCAAATTAGCCATTTTCCATCAAGCATTTTTATAGAGACACTTGTTTTTGTAGCTTCATTGTAAAAATACGCTTCGCTTATAAAACCACTCTCATCACTTATTTTTAGAGATTTATCTATGAAAAGATCTTTACTGGTGTCGAATTTTCTATTGGAAAACTGCACAAAGCCATCGTAGTTTTGTAAATTTGAGTTTATATACTCTATCACCTCTTTTTTACTCTTTAGTATCATGCACAAATCCTTTTTGTGTTATATCTTTGCCATTTTTAAAAACTTTGCCACTAAAAAATCCATGTCCTTTTGTAGTCGCCCCGCCAAGTGGAAGCATTCCGTTGCAGATATCATTTAGCGCATTTTCAAAGGCCTTTTGCTCTTTGCTGTCTATATCATCATAAACTAAAATATCCAAGTTTATGCTCTTGTTATAAATTGAGGTTTTTTCTTGAAACAAAGCTCCATCTTTGGCGCCACCTCTAAATCTATCAATAGCAACATGTTCAAAAACTCTCTCATCATCTACTTCGATAAACAGATCACTCATTAAAATTTTGCCCTTTTTGCCATCTAGAAAGTCTTTGTTGCCCTTTTGTGTGCCAAATATAGATATAAGATTGTTATGTGTATCACTATCGCCAATAAATTTAGAATCAAGCAAATTTAGATGATAGATACTTCTATGCAAAATCGCACCTTTTATGCTACTTGCAGGAAGTAGTGTCAAGCTCTCTTTTATCGCTCCTTTGCCGCCATCATAACAAACAATATGCTCTTTTACCGGCATCATATCAGCTTGTGAATCTCCAAAGCCACTTCCAAACATAAAAAAGTCATCTGGTTTTAGCTTGAGAGTATATCTATTTAGCTTTTTTGTATCGCTTCCAAAAACAGATAGTTTTGAAATTTGAAGCTCATTTAAGCTGTTTTTTAAAGAGCAATTTAGAGATGATGAAGTATTTCTATACTCATTTGAGTTGATATTAAACTCCTGCCAAGATGAAAGCTCGTCCAAAACTCGCACCGCCCCAAAGCCTTTTGTAACTCCACCACCTAGTCTAAAAGTCTCACTTTGCAAGATAAATATAATATCTCTAAGCTCATCTTTAAGCTCTTTTTTATCTTCAAAAATCTCTATCCTAAATTTAAACCTTGTTCCTTTGAAAACTATCTCTTCATCAAATTTGCCACTATCTTCAACTACACCCTTATCATTTATGCGGTTGTGATCTCTTACTGGAAGTTCCCTAAAATAGTTTAAAAAATCGCTTTTGTTTTCTAGGAGTAGCTCTTCGCAGACTTGCATATTTTCATCACAAAGCAAGGCATTTGAGATGACAATTCTTGAGCCTTTTGCATCTTTTTCGCTCTTATTAGGAAGAATTTGTTTTTGCTCCTCTATATCATCGCCAAAAAGAGAATATATGGCCTCATTTTTGATAAATTTAGAGCGGATTGCGCCCGATATGGAACTACCCAAAATCATAGGCAAGCCATTCCAATCCCTTTGGACTGGGCTATCAAGTAGAAAGTCTATATCGCTACTTCCTACATTTAGCGGTGTAGTCATTTCGATAATTATATTTGATATGATGCTTTTTTGACTCATTTGCTATCCTTTCTACATCTTGCAGACAGAAGTCTTACAAACATTTTTTTATTGGACAGAGATTTAATCTCTTTTATAAGTCCTTCGCCACAATTTTCCCACTGCTTTTTAGATACGCCTTTTTTGGTAAATTCTTCAATATTTTTAAGTAGTTCATCATCATTTTTTGATCTGATTGCAAAGTTGTTTATCGCGCCCCATTGAGAATTTGTAGGATTTTTATCCCCGTATTTAAATGCTTCAACCCTATCTATTAGTTCCAAAAACTGAGTATCTTCTCTCTCTTTTTGAGATAGAAATTTTATAAGATTTGTCTGTGGCTCTTTTGTGTTTTTTGACTGCTCTTTTTTAAATTTCACTAAATTTTCATTGTTTTTATTTATATTAAAGTTTGAATTTGAGCTATCTTTTACATCTAAAAATTTAGGATTTACCAAAATAGCACCAAAACCCTCATTTTGAAAACTGCCGATATACTTAGGAATTTTCTCATCTTTATCTAAATTTTTAATAGTTATAACGCTTCCCTTTTTTATAAAATACCTCATCATCTCGCAAGAGATTTTTTTTGCATTATAGGGGATATAGTTTCCAACCTTTATGTGAGAATTTCTAAAGTCTATCTGCCCGCTTTTTAACCCCAAATCAGAAGCACTTCTTAGCAAGGTAGGATTTCCAAACTCATCAAAAAGCGCTATTCTAGACTTTGCGTAGATGTAAGTTAAATTGTCATTTGGCTTAAAACTATCTATTTCGTCGTTTAAATTTGACTTTTCTATAAGAACTCTGCCATATTGTGCTGTTTTGGACTTGCCAAGAAGTTGCTCACCTAGTAAAAACTCCTCTATTTGATCTAGTGTTTCATCGTCGCTGCACTCTATGCTAAATAAAAATTTAAGCCCCTTTTCAAAAGAGGTGTAACCAAACATATATCCATCTTTGCTTCTTCTATTTTTTTCATCGTGAGCTGACTTTTGGGAATAGTTGTAGTTAAAGTTGTGCGAAAAATAGTCCTCATTTATGTAGCCATCTCTAAGTTGTTTTAGCTGCTTTTGCTCTTTTATTAGCTTTTTTTGTTCTTCTTCATCGCTCAAAAATAACCTATTATAATATCCCTCTCCAACCTTTAAGTTGCAAAAACAAAGTGGAATTTTATAGCCTGGCTTTAGCACTATTTTGCTCTTATCTACTAAACTCTCTATTAGTATATCTCCATCGCCAAATTTAACTTCGCCTGAGTGAAAAACATAAAATGGATCTTTAAATTTATCATAGTTTCTAGCTACCATTCCCAAAAATGCATTGCCTGGTATAAAGTCTAAATTTGGACTATCTCCCTCAGTATTGACACTCGCTTTTAGTATGATATCGCTTTTAAACTCGCATGTATAGTATCTTTTCATCTCTCATCTCCAACTATTTTAAACTCACATCTTCCAAGGCCGCGATTTCTATTTAAGCCCATCTGCTTTATGCTCTGAAGAGATTTGATGATAAGTTCCTTTTCATCTGTCTTTATAAAGCCACTTAAAGTTAGTGGTATAACAACTTCAAGCTGTCTTAAGCTCTGATCTTTGGCAATGCCATTTTCATCTATCCTAGTTTGTGAAATTTTGGCAAAAAGATATTTTTTCAAAGAGTGATTTTTCTTAAGATATGCGACCTCATCTTCGCTAAGTGTGGCGTTTGAGAAGTATGAGTTTGCCTCAAAATCTCCCTCACCTCCAAAAATATGTTTAATTTTCTCTTCGTTTGACTCTATCACTCTGAAATACTGCCTTACTAGCCCTTTTATCGTCTTTCCAGGAACATATGGAAGTCCAAATTTATCCTTAACGACAATGCTATCATACATAGAACCTGCACTATCGCCACTGCCCAAATGCCAATAATCCAAAAATTTAATACAATACCTTATCACTGCTCATCCTTTTTGTCGGTAATAGAAAAATAGGAGATAATGTCATAAAATGGCGTGTAGCACGATAGTTTGTCATCTTTTATCCTAACTACAAAAGGATTTGTAAAGCTAAACTTATCGCCAAATTTAAACAGATCTTCAAACTCTTTTGTCGTAAAATCATCGCTACCACTATTTTTAGAGGCAATCATCTCAGAAATTCTTTTAAGCCTTGTTTTTGAGTTGGTGTAGTTATCTGCCAAAATATCTAAATAATCCCTTAGTCTAGACTTTGGAGAGTTGTTTTTCATAAACAGCTTTACAAGCTTCAAAAATCTATCTGCTGTTATAAATGAACTATCCCTAACATCCTCTTCATTGATAAAATATGGTCCAAAATTTAGCCCAACATCTACATTGTTATACTCTTTTTTTGTCTCTTTGCCGATAAAAACTTCGCCGATACCCAGCTTTTTAATGATATTTCTAAAGGTTAGCTCTGTGGCGATGAGATTTTTATAGTTTGAGACACTAGAGCTTTGGATATTGTGAAACATAATGCTTGATGGTGGTAAATCTTTGTTTATCGCCCTGCTTTGCTCTTTTGCATAAGAACAAAGGCTCTCCGCCAAATTTATAGCATAGTGAAACGGAAATTTATGGTTGCAAAATGCTATTCCAGCACACATTGTAAGCTTGCTATCTTCTGCATTTTTAAAGGAAAGTTTTTGAGCGCTTAGTCTTTCAAATGCCTTTATAAAATTGCTAGTAAGCTCTAATGCTATATCGGCGCTACATATGATAGCCAAGTCATCGCCGCCTAATATCACTTTTCTGATGTTTTTATATCTTTTCTTTTCTTTAAATGGTTTTATCGCCTCTTCAAAGGCTTTTTGCGTAATCTCTTCTAATTTTGCTGAAAAGTTTTTATAGACATCTTTTACCTCTTTGTCTGTTTTTGCCTCTTTTAAAAGAGTGGCTATTTTAATGCCAAGAGAGTTGCCATCAGCGTGGATAATGGCGGTTTTGTTTTTGGAGTTTTTGGGTATTGTTTTTATCTCTAGTCCTGCAATATCATCATATTTTTTTATGTTGTCATTGTAGTAGTTATTTTTTTGAAGTGTTAGCAAATCTGCATCATCACTAGCTATCATCGGTCTGCCACTTTTTGGCGCCATTTTGATGAGAAAATTTGAAAAATCAAAAGGCAAATGCGCTCTGTTTCTTTCAGTATTTAGCTCTCTTTCTAGCTTTTTAAATGCCTCTTTAAGCTCTCCATCTTCAAATTTAACTATACTTTGGCAATTTTCTACTCCACAAGCCTTTTTGCTAAATTCTCTCCTTAAGGTTAGCACCAACTCTAGAAGTTTGTTTTTTTCATCTTCTTCAAATACAAGCTTTATATTACCAGCTGCATTTATGATGATATTTTTGCCATACTCTTTTTTATCAACTTCAAAGCTCTTTATAAGTCCGCTTCCACCTATGATTGATCTAAGCTCGTTAGTAGAAAAGATCAAGTTTTGGATATCTTTTACACTAAGTCCATATAGATATTTACTCATATTTGCTCCTATTTGTTGTATATCTCTATCTTACCAAGTCCAAACGAACACTGCTTGCCAACGCCCAAAATCTCACCTAAAGACAAAATCTTAAAACTCATCTCATCAACTTCATCAAGCAACATCTCCCCAACAATTCCACCAAATTGCATCTTTGTTTTTTGTCTGTTGCTCCATCTGTCAATATCTAAAAAGTATAAATTTTTGGATAAAACTCTATAAGATGGGCTAAAAGCTAGTGGCTGCAATGCTTGGTGCTGCATAAAGGTAGCTTTTTTGTAGATGGATGAGATGATATCAACAACATCGATATCATCATCTCTTACAAAGCAGTTTTGTTTCTTGATGCGAAGTGGAGTTATCAAAGTCAAAAGTAGTTTTTGGCTATAAATTTTAGGTTGAAATATGCAAATTTCATCACAAGATATCTCAAAGCTTTTCTGTTTTTTCCTATCAACTCCAAGCCCAACATTGATAAAAAGAGTCTTTAGAGCCGATATTATCTCATCTTGATAGTTGCAAAGCTCTTCAAAAAGATAGAGATCAAACTCATAGCTTTGCATACCCAAACGAAAGTCAAATCTATATAAATTTGTAAAATTGTTAGTTGCGTAGAGCTTCTCAAAAAGAGTGGCATTAACGGCTTTTAGTGCATATCCAAAACCACCCCTAAGCTCACTACCCATAAAGTATGGCGGTATATCTTCTGTGTTGATTTTAACTGAGATTTTTAAGTATTTTATCACGCTCTTACCTTGAGATTTTGATATTTTACTACATCTTGTTACGTGATTATACATTTTTATTAAGTTTAAAGTCAAACTCTTTGGTAAGTGAGTTTATTGTGAGTTTATACTTTTTTCTGTTGTAGAGCTTTTTTGACTGGACACGCTTGGTAGCAAGAGTTATCTCCCCTTTTTGAGCCAGCAAAACATTAAAATCTCTTTTTTTCATCTCAAACCTTTCTAAATTTCAATCTGAATCAACTTTTGCAAGTTAAATTTGATCTAAATTGTAGAGTTTTTTGATGACAAAAAGTGTCCTTTTGCAATTTTATTTAAATTTATAATTTTCAATCCCCTTAAATCGGGTCAATGTCTTTTCATATGCAAGAGCTTCTAGTTCTTACAGAGTTTGATGATATGCGTTTCAATCCCCTTAAATCGGGTCAACGTCTTTTAATAAGAATGCATCAAGAACATGAACTCTATATACTGTTTCAATCCCCTTAAATCGGGTCAATGTCTTTTAATAGCCTAAACTATTATATCTCATTCATAAAAGACAATCAAAATTATACTAAATTTGCCTTTCTAAATCCTTATATCATCTAAATTTCAAGCAAAAAGTTCGCAAACCTAGCTAAATTTACAAAGAGCAACTTAGGAATTTAAGCTATCAATTTAATAAAACAGCCTAAATTTGGCACTTTCAAAAAATAAAAAGTTCGCAAATCAAATTTAAAAAAGCCAAAATTTTTAGATTTGCGAAATTTAAGTGAAAGTTAAGTTCCATGGTATCGCTAAAATGGGCAGTTGAAACTTAAGTTAAACTAAAAGTTCGCAAACCTAAATTTAAAAAAGTTAAATTCATAGATTTGCGAAGTTTTTTTTCATCTTAAATTTATCAAAGTCCCAAATTTAGCCACCAAAAAGTTCGCAAATCAATTAACAAAGATGTTGATAAATCAAGCTTTGAATGTTGGATAGAGTATTGTTTTTAAATTTCAAAAGCTATAATGTCTAAAAAAGTTTAAAGGATTTATATGGCTAAAGTTTTGATAACCTCCATAGGCAAAGGTAGGAGCAGTCGTGGCTACAACAGAGCCAATTATGAGATAGATGGCAAGGTTTATGAAGATGAAAAATTTATAGCATCGGCTCTTCATAAACATATAAATTTTGATAAAGTTTTTATCGTTGGCACTAGTTTTTCCATATGGGAGGCAGTTTATGAAGATCTTGGAAATGGCAGTGCCGATACTAGTTATAAAATCTTAGAAGCCCAAGAGGAGAAAAAGCTAGATGCACTAATCCCACTTATACAAGACCAACTAGATAAAAATCTCAATACAAAAGGCTCTAAGTGCTACATCATCAAATATGGCGTAAATGAAGATGAGCTTTTGGAAAATTTTAACTATTTTTTGGATATTGCCAAAAACCTAAACAAAGATGATGAGATCTATCTTGACATAACGCACTCTTTTAGGTCGCTTTCTTTGATGAGTTTTGTAATGAGTGAGGCGATTTCAAATTTACGCGAAAAGCCACTAAATATAAAGAGCGTTTATTATGGTATGTTTGAGTATAGTGCTGAAAATGACGGTGTTACTCCTGTTGTGGATCTGAAGATATTTTTTGAGTTTTTGGACTGGTCAAAAGCTATACGCAACTTCAAAGAGTATGGCAATTCGTCGGATTTGCTAAGGCTTGTTAGCGATGATGAGAATTTATCTAGCTTTAGGAAAAATTTCATCTACTTTTCAAATGCCCTAAATATGTCCAACATGAAAAGTATCAAAGATGCACTCCGCACCAAAATCAAGCCAAAATTATCCGAGCTAAAAGAGGCTAAAAATAGGATATATGAGCCAATTATTGATGAGCTTGAAAGTTTTGTGAAGTGGCTTGATGTTGAGTCCTTTGCGCTATTTCAATACAATCTTGCAAAATGGTACACCAAAAACAAAAACTACGCACTTGGTTATATGGTCTTGCAAGAGGCTATCATATCGGCAGTTTGTGAAGACAGCGGCTTTGATGTGGAAAATCAATCCGATAGAAAAGAGGCACAAACAATTATTCTAAGTGCTGGGGAAAAAGACCCAATCCGTAAAGCATATAAGAAGATAAATCCAATAAGAAACTCCATAACTCATGCATTTGAGTGTGATAAAAGACAAAAAGATAGCGATGCGATTAACAATCTAGATAGATATTTAGAGCAGCTAAACAAGCCGCTTTTTAAAAAAAGAAGATAAGAACTTAGTATTTTCTAAATCTAACGTGCTTAAAAGTGCTTATCTTGACACCATCTTTATCCACTTTAACATCTCTTTTTGTTGTGGAATAGACAGGAATTAGCCCTAGTTTTAAGCAGTAGTTTATGAGGATATAACAAAGTCCAAAATCGCCTTGAATCAAAGCATAGTCGCCTTTTTTGGCAGTTTTGTCTAAAAGCTCTAAAAAAGGCTTTGCAAAGTCGCTTAGATCGGTAATTTCTGGAGAGACATTTGAAAAAAGAGTTTGTAAATTTGGCTCAAGCTTTATAAACTTATCTACCTTTAAATTTGACTTTGCATCATTTATTTGATCTTCATTTAGGCTGTGCGAAAAAAACAAAAACATCTTCATCTGCTTTCCTTCATCGCCTCTAAAATCTTTTTAAAATCATTTAAATTGCTTGAGATAAAGTCGATATTTATAGTGATTAGATCTTGATTTGGGTGAGCTATGTCGTTTCTTGCTCTGTCTATCTTTGATAAAATCTCAGATATTGGTTTGTGATAATTTTTAAAAATGGATTTATACTCATCATCACTAAAGCCCTTTTTTATAGCATTTCTTCTATAATAACAATCTCTTTTATCAGAATATGGCTCTTTTATCATCACTCTTTTTTCTTTTTTATTTCTCGTATAATCAAGGATAAAAGTTGGCTTTACCTTTTTTATGTAAGATTCCAAAAAGGACAAAATACTTTCAAATAAAAATTGTAGCGATGAAGAGAATAAATTCTTGTCTTTTAGATACTCGCAAAAGCCCAAAAGCTGGAGATATTCTGGCTCATTTCTTAAAATAATGATTTTGTTGATATCTGTTTTTAAGTTATTTAGGCTATTTTGAAAAAGTGTATTTTTGTTTTGCACAATAGAATTGTTTAGATCGATAGCCGAATTTATAGCATCGATGTATTGGTTAAAAAGCAAATTATTGCTCAAATTTGAAAGCAATTTAGCTATTTTTTCTATCTCTTTGCTGCTGTATGATATAGTAGCAACTCCGCCATTTGCGATATAGGTATCAACTAAAATAGTCAAATTTGAAGCATCCAAAGAGTTCTCAAAACTTTCAAATTTAAATTTATTCAATGCAAAATCCATAACATTTGCATAAAAGATATGTTTAGGTTTGATAGTTTTTGACAATATGACCGATAAAAACATCATTATTGGATGGTGTCTTTTGCCCTGAGTTATATCTAAAATAAACTCTTCATTTTCTTTTATGCCCAAATATGAAAGTAAAACTGTGCTTAACTCTTTTTCATCTTTGTTTGCTTTTTCTGCCATATCTTCTAAATTTATAAATAAAAACTCGCCTACTTGTTCTTTAAGCTCATCTAACTTATATTTAGTTTGCGATGAGCCAAGCAATATAACATTTGCTTTACCATCTATTTTAAAATGTTCCTTAAGGGCTAAAAATGAGTATTTGCCTTTGTAAATTTTGCCATCTAGCTCATATTCGGCTTCGTTTGGATTTGTGCCGACGGTTGCTATTAGTTTCATTTGATTCCTTTTGTAAATTGACATTGCAAAGAAAATTATCGCTCTTTTTTTATCTCATGCACAATGATATAGATTTAAATAGACAAAATATGTCTTTTTAACAAATTTATTATTTATATCTCTCATAGGCATTTTTTAGGCTATTTTTTACTAAATTTCTAAGGCCGATTGGCTCTATAACCTCAACCGCAGTTGACCATCTTAATATAAAATACAACAGCTCCAAATCCTGCGTAACAGTGTATTCAACCAAAAGCGAGCCATCATCAAGCTCTTTGGCTATATTTTGTGAGTTAAAAAACTTCTTAAATTTGAAGTATCTAGCAACACTCGAATCTACTTTTATAATGGCTTTCACTGGTTTTGGATTGATGCTATATTTTGCAAATGGAGTTTGCATATCTTCTATAAATTTCTCTATATTTGGATCTCTTGATTTGAAAACTTGCGGTGTGATTTCAAGCTCTTGCATATAGTTGATGCGAGGTTTATATATCTCATTTCTATCTGGAAAATGACAAATTAGATAAAAGTTTTCATTCATAAAAACGATGCAGTAAGGATTTGCCAAACCCTCTATGATATCATCGCCTTGTCTAAATTTGATCTTGATTTTTTGTCTGTTTTTGATAGCTCTTTCTATTTTGCCCAAAAGTTTTAGGTCATTTATCTTTTCAATAGGCTTATTTAAAAAAAGATAGGTATCTTTTATCTCTTGATTTATCTTTTCAAAAGCCTTTTTTTGGCTCCTATCAAGCTTGAAAATCTCCTTAAAATCGCTACTATCGGCAACCAAAGAGTATAAAAGTCCAAAAGCTCTTAAACTATCTCTATCCCAAAAGTTTTCAAACATCTTTTTGTTGGCTACGCTATACTCCATAAAGCCATTTGAGTCCTTTTGTTTAAGCGGTTTAAAACCTTTTTCATCTAAAATTTCAAAGCTCTCTTGCAGATCTCTTTCTATAGTTTTCGTAGAGACTCCATACCATTTTTTGTTTTTCTTAAGACTATCTATCGTTAGTTTTTTGCCATCATTTAAAAGGTCAAATATCTCAAGAACTCTCTCTATTTTGCCGGATTTCATCATCTCTCCTTTTTGGTGGCTATTATACTCTATAGTTTTGATAAATATCAACTTTTATAAAGTAAGATTAAAGTTAGTTAGATTGTAAAAACAGCCATTTAAATTTCAAAAGGAGTAGTGAGATAAGCTCTGAAGAGTTTAAACAACCTTAACTCAATAGCTCTACAAAATGAAATTTAACTAACAGCTATTTGCTAGAACTGCTTTGCATGCACTTGATGAGAGAAAACCAACTCTTAGTTTCGATATGATAGAAGAATTTAGAACTTTTATCGTAGATAGAGTTATAGTTTCGATGATAAACAAAAACGAACCAATGGCTCTAAATAAAGATGGATTTTTAAATGACAAAACAAAAAAACTTATAGCTCAAAATATAAATGAAAAATTAGGAAGCTACATAACCTACAAAAAACAGGTTGTAAAAGTAGAAAGCATCATAGAAAAACAGTGCTATGCCTTATCAAATTTCGTAAACGAAAAATCAAATAGTTATAAGTCATTCATAGGGAAATTTTAATGAAATATCTCATAACTTATGACATCATAAGCAACAAACGAAGAAAAAAAATAGCTGATATTTTAGAAGGTGTTGGAAAAAGAGTAAATTTAAGTGTTTTTGAATGTGAATTAAACGATACCAAACTAAAGCATCTCAAAACAAAGCTTTTAAAACAAGCCGATCCAAAGGCAGATAGTATAAGAATTTATAGGATCTGTGAAAATTGTGTCAAAAAAAGCTTTGGACTATGCATGGGAGATGATATATTTGCGGATATGGATTTGTATATATAATCTTAGAATTTTATCAAATTTGCCCCTTTTTGATTTGCGAACTTTTTGCTGGTTAAATTTGGGACTTTTATAAATTTAAGATGAAAAAAACTTCGCAAATCTATAAATTTGACCTTTTTAAATTTAGGTTTGCGAACTTTTAGTTTGATTTAAGTTTCAAATGCCCATTTTACGGGTATCGCCAAACTTAGCTTTCACTTAAATTTGGCAAATCTAAAAATTTTAGCTTTTTTAAATTTGATTTGCGAACTTTTTATTTTTTAAAAGTACTAAATTTAGGGCATTTTATTAAATTGATAGCTCAAATTCCTAAGTTGCTCTTTGTAAATTTCACTAGGTTTGCGAACTTTTTGCTTAAAATTTAGATGATATAAGGATTTAGAAAGCTAAATTTGATATAATTTTCATTGTCTTTTATGATGGAATTATAAGAGTTTAGGCTATTGAAGGACATTGACCCGACTTAAGGGGATTGAAACTATATCCTCTACTAGACTCATCAACTACGGCTGCATATTAAAAGACATTGACCCGACTTAAGGGGATTGAAACCCTGCTTGTCTATATTGATAATCTTCTTCTTGTGGCAACTTTAATTAAAAGACATTGACCCAATTTAAGGGGATTGAATTTATTTTCTCACTCGTTCTTTCCCAAAAGGACAAATTTTGGGTAGCTGTTATATAAAATACTCCTACTATTAAATTAGCTTGGGGTATTTATTTTTATTGTAAAATTAATAGTAGGTAATTTATGGAATGCTAAAAAATGAATAAAAATATAAAAAAAGATTTAAATAATAATAAGCCACCTTACCAAATAATTAATCAAAGGAAAATATTTAATCTATTTTTTGTAGCTATTATCTTTAGCCTGTTTTTGCTTGGAAATTTTATTATTTTATTTGAAGTGCAGTTTTCTATCGTGTCGAAAATTACAGCATTTTTCGTATCTGTTTTTTCATTGCTTGTTTTGTATCAATCACTATTTTTTAAATATGTAAAATCATATGAAGATAAAATAGTTATAAAATATTTATTTTTAGAAGAGATTATTATTTTTAGAAAAAATATTATAAGTGAAATAGATTTTAGAAGACCATTTTTTGATAATAGTTTTATTTTTATCGTAAGAGGAAAAATAAGTATTAAGATTTTTGTAATACCCTGCTTAATAGATACAGAATATTATGATTTATAAAATAAACTCAAAGGATGAAAAATGAGCTGCCTGGATTTGACAATGTAGGAAGCAAGCCATATCCTGGAATCGCAAAAGATACTTGCAGATTTCACTTCCCTATAAAAGGTAAGCAAATCTTACTTATAGATGATATTTACACTATCGGTTGCAATGTTGATGAGGACTTTATACAGACTTTATATAATC
>NZ_CAMYFP010000020.1 GCF_947255105.1 uncultured Campylobacter sp.
ATAACAAGCTCAAATTTACTCTCAAATTTCTTAAATCAAGAGTTAAATCAACTTAAATTAAGAAGTCTAGTTTTGAAATTTAAACCCTCAAACTTCTAAATTTAAAGCTGTTTATCGTTAATTTCAAGAGTTTATAGTGAAATTTAAAAGCTAACTATTGAAATCTAAACTCTCAAACTTATTAAATCAACTTAGATTAAAAAGTCTATTTTGAAACTCAACTCTCTGTTTTTGTTGCAGACTAAAATTCAGTCTCTGTCAATAAAACTTAACTATCTAAAAACTCTCAAATTTAAAGCTATTTTTACTTTGTAAAGTCAAATTTGCCTTTAATTACCCAAACTTTAATAACTTAAATTTCATCAATAACAAACTCAAATTTAACTCTCAAACTTCTAAATCTGGCTTATTGATTGTTGTTTTAAAACTCTTTTGTAGTAATTGAAGTAGATTTAGAACTGCTAGCTGTTTTTAAAAATATAAATATCTATAGAAATGACTAAGAGAGGTGGGCGCAAAAGTAGTTTTGCCTTTGCGCCTCTGTCTATTTTGCTATTTTGTAGTCTTTAGTTTTATCTTTTTTTCTTGATAAAGTCCCGTTCCAACAGGTATCATTCGACCCAAAATGACATTTTCTTTGAGATCTTCAAGATAGTCAAATCTTCCTGCGATACTTGCCTCGGTAAGGACTTTGGTAGTCTCTTGGAAAGAGGCGGCAGAGATGACACTATCACTTCCAATAGCGGCTCTTGCGATACCTAGCAATATCGGCTCAGCGATAGCCGGCTCGCCCTTTAGCTTCATAATACGCTCGTTTTCCTCTCTAAATTTTCTTCGGCTAATAAGATCGCCAACTATAAGGTTTGTGTTGCCGCTATCTACGATTTTGACCTGTCTTAACATCTGAGAAACGATAATCTCGATGTGTTTATCATTGATAGCAACTCCTTGAGAGCGATATACCTTTTGAACTTCGCTTATGAGATAGTAATGAAGTGCCTTTTCGCCCAAAATCCTAAGTACATCGTGGCTACTTATAACGCCATCTGTGAGCTTCTCGCCCGCATGGACAAACTCGCCATCTCGCACTTGAATCTGGCGGTTTTTGTCTATTAGATACTCTGAAGTTGTGCCGTTAGCCGCCTCAATGACGATTCTTTCTCTTGAGCGAAGTTGCTTACCAAATCTCACAACACCATCTATCTCTGCAATTACAGCGGCATTTTTAGGACGTCTTGCCTCAAAAAGCTCACTAACTCTAGGAAGACCACCTGTGATATCTCTAGAAACTGCTACTGCTTTTGGAGTTTTGGCTAAGACATCGGCAAGCGCAACAACATCACCCTCTTTTACAAAGATAGCTGTTTTTGGCTCTATCTGATACTTTAAGATGTTGCCATAGTCACTTGCGATATTGATAACTGGCTTTAGACCATGTGGTAGATATTCGTTTATCACAAGTCTGCTCTGTCCTGTTAGCTCATCAAACTGCTCAGTGGCGCTATAGCCTGGCTCAATATCTTCAAATGAAACCTTACCTGGTGCCTCAGCAATAACTGGTGTTGAGTATGGATCCCACTGCGCAATGACAATCTTCTCTTTGCTTGATGGTCTTGAGATAACTCCGCCTACCTCTACATTGGCGCCATCTTTTAGCTCCAAAATAGACTTTCTTGGGATATAGTTTCTTGCTGCCTCTCTGCCCTCTTTGTCAGATATGACAACAAAAAGTCCTTTTTCTTTGACCTCATCGCCTTTTTTGAGATCTTTTATTCTCTCTAAACAATCCCCTTTAAGAATAAAGTAGTTTATCTTTCCTGCATGTGCTGCTGTGACAACTTGGCTTATCGGCTCGCCATCTTCTACCAAAACTTCGCTACCAAAAGGAATACGAGTTGGTATATTCCAACCCTCTGCGATAACTTCAACTATACTTTCGTTCTCTTCTATGGTGCTGCCATTTTCAAATGGTATGAAAAATTTGCCCTCTATCTTGCCGCTTACTCCTGCAAGCTCGTTTGGCTTGGCAACGTTGTGTCTTCTTAGATGATATTTTGCCTCTTGTTCGTTGGACTTGATAGTAAGAATTATCTCTTCATGCACTCTTTGTATAGATAGTTCCCCTTTAAATGGCGCTTTTATCTTTGGCTCAACTAGCAATATAGCCGCATTTCGCCTATTGGCAATAATCTTTTTATCTCTGTTTTCATAGATATTTAGGTTATAAAATCTAACAAAACCATCTTTTTGTGCAACGACTTGTCTATCTTGCTGCTGTGTTGAGGCTGTTCCACCGATGTGGAAAGTTCTAAGAGTTAGCTGAGTTCCTGGCTCTCCAATACTTTGTGCTGAGATGATACCAACTGCCTCGCCTGGCTTTACTAGGCTTCCCTCGCCCAAATTTACACCATAGCATTTGGCACAAACGCCCTTTTTGGCTTTACAAGTAATAGGTGTTCTTATGCTTACTGACTTAATTCCTGCATCTGTTATCTGAGCGGCTTTGCTCTCATCTATAAGTGTGCCTTGAGTAAATAAAATCTCATTTGTGATAGGATCAATTACATCATCGCTTAAAACTCTTCCAACTATCCTATCTTCTAGGCTCTCTACCAACTCGCCATTGTTTGTGATGTCGGTGACTTCAATTCCCTCGTGAGTACCACAATCGTGCATCATAACCTTGACATTTTGTCCAACATCAATGAGCTTTCTAGTTAGATAACCAGCATTTGCAGTCTTTAGCGCAGTATCTGCAAGTCCCTTTCTAGCGCCGTGAGTTGAGATAAAATACTCAAGCACATTTAGACCTTCGCGGAAGTTTGAGGTAATTGGAGTTTCGATAATACTTCCATCTGGCTTTGTCATAAGTCCGCGCATACCGGCAAGCTGACGAATTTGAGCTGAACTTCCTCTAGCACCGCTATCTGCCATCATATAGATAGAGTTAAAGCCCTCTTTGTCCTCTTTGATGAGATTTATCATATCTGCTCCAACTTGAGCGTTTGTATCTGTCCAAATATCGATAATCTTGTTATATCTCTCACTATCGGTTAGAAGACCTACGCTATATTGGTTTTGAATCTCTTTTACCTTGTTCTTTGCATCGTTGATAAATTTATCTTTTGATTTTGGAACTATGATATCATCAACACCTATAGAGATACCTGCCATCGTCGCCCACTCAAAGCCTAAGTCTTTTAGGTTGTCTAAGAACTTGGCACTTATCTCAAGACCGCCGTGCTTGTAGATATAATCAACTAAAGTTCCCAAATCTTTCTTTTTCATAATTCTATTCCACATTGACTCAGGTATAAAATCTGGCAATACAGATCTAATTATAAGCCTACCTGCAGTGGTAAAGATAACTTTGTCGTCTATTATTGTCTTGATTTTGGCATGAATATCTAACGCGCCTGATTCAACTGCCAATATGACCTCTTGCGGATTGGAGAAAATTTTATTTGAGCCTTTTACATCATTTTTTTGAAGTGAAAGATAGTAAATTCCCAAAACCATATCTTGACTTGGCACTGCCAAAGACTTACCACTTGCTGGAAGTAAGATATTCATAGAGCTAAGCATAAGCACCTTACACTCTGCAATCGCCTCTTGAGAAAGCGGAACGTGAACTGCCATCTGGTCGCCATCGAAGTCGGCATTAAACGCTGCACAAACTAGCGGATGAAGCTTAATAGCCTTTCCCTCAACCAAAACTGGGTGGAAAGCTTGAATAGACATCTTATGTAGAGTTGGGGCACGGTTTAGAAGCACAGGATGGTCTTTTACAACCTCTTCAAGGCACTCCCATACCTCATTTATTTTGTCATCTATCATCTTTCTTGCCTGTTTAACTGTGGTTGCATAGCCCTTTTCTTGAAGTCTTGCTATAAGATGAGGCTTAAATAGCTCAAGTGCCATAGTTTTTGGGATACCACACTGATCCATTTTTAGATGTGGTCCTACAACTATAACTGATCTTCCTGAAAAATCCACTCTCTTGCCTAGCAAATTTTGGCGGAAGCGTCCCTGTTTTCCTTTGATAATCTCGCTCAAAGACTTAAGCGCACGTTTGTTGGCACCCTTTACAGCATTTGCTCTTCTACCATTATCAAATAGCGCATCAACTGCCTCTTGAAGCATTCTTTTTTCGTTTCTTATGATAATCTCTGGTGCATCAAGCTCCATTAGTCTTTTTAGTCTTGTGTTTCTGTTGATAACTCTACGATAAAGATCATTTACATCGCTAACGGCAAATTTACCACCATCTAGTGCAACTAATGGTCTAAGATCTGCTGGAAGAACTGGCAAAATAGTAATCATCATCCACTCTGGGCGATTGCCTGATGATAAAAAGCTCTCAACTATCTTTAGTCTTCTTACGATATTCTTCTTTCTTGAGACTGAATTTGTGCTTGCCATCTCCTCTTTTAACTGCTCTAGAGTCGCTGTAAGATCTAATTCTGCAAGCAGATCTCGAATGACTTCGCCACCCATTCTAGCCTTAAATCCTGTAGAAGAGTAGAGGCTATCTAGTTGGTGATACTGCTCTTCATTTAGAACTTCGTATTTTTCTACCTTTTTTAGCCCCTCATTATCGTAAAATGCCTCGCCTGGCTCCTCTACAATATATGCCTCATAGTAAAGCACACGCTCTAAGTCTTTCATCTTGATATCTAAAAGAGTGCCAATCCTGCTAGGAAGACTATTTACATACCAAATATGTGCTACAGGTGTTACAAGCTCGATATGTCCCATTCTAGATCTTCTAACCTTTGAATCAACTATCTCAACACCGCACTTTTCGCACTTATAGCCCTTAAATCTCATCTTTTTATATTTACCACAAAGACACTCATAATCTCTTATTGGTCCAAAAATTTTGGCACAAAAAAGTCCATCACGCTCTGGTTTTAAAGTGCGATAGTTGATGGTCTCTGGCTTTTTAACTTCGCCGTGACTCCATGATTTAATCTCTTCTGGACTTGCAAGTTTAATCTGCACCGCATCAAAATCATAAGGTCTTTGATCTTCTTTTATCTCTATTGGACTATAGTTACTCATCTTCTTCATCCTTACTAAATATCTCAACATTTAAAGCCAAAGATTTAAGCTCTTTGGTGAGAACAAAAAATGTCTCAGGAATTCCTGCTGTTGGAACATTTTCACCACGTGTTAGCGCTTTGTAAGCTGCAAGTCTGCCATCAATGTCATCGGACTTGATAGTTAGCATCTCTCTTAATGTATAAGCTGCTCCATAAGCCTCTAGCGCCCAAACTTCCATCTCTCCAAATCTTTGACCACCAAATAGCGCCTTACCGCCAACAGGTTGTTGTGTAACTAAGCTATATGGTCCGGTGCTTCTTGCATGAACTTTTTCATCGACTAAGTGGTGCAACTTTAGATAATACATACAACCAACATTTACGCGCTCTTTTATCTTTTCACCTGTTCTGCCATCATATAGCTCTGTCTTTCCATCTTTGTCTATATTTGCCATCTTAAAGAGCTTTTCAAAGTCTTGCGGAACAATTCCCTCAAAGACAGGAGTTGCAAATTTAACTCCCTTGCTCCAATCCCTTGCATACTTCAAAAGCTCTTCATCGCTTATATCTTTAAAGACCGCCTTAGCATCCATTAGGTGTGAAACATCGGCTATCTCTATCATCTTAGCTCTTAACTCTTTTAGCCACTCACCCTGTTTTTGCTCTAAAATAGCCTCAATCTGCTCACCAAGTCGCCAACCAACAAGACCCAAGTGGCTCTCCATAATTTGACCGATATTCATACGGCTTGGGACACCCAAAGGATTGAGAACGATATCTACTCTTTGTCCATTTGGAAGATATGGCATATCAACTTCAGGAACTATGATAGAAACTATACCTTTGTTTCCGTGACGTCCCGCCATCTTATCGCCAACTTTTAGCTTTCTTTTAGTTGCAATGTAAATTTTAACTAGCTTAACAACTCCGCTTGGCAAAATATCATCTTTTTCTATGATCTCGAGCTTTTCGTCATGCTCCTCTTTTAACTTTCTTTTTTCATTTTGGAAGTGGTTTTTAAGGTCATCATACTCTTGTTGAACCTCTTTTGAGTAACCCTTTATAAAGCTATTTAATGCAAATCTATTTGAGTTTGCAATGACATCTTTATCTACTAATGTGCCTTTTTTGTATTCAACTTTGCTAAGAGCTTGATCTTTGGCTAATTTGTGCTTTGAAAGCAAAGCGGTTATTTTTAACATCTCTTCGCGGTCTAGCATAAGAAGTCTATCGTGGTGCTCTTTTTCTAGCTGTGTTTTTTCATCTTCATAGGCTTTTTGTGTTCTGTTGTCTTTCTCATAACCTTTTTTAGTAAAAATCTTAACATCAACTACAACACCATCCATTGAGGCACTTGCATAGAGAGATTTATTTACAACATGACCTGCTTTTTCGCCAAATATCGCTCTTAAGAGCCTCTCTTCAGGAGTTGGTTTTACTTCGCCTTTTGGAGATACCTTACCAACAAGTATCATACCAGCCTTTACTTCGGTGCCTATCTTTACGATACCACTCTCATCAAGATGTAGAATATCTTCCTCTTTCACATTTGGAATATCTCTAGTTATCTCTTCAACACCATCTTTAAGCTCTCTTGCGTCAATCTCTTTTTCATAGATATGAAGACTTGTATATTCATCGCGGCGTATCATCTTTTCGCTAATTACAACAGCATCTTCGTAGTTATATCCATGCCATGGCATAAAGGCAACTAATGCATTTTTTCCTATTGCAAGCTCACCACCATCCATACTAGGACCATCTGCTATAACTTCACCTGCTTTTACATTTTGACCTACTCTTACTATTGGGCTTTGTGAAAAAGCTGTGTTTTGGTTGGTTCTTAAATTTTTCTCCATTGTATATTGATCTATAAATGGACCTTTTTCATCTTCTCCCAAAATGAAGATGTTTCTATTATCTACCTTCTCTACTACACCTGCTCTTTTGGCTTTGACTGCCTCCCATGCATCTCTTGCAACGATAGCCTCCATACCTGTTCCTACAAGTGGAGCTTTTGAAGAGATAAGTGGGACTGCTTGACGTTGCATGTTGGAACCCATAAGCGCTCTGTTTGCATCATCATGCTCCAAAAATGGAATAAGTGAAGCCGCAACTCCTGCAATCATTCCTGAACAAAGGTCGATAAGTGCAACATCTTCTCTTGCAGCAAGAATACTCTCGCCATCTTTTCTAGCCTCAAGCAACTCATCTAAGATAAATCCATTTTCATCAATTCTAGCTGAAGCCGGAGCAATAACAAGTCCTTCTTCTTGAGTTGCTGTTAGATAGACAACTTCATCAAGCACTTTGCCATTTTCTACTTTTTTATAAGGAGCTTCAACAAAGCCTAGGTTATTGACCTTTGCATAAGTTGCAAGAGTGTTTATAAGACCGATATTTTGACCTTCTGGTGTCTCTATAGGACAAATTCTTCCATAGTGCGTTGGGTGAACGTCACGCACCTCAAAGCCAGCTCTCTCTTTTACAAGTCCGCCCTCGCCAAGTGCTGAAAGTCTTCTTTTGTGTGTTATCTCACTTAGTGGGTTGGTTTGATCCATAAATTGACTTAACTGCCCACCTGTGAAAAACTCCAATAAAGTTGTAGTTACCATTTTGGAATTTATAAGATCATATGGCATCAAGTCATCTAAATTGTTGCTTAGAGTTGTAAATCTATCTCTTATGGTTTTTTGCATCTTTATAAAGCCTAGATGAGTCTCATTTGCCAACAACTCGCCGATTGAGCGTATTCTTCTGTTACCTAAATGGTCTCTATCATCAATATGACCTTGACCATTTTTTACTTTAATGAGGTATTTGGCAGTTTGAAGAATATCTTCATTTGTCATGATAGTCACATACTCTGGAACATCAAGTCCAAGTTTGTGGTTCATCTTCATTCTTCCAACTTTTGTAAGATCATATCTTTCAAGGTTGAAGAAGAGATCTCTTACAAAATCTCTAGCTGCCTCTTTTACTACAGGCTCACCAGGTCGCATAACCTTATAAATTCTAATAGCTGCAAGATCGTTTTCGTCATCAATGCCCTCAGACTGTGCAAGCATTTTTAGAGTATCACTATCTTGTAAAAATGAGTTAATGATACTTCCATCAACGCCTGGCGCCAAATCATTTGCTATCTCAATGCTACTTTGAGTTTTCAATATCTTTTCAAGTTTCATCTCATCAAGTGAAGATAGAGTATCAAATAGCACCTCTCCGCTACTACCATCTACAACAGGACTTGCTAGATATCTATCAAGCAATACATCTGTTGGGTATTCGATATATTGAAGTCCATCGTCAATTAGTTGTTGTGCTTTTTTCTTGCTAAGTCTCTTTCCTGCTTGATGATATAAATTACCATCTATATCTTTTATATCATAATCTACTCTTCCAAGGTATTCGCTTGGATCAAATTTGGTTATAAATTTACCATCTTTTATCTCTATCTTTTTTATCGGATAGAAAAGTTTAATAATATCTTGTTTTTTATATCCTAATGCCCTAAATAAAATAGTTATAGGCATTTTTCTTCTTTTGTTTATCCTTACATATAATACATCTTTGGCGTCATACTCAAAATAGAGCCATGAGCCGCGATCTGGGATAATTTGTGCGGTATATATGAGTTTATTTACAACTGTAGGGCTCTCTTCTTCTTTAAAAATAACTCCCGGGCTTCTGTGAAGTTGATTTACAACAACTCTCTCAACTCCATTTATAATAAAAGAGACTCTATCAGTCATCAGAGGTATATCTCTTATAAAAATATCTTGTTCTTTTATCTCTTTGATGCCAATCTTTTCTCCGGTCTTGTCGTCCTTTTCATGCACGATCATTCTTATTTTCATCTTTAGATTAACGCAATATGTAAGACCTCTTTCCATGCACTCTCTAGCTGAATACTTTGGCTTTGAAAGCTCGCCTTCAACATATTCTAAAGTAAGTCTATTTTGAGGATCGTGGATAGGAAATACAGATCTAAAAACCTTTTCAATACCGCTGTTTTTATTTTCTATATTTAAAAAATCATCAAAACTTTTTTTCTGTAATTGTAATAAATTTGGAATCTCAATCTCTTTTTTGACTTTGGAAAAATCAACTCTAAGACGATTTCCGGAATATAAGCTGTTTAACATTATCTACCTCTTGGTAAAAATTTGAAAGAAAATTAGTTCAATAAATTTATTGAACACATTGATTGAAAAAGCCCAAATAAATGGGCTTTAGTTGTTATTTAAGTTCGACTTTAGCTCCAGCCTCTTCTAACTCTTTGCGAGCAGCTTCAGCCTCTTCTTTGCTTATACCCTCTTTTAAGGTAGATGGAGTTTTCTCAACTGCATCTTTTGCATCTTTTAATCCTAAGCCAGTAAGTGTTCTCACAACTTTAATAACGTTGATTTTTTTGTCACCTGCGTCAAGTAGAACTACGTCAAACTCGGTTTTTTCTTCAGCTGCTTCACCGCTAACGCCGCCTGCTGCTCCAGCAACCATAACAGGAGCTGCACTTACGCCAAATTTCTCTTCAAACTCTTTTACAAGCTCACTCAACTCTAAAACTGATAAATTTGAGATATACTCTAATACATCTTCTTTTGTTATTGCCATTTAATTTCTCCTAATAATTATGCAGATTGTTCTTTTTTCTCTTTAAGCGCATTTAGTCCAATTGTAAAATTTTGAACTGGTGCGTTCCATACTTGCAAAAGCATAGCAAGCAACTCATCACGACTTGGCATTTTAGAAAGTGCTTTAACTTTCTCTACAGTTGCAACTTCACCATCTAAGTGAGCTGTTTTGATAACAAATAAATTGTTATTTTCTTCAAATTTAGCAGCTACTTTTGTTGTTGCAAGCTGTTCGCCCCATACAAAAATGTTAGTGTCTTTCAACTCTAAACCGTCTTTGCCAGCCTCTTTTAAAGCAATACCTGCAAGTGTGTTTTTTATAACTTGGACTCTAACATTTTGCTCTTTTGCACTAACTCTTAGTGCTTCAAGCTCTTTTACTGTTAGACCTTTAAATTCACTAACAACGATCGCTTCGGAAGTTTTAAACTCCTCTGAAAGCTCAGAGACCATTTTGATCTTCTCATTTCTTGTCAATTCTACTCCTTTCCGATCGGTGATTTCAAGCAGAGAGAGCATATTGCTCAATTAAGCTATTAGCCTCGGCTATCTCCAATCTAAGATGTTATTTTAAATCTATAAGTTCCTGCGTATCAAGCTTAATTGACGGACTCATAGTAAGAGAGAGTGTAGCATTTCTTACATATCTACCTTTAGCAGCTGCTGGCTTGTGCTTGTTTATCGCTCTAATAAAAGTATTTAGATTATCTAAGAGCTGCTCTTTTGTAAAACTAGCCTTGCCCACACCTGCATTGATATTGCCCTCTTTATCGACACGGAAATTAACCTGTCCGCTTTTTGCATTTTTTACAGCCTGTGCAACATCCATTGTTACTGTTCCGGTTTTTGGATTTGGCATAAGTCCCTTAGGTCCTAATATCCTACCAACTCTACCAACCAATCCCATTAAATTTGGAGTTGCTATCAACATGTCAAAATTTAATTGACCTTTTTGGATATCTTCTATTAACTCTTCAGCTCCAACGATATCGGCACCTGCGTTTTTTGCCTCATCAGCTTTTGCATCTTTTGCAATAACTGCAACTCTTACTTTTTTACCTGTTCCTGCTGGTAAAACAACAGAGCCTCTAACCATTTGATCGGCGTGTCTTGGATCTACATTTAATCTCAAAGAGATCTCAACAGTTTCATCAAATTTAGCAGATGAGAGAGCTTTTGCAATCTCTACTGCCTCATTGAGCTGATAAATTTTATCACTATCTATCTTGCCTAATAACTCTTTAAATCTTTTAGTTTTTTTTGCCATCTAATTTCCTCGCATAAAATTTGCTTCCGCTTTTAGCCTTAGCGGTAAAAGGTTACTCAACTATCTCAACACCCATAGATCTTGCAGAGCCTTCGATAATTCTTGCGGCGTGCTCTTTATCTTTTGTATTAAGATCAGCTATTTTTTTCTCAACAATTTCTAAAACTTGCGCTTTAGTAAGTTTTCCAACTTTATTTTTCAAAGGATTGTCGGTTCCCTTTGTAATACCTGCAGCTTTTTTTATAAGATCAGTTGCTGGCGGTTGTTTTGTAACAAATGTAAAACTTTTATCAGAATAGACTGTAATTACAACAGGAATGTTAAAACCTGCCATATCTTTTGTCTTTTCGTTAAATGCCTTACAAAATTCCATTATATTTACACCTTTTTGACCAAGAGCAGGTCCAACTGGCGGACTTGGATTGGCTTTGGCTGCAGCAATTTGTAATTTAATCTCACCTATAACTTTTTTAGCCATAAATTTATCTCCTTTTAAATTTAAACAATCTTTTCAACTTGTGAATATAAAATCTCAACTGGTGTACTTCTTCCAAATATAGATACATTTAGCTTCAAGGTTCCATGCAACATATCATACTCTTCAACAGTTCCATTAAAGTTAGCAAAAGGACCTTCAGTTATCCTAACTAACTCGCCCTCTTCAAAAGAAATCTTTGGTTTAGGTGCTGCTCTTTTATTGACCTTATCAAGGATTAGCTCAACATCTTTCTCGCTCAATGGCGATGGGCTTTTTGACTCCCCTATAAATCTACTAACCTTTGGAAGCATCTGAATTTTGTGCCAAAGTGAGGTACTTAAAGCTAAGTATGCAAAGCAATAGCCAGGATAAAGACTTCTCTCTTTGATGACTTGTTTTCCATTTTTTACCTCTATAACATCCTCTGTTGGAACTACGACCTGTTTTATCTGCTCTTCTAAAGCATTATTTTTTGCCAATGCCTCTATAGCTCTTTTTACACTCATCTCTGAACCAGCATAAGTCTGTATTGCATACCATCTATGTGTCACTGTCAAACCTTTTAAACAAATAGTGAGATGATAGATGACATAATCAGATCAACCAACGCTAAAAATAGAGAGATAACTGATACGACTATTATAACCGCTATAAATGCATTTCTTATCTGCTCTTTTTTAGGAAAAATAACCTTATCTATCTCAGATCTAGAGTCAATTAAGTACTTTTTTATTTTATTCATTTTATACCTTAAAAGTGGCAGGGCAAGAGGGATTCGAACCCCCAACCTGCGGATTTGGAATCCGACGCTCTACCGTTGGAGCTATTGCCCTAGTTAATCTAGCCTTTTAACTTTACTTCTTTGTGCAAAGTATGTTTTCTAAGTCTTGGGCAATACTTCATCAATTCTAATTTTTGAGTTGATGTCTTACTATTTTTATAAGTTGAGTAGTTGATATCACCTGACTCTGAACACTTTAAACCTACTTTTATTCTCATAATCTATCCTTAAATTTCATAAAGAGTAGCAAAAAGCTACCCTTTATAGTTAGAATTAACCTAAAATTTTAGATACAACACCTGAACCTACAGTTTTACCACCTTCTCTAATGGCAAATCTAGTTCCTTGCTCAAGTGCAACTGGGTGTATAAGCTCAACAGTTATTTTAACGTTATCGCCTGGCATTACCATCTCAGTTCCCTCAGGAAGATGAATTGATCCTGTAACGTCAGTCGTTCTTACGTAAAACTGTGGTCTATAGTTGTTGAAAAATGCTGTGTGTCTTCCACCCTCTTCTTTTGTTAGGATATAAACCTCAGCCTCAAATTTGCTGTGAGGAGTAATTGACTTAGGTTTAGCTAAAACCATACCTCTTTCAACGTCTTCTTTCTTTGTGCCTCTAAGCAAGATACCAACGTTATCGCCAGCCTCGCCTTGATCCATCTCTTTTCTAAACATCTCAACGCCTGTAACTGTTGTTGTTTGAGTTGGTTTAATACCTACTATTTCAATAGTGTCACCTACTTTAACAACACCTTTTTCTATTCTTCCAGTTACAACTGTACCACGACCTGAAATTGAGAAGATATCTTCGATAGGCATCAAGAAATCTTTATCTGTATCTCTCTTTGGAGTTGGGATATACTCATCAACTGCATCCATTAGCTTCATTATCTTAGCTGACCATGGACCATCTTCACCTTTTTTAGCCTCTTCTAGTGCTTGATATGCAGAACCTACGATGATTGGTGTATCGTCTCCTGGGAAACCATACTCATTCAAAAGCTCTCTAACTTCCATTTCAACTAGCTCGATAAGCTCGGCGTCATCAACTAAGTCCTCTTTGTTTAAAAATACAACAATGTAAGGAACACCAACTTGTCTTGCAAGAAGTATATGCTCTCTAGTTTGTGGCATCGGAC
>NZ_CAMYFP010000021.1 GCF_947255105.1 uncultured Campylobacter sp.
GGTCGCTTAGCTCAGTTGGTAGAGCGCCACCCTTACAAGGTGGATGTCAAAAGTTCGAGTCTTTTAGCGACCACCATAGGTGCGACGGTAGTTCAGCTGGTTAGAATGCCGCCCTGTCACGGCGGAGGTCGCGAGTTCGAGCCTCGTCCGTCGCGCCACTAGTGTCTCGTTAGCTCAGCAGGTAGAGCATCTCCCTTTTAAGGAGGGGGCCGTTGGTTCGAATCCAACACGGGACACCACTTCTTAACTACTTTTTACCCAAATTTAGCCATTTTATATTTTTAGTTATACAGCAAGCTATACAATTTTAATTATTTTTGCATTCACTGTTTTTAGGCTCAAATTTAGAGTTAAAACAATAATATAAATTTAAAGTCTAATATGATAGAATCCACCAAAAATATTTTGCCGACATAAAAGCAAGATTTGGCGATTTGTAAATTGGTTAAGGAATTTAACAATCTGCCAGAGGGCAAAGCTGGGCTCTATTTTTATAGACATACAGCTGGAAATTTTGCTTTTGGGATTATAAAAACTGCTTATTTGGATTATCAAGCTATAGCTAAATTGAAACACCATTACTTTATCTATATGGATGTTGAGCCTGGCGAACATACTATCTCTGTAGAGAGTGAATTTAGCCCTAATAAATTAAAAATTTTATTTGAAAAGGGCAAAAATTATTTTGTTAGACAATACCTAAAAATTGGTATTTTTGTAAATGGCTCGAATGTAGTTTTGATGGATGAAGAGAAGGCTAAAAAAGCACTAAAAGACGATGATTATATATTGGTTGAATTTAAAAAATAGAGCTGCAAGGTAAATTTACCCTACACTTATAAATTACTTTTTTCAATCTCAAACCAAAAATTAATAGTAGTAGTTTAAATTAGCAAGTTTTAAAATTGTTGCTTAATAATTAAATTACTATAATTGGATAAGTGACAAAGTTTTATAAAATCAAAATTGTATAACTAATTGTATAACTAAAAATGGTTAAGAAGTGGATGCCCTGATTGGATTCGAACCAATGTTAGCTGATCCAGAGTCAGCCGTTCTACCACTAAACTACGGGGCAACAAAGAATTTTATTATACAACTATTAAAATAAAACTTCTATAAATTTAAAGTTATCACCATTTTAAAGCAAAGAGTCTTTTTAAATTTATTTTTTATATAGATATCAATTAACTATTTATCTTATATAATTTTCATAAACTATTTTAACAGGAATTTACTCTCATCAAATTTAGAAAAATAAAATAAATATATTCTTTAGAAAATTCTTTCAATTATTGATTTAAGTTAGATAGCTTAATTTAACTTATCCTTGCTTTTTTACAAAGTCAAAATTCATTATTTATTGATTTATCAATATAAAAAATTAACTTATCATAAGCATAGCTTGATTTATAACAAATTTATCTAATAGACTATAAAATAGCTTTAAATAGCAATAAAAAGGAGGATATATGAAAAAAATTTTAATATTTGTCTTTGCCTGTGCTTTTGCATTTGCAAATGAGATAGTTTATAGCGATGTTGTAAAGTCTCTTTATGCAGATAAAAGCGATAAAAAGGCTATTGGAAGGCTGCTTCCAACGGCACCTGTAGAGATTTTGGAAAAAGATGGCGATATGCTGAAAATCAAGATCGAGGGTTATATCCAAGATGATGTGAGTGAGGCAATCTACTTTAGTGAGGGAAAAAGAATCCTAAACGCAGCTTTTGGAAAAAATGCAGCCGTAGATGTTAAGGTTCTAGAAAAAGGTGCTTGGAGCAAAGTAAGCGTTGAAGCCTATACCGATGATAAGGATTTTTATAAAGAATTAAAACCTATCATGGATAGAGCTGCTAGTATCTACACTGAGAGTTGTTCAATGTGTCATGCCCTTCATAGCATCAACGAATACAACGCAAATCAGTGGCCAAGTATCTTAAAATCTATGTTAAGCAGAACTGTAATGGATAAAAAAGATAGATTTTTAGTTTCTCAATATTTACAAAAAACTACTACAAAGGAGTAAGAAATGTCAGTAAATTTATCAAGAAGAAATTCACTTAAAACAATTGGTGCGGCATTTTGTGTGCCATTTTTTATGAAAATGAACCTTTTTGCGACCGAGAATGCTACTAAAAATTTCAAGATTATTAAAGATGGTGAAGTTATAACAGGAGCTCACTGGGGAGTTTTAAAACTTACCATAAAGAACGGCAAAATCGTAAAAAGTGAGCCTTTAAACAAAACTTCAAGCATAAAAAATCCTCTTCAACACTACACAGCTGATTTAGTTTATGCAAAAGATAGGGTTAAATATCCTTATGTAAGAAAAAGTTATTTAGAAAATCCAGATAGCCCAAAACCTGAACTTAGAGGAAGTGATGAGTGGGTTAGAGTAAGCTATGACAAAGCTATAAAGCTAATTGCAAACGAACTTAAAAAAACAATAAAAGCAAGCGGAAATACTAGCGTTTTTGCAGGAAGCTATGGATGGAAAAGTCCTGGAAATATGCAAAATGCAAGAATCTTACTTCATAGATTTATGAACCAAATAGGTGGTTTTACAGGAACTTTAGGTGATTATTCAACTGGTGCATCACAAATTATTATGCCACATGTCCTAGGAACAATTGAGGTATATGAGCAACAAACTTCTTGGCCTTTAGTATTAGAAAATGCCGATGTTGTTGTTATTTGGGGCGCTGATCCATACTCAACTTTAAAAATAGCTTGGACTGTAAGCGATGAGCAAGGTTTAAAATATCTTGAAGAACTAAAAAAGAGTGGAAAAAAAGTTATTTTCATCGATCCTATCAAAAATGCAACTTGCAAATTTCTAAACGCCCAGTGGATAGCACCGCTACCAAATACCGATGTTGCAATGATGCTTGGTATGATGTATGAACTCTATGAGTCTAAAAAATATGACCAAAAATTTATAGAAACCTACACAACAGGATTTGATAAGTTCTTGCCTTATCTTCTTGGAAAAACAGATAATACTCCAAAAACTCCAAAATGGGCTTCGCAGATTTGTAAAATTGATGAAAAAACCATAAAAGAGCTAGCTCACACACTTTACGACAATAAAACTATGATAATGAGTGGATGGGGTATGCAAAGAGTTCATCATGGTGAGCAACCACACTGGGCGCTAGTAACTCTTTGTGCGATGCTTGGACAAATTGGAAAGCCAGGATGTGGGTTTGGATTAAGCTACCATTATAGTAACGGCGGTGTTCCAGATGCAAAAGCTGGAATCGTTGGTGGTATAAGCTCAGGTGCTGCAAACGTTGGAACCGGTCAAAGCTGGCTTCAAAAAGCAACTGATTCAGCATTTCCACTAGCTAGAATTTCAGACGCTCTTTTAAATCCTGGAAAAACAATAGATCACAACGGTAAAAAAATAACCTATCCAAAAATTGACTTTATCTACTGGGCAGGCGGAAATCCTTTAGTTCATCATCAAAATACAAATGAATTTATTAAAGCTTGGAAAAAGCCACGAACTGTTGTAGTAAATGAAATTTACTGGACTCCAACTGCTAGAATGGCAGATATTGTTATGCCTGTAACTACAATCTATGAAAGAGATGATATCTCTATGATTGGTGATTATGCAAATTTAGGAATAACTCCAATGAAACAAGCTGTTGAAAAAGTGGGTGAGAGTAAAAATGACTATGAAATTTTTACCGATTTAGCAGCAGAGTTTGGTGTAAAAGACAAATATACAGAAAATAAAAGCGATACCCAGTGGATAAAAGAATTTTATGAAAGCGCAAGAGATCAGGCAAAGAAAATGCAACTTGAAGAGTTAAATGGTGTTGTTATGAAGCCATTTGAGGAATTTTGGGCTGATAATAAGCCTATAACTTTCCTTCAAACTCAAGAGGGATTTGAATATAATAGATATGGCGATTTTAGAGAAGATCCTATTTTAGAGCCACTCGGCACTCCATCAGGCCTAATTGAAATTTACTCAGAAGTAATTGAGAAGATGAATTATGATGATTGTAAAGCTCATCCAACTTGGTTTGAGCCAATTGAATGGCTTGGTATGAAAAACAAACCTGCTGAGTTTCACCTAGTTACTTCTCACCCTGAAGATCGTCTTCACTCTCAGCTAAATAACACAAGTCTTAGAGATGAGTATGCTATCTCAAACTTGGAGCCTATCTGGATAAATAGTGAGGATGCAAAAGCAAAAGGCATCAAAACTGGTGATGCGGTTAGAGTGTTTAATGCTAGAGGCGAGGTGTTGGCTGGTGCAAAAGTAACAGATGACATTATAAAAGGTGTTGTTAAGCTATGTGAAGGTGCTTGGTATGACCCACTTGATCCAACAAAGGCAGAAAGTTTGGATAAAAACGGAAGTGCAAATGTCTTAACTATAGATATACCAACCTCAAAACTTGCAAACGGAAACATCTCTCACACTGGTCTTGTAAATATAGAGAAATTTACAGGCAAAGTTCCTGAACTTACTATCTTTAAACAACCTAAGATAAAAGCTTAAATTTATCCCCTCAAATTTGAGGGGAATTTAAAAATTAGCTTGACTAAAATACAAATTAATTAAGGCTTTTGAAATTTAATAATTTTTCTTAACTTTGTTTTGGACGTTTTATCAACTAACAGTTAAGCTTATTGACTGTAAAATTATTTTTATATTGTTATTTTAACTTTCCAAGGAGATAATTATGCGTTTATTGTGCAATATCGTATGGTGGATGCTTTTTGGCTGGCTAATAGCTCTAACTGCTTATATAGCTGGACTCATTCTTACTTTACTTGTAGTAACAGCGCCTGTTGGTTTAGGCTTGATGGAGTATGGAAAGTTTTTATTTGCTCCATTCTCAAGAGAGATGATAAGCAAATCAAGATTTGAGCTCGATAAAAATGAGAATGTAGCTTGGAAAGCTTATTCTAAAATAGTTATGATACTTTATGTTGTTTTGTTTGGAATTTGGCTAGTTATAGCTTTGCTTTTTGCAGCTATTGCCAATGTTTTTACAATAATTGGAATCTCAAATGCTTATATCATAGTCAAATCTCTAGGAACTGCGTTTAATCCAGTTGGAAAAAAATGCTTATCAAAATATGAAGCCGATGCTTTAAAAATCGAAGAAGCCAATAAAAATTTAGATAAAAAATTTAAAAGATAGTCTATATAATAGATAAAAAATGTTTAAATTTCATTATATAGTGGAACTATAATAGACTTAGAAGTATGAATTAGAAGATGATTTTAAAGAAGAATAAACAATGAAACAAGAAATTGCAAATCACATTTTAAAGACTTGCTATTGGGGAAATATGAATATTACACCTGAAGAATTATTAAAAGATATAGACGATAAAGACTTTGCAAGAATGATTTTTAGTGCAATTTTTCAAAACTCTATCTCTTTGCTTATAGATTTGTCTATTATCAAAGATGAGTATGTTGTGGAGTTTATAAAAGAAAAAGAAACTAAGTTAAAAAGCGGTAGCTTTAACTATAGATTTTTAAAAAGACGGCTTGACTGCCTAATAAATTTATATATTGATAATTCGCACGATATAAGGGCTAGAAATTGGAACTTTTAGATAAATATAGGGCTTTATATAATGCTCAAGACAAAATACTTAACCTGCTTGCTAAAAGTGGAGTGGGTTTGTATTTAACAGGTGAAACTGCATTAAATAGATTTATTTTAAACAATTATTATAGATACTCAGACAATTTAGACCTTTTTACGGTAGAACAAAGTGTAAGTGCAAGAGCCCAAATCAATGACTTTATCTCTTTTTTAAAAGAAAATGGAGTTAAATTTGATATTTTAGTCGATAGTTTGGGTTTTAAAAGATTAATAACTGATGAAAATTTAAAAATAGACCTAGCTTATGATAGCAATAAGCATATTGGTAAATTTATAGAAAAAAATGGTTTTTTGATTGACAATATAGAAAATATTTTTATAAATAAATTAGACTCTACTTATAACAGAGATGAGATAAGAGATTATTTTGATTTATATTTGATTATGAAAAATTTCGATATAAATTTGTATGAGGAATATAAAAATCTACAACTAAAAAGTGCAACTACATTGGAAGAAATTTGTGCCAATATGATGAGTTTTACGAAGCTTAATATTACAAAAATAAATATCCATAATTTACCGGTAAAATCAAATAAAATTTTAAATGATTTTAAGGAAAATTCACAAAATTTTTTTAAAAATTATTTTTCACTTGAAAATATAAAATCAGAATACAATAATACAAATTCTTTAAAAGATGACAAAGAGCAAACAACTAAAAACAGGAAGAATAAACGATAAAAAATAGCCACTATAAACGATGATGAATTAGAATAGCTTAAAATTAAATTGTAAAAGCTTATATGATAAAATAAACTATTATTAATTGTCGATAAAAAAACTGCTTAGTAAATAGGTGGCAAAAAGCCAAAGTTATAAAAATAAAAGAGACCAAGGAAAAATATGAGCTATGATGATAAAAGTATAAAAATGAGTGCATATGATATTTTAATTGATGAATTTAACAATAAAACTCCAAATGGATTATATTATTTTACTCAGATAAACTTTTCATATAACTCAAACAAAATAGAAGGTAGCAAGCTTTCAAAAGAGCAAACTAAATGTATTTATGAAACATCATCTTTGCTTTCTCAAAAAGATGAAATAATAAGAGTAGATGATATAATTGAAACAATAAATCACTTTAAGGCTTTTGATTTTATATTAAAAACAGCTAAAAAAAGTTTAGACGAAAATTATATAAAAAAGATTCATAAACTTTTAAAACAAGGAATCACTAAAAATCAAATTATAGGTAAGTTTAAAACTAAGCAAAACTATATAGATGACTTTGTTGCTACAAGACCTGAAAATGTTTCAAAAGAGATAAATAATTTATTAAATAACTACAATAAAGTTGAGAATATAACAATAAATGATATTATAGATTTTCATTATAAATTCGAGTCAATTCATCCATTTGAAGACGGCAATGGAAGAGTTGGAAGATTGATTATGTTTAAAGAGTGTCTAAAGAATAATATAACTCCTTTTATTATAGATGAAGATCATAAACTTTTTTATTATAGAGGCTTAAGAGAATATAAAACTACAAAAGGATTTTTAATTGATACTTGCTTGAGTGCTCAAGACACTTATGCTGAAATTTTGGAAAATTACATTAAAAATAGCACTCAAAAATGATTAATTAAACACTAAGGATATTTACGATACTTTTTTAAGTTTTAATAGTAGAAGTTATAGCGAACAAGACAGCACTCTTACTATTATCTATAATAGAATAAGTGGGCTTTGTCACTAAATTGCACCCTAACATTGTTGATAACTCTAGGAATGAAGTAGCAGGGAAGCGCCTGCTATATAGCATTTATAATTATATAAAGGATAAGAGATGAAATTTAAATATGTAGTTTTGCAAACTGAAAAAGAAGCTTTAAATTATTTAGAAAGCATAAAAGATAATTTAGCTGATGATATTTATAAAAAAGCAAAAGATAGAATAAAATTTAATTATTTAGATGATGCTAGGAAAATGACAATTAAAAGTTTAAATGACTTTATAGTAGTTTTAGAACTTGCAAAACAAGGAAAATATGAAGAAGCCGATGAAAAGGCTATGGAATTTGCAGTTGAAAATATGAATATTTGGTTAAAAGAAGAGGGAATTGCAAAATGAAACCTTTGGCTTTGTTTTTAGCAGGGACTAATGGCAGTGTAAATATCAAACTAACTGATAAAATTACCAAAGAAAGCGGTGGAAGAAAGCAATTGAGCTTTTAGGGAGTCTGTTGATAGGAAAATCTTTTGTTATAGAAACAAAAAAGAGTGTTTTAAATAGATTAAAAGTCGTCTTAAAACAGAAATAATATATAGACAAGAAGCAAAAATACCCAATTCTACAACTTATGAGTGGCAAGATGATAATGGTGCGATTTGTAAAGAGGGGAGGACCACAACTGTCACTACCCCCCTCTCATGATGCAATCATAACATTTTACTCTGATAAAAATCTTAATAAAAAAATGATGTTTAAAAATCCTAAAGTTAAAAAATATTATTTAAATTTAGATTTAGTCTGAATTTTGATAATATATTTAAACAAAAACGGAATAAACAGCGGTAGCAGTTTATAAGAGAGCTGCTTAGAGAAAATGAAACTCTATAAAATATATATAAAAAACTAAATTTCAAAGCAAGGATATAGAATGGAAAACAAATACAACTTAACTACAGAAGATAATATTTTTTTAGCAAAAAGAAATATAGTAGATTATGTCTATAACAGTGCAAGATTGGAAGGTATTGCAATCACCTTCTCACAAACAGAAGCTATTTTAAGTGGTGCAAAAATTTCAAATTTAACAATGGATGAAGTTGTAACAATCAATAATCTAAAGCACGCTTGGCAGTTTTTATTTGAAACTATTGATTATCCAATGGCAGACTATCCTTTTATTTGCGAAGTTAATAGAATTATAGGCTCAGGTTTATTTAATAGAGCTGGCTTTATTAGAAATATACCTGTTAAAATAGGTGGAACTTCTTGGAAACCTGACATGCCCTTGGAGAGTCAAATTAAAGATGATATAAGCGATATATTAAATATCAAAGCAGATACCAATAGAGCATTGACGCTTATGTTGTATTTAATGAGAAAGCAGATGTTTTTAGACGGAAACAAAAGAACGGCAACGCTTTGTGCTAATAAAATTCTAATTACAGCAGGTGCAGGAGTGCTAAGTGTAGATGTAGATGACATAGAGGAGTTTAAAAATAAATTGATAGTATTTTATGAGACGAACGACATGTTAGATATAAAAACATTTTTATATAAAAAGTGTATCGATGGGGCTATCATAAAAGAAATCTCACCTGATGAGATAAAAGCACAACAAGATAGAACAAGGATGTTTGATGAGTTTAGGAATAGTATAGATAAAGTCAAGTCTTTAGATGGCGATTTATGATATCTGATAAAAAATATAGACAATCAAACGTAAAAACAAAAACAATAAATTGCTTCTAAATGTTCTTTGAGTTCATTATTTTGATAAGTCTCCTTAACAAATCCTGCTTAAATTTCACCGCTCTCTAAAGCTGTTCTATAGTCTTGCATAATATATTCTTTGTCGTTGTAAATTTCATTGTTTTGTTATTTAAATGACAATAGTTTTCAAGTGTAGTGGTTGTTAAATAATCACTATAAAACTCATAGCTAGTTAAGAATAGTGGTTGTATAATTTTATACAACAAAATAATTATGTAAAGGATAAAAAATGCAAAAGAACAAGCATAAAATAAGTGGTGCTATTATTGAGATACTAGAAGAACAAGAGATAATTAAAAACAATAAAAAATTAATAAATATATATTTTAAATTAGACGATAACACTATTTGCTTATTAAAAGAGCAAAATTTTAATAATTTAAATGTGGGAGATAGAATAAAAGTAATTGGGGATAATATAGAACAAGTTTTACATATAGATGATTATATAAATTTATCTACAGGATATACAACAATAAATTCTAATATAAGAAAATGTATTTTTATGATATTGTTGTGTGCTTTTTTTACACTTATGTCTTTTATTTCAGTAGTAGAAGTTTCTAAATATTCAAATGCTTATGCTATTTCTAAAGGTTTTTCATATTTCTTTTTAATAGCAACAGTTATATTAATTGTTGCATTATTTTTTATGAAGAAAAATAAAAAATGGCTTTTAGAAGATGATTTTAAGGATAAGTAATGCTAGAAGAGTATCAAAAAAATAGATTAAATTTAATAAAAGATATTAAAATAAGAGTTTAAAAAAATGTTTTTAAAAATAAAAAGAAGCCCATTAACGCCAACAAAAAAAGTAAGATTAAATTTTGATAATGTTAAATATGTGCTTTCAACAGGAGGTTCTTATTATATAGCAAGAGCTAGAGGAAGGAATGTTGAATATGTAGCAAGTTGGTGTTATGAAACTTATTTAGAACACTTTGATGGCTATGATGATAGCGGCTTTAAATATGGTAATAGATCTTATATTCTTAACGATAAAGAATTGATTACTTTTCTAGATGAAAAATGTTACAAAATGGATGGTAATTTGGGTGTATATTTTTTAAATAAAACATACTATTACAATCCTAATAAATAAAAAATTAATTCGTTTTTACAATTGAATTAATCTCACGAGTTCGCTATAATTTTAATTGTAAAAAACCAGTAAAGGATAAAAATGGATACGACAATTAATTACGAAAAATACGAGAATATGGATAGGCGAACAATTTTTAATCAACTACTGAAAGCCGAAAAAAAATTATACAAATTAGAAAAAGATTTTAAAACAAAAATCACCACTCAAAAAGAGCTAGTTAAATTTTTAAGAGCTAAAACAAAAAGTAAAATTAATGAACCAAAATTGTATAGCCTTTCAGAAGCACCATCAATTAAAAAACTAGACGCAGAATTTGAAAAATTACCAAAGCACGAACAAGAAGCACTAATTGCCGAAGTTAAAAAAGAGATGGGCGAGAATGTATAAAATCACAATCAAACGCTCAGCCGATAAAGAGCTAAATAAAATTCTAAAAGGCAATTTAAAAGCTGGTTTAAAAATATGCACTTTTTTAAAAGAGCTAGAAAAATCAGAAAATCCATTTGCAACAAGTAACGCAAGAAATGGAGGGTTACGAAAATCGTTGGCGTTAGAGAGTTGGTATCCACTACCGAGTAGTTGGCATAAAACAAGATGAAATTTTAACAATTGAAATAATTGAAATTTCTACAAAAGAGAGTGTTGATTACTAAATGGGACAAATTTCAAGTATAAATTTAAAAAAAAGTTTTAATATAAACGCTGAACACAACGACAGAACATTAGCCCCTAGCTATAAAATAGACAATGAATTAGAAGAGATTAAAAAAGAATTAGATAGCTATAGACCTTTGCCTAAGGAAACAGCTATTTCTTT
>NZ_CAMYFP010000022.1 GCF_947255105.1 uncultured Campylobacter sp.
TTAAATTTGAGAGTTAAATTTGAGAGTTAAATTTGAGAGTTAAATTTGAGAGTTAAATTTGAGAGTTAGGGCGATTGTGTATAATTTTACATAGTATTTTACATAAAATACTTTTGATATAATGAATAAATTTAAATTTGGAGGATAAGATGACACTAACCATAACAGCTAAAGATGTTGTCTATAAAATGGACAAGTCCAACCACTTTGTAGCTAGAGCAAATAGCGGAGATAGAGTGATATTTGAGACTCTTGACTGTTTTTCTTGCGAGCTAAAAACAGAAAAAGACAAACTCATGGAGATAGACTTCAACAAAGTAAATCCAGCCACTGGACCACTTTTCATAAATGAGGCAAAAGCGGGCGATGTTTTAAAAATCTACATAGAAAAAATTGAGGTTAAAAGTAGGGCGGTAACCATCGCGCAGCCTGGTTTTGGGCGACTTGGCAATGAGATAAAAGAGAGTCAGACTGCTATCATAGAGATAGAAAATAACAAAGCCAAGTTTAAGGGGATAGAGTTGCCACTTAGAAAGATGATTGGAGTTATTGCAACAGCGCCACTAAATGAGCCTGTTGGCAACGGCACACCAGGAGATCATGGCGGCAATATGGACTGCAAAGAGATAAAAGAGGGCGCGATACTCTATCTTCCAGTTTTTGTAGATGGCGCGCTTCTTGCTTTGGGTGATCTTCACGCACTTATGGGCGATGGCGAGATAAATGGCGCTGGAGCAGAGGTGAGTGGGAGAGTTACTATTAGAGTTGAAGTTTTAAAAGAGTGTAACTATCCGCTTCCAATGATTGAGACTAAGGAGCGATGGATGACAATTGGCTCTAGAAAAAGCATGGATGAGGCTAGCGATTTGGCTATTTTAAATATGCAAAAGTTTATTCAGAGCAAACTAGGACTTTCTGGCAATGAAGCAGCTATGCTTATGAGTATTGGGGCTGACTTGGCTGTTTGTCAAGTGGTCAATGAAAATAAAACTATGAGAGTTGAGATAGATAAAGAGCTTTTAAAAAGTTAAATGTAGATAGATGGCAATTAAGCCATCTATTTTTAGTAATTTTTGATGAATTTTTCTATTCTTTTAATGCCCTCTTTGATGTTTTCCCTTGAAGTTGCATAAGAAAATCTAAAATATCCCTCCATGCCAAAGCCCACACCTGGCACTACTGCCACTTTTGCCTCCTCCAAAAGTCTTTTACAAAACTTCATAGAGTCTTTTTCTATCTTTTTGCAATCTATAAAGATATAAAACGCTCCAGCAGGTTTTCTTAGAGTAAGCCCGTCAATACGACCAAAAAGCTCACAGGCCAAATCCCTTCTTTTTATAAACTCATCTCTCATATTTTTTATATCATCATCAATCTCGCCAAGCAAAGCAGGTAAGGCTCCAGCTTGCACAAGAGAGCAGATATTGGAAGTGCTTTGACTTTGTAGCTTTCTAACGGCCAAATTTAAGCCATCTATGTTAGAGGCCATATAGCCAAATCTCCACCCAGGCATAGCTCCACACTTGCTAAGTCCATTTATGGTAACTGTTCTGTTAAAGAGATCTTTGCTAACAGAGGCAACTGGCGTAAATTCCACATCATAGCTTAGTTTTTCATAAATTTCATCGCTTGCTACGATGATATTACTTCCCTTTAAAACCTCTCCTAGCTCTCTTATCTCATCTTTTGTATAGATAGCTCCTGTTGGGTTGCAAGGGGAGTTTAAGATAAGAAGTTTTGTCTTGCTAGTTATGGCATCCTTTAGCTCTTTTGGAGTCATCTTAAAATCGTTGCTTTGGCAGGTCTTTACAAAAACAGGCACACCACCCCAAAGTTTGGTCATCTCAGGATAACTTACCCAATAGGGAGCTGGGATAATAACCTCATCGCCATCTTCAATAATCGCACCAAAGAGGTTAAATAGTGAGTGTTTTGCACCAACATTTGTGATGATTTGATCTGGTCTATACTCTAGGTTATTCTCTCTTTTTAATTTGCTAGCGATGGCTTTAAGAACTCTATACTCACCAGGAACTGGAGTATATTTAGAACAGTTGCCACTATCTAAGGCATTTTTTACAGCATCTTTTATAGCTTTTGGCGTATCAAAATCAGGCTCGCCCGCCGAAAAACTAAGCACATCAATGCCATCTGCTTTCATCTGTTTGGCTAGTGTGCTTATAGCTATGGTAATAGACTCTGATAATAAATTGACTCTTTTTGTCATTTTGCCTCCTTGTTGTTTATTGCTTTTAATAGTATTTTATATTTCTCTTTTAAATCGCTCTCTTTTATCTCTATTTGATCACTCTTGCCAAGAGCCTCTTCGATGAGAGAGAGCCTTTCTGTGATATATAAAAATAACTCTGTGTAGATATCTGGAATTTTGTTGTGGGAGAGTGGTTTGCTCTCGCATCTATCTATTACTTTGGCAGGAATTCCAACAGCGGTAGAGTTTGGTGGAACGGACTTTACAACTACTGAGTTTGCACCTATTTTGGAGTTTTTGCCTATTGTGATATCGCCAAGTATCTTTGCTCCTGCGCCAACTACTACGCCATCTTCCAAAGTAGGGTGGCGCTTTACCTTCTCTAGGCTAACGCCGCCAAGTGTTACTCCTTGATAGATAAGCACTCTATCGCCAATAATAGCAGTCTCGCCTATGACAATGCCAGTAGCATGGTCAAAAAAGACTTGATTGCCTATCTTTGCTCCAGGATGAAGATCTACTCCTGTTAAAAAGCGTGATATTCCGCTTATTACTCTTGCGGTTCTTCTAAAGCCTTTTTTATAAAAAAAGTGTGCAAAGCGGTGATTGACAACTGCCCAAACTCCAGGATAGTTGAAAAAAAGCTCCACATAGCTATTAAAAGCTGGATCTTGCCTCTTTGGCTCCTGCAAATCCTCTAAAATTGTTCTAAAAAATCCCATCTTTATCCAATAGTCTTAAGATATCCATTATCATTCAAAAAGAGATATAACTCGCCTAATATATGCTTTTTGTTTTTCTCATCTATGAGAGTTGATTTTTCTATGCGCTCATTTAGGGTGTTGCGTATCTCATAGACATCATAGTCCATATCTTCTAATATATCAATTACGGATTGAGACTCTATGATGTTTGATATCTCAAAACCGCCATCGTCTTTTAAGGTGACAGTTGCCTCAGTTGGGTGAGTAAAGAGGTTGTGACTCATACCCAAAACCTCTTGATAGGCTCCAACTAGGAAAAATCCCAAAAAGTAATCTTCGGTATTGGGATCTACATCGTGCAAAAAGAGAGGATTTTTAGAGCTGTTAAACTCTATCTCGCCATCGCTATCGCAAGTGATATCCCAAATAGAGGCCGATCTAGTTGGAATTTCATCTATACGCTCAAGCGGCATTATAGGAAAATGCTGTCCAAGTCCCCAAAAATCAGGAATGGATTGGAAAAGAGAGAAATTTACAAGATAGCGCTCTTGCACTTGACTCTGTATTTTTAGTAGATCAGCGTAGTTGTTTTGCCTGTTGCCAAGCATCGAAACTGACTTCTTCATAATAAGATGAACTAAAATCTCACCATTTGATCTATCTGTAAGATCTACATATCCCAAGTCAAAAAGTGTAAGCACACTCTCCATATGGGCGATTGCGTCGTGAAGATACTCAAGTGCGTTTGATGGGCGGATGGTATTATATAGATCATATAGCTCTTCGATAAGTGGTGGATTTTCTTCCTTTTTTATCAACTTTTCTTCTGTGTATTCTTGCGAAAAAAGCTCCAACACCTTTCCAACAAGCACTGCGTGGTTGGCACTTATATATCTGCCAGACTCTATGAAAATATCAGGTTCGATGACCTTTTTGGACTCTGCAATTGTCTTTAGTAGATAGACAACATCATTTGCATACTCCCTTAAAGTATAGTTTCTATGAGCATTTTGCTTTACTTGAGAATACTCAACTGCCAATCCACCGCCTAAATTTATAGATTTTAAATTTATAGCGCCCATTTTTCTAAGCTCTGCATAGATGTTGCCAGCTTCTACTAGAGCCTTTTTTAGTGGATGGATTTCTGTTATTTGAGAGCCGATGTGAAAATGTATCATTGTAAAGCGATCTATAAGATCTGCCTCTTTTAACAGATGTACCGCCTCAATAAGTTCTGTAGAGGTAAGTCCAAATTTGGAGTTGATACCGCCACTTTTTGCCCATACTCCGCTACCTGAGCTATGAAGTCTTATACGAAGGCCTATGTTTGGCTTGGGTTTAAAGCGCTCTTTTGAAGTTTTTATAATGCTCTCTAGCTCTCTTAAGCCCTCTATTATGATAGTTATTTGATGTCCCATCTCTGCTGCAATAAAGCCTATATTGATAAGTTCATTGTCCTTAAAACCATTTACTGTAATTGGTGCGTCAAAGTTGTTGTAGGCCATTGCAAGCAGAAGCTCAGCTTTTGAGCCAGCCTCTAGTCCATAATTGTAAGGCTCGCCAAGTTTTACAAGGTTTTGGACAAAACCTGGATATTGATTGACTTTGAGTGGAAAAACAGCGTTAAATTTGCCCTCATAACCAAACTCTTTCATTGCTCTTTGAAAATTTGAGTAAATTTCAACCATCTGTTTTTTGATAAGATGTGGAAACCTAAGCAAAATAGGACCTCTTATCCCTTGAGATTGAATCTCTTTTATCATATCTATAAGAGGTGGTTTAAAGTCGGTATTAACGCAAACTTTGCCACCGCCATCAACTACAAAGTTAGAATCTCCCCAAATTCCAAGTCCGTAATCATTCATCAGCAAGTTCCTCAAATAATTTTTCTAATTTTATCATCTTTTCGCTACGAGTTTGTAAGTTTTTAAACCAAATTTCACCATTTTTTGCCTCGTTTTCTCCTATACAAAGAAAGAGTTTTTTGTTTTGATTGCTAGCTGTTCTTAGGTGACGTTGTAAATTTTTTGCCTCATAACAAAGCTCAAGGCTAAATTTGGCTCTTAACTTTTTGGCTATTTCAAATGCCATATCTAGGTATTTTTCATCAAGTAGGCATAGGTAAATTCCCTCTCTTTTGCTGCTTTGCTCTTTGTTAGATAGTATCTCCATAATTCGCTCAACTCCCATAGCAAAGCCCACTCCATAACTTGCCCTTCCGCCAAGATACTCAACAAGTCTATCATATCGCCCACCACCAATAACAGCACTTTGGGCGCCAAGCTCATCACTTACAAACTCAAAAGCACTCTTACAATAATAGTCAAGCCCTCTTACAAGCTTTGGATCTATTGTAAATTTGATACCATTTTTGGTAAGTAGCTCTTGAAGTTTATCAAACTCTCTTTTACACTCATCGCTTAAATAGTCTATAAGAAGTGGCGCATTTTTAAGCTCTTTTTGGCACTCATCGTTTTTGCAGTCAAGAACTCTTATTGGATTTAGCTCTTTTCTTCTTTGACAATCACTGCAAAGTGGGATTTTGTCAAGAAACTCAACCAATTTTTCTCTATAACGACTCATTGACTCCTTATCGCCAAGAGAGTTGAGCTTCAATGTAGCCTTGATATCAAGCTTTTTTAGTATATCGCTAGCCATAGAGATGATAGCCGCATCTTCATAGACGCTTTTTACATTGAAGCACTCAACGCCAAATTGATGAAACTCTCTAAATCTTCCCTTTTGCGGTCTTTCATATCTAAACATAGAGCCGTGATAAAACCACCTTTTAATAGTATCTGTTCTATCTATCTTATGCTCTATAAAGGCTCTTACAACGCCAGCAGTTCCCTCTGGTCTAAGGCATACCTCATTGCCGCCTTTATCAACAAACTCATACATCTCTTTACCCACAATATCTGAGCTCTCTCCGACACTTCTTCTAAAAAGTGCGGTAAGCTCAAGGTGCGGAGTGTTTATGTAACTATATCCATAATTTTTAGCAACAAAAGAGGCGCTCTCTATAATCTTTTCATAGAGTATAGCCTCATCATCTAAAATATCTTTCATCCCTTTTATTGCTTGCATAAAAACCTCCTAATATCTCTATTTATCTCATCTATTGTTCTACTTGCGTCGATTGGCAAGGTAGGAATTTCTAACTTTTTTACTATTTTTTCTATGTTGGATTGGATTTGTAAAAAATACTCTATCCCTCTTTTTTCTATCACATCTAAATTTTTACTAGCGAGCCTCTTTTCTATAAGTTCTCTCTCTCCCTTAAAAAAGACAACCCTATCTGGAAGTAGGTTATTGATGGCAAATTTATTTAGTGTTAGTAAAAAATCCAAATCAAAATCACCCATAGCATAGGCGATACCTGAGATAAAACTTCTATCGCTTATGATAGTTTTTTCTAAATTTGGCGCCAATATCTCTTTGTAGTGTTGGGCTCTATCTGCCAAAAATAAAAACATCTCTGTCTTTTTTGATAGCTTATTTTTTAAAAGTAGCTCCCTTAAGGTTAGTCCAACAGCCGTTCCGCCAGGCTCTTTTGTAAAAATAACATCTCTAAACTCATTTTTTAAAAGCTCAATCTGTGTTGTTTTGCCAAGACAATCAACACCTTCAAATACGATATACATTACTATCCTTAATAAATTTAACCACCTCTTGTGGAACTAGATGGTCAATTTTGCCTTTGTGAAAAAGTATAGAGCGGACAACAGAGCTGCTTATAAAGGCATATTTTAGGCTTGGCATAAGAAAAACTGTCTCTATTTTGTCACAAAGCGATGAGTTTGCATAGTTCATCTGCAACTCATACTCAAAGTCGCTAACCGCTCTAAGTCCTCTTATGATGTAGAAGCTATTTAGCTCTTTTGCCAACTCAACCAAAAGTCCATCAAAGGTGATGACTTTGGCATTTTTTACCAAATTTAAGCAACTTTGTGCCATCACTAGTCTATCATCTAGACTAAAATAGGGCTTTTTCTCTTCATTTATTGCAATTGCAACAATCACTTCATCAAAAATAGCGGCCGCTCTTTTGATAACATCTAGATGTCCGTTAGTTATGGGATCAAATGTGCCAGGATATAGACAAATTTTTTTCATTTTAGCTCCATCTTTTGTAAATTTCATGCCTAACGCCAAGTAAGTCAAGCCACTTTCCAACTATAAACTTTTGCATTTGCTCTAAATTTGTAGCGCCGCTATAGCCGCCAAGAACAGGCGGAGCGATAATAACTCCTAGTTTTGAAAGTGCTGTCATCTGTGAAAGCGATATGGTGGAGTAGGGCATCTCTCTTGGTGCTAAGATAAGCTCTCTTTTCTCTTTGATGGCAACTGCTGCGGCTCTTGTGGTAAGTGTGTCACTTATACCGCTACTTATCTTGGCTAAGGTATTCATAGAGCAGGGCGCAATTATTGTTTTGTCTATTTGAAAAGAGCCAGAAGCAGGGGCGCTATATAAATTTTTATCATCAAAAAAGGTTACACTTGGATAGTTTGAGATATCTATAGTAAAATTATTTTCTTTTTCTAAGACAACCTTTGCGCCATCGCTAACTATAGCATAGAGCTTCGCATCGCTAAATTTCATAAGATTTTCTAAAAGAATAAGACCGATAGTTGCAAGACTTGCGCCGGTGATTGATAGAAGTATTTTCATCTTGATAACTTAAAACTTGTGGAGCGGGAAACGAGAGTCGAACTCGCGACCCCAACCATGGCAAGGTCGTGCTC
>NZ_CAMYFP010000023.1 GCF_947255105.1 uncultured Campylobacter sp.
GCAAACATAAAAGGTGAAATTTTAAGTAATTATTTAAATAAAGCTTTAAATTTAAAAGATGAAAATGTAAATTTAAACAATACAAATCTAAATTACACAAACAATACAAACACCAAAGATACACTATTATCAAACTTAGACAAATTTAACTCACAAGATATGAGTAAGAGTGGCTACCATTTTTATTTTAAACATTTATATCAATTCACTTTCACTTTTTTAATCACGATTTTTAGATATTTTAAGAAAATCTCAAGCTCTCTTTAGCTTAATTTATGAAATTTAACTATCAAAAATATAATTTCCTATAAAATAATAAAACCGGTAACTTTTTAACTACACATTCAAATTTTGAGATATGCTTTATCCTTTGGCTATATAGAAGGAAATGTTATTTCTAACATAACAATGAATAATATCGTAAAAAGGGCAGCAGCTCTAAATTTCAAAGCTATAATAACAGAATTTATGTAAAGCGATTCATAAACCAGCTTAGTTACAAAAAATATTGCCTCACATTCAGCCTATAAGTGGAATAGCATTTTTCAAAATTTATTATAATTTAAGATTTAGTCTCTTTAGATTTTTTTGTATCATACGGACTATCAAACTCATCTTCTTCTACGAAGTTAATTTCTATTTTATGATTAGGATAAGAACTTGGTCCCAATACTTCTGGTAAGACAAAAAACTCTCTTATATCCACTCCAAAAAGTTTACTAAGTTTAAAAAGATGGATGGTATTAAATCTCTTATCTTTAGCGCAGTTTTCCATGTTTGCATAAGAGCCTTGAGATGACATTCCTATGCCAAGAGCTGCTTCAAGTTGGGTAATGCCTTTGCTTGATCTGATTTCTTTTACATTTTTAGCAATAGTTGATAGAAACATCTCCTCTTCTTGTTTTGTTGTGATTTGCGGTAATTGAAGCATTTATTATTTCCTATGGTAAAGTTTTTATAAGAGTATTTATATTGCAGTTATGCCTTGTTATCAATCTACTAAAACAATATTTACCAAGAGAAATAATACATCTAATCTCTGACTTAATGGCTTTTTATGAATTTAAGGCAAGCAAATATAGCCCAAGAAAGAAAAACTCAATTGAGTTCAAAGATGATTGTTATTATGAAGAGTTTTAATAGTCTAAATTTAAACACTCATAAATGTCGTAAGTAGTGTTATAAGATAGATTATATGCCTTTATTTTTTATTCAGCTTTGTAGGGCTTTTATAAAGTCAAAAAATTTAAAAGATGATTAATTCTAAAATTTTAGAAACTTTACAAAACAATGAGTTAAAAATTCTAGAATTAAAAGTAATATCTACCATAGTAAAAGTTAATCATAAGAATAGTTATTGTAAAATTGCCAATCAATATAAATATCTTACTAAATTTTCATTTGGTTAGCTAATAAAATAGCAAAAAGACAAAATTTGGACTTTGGAATTTATATAATTTCTTAGTTAAATCTTAATTAAGTTACAAAAAAAGGAGGAACTGTGACTGAGTATTCAAAACAAATTTTAAGCGATCCTAAGCTTTTAAGAGAAAAGCTATCTATTTATTTAAACGGTTCAAAAAGCGTAGAGAGCTATGCAAAGGCTTGCGAGAAGTTTTTTAAGACCGGAAAAGGTGAGAAGCTTAAAGAGAAAACGACTTGGAGTTGGACAGCGTTTTTATCTAGTTTTTTAGGACCGCAGTGGTTTTTGTTATATAGGGGAGCTATTAAAAGCTTTTGTTATGTTACTCTTTTGCTAATATGGATAGGTTCTAAAGGGCTCAAATCGGGAGATGAAGCCAATTTTATACTTACCTACATGCTTATTAGTCTTATAATTTTTCCAATATGGTATGGAGGTCGTGCTAAATTTGTAGTATGTAAGACCTTTGTTGAAAAGCTAAATTTAGAAAATGATGAAGCCTTAAAGCCAAATAGGAGCTTTTTGTATCTGTTTATCGCAACAAACATAGTTGTACTTTGTGTGGCCGGCTATGAGGTTTTCACAAGTGGAGCAAGAAATATTGATGAGTTTTTATTAGCCATGGAAAACAGTGATGCTTTTATTGCTCTTGGATTTATACAAACTGCAATACCATTTTTCCTTGAAGGCATGCTTTTTGGTGCTATAGGTGCAATGTTATTTTAAAAAGGAGAAAAAATGAAAAAATTTATATTTAGTGCTGTTGTTATAGCGGCTCTTTATTTTGGCTATCAATTTTTTACTGGGAAAAATAGCGTAATGCCGAAACCTTATGACTGCGATACTGGCGACGCTCAAATTTCGGCTTTGTGCTTGATGTTTAAAGGAGATAGTTGTAATGATGCAGAGTTATTTGTAAAAGAATTTTTGCCAAAACTTGGCGATGTAGCGACCATAAAAAGATCCCTTATTAAGCTAGACTCATCTTCAAAAAGTTCAGTTTGTGGTATAGACATTAATTATGATTTGAGTGCAAATTCGCTTGACGAGGCTAGGAAAAAATTTGACTCTTATAACTATGTTGGCGAAAATATTACAAATTATGGTATGAGAATATTTTTTGCTATGCAAAATGATGGTTTTAACGGACCTTCACAAAAGCAAAGTTTTGATGAGAGATTTAAGAGTTTAGATGATTATAAGAAATTTTTAGAGCAACGAGAGGCCTCACAAAAGATGATGGCTATGTTTGGCGGTGTGAATTTAAATAGATTTTATTACCAGCTTTTTGACAATGGCAAGGGCGAAATTTGGACTCAGACATCTTTTAATTTAGAAGAATTAAGATGAGCTTTAAAAAGGAATAGGATGAATGGAGTTATAAAAACTTACCTTGATAGCGGTGGCTTTATGAGTGGCAGTGATGAAAACGACTACTACTTTTCTAAAAAAGATTTTAGTGGTGAGTTTCAAGTGGGCGATTTTGTTAAATTTGAGCCTGGACTTGGTAAAAAGGGCTACTATGCAAAAGAGATGGAGCTAAAAGCTAGTTTTTATGTATAAAACTTCTAGTGAAATAGTAATATCTATCGATAAAGATGAGATTGATGACTATAAAATGGTTGATGTCTTAAATTTCATCAAGTTAGGCGAGGGAAATCTAGTTTTATAAAACTTCAAAATAGACGTTTTATTTAAGGGTTAAATTTAAAAAAGGAGAAAAGATGAAAAAAGTTATTTTAGGAATTTTAGTTTTTGTTTTTGGTAGTGTGTTAAGTGCTAATGGGTTTGGCTTAGACAATTTTAAGCAGGATTGCAAGAATGGAAATTCGCAGTCTTGTGCTTTTTACTATGGTATGAAGTTTAGGAGAGAAAAACCTGATATTGGCAAATTAGAAAAAGAGTGTAAAAAAGAAAATATGGATAGTTGTTTTGAGCTTGCTCTTGCCTATATGTCTGGTATTGGTGTAAAAAAAGATAGTAAAAAAATGAATGAATATTTAAATATGTGTTGCCAAAAAGACAATCTAGTCGCATGCCATTCTATCGCAGAGAACTATGAGTTAGAGCAAAACTATGACAAAGCAGTAGAATATTATATAATGAATTGTGATAAAGGCTATGCTGGTAGTTGTACTAATCTTGGGATCTTATATCATGTTGGTGATAAGATAAAACAAGATTATAAAAAAGCCAATAACTATTTCAGTAAGGCTTGCGATGGCGGTGAGCCTAGAGGATGTTTTAGTTTTGGTGTTGCATATAGGGATGGTAAAGGGGTAAAACAAGACACACATAAAGCACTTAAATATTTTGATATTGCTTGCGATGGTGGATTTGCTACAGGATGTAAAGCTTTTGGAAGTTTTTACTATTCGGGGCTTTTTGGCATAGAAGAAGATTATGAAAAAGCTTTTGATAGCTTTAAAAAGGCTTGCTATTTAGGAGACAAAGAGAGTTGTCAAATTCTAGATAAAATGTAGCAAATTAAAGTAAGCAAAACCACTTCTTATTGAAATCATTGCTTTTGTGATATTGGCAGACTATTTTAAGCTTCAAATTCAGAGCAAGAGTTTTGATTTCTTTGGGAGGTGCTTTTTTTATTTTAAAAAATTAGAAGCTGTTATAATACCTAGATTAAAATAATAAATTTGGCTTTACTGTAAAGGAAAAATATGAATGGAGTTATAAAAACTTACCTTGATAGCGGTGGCTATGGATTTATAAGTGGCACGGATGAAAATGACTACTACTTTTCTAAAAAAGATTTTAGTGGCGAGTTTCAAGTGGGCGATTTTGTTAAATTTGAGCCTGGGCTTAGTAAAAAAGGCTACTATGCAAAGGATATTACACTAGAAACTAACTTTTTTTATGAAATTCCAAATGAAGTGATATCTACTGAAAAAGATAATATTAATGGCTATGAGATAGTGGATTTATCAAATTTTATCGTTTGTGTTGAAGGTAGAGGAGATCCAAACATCGCAAAAGAAAACATTAAAATATATGCTAAAATTTTAGGCGCAAACGCTCTTCTTGGTAGGAGATATTTCCAAACAACAGGGAGCGAGCACTCAAATGCAGGCAATGGAACTCATCACTTTACCATACATAATTTTGAAGCAAGACTTGCTTTTATAGCAAAAAAATCCCTTGATAAAGCCGCTCTAACCAAAGAGCAGTTAGAAAAAAAGGCAAAAATAGATAGTATCGCAAGAGTAGTCAAAAAAGAACTTAGTCAAAAAAGTAGCTCAAATACCTTTGGAACTATACTTTTTTGGGCTGTTTTTATACTGCTTATTTTAACTATGTTCTCTAAAGGCGAGAGCTACATTGTGGCTCTTCTACCTTTGGCAATCTCACTTTATATATTTGATCTTAGCATAGATTTTGATAGTTGGCTAAGGGAGATATAATGGAAAATTTAGATCATTTTTTTAAATTTCTATACGCCAAAATAGCTCATTTTCATCTCTTATTTAGTAATTTTGTCGGAAGTTATTTTATAGATAAAGAAATTTGCCACATTGTGATTTTTAGTGCGTATTTGTTGGCGTTTTATCTATTTTATCTTTTTTGTGTAAGTGGAAAAGCGTTTCATAAATTTGCTAAGATTTATCTAAGTTATGCTTCGATAGTAGGACTTTACTCCATTTGCGTTTATAAGGGTGAGATTATCATAAATGTAGTTTGTGCAATCATATCTTTAATTATTTTTGTTCGTTTTTCTCGCTCATTTTCTAACTTTTTATTCCAATATGAAACTGCAAAAGCTATCAAAAAAGCATATGAAATTTACGGGTATAAAAATGAGTCAAACAATGATGCCAAAGAGAAGATAAAATGAAAAAGATAAAATCACTTCTTATTGGAATTATCGCACTTACAACTTTAACTGGATGTGCTGAGCTTTTGGTAGAACTTACAGCAAAAGTGCTTATTCCTTTGGGAAGTGAGCTAATCGCCGCACCTTTTCAAAAACCAAAAGGCACTTTAAAGTGTAAAAATGGTAGCCCCAATATAAAAACCAAATATATAGAAGACTACGAAAAATTTGCACTAAGTTGGACAAATAATATCAATGAATGGATGAAATCATCTCTTAAACTAGCCAAAGAAGAATTTGATAAAGGAAGCAAATTTGTAACCTTATCCAACAATCCAAACTATGGCACCTATATCATCAGCATAGCCAAAAAAACACCTTTTAAAAAATCAGAAGATAGGATGGGGCTTTACGCCAAAGAGAGCGGATTTAGGTTAAAATCCACTACTTACAACGAAGCAAATAAAACTATAGCGCATAAAGTGCTTGCAAAGAAAGAAATTTATTTTAAAGATGATGAAAAAGCCATAGAAAAAGAAAGAGAGAGCCTAGGTTTTACATATTGCGCAGATAGATATTACTACGAGTTTTTTGCCGTAGGTGGCTATAAAGTGAAATTTACAGTAAGCGATATAGACAGTCCTAGTTATGATTTTATAGATATTTTGCTTGATAAAAAGTTTTGCGATGCCTACTTAGAAGAGATTGGATATTGTAAATAAAATTGATTTAGTTTATAGCCATAAAAAACAAAAAATGTTTGTTATGCAACAAATAACTTGAACAAATATAAATTATTATTTGTTGTTTTTATATAAAAAAGCTGTCTGAAACATATTTTTGATAATCTTTAAAGCGGTTCTGATTTGATAAGTATTATTAGGATAACTCAGAAAGTTGCAAATATTTAAATTTGCAACTTTAAAAAAGAAATTATATTTTGTCGGTTTTATTTATTCTTACAAAATATGGCTCTTTATCTTTTGCAAGCATAATGCCAGTCGCTATACATACCAATCCGATTGCAATAAGCACTAACTTCCAAGTCCAAGAATTAAACGAGCAACCAATACAAATCAACACAATACCAGTAAAAAATGTTCCAAGCCATTTTCTACTATAATGTATTTCGGCTTGACAACCTCTACACACAGAAGCACCGTATTTTATATCTTCTTGTCCGCAAAATGGGCAAACTAAAAATTCTTTTTCATT
>NZ_CAMYFP010000024.1 GCF_947255105.1 uncultured Campylobacter sp.
CTTCCAAAGAGGAACTTATGAGTCTAAAGGGCATTGGAGAGACAACAGCTAACAACATCATAGAATATAGAAAAGAGAATAAATTTAAAAAGATAGAAGATCTTCAAAACGTAAAAGGTATAGGTGCTAAAAAGTTTGAAGCTATAAAAGATGATATAAAGGTAGAGGGGAAGTAGATAATAATTAGTTTAGCTAGATGATAGTTAGCTAACTTTTACTAAATAACAGAGCTTAAATTTATCACTCTTTGTGATGAAATTTAAGCTTATTCCAACACTTTAACTTTTATTGGCTGTATTAAATTAGTTTAGCTTACAGCTTTATCCTCAAGCAAAACCTATTTAAATTTCAATGAGACTTAGAGTTTGTTATTGAGCTAATAAAAAAGTTAAATTTCAATGAGATAAGAGTTGAAATTTAACTAGGCTTTCTAATTTGCACTACTCTTAACTTTGGCATCATAAAACCTACTTATTAGTTTAAATTTCAAAGTAGGTAAAGTGGGTGAAATTTAGGTGTAAGTTATTAAATTTAAATAAAAATGGTTAAGCTTTAGTTTATAGATATTTTTTAAAAGATTGTGAGAGGTGGATCTAAAATGAGTATAAATTTAGACTTAGATTGGGATAGGGCAATGAGCGGTGATAAGTTTGAGAGCCAAATGCAGTTATTGTGCAGATCTGATAACTCGACTTATGAGAGAGAAAAATATTATAGATAAAACTTATAAAAACGATGACTTGTATAATTTTTGGGATTTAACAGATAAAATTTGGCAAGAATACTCCAAAGAAAAAACCTATAATGAGTGTGAAAAAATTCTAGCAGATGAGAGAGATAGGATTATAAAAAAATATAGATTGAGATAGGTATGTTTAGTTTTTATAACTTATATAAATTTGGATATGAATTTAAGGATTTAAAATAAATTTTCTCTTTTTACGCTATACTTTGATGTTTAGGAATGAAAATGAATATTAAAGAGCTATTTTTATCTATCAGTTTGTTGTTTGTTTTTGTTGGTTGTGCTGAAACTATTGGTGGCTATTCTGGTGTTTTGAACCAATATGACGCAATCTATGACAATCAAATATGTGATGATAAATTTGTAGAAGAGAAGATAAAGTCAAAAAGCGATTTGATTATGTGGTATGAGCTTGGAGCTAGCCATATGCGCAATTGCTTTGACTACAACAAAAGCAACTACTATTTAGATCAAGCAGAAAATTTATATCAAAGCGATGTTGATCTTGAAAATCAAGCTTTTAAGGCTACGAAAGCTGTTACAAGTGTCATTTTAAATGACAATATTGACTCCTACCGCGGCAATGTTTATGAAACTATCATGCTAAACGTCTATAAAGGGCTAAATTTCATGTCAATTGGAGACTTTAAAAATGCAAGAGTTGAGTTTAATAGAGCCTTAGATAGACAGCGCCGCGCAAAAGATAGCTTTAGAAAAGAGATTGATAGAAGAGTTAGCGAGCTTAAAAATAAAGATCAAGATATAACAAAAATAGCACTCAACCCAACATCGGTAAAAACTGTTACAAATCTCTACGATAGCGGGATTTTTGCAAATTTCAAAGCATATCCTGATTTTGTAAATCCCTTTGCAACATATATCTCAGCGCTCTTTTTTATGGCAGATAAAGACTATAAAAAAGCGAGATACCTACTAAAAGAAAATATTGCGATGGAGCCAAACAATCAAGTTTTCAAAGATGATTTTGCACTTGTCAATGCTCTTTTAAAAAATCCAAATTTAAAGAAAAAATACATTTGGCTTATTTATGAAAATGGAAAGTCGGCTAGAAAAAATGAGATGAGAGTTGATGTGCCTTTGTTTGTTGTAAGTGAAAATGTCCCATATATTGGAATGGTCTTTCCAAATTTGCAAGAGCAAAGCTCATCTTATCCATTTTTGAAGATCCAAAATCAAAAGACAAATTATGTCGCAGATATGGATAGAGTTATCAAAACTGAATTTAAAACAAAGCTTCCATTTATAATCACAAGATCTTTGATAAGGACTACGATAAAAACAGTTGCTACTTATAGCGCAACGAAAGAAGATGAGCTTTTGGGATTTGGACTTACCCTTTTTAGCGCTTTTACAAATAGAGCAGATATTAGAGGCTGGGTCTCTTTGCCTAAGAATTTCCAAGTTTTAAGAGTTGAAAATGATGGTTCGACTTTGACTATAACCTCGCCAGATGATAAAGTTATCACAAGTATATCAACTCCAAAAGATAAAAATATGATAGTTTATATAAACTCTCCTGTCATGGGAGTAGATAGTGTTCATAAAATATTATTTTAAAGGATAAAAATGAAATTTACAAAGTATATTGTTTTGGCTTTTTTGATTTTGTTTGCTGGTTGTGCTAGCAATCAGCAGGATGTTGGACCTAAAGTTACTCAAGATTATCGCATTCAATATGATGAGAAAAACTTGGGCAGTTGGCTTAAATTTCATGGTCTAAATGAGGCAAGAAGAGCCGATGGACTTATTGAGTTTGAGGCTTTGTTTAAAAATGAAAGCTCGTTAAATGGGCTAATTTCTTATAAGATAGAGTGGAAAGATGAAAATGGCTTTACTCAAAAAACAATTATGAGTAAATGGACAAAAACTCTTGTTGAAAGTGGCAGAATGTTGAGCATACACGGTATCTCACCAAGTATCAAATCACAAGATTTTGTTATCATTTTGCAAAAACCAACAAGCGATGATAAAAAACGAGATGATTCTTATCATAAAAGATATTCACATTAAGGAAAAAAGATGAAAAAAACAATTTATTTTACTTTAGCTGTTGCTGCTTTGATTTTTGCAGGTTGTGCAAAAGAACCACAATATATCGGCGATGGAAGTGGTTCGAGTGTGGCACCAGTTACTATGGGTATCGATAGAGGCGATTTTGAAAAGGCTGCTATGGAGGCAACTGAGAGCCTTCTATCAAGCGGCGCACTAAACAGACCGGGTGGTGGGAGATATGTTGTAGCCATAGATCAGGTTATAAACGACACAACTCAAAGGATCGATACTGATCTGCTTATCAAAAAGATAAGAATTGCTATGTTAAAGAGCGGAAAAGCAGTTGTTACTTCTGCTATACAGGTTGGAGGTGCAGAATCCACTCTTAGCCACTCTGTAAGAGATCTTAGAGATAATGATGAGATCAATCAAAAAACAGTAGCCAAAAAAGGCACAATGATAGCGCCAGATATGGGACTTAGCGGCAAAATCATCCAAAGAAATGCAAAAACACACAAAGGCGACCAGTTGGTTGAGTATTATTTTCAGCTAACTTTAACAGAGCTTGCTAGCGGTTTGGCATTTTGGGAAGATGAGATAGTTGTTGGAAAACTTGGCTCAAACAAAACAGTTAGTTGGTAATGATTTAAAGAGGTAAATATTATGTTTAAAAAACTACTATCATTAGTCGCAATTGCGACTCTCTTGCTTGGTGCAAATGAGTCAAATTTAGAGCCAGCAGAGGTGAGCGCAAGTGAGGTTGAGATGCAAAATTCTTTATCAGACTCCTCATCACAAGATGAAGATTCCCAGAGTATAGATCAATTTTTTGATGATTTTAGCAATGCACAAAGTATAGAGTATGGCGAAACCAAAAATGGAAGGACATTTTACAATGCCAAAGCAACAACTTTGGTTGGTGCAAGTGACGCCGACTTTGCAAAATCGCTAGTCAATGCATACAACAAGGCACTTTTAGAGCTTCAAGCAAAATATATAAGAGATAGTTTTGGAAGACAGGCAACTGAAACTTTGAAAAAGAATTTTTCAGATAACTCTACAAATGCAAAAGAGTTTGAAAAACTTCCACCTGAGAGCGCTTTTTCGCAGCTCCTATCCAAGGTCTCAACACTTGCTGGCGCCAAGCTTGATGATATGTTGTCAAAACTTGGTGTTGATGCCAAAAAGGGGATAAGCAGTGAGAGAAAAAAGGTTCTTTTGGCTGAAAATTTAGTTAAAAATATAAAAACTACAGCTATGGGGGAGATTTCTGGTCTTGTTCCTATTCAAACAGCAGTTGTAAAAAGTGGCTCTACTTACGATATAGGTATCATAGCTGTAATGTCTGAAAAGACAGTCCAAATTGCAAGAGATATGAAATTTAAAAGAAACTCACTCATCAAAGGTAAAGGAAAAAAGATAGCCGAATTTTTACCTACTACAAAAGAGGGTTTTTTAGATGAATTTGGCATTCGCTTGGTCTATGATGAAAATGGCTCGCCTGTTATTTTGAGTTATGGAAGGTGGGGTTATTTTAAAAATAGCTCAGATGAGTATATCAACAAAAGACAAAAAGATATTGCCCAAGAAACAGCTTCTCAAAATGCAGATGCAGCAATTGGTGAATTCATATCTTTAAGTTTATCGTTTCAAGAAAATAAAAAAACTGGCGAAGAGATGGAGCATGCCATAACACAGCTTATTACAAACGAAAGCACTAAAGAGAGCGAGAATGTTGCAAAAAATATCATCGATCAAACTACCAAAGAGATACGAGCAAATTCAAATCTAACCTTAAAAGGTATTAGAACTCTTAAGAGGTGGTCAGTTGTCGATAAAAACGGTATTGAGCATGTTGGAGTGGTGAGATTTTACTCTTATGCCAATGTTAAAAATACAAATGAGATCATAGATATTCAAAGTGGCAAAAAGTCTAGCCAAACAGCAAAACAAGAGGTTAAAAAATCAAATGATGTTTCAACCAAAAGTAAAATGGTAAATGATATAGATGATTTTTAAGGAAGATAGATGAAAAAAATAGTAGCTTTTTTGCTTATTTTTGCTGTTGGGCTTTGTGCCGAAGTTGTGACCAAGACTACAACGCAGAGTGCAGATGGCACAGGTAGCGGCTCTACAAGAGAAGAGGCTGTAAATAATGCCATAATTGAGGCTCTTGGAAAGATAGGTGGCGTAAAGATAGATAGCAACAAGCTCTTTGTGACAAACTCAGTTGCAAGTAGCGATGGAAATTTTATAAAAGATAGCTACTCATCAGGCATTAGCCGCGCTACAAATGGCAAGATAGATGGCTTTGATATAGTTGGCGTAAGAGAGGTTGGCGGCGGTTATGAGGCCGATGTTACAATCAAAAAAATCACAACATCGAAAAAATACAAAGCTCCAGGACTTGATCCAAACAACCGAAGAAAGATGGCGATTTTGCCAGTTTTTGTCTCACAAAATAGCTATGAGTTTTTAGGCGGATTTATGGGCTCAGCCTATATTGCCGAGCCTCTTACTCAAGCTATCATCAACCAAATGACACAAACTAGAAAATTTACAATCTTAGATAGGGCAAACAACTCTCAAATTTACGCAGTTGAAGAGGCTATTATAAAGTCTAAAAGTGCTAAAAAAGATGAGATTTTAAAACTTGGCAATGTTTTGGGGGCTGACTATCTATATGTTGTAAATGTGAGTGATTTTAGCGTTTTAAAAGACAGCGCGTCACTAACTAACAAAAATGCAAGCAGACTAAAAGCTACGATTGATTATCAAATAGTCACAATGGCAACTAGACAGATCAAGTTTTCAAAGACAAAAAATTTCAACTTTAACGTAAAAGGCTCATCAAATGGCGAGATTTTATCAAATTTAAGCAACAAAATCGCACAGAGCCTAACAGAGGATATCATCGACAATATATTTCCATTAAAAATTGCCGATCTTGTTAATGGCGAAGTTGTGCTCTCTCAAAGTTTAAGTGTTGGCGATGTTTATGAGGTCTTTTCACTTGGGAAAAAAGTTAGCGACAGCTACACAAAAGAGAGTGTTGGAAGAGTTGAAAATCTTGTGGGCAAAATAAAAATCATCCGCCAAACTCCAAAAATGTCCTACGGGCAAATCATTGAAGGAAGCGCTAAAAAAGGCGATATCTGCAGGAAAGTAGGTTTTGGTGGAGGTGAAGGCAAAGATACAGCTGTCAAAGTGGAACCAGGCGGAGGGGTCGTCTTGCCATTTTGAGCTTTGAGCTATTTGAAATTTAAGACAAATTGCGGAGTTGGCAATATTGCTAGCTCTGCTAAAATAAATTTAAATCAAAATAGGGAGCAAAAATGAAAGCTTTAATACAAAATTTAAAAACCAATGGCTTTGAAGTTTTGCAGGCAA
>NZ_CAMYFP010000025.1 GCF_947255105.1 uncultured Campylobacter sp.
ATTGGTTATCTTTTTATTTCCTGCATCTATACCTTTATCATTAATCTTAACTCCGCTTGTAAATGCTAGAGATTTAATATCTGTTAGAGTATCACTTAGAGCTACAGAGATATCATTTCCATTGATAGATGTTTTAATGTTATTTCCACCTTTTATGTTGATTTTATCGCCAAATTTAGCAGCTTTTGCTGTTCCTGAGTCTGCACCAAATGTTATGTTGCCATCTGCTAGTTTAGAGGCTTTGTCAATCTTATCTTTTAGGTCTTTATGCATCTTAGCTTCTGTTATAGAGCCATCTTTTATAGAGATAGTGACATTATCGCCAAATAGCCTGTTTGCTCCATTGGTTATAGTTAAGTCACTTGATGTGATACTGCCTTTCATGTTGGTGGGCTTGTTTAAGTTTTCTGTAAGTTTTTTGTAGTCAAGCTTGCCATAGTCTAGACCGATAGTCATCCAACGTTGTGAACCTTTATTAGCTTGATCAGAGTCGGCATATCTGCCCATTTTTAGATGAATACCATCAATCCCTTTTATCCTTAGTCTATTGTTTCCGTTAGTTGCTCCAGAGTCAAATGCGTAGTCTGCATCAACCGGGAATGTCACTGGCCCACCGGTTTTTACTTCTTTCAAATTTTGTGCAGTGTCTCCATTGCTGAGATTCGGGTCTTTGCCATCATCATCAACGATGATATAACTTCCCATCACCAAACTAGGGCTAAGTAGCAGTGCTGTTAGAAGTGAGAGTTTGGTTATGAAGCTTGCAAGCAGCGACAAAGACTCCTCTTTGGCTTTGGTGTTGCCACACACTGATGACTTGGCGCTTGATAGCTCACTCATGGCTACAGAGGTGCCGTTTTTACTCTTGGACTTAAAAATCTTATTCATAATGAAACCTTTTCTTAAAATGTATTTTAATAAATTAATTTATGATTATACTATCTTTTAGATTATAAGTGTCATAAAAATGACATTTTGCCTATAAAGCGCGATGTAGGGGGAGGCTTTGGGTAGGTGAGTTGATAGTAAAAATTTACTTTATTAATGAATGGTAAATGAAATCATCTTTTTTTAAAGATAATTTTGCTTTAGATGAGAGTGGGCTTTGTTGAAAAATATTTGATAAAATAGTCGCTTTAGGAGTTGGTATGAAGAAGTTGATAGTGCTTATGGTGGCTTTGGTCTTTGGATGTGGGCAGATAGCAGATATAGAGGAGTTGGAGCTGTTTGCTAGAGCAAAGAGCGCTCTTGATAGTGGCGACCAAAAGAGTGGCGTAACGATACTAAGCGCGCTTTGTGATGATGCAAGTTCTACTGAGCTTCGAGCAAAGTCCTGTCACAATCTAGGATATCTCTATCTCTCTAGCAAAGAGCCAAAGATGGCGGAGAGTTTGCGGCTCTTTGTTAGAGCTTGTGAGCTTGGGTTTTTGCAAAGTTGCTATAGTGCTGGGCTTATGTATGACGGCGGGCTTGGCGTGGCGGCTGATGAGTTTGAGGCGGTGGGATACTTTAGAAAGTCTTGCGTAGCAGATGAGCGTGCAGGGTGTGGCGAGCTTGCAAGGATGTATAGAGATGGTAGAGGCGTTAGGCAGGACCTAAAAAAGGCATTTGAGCTATTTAGCAAAGAGTGCGGCGTGAGTTGCGCTAAGTGCTGCGCTGAGGCGGCAAAGATGTGCGCGCCAAAGGATAGCCTTGGCTATCTCAAAAAGGCTTGTGAGGCGGGACTTGGGAGTAGTTGCTTGGAAGTGGGTCTCTCTTATACCAACAAAACTCACGGCAAAGAGGATTTGAAGCTCGCTAAGGAGTATTTTGGCAAGGCGTGTGACCTAAGAGAGACGAAAGGCTGCCAAAGCTATAAGGTATTAAATGAAGGAGGATACTGATGAAAAGAGTTTTAGTTGTGGTCGATATGCAAAATGACTTTGTAGATGGGGCGCTTGGATTTGAGGGAGCAAAGGAGATAGAAAAGGTCTGTTTGGAAAAGATAAGAGAGTATGAGAGTCGTGGCGATGATGTGATCTTTACTTTGGATACTCACGATGAGAGCTACATGCAAAGCGTAGAGGGGAAGTTTTTGCCCGTGCCTCACTGCATCAAAGATAGCAAGGGCTGGGAGCTAGTAGATACTCTAAAAGAGATCTCAAAGCCTCACACCATCATAAAAAAGCCAACTTTTGCATCGCTTGAGCTTGGTAAGTTGATAGAAAAAAGGGGCTATGAGAGCGTTGAGCTTGCAGGACTTGTAAGTAACATCTGCGTCATCTCAAATGCCATCATCGCAAAGGCTAGCGCGCCGGAAGCTAGGATATTTGTCGATGCTAAGGCAACTAGCTCATATGACAAGGCGATGGAGCAAAAGGCGTTTGATATCTTGGAAAATCTACACATCGAAGTTATCAACAGAGATAAATAAAAGCGAAGTTTGGAGCTAAATTTGGCTCTAAATTTGGAAGTTTAAAAGTCTAAATTTTAAAATTTAAGCTTGTTTTTGAAATTTAAAGTCTTAAATTTGGGCTTAGTTTTGGAGCTTTGAGCTTCATTTTTGGCTTTTGAAATTTTTAGTTTGAGTTGTTTTTGGGACTTTGGATACTGAGGCTTTTCTATTTGAATTTGAGTAGTTTTTGAAATTTAAAGTCTTAAATAACAACTGAAATTTAAAAGATTAATGGCTGGGTTTTGGAAATTTAAAGGCTAAATCAACCTACATTTTGAAAGTTTAAATTTCAAAGTTTGATTTGCTTTAAAAACTACAATCTATTTAACAGCTCACCAACTTAAAGTTACTTATAAATTTAAAAGTTTAAAAGCCTAAATTTCAAACTTCGGCTGGGTTTTGAGAGTTTAAATTTGAGCTGGATTTTTGAAAGTTAAAGTCTTAAATAACAACTGAAATTTAAAAGCTAAATACGGCTGGGTTTTGGAGCCTGAATTCTGGTAGTTTTGGTGGCTAGAGTGGGATTACCACTCTATTGAACTACCTCCATATTGCCAAGTTTATAACTCTTAATGAGACTTTTTGCGGCTGTATCGTTTAGGATAGTTTTACAAATGCCGCTCGCGTTGTCTTCGCCCGGACTTACTATGAGAAGCTCATTTTGCTTGTCAAATGCAAACTTAATGCACTTTTTGTCCTTTGCAAGTAGGTTGCCATCTTGCAATTGGACAGCGGTCATCTTGCTAAAATTGCCGTCAAACTCGCCCTTTGCAAGCGAATAGCTTAAAATGTCACTAAGTGCGGTTGAGGCGTCGGTGGCGCATCTTGCAGCGGTGGCATCATCTCTTGTAGCAGATAGCATTGGGATAGCAACTGCGGCTAAAATACCCACAATAACAATAACAAAGATGAGTTCAATCATCGTAAAAGCTCTTTTCATTTTTTCTCCTTTTGTATTGGACGGTCGCATACTCTTATGCAAATATCCTTTAATGAGAGCCATATTATAACATTAATTCGCAATTTTTAATGGTCTTTAAGCGACTTTTGCAAGTTTGGCTGGTGGGTTGGTGGGGATTTTGAAGTCTTGGTGTTTGGCATATACTTAAAAAAGAGTTATTTTGTTGTTAATGGTGAGTGTTTTGGCGGATTGGGTGGTGTTTTATGGTGATGAGTTTTGAATGGATTTGGCTTTGTGTCGCTCTGCTTGGAGGCTGATTGTGGTTGGAGCATTGGACGCTTTGAGGTGGTTTGGCTTGTTTGTGGCGGCTTGATGAATTTGGTGGGCGTAGCGTAGGTGGCTTATTTTAAAGATTATTTATAGTGGTTGATTAAATGGCAGATAAAAGTAGCTAAAAGATATAACTCAAATTTTTACAAATTTAAAGGTTTAAAAGCCTAAATTTCAAAATCTTGGCTAGGTTTTAAGAATGCAAGTTTGAGCTGGGTTTTGAGAGTTTAAATTTAGCAACTGAAATTTAAAGTCTTTTTTGCAAATTTCATCAACTAAAATGCAGATAAATAAAGGTGAAATTCCACAAGCCAAAACAAAAATACAAAATTTTAAAGTCAAATATAGTAAAAATTTTATAGATATTTTTATAAAAACAGACATTTTAAAACTAAAATTTCAAAACAGTCAAATCGTAAAAGCCGATTAAAAATTGATTTATAGTATTTTATTTCTAAAGTTTATAACTTTGATATTTTTTTGATTTAGTTGTGCTATTGCCTGTGTTGTAAGTTTTTAAATGACCAATCAAATCTAATCTTTAAATAATTTTGAAGATAGTTTATTGATGATTTCAAGTTTTTTAATATCTTTTTGCATCACGGCAAAGCTTGAAAGACCTGATAAAATGATTTTAGAAGTTTTCTCATCGAGTACAGTAGGACATAAAACATTATGATATACAGGATAACCTTTCCAACAAATACCTAAAGCAAAGCCCGGTTTTTCTTCACTCTTTTTACGATTATATACTCCATAAATCACGAAAAAATCTCCATCATCATATAGTATAAAATCCTCTTCCAATTTCCAATACGAAACGATATTTGGTAATTTTTCTTTATCAGTCATCTTAAGTTCTTTTTTGATTTAAATTTAAAAAGCCCAAAGGCTTTTGACCTTTGGGCGAAACTCTTATAAGAGCAGAGTTTAGAATTTTACGTTAGAACCGCTAAGTTTATATCTCTTACCAGCCATATCTTGGAAAGAGCCTGTAGATGTTAGAGTTCTGCATTGTGCTGTAGCACCATCTTTAGCAATAGCACCTTTTTTCTCTAAAGCTGCCTTTAATGCATCTTGTTCTTTTTTAAGTTTGTCTTTAGCAGCAGTTATTGCTGTTGGATCAGGTGTGGCAGCGCTTTCAGCCTTCTTTAAATCAGCCTCTGCTTTTTCAACCGCGTCTTGAAGTGTTACTAGCTTTGCTGTTCCAACATAGAGATTTACATCTTGTTGATCGTTTTTGATGAAAGTTACTAGAACACAATCATTATCTTTACCAACTTTGAAGTTAAACTGTGATTGGATTGTTTTACCCTCTGCAACAGCCTCAGTATTTAAGTCACTAAGGCTTTTAGTAGTATCAACCCATGCAACACCAGCAACATTTGTCATTTGGTCAATATTTGCTGCAAATTCACCTTGTGCTGTGTAGTTGCTTGTAACATCTGAAATCATAGTGCTTAAGTTTGACAAAGTCTTTGCAACTTCTGCATCATCTCTTGTAGCTGCTAGTCTTGGAATAGCAACTGCTGCTAAAATACCTAAAATTACGATCACGAAGATCAACTCAATCATTGTAAAACCTTTTTTCATGGCTTTCTCCTTTAAGTTTATTTCACTTTACATACCCTTATGTAAAATGTTGGTGTGA
>NZ_CAMYFP010000026.1 GCF_947255105.1 uncultured Campylobacter sp.
TTGCTGTTCCTGAGTCTGCACCAAATGTTATGTTGCCATCTGCTAGTTTAGAGGCTTTGTCAATCTTATCTTTTAGGTCTTTATGCATCTTAGCTTCTGTTATAGAGCCATCTTTTATAGAGATAGTGACATTATCGCCAAATAGCCTGTTTGCTCCATTGGTTATAGTTAAGTCACTTGATGTGATACTGCCTTTCATGTTGGTGGGCTTGTTTAAGTTTTCTGTAAGTTTTTTGTAGTCAAGCTTGCCATAGTCTAGACCGATAGTCATCCAACGTTGTGAACCTTTATTAGCTTGATCAGAGTCGGCATATCTGCCCATTTTTAGATGAATACCATCAATCCCTTTTATCCTTAGTCTATTGTTTCCGTTAGTTGCTCCAGAGTCAAATGCGTAGTCTGCATCAACCGGGAATGTCACTGGCCCACCGGTTTTTACTTCTTTCAAATTTTGTGCAGTGTCTCCATTGCTGAGATTCGGGTCTTTGCCATCATCATCAACGATGATATAACTTCCCATCACCAAACTAGGGCTAAGTAGCAGTGCTGTTAGAAGTGAGAGTTTGGTTATGAAGCTTGCAAGCAGCGACAAAGACTCCTCTTTGGCTTTGGTGTTGCCACACACTGATGACTTGGCGCTTGATAGCTCACTCATGGCTACAGAGGTGCCGTTTTTACTCTTGGACTTAAAAATCTTATTCATAATGAAACCTTTTCTTAAAATGTATTTTAATAAATTAATTTATGATTATACTATCTTTTAGATTATAAGTGTCATAAAAATGACATTTTGCCTATAAAGCGCGATGTAGGGGGAGGCTTTGGGTAGGTGAGTTGATAGTAAAAATTTACTTTATTAATGAATGGTAAATGAAATCATCTTTTTTTAAAGATAATTTTGCTTTAGATGAGAGTGGGCTTTGTTGAAAAATATTTGATAAAATAGTCGCTTTAGGAGTTGGTATGAAGAAGTTGATAGTGCTTATGGTGGCTTTGGTCTTTGGATGTGGGCAGATAGCAGATATAGAGGAGTTGGAGCTGTTTGCTAGAGCAAAGAGCGCTCTTGATAGTGGCGACCAAAAGAGTGGCGTAACGATACTAAGCGCGCTTTGTGATGATGCAAGTTCTACTGAGCTTCGAGCAAAGTCCTGTCACAATCTAGGATATCTCTATCTCTCTAGCAAAGAGCCAAAGATGGCGGAGAGTTTGCGGCTCTTTGTTAGAGCTTGTGAGCTTGGGTTTTTGCAAAGTTGCTATAGTGCTGGGCTTATGTATGACGGCGGGCTTGGCGTGGCGGCTGATGAGTTTGAGGCGGTGGGATACTTTAGAAAGTCTTGCGTAGCAGATGAGCGTGCAGGGTGTGGCGAGCTTGCAAGGATGTATAGAGATGGTAGAGGCGTTAGGCAGGACCTAAAAAAGGCATTTGAGCTATTTAGCAAAGAGTGCGGCGTGAGTTGCGCTAAGTGCTGCGCTGAGGCGGCAAAGATGTGCGCGCCAAAGGATAGCCTTGGCTATCTCAAAAAGGCTTGTGAGGCGGGACTTGGGAGTAGTTGCTTGGAAGTGGGTCTCTCTTATACCAACAAAACTCACGGCAAAGAGGATTTGAAGCTCGCTAAGGAGTATTTTGGCAAGGCGTGTGACCTAAGAGAGACGAAAGGCTGCCAAAGCTATAAGGTATTAAATGAAGGAGGATACTGATGAAAAGAGTTTTAGTTGTGGTCGATATGCAAAATGACTTTGTAGATGGGGCGCTTGGATTTGAGGGAGCAAAGGAGATAGAAAAGGTCTGTTTGGAAAAGATAAGAGAGTATGAGAGTCGTGGCGATGATGTGATCTTTACTTTGGATACTCACGATGAGAGCTACATGCAAAGCGTAGAGGGGAAGTTTTTGCCCGTGCCTCACTGCATCAAAGATAGCAAGGGCTGGGAGCTAGTAGATACTCTAAAAGAGATCTCAAAGCCTCACACCATCATAAAAAAGCCAACTTTTGCATCGCTTGAGCTTGGTAAGTTGATAGAAAAAAGGGGCTATGAGAGCGTTGAGCTTGCAGGACTTGTAAGTAACATCTGCGTCATCTCAAATGCCATCATCGCAAAGGCTAGCGCGCCGGAAGCTAGGATATTTGTCGATGCTAAGGCAACTAGCTCATATGACAAGGCGATGGAGCAAAAGGCGTTTGATATCTTGGAAAATCTACACATCGAAGTTATCAACAGAGATAAATAAAAGCGAAGTTTGGAGCTAAATTTGGCTCTAAATTTGGAAGTTTAAAAGTCTAAATTTTAAAATTTAAGCTTGTTTTTGAAATTTAAAGTCTTAAATTTGGGCTTAGTTTTGGAGCTTTGAGCTTCATTTTTGGCTTTTGAAATTTTTAGTTTGAGTTGTTTTTGGGACTTTGGATACTGAGGCTTTTCTATTTGAATTTGAGTAGTTTTTGAAATTTAAAGTCTTAAATAACAACTGAAATTTAAAAGATTAATGGCTGGGTTTTGGAAATTTAAAGGCTAAATCAACCTACATTTTGAAAGTTTAAATTTCAAAGTTTGATTTGCTTTAAAAACTACAATCTATTTAACAGCTCACCAACTTAAAGTTACTTATAAATTTAAAAGTTTAAAAGCCTAAATTTCAAACTTCGGCTGGGTTTTGAGAGTTTAAATTTGAGCTGGATTTTTGAAAGTTAAAGTCTTAAATAACAACTGAAATTTAAAAGCTAAATACGGCTGGGTTTTGGAGCCTGAATTCTGGTAGTTTTGGTGGCTAGAGTGGGATTACCACTCTATTGAACTACCTCCATATTGCCAAGTTTATAACTCTTAATGAGACTTTTTGCGGCTGTATCGTTTAGGATAGTTTTACAAATGCCGCTCGCGTTGTCTTCGCCCGGACTTACTATGAGAAGCTCATTTTGCTTGTCAAATGCAAACTTAATGCACTTTTTGTCCTTTGCAAGTAGGTTGCCATCTTGCAATTGGACAGCGGTCATCTTGCTAAAATTGCCGTCAAACTCGCCCTTTGCAAGCGAATAGCTTAAAATGTCACTAAGTGCGGTTGAGGCGTCGGTGGCGCATCTTGCAGCGGTGGCATCATCTCTTGTAGCAGATAGCATTGGGATAGCAACTGCGGCTAAAATACCCACAATAACAATAACAAAGATGAGTTCAATCATCGTAAAAGCTCTTTTCATTTTTTCTCCTTTTGTATTGGACGGTCGCATACTCTTATGCAAATATCCTTTAATGAGAGCCATATTATAACATTAATTCGCAATTTTTAATGGTCTTTAAGCGACTTTTGCAAGTTTGGCTGGTGGGTTGGTGGGGATTTTGAAGTCTTGGTGTTTGGCATATACTTAAAAAAGAGTTATTTTGTTGTTAATGGTGAGTGTTTTGGCGGATTGGGTGGTGTTTTATGGTGATGAGTTTTGAATGGATTTGGCTTTGTGTCGCTCTGCTTGGAGGCTGATTGTGGTTGGAGCATTGGACGCTTTGAGGTGGTTTGGCTTGTTTGTGGCGGCTTGATGAATTTGGTGGGCGTAGCGTAGGTGGCTTATTTTAAAGATTATTTATAGTGGTTGATTAAATGGCAGATAAAAGTAGCTAAAAGATATAACTCAAATTTTTACAAATTTAAAGGTTTAAAAGCCTAAATTTCAAAATCTTGGCTAGGTTTTAAGAATGCAAGTTTGAGCTGGGTTTTGAGAGTTTAAATTTAGCAACTGAAATTTAAAGTCTTTTTTGCAAATTTCATCAACTAAAATGCAGATAAATAAAGGTGAAATTCCACAAGCCAAAACAAAAATACAAAATTTTAAAGTCAAATATAGTAAAAATTTTATAGATATTTTTATAAAAACAGACATTTTAAAACTAAAATTTCAAAACAGTCAAATCGTAAAAGCCGATTAAAAATTGATTTATAGTATTTTATTTCTAAAGTTTATAACTTTGATATTTTTTTGATTTAGTTGTGCTATTGCCTGTGTTGTAAGTTTTTAAATGACCAATCAAATCTAATCTTTAAATAATTTTGAAGATAGTTTATTGATGATTTCAAGTTTTTTAATATCTTTTTGCATCACGGCAAAGCTTGAAAGACCTGATAAAATGATTTTAGAAGTTTTCTCATCGAGTACAGTAGGACATAAAACATTATGATATACAGGATAACCTTTCCAACAAATACCTAAAGCAAAGCCCGGTTTTTCTTCACTCTTTTTACGATTATATACTCCATAAATCACGAAAAAATCTCCATCATCATATAGTATAAAATCCTCTTCCAATTTCCAATACGAAACGATATTTGGTAATTTTTCTTTATCAGTCATCTTAAGTTCTTTTTTGATTTAAATTTAAAAAGCCCAAAGGCTTTTGACCTTTGGGCGAAACTCTTATAAGAGCAGAGTTTAGAATTTTACGTTAGAACCGCTAAGTTTATATCTCTTACCAGCCATATCTTGGAAAGAGCCTGTAGATGTTAGAGTTCTGCATTGTGCTGTAGCACCATCTTTAGCAATAGCACCTTTTTTCTCTAAAGCTGCCTTTAATGCATCTTGTTCTTTTTTAAGTTTGTCTTTAGCAGCAGTTATTGCTGTTGGATCAGGTGTGGCAGCGCTTTCAGCCTTCTTTAAATCAGCCTCTGCTTTTTCAACCGCGTCTTGAAGTGTTACTAGCTTTGCTGTTCCAACATAGAGATTTACATCTTGTTGATCGTTTTTGATGAAAGTTACTAGAACACAATCATTATCTTTACCAACTTTGAAGTTAAACTGTGATTGGATTGTTTTACCCTCTGCAACAGCCTCAGTATTTAAGTCACTAAGGCTTTTAGTAGTATCAACCCATGCAACACCAGCAACATTTGTCATTTGGTCAATATTTGCTGCAAATTCACCTTGTGCTGTGTAGTTGCTTGTAACATCTGAAATCATAGTGCTTAAGTTTGACAAAGTCTTTGCAACTTCTGCATCATCTCTTGTAGCTGCTAGTCTTGGAATAGCAACTGCTGCTAAAATACCTAAAATTACGATCACGAAGATCAACTCAATCATTGTAAAACCTTTTTTCATGGCTTTCTCCTTTAAGTTTATTTCACTTTACATACCCTTATGTAAAACCGCTAAAGCT
>NZ_CAMYFP010000027.1 GCF_947255105.1 uncultured Campylobacter sp.
AAATTTAGCTTTGAAATTTAGCTTTGAAATTTAGCTTTGAAATTTAGCTTTGAAATTTAGCTTTGAAAGTAAATTATGGAACAATAACTTTCATTTGTAGCTTTTGAAATTTAAAGCTATTTAAAGCAATAAAAAAGCAAAGTTGTCTGCGCAACCCTACTCTTTCTTAAACATCTTTGGATAGCAATAGTAAAGTATCTCGCCCTCTTTTTCAAAAAGCTCCTTAAAACTTGCCACATCAAAACGAATGGCAAATATTCCACAAGTTGGTAGGTTGCCGATGGCACTATCGCTTAGCTCTTCGCAAACTGCTGTAATGGCGTTGTTGTGACCAACTATTGCAATGCTTTTGAGATTGTCATCGATATTTTCTATAAAGCTTTTTAGACTGTCCTTTTCAAAAGTATAAAGTTCATCAAAATACTCTACCTTTGCGCCACTACTAAAAAGTATCTTGGCGCTCTCTTTTGCCCGTTTTGCACTACTTGAATAGACAACTTGAGGATGAAGTCTATTTTTTACCATTTTTTTCATAAGTTTTGCATCTTCAATGCCTTTTTTTGAAAGCCCCCTCTCCTTGTCCTCTTGCTCTTCGTCGTCTTTTTTTGCCTTTGCATGTCTAATAAAATAAATTGTCTTCATCTTAAAGCCCTTTCTTGTAGCTCTTCTATCTTTTTTAATTCATCTAGGCTAAATCCAGCCTCTAGTCTAGCCTCCATGTTTAACTCTCTTTTGTTTGAAAAAGAGTTTGGATAGTGCTTCAAAATTATATCAAAATAGAGCTTTTCACACTCTAATCCGCTTTTTTTGCAGCACCACTTAAACCATTTATCGCCCTTATAAACGTGCGAAACCTCCTCTTTTAAGATAACTTCCAAAAGAGCAATGATATCCTCTTTGCCCTCTTTTTTAAGGCGCTCTATTATAAATTTATTGGCATCTAGTCCATTTGCCTCCATAAATCTAGGAAGCAGAGCCATCCGCTCTATAAGTGAGTTTTCTGTCTTTTTTAAGGCGACAAAAAGCCCATCATGCACAGCAAAGTCTCCATACTTAAAGCCACTTTTACAAAGGCAACTCTCTATCATGCAAAAGTGCCTTATCTCATCACTTGCGACTTCTAGCCAGTCGCTATAAAACTCCCTTGGCATCATCTCAAACCTATAGCAAGCATCAAGCGCTATCTCTATGGCACTATACTCGATGTGAGCGATGTTGTGCAAAAAGAGTGCCTCTTTGTTTTTTGACTTTATTTTGGAGCTTTGCTTGATGGGGACGATGTTGCAAATTTGTTTATAACTTGGCTCAAATAGCGGTTTTGGTGGAGTCATTCTTTGAAAATTGTTAAATTTGCCCTCTTTAAAGGCGCTGTAAAACTCTCTAAATTTGGCAAATTTCTCATCTAAATTTGAGATTTGCAGAAGTTCTTCTAAACTATCGTAAAATAAATTTCTGTTCAAATTTGGCATAGACAAATCCTATTATAACTCCCGCAATGTGGGCATACCAAGCAACTCCTGGCAAAAAGCTAAGTAGCACAATCATAACAATAAGCGGCTTTCCCTGCTTTGGCACAAGTGTTGCAAAGTATCCAAAAAGCACGCATATTGCGCCACTTGCACCAACAATTATCCCGCCATAGCCAGAGTAATTTATATAAATTAGGCAAAACAAAGAGACCAAAAGACCGCCTATTAGATATAAAAGCGTAAATTTGACCTTGCCAAGATAGTTTTCGATCATAGTTCCAAACTGAAAAAGCACCGCCATATTCATAAGTAGATGTAAAAAACTACCATGTATAAACATAGTTGTAAAAAACTGCCACCAAAATCCATATGCAACAGATCTAAAACTAAGCCCAAAAAGCATATCAAATGTTAAAATATCGCTATAAACTCTATTGTTGCTGCCTTGAATTAGCACTTTTTGTATCGGTTCATCGCCAAAAAAGAGTAGAGAAACAAAGTAAATAAGGAAGTTTATAAGGATTATTGTAAGTGTAACTGCATTGTTTTTATAAAAACTCTTTAACATAACCTATACTCTATAAAAACTGCTCTCTTTTGCAAAAGAGGAGATAGTAACTTCATACTCCATAACTACACTTTGTTTGGGTGGCTGAATTGCCGAGCAACCTGCTATAAAAATGGTTAAAACTATCAATAAATTTATCTTCACATAAAACTCCAAAAATATAGCCTTGATTTTATCAAAATTTATTAAACTTCATAAAGATGGCTTTTTATTATTTCTTATTTTTATAGTATAATCAAACTTATTTTAAATTTTTTGCGGATGTGATATGGACTATTTACAGATAAAAGGTGAGGCAAAGTTAAGCGGAAGTGTTGAAATATCCGGCTCTAAAAATGCTGCTTTGCCGCTCATTGCGCTTAGTTTGATTTTTGAAGATGACTTTAAAATAACCAATCTTCCAGATGTAGCCGACATAAACACTCTTTTGTTGCTGCTTTCAAATTTAGGTGCAAAGATAGAAAAAAAAGAGCATAGCGCTACAATCAACACCAACAACATAAACTCAACAAAAGCCAACTATGATATCGTAAGAAAAATGCGCGCCTCGATTTTGGTTCTGGGCCCTCTTCTTGCAAGATTTAAAAGGTGTGAAGTCTCTTTGCCAGGTGGCTGTGCGATAGGTGCAAGACCAATAGATCTTCACCTAAGTGCGCTAGAAAAAATGGGTGCAAAGATAGAGATAAAAGAGGGCTATGTCGTGGCAACTGCTCCAAATGGACTTGTTGGAGCTACTATCAATTTTGACAAAATCACAGTTACAGGCACTGAAAACATCATAATGGCAGCTGCCCTTGCAAAGGGAAAGACAAAGATAATAAGCGCTGCAAGAGAGCCTGAGATAGTAGCACTTTGTGAGGCACTAAAAGAGGCTGGAGTCCAGATTGATGGGTGTGGAACTAGCGTTTTGACGATAGAAGGAACCAATGGCAAGCTACTTAAAACAGATAAAAAGATAGTTGTCATACCAGATAGGATAGAAGCTGGCACCTATCTATGTGCAGGAGCTATAACAAACTCAAACATCACAATAAAAAAGTGTGAGCCAAAACATATAAGTGCTGTTATTGCGAAGTTTGAAGAGATGGGCTTTGGCTTTTTGATAGACAAAGATAGCATCACCATCAAAAAAGCACAAAAATTAAAGCCTGTAGAGATAGTAACCAAAGAATATCCTGCCTTTCCTACAGATATGCAAGCCCAATTTATGGCAGTTTGTACTACAATTAACGGAGCTAGTATCATAGAAGAGACACTTTTTGAAAATAGATTTATGCATGTTGGAGAGCTCTTAAGAATGGGAGCGCAGATAAAACTTAGCGGACATATAGCTACAATTAGTGGTTCAAAACTTTTTGGCACTGATGTAATGGCAACAGATCTAAGAGCAAGCTCTGCACTAGTTTTGGCAGCACTTGTTGCAAAAGGAACTACAAAAGTGCATAGAATTTATCATCTAGATAGAGGTTATGAAAACTTAGAGGGCAAGTTAAGATTGCTTGGCGTAGAGATAGAAAGGCTTAAGGAGAGAGGCTAGATGGATATTTATGAGGTTTTAAATTTGATAGATAGCAAACTAGAGGCGCTAAATTTCACAAAAAAGATATCGCTTAGAGACGCGCTTGGTCAAGTTTTGGCAACTGATATTGTAGCAACAAAGGACCTTCCGGCCTTTGATAACTCAGCAATGGATGGATATGCCTTTAGATATGAAGATCTCCACTCCAAAAAGATAAAAGTTCTTGGGACTATCTTTGCTGGCGATATGACGCTTTATGAGATAAAAGAAAATGAGTCCTACAAAATAATGACCGGCGCTATGATGCCAAAGGGAAGTGATACAATTATAGAGATTGAAAATAGCGAAGTTGTGGGTGGATTTTTACAGATAAACAAAGAGGTCAAAAAAGACAATGCCCATAGACAAAGAGGCGAAGAGATAAAAAGTGGCGAAATTATCTTAAAAAAAGGTGATAAGCTTACACCATCAAAACTCATGCTTCTTGCAAGTCAAGGAGTAGATGAAATAGAGGTTAAAGAGCTTCCAAAAATTGCCATCTACTCAACTGGCAATGAGATAGTTGAACCTTGGCAGAGAGCTTTGGAGTATCAAATTTATAACTCAAACTCCACAGGTATCTATCAACTTTTAAAGCAAAGCGGCTTTAATGCAACCTATCGTGGCATTATCAAAGATGATATAAAGAGCATAAAAAAAGCTCTAAATAATGATGAGAGCATAACTATAACAAGCGGTGGTGCTAGTGTTGGAGAGGCTGATTATATGCAAGAGGCGCTTAAAGAGCTTGGTTATAGTAAGTTTTTTGATGGTATAGCAGTTCGCCCTGGACGCCCTACTAAAATTTATAGAAAAAATGACAAATATATCATAGTTCTACCTGGCAATCCAATGGCTGCTTATCTTATAGCCTTTGCTGTAATAATCCCATTTTTAAAAAAACTAAGCGGTTGTAGTGATATTTTTTGGACGAAATTTAGAGCAAAAGCCACAGAAAATATCTCTTTGAAGCCAACTAGATCAAATTTAGTTTTGGGAGTTTTAAAAGATGGCAAATTTACAACTATAAATGGCAATAAATTTGGCTCAGGCATGATAAAACCTATAGTTATGGCAAACGCTCTCTATCTCTCGCCTATTGGCAAAAATGGCTATTTTATAGATGAAGAGCTAGAAGTTTTATCTATCTATTGACAAAAGGTATAAAAGATGATAACATACTCTTTTTTAATTGCGGGAATAGCTCAGTGGTAGAGCACGACCTTGCCATGGTTGGGGTCGCGAGTTCGACTCTCGTTTCCCGCTCCA
>NZ_CAMYFP010000028.1 GCF_947255105.1 uncultured Campylobacter sp.
CTTTCTCTAAGCCATCAATCCCCCTTTTTCTTAAATTTGTTTCAAGCCTAAATCCTAAGATGTGTGAAAACATCCCTGAGACAAAATAAAATATCGCTCCACTTGTTAGTGTAATAACAGATTTTAATGCTAAGCTCTCTGCACCAGATAAATTTGAATTAATTATTAAATTATCTAAAAATTTGTAGATTAAATAATATCCATATACTGTGAGCACTGCAGATATAACAGAAAAAGCTATAGCAAAAGCTCCAAGATATTTTTTGTCTTCTACATAAGCAAATAGCTTTTTATAAATATTCATTCATCTCCCCTTTCTTTAATATCTCATTTAGATATAAATTTTGACAATAGTTATCATTGATTTTTTATTATACATCGATTATAATACAAATACAATAGTTTTTAATCGATAAGGCTAATTGGAATATTGTCTAAAAGGGATATGATTATGATGACTTATTATGAATTTGTAAAAGAATATATGAAGGTGGATGAGTGTAAAAACAATGAGAAATATTCAAGTGCAGGGCATACATTTCGTTGGAGTAAAGATAACTCAACTTATGCGGAAGGCTTGTATTGGTTTTATGAAGGAGATGGATTTATTATTGATATACATGATTTTTATATCAGAGAAGAGGTAGTTCAAAATAGCACCTATAGTATGGCAGACTATGTTTCGATATACTCTAGCTACATTGTAAGTGCAAATGGCGAGAAATTTAATCCTTATCAAACTTTGACAGCCAACTCATTATGCACTTTTGACTTTGACAATATAAAAGATGACTTTCGATTTTTATTGCACGAGAACTGTTATTATCTTGCTGTTTCTATAGGCTTTAAAAAAGAACTTCTAAAAAAACATCTATCATCCATTAACATTGACCTAGAATCATTTTATAGGGCTTTACTTCAATCAAATCAAATAATACTTACAAAGTCATTAGAAAAAGTGGCAATGGAAATATTAAATTGTAAGATGAGCGCTCCTGCTGCTGATTTTTTCTTTAAAGCCAAAGCAAATGAGTGGATAAGCAGAGTAATAGATACCTACTTAAATAGAAAAAATTATAAAATTGAGTCTGATGATGATAAAGCACTTGAAGATGTAGCCAGATTTTTAAATGATCATTTCTCAATGAATATAAACCAAAGAACACTTGAAAAAATATCTAAAATGAGTGGAACAAAATTAAAAAATTTGTTTAAAGAAAAATATGGTCAAAGCATTACAGAATACACCCAAAGGAAAAGAATGAATGTAGCTGAAACTCTTCTTTTAAATACTGAGCTTCCCATAAAGGAGATAGCTGAGTCTGTTGGATACACATCTCATAGTAAATTTTCCATTTATTACAAAAGATACAAGGGAAAACTTCCTAATGAAGTTCGTAATTTAGCTTTCAAGCATCACAATTTAAATTGCGATTACTGTGATTAAGCTAAATTTTATTTTATTCTTTCTTCTTTCATCTCTTTGATAGTTGTTCTATTTTCGATACCAATTAGGAGTGATATAAAAATCCTCTTTTATTACAAAATTATTTTGTATTTTGATTTGATAAATTTATGAGTACAACCAATAAATCTAGTGAAATTTAGATTGAATTAGGGGCAAATTAAAGTTAATTTAGAAATTTAGGGAGCTAAATTTAAGCCAAAAGCCCAAATTTAAATCTCTTTGGGCTTTTTTGTAGATTAGTATATCTTAATTTCTATCTGTGCGCGTCTGTTTGGTTTGAGGCACTTAATGAATTTATTTCTAACAAGTTTTGAGTCGCACTCTTTGGTAGGGTCACTCTTGCCTAGACCTTTGATAGTGATGATATCTCTTTCTATACCAAGTCTTACAAGCTCATCTTTGACAGATTTGGCTCTTCTTAGCGATAAAATTGTGTTTAGATCATCATCACCAATCAAATCCGTATGACCTATCACAACGATACTTTTTATGTTATTTTTGCCAAATTCATCAACCAAATTTGAGATTTTAACTTTTTCGCTCTTTTCTAGTTTTGCACTTGCAAAGTCAAACAAAACAAAGCTATCAAGCTCATAGCCTTCTTTTTCATTTACAAAGTTTTCACAAGATTCATCTTTCCAAAATAGACTTCTAGCTTTATGATCATCTGAGTCAAAAACAACCTTATACTGGCAGATAAAGTCCTTATCGCCGGCTCTTTTTTTGAGGTTAAAAAGATAGTCCCACTCCACAACTCTCGCAACACCCGCTGGAAAATGTGGCACACCGATAAGTTCTCTTATCTCATCTTTACTCATTCCGGACTCAATTTTTCTGAGATTTTCCAAATTTACACTAAAAGCCTTTTTGTAGATGCTTTTTTCTGCATCTGGAAAGGTCACATCATCTTTGCTCATAATGCCACTTGATGGAACACTTTGACTTGATTTGGTGGTGCAACCTTGCAAAATGAAAGCTCCTAAAACTGCTAAAACTATCAACGACATTTTTCTCATATTTCTACCCTTTTTTACAATTTAAACAAAGAGTCAAAAGACTCTTTGTCAATCAAAAATGAAATCCTACGGCTACAGAAGCTCCAGCTTTATCTTGTGAATCGTAACTTGCACTTCCTTTGACTACCCATCTACCATCATCACTCATCTTAGATAGGCCAATAGCCATAGCGGATTGTCCATCATAAAAGCCACCGCCCAAGCTTATCATACCTTTTCCAGGGACTGTGGATTGTGGCATATTGCCTATTGCCATTGCTGCGGCAGTTCCTGCGCTACTTTGTTTTTTGTATCTATTTAACTGACCATAGATCTCATTTAGACCTGATTTGAGTTGTCCAACAGTGGCTGCGTCACTATTTTTGATGCCAGGTGCAACGTTGCTTATAGTTCTTTCATGTCCTTTGGCACCAACTGAAACGGTGTTGCTTCTGTTGTCATCGCTAGATCCACCACCTATAGAGACTGAGTTTTTACCTGTTGCAGTAGCGTTTTGTTCAGCCCAATGATCTTTGTTGACACTTGCTACAACAGGACTATTGTTGACAACGTTTTTGATTTTTTGAAGTTGTCCAACAGTGGCTGCATCATTAGCAGCAACTCCATCAGCTACATTTGTAATCTTATTACCGCCATTGTTAAGACCATCTTTGGTAAGCGATACTGTTTTATTTGCATCTGGTGATGTGATAGTAAGACCATCTTTATCTAACTTAATTCTGTTGATATCTATAGAGTTACTTGCAATTGTAACATTACCGTTTTTAATCTCTTTATCTGTAATAGAGATATTTTTACCAACTGATATGTTGTTGTTTTGAATGATAGTATTGCCAACAGTTACCTTTGTAAAATTAACATCATCACTTGTGGCAACTGTATAGGTTGTAGCTCCTGTAGTGGCATCTACTGCGGAAGTAACTTTTATGTTATTTCCTGCTGCTACTTTTACCTTACTCTTGTTGATATCTTTTTGTAAAAGCTGAGTAAATTTTTGAAGTTGCCCCTCAGTGGCAGCTCTACTTATATCATCGGTTGTTCCATTCCACTCTGTATTTGTAAGACCTGTGATGGTTCCACTCTCTCCACTAATTTTTACTGTATTAGTGCCATTTGTAGCAACTATATCTTTAGAGGTAACATTGTTTTTTGTTATGTTGGTATCACCCTTTTGACCAGTTGCAAAGACGATAGAACCATTCTTAGAACCATTCTTATCAAATTCAACATTGTTGCTTAAGCCTATCTTTAGATGAGTGCCATTGGCTTCTGTCTTTATGTTACCATTGGCTCCTACTATGCCTATTTGTTTATTTGTTTTTGTTGTTATTGCATTGCCTTTGTCTGCTGCTAGAGTTATATTAAAGTCTTTATTAGATATCTGTGTTGATAGATTGTTTAATTGAGTAGTTAATATCTCATTTGTAACAACACTTGTATTGCCTAAAGTTGTATCTCCAAATGTGTATTTCTTA